>NZ_LZSG01000030.1 GCF_001665395.1 Mycobacterium sp. 1164966.3
CTGTGATGAGTCGCGTCATGGGTTACATATGAGTCGCGTCATGGGTTACAGGTTGCCCCGGCCAGCGGCCGGGGTTTTTTTGTTGGTTGCGCCAGTAGTTGCGGTCGGGGTCGATGGTGTGGCTGGCGATCAGTTGGTGGGTGGTTTTGCTGACGACGGTGACGTGGGTGGTGGTCACCAGGATGAGCACGGGGGTTGCTGCGTGGGAGCGTCCGATGCCGAGGTGGTGTAGTCGGCTGCCGTAGCGCAGGGTGAGTTTGCCGAATTGGTCGACGGTGTCGTGGCGGATGCGGAAGTGGCCGGCGTTGAGCCCGGCGGGGTGGGCTTTGGGTCGGGCGAGGTAGGCCTGCGCTGGTGTGGTGGCTGGTGGTAGGGCGCGGTGGGGGCGTTCGGTGTTGTAGAGGTGTCGGAAGTCGTCGAGCAAGGTCTGTAGGTCGGCCAGGGTGGCTGGGCGGGGGCGTGCGGCCAGCCAGCGTTTGAGGGTTTGGTGGAAGCGTTCGATTTTTCCTTGGGTTTGCGGGTATCCGGGGTGGGCGTTTTTCTGGATGATTACCAAGCTGGTGAGCAAAAGTTCGAAGTCGTTGTGGCCGTGGGTGAATCGTGAGGTGTAGACCGCTGCGTTGTCGGTCAGTGTGGATGCCGGTGGACCGTAAGTGTTGATCGTGGCGGTGAAGCTGGCCACCACGTCGGCGCCGGTGACTCGCGGATAGGCGATGCAGGCCAACAGGAACCGCGAATGGTCATCGAGCCAGTTGAGTATTTCCACTTCGGTGCCATCGGCCAAAGTCCAGTGGGTGAAGTCGGACTGCCAGCACTCGTTGGGCTGATCGGCCTGGAAGCGGTGATAGGAGCTTTTTGGGCGTTTGCGGGGCTGGGCGGTAATCAGGCCGTGGTGGTGCAGGATGCGCCGGATGGTCGAGGTTGACGGCACCGGCAGGCCTTGCTCGGCCAAGCGCCCCTGCAACGTCAAGGGGGCCGGCGTCTAGGCCCTGGGCGATTAACGTCTCACGCAACACCACGATGGCGGCGATGACGTCATCGGCGATGGCCCGGGGGTTGCTGGCGGGGCGCCGCGAGCGGGGCTCGAGGGCCTCTAGCCCGCCGACGTGGTAGCGCTCGAGCAGGCGGTAAATGTGTTGGCGAGAAAACTTATAGATCTCGGCTGCCGCGGTGACGGTGAGGTGACCGCTGACGACTTCCAGAACAACCACACGGGCTTTCGACATGAACCACGACTGTCACCTATGACGCGACTCATCAGCCATCACCCCAGGTGTCACCCATGACTCGACTCATCTGTCACCTATGTCGTGAACTCAGACACCCCCTCGGACACC
>NZ_LZSG01000031.1 GCF_001665395.1 Mycobacterium sp. 1164966.3
GGCGGAGGCGGCGGCAGTGGCGGCCCGCCGGGCGGCCCTCCCGGTGGGCCTAGCGGTGGGCCCGAAACTGAAGGCGAAGATCACCAGGGATGCGGCCGCGGTGAACAATGCTCCCAAGACGCCGCCTGCCACGCCGGCACCGATCACCACACCCGTGGAGTGGCGGCGTTTGGGCTTCGCGGGTGCGGCAACCACGGCGGGTTCCGGCTCGGCTGGCTGCTGATCGATGCTGGGTTGCTCGGTACTGGTTTGCTCGGCGGTCATGCGACTCCTCACGTCGTCGGTTTGTCGGCAACCGCGACGGTAGGAGCCCTAGTTGAAGCGAAGCTGAAGATTCAGGGGTGCTGTCCGGGCGGCGGGAAAGCCGGCGGCGGTAGCACACTCGGCCCCGACGACGGGATGGTGACGGCGGGCGGCGAGGACGGGACGTAACTGACCAGCGGCGTCGACATCGGCGCCGGATATGGCGGTGGCGGGAACTCGACGCGGACCTTCCAGGTGGGGCCGGTGACGGCGAAGACGGCGAGCGCGCCGACCGCCAAACCTCCCAGCGCGGCGCCGATCACCACGGCGGTGGAATAGCGGCGGGCAGGCGCGGCCGCCGGCGGTTGCGGTGGCGGGTCTTCGGTGTGATCGGAGGTCATGTGGCTCCCCACGTCGGCGGGATCGTGTCGAAAGGACTCGGGAGGACGGGCATCCTTAAGCCTGATCTCAGAACGGCGCGTTAACAATGGGGCCATGAATGATTGTTCGCGCCCGGGACGTACCGGCCGGGCCGATCAATACAGCGTCGGCGCCCCCCGCGTCCTAATTGTCGAGGACTTTGAGACGATCCGCGAAATGGTCAGCGAGGCGCTGGCCGACGTCGGGTACCACACCGACACCCGCTGCGACGGCGAAGGACTGGAAGAGGTTCTGGACGGTCTGCGGCCCGACTTGGTGGTGCTGGACGTAATGTTGCCCGGCCGCGACGGATTCTCGCTGCTCGACGTCATCCGCCAATGGGGCGATATCGGCATCGTGTTGATCACCGCGCGAGACGGGTTGCCCGACCGGCTGCGTGGCCTCGACGGCGGCGCCGACGACTACGTGGTCAAACCCTTCGAGCTCGCCGAACTGGTGTCGCGAGTCGGGGCGGTACTGCGCCGGCGGGGCCGGCTGCCCCGGGTGGTTCAACTGGGCGATCTGATACTCGACGTCGACGCCGGCGTCGCCTCGCGGGACGGACACCGCCTGGACTTGACCGGCACCGAGTTGCGGCTGCTGGACTTCCTGGTCGCGCAGCGTGGCCGGATCGTCAGCGCCGCTCAGATCCTGAACGCGGTGTGGGGTTATGACGCCTACGATCCCAACCTGGTGCAGGTGCATGTCAGCGGTCTGCGACGCAAACTTGAGGCACACGGACCCCGGATTTTGCACACTGTCCGCGGCATCGGTTATCGCTTGCAGCCGCAGCGATCATGAGCACCGATCCGGCGACGCCGACACCGTCGCTGCAGCGACGGGTCACGGTGATCGTGGTGGCGTTGCTCACGGTGCTGCTGACGGTGCTGGGCCTGACCATCGACGTGGTCGTGGGGGTCCAGGCGCGCCGTAACCTGCACGATCGGCTGCTCGCGGCGACGTCACGCGCCGATGCACTGACGGCCGCGCACACCGCGCCGGATCTGCTTGCGACCGAACTCAACGGCGGCAGCGTGCGGGCGCTGCTGGTGACCGCCGACGGCGCGACCTACGGTGATCGCCGGATCAGTCCCGACACCACCGCGGGCCCCGGCGCACTCCCCTTGCCGCCGGGCCCACCGCTAGGCCCACCGGGAGGGCCGCCCGGCGGGCCGCCACTGCCGCCGCCTCCGCCGGGCCCGCCGCCCCCGCCACCGCCGCCGGACGCGACCGCGACAGTGCTGGTGCACCCGTTGCCCGACGGCGCAAGGTTGATCCTGGTTGCCGACACCACCCAGACCACCCAAGTGACCCGTCAGCTGCGCCAACTGATGATCGGCGCGGGCCTGGCGACCCTGGTGGTGGCCGCGCTGCTGATGATGGCGGTCAGCCGGGTGGCGTTGCGGCCCTTGGACCGCATGACGGCGCTGGCCAAAGGCATCACCACCGGCGATCGTGGCCGGCGACTGCGACCGGATCGCACCGACACCGAACTTGGGCGCGCGGCAAGCGCCTTCGACGAAATGCTCGACGCGCTGGAGAATTCCGAACGGCAGGCCCGGCGGGCCGCGGACGTCGCGCACCGCGCCGAGACGGCGACCCGCCGCTTCCTCGTCGACGCCGCACACGAACTGCGCACCCCGATCGCCGGCATCCAGGCCGCATCCGAACAGCTCGCCAGCAGCGCCGGCCAAACCGAAGACGACGAGGCGCGAGCCCAATACCGGCGCGCCACCTTGTTGCTGTCGGATGCGCGCCGCGCCGGACGCCTCGTCGGCGACATGCTCGATCTGAGCCGGATCGACGCTGGACTCACCCTCGACCTGCGCGATACGGAGCTGGGCGCTGTCGTCGGGGCCGAAGCCGACCGGACCGCGATGTTGGCGCCTCAGGTCAGCGTCATCCGCACCGGCCTTGACGCGCTGACCGTCAACGCGGATCCGACGCGGGTGGCGCAGATCCTGTCCAACCTGCTCGACAATGCCCGCAAATACACGCCGGCCGGTGGGTCCATCACCGTCGACCTGAGCAGCGGTGATGATGTGGCGACAGTGACCGTTACCGACACGGGACCGGGGGTTCCCGACGACGAGCGCGACCGCATCTTCGAGCGGCTGGTGCGCCTGGATTCAGGGCGCACCCGCGACCACGGCGGCGCCGGGCTGGGCTTGGCAATCGCACGGGGACTGGCCCGGGCCCACGGCGGCGAGCTGGTATGTCTGCCGCACGAAGGCGGCGCGCAATTCCGGCTCAGTCTTCCAGCGTGAGGCTGTGGGCTCAGTGGGTGATCGCGGGCTCCCGCGTCTCGTGAGCTTCGTGGTGTGACCGCTTGGGGTGGTGCTGGCGGTAGTGGCGGACCTCGTAGATCAGACCGGCCAGCCCTAAGACGGCGGTGCACAGCGACACCAGGATAAGCAGCGGGCTGACGTCACCGGTGAGCGCGTCGCCCAGGATCACCACCGCGGCGGTGCCGGGCAGCACACCGGCCAGCGTCGCCGAGGTATAGGGCAGCAGCCGGACGGCCGAAGCCCCGGCGGCATAGTTGAGCGCCGAAAACGGCACGGCTGGGATCAACCGCAGCGACAGGATGGCCTGCCAGCCTCGCTCCCGCAGGCGTTGGTCGAGCCGGTCCACCGCGTGGTGGCGGATCAGCCGGTTGAGCCGCCATCCAGCGGCACGGACCAGCAGTAACGCGATCACCGCACTCGCGGTGCTGCCCACCACCGCTATCAGCACGCCGAACAGCGGACCGAACAACAGCCCGGCGGCCAGGGTGAACACGGTGCGGGGGACAGGTACCACCGTGATGGCGATCTGCGCGCCCAAGAAAGCCAGCGGAAACCACGGACCCACCGACTGGGCCCAATCGCGCAATTGCACCGCGGTGGGCAGCTTGACCAACAGCGCCACCGCGACGAGGACTGTGATAACGACCACTGTCGCCACCGTCCGCACCGGCGACAACTGGCGCGCGGCGGCGCCTACCCCGCTGCCAAGACTGCGCAGGGTATCGACGGTTTTCGAGGTGGCGGGGCTCGGCACGTTTTACAGGGTACGGGGCCGATCTGAATAACCCGTTTCGCTTTACTCGGCGTTTCACCACGGCAGCGCTGCTTTTTAGCGAGTAGCTCCATCAATTAGCCTGATTAGTAAGTCGCATTACCAAACGCAACCCGAAGAAAACGCCGCGTTTCGCTGCGGAAACAGGAGCAGTCGGTGCCCATTGACGTACCCGAGCGCGCCGACCTGGAACAGGTTCGCGAGCGCTGGCGCAGCGAAGTCGCCGGTGTGCTGTCGAAGAGCACCCGCAAGGACCCTGCCGAGTTGGGGGACCGACCCGAGCAGCGGCTGGAGACACCGACCTACGACGGGTTCGCCATCCGGCCGCTGTACACCGCGCTCGACGAGCTGCCCGAGCCGCCGCTGCCGGGTCAGTGGCCGTTCGTGCGGGGCGGTGACGCATCCCGCGACGTCAAGTCGGGCTGGAAAGTCGTCGAGGCCTTCCCATTGCCGGGCCAGCCGGGCCAGGCGCCCGGCGACGTAAATGCGGCGGTGCTGGCCGCACTCAACGACGGGGCCAGCGCGCTGCTGATCCGGGTAGGGGAGTCGGGGGTGCCCGCTGGGCACCTGGAAAACCTGCTCGAGGGTGTGTACCTGAGCATGGCGCCGGTCATCCTCGACGCAGGATCCGATTACGTCGCGGCCGCCGAGGTGATGCTGGGGCTGGCCGACCGGGTGGAAGCCGACCAGCGCGGCACGATGTCGGTCGACCTGGCCGCAGACCCGTTGACGGCCAGGCTGAGCGATCGTCCTGCGCCGGCGATCGACGACGTCGTCGCAGTGGCCGCGCGGGCGGCCGCGGTGCCGGGAGTGCGGGCGATCACCGTCGACGGGACCGCCTTTCACAACCTGGGCGCGACCGCGGCCTGGGAGCTGGCAGCTGCCGTCGGTGCCGCGGTGTCCTACCTGCGGGTGCTCACCGGGGCTGGGCTGCCGGTAGGCCAGGCGTTGCGGCAGATCAGCTTCCGGCTCGCCGCTGACGACGACCAATTCATGACGCTGGCCAAAATGCGTGCGCTGCGCCAACTTTGGGCGCGGGTCGCCGAGGTCGCGGGCGACCCGGACGGCGGCGCAACCGTCGTCCATGCGGAGACCTCGCTGCCGATGATGACCCAGCGGGACCCCTGGGTGAACATGCTGCGCTGCACGCTGGCAGCCTTCGGTGCCGGTGCCGGCGGCGCCGACACCCTTCTGGTGTACGCGTTCGACGTAGCGATCCCCGGTGGCTGGCCGGGCACGGCGACCAGCTTTGCCCGCCGGATTGCCCGAAACACGCAACTGCTGCTGCTCGAAGAATCACACGTCGGGCGGGTGCTGGATCCCGCGGGCGGATCGTGGTTCGTCGAAGACCTCACCGAACAGCTTGCCGGACAGGCATGGGAGCGTTTCCAGTCCATCGAGTCCCACGGTGGTTTCGTGGATGCCATCGAGTTCCTGACCGCCGAGATCGGTGAGCTGGCCGCGCGGCGCGCCGATGACATCGCGCATCGCCGCATCGCGATCACCGGCGTCAACGAATTCCCCAACCTCGCGGAAGCCCCGCTGCCCCAAGGTGATTGCTTGGGTCGGGCGGGACACGTGCTGCGCTATGCCGCCGAGTTCGAGACATTGCGCGATAGGTCGGACGGCTATCTGGCGCGCGAAGGTGTCCGGCCGCAGGTGCTTTTGCTGCCGTTGGGCCCACTGGCCGAGCACAACATCCGCACCACGCTCGCGACCAACCTGTTGGCGTCGGGAGGCATCGAGGCGGTCAACCCTGGGCCCGTCGACGCAGACGGCGTCGGCAAGGCCGTCGCGGAGGCAGGCTCATTCAAGGTGGCGGTGATCTGCGGCACCGACAAGCGCTACCAGGATGAGGCGGACGGCGTCGTGCAGGCGGCCCGCACCGCGGGCATCGAGCGCGTCTACCTGGCGGGCTCGGCGTCGGTGCTGGATGGGTCAGGGCACCGGCCGGACGAGTTCCTGAGCGCGAAAATCAATGCGGTCGAAGTTCTTTCGGATCTGCTCACCGGGTTGGGGGCGTAGCCATGACGATCAGCACTCCCGTCGTCGGTAGTTTCGCCGAGATCCCGCTGCATGGCGATCGGGCCGTGCCACCGCCCACCGAAGCCGCGGTCACAGAGCACGCCGCCGCAGCCGCGGCCGCGCACTGGTACACGCCCGAACAACTGTTGTGGCAGACGCCCGAAGGCATCGACGTCAAGCCGGTGTACATCGGGCAGGACCGGCGCGCGGCCGAGCAAGAGGGCTACCCGCTGAACAGTTTTCCCGGCGAGCCGCCGTTCGTGCGCGGGCCGTACCCGACGATGTACGTGAACCAGCCGTGGACGATCCGTCAATACGCCGGGTTCTCCACCGCGGCCGATTCCAATGCCTTCTACCGGCGCAACCTGGCCGCGGGTCAGAAGGGGCTGTCCGTCGCTTTCGACCTGGCCACCCACCGGGGCTACGACTCCGACCACCCGCGCGTACAGGGCGACGTCGGAATGGCCGGTGTGGCAATAGATTCCATCCTGGACATGCGTCAGCTGTTCGACGGCATCGACCTGTCGGCGGTGTCGGTGTCGATGACCATGAACGGTGCCGTGCTGCCGATTCTGGCGCTGTATGTGGTGGCCGCCGAGGAGCAGGGCGTGCCGCCGGAGAAGCTGGCCGGTACCATCCAGAACGACATCCTCAAAGAATTCATGGTCCGCAACACCTACATCTACCCGCCCAAGCCGTCGATGCGGATCATCTCCGACATCTTCGCTTACACCAGCGCGAAGATGCCGAAGTTCAACTCCATCTCGATCTCCGGTTACCACATCCAAGAAGCTGGTGCCACAGCGGATTTGGAGCTGGCGTACACACTGGCCGACGGCGTGGACTACATCAAGGCCGGCCTGGACGCGGGCCTGGACATCGACAAGTTCGCGCCGCGGCTGTCCTTCTTCTGGGGCATCGGGATGAACTTCTTCATGGAGGTCGCCAAGCTGCGAGCCGGCCGGCTGCTGTGGAGTGAACTGGTCGCGCAGTTCGACCCGAAAAGCCCGAAATCTCTGTCGCTGCGCACACATTCGCAAACCTCCGGCTGGTCGCTGACCGCCCAGGACGCCTTCAACAACGTCGCCCGCACCTGTATCGAGGCGATGGCCGCGACCCAGGGCCACACCCAGTCGCTGCACACCAATGCCCTCGACGAGGCGCTGGCGCTGCCCACCGACTTTTCCGCCCGAATTGCCCGCAACACACAGCTGGTGCTGCAGCAGGAGTCGGGCACCATTCGGCCGATCGACCCCTGGGGCGGTTCCTACTACGTGGAGTGGCTGACGCATCAGCTCGCCCAGCGCGCGCGTGCTCATATCGCCGAGGTCGCCGAGCACGGCGGCATGGCTCAGGCCATCAGTGACGGCATCCCCAAGCTGCGCATCGAGGAGGCGGCCGCGCGGACCCAGGCCCGCATCGACTCCGGTCAGCAGCCGGTGATCGGGGTCAACAAGTACCAGGTCGACGAAGACCAGGAGATCGAGGTGCTCAAGGTCGAGAACAGCCGGGTGCGCGCCGAGCAGCTGGCCAAACTTCAGGAGCTGCGGGCCGGCCGGGACGCGGGGGCCGTCGAGGCCGCCTTGGCCGAATTGAGCCGCGCCGCTGCGGATCACGGGCGGGCGGGTGAAGACGGCTTGGGCAACAACCTGCTGGCCCTGGCCATCAACGCCGCTCGCGCCAAGGCCACCGTCGGCGAGATTTCCGACGCGCTGGAAAAGGTGTACGGACGTCACCAAGCGGAGATCCGTACCATCGCCGGGGTCTACCGTGACGAAGTCGGAAAGGCCTCCAACATCGGAAACGCTATCGAGCTGGTCGAGAAATTCGCCGAGGCCGACGGCCGGCGGCCCAGGATTCTGGTGGCCAAGATGGGCCAGGACGGCCACGACCGCGGACAGAAGGTGATCGCGACGGCGTTCGCCGACATCGGGTTCGACGTCGATGTCGGGTCGCTGTTCTCCACCCCCGAGGAGGTGGCGCGCCAGGCCGCCGACAACGACGTGCACGTGGTGGGGGTGTCTTCGCTGGCCGCGGGCCATTTGACGCTGGTGCCGGCGCTGCGTGACGCGCTGGCCGAGGTGGGTCGGCCCGACATCATGATCGTGGTCGGCGGCGTAATCCCGCCCGGTGACTTCGACGAGCTGTACCAGGCCGGAGCCACCGCCATCTACCCGCCCGGCACCGTGATCGCCGATGCCGCGATCGGCTTGCTGAACAAGCTCGCCGAGCGGCGGGGCTACAGCCTCGGCTAGTGCCCTTAGATGACGTCCCCGAACAACCACACCGTCGACGCGTTGGCCAAGGCTGTTCGCGACGGTGATCGGGCCGCGCTGCCACGGGCGATCACGCTGCTGGAATCCACCCGCGAGGACCATCGTGAGCAGGCGCAACAGCTGCTCCTCGAGTTGACGCCGGACTCGGGCAACGCCCACCGGGTGGGTATCACCGGGGTGCCCGGGGTCGGCAAGTCCACCGCCATCGATGCGCTCGGCATGCACCTGATCGAGCAGGGACATCGGGTTGCGGTGCTGGCGGTGGACCCGTCGTCGACGCGGACCGGCGGGTCGATTCTGGGCGACAAGACCCGAATGGGGCGGCTGGCAGCGCATCCGGACGCCTACATCCGGCCGTCGCCGACGTCGGGCACCTTGGGGGGCGTGGCAAAGGCCACGCGCGAAACGATTGTGCTGCTGGAGGCGGCGGGGTTCGACGTGATTCTGGTCGAAACCGTCGGTGTGGGGCAGTCCGAGGTGGCCGTTGCCAATATGGTCGACACGTTCGTCCTGCTGACCTTGGCGCGCACCGGTGACCAGCTGCAGGGCATTAAGAAGGGTGTGCTGGAGCTAGCGGACATCGTGGTGGTGAACAAGGCCGACGGCAACCACCTGCCCGAGGCGCGATCAGCTGCACGGGAGCTCTCGTCGGCGATCAGATTGATCTACCCACGCGAAACATTATGGCGACCACCGGTTCTCACCATGAGCGCGGTGGAGGAGACCGGTCTGTCCGAGCTGTGGGACACCGTGCAGCGGCATTGCCAGGTGCTCAGCGATGCCGGCGAGTTCGAAGCCCGACGGCGCGCACAGCAAGTCGACTGGACCTGGCAGATGGTTCGGGACACCGTGCTGGACCGAGTGCTGTCCAACCCGGAGGTCCGCAAGATCCGCGCGGAGGTCGAGCGTCAGGTCAGGGCCGGGGAACTGACCCCGGCCATGGCCGCCCAGCAAATTTTGAAGGTTGCGTCAGTTTAACGGAAAGGTAACTTAAACTTAGTTTGCCCGTGAGCTACGACGATTAGGAAGTAAATTCAAACACGTGAAGGCAGAATCGGGGGGTCGGCTCAGCGCGGAGTCTCCCCACGACGACCTCGGCGCAGGTCGTCGCGTATTCGGTGCAGCTGACCCAAGCTTTTCGTGCGCCGTTCGTGGGTTCGCCAGCCTATTTCCCGGCCGCCGATTCGGTGGCGGGGCACTGGCGGTATATCTCGACGGGCAACCGGTCGTCGACGTCTGGACCGGCCGGTCAGACCGCGCCGGCAAAACGCCATGGACTGCGGATACTGCACCGATGGTGTTCTCGGCAACCAAGGGCATGGCGTCAACTGTCATCCACCGACTGGCCGACCGAGGGTTGATCGACTACGAAGCCCCAGTCGCCGAATACTGGCCGGCGTTCGGGGCCGCGGGCAAGTCCGAGATGACCGTTCGCGAGGTGATGAAGCACCAAGCCGGCCTGTCCGGCCTGCGCGGTGCCACCAGGGAAGACTTGCTGGATCACATCGTAATGGAAGAACGGCTCGCGGCGGCGCCACCCGGACGGCTGCTGGGCAAACCCGCCTACCACGCACTGACCTTCGGCTGGCTGATGTCGGGGCTGGGGCGGGCCGTGACCGGAAAGGGCATGCGGACGCTGATCCGCGAGGAGCTGGCCGAGCCGTTGGGCACGGATGGGCTGCATCTGGGCCGTCCGCCCGCCGGCGCGCCGACGCGCGTCGCCCAGATCATCACGCCGCAGAGCGTCCCCGGCCTTTCCTGCCTGAACTATGCCGCGTACCGGGTCGCGTCGGAGCTGTCCGGTGGATTCCGCTCCATGTACTTCAAGGGCGTCATGGCAGCCGTGCAAGGCGAGATCCCGCTATTGGACGCCGAGATGCCGGCAGCCAACGGCGTCGCCACGGCGCGCGCCCTGGCGCGGATGTACGGCGCGATCGCCAACGGCGGTGAGATCGACGGCACCCGATTTCTGTCGCGGGGAATCGTCGCCGGGCTGACCGGTCGCCGGAATCGGCAACGGGACCGGAATGTCTTCGTGCCGTTGTCGTTCCACCTCGGCTACCACAGTGTCCCGGGTCCGACGCCCGGCTTCGGTCACGTGGGCCTGGGCGGTTCGTTCGGCTGGGCGGACCCGTCGTCCGGGATGGCCTTTTCGTTCGTGCACAACCGACTGCTATCGCCGTTCGTGGTGCTCGATCACAGCGGGGTGGCGACTCTGGGCACGCTGATCCGGCGTGGTGTTGCACTCGCGCGCAAGCGTGGTTTCCAGTCGGTTGGCGATTTCGGGGCGCCGTTCCCGGAGCCGGGCGCCGTCGCCGGCTGACCTGCTATCGGTACCGGGGTGCTATCGGTATCGGGGCGGTTTCCGGCTCGTCATCGTAGGGCTGCTCCCTCAGGAGGTAGGCCCGTGCCACCGGACGTGGCGCCAGCGATCGAAGCATCAGGCTGGCCGGACGCGGACGAACGGTCTGCGGCCACCAGAACCAACGTCCGAGCAGCGCGGCGATTGACGGCGTCATGAAGGAGCGCACGATCAAGGTGTCGAACATCAAGCCCAGGCCGATGGTGCTACCGACCTGACCGATGATTCGCAAATCGCTGATCACCATCGAGGCCATGGTGAACGCGAACACCAGGCCCGCATTGGTCACCACTTTGCCGGTGCCGCCCATTGCCCGGATGATGCCGGTGTTGATACCGCCGGCTATCTCTTCCTTCATGCGGGAGACCAGCAGCAGGTTGTAGTCAGAGCCCACCGCCAAAAGGACGATGACAGACATCGGCAGCACCATCCAGTGCAATTTGATGCCCAAAATATATTGCCAAATCAGCACCGAGATGCCGAACGATGCGCCCAGCGAAACCGCAACCGTGCCCACGATTACCAGGGCGGCGACAAAGCTCCGCGTGATGATGAGCATGATGATGAAAATCAGGCAGAGCGCACCCACACCCGCGATCCACAGGTCGTACCTGGCGCCGTCCCGGAAGTCCTTAAATGTTGACGCGGTGCCGGCGATAAAGATCTTGGAGTCTTCGAGCGGTGTTGTCTTCAGTGCCTCTTCGGCCGCCGTTCGTATTTGGTTGATGCGCGCTATGCCCTCGGGCGTAGCGGGATCGCCCTTATGCGAAATGATGAAGCGGGCTGCCTTCCCGTCGGGGGAGAGGAAAGAAGTCATCGCGCGTTGGAAGTCCGCGTTCTTGAACGCTTCGGGAGGCAGATAGAAGGAATCGTCGTTCTTGGACGCGTCGAACGCCCGGCCCATGGCCATGACATCCTCCGTCGCGTCGTCCATCTGGCTGAAGGTTCCGGCCATGGTGCTGTGCGCTTTCAGGATCATTGTGCGCGCGTGCTCCGCCATAGCGATAATTGGCGGGAATTGCGCCTCCAACTGGGGCAACAGCGCGTCCAACTTGTCCAGATCCTTGACGAGATCGCCAAGTTTATCGGTCAGCGTGTCGATACCATCAAGCGTGTCGAATATTGCTCTCAAGGACCAGCATATCGGGATGTCGTAGCAGTGCTTTTCCCAGTAAAAGTAGCTTCGAATCGGCCGCCACATATCTTCGAAATCCGCAACGTGATCTCTTAATTCAGCTGTCACCGCCGTCATCTCTTTTGTCTCGAGAACCGTGTGATG
This sequence comes from Mycobacterium sp. 1164966.3, assembly GCF_001665395.1. Taxonomy (GTDB): domain Bacteria; phylum Actinomycetota; class Actinomycetes; order Mycobacteriales; family Mycobacteriaceae; genus Mycobacterium. The sequence goes on from NZ_LZSG01000031.1 coordinate 11,666, forward strand.
GGTAATGGAATCCACTTGCTGTTCTAATGCGTACAAGCGTTTCATGGTCGCGATTTGTGTGGTCATCATGTCGGCCTGCTTAAGCAGGTCGTCCATTCTTACTTTCATGTACTGCATAGTCTGCACCTGGCTGGCACTTTGCATGCTGAGCAAGAATGGTATCGAGGTGTGTTCAATCGGATTTCCCTCGGGCCGCGTGATGGCTTGCACCCGAGAAACGCCCGGAACTCGGAAAATCGACTTGGCCACCTTGTGCAGAACCAGAAAATCTGCCGGATTGCGCATATCGTGATTTGATTCGACCAGCAGAATCTCCGGCATCATCCGAGACTGGGAGAAGTGACGATCGGCGGCCGCGTACCCCACATTGGCCGGGATGTCTTTGGGCATATAGAGGCGATCGTTGTAACTCGTCTTGTAACCCGGCAGCGTTATCAGACCGATCACTGCGATCGCTACCGTCGTGACGAGAATGGGCGCGGGCCAGCGCACAATCGCCGTGCCGACCCGACGCCATCGGCCGAACCCGATCCAGCGCTTGGGTTCGAATAGCCCGAAGCGGCTCCCAACGGTCAGAACTGCCGGAACCAGGGTGAGGGCGACCAATACCGCAACGACCATGCCGATCGCGCAGGGAACGCCGATGGTCTGGAAGATCGGCATCCGGGTAAAGCTCAGGCACAAGAGTGCCCCGGCGATCGTCAAACCGGAAGCCAACACGACGGGCGCAACGCTACGGTAAGTCGTGTAGTAGGCCGTTTCCGGGTCTACGCCGGCCTGACGGGCCTCGTGATATCGGCCAAAGAAGAAGATCCCGTAATCCGTTCCGACCGCAAGGCCCAGCGACACCAACAGATTGATGGCGAACGTCGACAGAGTCAGCAGATTGTTATGGCCGAGAAACGCCACGATCCCTCGCGCGGCTCCCAGCTCGATCCCAACCATCACCAACAATAGGATCACAGTCGTGATCGAGCGGTAGACCAGAAACAGCATCACGAAAATCATCGCCACGGTCATCGCGGTGATCTTCAAAATTGATTTATTACCGCTGCCCTGCAAATCGGTGACGAGAGCCGCAGGGCCGGTCACATACGCCTTGACGCCAGGAGGAGGCGGCGTGTGCGCGATAATGTTCCTCACCGAGTTTACAGATTCCTGGCCCAAGGTAGTGCCTTGGTTCCCGGCCAGATTCAGCTGCGCATAGGCAGCTTTTCCATCCGCACTTTGCGCGCCGGCCGCCGTTAACCGATCCCCCCACAAATCCTGTATATGTTCGACATGCTTTCGGTCGCGTCGCAGTTCGTCAATTATTTTTGCGTAGTAGGCGTGAGCATCTTCTCCCAGCGGCCGGTCTCCCTCCAGCACGACCATCGCAAAACTGTCCGAGTCGGACTCCTTGAAGTCCTTGCCCATACGCTTCATGGCCTGAACAGACGGTGCGTCTTGGGGGCTCAACGGCACCGAATGCTCTTCGCCGACCTGCTCAAGCGATGGAATCGCAAGCGTTACTACGAGAGTCAACGCCACCCAAGCCAGGATGATCAACAGGGAAAGCTTGCGGATCATCCGCGCTAAGAAGGGAATTCTGGGTTGCTGGATGCTCATGCGGCGTTCGACCAGATATTCCGTAGCCTATTGCGGCTGTCTCAGCAGAGCGCGTACCAGTGGCCGGGGCCCCGTCGGCCGGAGTAATCCGCTCGCCGGACGGGAGCGCACTCTTTGGGGCCACCAGAACCACTTTCCCAGGAGCGCAGCAGTGGAAGGCGTCATGAATGCGCGCACTATCAGCGTGTCGAACAGCAGACCAAGCCCAATCGTCGTGCCTATCTGACCGATGACGACCAGATCGCTCACAATCATGGACGCCATAGTGAACGCGAACACCAGACCCGCATTCGTCACGACCCTGCCAGTACCGCCCATCGCGCGAATGATGCCTGTCTTTATACCGGCACCTACTTCTTCCTGCATCCGGGCGACCAACAGCAAATTGTAGTCAGACCCCACCGCCAGTAGAACTACGACCGTCATGATGAGCACGAGCCAGTGTATTGGGGTGCCGAGTAAATACTGCCAGAGCAGAACCGCCAGCCCAAAGGAGGCGCCCAGTGAGAGCAACACCGTACCGACGATAACAAGGGCAGCGATAAAGCTTCGCGTCATGATCAACATGATGATGAAAATTAGGCAGACCGCAGCGACTCCCGCAATCATGAGATCATACTTGGAGCCGTCCACAATGTCTTTTGTAATCGCGGCCGTGCCCGTGAGATAGACTTTGGCATCTTCCAGGGGGGTTCCCTTCAGTGCCTCTTCGGCCGCATTCTTTATTGGGTCGACTTGTGCGACTCCCTCGGGCGACGCGGGGTCGGTCCTCAATGTGATGAGCATACGTGCGGCCTTCCCGTCTGGTGACAGGAATATCTTCATGACTCGTTTGAAGTCTTCATTCTTGAAAGCTTCTGGAGAAATGTAGAAAGAATCGTCGTTCTTGGAGGCATCGAATGCTTTGCCCATGGCTGTAGCATTGTCACCCGCCTGGTCCATCTGGCTGAAAATTCCGCCCATCGTGCTATGCATGGTCAACAGCATCGTTCGCATGCCCTGCATCGTCTCGATCATCACGGGGAACTGCGTGACGATTTGCGGCAGAACAAGGTCCAGATGATCAAGGTCTGCTACAAGATTTCGCAAGTTGTCATCAATTAAGTCGACACCGTCAACGGCATCAAAGATGGATCTGAGCGAAAAGCAGATGGGAATATCGTAGCAATGTTTTTCCCAATAAAAGTAGGAACGGATTGGCCGCCAGAAATCCTCGAAGTCCGCAATATGGTCGCGCAGCTCTTCGGTGATATTTTTTATTTCATGTGTTTCGCCGACCATGTGATGAGTGGTGGCGACGAGCTGTTGCATCAGGCCGTACATGCGCTGCATGATGTTGATCATTTGTGCCAGCTCGTCGGCCTGAACGAGCATGTCGTTCATGCGCTCCCGCTGAAATGGCATTATCTGCAGCTGCGCAGCGTTTTGGATGCTGAGCATGAACGGGATCGACGTATGGGCGATCGGGGTGCCTTCTGGCCTAGTGAGGCCTTGAACACGCGAAATGCCGGGAACCGCAAGAACTCCTTTAGCCACTTTATTCAGTATCAGCGCGTCGGCCGAGTTCCGCATGTCGTGGTCGGCTTCGATCAGCAGAATTTCCGGCGTCATCATTCGCGACTGCGAAACATGTCGCTGTGCGGCCGCCAACCCTTGAGCGGACGAAATATTCTTGGGGAGATAATTCATATCATTGTAGCTAGGTCTATATCCCGGCAAGGTCAAAAGGCCGATAAGTGCGACCGCTAACGTCGCGATGAGGATGGGCGCCGGCCACCGAACAATCGATGTGCCAATTCGCCGCCATCCTCGCCCGGACATTCTCCGCTTAGGTTCGAATAGACCGAAACGGCTCCCCACGTTAATAACTGCCGGAACGAGCGTGAGTGCGACGGCGACCGCAACGAGTATGCCAGCCGCGCAAGGAAGGGCAAGAGACTGGAAATGGGGCAGCCGGGTGAACCTTAGGCAGAAAAGCGCTCCGGCAATTGTCAAGCCAGAGGCTAGAACAACCTTTGCGACTCCATGATATGTAGTGTAGAAGGCGGTTTCCCGGTCCTCGCCTGCTAAGCGTGCCTCGTGATATCGGCCGAAAAAGAATATGCCGTAGTCGGTTCCCGCCGCAATTCCGATGGATACCACCAGGTTAATGGCGAAGGTTGTGAGACCGATGAGTCCCCGATCGCCGAGGAACGCGACAACACCGCGCGCCACCTGCAATTCTATTCCGACCATTATCAGGAGCAGAATGACGGTGACGAATGAGCGATAGACGAGGAGCAGCATGGTGAAGATAACGGCGAGACTTACCGCCGTAACGATCATGAGGGTGCGGTCACCACTGTTTGACATATCCGCAACAATGGCCGCGGGACCGGTGAGATAGGCCTTGACTCCCGACGGTGCCGGTGTTCGCGCCACGATGTTCCGGACAGCTTGGGTCGATTCATTTGCCGGCGTCGAACCCGGGCTACCGGTCAGGTCCAGTTGCACATAGGCGGCTTTGCCATCGGAGCTTTGCGCGGCGCCCGCAGTGAGTGGATCACCCCAGAAATCATGAATGTGCTGCACATGTTTCGGATCGTCTTTCAACTGACGAATCAGGCGATCGTAGTACCGGTGGGCGTCATCCCCCAAGGGTTTTTCGCCCTCCAGAACAATCATTGCCACACTGTCGGAATTTGTTTCTTTGAAGTCGGCACCCAAGCGCGTCATAGCATTGAACGCCGGTGCATCCGGGGGAGTCAGCGATATGGAATGGGCTTTCTCGACCTGCTCCAACGTTGGGAGGCCGATTGCCATGAGTACGGTAATCGCCAACCACAGCAAGATGATCGGCACCGAGAATCGGTAGATCGTCCGAGCTCCGAGTGGCGGGGTGGTACGTCGACCGTCTAAGTAGTTTGCGCTCATGCTGACTTCAACAAGCAGTAGGTAAAGGCGCTGGTCTCGTGCGTTGTCTTCTCGGATTTGACAACATTGTCCACCAAGATGCGGCAGCCAATTGTGTCACCGTCGCCCTGCGCCATTACATTTCCGACTGCGGTCGCCGAGGTGATCTCAAACTCCAATGACCACGGCAATGGTGCCTTCTTGAGGCGTTGGGGTTCGCCATCGCCATCGAAATAGCTGATGTCGGCCACGCTCCCGGATGTTCCGAAAACCTCGTATCTAAGGTGCTTCGGGTTAAAAGGTTTGGAATCGTCGACTCTGGTGTCGCCATAGGAGAGTCGTTTCTCAGAGCCGAAGATGCCGTGTAGTCGCGACACGGTGAAGCCACCGGCAATAACCACGGCAAGAATGACGAGGGCGACCCACATCCGCCTGACAACTCCGAAGATCGAATACCCCCTATTTCGACGACGCTGTCTCGGTCCATTTGGCGCCTGGGGCGGGACCGAACCTTGGTTAGCACGTCGCCACGGCGCAGGTCGACGACCAGATGGTTCGCCAGCGCCTGGTGTCCCCGTGTCGGCGAAATCGGTGCGCGTCTGCGCGAAGTCGCGCACCCCGCGTTCCATCACCGCATCAACCTCCCACCCGTTCCAGAGCCGGCGACATGTCAGCGGCTAGGCGTGAAACTGCACACCGGCCGTAACACCCCGTCGACGGTACATGGAGTGTGGTTGTCGTCGCAGGCAAACCGCGCAACGGCACCCCAAACCCTGCAGCGCATCGGGGAAGCAACCCGATCTTGACGAGTAAACCATGCCGGGTGTCCTTCATATCGGGTCCTTCGCCACGCGATATGGGATCGTAATGCACCCTAGGCCGGCGGCACGGGATCAACCGCCCTCGGCTTTGGGTCGGTGCGTCTTAGCGCGAGTTCACGGACTGACCGTAAAAGCTCGCCCCAGGTTCCGCACTCAAGTTCTTTCCCTCGGCACAAACGCGGATGAGGGGCCGTCCCGTTTCGTGCGGCTCTACGCAAGCGTCCACCGGCATGGGGTCTGGGACGGCTAACATCCGACAAGCCCGCGGCTGGCGAGTCGCCGAACGCCACATCAGATGTCGCCGCAGTTCACAGTGCCGGAGCAGAGTGCGCACAAGCCAATGCGACCTCGTCACGAGCTATCCCTTTGAATGTTTGCGAAACCCGCACAGGCCCTGTTGGTCTCCACTAGGGTTTGGGGCGGCTTCACTCATCTTGACTAGGGGGCGTGGGGAACTTTTGAGCATCAATCCGTTTGACGACAGCGGCGGCAGTTTTTTCGTCTTGGTCAACGACGAGAAGCAACACAGCCTGTGGCCGGCCTTTGCCAACGTTCCAGGCGGCTGGGAGGTGTTCTACGGGCAGGCGGACCGTGCTTCGTGTCTGGACTACATCGAATCGAACTGGACCGACACACGGCCGTTGAGTCTGCGCGAGAGGCTTGGAAGCGGGCCGGGCTTCGGATAAGCAAGCGTGTGACTTGGAGGAGTCGATGGAGCCTGAGGACCGGGCACTTCCACTGACGCGCGCACAGCTAGAGATATGGCTTGCGCAGGAAACGAACCCGCTTGGCACGCGGTGGCAGCTTGGCCTGTTGGTGAGGATAGAAGGCCTAGTAGATCGTGAAGCCCTTGACTGGGCGATCCGCCGAGCCGTAAGCGAGGCCGAACCAGTCAGAGCCACGTTTTTCGAAGTGGATGGCCAGGTTTTCCAAAAAGCGGTGGATTACTCAGATCTCGAGGTGGCTTTCTATGACGTGAGCTCCTCGAGCGATCCCGTTCACGAAGCCCACCAGCTCGCCTCCTCGATCCAACGTACGCCAATGCCGTTTACTGGCCCACTGTTTAATTTTGCGCTATTTCAGGTGCGGCGTGACGAATTCTACCTGTTCTGGTGCGCCCACCATATAGTCGTGGATGGATCCGGTATTGCGCTGATTGGCCAGCGAATTGCAGCCATCTATTCTGCAATTGTTTCCGGCGCACCGATCCCCGCTGCCGTGTTCGGATCGTTGCAGGACTTGGTTGACTGCGAACGTGGTTATGAGACGTCTAACGCCTACGTAGAAGATCAGACCTATTGGACCCATAATCTTCCGGCAGCAAGGGAAGAGCTTTACGGGTCGCTCCCGCCCGCGGGCGAGCGCGAACCGGATCCTCCTTCTACGCCGGTCCGGTTGGATCCCTCGATCCTGAGGCGTGTCGACGACCTATGCCGCAGGTGGAACGTGCCTCGCTCCTCGGTGATCACCGCGGCTTGCGCGCTCCTGGTGCGTGGATACAACGCTGACGACTCAGAGGTGGTCCTTGACTTCCCGGTCAGCAGGCGTACGGCGCCAGAGGCAAAGACTCTTCCCGGGATGGTTGCCGGCGTCGTGCCGCTGGTGTTCAAGGTTTCCCCGGACTCCACAGTTGCCGCTTTTTGTAGTTACGTTGATTCTCGAATACGGGAAGCGGTGAAGCACCAGAGGTTTCCGGTACAAGCGCTCGAGCGCAAAGCTCACCATCGCGGCCTTGGACACCCGTCACCCCACAGGGTGGGGATTAATTTCCTCCCGTCGCGGTTTACGCTGCCTTTCGGGGGCGTCATCGCATCGGCGTCAATGACCAATAGCGGGGTCGTAAACGGCTTTGGACTGTTGTTTTCGAGCGACGGTGACGACCTCTTCCTCAGCACAGCGCACGCCGGGCAGCCATTGCCGAATTTCGACGGCTCTGATCTAGCGGGACGGTTGGAGCGGCTGCTAACGGTAATGTGCGCCAGTCCAGGGCGGCGGCTGTCATCGTTCGATCTGTTGGATCCGGCTGAGCTGTCTCGGGTGGATGCCTGGGGTAATCGGGCGGTGTTGGACGGTCTGGCTGCGGTGTCGATGTCGATTCCGGGGTTGTTTGCTGGGCAGGTGGCGTGCAGCCCGGATGCGGTGGCGGTGAGTTTTGAGGGCCGTTCGATGTCGTATCGCGAGCTGGATGTGTCGTCGAATCGGTTGGCGCACTTGCTGGTTGAGCTGGGTGTGGGTCCGGGTGAGCGGGTGGCGTTGTTGCTGCCGCGGTGCGGGCAGGCGGTCGTGGCGATTTTGGCGGTGCTCAAGACTGGGGCGGCCTATGTGCCGATTGATGCCGCGGTGCCGGAGGCCCGGCTGGAGTTCATGGTGGCCGATGCTGGGCCGGTCGCCGCGCTGACCACTGCTGCGCTCGCCGATCGTTTTGTGGGGTGTGGTCTGCGGGTGATCGATGTCAACGACTCCGTGGTGGGCACCTATCCCGACACGGGGTTGCCGTTACCGGCGCCTGAGGATATTGCCTATCTGATTTACACCTCGGGTACTACCGGGACCCCCAAGGGGGTGGCGGTGACCCATGGCAACGCGGCCCAGTTTTTGGCGGTGGCGGATGCGTATGTGCCGGCTGCGGGGGTGTGGACGCAGTGTAATTCCTATGGGTTTGACACCTCGGTGGCCGAGATCTGGATTCCGTTGTTGCACGGTGGGCGGGTGGTGGTGGTGCCCGAGGCGGTGGCGGGGGCACCGCAGGATTTCCACGATTTGCTTGTTCGGCAGGGGGTTGACCATCTGACCTGGACCCCGTCGGCGGTGGCGACGTTGTCGCCGCAGGGTTTGGAGCAGATGGCGGTGTCGGTCGCTGGTGAGGCGTGTCCGGCCGAGGTGGTGGATCGGTGGGCGCCGGGGCGGGTGATGCGCAATGCCTATGGGCCGACCGAGACGACGGTGTATGCGGCGAGCAGTACCCCCCTGCAGGCGGGGTCGGGGGTGGTGCCGATTGGTGCGCCGGTGCCGGGGGCGGCGTTGTTTGTGCTGGATGGGTGGTTGCGTCCGGTGCCGGTGGGGGTGGCTGGTGAGTTGTATGTGGCTGGTGCCGGGGTCGGCTTGGGGTATGTGGG
>NZ_LZSG01000032.1 GCF_001665395.1 Mycobacterium sp. 1164966.3
TCAACCGCCCACTCCTCGGTCTCCGAACACCGCCCCAACCGGTAGGCGAACAACTCCCCAATCGCCACCAACTGCGCCGCGGCGGCCCGATTCTCCGCACGCACCGCCGCACTGGCCCGCTGCACCCACGCCGCCGACTCGCCGGTGGGTGCCCGCAACTCGCAGCGCGCGGCCAACTCATCGAAGTAGGCAATCACCTGCTCCTGCGACCACCCACCACCCCGTTCGAACATGTGTTCGAGTATGCCACAGCCCTATGACAAATGCCCGGCCTAGAACTCAGCGCTCGTGCGCCATACCGTGACTGGCACCCTGCTGGTGCTGGCTCTCGGGATGCCCCGGCGAATCACCGCGGATGTCGATGCGCCACCCGGTGAGCCGCGCCGCCAACCGCGCGTTCTGGCCTTCCTTGCCAATCGCCAGCGACAACTGGAAATCCGGAACCACCACGCGGGCCGCGCGGGCGGTCTGGTCGATGACCGACACCGAGACCACCTTGGCCGGCGACAGCGCGTTCGCGACGAAGTGGGCCGGGTCGTCGTCGTAGTCGATGATGTCGATCTTTTCGCCGGACAACTCGCTCATCACGTTGCGAACCCGCTGCCCCATGGGACCGATGCAGGCGCCCTTGGCGTTCAGGCCCGGGACACGCGACGCCACCGCGATCTTGGACCGGTGACCGGCCTCTCGAGCCACCGCCACGATCTCGACCGACCCATCGGCGATCTCCGGCACCTCCAGCGAGAACAGCTTACGAACCAGGTTGGGGTGGGTGCGCGACAAGGTGATCAGCGGCTCACGGGCGCCGCGCGTCACACCGACTACGTAGCAGCGCAGCCGATTGCCGTGTTCGTAGCTCTCACCGGGAACCTGCTCGGCGGCCGGGATGACACCTTCGGATGCCTTGCTCTCGGTGCCCATCCGAACCACGACCAGGCCCCGGGCGTTGGCCCGGCTGTCACGCTGGATCACTCCGGCGACGATTTCGCCCTCGCGAGTGGAGAACTCACCATAAGTGCGCTCGTTTTCGGCGTCGCGGAATCGCTGCAGCATCACCTGCCGGGCTGTGGTGGCGGCGATACGGCCAAAGCCCTCGGGAGTGTCATCCCATTCGCTGATGAGATTGCCGTCGGCATCCAGCTCGCGCGCGATCACGCGGACGACGCCGGTCTTGCGGTCGATGTCGATGCGCGCCTCGTTCTGGTGGCCCTGGGTGTGGCGGTAGGCGGTGAGCAGCGCCGACTTGATTGTTTCGAGCAACTCATTGACCGAGATGCCACGGTCCACCTCGATCGCATGCAACGCGGCCATATCGATGTTCATCCGCCGCCCTCCTCTGCACCACTGAGCAGTTCCATCTCCCGTGGATCCGGCCGGCCAAACTCCACCTGAACCGCCGCGCTGGCGATGTCGCCGAGGGGAATTTGCCGGACTTCGGGTTTGGCGCCGCGATCGCCGCGGACCACCACCCGAACCTGACCGTCGATGACGTCGCCGAGCCGAACGGTCAGCACAGAGCCGTCGGTCAGCGTGACGTCGGCTTTGCGTCCGCGGGCTCGGCGGAAGTGCTTCTCTGCGGTCAGCGGTCGATCGACGCCGGGCGAACTGACTTCGAGGACATACTGGCCGTCGACCTGGGCGCCCGCATCGAGGAGCCCGGATGCGGACCGGGACAGCGCCGCGATCGTGTCAAGATCCAGGGGGACATCGCCGTCGGCGACGACGGTGATGCGCGGCGGGCGCGCGGTCGGATGAACGATCACGTCTTCGATCTCAAAACCGGCGCGCGCGAACTCGCCATCGAGCAGCTCTATCACCTGCTTCTGTGACGGCAATCTCGTCGCCACGGCGAGCTCCTCATCTTGAGTTGTCTGCATCTTTGGAGGTCCAAACGCTAACGATACGCCAGAAGCCAGCTCGAACGAGGAGATCTTGAGGCCGTCATCGCCGCCTTTACTGATGGTGGCGACCCGCTTCGCCCGGCTCCGCCGCGCTCGCGATCGCCACAAGTCGTGTCCTCGAACGGCCCAATGGCAGGATGTTGGGGTGCCAAGCACAGGACCCGTCATCAAGCGGCGGGGTGTGCTCGCCGGTGGCGCCGCTCTCGCTGTGCTCGGGGTGACGGCGTCCGCCTGCGGCCAGCCCCCGCCCAAAGCCCCCGCCGTCGAAGAGCTGCTGGGCCCGTTGGACCAGGCCAGACGGGACACCGCGCTGGCGTCGGCCGCTGCGGAGACGGTCGGCAGCCCGCCGCAGATCGCCGCCGCGCTGACTGTGGTCGCCACCCAGCGGGCGGCGCACGCGCGTGCACTGGCGACCGAGATCGCCCGCGCCGCCGGCAAGCTGTCCGCTTCGTCGAGCGAAACGACCGCCCCCAGCCCCAGCGGGCAGGGCCCGGCTTCGCAGCCGCCGCCTCCGCCGCCACCTGTCTCCGACGTGATCGACTCGCTGCGCGCCTCGGCCGAAAGCGCCGGCCGCCTGGTGGCCAGCTCATCGGGCTACCGTGCGGGGCTGCTGGCCTCCATCGCCGCTTCCTGCACTGCTTCCTACACGGTTGCGCTGGTGCCGGGAGGTCCCTCGATATGACCTCGGCCGAACCCACGCCGAACGCGTCCCCGGCCGGCCCACCCACCGGCAAAGACGCCGACGTCTCGGCGCTCGAGGACGCCCTCACCATCGAACATTCGACGGTCTACGGCTACGGCATCGTCTCCGCGCTTTCGCCGCCTGGTGTCAACGAGCTGGTGGTGGAAGCACTGCTGCAGCACCGGCAACGGCGTGACGACGTCATCGCGATGCTGGCCGCCCGCAAGGTCACTCCCCCGGTGGCCGCAGCCGGTTATCAATTGCCGATGCTGGTAGCCAGCGCAGCCGACGCCGCGCGGCTGGCCGCGCGGATGGAGAACGACGGCGCGACGGCCTGGCGTGCGGTCATCGAGCACGCCGACACCGCGGATGACCGGGCGTTCGCGTCCACTGCCCTGACCCAGAGCGCGGTCATGGCTGCGCGCTGGAATCGGGTGCTGGGGGCCTGGCCCATCACCTCGAGTTTCCCCGGCGGCAACGATTAGGCGGGAATAGCTAACCGCTGACGGCGGCCGCGATATCGGCGGCCAGCGAGGCGCCGGTAGCCAGCTCGCGGGTCTGGCCGCTGAAGCGGTCGCGCAGCTCGACCACGCCGTCGGCCCAGCCGCGGCCGACGACGACGATCCACGGCATGCCTAGCAGCTCGGCATCCTTGAACTTGACGCCGGGCGACGCCTGACGGTCGTCGAGCAGCACCTCGACGCCCAGCCGATCCAGCTCGCCGGCCAGTTCGGCGGCCCCGGCGCGAGCCTCGGCATCCTTGTTGGCGATCACCAGGTGAACGCCGAACGGCGCGATCGACGACGGCCAGCGCAGGCCCAGTTCGTCATGGTGCTGTTCGGCGACGACGGCGACCAGTCGCGAGACCCCGATGCCGTAGGAGCCCATGATCAGCCGCACCGGTTTGCCGTCCTCACCGAGCACGTCGACGGTGAAAGCGTCGGTGTATTTCTGGCCGAGCTGGAAGATGTGCCCGATCTCGATGCCGCGCGCCATGACCAGCGGTCCGGCCCCATCCGGAGAGGGATCACCCTCGCGCACCTCGGCGGCCTCGATGGTCCCGTCGGCGGTGAAGTCGCGGCCGGCCACCAATCCGACGACATGACGACCGGGTTCGTCGGCGCCGGTGATCCAACTGCTGCCGTCGACCACTCGCGGGTCGACCAGGTAGCGAATGCCGTTGTCGCGCAGCGCTTTCGGGCCGATATAGCCTTTGACCAGGAAAGGGTACCTGGCGAAGTCCTCGTCGCCGAGGAACGCGAACTCCGCCGGTTCCAGCGCCGCGGCCAGGCGCTTGTCGTCGACGTCACGATCACCTGGCACGCCGATGGCCAGCAGCTCCCACTCATCGCCGGGCTGGCGGACCTTGACCAGGACATTCTTCAAGGTGTCCGCGGCGGTGACGCTGCGGCCGAGGTCAGCCTCATTCGCCCAGGCCACCAGGGTCGCGATGGTCGGGGTGTCGCCGGTGTCATGCACCACGGCTTCGGGCAGCCCATTGACCGGCAATGTCTCCGGCCGGGCGGTGACCACCGCCTCGACGTTGGCCGCGTAACCGGACTCCAGGCACCGCACGAAGCTGTCCTCGCCGATGGGGCTCTCGGCCAGGAACTCTTCGGATGCGCTGCCGCCCATCGCGCCCGACACCGCGGACACGATGACATAGCGCACGCCCAGCCGCTCGAAAATGCGTTGGTAAGCCTCCCGGTGCGCGTGGTAGGCAGCCTTGAGCCCGGCGGCGTCGATGTCGAAGGAGTAGGAGTCCTTCATGACGAATTCCCTGGCGCGCAAGATGCCGGCCCGCGGCCTCGCCTCATCTCGGTACTTGGTCTGGATCTGGTAGAGCACCAGCGGGAAGTCTTTGTACGAGCTGTATTCGCCCTTGACGGTCAGGGTGAACAGCTCTTCGTGTGTGGGGCCGAGCAGGAAGTCGTTGGAGCGACGGTCCTTGAGCCGAAACACGCTGTCGCCATACTCGGTCCAGCGGTTGGTGATCTGGTACGGTCCGCGCGGCAGCAGGGCGGGAAACAGGATCTCCTGCCCGCCAATGGCATTCATCTCGTCGCGAACTACTCGTTCGATGTTGCGCAGCACCCGCAGCCCGAGTGGGAGCCAGCTGTACAACCCCGGCGCGACCGGCCGGATGTAACCGGCGCGGATCAGCAGTTTGTGGCTGGGAACTTCGGCGTCGGCGGGATCGTCACGCAGGGTGCGCAGGAAGAGTTTCGACATCCGGGTGACCACAGCGGGCAAGCCTAACGTGCGGCGGATGGGATCGCGAAAGTGCAACCAGCGACGCGTTTTCCGAGTGGCGGCGTCGGTAGTTGCACTCTCGCGGGAGGTGGGGGTGGGCTACAGCTCGCCGGCCTCGATGGCGTCCTTGACTTCCTGGGCGTGGGCCACCTGCTCCGGGGTGTACCCGATGAACAGCGCCATGATGCCGACGATGACCGCCGTGCCGGCCACCCACAGCAGCCCGTAGGTATAGCCGTGGTCGAGCGCCTGCAACTGCACGTCGTTCATGAACTTCACCGGCACGGTGGTTCCGCCCAGGTACAGGGTGCGCGAGGTGATCACCGCCTGGATGACGGCCAGCACCAACGGGCCGCCGAGGCTCTGCAGCATCAGCGCGATCGCCGAAACCGGGCCGATCTGGTCGAAGCCGACGCCGGCGATCGCGGACAAGGTCAACGGAACCACGACCATGCCGATACCGATGCCGCCGACCACGATCGGCATCACCAGGTTGGGGAAGTAAGGCGCACCGCGGTGCATGAACGCCCAGCCGTAGATCATGGCGCCCAGCAGCAGCCATCCACCGCCGATGGTCAGCACCCGCGGCGAGAACCGGGACACCAGCTGCGAGGACACGCCCAGCCCGATTCCCATCGCGATCACGAACGGAATGAAGCCGACGCCCGCCCGCAGCGCGCTGTAGCCCAGAATGTCCTGCACGTACAGGCCGATGCAGACGGTGAGGCTGAACATCACGCCACCGGCCAGCAGGATCGCGCTGAAGGTGACCAGCCGGTTGCGGTCCTTGAACAAATGGAATGGGACGACGGGGTTCTCGGCGGTGCGCTCCACGATCAAGAAGGCGATCGCGGCGGCGAAGGCCACTACACCCGAACCGATGGTGGTAGCCGAGATCCAGCCCTTTTCCGGACCCATCGAGAAGGCGAAGACGGCTGCGGTGCACGCCAGCGTGGCCAGCATGGCCCCGGTGGCGTCGAGCTTCATCCGCTCACGGTTGGTTTCCCGCAGCGACGTGCGGGCCAGGTAGATCATGACCAGGCCGATCGGCACGTTCACCAGGAAGGCGAGGCGCCAAGACCACTCGGTGAGCGCCCCGCCGACCACCAGGCCCATCACCGAGCCGACCGCGGTCATCGCGGCGAACACCGCCGTCGCGGCGTTACGAGCGGGCCCCTTGGGGAAGGTGGTGGCCACCAGCGCCAGGCCGGTGGGCGATGCGATGGCCGACCCCACGCCCTGCGACAGCCGAGCGATGACCATCGTGACCTCGTCCCAGGCCACCGCGCACAGCACGGAAGAGATGGTGAACAGCGCGACGCCGACGATGAAAGTGCGCTTGCGCCCGATGGTGTCGCCGAGGCGGCCGCCGAGCAGCATCAACCCGCCGAACGTCAGCACATACGCGGTGATCACCCAGCTGCGACCTGCGTCGGACAGGCTCAATTCGTTCTGAATCTTAGGAAGCGCAACGATGGCGACGGTGCTGTCCATGGTCGCCAGCAGCTGCATTCCGCCGATCGCGATAACCGCGGCGATGAAGCGGCGAGAGGGCAGCCACGCAGGGTAATACCTGCTCGTACGCTGTGGGGCGGTCTCCGCCGGGCGCTCAGCGCGCTCCTCGGCCGGACGATCGGGGCGCGCAGACGTGTCCATTTGGACCGCGCGCTCTGTGTCGTTGAGAGCCGTCATAACGGGTTACCTTACAGTAATCTTAAGAATTGTTTAAACGGCGAACGGCGCTCAGGCCCGCCACAGCCCCGATCACGATGATCGCGGGAGGTCGGATCCCCTCCGCGCGGACCTTCTCCGGCGTGTCGGCGAGCGTCGACCGCAATGTATGTTGAGCGGCCGTCGTGCCGTGTTGGACCACTAGCACCGGCGTATCCGCAGGTCGACCGCCTTTAAGAAGCGCGTCGACGAAAAGTTCGATGCGTTCGACCGCCATCAGCAAAACGATTGTGCCGGACATCGCAGCCAGTGCATTCCAATTCACTAACGATTCGGGGTGGTCGGGCGCGAGATGGCCGCTGACCACCACAAATTCGTGATTTGTGGCCCGGTGGGTGACGGGAACGCCGGCCAAAGCGGGCACGGCTATGGCGCTTGTCACACCTGGCACGACAATGACCGGAATTCCGGCGTCGGCGCACGCGAGTACCTCTTCATACCCGCGCGCGAACACGAACGGATCGCCCCCTTTGAGGCGGACGACGAAGTTTCCGCCTCGGGCTCGCTCGATCATGACGGCGTTGATGGCGTCCTGAGCCATCGCCCGGCCGTACGGGATTTTGGCGGCGTCGATGACTTCGACGTGCGGCGCCAGCTCGGCGAGCAGCTCCGGCGGCGCGAGCCGGTCGGCGACCACGACGTCGGCATGGGCCAGCAGGCGCCGACCGCGCACCGTGATCAGTTCGGGATCGCCGGGACCTCCCCCGACCAGCGCCACCCCACCGCGCACCACATCGGAACTCTCCGGGTCCAGCGGGTTTTCCGGGGTGATCATCCCGGTCTGCAACGCCTCGCGGATGGCCGATCGGATGGCCGCCGACCGGCGGTGCTCACCGCCGGCCAGCACCCCGACCGACAGCCCGGCATAGCTGAACGACGCGGGTGTCACCGCGCTCCCCTCGAGGGCGATGTCGGCGCGGACGCAGAAGATCCGGCGGCGATCGGCGTCGGCGACGACGGCGGCGTTCACCTGCGGGTCGTCGGTTGCCGCGATCGCGTACCAGGCACCGTCCAGGTCGCCGTCGCGATATTCGCGCACCAACAGGGTGATGCCCTCCATTGCCTCGACCGCGCGGGTCGCGCTGCGGGAGATGACGTGCACGTCTGCGCCGCTGGCGATGAGCAGCGGCAGCCGGCGCTGGGCGACCGTGCCGCCACCGACCACGACAACCTTCTTGCCGGCCAGTCGCAGGCCCACCAGGTAGGGGCTCTCAGTCACCCGGCAAGCCTAAAAGCTGGGTCGCCAATTCGCCGCGTGGGCGACGAAGCGCGCAACGGCTTCGGGTGCCGCGGCCGGATGAGTGTGCAGGTACGACGCGTGCACACCGGCGTGTACCGCCCCTTCTCGCACGTGGCCTGCGTCAGGCTGCCGGTATCCCCAAGCCGGCTGATAGCCGGCGGTGAATGTGACCGCAGTGCGGTGGAATTCGTGGCCGACCATTCGTTGGCCCGCGCGGTACATCGGGGAATCGGAGATTGCGACGGCCTCGCGGTATCCCAGGTTCAGGTGCGGCGTGAATTTCGCCGATCCGGCCAGCACGTCGCACATCGGGTGTCCGTCGAGCTGCGATACCAGGTAGACCAGGCCGGCACATTCGGCATGCACCGGCGCTCCGGCCGCGGCCAGCTGGTTGATCTGCCCGCGGGCGACGTCGTTGGCGGACAGCTCTGCGGTGAACTGTTCGGGAAAACCGCCGGGCAGCACCACCGCATCCGTGTCGCCGGGCAAGGCGTCGACGAGCGGGTCGAACCCGACCACCTCCGCACCCGCGGCTCCCAAGAGCTCGGCATGTTCGGCATACCCGAAGCTGAATGCCTTCCCGGTCGCCAATGCGACCCGCGATGTTCCGGCGCTTCCGGTGCCGGCCTCGCCCACCGCGGCCACCGGATCCCACGCCAGGCCGGCGACCCGGCTGGTGGCAGCTGCGAAAACGGTTGTGAGATCGACGTGTTGAGCCACCAGAGTGGTCATCGCTTCCACCGCGAGCCGCGCGCGACGGCCGTATTCGACGGCGGTGACCAACCCCAGATACCTTGTCGGCAGCTCCAATTCAGCAACCCGGGGAATCGCTCCGAGGACCGGGACACCGGTCTGTTCGCAGGCCTGTCGCAGCACCTGCTCATGCCTGGGCGACCCGACCCGGTTGAGGATCACGCCAGCTACCCGCGTAGCGCTATCGAACGTGGAAAAACCGTGCAGCAGTGCGGCAATGCTGTGACTCTGGCCGCGTGCGTCGACCACCAGGACAACCGGGGCGCCGAGCAGACCGGCCACATGTGCGGTGGAGCCCGCGGCCGGCCCGGCGGCGGGTCCGATGCGCCCGTCGAACAGCCCCATCACCCCTTCGACGACGGCGATGTCGGCACCGGCCGTGCCGTGCCGGTAGAGCGGGCCGATCAGCTGCTCTCCCACCAACACCGGGTCCAGGTTGCGGCCGGGCCGTCCCGCGGCCAGCGAGTGGTAGCCGGGGTCGATGAAGTCTGGGCCCACTTTGAACGGCGCCACGCTATGGCCCGCGCGCCGTAGTGCTCCGATCAAACCCGTTGCGAGCGTGGTCTTTCCACTACCTGAGGCAGGCGCGGCGATGACTACCGCGGGCGTGGTCATGGAGCGCTCGGGCGCGGCGGGGCACTCACCACTCGATGCCCTTCTGCCCCTTGCGCCCTGCGTCCATCGGATGCTTCACCTTGGTCATCTCGGTGACCAGGTCGGCGGCCTCGACCAACCGCGCGGGCGCATCGCGTCCGGTAATCACCACATGCTGATGGCCCGGGCGGGCCAGCAGGACCTTCACCACGTCGTCGACGTCGACCCAACCCCACTTCAGCGGATAGGTGAACTCATCGAGCACGTAGAAGTCGTGCCGCTGAGCGGCCAGCCGGCGAGCGATCTCGGCCCAGCCGTCTGCCGTCGCCGTTGCGTGATCCGGTTCGCTGCCCGACTTGCGGCGCCAGGACCAGCCGGCGCCCATTTTGTGCCATTCCACTGCGCCGCCAACGCCCTCCCGGTCGTGCAAGTCGCCGAGCCGGCGGAAGGCCGCCTCTTCGCCCACCTTCCACTTGGCGCTCTTGACAAACTGGAAAACGGCGACGTCTAGACCAACGTTCCACGCCCGCAACGCCATTCCGAACGCCGCCGTCGACTTTCCCTTGCCCGCACCGGTGTGTACCGCCAGGATCGGCGTGTTGCGCCGCGCCCGTGTGGTCAGGCCATCATCGGGAACTTGGGACGGACGGCCCTGTGGCATAAGCGGCTATCCTCGCCGGCTCAGGCGACGCTGCGCACGGTCTGCATCAGATGATCGGCGTGCAGCTGCGCGAGCCGTACTGCGGGCGCACCGAGTTGACGGGCCAGCTGTCCGGCCAGCCCCAGCCGCACGTACGATGTTTCGCAATCCACGACCACTGCGGCCACCCCTTCGGCGACCAGCCGGCCCGCTGCGATTCGGCTGCGGCCCAGCGGATCTGGTCCCGCGGTGGCTCTGCCGTCGGTCAGCACCACGACCAGCGGGCGCCGGGTGCGGTCACGGATACGTTCGCGGATCACCAGTTCGCGCGCGGCCAGCAGGCCCTCGGCGAGTGGCGTCTTGCCGCCGGTGTCAAACCGGGCCAGCCGCCGGCCCGCGATATGCGCCGACGACGTCGGCGGAAGCAGCAGCCGCGCCTCGTGCTGGCGGAACGTGATCACCGCGATTTTGTCACGCCGCTGGTAGGCGTCGCGCAGCAATGAGAGCGTGGCCCCGCTGACCGCGGCCATGCGGTCGCGCGCGGCCATCGAACCCGAAGCGTCGACGACGAAGATCACCAGGTTGCCCTCGCGCCCTTCGCGGACCGCCCGGCGTATGTCATCCGGCCCTGGCCGCAGCGGCCCCGCCGCTGCGCACTGCTCGGCGGCGGAGAGCAACGTGGCGAACACGTGCAGGTCGCCCACGGCATCGCCGGCGGTGGCCGACACCACGGCGCCGAACCGGTTGCGGGCGCGTGAACGTCGGCCCGGCGCGCCCTCACCGAGCCCGGGAACGGTCAGCGCCCGGGTACGGAAGACTTTCGACGGCGGCGCGCTGGGCCGCGGTGGCTGCGGAGCTGTAGTGGACGAATTCTGCTGTTGGGCGTCATGTTCCATGTCACTTGGCTGCCCACCTCCCGGCGGATCCGGATCGGGCTCGCGGTCATCGCCGGCCTGGCGCAACGCCTCGTCCAGCTCGTGCGGATCGATGCCGTGCTCGTCGAACGGATCCCGGCGGCGCCGATGCGGCAACGCCAATTCGGCCGCCACGCGGATGTCCTGCTCCGCAACGGTTTTCGCGCCCCGCCAGGCAGCATGCGCGACGGCGGTACGGGCCACCACCAGATCCGCCCGCATTCCGTCGACGTCGAAGGCTGCACACAGCCCGGCGATGCGTCGTAACTCGTTGTCCGGCAGCACCACATCGTCGACCAGAGCTCGTGCCGACGCGATCCGGCGGGCCAGTTCCGCGTCGGCGTCGGCATAGCGTTCGGCGAACACGTCCGGGTCGGCCTCGTAGGCCATCCGCTGCTGCACGACCCGCACCCGCACGTCGACATCGCGCGACGCGTGCACGTCGACGGTGAGACCGAACCGGTCCAGCAGTTGCGGCCGCAGCTCACCCTCCTCGGGGTTCATGGTGCCGATCAGTACGAACCGGGCCTCGTGCGAATGCGAGATGCCGTCGCGTTCCACATGTACGCGTCCCATCGCGGCGGCGTCGAGAAGCACGTCGACCAGGTGATCGTGCAGCAGGTTGACCTCGTCGACGTAGAGGACGCCGCCGTGGGCGCGGGCCAGCAGGCCGGGTGAAAACGCGTGCTCGCCGTCCCGCAGCACCCGTTGCAAATCCAGGGATCCGATCACCCGGTCTTCGGTGGCTCCCAGCGGCATCTCGACCAGGTTTGCGCCGGCCTTTCCCGCGCCGCCGGTGGCGGCCGAAAGCAGCGCCGCCAGACCGCGCACGGCCGTCGACTTGGCGGTGCCCTTCTCGCCGCGGATCAGCGCGCCGCCGATTTCCGGACGCACGGCGCACAGCAGCAGCGCGAGGCGCATCTGTTCATGGCCCACGATCGCGCTGAACGGATAAGGTTTCACGGCTTCTCTGCCAGACCGGAGCCGGGTCGCAGCATGGGCAGGTGCGGAATGCCGTCTTCGATGAAATCCTCACCGTCGCGGACAAATCCGTGCTGGGCATACATGTCGGC
The DNA here is from genome assembly GCF_001665395.1 of Mycobacterium sp. 1164966.3. Classification (GTDB taxonomy): domain Bacteria; phylum Actinomycetota; class Actinomycetes; order Mycobacteriales; family Mycobacteriaceae; genus Mycobacterium. The sequence continues at coordinate 11,782 of NZ_LZSG01000032.1, forward strand.
CAGGTATGATTGCGCGTCGATCCGGCAGGGATAGTCGCCCACCTCGGCCAGGGCGGCGCCCAGCAGACGCGTGGCGTGACCTTGTCCGCGGGCACTGCGTTTGGTACACAGTCGCCCGACCCGGAATGCCTTCTCGCCCCCAGCGTGCTCCTCCATCAGCCGTAGCGTACAGATCACCTCACCCTCGGGCGTTTCCAGCCAGAACTGCCGGGTCTCGGCGAGCAGATCGCGACCGTCCAATTCCGGGTAGGGGCAGGCCTGTTCGACGACGAAAACCTCCACGCGCAATTTGAGCAGCTCGTAAAGAGTTTGGGCGTCAAGGTCTTTCGCCCACACCCGACGCAATGCTTCACCCATGCCGGTGCTCCAGCTGCAGCGCCTTACTGCCCCAGGCCCAGACTTCGTCGAACAGCGCCGGTTCGCGGGAAAGCTGCGCCCCCAGCGACGGCACCATCTCCTTGAGCGTCGGCAGCCAGGACTGATACCGGTGGCCGAAGCAACGCTGCAGAACCTCCAGCATGATCGGCACCGCCGTCGAGGCGCCCGGCGAGCCCCCGAGCAGGCCGATGACGCTGCCGTCGGCAGCGTCGACCAGCGTCGTGTCGAACTCCAGCACACCGCCCTTGCGCCTGTCCCGCCTGATGACCTGCACCCGCTGGCCGGCTACGATCAATTCCCAGTCGGAATCCACTGCGCTGGGCGCGAACTCGCGCAGCACGTGTACGCGGTCGGGTTGGCTGAGCCGCAATTGGCCGACCAGATAGCTGAGCAGCGTCGTCTGGGTGATCCCGACGCCAAGCATGGACGCCACGTTGTTCGGCCTAACCGAGCGCGGCAGGTCGCTGAAGTGCCCGTGTTTCAGGAATTTCGGCGACCACCCGGCATACGGGCCGAACACCAGCCACGGCTTGCCGTTGACGAAGCGCAGGTCCAAGTGCAGCGCCCCGAGGGGTGGGGCACCCGGTGACGGAGCGCCGTAGACCTTGGCCCGATGCGCGCCGGTGAGCTCCGGGTTGTCGGTGCGCAGGAACCTGCCGCCGATCGGAAAGCCGGCGAAGCCTCTGATCTCCTTGATGCCGGATTTCTGCAGCAGCGGCAGGGTGTCGCCGCCGGCTCCGGCGAACACGAACTTGGCTTTCAGCTTGCGCTTTTCGCCGGTGCGACGGTTGTTGACCGTCAACGTCCAGCTGCCGTCCGATTGCCGTGACAGATTGCGCACCTCATGACCGAACAATGCGACAGTGCCGTTGCGCACCGCGTAGCCGACGAGCTGCCGGGACAGGGCACCGAAGTCGACGTCGGTGCCGTCCTTCGCCCAGTTGAGCGCAACCGGCTCGCGCAAGTCGCGTCCTGCGGCCATGAACGGCAACCGCCGGGCGAATTCGTCGGGGTCCTCGATCAGTTCAACGGCGGCGAACAGTGGGTTGTCAGCCAGCGCCTGCCGTCGCCGCCGCAGGTAATCGACGCCGGTTGCACCGTGCACGAAGCTTGCATGCGGCACCGGATTCAGGAAGCCGCGATCGGTCAGCATGCCGTTCTCCGCGGCGTACGCCCAGAACTGGCGGGTGACCTGGAACTCCTCGTTGATGCGCACCGCTTTGGCGATGTCGATCGAGCCGTCGGGACGCTCCGGGGTGTAGTTCAGCTCGCACAGCGCGGAGTGGGCGGTGCCGGCGTTGTTCCAGGGGCTGCTGCTTTCGGCGCCGACGGCGTCCAGCCGTTCGACGAGTGTGATCGACCAGTCCGGTTCCAGCCGCCGCAGCAACGCGCCCAGCGTGGCGCTCATAATGCCCGCGCCCACCAGAACGACGTCCGTACTGGCTAGCCCAACCACAAACTCGTCACCTCCAAGCCGTGCCCAAGGTTATCCCGACGTCTGGCCGGCCAGATTTGTGCACCGCACAGCAAAACCGGCAGAACACGCTTTAAGCTGGCCCCGTGACCGTCGGGGCGACTGGATGGGTGCCCGATGTCCTGCCCGGGTATTGGCAGCACACGATCCCGCTCGGGCCTGATCCCGCCGGCGAGGGCGAGATCGTCGCAACCTTGATACGCCGTGGCCCGGAAACGGGACAAGCCGCCCGCGCCGATCACGCAGTGCTGGCGATCCACGGTTTCACCGACTACTTCTTCCACACCGAGTTGGCCGATCACTTCGCCAACCGCGGCTTCGCCTTCTATGCGATGGACCTGCAGAAGTGTGGCCGGTCGCGGCAGGCCGGCCAAACCCCGCACTTCATCACCGACCTGGCGCACTACGACACCGAACTCGAACACGCGCTGACGATCGTCGGTGAACAGACCGGTTGGGCCCGGGTGCTGGTGTACGGCCACTCGACCGGCGGGCTGGCCATCGCGCTGTGGCTGGACAGGCTGCGACGGCGGGGCGCGACCGCGGGAGCCGGCGTCGGCGGCCTGGTGCTCAACAGCCCGTGGCTGGATCTGCCGGGCGCGGCTGTCCTGCGGCTGGGCCTGACGTCGGCCGCGATCGGCGCGCTGTCGCGGCTGCGCGCCAAGGGAGTGATCCGCCGACCGGGTGAGGGTGGTTACGGCTCCAGCCTCCACCGCGACTATCACGGCGAGTTCGAGTACAACCTGGAATGGAAGCCGCTGGGCGGCTTCCCGATCACCGCGGGCTGGCTGCACGCCATGCGCCGCGGCCAGGCCCGGCTGCAGCGCGGACTCGACGTGGGTGTGCCCAATCTGATCCTGCGTTCGGATCACACCGTGCGCGAAGACGCCGGCCCGACAGCCCTGCAGTGCGGCGACGCGGTTCTGGACGTCAGACAGATCGCTCGCTGGTCCGGCTGTATCGGCAACCGCAGCACCATCATTCCGGTGAAAGACGCCAAGCACGACGTCTTCTTGTCGCTGCCGGAGCCGCGCCGCCTGGCCTATCGCTACCTTGACCACTGGCTGGACGACTACCTCAAGGAAGCGGACAACACCGATGCCTCGGCGCCGTCATCAGGGAAAGGGTAAGCGGCCCAACGACAATGGAAACCTATGATATCGCCATCATCGGAACCGGTTCCGGCAACAGCGTTCTCGACGAGCGATATGCCCGCAAGCGGGTGGCGATCTGCGAGCAGGGTACGTTCGGCGGTACCTGCCTGAACGTCGGATGCATCCCGACAAAGATGTTCGTCTACGCCGCTGAGGTCGCCAAGACGATCCAGGGCGCGGCGCGCTACGGCATCGACGCACACCTCGACGGGGTGCGGTGGGGTGACATGGTCTCGCGCGTCTTCGGGCGCATCGATCCGATCGCGCTCGGTGGCGAGGACTATCGGCGCTCCGCGCCCAATGTCGACGTCTACAGCCGGCACACCCGCTTCGGGCCGGTTCAGGCGGATGGGCGCTATCTGTTACGCACCGATGCCGGTGAGGAATTCACCGCCGATCAGGTGGTGATCGCAGCCGGCTCGCGGCCGGTGATTCCACCAGCCATCCACGCCTCGGGCGTGAAGTATCAGACCAGCGACACCGTGATGCGGATCGCCGAATTGCCAGAGCACTTGGTGATCGCCGGAAGTGGCTTCGTGGCAACCGAATTCGCTCATATCTTCTCCGCGCTCGGGGTACGGGTCACGCTGGTGGTCAGGGGAAGCACGCTACTGCGCCACTACGACGACACCCTCTGCGAGCGGTTCACCCGTATCGCGTCGAACAAGTGGGAACTACGTACGCACCGCAACATCGTCGGCGGGGTGAACCACGGCTCGGGCGTGACGCTGGAACTCGACGACGGCTGCACGCTGAAAGCCGACATGCTCCTGGTGGCGACCGGCCGGCTGTCCAACGCCGATCTGCTGGACGCCGAGCAGGCCGGCGTCGACGTGGAACGGGGCCGTGTGGCGGTCGACCAATATCAACGGACTTCTGCGCGCGGGGTTTTCGCCCTCGGCGACGTGTCGTCGCCGTATCAGCTCAAACATGTCGCCAACCACGAGGCGCGCGTCGTGCAGCACAATCTGCTCTGCGACTGGGACGATACCGAGTCGATGGCGGTCACCGACCATCGGTTCGTACCATCGGCGGTGTTCACCGATCCTCCGCTGGCCACCGTCGGACTGACCGAGAACCAGGCCATTGCACGCGGATTCGACATCTCGGTGAAGATCCAGGACTACGGCGACGTCGCGTACGGCTGGGCGATGGAGGACACCACGGGATTCGTCAAGCTCATCGCCGACCGGCGCAGCGGGTGCCTGCTGGGCGCACACATCATGGGTTACCAGGCTTCGTCGATCATCCAGCCGCTGATCCAGGCGATGAGTTTCGGGCTGACCGCCGCCGAAATGGCGCGCGGCCAATACTGGATACACCCCGCGTTGCCCGAAGTCGTGGAAAACGCGTTACTGGGGCTGTGCTGACGGGCTCTCTTGGCACTGCGGGCACAGGCCGTGCAGGGTGAGGCCGGCCCGCTCCGACAGCGCGAATGAGCTGCCCTCCATCGCATGTTCCAGCGCTGAGCTGAGCTGTCGGGCGGGCACTTCGATGATCGATTCGCACCTGGTGCACACCGCGTGGTGGTGAGGGGCGGTGGCCAGGCCATACGTGGTCACTCCGCAGTCGAGGGTCAACGCGTGCAGCACGTCCTGCTCGACCAGCGTGGTCACGGTGCGATAGATGGTCGCCACATCGGGCGGGTGGGCGCCGGCGGGCAGGCTTTCGCGCACCCGCTGGTGAATCTCGGCCACCGGCAAGTGGCCGTTGACCGGCTCGAGCACGGCCAGTACCTGAATTCTCGACGCCATCCGGCGCAGCCCACGGACGCGCAGAAATTCGCCGAGCCGCTCGGTGACGGCCGGGTCGAGCGCGGGCTTGGGCCCCATCTGTTCAGTGTCGCGCCGGATTCAGGGGATTGCCAGCTTTTCGCCCTATCAGCCCCGCGCCCGTCCTGCAAGCCGCTTGCATGCAGGTTCCGGCCGAACCTACAGTCGGGACTATTGCGTTCTGCCCGATGTGAAAGGTCAAATGCCCAGCACCGAGCTCGACCGGCGCCCATCTCGGTGGTCCAGCTTGCGCAATGCCCTGTCGTCGGCGGAGTGGTGGCGGCTGGGATCCATGTTCGCTGTGATCCTCGCCTTGCATCTGATCGGCTGGATCATCCTGGTGTCCGTCGTGCAGCCTGCGGGACTCAGCCTGGGCGGCAAGGCATTTGGCATCGGTGTCGGCGTGACGGCCTATACCCTGGGCCTGCGGCATGCATTCGACGCCGACCACATCGCCGCGATCGACAACACCACCCGCAAGCTGATGAGCGACGGGCAGCGCCCGCTGGCCGTCGGATTCTTCTTCTCACTGGGGCATTCCACGGTGGTGTTCGGGCTGGCGGTGCTGCTGGCGACCGGGCTCAAGGCCATCGCCGGACCGGTCGAAGACGACTCCTCGACTCTGCATCACTACACCGGCCTGATCGGCACCAGCATCTCGGGCCTGTTTCTGTATCTGATCGCCATCCTCAACGTCGTCGTCCTGGTCGGCATTCTGCGGGTGTTCGCACGGTTGCGTCGAGGCGATTACAACGAAGCCGAACTCGAACAGCAGCTGCAGAACCGGGGACTGATCAACCGACTCCTGGGCCGCTTCACGAAATCGATCACCAAGTCCTGGCACATGTACCCGATCGGGTTGCTGTTCGGGCTGGGATTCGACACCGCCACCGAGATCGCGTTGCTGGTACTGGCCGGCACCAGCGCGGCGGCCGGGCTGCCGTGGTACGCGATCCTGTGTCTGCCCGTGCTGTTCACCGCCGGCATGTGCCTGCTGGACACCATCGACGGAACGTTCATGAACTTCGCTTACGGTTGGGCGTTTTCCAATCCGGTGCGCAAGATCTACTACAACATCACCATCACCGCGCTGTCGGTTGCCGTCGCCCTGCTGATCGGGAGCATTGAACTGCTGGGCTTGTTCGCCCGCCAGTTGGGCTGGCATGGACCGTTCTGGGACCTGCTTGGCGGCCTCGACATGAACATGGTCGGCTTCGCAGTCGTCGGCATGTTCGTGGTCACTTGGGCTGTGGCCGTGTTGGTATGGCGTTACAGCCGCATCGAAGAGCGGTGGACGCCCGCGGCCGAACGCTGAAGCGCAATCACCGCCACGGCGGCGCAGCTCCCCGGCCGAAGCCCCAAGTCGACTGACCCAGCCGCGGTTTGCGCTGATCCTCGGCGGGATGCCGGCGATAGCTCGCCGCCAGCATCGGTTCCGGGTCCGCGCCCGCGACAAGGGCCAGGCACGGTGCGCTGAATTCGCACGTCTGGCAATGTGCGCCGAAGGTCGGGCTGATGGGCGGCGCACCGGACATCTGGATCGCATCGGCGCCGATCCGCAATCCGACGGCGGCGACCTCGGCGCGGCTTCGCCGGATACGGGTTCGCCGCAGCGGACCGGCGGCCGACTGGAGGATCCGGCCCGTCTTCTCACTTCCCCCCGTCTCGTCACTTCGAGAGGTACGCGCCGACAGCCGACGGTGTTGCGGAATCGCGCGACCGCCACCGCTGGGCTCGCTCTGGCGCACCCGCGGACGGTTGGCCCCGGCGCCGATGGGTGGTTCGAGCGGGCCACCGAGACGCACCTCGTTGTGAATCGTGCCCGAGATCTCCATGCCCAGGTACTCCTGCTCCCAGGCCCAGCAGGCCGCCAGCGCCGCCTCGTCATCGATCAACGCACCCGACTCCTGCCAATCGTTGCGGATCAGGTGCACGACCACCCAGTACTCGTCAGCGGCGTCGACCGCGAGTAGATCGATCCGGCAGGCATACATCACCGCGGATCCATCTGGAGTCGTCAGGCCGCGTTCGGGGTCGCCCGGGTCAGGCACCAGCGCTTGGACGTCGTGGGCGATCTTCACGGGGGCGAAGTCGTCGACCGTGCCGGCCCACGCGTCGTAGGCGTCGATGAGCGTGGTCGCGGCGGCAAGCGAATCGGGCGCCGCCCCGGCGGCACTGGATTCGTTCAGAGCGCGGACAACTGCCTTGTGCACCAGCGATTGCCTCACCTCGGGTTGCCAGTCCCATGTACCCGGGAAGTAATAGACCGCGAGCGCTTCCTTGAGCACCGTGGACAACACCGGCTCGGCATCAATGACGGGCTCCAGGTCACGGCGGAGCGGCGACGCGAAATCCCACTGCCGCAGGCACCGCTTGAACCTGGCGCGGTCGTCTTCAGTGATCCGGTAGCTCACGGTGCGGTCTGTGCCGGAGGGTCAATGGACGTGTGGCCAGGGCTCGCCAACCGGCCAGCGGCACCGGTCAGCGCGACTGATCATGGACTCCAGCTCGGCGAGCAGGTCGCCGAAGAAGGCCCGCAACTCCTTACGGTTCTTCGGCCAGTCCGCGGAGAAGGACATCCAGGCGTCGGGCCCGGATTGGCCGCGCGGCGGAACCGGATCACCGACCGCGCCGCTCGCACCGTCTGTGCCGACGATGCACCAGTCGTAGTCGTCACCGCGCCGCGCCAGATACACGACATCATCGCGAGCGGGGCGGTTCGCCTCGATCAGAGCCTCGAACGAGGCGAATAACTCTTCGACATTCACAATGCGCCTCGTGGAATCAAGCGTAGCGCCGATTCGGGTGTAGAAAAGTGCTCATGGGCCTCTCCCGCGAGCGGATCCCGGTGACCGGCAGTGCATGAATTGTCGCTGTGCGAAGCGATCGCCGGTGTGGTCAAGGCACACGCCGACGGACGCCACGTCGAGGTCGTCCGGGTCCGGATCGGCGCGCTGCGCCAAGTAGTGCCGGAATCGCTGTCGTTCTGCTGGACCCTGGTCCGGGATTCCGAGAGCATGCCCGACGCGGAGCTCGAACTCGAGTGCGTCACAGCCGAGGTGAAGTGCCGGTCCTGCGGCGGGCAATCGGAGATCGCCTCGGCGTGGTCGATCTGGTGCCCGCAGTGTGACAGCACCGATGTCGAGGTGCTGCGCGGCAACGAATTTTTGGTGACGTCGATGGACGTCTCATGAAAGGTGGTCATTGTGAACAGGTTTGAGCATGGGTAGGTTCCATCGACACGACGACGGCACCGTGCACAGTCACGAACATGAACACGATCATGACCATGACCGTGGGGATCACGGTGACTTTGACGGCTATGAGACCGGAAACCAGCGGATCGACGTGCTGGAGTCGATCTTCGCGGAGAATGACTTCCGCGCCAATATCAACCGAGCGGCGTTCGAGAGCAACGGGATCCGCGCGCTCAATCTAATGAGCTCGCCCGGCTCCGGTAAGACGACGGTGCTGCAGGCCACCCTCGACGCGCTGGCCCGCGAGTTCGCGATTGGGGTGATCGAAGGCGACATCGCCACTGACCTGGACGCCGCCAAGCTCAGCGGCCGCGGCGCTCAGGTGTCTCTGCTCAACACCAGCAATGGGTTTGGCGGCGAGTGCCATCTCGACGCACCGATGATCAACCGTGCGCTACCGGGACTCGACCTGCCCGCACTGGACCTGGTGATCATCGAAAACGTGGGCAACCTGGTCTGCCCGGCGGAGTTCGACGTCGGCGAGCACGCGAAGGCGATGGTCTACTCCGTCACCGAGGGCGAGGACAAGCCGCTGAAGTACCCGGTCATGTTTCGATCGGTGGATTTGGTGTTGCTCAACAAAATTGACCTGGTGCCCCATCTGGACGTCGACGTCGACCGCTACATCGCGCATGTGCGCGAAGTCAATGCGTCCGCGACGATCCTGCCGGTCAGCGCGCGCACCGGCGCCGGCATGGATGCCTGGTTCGGCTGGCTACGGAGGTTCACCCAAGGTCCGCATGACTAGTTCAACCGAACTCCTCCCGACCTTTTTGCAAATGACTTGCAAGACAATGAAACCCGATAGGCCAGCTACATTTTTCGGCCGGCCGCGGACCTCTGATAACGATTGACAACGCTCGTTAGCGGGGGTAGACCCAGAAACAGCGCTGCGCAAGTGGGCCGACGGTCGACTCCGGTAGCGCAAGGGGCGTCAGCCCGCCCCGGAAAGCTGCATCATGCCAACGGAAGCAGCAGTCAAAGCGGAAGAAACGTTGATCCATGTTCTCTGGATCAACGCAGGTCTCAGTTGTGATGGCGACTCGGTGGCGTTGACTGCCGCCACCCAACCCAGCGTCGAGGAGATTGCATTAGGCGCGCTCCCCGGCCTGCCACAGGTCGCCGTCCACTGGCCCTTGATCGACTTCGAATGCGGACCCACAGGAGGAGCGGACGACTTCCTCGAATGGTTCTTCAAAGCCGATCGCGGCGAGCTGGAACCCTTTGTGCTGGTCGTCGAAGGGTCCATTCCCAACGAGAAGATCAAGGAAGAGGGCTACTGGTGCGGGTTCGGCAACGACCCGGCAACCAATCAGCCGATGACCACCAGCGAGTGGCTCGACCGGTTGACGCCTAAAGCCACCGCGGTCGTCGCGGTGGGGACCTGCGCCACCTACGGCGGCATCCACGCGATGGCCGGCAACCCCACCGGGGCGATGGGTGTGCCGGATTACCTCGGCTGGGATTGGAAGAGCAAGGCTGGAATCCCGATCGTCTGCGTCCCGGGCTGCCCGATTCATCCGGACAACCTCTCCGAGACGCTGACCTACCTGCTCTACATGGCGACCGGCCAGGCGCCGATGATTCCGCTCGACGACGCGCTGCGCCCCAGCTGGTTGTTCGGCGCCACCGTGCACGAAGGCTGCGACCGGGCCGGCTACTACGAGCAGGGTGATTTCGCCACCGAGTACGGTTCGCCGAAATGCATTGTCAAACTTGGTTGTTGGGGCCCGGTTGTCAAGTGCAACGTGCCCAAGCGCGGGTGGATCAACGGCATCGGCGGTTGCCCGAACGTCGGCGGCATCTGCATCGGGTGCACGATGCCCGGCTTCCCGGACAAGTTCATGCCGTTCATGGACGAGCCGCCGGGCGGCAAGGTGTCGACAACCGCGTCGGGTCTGTACGGCTCGGTGATTCGCAACCTGAGGGGGATCACCAACCGGACCCTGGACAAGGAGCCGAGCTGGCGCCGTAAGGGCACCAAACTCGAAAGCGGAGCCCGCCGCACCTGGTAGCCCACGCCGCTCCATTCTCACCAGACTCGTTCAAGACAAAGCCCCTTGGGCACAGAGCAAGAGAGTAATAGTTCGATGACAACCATCATTCCGGAGCCGACGGCATCCAAGCGGGAACCCGGCCAACTCGTCGAAATGGCCTGGGACCCGATCACCAGGATCGTGGGCAGCCTCGGCATTTACACCAAGATCGATTTCGAGAACAAAGAAGTCGTCGAGTGCCACAGCACGTCGTCGATCTTCCGCGGTTACTCGATCTTCATGAAGGGCAAGGACCCGCGCGACGCTCACTTCATCACCAGCCGCATCTGCGGCATCTGCGGCGACAACCACGCCACCTGTTCGTGCTACACGCAGAACATGGCCTACGGCGTCAAGCCGCCGCACCTCGGTGAGTGGATCGTCAACCTCGGCGAGGCCGCGGAATACATGTTCGACCACAACATCTTCCAGGAGAACCTGGTCGGTGTCGACTTCTGCGAAAAGATGGTCTCCGAGACCAACCCCGGTGTGCTGGCCAAGGCCGAAAACACCGCGGCGCCGCATGCCGACGCGCACGGCTACAAGACCATCGCCGACATCATGCGCTCGCTCAACCCATTCAGCGGCGAGTTCTACCGGGAGGCGCTGCAAGTCAGCCGCTGGACGCGAGAGATGTTCTGCCTCATGGAAGGTCGCCACGTGCACCCGTCCACGCTGTACCCCGGCGGAGTCGGCACCGTCGCGACCGTCCAGTTGATGACCGACTACATGACCCGGCTGATGCGGTACGTGGAGTTCATGAAGAAGGTCGTCCCCATGCACGACGACTTGTTCGACTTCTTCTACGAGGCTCTGCCCGGTTACGAGAAGGTCGGTTTGCGGCGCACGCTACTCGGCTGCTGGGGCTCCTTCCAGGATCCCGAGGTCTGCAACTTCGCATACAAGGACATGGAGCGCTGGGGCAACGCGATGTTCGTCACCCCCGGCGTGGTGGTGGACGGCAAGCTGGTCACCCACTCGCTGGTGGATATCAACCTCGGCATCCGAATCCTGTTGGGCAGTTCGTATTACGACGACTGGACCGACCAGGAGATGTTCGTCAAGACCGACCCGCTGGGCAACCAGGTGGACCGGCGGCACCCGTGGAACCAGCACACCAACCCGCACCCGCAGAAACGGGACATGGACGGTGGCAAGTACAGCTGGGTCATGTCGCCGCGCTGGTTCGACGGCACGGACCACCTGGCGCTGGACACCGGCGGCGGCCCGCTGGCCCGACTGTGGGCGACCGCGCTGGCCGGCCTGGTCGACATCGGATACGTCAAGGCGACCGGTTCCAGCGTGCAGATCAACCTGCCCAAGACTGTGTTGAAGGGTCCGGTGGAATTGGAGTGGAAGATCCCCCAACACGGCAGCAACACCATCGAACGCGACCGGGCGCGGACGTACTTCCAGGCCTACGCGGCGGCATGCGCGCTGCACTTCGCCGAGAAGGCATTGGAGGAAATCCGCGCTGGGCGCACCAAGACCTGGGAGAAGTTCGAGGTGCCCGACGAAGCCATCGGCTGCGGGTTCACCGAAGCGGTCCGCGGCGTGCTGAGTCACCACATGGTGATCCGGGACGGCAAGATCGCCAACTACCATCCGTACCCACCAACCCCGTGGAACGCGAACCCGCGTGACAGCTACGGCACGCCGGGCCCTTACGAGGATGCGGTCCAGGGCCAACCGATATTCGAGGAGAACGATCGGGAGAATTTCAAGGGCATCGACGTCATGCGCACGGTGCGCAGCTTCGACCCGTGTCTGCCCTGCGGTGTGCACATGTACCTGGGCAAGGGCAAGACGCTGGAGAGACTGCACACCCCGACTCAGTCGCCTGTCGAGGAGTGACTGATGGCGGATCGCCCGGAAGGCCCTGGCACGCAATGGCGTACGGCGGGCGATCGGATCCAGACTCTGCTGGATTCCTGCGCGGCCGGAGGTGCGACCGCGTACGAACGCGCCCAGGAACTGGTCCGGGAGGTGGTCGGGCTGTACGGGGCCGGGCTGGAACGGATCATGCAGCTCGCCGCCGAAACATCAAGTCCTGATGGAGGATTGGCCGAGCGGCTGGCCACCGACGACCTGGTGGCCAGCCTGCTCCTGGTGCACGGGCTGCACCCGCACGATGTGCACCGTCGGGTGTCCGATGCGCTGGATAGGGTGCGGCCCTACCTGGGTTCGCACGGTGGCGATGTGGACCTGCGCGAGATAACGGACGACGGCGTCGCGCGGTTGGCATTCACGGGTAGCTGCAAGAGCTGCCCGTCGTCAGCCGTGACGCTGGAGCTGGCCGTGCAGGACGCGGTCCGGGCGGCGGCGCCGGAGATCTCCTCGATCGAGGTGGTGGCCGCGACGCCCGCAGGCATCATCCCGACGGAATCGCTGTTGGCACCGCTACGTTCGAACGGTCACGTCAGGTGGTACCCGGTGCCGGAGGTGGCCGGGTTGAAGGCCGGTGAGGTCGGCGGCTTTCTGGTCGCGGAGACGACGATGCTGGCGTGCCGGGTAGGTGACCAGACTTTGGCCTACCGCGACCACTGTCCGATCTGCCAAGACTCGCTGGCCGGTGCGCAACTGCGCGAGGCGCTGCTGCGCTGCCCGCGTTGCCAGACGGATTTCGACGTCGTGCATGCGGGTGCGGGTCCGAACGGGGTTCACCTCGAGCCGCTGCCGCTGCTAACTCGTGACGACGTGCTGTCGGTGGCGCTGCAGAGCGAAGGCACGAGGGTGCCGGCATGACCAGTCCTTACGATGTGCTCACCCGCATTACCAGCAACCGGCAGCCCGCCGACCCGGCCGGCGAGCGGTGTGAAATGTGCTCCGAGCCGATCGCCGAGGAGCATCAGCACGTCGTCAATGTCGCAGGCCGCCAATTGATGTGCGTCTGCCGCGCCTGCTACCTGCTGTTCACCGACTCACACGCCGAACTGCGCTACCGGGCGGTGCCCGACCGGTACCTGGCGTTCCCGGATTTCGCGCTCGACCGTCGCGCATGGGAGGCACTGCAGATTCCGGTCGGCGTCGCATTCTTCTTCACTAACTCGGCGCTGGGCCGAACCGTCGCCTTCTATCCCGGACCGGCCGGGGCATGCGAATCCGAACTGGACTTGGACTACTGGAACACGCTGCGCGGCAAAGACTCTCGAACCGACCTATTGGCCGACGATGTGGAGGCGTTGCTGGTCCGGGTGCCCGAGGGCGATGAATTGGCCCAACCGCAGACATATCTCGTCCCGATCGACGTGTGCTACGAGTTTGTGGGACGGCTGCGCATGCTGTGGCGGGGCTTCGACGGCGGACAGGAGGCCCGGGAGTTCATCGACGACTTCTTCACCCAGGTCGCGGCGCGCGCGGCGCGGACGCACCCGGAGGCGCCGCGATGACGCAGCCAATCGAGTTGAGCTTCACTGTTCTGGACGTAGCGCCCGAACCGTATACCGTCACCCCGGTCCTCACCGCCCGCATCGGTGTCGCTACGAACAGTGACGATCCGGTGCACGCGATCGCGCTGCGCTGCCAGGTCCGTATCGAACCGCTGCGTCGTTCCTACTCCGACGACGAAGCCGCCGGGTTGATTGACCTGTTCGGCCCCCGCCAGCGCTGGGCGACCACCCAACGCACCTTCCTCTGGCAGCACTGCAGCGCGATGGTGCCGGGGTTCGCCGGCAACACCACGGTGGGGCTCTCGCTGGACTGCACCTACGACTTCGAGGTTGCCGCTGCCAAGTATCTGCACGCGCTACGCGACGGCTCCTTGCCGCTTCAATTCCTGTTCAGCGGGACAGTTTTCGTCAAATCCGAACGCGGCTTCTCGGTCCAGCAGGTGTCCTGGGACTGCGAGGACCGTTACGACATGCCGGTCAGCGCGTGGCGGGACCTGATCGCCCAGCACTATCCGAACACCGGTTGGATGCGCCTGAACCACGACACCATCGCCGCGCTCTCCCGTTACAAGTCGGCACGCGGGATGCTGGACCTCGACCATGCGGTCACCACGCTGATAGCCGAATCCTCCGAGCGGGAGGGCGCCCAGTGACACCCGCGTCATCAACTTGGGACCGCGTCCGCGCCGTCGCCGACGCCGTGCTGTACGAGGGCTATCTGCTCTACCCTTACCGGGGAACCTCGAGCAAGAACCAATCTCGTTGGCAGTTCGGCGTTCTGGGACCGCCCGGCGCTGCCGCTACCGGCCTGGGCGAAGACCACACGCTGGCCGCACAGTTCCTGGTCGACGGCGCCCAGGCGATCGCCCTGGCGGTGCGGTTCCTGCAGTTGCAGCACCGCCGCGCGGAACGCGAATTCCCAGAAGGCCCGGTCATGTTCGTCCCTGTCGACGAGCTGACCACCGCATCGGGGTCATGGCTGACCTGGGATGAGGCGGTCGAACGTGAACTGTCCTTCGGTCCGCTGGCATTCGACGAGCCCGGACAGCGCTGGACGCTGCCGGTGACCGCTCCGGCAGACACCGAGATCGAGCCGGTCGACGGCGGCCGCCTGGTCCGCGAGCGGCAGGAAGTGCTTGGCGAGCTGACCGTATCCACCGAGCCCGACGGCAGCCTGCTACGAGTCTCGGCACGACTGACCAACGTCGGCGAGCCCGCACGCGATAAGAACGAGGCGATTGCGCGTTCACTGATCGGCGCTCACATCATCGCCGAAGTCGTTGGTGGACAATTCATATCGATGATCGATCCACCGCCCGCCGCGGCCGGCGCGGTGTCCCGTTGCAGCCACCACCGGTGCTTCCCGGTGCTGGCCGGCCCGCTTGGAGTCCAAGACATCCTGCTGATTTCGCCCATCATTCTCTACGATCATCCTGAAGTCGCCGAACAGAGCAATACCGCGCTGTATGACTGCACGGAGATCGACGAAATACTCACCCTGCGGGTGATGACGATGACCGACGAGGAGAAGGCGCAAGCCCGCGCCACCGATCCGCGGGCCGCGCAAATCATCGACCAGTGTGACGCCATGTCGCCCGAAGCGATGGCGCGGCTGCACGGTGTGCTCAGGGATCCGCACCATGCCGCGGGTCTGGTCCCGGAGATTCCGGAGGGAGTCGACTGGTGGGATCCGCTGGCCGACAATGCCGTTCGGCCGGAAATCGACGCCGTGCTGGTGAACGGTAAAGCGGTCGCCCGGGGCAGCCGGGTCATATTGCGGCCGCGGCGAAATGCCGACGCTCAAGACATCTTCGTCGCCGGCAAAACGGCCATCGTCACGTCCGTCCACGAGGACGTCGAAGGTGAAAAACATGTCGGTGTGGTGGTGGAGGACGACCCGGCCGCCGACCTGCACGACTGGTATGGCCGCTACCTGTACTTCTCACCCGACGAAATAGAGCCTTTGACAGGACGGGAAACAACCGAAAGGGATGCGACATGGAAGTCTTAGGTTGGGTGTTCGTTGCCCTCATGGCGATCGTGGTACTGGCAGCGGTGGCGATGGGACTGGTGTCGTTGCCTGACGCTAAACGCTATCTCAGGCTGAGGCGCATGTAGCTGGGTAACCAGCCCATGGCAGCACGCATTCTGGTCGCCGGAATCGGCAATATCTTCCTGGGGGACGACGGCTTTGGCTCCGAAGTGATTCGGCGTGCCGAGCTACCGCGAGACGACGAGTCCGTGCGCGTCGTCGATTACGGCATCCGCGGCATGCATCTGGCCTACGATCTGCTCGAGGACTGGGACACGCTGGTTCTCGTCGACGCGGTTCCGAGCCGGGGTCGCCCGGGCACTCTGCACGTCTTCCAGGCAGACCACCAAACAGATTCCAGTGCATCGGGCTTGGATGCACACGGCATGGATCCGGAAGCGGTGTTCGCCAGCCTTCGCGCGCTGGGCGGCAGCCCGCCCTACACCGTGGTCGTCGGCTGCGAGGCGGGAAACGTCGAGGAGGGGATCGGTCTCACCGATCCGGTCGCCGAGGCCGTGCCCCGCGCCGCCCGCGCGGTGGAGGAGATCGTCGCGGCGCTGCGCTCCCAGGCGACCGCTGCGCCGCTGCAGAAGGAGTGTTGAACATATGTGCCTGGGTATACCCGGTCAAGTGATCCGGATGCTGGAGGGTTACCACGGCCAACTCGCACTGGTCGACGTCACCGGGGAACAGCGCAAGGTCAACGTCGGCATGCTGCCCGACGAGACATTCGCACCGGGCGACTGGGTGATCATCCACATGGGTTTCGTGGTCGAAAAGACCGACCGCGCCGGAGCCGAGCAGGCACTGGCCGGCCTGGAACTGATGGGCCGGGGTCCCAGCGGCCCAGGGACCGGCTGAAATGACGGATACCCCTGTGCTCGCCTTGGTTTCGGAACCTGCCGATGTTCGGCAGCGCTTCACCGTGACCGGTGTGGTCCAGGGAGTCGGCTTTCGTCCGTTCGTCCACCGCATCGCCACCGAGCTGGGTCTGGCCGGTTTCGTCGGCAACGATTCAGGAGCGGTGTTCCTCGAAGTGCAGGGGCACCACGCACGCGTCGGCGAATTCGCCCAGCGGCTGCGTGCCCAGGCACCACCACTGGCGCGGATCAGCGCCGTCTCGGTCGTCGACGTCGCGCCGGAAACGGGCTGCGGCAAGCAGTTCCGTATCGTGGCCAGCCGGACCGCGGCCGGTGCCGGAACGCCGATCCCGCCCGACGTCGCGGCCTGTGACGAGTGCGTGGCCGAGTTGTTCGACCCGAACGACCGACGCTACCGGCACCCGTTCGTCACCTGCACCAATTGCGGACCGCGGTTCACCATCATCGGCGCGTTGCCGTATGACCGTCGGGCCACCACAATGTCGGGCTTCGCCATGTGCGAGCGGTGCGCGGCCGAATACCATGATCCGGCCGACCGCCGGTTTCATGCCCAACCGATAGCCTGCCCGGATTGCGGCCCGTCGCTGTGGTTCTCCTCGGCGCACGGCCGCATCGACCGGGCCGATGCCGCGCTGGCTGCCACCCAACGGGCTCTGGGCACTGGTGCGGTGGTCGCGATCAAGGGAATTGGTGGATATCATTTGGCCTGCGCTGTCGACGACGAAGCGGCAGTCAGCGCGTTGCGGGCCCGAAAAGCGCGCGGGGCAAAGCCTTTCGCCATACTCGTGCGTGATCTCGACGTCGCGCGGCGCTACGCATTCGTCGACGGCAACGAAGCCGCGGTGTTGCGCGGTGCGGCCCGGCCGATCGTGCTGCTGCGGCGGCGCTCCGGCGCACCGGTGGCTCCGGCGGTCGCGCCAGGCAGCCCGCTGCTCGGGCTGATGCTGCCCTACTCCCCGATCCATCACCTGCTGCTGGCGCCCATACCCGGTACCGACGCACCGGTTCCGGACGCGCTCGTCCTCACCAGCGCCAATCGTTCCGACGAACCGATCTGCTTCACCGACGACGATGCCGCACAGCGACTTCCCGCATTGTGCGACGCCGTGCTGAATCATGACCGTCCGATACACGTGCCCTGTGACGACTCCGTGGTGCGCGTTCTTAGCTGCGCGAGCAGACGCGGTGGCGAGCTGCCGATCCGGCGATCCCGTGGTTACGCGCCGCTGCCTGTCGATCTCGGCATCACTGGACCTGCCGTGTTGGCGGTGGGCGGGGAACTCAAGAACACCTTCTGCCTCACCGACGGCTCACGCGCTTACCTGTCGGGGCACATCGGCGACATGGGAACGTGGGAGACGCTGCGGGCGTTCGAGCGCGCGGTGCGGCAGCTCAGCGAATTACGTTGCAGCCCAGTCCGAGTAGCTGCCGACCTGCATCCGGGGTATCACACCCGCAGTTGGGCTGAGCGGCACGCGGGGGGACGGCCGCTGGATCTGGTCCAGCACCATCACGCGCATGTGGTGTCGCTGCTCGCCGAGCACGGCCGCATCGGTGAACCCGTCATCGGAGTCGCCTTCGACGGCACCGGCTACGGCTGCGACCAGACGATCTGGGGCGGGGAGATCCTGCGGCTCGGACACGACAGTCACCGGTTCGTTCGGGCCGGCCACCTGTTGCCGGTCCCACTGCCAGGCGGTGACGCCGCGGTGCGCAATCCATGGCGGATGGCGCTGTCCCAACTATGGATGGCCGGCATCGACTGGACCCCACGCCTGCCGCCGGTCGCGGCGGCCACCCCAGACGAATTACGCCTGATCCGTTCGCAATTGGAGAGCATGACCGGGTGTGTGCCGTGTTCGAGCATGGGCCGGCTGTTTGATGCGGTCGCCTCGTTGCTCGGGGTGCGGCACCGGATCGACTACGAGGGGCAGGCCGCAATCGAACTCGAAACTTTGGCCGACTCGGTTCACGACTCGGCGCGGCCCATGCCATCGCTGTCGTTGACGGTGCGTCCCGACAACGTGATCGATCCCGCTGCCATGATGCAAGAGCTGGTGTCGGCCCTTAACGCTGGCGAGCAGCCGGCACCCCTGGCGGCGGCGTTCCACCGGGCGGTCGCGGACGCCGTCGCCACCGTGGTCCGCCAGGTTGCCGGCACGGTGCGGGCGGTTGGGCTCACCGGCGGTGTGTTCCAGAATGTGCTGCTGCTACGGGAGTGCCGGGAACGGTTGCAGCGAAATGGTTTTGAAGTCCTGACTCATCAACTGGTGCCCCCCAACGACGGTGGGCTGTCGTTGGGCCAGGCGGCGATCTCGATGCTGACCGCACGGGAGGAGGCTGACCGTTGAACACCACCACCGCGATCGACCGCGGCTTGGGCGCAGAACTAACAGCAGACCTGGCCGCCACCGCGTTCACCCTGGCCAAGCGATTCGCGGCCGGGGCCACCATGTGGTCCATCGCACCGTCGTGGCAACCCCATGCCATGCACATCGCGGTCGAGTTCGTACACCCGGTGATCATGGGCAAACGTGCACTGCCAGCCGTCGCCCTGACCGGACCCGACCTGGTGGACCTGGTCCGGGTGTCGGTCCGGCCCGGCGACATCGTGATTGCCGTCTCTTCGGCCGACGACCCCGCGGTGTGTTCGGTGATGCGCCGCAGCCCGGCGTGGGGTGCCGGCACCGTCTGGATCGGCAGCGGGCCGCGGCCCAGAGCGGGCCTGGCCGACCACGTGCTGTGGCTGGACGATCCCGATCCGCGGATTCCGGCGACCGGTGGCTTCGTGCTCTTCTACCACCTCTTGTGGGAGTTGACCCACGTTTGTTTCGAGCACTCCGGGCTGCTCAAACCCGAACGCTCCGAAGATGTTTGCGTCACCTGCAGCGACGAGGGCCGACTGGCTGAGGTGATGGCGGCATCAGCAGAGGGGTCGGCCACCGTGCGCACCGCACGTGGCGTCGAGAACGTGGTGACCACGCTGGTCGGTCCGGTCGGGGCGGGAGATTTGGTGCTGGTGCACGCCGGGATGGCGATCAGCCGCGTCGAGGAGGACGGTCCATGAGCCACGACGAACCCACCAACTTCCTCTACCCGTTCATCGATGCGCAGGAGGACGATGCTCAGTCGCTGCTCGCCGACCTGACCGCCTCCGCGCAGGCCAAAGCGGCCGAGAGCCTGGCGCTGCGGCGCTCCACGCTGGACGCCAACGCCGGCCTGCTCGCGCGGGCCGCCGCCGAGATGGCCCGCCGATTCGCCTCGGGCGGAAGGATGTTCACCTTTGGAAACGGTGGCAGCTGCACCGATTGCACCACTTTGGCATGGTTGTTCGCCCGTCCCCCGATGGGCAGACCGCTGCCCGCCTGGTCGTTGACCGCCGATCAGGCGATCATCACCGCGCTGGGCAACGACGTCGGGTTCGAGCTGGTCTTCGCCCGACAATTGATCGCCCGCGCTAAGGCCGGCGACATCGCCGTCGCCATGTCGACCAGCGGCGGCTCACCCAATCTGCTGACCGCGCTGGCCGAGGCGCGGCAGGGCGGCCTGTACACCATCGGCTTCGCCGGATACGACGGCGGCGCATTCGTGAACAACCCGAATGTGGACGCCTGCTTCGTCGTTCGCTCGCAGAGCGTGCACCGGATCCAGGAATCGCAAGCGCTGTTGGGATATCAACTGTGGTTGGCGGTACATGATTGCTACGACCGAGGGCTGGGGGCGGCATGAGCAAGCCGGCAGGCGAATACCTGTCCTCCGGGCCACGTTTCGCCGAGGGTGAGGTGATCGAGCGGATCGAGTCCTTCCGCCGGCGTCGTCCCCGACTGCTCGACGAGCACGTGACGCTGGCGCACGGAGCTGGCGGTAAGGCCTCGGCTGCATTGGTGGACGCGGTGTTCCTGGAGGCGTTCCGCAATCCGCTGCTCGAGTCGCTCGGCGACGGGGCGGTGCTCAACCTGCCGAGTGGTGAGCGTCTGGCGATGTCGACGGATTCATTTGTGGTGCAGCCCAGGCGTTTTCCCGGCGGCTCGATCGGGGAGCTCGCGGTGAACGGCACCTGCAACGATCTGGCCATGGCCGGAGCCGTACCGTCCTGGGTCTCCGCGGCATTCGTGCTCGAAGAGGGCTTCCCGATCGCGGAACTCAAGGAGATCGTCGCGGATATGGCGGCCGCAGCCGCGCAAGCGGGCGTGCAAATCGTCACCGGTGACACCAAAGTGGTGCCCAAAGGTGCCGCCGACGGGCTGTTCGTCACCACCACCGGGGCCGGCGTCATTCCGGCGGGCCGGCGGCTGTCGGCGCGGGCGGTGTGCGCCGGCGACAAGGTGCTGCTGTCCGGAACGATGGGCGATCACGGCATGTCCGTCATGCTCGCCCGCGGCGACCTGGCCATCGAGGCCGACATCCGGTCCGACACCGCCGCCGTCAGCCCGCTGGTGGAACTGTTGATGACGGCCGCGCCGTCCACCCGTTGGCTGCGCGACGCCACTCGCGGCGGGGTGGGCACCGTCTGCAACGAATTGGCGCATGCCTGCGGACTCGGGGTGCTGCTCGAAGAGGAGCGACTTCCGTTGCGGCCCATGGTCAGCGGTGCATGTGAGCTACTCGGCATCGACCCCCTCTACGTCGCCAACGAGGGCAAGTTCGTCGCCGTCGTCGCACCGGAAGAGGCCGACGCCGGGTTGGCCGCGTTGCGGTCGCATCCATTGGGGGCCGATGCCGCCGAAGTCGGCGAGATCGTCGCCGAACCTGCCGAAAGCGTGGTGCTGCGTACCGGATTCGGCGGCACGCGGATTGTCGACATGCTGGTCGGGGACCCACTGCCACGAATCTGCTGAACTCAGAAAAGGAGGTGGCTTGCCATGTGTCTCGGCATTCCGGGCCGGATCGTTGAGATCACCGACCCCGCAAACTATCTGGCGAAGGTCGACGTCAGCGGCGTGCAGCGCACGATCAGCGTGCGCCTGCTGGAGAACGACATGCCCGAGCCCGACGACTGGGTGCTGGTACATGTCGGCTTCGCGATGGCCAAGATCGACGAAACCGAAGCGTTGCTGACATTGGCCGCCGTCCAAAAACTCGGTGACACCTATACGACCGAGATCGAAGCCTTCGACTCCTCTGCCATTGTGTAAGGAACCGCAATGAAATTCGTCGACGAATTCCGTGACCCGGCCGCCGCCCGCAAATTGTTGACCGCCATAGGGCACTTGGCGGGTCCTGACGAACACTTCAAGTTCATGGAGGTGTGCGGCGGCCACACGCACACCATCTACCGGCACGGCATCGAGCACCTGCTACCGGAGAATGTCGAACTGGTACACGGCCCGGGTTGCCCCGTCTGCGTGATCCCGATGGGCCGCATCGACGACGCGATGTGGCTGGCCGGACAGCCCGACGTCATTTTCACCTGCTTCGGTGACATGATGCGGGTGCCGGGTTCGGCCGGCAGCCTGCTGGACGCCAAGGCCCGAGGCGCCGACGTGCGATTCGTCTACTCCCCGCTGGACGCGCTCAAGATCGCGGTCGACAACCCCGAAAAGCGGGTGGTGTTCTTCGCCATCGGCTTCGAGACCACCGCGCCTTCGACCGCGGTCACTCTGGTGCGCGCCCGCGACCTGGGACTGCGCAATTTCAGCGTCTTCTGCAATCACGTCATGATCGTGCCGCCGATCAAGGCCATCTTGGAATCACCCGATCTGCGGCTGTCCGGTTTCATCGGCCCGGGGCACGTTTCGACCGTCGTCGGCAACCGGCCGTACCGGTTCGTGCCGGAAGTGTACCGAAAGCCGTTGGTGGTGGCGGGCTTTGAGCCACTGGACATCTTGGCCGCGGTCGCCATGCTGCTGCGGCAGATCCGCGAGGGCCGGTGCGAGGTGGAGAACCAGTACAAGCGGGTGGTCCCCGAGCAAGGGAACCCGGCCGCACTGGCGCTCATGGGCAAGGTGTTCGCGTTGCGCCCGCACTTCGAGTGGCGTGGGCTTGGTTTCATTTCGCAGAGCGCGCTGCGGCTACACGACGACTTCGCGGAGTTCGACGCCGAACTGCGGTTCGCGATGCCCGGTGTGCGGGTCGCCGACCCCAAGGCATGTCAGTGCGGCGAGGTACTCAAGGGTGTGCTCAAGCCTTGGGAGTGCAAGGTTTTCGGCACGGCATGTACACCGGAGACACCGATCGGCACGTGCATGGTGTCGCCCGAGGGAGCATGCGCGGCTTACTACAATTTCGGCCGCTTGCACCGGGACGCGGTCAAGCTGGTGGGGCAGTCCGGACGCGGCTGACATGGACGGCCCTGGCCCCCGGTTTACCAGCGGCGCCGAGATGTTCGCCCGTTACGCCTATGCTCCCAACGCACTTGGCTTCTGCGGGCCTCCACTCGGCGCGACGCTGCGTGACGGCTCGGTCGAGGACGTGCGCCATGCGGCGGCGAAGTTTTCCGGCGCCTGGCCGTACCTGCGGGTGCTGTCCAGCCTGACCGGCATTGCCGACCCGCTGGATTACCGGCTCGTCGAGTCGTACTGGCTCGGCGGTGGCGTCGGCGCCGGTCTCGATCCCGACGAGTTCTTCGACGAGTTGCTGGCCATTATCGGCCCGCAGGCGGGTCGCTACTGGTCGCATCTGACACCGGATCTGGCCGCCGAGGCGGCGCCAAACCACTGCTTTCACGTGTTCGGGGTGTATCCCTGGACGCGCTTTTTGGGACGCGGTATGGACGAACACCCCCTGACGGTACTGGATAATTGCCGGATCACTTGGGGGACAGTCGTTTCCCGCGATGCTGACCAAGTCGTGGTGTTGTGCCGGAAGCTGATCTGGGACGGTGTGGCTCTCCAGCTGTCCGAACCGGCGCGGCGCCGGCTCGAGGTGTGGGCCGACGGCTACAGCGCGGTGCCCGATGTCGCGGTCGGCGACGATGTCGCGGTGCACTGGGGGCGGCTGTGCGGCCGGCTGCAGCCGCGGCAGCTGGAGGCGCTTGCGGAAAGCACGGATCGGCAATTACGGGTGACCAGCCAGCGGCTGGCCCACGTCTGATCGCGTGCCAGACTGACCGGATGCCCGGCTCAATCCGCGACGTGCTGCCGGCCGCGGCGGCGATGCTCGGCGTCCCCGGTGCGGCCCACGAGCCGCCGGGCATTCTCGCCGACCTCGACCAGGTCGACCGGGTGGCGGTCGTGCTCGTCGACGGGATGGGTTGGCATCTGCTGCCGGAGCTGGCCGGCGACGCGCCGCTGCTCGCCTCCGTCCTGGCCGGCGGCGCCGGGCGGCTGCAGGAGCTTGCCTGCACCTTTCCGTCGACGACACCGAGCAGTCTGGTATCGCTGGGCACCGGCGCGCAGCCGGGCGAGCACGGCATCCTGGGGTTCACGCTCAACGTCCCGGGCACCGACCGTGTGCTCAGCCACATCACGTGGCGCGACGATCCGCCGCACCGGCAATGGCAGCCGCTGCCCAGCTGGTTCGAGCGGCTGGGATGGGCGGGCGTCAGCGCGCGTGCCGTGCTGCCCGAATGGTTCATCGGCAGCGGACTGACCGATGCGGCATATCGCGGCGCGCAGTTTCGTCCGACACGCGCGGACGAGGACTACGCCCAGCATGTGACGGACGAGCTGCACGCGGCACCAGGACTGGTCTACGCCTACACCGCCGCGCTGGACACCGCGGCCCATCTGTTCGGTATCGGCTCGCCGCAGTGGCGCGAAGCCGCCACGCAGGTCGATGCGCTGTTGACCCGGCTCGTCGAGACCCTGCCGCCGGATGCGGCGCTGCTAGTGACCGCCGACCACGGCGGCCTGAATGTCCCGCCGGAGGCCCGCGTCGACATCGACCGCGACCCACAGCTGGCTGCCGGAGTCCGAGTAGTTGCCGGCGAGCCACGGGTGCGCTACCTGCACACCGAGCCGGGTGCCGCAACCGATGTGCGGGCCACTTGGCGCGAGTTGCTTGACGGCCGCGCCGAGGTATACAGCCGCGACGAAGCCGCGGCCACCGGAATGTTCGGGCCGGTGGACCCGCGATTCCTGCCCCGGATCGGCGATGTAGTCGTCGTCTGCACCGGCAACACGGCGGTGCTGGCGACAGGTCATGAACCGCCGGAAACGGCTCGGCTCATCGGTTTTCACGGCGGTGCCACGGCAGCCGAGATGGCGATCCCGCTGATCGTTTTCAATGCGGGCTGACCATTTCAAGCCGCGCAGCACAATTGATGAAACCCCCCGCGGCACCTCATATCGATTTCAAACCTTCTGACCGGCTGCAAAGCGGTCCTGTTGTTATACAGTCGAGCCACTGTGGATGTCCCGAGCGCGCCCAAACCTTGGCAAGCAACCGTCGCGATGCTTGTCACGCTGTGTCTGCTGGTTGCCGTCCTCGAAGGTAATCCGTTGCGCGCGAACCTGATAGCGGCGGCGACACCGCAGTCACCGACGGCTCTGGTTTCCGGTTCGGCGCAATCCGATCGCGAATTTCTTTCCGGCACCACGCCGGTCAATCACGCTACGTTCAAAAGTGCTGCGACGAAACGCAATCGCCAGCCGCTGCGGGCGCACGTCGCCGCCCAATCAGCCTGGTGGCTGCGGCCGATCGACTTGCCTGCCTTCGGATTTCAGTCGGGCGATGTGCGCTCTGGTGCGCGTGTGACCGCAGCCCTTGGCGGGCAACACATTTTGACCCAACTCTGCACCGCGCGGCGCTGATCGGTCAGATTTTCCCGACCGTGTCATGGTCTGCACTCGTGACACGCCGGTGAGCTTCGGCGCGGCCGGAATCCGCTTGCCGGGACGTTTGCCGAGGTCGGACATCGCACCGACAGCAACGACTAGATCTCTAAGCGATTTCAAAGGAAGTTTCCAGGCGGTGAACGGCCGTCACTCCTGTACATTAAAATCACTGTGAACAAAAGGTGTACAGCAGGTGAACGGCTCCTTGCCGGACTCTGAAGTCAGGACGGTCAGCTATGAGTTTCGGGGCTTTGCCGCCGGAGGTCAACTCCAGGCGCATATACGATGGCCCAGGCTCAGGGCCGATGCTGGACGCCGCGACTGCCTGGGACCGCCTCGCAGCCACCCTTTACGACCAGGCGACCGCCTACCAGTCGATCACCGCACAGCTGTCCGGCGGCTGGCAGGGCCCCGGTGCAACAGCGATGGCCTCGGCGGTCGCGCCACAGATCGCATGGCTCAACGCCGCCGCAGCACAAGCCCAGCACGCCGCCAACCAGGCTAAAGAGGCTGCCAGGGCCTACGAGACCGCATATGCGGCGATGGTCCCCCCGCCGTTGATCGACGCCAACCGCGCGCTGCGGGCGGAGCTGGCGTCTACGAATCCCCTGGGCCAGATCAGCGCGGCCGTAGCGGACGCCGACGCCGAATACGAACAGATGTGGGCCCAGGATGCCGACGCCATGTATGCCTATGCCGGCACCTCGGCCGGCGCCACCGAAGTGACGCCGTTCGCCTCGCCGCCGATGACCGCCGATCCGGTCGGGCTGGGGTACGCGACCTCGGCCTTGCTGGATGCGGAGGAGATCATGGCCAGCGGCAACCAGCTGATACCAGCGGTCCCCCGGGCGTTGCGGGCGCTCTCCACCTCGCCCGTCACGGCGGCGGCCGCTGGGTCGGTCCTGCCGGCACTGGCGAAACTGCGCAAGCTGCGGCTGGGCTTTGCCAGAGTGGCCAAGGCGGCCACTGCTGCGGGCGCCGATCGCACCGTTCTCGGCGGCACAGTCGAAGCGGGCTTCGGTCGCGGCACGGCGGTGGGGAGTCTGTCGGTACCGCGGGGCTGGGCGAAGGTCACGGCGGTAGCGCCTGTAGCGCCGCCGCGGCAACGCACCGGCTGGGTCTGTGAAGAGATCGTCGACGTCGAATACAGCGAGCCGCCGTTGTGGCCGCTGGCCCGCTAGCATGCGGTTCGCGACTTGTTCCAGCGTGATTCAGGGTTGGACGACGGCCCCATGATGCGGCGGGTCTGAGCAGTCGCAGCAAATCATTTGAATTCTTTTTGCAAATCGATTGCATCTGCGTGGGGCGCATAGTTACTTTCTTAATGCGGGATTCGCTTCCGACACTGAGGGGACGCCACATGGCTGGTCCTTTAACTAGCCGGCAGCCGTTGTCATACTTCGGGCTGCGGAAAGCCGTGACGAACGACCGACAGCTGCTCACGCATGCAATCTGGCGCTACGCGCAGATCGAGACGCAGTGGATGGTGCGGGCCGAATACCTCGGCTGAAACGGCTGTACCAGGCGGCTTGGGTGTGCCATAAGCCGCGATCACCACCGTGCCAATCTCAGCTTGTGGCGTTCTGGATTGAACCCATTGCGCTACATCATGTTTCACGCGCGGCGGTGTACAACCGACCGGCGTTGTCGTCGTGCGCCCAAACGCGGGCGCCCCCATGGGGTCGGGCCAAATACTTTAGGGAGTCCGTCCATGTCCTACGTCCAGATCGTACCGGAGATGCTGTCCGCAGCCGCAGCCGACTTGCAGGCAATCGGCGCAGCCGTGAGTGCTCACAATGCTGCTGCGCTGCCCCTGACCACGGCGGTGGTGCCCGCCGCCGCGGATGAGGTATCGGCTTTAACCGCAGCGCAATTCGTGGTGCACGCGCAAATGTATCAAGCAGTTAGCGCCCATGCTGCCGCCATCCACGAAGCGTTCGTGACGATGCTGGCCGCCAGCGGCGGCTCTTACGCGACCACTGAAGCCACCAACGCAGCCGCCGCGAGTTGACGAAAGGACTAGAGCAATGGACTTTGCAGCGTTTCCACCAGAAGTCAATTCCGGCCGCATGTATGCCGGGCCGGGTGCCGGCCCTATGCTGTCCGCCGCACTGGCGTGGGACAGCTTGTCTGCCGAGTTAGCCTCGGCTGCAGAGGATTTCGGATCCACCGTCGTCAACCTGGGTGGTGGGGCCTGGCGCGGCCCGGCATCGGCGGCGATGGTGTCCGCCGCTGCTCCCTACGTCGCGTGGCTGGGAACCACAGCGGCGTACGCCAACCAGACGGCGGACCAAGCCAAAGCTGCCGTCGGAGCCTACGAGGCTGCATTCGCCATGACGGTCCCCCCACCGGTGATCACGGCCAATCGCGCGCTGCTGGCAATGCTTGTCGCCACCAACGTGCTCGGGCAGAACAACCCGGCGATCGCCGCCACTGAGGCACACTATGCCGAAATGTGGGCGCAGGATGCGGCCGCTATGTACGGTTACGCCGAATCCTCCGCGGTCGCATCGACATTGACACCGTTCGCCGAAGCGCCGCCCACCACCAATGGCACAGCTTCGGCGCTCGCCATGGCTACGAAAGCCAGCTCGGAAACCGGTGCGGGCGCCCAGGCAACGCTGTCACAGCTGATGTCGGCGTTACCGACGACACTGCAGGGTCTCGCTTCTCCAGGATCAGGTGTGGCGTCATCCACGGGGCTGCTGGATTGGCTCGGACTGGGCGGGGTCAACTTCTCCAGCCCGGCGGGAATACTCAATTTCTTGTCCGGCGCCGATGGAGACCCGTTGGGCACTTTTCTCAACAGCAATCTTGTGAACTCGATATTCTCGTCCGGTTTCTACATGCCGGGCAACTTCTTGGGGACGATGAGCGATTTCATCGGCCTGCAGAACTCCGGCACGGCCGCCGGGGAGGCCGGGGAAGCTGCCGGGGAAGCAGCCGGAGCGGCGGGAGAAGCAGCCGGAGCCGCCGGAGCCGCGGGGGAAGCGACTGGGCTGGGCGGGATGGGCGGCGCGGTGTCTGCCGAGGTGGGTAGCGCGGGTGCGATCGGGCCGTTGTCCATCCCGCCGAGCTGGCCTGAACCGGCCCCGGCTGTTGCTTCGCCTTTACCCGGCGCGGGGTTCGGCACACCGGCCGTCGAGCCGGGCCCGTCAACCATGCTCGGCGGGATGCCACTGGTTGGCCCCGGTGGAGGCGGCACAAGTCAGACTCCCCGCTACGGGTTCCGCCCGACCTTCGTGTCTCGCCCACCGGCGGCGGGATAACCAGCGCTCGGATCTACAGCGGCGTCACGTACGCCGAGCTGATACCGCCGTCGACCAGGAACGTCGAGGCGGTGATGAACGACGCGTCGTCGCTGGCCAAGAACGCGACCGCGGCAGCGATCTCATCGGGGTCGGCGAAGCGGCCGAGCGGCACATGCACCAGCCGGCGGGCGGCCCGCTCCGGATCCTTGGCGAAGAGCTCCTGCAGCAGCGGGGTGTTGACCGGCCCGGGACACAGTGCGTTGACTCGGATGCCCTGTCGCGCGTACTGCACCCCTAGCTCCCGGGACATAGCCACCACCCCGCCTTTGGAGGCGGTATACGAAATCTGGGAGGTCGCCGAGCCCAGCACCGCGACGAACGACGCCGTGTTGACGATCGAGCCTTTCCCAACCGGCACCATGTGCCGCAGCGCTGCCCGGCAACACAGGTACACCGACTTGAGGTTGACGTCTTGCACCCGCTGCCACGCGGGCAATCCGGTGTTTTCGATCAGATCGTCCTCGGGCGGCGAGATGCCGGCGTTGTTGAATGCGATGTCGACGGATCCGCAGCGCTGCGCCGCGGTGTCGAACAGTGCGTTGACCGCGCCCTCGTTCGAAACATCCACTGCCACAAACAAACCGGAAAGCTCATCGGCCGCGGCCGCACCGGCGTCGGCGTCGATGTCTCCGACCACGATCGTCGCGCCTTCAGCGTGCATCCGGCGCCCGGCGGCCAGCCCGATTCCGCTGCCGCCGCCGGTGATGACCGCCACCCGCCCGGCCAGGCGCTGCGTCAGGTCCATTGCTGATCGCCTTCCGGGATCGCGATGAACACGTTCTTGGTTTCGGTGAATTGCAATGGCGCGTCCGGCCCGAGCTCACGGCCCAGTCCCGACTGCTTGAAGCCGCCGAATGGCGTGTGGTAACGCACCGACGAGTGCGAGTTGACGGATAGATTCCCCGATTCGACGGCGCGTGACACCCGCAGGGCGCGAGACAGGTCGTCGGTCCAGATCGATCCGGACAGCCCGTAGGCGGTGTCGTTGGCCAGCGCGATCGCGTCCGCCTCGTCCTCGAACGGCAGCACGGTGACAACCGGGCCGAAGATCTCCTCGGTGACGCTGCGGTCGTTGCGCTCAGGGGTCAAAACCGTTGGCGGAAACCAGAACCCGCGTCCTGACGGCGAGGTGCCGCGAAACGCGACCGGCGCGTCGTCTGGAACGTAGGAGGCGACCTTGTCCCGGTGCGCGGCGGAAACCAGCGGACCCATGTCGGTGTCACGGGACCGGGGGTCCCCGACGGCGACGCTTCGCACCGCCGGCTCGAGCAGCTCCATGAACCGGTCATAGACGCTGCGCTGCACCAGAATTCGGCTGCGGGCGCAGCAGTCCTGTCCGGCGTTGTCGAAGACCCCGGCCGGCGCGCTGGCGGCCGCGCGCTCCAGGTCGCAATCGTCGAAGACGATGTTGGCGCTCTTGCCGCCCAGTTCCAGCGTCAACCGCTTCACTTGTGCGGCAGCCCCGGCCATCACCTTCTTGCCGACTTCGGTGGACCCGGTGAACACGATCTTGCGCACGTCGGGGTGGGTGACGAAGCGCTCGCCAACCACCGTGCCCTTCCCCGGCAATATCTGCAGCAGGTCCGCGTCCAGCCCGGCCTCGAGCGCCAGCTCACCGAGCCGCATGGTGCTCAGCGGGGTCCACTCGGCGGGTTTGACCAGTACGGCATTGCCGGCGGCCAGGGCCGGCGCGATGCCCCAGGACGCGATCATCATCGGAAAGTTCCACGGCGTGATCACCCCGACTACGCCCAGCGGTTCGTTGAAGGTGACGTCGAGTCCCCCGTCGACGGGAATTTGCTTGCCGGACAGGCGTTCCGGGCTGCCCGCATAGAATGCCAGCACGTCACGCACGTGGCCGGCCTCCCATTCGGCCGACGCAATCGGATGTCCGGAGTTGGCCACTTCCAGCGCGGCCAGGTCGTCGCCATGCGCGTCGATGACGGCCGCGAAAGCGCGCAGGCTCGCCGCCCGCTGCGCCGGCGACAACCGCGCCCAGCGACGCTGCGCCGCTCGGGCCCGCGCGACGGCGTCGTCGACCGCGGCGGCATCGGTGTGCTCGACCGATCGCAGCACTTCCTCGGTGGCGGGATTGATCAGTTGCGCGGCGCTGCTCACTGCTGTACCGAGCTCATGCGATAGGCCCGCGCGGCATCGACGATCGCGCTGAACAAACGCAGATCGTCCAGCGACTCTTCCGGATGCCACTGCACCGCAAGGACGAAGTTCTCGCCAGGCAGCTCGAGCGCCTCGACGACGCCATCGGCGTCCCACGCGCTGACCACCAGGCCCGCGCCGACTTCGGCGACCGCCTGGTGGTGATAGCAGCGGACTTCGGTGGACTCCCCGATCAGCCCGGCCAACCGGGTGCCCGCCACGGTCCGCACCGGCAGCGCGGTGAACATCGCGTTGCCGGCCCGGTGGCCGTGGTGGCCCAGCACGTCGGGCAGGTGCTGATGCAGCGTCCCGCCGAACGCGACATTGAGCACCTGGGCGCCGCGGCAGATACCCAGCACCGGCAGATTGCGTTGCAGCGCGCCCGCCAGCAGCGCGAACTCCCAGGCGTCGCGGACAACACCGGGCGGGTCGGTTTCCGGATGGGCTTGCTGGCCGTAGGCGGCCGGGTCGACGTCTTTACCGCCGGTGATCACCAGACCATCCAGGCCGTCGAGCACTCGCCCCGCGGCGTCGGGATCGACCGGTTGCGGCGGCAACAGCACCGCGATTCCGCCGGCCATGGTGACGCCGTCGAAGTAGCTGGCCGGCAAGAGACCCGCCGTGACGTCCCACACTCCGGTCTGTGCCCGATCCAGGTAAGTCGTCAACCCGACGACAGGCCTACAGGCGTTCAAAGCCACGCATCCTCTCCCAGTCGGTGACCGCCGAGTTGTAAGCCGTCAGCTCGACGCGAGCGTTGTTCAGGTAGTGCGCGACGACGTCGTCGCCAAAAGCCTCCCGGGCCAGCTCCGAAGCTTCGAACAGCGCCGCGGCCTCGGCCAGCGTGGCGGGCA
The DNA here is from genome assembly GCF_001665395.1 of Mycobacterium sp. 1164966.3. GTDB lineage: Bacteria > Actinomycetota > Actinomycetes > Mycobacteriales > Mycobacteriaceae > Mycobacterium. Next base: position 43,194 of record NZ_LZSG01000032.1, read on the forward strand.
GCCGCTCGGTGTCGACGGCTTGGTACGCGTTGCCGAAATACGGCTCCGGCGGTTCGAGGTCCTGCTCGATACCGTACAGGCCGCCCGCGATCAGCGCCGCCACCGCGAGGTACTGGTTGACGTCGCCTCCGGGAACCCGGCATTCGACACGGATGTTGGGTCCCCGGCCGACCACTCGCAACGCGCAGGTGCGGTTGTCCAGTCCCCACGCCACCGCCGTAGGCGCGAAGCTTCCGTCGGCAAAGCGCTTGTAGGAGTTGATGTTCGGCGCGAAGAACAAGGTGAGCTCGCGCAGCGTAGCCAACTGGCCGGCGAGGAAACGGCGAAACAACGGCGACATGCCGTACTGTCCGCTGCTGTCGGCGAGCGGCGCGTTTTCGGAGCCGTCACGGCCGCGTAGCGAGAGATGGATGTGGCAGCTATTGCCTTCGCGCTCATCGTATTTCGCCATGAACGTCAGGCTCTTGCCGTGCTGGTCGGCAATCTCCTTGGCGCCGTTCTTGTAGATGGCGTGGTTGTCGCAGGTGACCAGCGCGTCGTCGTACCGGAACCCGATCTCCTGCTGGCCTTTGTTGCACTCACCCTTGACGGCCTCGAATTGCAGGCCCGCCCCCTGCATTCCCAGTCGAATGTCGCGCAACAACGGCTCCATCCGCGACGACGCCAAGATCGCGTAGTCGATGTTGTAGTCGCTGGCCGGAGTCAGGTCGCGGTAGCCGCCGGCCCACGCGTCGCGGTAGGACTGGTCGAACACGATGAACTCCAGCTCGGTGGCGACGTCGGCGGCCAGTCCCCGCTCCTCGAGTCGGTCCAGCTGGCGGCGCAGGACCGCGCGGGGCGAGACAGTCACCGCGCTGCCGTCGGCCCAGCCCAGATCCGCGATCACCAACGCCGTCCCGGGCAACCAGGGAATGAGGCGGAACGTGGTGAGATCCGGTGTCATCACCATGTCGCCGTAGCCGGTGTCCCAGCTCGACATCGCATACCCGGACACGGTGGTCATGTCGACGTCGACGGCCAGCAGGTAGCTGCAGCACTCGGCACCGTGTTCGGCCATTTCGTCGATGAAGAGCCGGGCCGACACCCGCTTGCCGGCGAGCCGTCCCTGCATGTCGGTGAACGCCACGATGACGGTGTCGACGTCGCCGGCACCGACCAGTCGTTCCAGGTCGGCCCACGACAACAAGGCCGTACCCGGAGCGGTCACAACACTTCCTCCTCGAAAGTGCGCTACCAGGTGCTGGTGCGCAAGACGATCTCGGCGGCCAGCTGGGCCGTCGACTCCTGGGCGCTGCGCCGCCCGAGGAGGTCCACGATGCGGTAGTCGGCATAGACGAATTGCTGGCTGTCGCGGGCCACCGCCCGGGCGGCCGACGAACTGACCAGGACGGTGGTGCTGATCTCCACCGGAGGGCAGTCGGCGTCCTGCACCACCCCATCGGGGCCGGCGACCCGCGGATGTCCGCGGTCAATGGCCACCAGCGCGACGAACCGGCCCAGCCGGGTGGCCGCCAGCTCCCAGGCGAGCTCACCACCGGTGCGGTCGCCGACCACCACCGCCCACCCGATCCGCAGGACGTCGAGGATGCCGATCACCGACTTGGCGGTCAGCCGGGGCTCGGGGCCGATGACAACCGTGCGTAGTGACGCCGTGTGCAGCCGGTCGCAGACCGCGTCGTAGGCGGCGGGCGCGCGTTGTTCGGCGCCCAGGATCACGACGACGACACCCTTCTCAGGACCGGCTACGGCCACTTGGACAGGAAAGCCGTCGAGCGTGGTCATCATCGAGGGCATTGTCGAACGTTACAGCGAATCGGGTCGCCAGCGCGACGCTTTTCAGTGGAATCCTTGTCGCGCAACACTTTACGGTGCGGTGTGGCGCAGCTCGCTGACGATGTGCGGCCGGTGCGGCGGTGGGCCGTCGAGCAGGCCGAGGACAGCGTCGACGTCGAGATGAGATGCCAACAGGTCGGCCATCAGCTCCAGTTGGGAGTCGCGGCGCGCAGCGACGTTCACGTCGGCGGCCACGGCGAAGCCCCCGCGTCTCGCGGCCTCTGCGACCCGGGTGAGCCAGCAACGACGGAATTCGTCGTTGTCGAGCAGGCCGTGCCAGTGGGTGCCGAACACCGCGTCGCGCATGACGCCCGGCGGCTCCGGCGCTTGGCCGTCGACGTCGAACCAGGCCGTCTCGGCGCACCGGGCCAGGCGCCCGTGATGAATCTCGTAGCCACGCAACGGCGAGTTCCAGCGGCGCAGCACCTTGTCGGGCGCGAAGACGATGTCGGCATCCAACAATCCCAGGCCCTCGACCTGCCCCGTTCCGGACTCCACGCAATCCTCGATGCGCCCGCACAGCATCTGGAAGCCGCCGCAGATACCCAGCACGGGTTTGCCGGACCGAGCGTGATCGGCGATCCCACCGGCCAGGCCCCGATCGCGCAGCCAGCCCAGGTCGGCGACAGTGGCCTTGCTGCCCGGAAGCACGATCAGGTCGGCGTCGGCCAAATCGGCGGGCTCGGTGGCCCAGCGGACCAGCACACCGGGCTCGCAGGCCAGCGCCTCGACGTCGGTGGAGTTGGAAATGCGGGGCAACCGAACCGCGGCCACCCGCAGCCACTGCTCGCCCACCGGCGGCGACGGGGTGCCGACAACCCGGTGCGCAACCACCGACAGCGAATCCTCGGCATCGAGCCACAGCTGATCCGCGTAGGGCAGCACTCCGTAGGTGGGGCGGCCGGTCATGCTCGACAGCTGCCGTAGCCCGGGTTCCAAAAGCGCGGGGTCGCCGCGGAACTTGTTGACGATGAAGCCGGAGATGTGCGCTTGATCCTCGGGGTCAAGGACCGCGACCGTACCGAAGAGGTGGGCGAGCAGGCCGCCACGGTCGATGTCGCCGACGAGGACCACCGGCAGGTTCGCGGCTCTGGCCAGTCCCATGTTTGCCACGTCGGTGGCCCGCAGGTTGATCTCAGCCGGCGATCCGGCACCCTCGCAGATGACCGCATCGAAGTCACGGCGCAGGTCGGACAGCTCGCTGACGACGAGGTCGGCGAGCCGGTCGCGGTGCGTGAAATAGCTTGCCGCAGTGACGGTGTCGACGACTTGTCCACGAACGACCAGCTGCGAGGTCCGGTCACCGCCCGGTTTGAGCAGGATCGGGTTGAAGCGCACGCTGGGTTCCAGGCCCGCCGCCCGGGCCTGGATCGCCTGGGCCCGCCCGATCTCGCCGCCTTCGACGGTGACCGCGGAATTGTTGGACATGTTCTGCGCCTTGAAAGGCGCGACCCGAGTCCCGCGGCGGGCCAGCAGCCGGCACAGGCCCGCGACGACGACGGATTTCCCGGCGTCCGAGCTGGTGCCCGCGACCAGCAACGCGCCAGTCAAGTTCTTATGGCGAGCAGACGCAGAAGCCCCGATTTTCGGCCGGAAATGGGGCTTTTGCGTCTGCTCGCGCTAGAGGCACGTGAGGATCTCGGCGCCGGTGTCGGTGACCAACAGGGTGTGCTCGAACTGCGCGGTCCACTTCCGGTCCTTGGTGACCACCGTCCATCCGTCGGGCCAGATCTCGTAATCCAGGGCGCCCAGGTTGATCATCGGCTCGATGGTGAACGTCATTCCCGGCTGCATGATCGTCTGCACCGCAGGCTGGTCGTAATGCAAGACGACCAGCCCGTTGTGAAACGTGGTGCCGATGCCGTGGCCGGTGAAGTCGCGAACCACGTTGTACCCGAACCGATTTGCATATGATTCGATGACGCGGCCGATCACCGACAACGCGCGCCCGGGTTTGACGGCGTTGATGGCGCGCATCGTCGCCTCCCGGGTCCGCTCGACCAGCAACCGGTGTTCTTCCGAGACGTCGCCGGCCAGGAACGTCGCGTTGGTGTCGCCGTGCACGCCGTCGATGTAGGCGGTGACGTCGATATTGACGATGTCGCCGTCGACGATCACCGTCGAGTCGGGGATTCCGTGGCAGATGACCTCGTTCAGAGAGGTACAGCAGGACTTCGGAAATCCCTTGTAGCCCAGCGTTGATGGGTAGGCGCCGTGGTCGACCATGTATTCGTGTGCGATGCGGTCCAGTTCGTCGGTCGTCACACCGGGCGCGACCGCTTTGCCGGCCTCCTGCAACGCCCCGGCGGCGATCCGGCCGGCGACGCGCATCTTCTCGATTACCTCCGGGGCCTGCACCCACGGCTCGGTGCCCTCCCGGGCCGTGGGCTTGCCGACGTATTCCGGGCGCTCGATCGACTTGGGCACCGGCAGCGTCGGGGACAGTTCGCCTGGAGAGAGGGCGGTGCGGCCGGGCATGCCGTTCAGCTTAGCCAGAAAGTGAACCGGGCAGGCCCGGCAACTGCCGGCGCAGCAGTGTGCGGCGCGGTCCCCGGATGATCACCGACCCGAAGGTCACGCGACCGGTCAGCACGACGTGCGGCCTGCCTTCGGCCGGGGGTTCTTTGCGGCGGTCGCTGGCGCTGCCCACATAAACCTCTACGTTGTCGATCGAAGCGCTGGCGCCGTCGGGCAATCGAAGATCCAGCGAGCCGAACTTCATGTCGAGTTCGATGACCACCACCGGTCCGGCGAAACGGGCCTTGGTGAGGTCCAGTTCGATCGACCCGACCCGGCGCACCAGCGCCAGCCGGGTGGGCACGGTCCATTCGCCGTGCCGCTTCAGCGACCCGACCCAGCCGCGCAATTCCACCCGGTCAGCCGCGGATGTGACGATCGCGCCGGGTCCGGGCAGGTCGTCGACCAGCCCGTCCAATTCGCTTCGGGTACGCGCATAGGACACGCGTGATGACCGCTGTTCGAACTCGTCGATGTCGATCAGCCCGAGGGCGACGGCGTTGTGCAGTCGGCGCATCGTGCCGTTGCGGTCCGCGTCGGAAACCCGCAGTGAAACCATGTCCCCACCGGAATCACCCACCCTCGCAACTTACCGCTGTTGGGGGCCGGTGCGTCGGTAAGCCGGCCGCCGCTTAAGCTAGATAGCCCGGCGGCAGCGACTCGAACATCACCTTGGTCATCCGGACCGCGTATTCGGAGCTGCCACCCCCGACGATCAGCGCCGCGAATGCCAGATCGCCGCGGTATCCGGCGAACCAGGAATGCGACCCGCCCGGAAACTCAGCCTCACCGGTCTTGCCGAACACCTCGCCGCAGCAGTTCGCGATGTCCTTGGCGGTCCCGTTGGTGACCACCAGCCGCATCATCGGCCGCAGGGCATCGATCATCTTCGGGGAGATCGGTGTGGTGTCCCCGTCGACCGCCGTCGGGTGGCCGGCGATCAACTGCGGCACCGGGGTTCTGCCGGCCGCCACCGTGGCCGCCACCAGAGCCATGCCGAATGGGCTGGCCAGCACCTTGCCCTGACCGAAGCCGTCCTCGGTGAGCTCGGCCAGATCAACCGTCGGCGGCACCGAACCGGTCACCGTGGTGATGCCGTCGACCTGGTAGTCGAGCCCGATCCCGTAGCTTCTGGCGGCCTGCGACAGACCCCGGGGCGGCATCCTGCTGCTCAGCTCGGCGAACGTGGTGTTGCACGAGCTGGCGAACGCCCGCGACAGCGGGACCACCCCCAGGTCGAAGCCGCCGTAGTTGGGGATGGTGCGGTGGCCGATGTCGATGTGGCCCGGGCAGCCCAGCATCGTGTTGGGGGTGGCCATGTCGCGCTCGACGGCGGCTCCGGCGGTGATCATCTTGAATGTCGACCCGGGCGGGAACAGTCCGTTGGTGGCCAGCAGGCCCTCGGCATCCGCGCCCGCGTTCTGGGCGATCGCGAGAATCTCCCCCGTCGACGGTTTGATCGCCACGATCATCGCTTTGCCGCCCCGGGTGTCCACCGCGTGCTGAGCGGCGTTCTGCACGATGCGGTCCAGGGTGATCGAGACCGATGGCGCCGGCGATCCTTCCACCTCGTGCAGCACTTCGACGTCGACACCGTTCTGGTTGACGCTGACCACCCGCCACCCGGCCTGGCCATCGAGGTGGTCGCCCACCGACTTCTTCACCGCGGCGATCACGGCGGGCGCGAAATGCGGATCGGTCGACAGCATCTCGGCTTGGGGAACGATGACGACGCCGGGCAGTCTGCCGATCGCCGGCGCGACTTTGTCGTTGTCGTCGGGATGCAGCGTGACCCCCAGGTCCAGCGGCTGGGTCGCCGAGCTGGCTCGTTCGGCGAGCAACTGTGGGTCGTTCAGCGTGTCGTTAAAGGGATGCAGCGCCTCCACCACCGCGTGCGCCGTCCCCATCAGGGCGGGTCCGGCCTGGGTGGCGTCCAGCGTGTAGTGATACACGTAACCGGGCGCCAGCACGTCGCTGCCGCCGAGTTCGTTCACCGACGCGCGCCGTGGCTTGTCGGCTCGCAACGCGAAGGTCTGATGCTCGCCGAGCTTGGGGTGCAGGTTGGCGGGGGACCAGCGAACGTGCCAGCGCCCCTCGTCGCGAGCCATCTTGAGCTGGCCGTCGTAGCTCCAGGTCCGGTTCTTGGGCAGGTGCCAGGTGAAGCGATAGCTGACCGTGCCGGTGTCCTCGGCGTACTTCGAGCTGAGGATTTGCGCGTCCAGGTGGCTGGTCTGCAGGCCGGCCCACGCGGCGTTGAGCGCCTCGCGTGCCTCGTTGGGGTTGTCGCTGAGTTGCGCGGCGGTGACCGTGTCGCCGACGGACAACGCGCGCAAGAACTTCTCGGCAGCAGGAGCCGGGCCCTCCGGCCGTGGCGTGCACCCCTGCGCCGCGGCGGCGACAACGAGCACTGCAAGCAGACCTGCGACTCGTGATACTGATGAGTTTAAAGTTGCCATCGAGGCTGATGTTAGGCAATTTGCGTGCGGCCAAGCCGGAGGCACACCGAGACCGGATCGTTACGCACGGGTGTGGCGCCGTTGCGGGGTCGCGGGTCCGTCCCGAACATTTCGTTGTCCGCCTTTGGGCGTGAATCCTGGGCGGCGAGTGTGAATCCTGGGCGCTCGGTGTTACGCCAGGGCCCAAATACGCGCCGATTCCCGCCGTCACCTCACGCGCAAAGCCGTGAGTGCACACCCAACGCCGTCAGTTCACATGCAACGCGTCAACTCACGCGCAAAGCCATCAGCGCGACAAGCTAGTCCAGCAGCACAGTGGCGAAAGTGCCGACTTCCTTGAAGCCCACATGCGTGTATGCGGCACGGGCCACCGTGTTGAAGTTGTTCACGTACAGGCTGGCGATGCGCCCGCCGGCGACGATCACGGCCGCCAGCATCGCGGTGCCGCGGGTGCCCAGGCCCAGGCCGCGCCACTGCGGATGCACCCACACCCCTTGGATCTGCCCCACAGCCGGCGACTGCGATCCCACTTCGGCCTTGAAGACGACCTCGCCGTGCTCGAAACGGGCCCATGCCCGCCCGGCCGCGATGAGGTTGGCCACCCGCCGCCGGTAGCCGCGTCCGCCGTCACCGATGCGCGGGTCCACACCGACCTCGCCGATGAACATGTCGACGGCCGCCACCAGGTAGGCGTCCAGCTCGTCCGGCCGAACCTGACGCACCTCGGGATCGATCTCGCAGCTCGGGTGGGTGGTCAGCGCCATCAGCGGTTGGTCGTCGCGCACGTCGCGCGCGGGACCCCAGCCCGGCTCCAGGCGCTCCCACATCGGCAATACCAGCTCGGCCCTGCCGACCAGCGACGAACAGCGACGCACCCCACTCATCGCCTCCTCGGCGAAGGCGTTCAAATCGGCTGGGCCCCCGCGCAGGGGGATCAGGTTGGCGCCGGCGAAGCACAGCGACTCGTCCGCCCCGCGACGGGTCCACAATTCGCCGCCGATCGAGTTCGGGTCCACACCGTGGTCGGCGACCCGGGCCGCAACCATGCACGCTGCCACCGGGTCGTCGTCGAAAACCCGCCAGACGGCGGCGGCGTCACGCACCACGGACACCCGCCGCTCGCCGACCAGGCGAAAGATGGGCGGAGCCGACATCTCGTGACTCTCTAGTGGTGCGAACTGTGCAAAACAAACCAGGCCACAAGGGCGCTGGTCCCTATCAGCTTACGGTCACAATAGGCGAACCGCTCGCTGTCGTGTCAGGTCCGTTATCGGCGGCGAGTCGCATCGCCTCCTCGATCAGCGTCTCGACGATCTGCGCCTCCGGCACAGTCTTGATCACCTCGCCCTTGACGAAGATCTGGCCCTTGCCGTTGCCCGACGCCACGCCCAAGTCGGCCTCGCGGGCTTCGCCGGGACCGTTGACGACACAGCCCATCACGGCCACCCGCAGCGGCACCTCGAGGCCGTCCAGGCCGGCGCTGACCTCATTGGCCAGCGTGTAGACGTCGACCTGGGCTCGACCGCAGGACGGGCAGGACACAATCTCGAGCGAACGCGGGCGCAGGTTCAGCGACTCGAGGATCTGGTTGCCGACCTTGACTTCTTCCACAGGCGGAGCCGACAGCGACACCCGGATGGTGTCGCCGATGCCGCGCGACAGCAGCGCACCGAAGGCCACGGCGGACTTGATGGTGCCCTGGAAGGCGGGACCGGCCTCGGTGACACCGAGGTGCAACGGATAGTCGCACTGTGCGGCCAGCTGCTCGTACGCCGAGACCATCACCACCGGGTCGTTGTGCTTGACGCTGATCTTGATGTTGCCGAAGCCGTGCTCCTCGAACAGCGAGGCCTCCCACAGCGCGGACTCGACCAGCGCCTCCGGCGTGGCCTTGCCGTACTTCTCCATGAACCGCTTGTCCAGTGAGCCGGCGTTGACGCCGATGCGGATCGGGATGCCCGCCGCGCCGGCGGCCTTGGCGACCTCCCCCACCCGGCCGTCGAATTCCTTGATGTTGCCCGGGTTTACCCGTACCGCGGCACAACCGGCATCGATGGCGGCGAAGATGTACTTCGGCTGGAAGTGGATGTCGGCGATGACGGGAATCTGGCTGTGCCGGGCGATCTCGGCGAGCGCGTCGGCGTCCTCCTGGCGCGGGCAGGCCACCCGGACGATGTCGCATCCCGCCGCGGTCAATTCCGCGATCTGCTGCAGCGTCGAGTTGACATCATGGGTTTTGGTGGTGCACATCGACTGCACCGATATCGGGTGATCGCTGCCGATGCCAACGTCGCCGACCATGAGCTGGCGCGTCTTGCGACGCGGGGCCAGCACGGGAGCCGGGGGTGTCGGCAATCCCAAGCCGACGGTCATGAGTATCTCCTATTGGAACCATTTGATCGGGTTGACCACGTCGGCGGTGACGGTCAACAGCACGAAGCCGACGACCACCACCAACACTACGTAGGTGGCCGGCATCAGCTTGACGTAGTTGACCGGCGCCGCGGCGGCCATGCCCCGAACCGACCGGATCATGTTGCGGACCTTCTCGAAGACGGCAACGGCGATGTGGCCGCCGTCGAACGGCAGCAGCGGAACCAGGTTCACCACCGCCAGCACGAAATTCAGCTGCGCCAGGATGAACCAGAAAACCACCCACAGCCCGTGGTCGACGGTTTCGCCGCCGATCCGCGACGCGCCGACCACGCTGATCGGGGTGTCCTTGTCGCGTTGCCCCCCGCCCACGGCTTGGACCAGCGGACCGATCTTGCTCGGGATGGCCGCCAGCGACTTGCCCAGGACGACGGCCAGGTCGCCGGTGAACGTGAACGTGGCAGGGACGGCCGTCAACGCGTTGTAATGCGTCGGCTCGACCTGCGCCGGGCCCACCCCGATGGCGCCGACCCTCGACGCCTTGTCGGTGTTGTCGAGGTAACGCTGGGTAGCTACGACGTCGACCGTCACGGATTGCCGCTTGCCGTCGCGCTCGACCACGAATTGCGTGGGACCCGAGTGCTTGCGGATCTCGGCGGCCATCTGGTCGAAAGTGCTGACATCCTGATCGCCGACCTTGACGATCACATCGCCTGGCCGGATACCGGCCTCTCCGGCCGGGCGGGGCGCCACCGCATTGCAGGCGGGCTCCTTGTCCTTCGCTTCTTGCGGTGCGACACAAGAGATTTTGCCGACGACCGCGCGGGTGTCCGCGTGCAGGTTGGGCAGCCCCCATGCGATCGCGATGCCGTAGATCAGCACGAGCCCGATGACGACGTTGGCGGCCGGCCCGGCGAACAGCACCGCGACCCGCTTCCATACCTTCTGCTTGTACATCGCGTACGGGGCTTCGTCCGGTGTGAGTTCCTCGACCGACGTCATGCCCGCGATGTCGCAGAATCCGCCCAACGGAATCGCCTTGACGCCGTATTCGGTCGATCCGAGTTTGTTGGGCCGGCGTGTCGACCACAGCGTCGGGCCGAAGCCGACGAAGTAGCGCCGCACCTTCATTCCGGTCGCCCGCGCCACCCACATGTGGCCGCATTCGTGCAGCGCCACGGAAATCAGGATGGCGAGCGCGAACAGGGCGACGCCGGTAACGAACATCATCTGCGCTGTCAGGACCTTTCTAAGACCATGCTGGAGGCCGTTCCAGCAGCCGGGGCCGGGCTTGCCGTGGCGATCGCGCGCCGGGCTCGCTCCCGGGCCCAGCGCTGGGCATCGAGTACGTCATCCACGGTAGCGGGTTCGGCGGCCCATCGGTCGGCGACGTGCAAGACGTCGGCGATGGTGCGGACGATCGCGGGGAAGCTGATCCGGCCTTCGAGGAAGGCGGCCGCTGCCTCTTCGTTGACCGCGTTGTAGACGGCTGTCATGCAGCCGCCCAGCTGGCCGGCGTGCCGGGCCAGGTCCACCGCGGGAAACACCTCGGTGTCCAGCGGCTCGAATTCCCAGCTGGAGGCGGTAGTGAAATCACAGGCTGCAGCGGCTCCGCTTACCCGCCGGGGCCAGCCCAGCGCCAGCGAGATGGGCAGCTTCATATCGGGCGGGCTGGCCTGGGCGATCGTCGAGCCGTCGATGAACGTGACCATGGAATGGACGATCGACTGCGGGTGCACCACGACCTCGATGCGGTCGTAGGCGATGCCGAACAGCAGGTGGGTTTCGATGAGCTCGAGCCCCTTGTTGACCAGCGATGCCGAGTTCAGCGTGTTCATCGGCCCCATCGACCAGGTCGGATGAGCACCGGCCTGCTCGGGGGTGGCGCTGTCCAGCTGGGCGGCCGACCAGCCGCGGAACGGCCCGCCCGACGCGGTCAGCACCAGCTTCGCGACTTCGCCCGGCGTGCCGCCGCGCAAGCACTGGGCCAGCGCCGAGTGCTCGGAGTCGACGGGCACGATCTGGCCGGGCTGCGCCGCGGCCAGCACCAGCGGACCCCCGGCGATCAGCGATTCCTTGTTCGCCAGGGCCAGCCGGGCGCCGGACTGCAGGGCGGCCAGCGTCGGGCGCAGCCCCAGGGCACCGACCAGCGCATTGAGGACGACGTCGGCTTCGGTTTCTTCCACCAGCCGGGTCGCCGCATTGGGTCCGCAGAACGGGACGTCGCCGGCCAACCGGGCGGCCTGCTCGTCGGCGATGGCGATATTGGTCACGCCGGTCTCGGCGCGCTGCTGCAACAGCGTCTCCAGCTGCGCGCCACCGGCGGCCAACCCGACCACCTCGAAGCGGTCGGGATTGGCGGCGATGACCTCGAGAGCCTGGGTGCCGATGGAGCCGGTGCTGCCCAGCACCAGCACGCGCAGGCGGCCGTCGGCGTTTGTCACCGCATCCCCTCGTCTGTCATCTGCCTCCCGTTTGTCATCTGCCTCCCGTTTGTCATCTGCCTCCCGTTTGTCATCTGCCCATTGTGCCGCTCGGCGTCGTCGATCGGGGAGCGCGCGCCCCCGCAATCCAGGGGCCCCATCCGTGACTTCGGCGGCTGCGAATAGCCGGTATGTTGACCCTTGCACTCATAGGCCTGGTCGGGGGCCTGATCACCGGCATATCCCCCTGCATCCTGCCCGTGCTGCCGGTGATCTTCTTCTCGGGAGCGCGCACGGTCGCCGCTGAGCCGACCGCGTCAGAGGCCCCGGACGCTGTTGCGGTCGCGAGCAAACCGAAAGCTCCCCGTTCGGAGGCGCAGCGCCCGTACCGGGTGATCGGCGGGCTGGTGCTCAGCTTCAGCCTGGTCACCTTGGCGGGCACGGCGTTGTTGTCGCTGCTGCACATCCGGCAGGACGCGATCCGCTGGGTGGCGCTGGTCGCGCTGGTGGCGATCGGCGCCGGGCTGATCTTTCCCCGCTTCGAGCAGTTGCTGGAGCGGCCCTTTTCCCGCATCCCGCAAAGACAGATCCGCACCCGCGGCAACGGGTTCGGTCTGGGCCTGGCATTGGGTGTGCTCTACGTGCCCTGCGCGGGCCCGGTGCTTGCCGCCATCGTGGTCGCCGGGGCCACCTCGACGATCGGTGTCAATACCGTCGTACTCACGGCTGCGTTCGCGGTCGGTGCCGCCTTGCCGTTGTTGGTGTTCGCACTTGCGGGTCGGCAGGTGGCAGCTCGGGTGAGCGCATTTCGGCGCCGCCAGCGCGAGATCCGGATCGCGGCCGGGGTGGTGACGATCCTGCTGGCGGTGGCACTGGTGTTGGACCTGCCTGCTGTGCTGCAGCGGGCCGTCCCCGATTACACCAGCGCGTTGCAGCAACAGGTCGGCGGCTCGAACCAGCTACGGGAGAAGCTCAATCTCGGTGGCATCGTCAACGACCAGAACGCGCAACTGTCGAATTGCACCGAGGGAGCGGCCCGACTCGAAATGTGCGGCCCCGCACCAGATATCAAGGGCATCGCCGCCTGGCTGAACACTCCCGGCAACCAACCGGTCGACCTGCACTCGCTGCGCGGACGGGTGGTGCTGATCGACTTCTGGGCGTATTCCTGCATCAATTGCCAACGCGCCATCCCGCACATCGTCGGCTGGTATCAGGCCTACAAGGCTGCCGGCTTCGAGGTTATCGGCGTGCACACACCGGAGTACGCGTTCGAAAAGGTGACCGGCAATGTAGCGGCCGGGACGGCCGACCTGGGCATCAAATACCCTGTCGCGCTTGACAATAACTACTCGACGTGGACGAACTATCGCAACCGGTACTGGCCGGCCGAATATCTGATCGACGCCAACGGAACGGTGCGGCACATCAAGTTCGGTGAGGGCGACTACGACGGCGCCGAGAGACTGATCAGGCAGTTGCTGCTCGACGCGAACCCCGCGGCCAAGCTGCCCCCGCCGGTGGGGGCACCGGACAACACGCCCACCCGAGGGTTGACGCCCGAGACGTATCTGGGGGTAGGCAAGGCGATCAACTTCGCCGGCGGCGGGGTGTATGACAGTGGCTCGGCGATGTTCAGCTACCCACCGACCCAGCCGATCGACTCGTTCGCGCTGAGCGGCCCGTGGAAACTGGACTACCAGGGCGCGACGGCCGACGGCGACGGCTCCGGCATCAGGCTCGACTATCGCGCCAAGAACGTCTACATCGTCGTCGGCGGCACCGGAACCGTGACGGTGACGCGGGACGGAAAGTCGGTGACCCTACCGGTCGGCGGACCCCCGACATCGCGCCAGATCGTCGCCCGGGACCAGGTGTCGCTCGGGACGCTCGAGGTGCGCCCCAGTCGGGGGCTGCAGGTGTATTCGTTCACCTACGGCTGATCCACAAATCGCGGTGGTCAATTCAAGACCCATCCAAAGAGCATGTGGCTCCGAATCGTTCATGTCAGTCAATTCCTACTTCAGGAGCAACGCAAATGAAGACCCACAGCAGGAAACTCAAGAAGTCATGTGCGGCAACCGGTTTCGCGGCAGCCGCAGCGGTAGGTCTCGCGCTGGTCGCCAGCCCGACGGCGGTGGCCAGCCCGTCGACCAATCTCGTCGGCCCGGGCTGCACGGCCTACGCGCAGCAGGTGCCGACGGGTCCTGGATCGGTGGCCGGGATGGCGAACGACCCGGTGGCGGTGGCGGCGTCGAACAATCCGATGCTGACCACGCTGACCTCGGCGCTGTCGGGCAAGCTCAACCCGCAGGTGAACCTCGTGGACACCCTCAACAGCGGGCAGTACACGGTATTCGCTCCGACGGATCAGGCGTTCAGCAAGCTCGATGCGGCCACCGTCGATAGGCTGAAAACCGATGCGCCACTGCTGAACAAGATCCTGACCTACCACGTGGTGCAAGGTCAGCTGAGCCCGGCCCAGGTCGGCGGCACCCACAACACGCTGCAGGGCGCGTCGCTGACGGTCACCGGTTCGGGTAACAACTTGAAGGTGAACAACGCATCGGTGGTCTGCGGTGGTGTGCAAACCGCGAACGCGGTGGTGTACATGATCGACACCGTCCTGATGCCCCCCATGTAGTCACCCGTGGCAAAGTCCCCACAGCTGCGGGCGCACGATGTGCCAGAATGTCGTGAAATCTCCTATCAGGAATCCGACCGGAGGAATCGTCGTGGCCAGTACCGAAGTCGAGCACTACGACGGCGTCGACGTCGCCGAGGTGCCGTCCGCAGCGTGGGGATGGAGCCGAATCAATTACCGCACTTGGCACATCACCGCGCTGGTCATCGTCGGGTTTCTGATCGCGATGGTGCTGTTCCGCAACCACGTCGGGCACGTCGAGGACTGGTTCGTGTACGCGTTCGCAGCACTGACACTCGTCGTAGTGATTCGTGACCTCTGGGGTCGACGGCGCGGCTGGATCAGATAGTCGCGGTTTCGTGCGCCGGCTCGGCGGCGCGGTGGATCCTGATGTCGCCGGACCCGCTGCGCACCTGCACGAGCAGGGTTTCGTCACCTTGCTGAGGGCCGTCCGCCGGCTGCAGCTGGCTGGTCACGTGTCCGGATCCGGTGGTGATGTCCAGCCGGGCCGCGGTGCCCTCGGCGACCCCGACCTCCACGTCGCCGCTGCTGCTGTGAGCCGAAACCGTGCCGGCCACCGCGGCGACGACGTCCACCGAGCCGGACGCGGAGCGTGACTTCACACTGCCGCGCAGCCGGTCCACCGTCAGCGAACCGCTGGCAGCCTTGAACCTCAGATTGCCGTCGAGGTCGCCGATCGCCACACTGCCCGAGGCCGTCGCGATGGACGCGTTGCCGTGCACGGCCCGCACGCTGACCGATCCAGATGCACTGGTGGCCTTCAGCTTTCCGGCCACACTGTCGATTTCCACCTCACCGCTGGCGCCCGAGAACCGAACGTCGGCGTATTCGCCTTCGGCGCGCAAGCTGGCCGATGCCACCGATACGTGCAGACGCGATCCGGCCGGCAATCCGATCTCGATATCGGTGTCTCCGCCGAGAAAGCGCGGCAAGCCGCGTTTGGGAGCGGTGACCGAGAGCTTCCCGTCGCGGAAGTCCACGCGGGTGTGTTCGGCCGTCCAGACGTCGGAACCACGTGATTCGTCGCAGGGGCGCACCGCGACGACGGTATCGCCGCGATCGGTCGCGGCGATGCGCACCGAACCACCGGCGGCTTCGATCCACGCGTCGATCGCCGTGGGGGTCTGGAAAGTCGGCATTTTCAGTCTCCTGTTTGTTGAAGTTGTCAGCGCACCCAGCCGGTGACGCGGCGTCCGCCGCTACGGCCTGGGCCGTGCTGACTGCCCGGGTGAGCGGCTCCCTGGCTGGCCAGGGCAGCGGCGCGGACCAGCCAGGCGTTTATCGATGCGCCCTCGCGTCGAGCGGCGCCCTCGACCACTGTGCGCAGCCCTTCGGGAAGCCGCAGAGTGACGCGCCAGGTTCCGCCGTCGTCGTCGTATTGGGCGCCGAACAGATGGTTGGCGTTGTCGGTGTCCCCGGGCCCCTCGTCGACGGGGGCGCTGACGATGAACTCGGGGTCACGCCCGCGCAGCCGGACCTCTACGGAGCCCGGCGCCAGCTCACCGGTGATCTCTTCGGCGGCGGCCGACAGCACTTCCAGCAGTGCCAGCCGGACGGCCGAATCCAGCGGGGCACTCAGCCGGTCGGCCAGTTCCTGGGCAGCGGGACCGCCGGCCGCCGCGGCCACGCTCAGCTCGTGACGGACAGCGTCGACATAGGGTTGCAGATCCATGGTGTCATGATGACACTATCCTGACGTCATAGCAAGTGTCATTCTGGTGCGATGGTGGCGTCAGGCTTTGCGGCGCACGCGGCGGTACCAGGCGCCCGCGACGACGCAGCCGACCAGTACGAGCAAAGCGACCACCCACGGCCATCCGCCGTGCTGGTGCACCCAGCCGGCCAGCGCACCTTGCAGGCGTCCGGCGGCGGTGATCACCCTGTCCTGGGGGTGCGCGTGCGCACTGAACAGGCGGACCTCGTAAAGGCCGTAGTAGGCCACATACAGTCCGACGATCGCCAACAGCGCGCCGCCAACCCGGGTGACGAGGGGCAGGATTCGCCGCAGGCGGTCGGCCAGCGCCGAGCTCGCCGTAGCGGCAGCCACCGCAAGGACGCCGACGACCAAGGTCAGCCCGGCCACATACGCCACGTAGATGGCCACTGTTCCGAGGACCGAACCGCCCCGCAACCCGGCCCCCGTTACCGCGAGAAACGGCCCGATGGTGCACGAGAGCGACGCGATCGCGTAGCTGACGCCGTACCCGTACATGGAGCCCAACCGGGCCGTAGGGGCCCACCGCGCACCGAGCGGTCGCAACACCGCCAGCCTTCGGCCCACCAGCAACCACACCCCGAGGCCCAGGAGCACCGCACCGACTACCACCGTGGCGTAAGGGAGGTAACGCTGTACCGTCGCGGCTGCCGATATGGTCAGCGCTCCGAACAATCCGAACACCGTCAAAAAGCCGAGCGCCATTCCGGCGGTGGCCGCCAGCGCCCGCCCCAACGGCGCCGATGCCCGCAGCAGGGCCGGACCGGTTCGATTCGCCGGTGATTGTTCGCCGGACTGCTGCCCGCGTACCACCAGAAGTAGGTACGCGGGCAGCATGGCAAACCCACAGGGGTTCAGCGCTGCCACCAGCCCGGCGGCGAAGGCCAGACCGATCAGGCCGTGGTTCACTGGACGTTCAGCAAGTCAGGACGTCAGGGCCGCAACCCGGCCGGACAACTCCTGTTGCGACATCGCCGACGTCGGGTTGTTGACGAACGTCGAACTGCCATCCGCCCGGTAGAACACGTATGCCGGCTGCCACGGCACGTTGTACCGGGCCCAGATCGAACCGTCGGCGTCGTTGAGATTGGTGAAGTCCAGGTGATACTTGGAGACAAAGTCTTGCATCGCACCAACTTCCGAGTGAGCCGCGATACCGACGAAGGCTACTCCCGGGTTGGCTGCGGATACCTGGCTGACGCTGGGAGCTTCGGCGTTGCAGAACGGGCACCACGGCGTCCAGAACCACAGCACCGCAGGCTTGCCCTGCAGAGTCGCGCCGCTGAACGGCGCACCGCTGAGGGTGCTTCCGGTGAACTGCAGACGGTCATCCGCGGCTGCCGCCCGCGGAGCGCTTACCAACGCAAAAAACAACGCGACCGCAAAGGCGGCCGCGGCAAACAACCTGAGCGGGGACATCAAGCGAAGAATCATGACATACCTCATTTGCTGGTCGGATGTCTTGGATGACGTGCCAGCCGCCAGTTTGGTTCATTGCCGGTCGGCGGCATCGAGACTGCGGTGACGGCGTGGTTGAGGCGGCTTTAAGCGCCCTCAGCGCAGCCTGGACGCCACGATTGCAGGCTCGATGCTCCGGCTCACTTCCCTTCGAAAGCCAGCTGGCCACATGCGGCGCTGATTTCGCGGCCGCGCGTATCGCGAACCGTGCAGGACACTCCGTTCGACCGGACCCGTCGGACGAATTCGCGCTCCACCGCCTTCGGGCTGGCGTCCCAGTCGCTGCCCGGGGTCGGATTGAGCGGGATCAGGTTCACATGCACCAGCGGCCCCAGCACCCGATGCAACCGCTTACCGAGCAAGTCGGCCCGCCACGGTTGATCGTTGACATCACGAATCAGTGCGTACTCGATGGATATCCGCCGGCCGGTCAGCTCGGCGTAGTAGCGGGCGGCGTCCAGGGCTTCAGCGATCTTCCACCGGTTGTTGACCGGAACCAGCGTGTCGCGCAGCTCGTCGTCGGGCGCGTGCAGCGACAACGCCAGCGTCACACCGAGCCGCTCGTCGGCGAGCTTTCGGATCGCCGGAGCCAATCCCACCGTCGACACCGTCACCGACCGCGCCGAGATTCCGAAACCGGAACGCTCCGTGATGCGCCGGACGGCGGCCAGCACCCTGGGGTAGTTGGCGAGCGGCTCCCCCATCCCCATGAAAACCACGTTCGACAGCCGTTGACCGCCGAAGTCGTCGCGCAGCGCCGCGGCAGCGGCACGCACCTGCTCGAGGATTTCCGCAGTCGACAGGTTGCGGTTCAAACCGCCCTGGCCCGTCGCGCAGAACGGGCAGGCCATCCCGCAGCCCGCTTGCGAAGAGATGCATACCGTGTTCCGCTGCGGGTAGCGCATCAGCACCGATTCAAAGGTGGTGCCAGCAGGGTCGTTGACGGCCCGCCACAACGTCTTTCGGGTCTGACCGGCATCGCAGGTGACTTCGGCGGCCGCCGTGAGCAGGGTCGGGAACATGGTCTCGGCGACGCGGTCGCGAACACCGGCAGGAAGGTCGGTCATCTGCCGGGGATCGGCGGTGAGCCGGCCGTAGTAATGGTGTGCGAGCTGCTTGGCCCGAAACGCCGGCAGGCCCAGTTCGGCGACGACGGACGCGCGGCCCTCCGCGTCGAGGTCGGCGAAGTGCCGCGGCGGCTTGCCCCGGCGCGGCGCATCGAAGATCAATTCTTGGACCATGACCTGTCCAGTATCAGGGAAGCAGCGTGAACACGGTCCAGGTCGCCACGGCCGACGGCAGCACCCCGTCCAGCCGATCCATCAGTCCGCCGTGCCCGGGCAGCAGTCGGCCCATGTCCTTGATGCCGAGGTCACGCTTGACCTGGGACTCCACCAGATCGCCGAGCGTGCAGGTCAACACCAGCAGCAGACCCAGCAACGCGCCAACCCACAGCTCGCGGTGGGCCAGGAAATGTACCGTCAGGATCGTTGCGGTGATCCCGAACACCAGCGAACCGGCGAATCCCTCCCAGGACTTCTTCGGGCTGATTTTGGGAACCATCGGGTGCTTGCCGAATAGGACGCCCACGGCATAGCCGCCCACGTCGGATGCGACCACCGCGATCATCAGGCAGAATACCCGGGCCCACCCGTCTTTCGGGTAGACCAGCAGGGCGGCGAACGAACCGAACAGCGGTACCCACGCGGCCAGGAATATGGTGGCCGACGTGTCACGCAGATAGTTCGACGGCGGCGCACCGGAGGCATCCTGTGTGCGGTTGTCCTGCATGAACAGCCGCCAGATCATGCAGACCACCACCATGCCGCCGAAGCCGGCCAACGCGCCGACCGCGTGGTGCCACCAGGTCAGCCAGATGGTGACCTGCCCGCCGATCAGCAACGGGATGATCGGAATCAGGTATCCCTGTTCGCGCAGTCGCCGGACGACCTCATGGGTGGCCACCAGGGCGGCGGCGGAGCACAAAACCACCCACCAGCGCGGAACGAACAACAGAGTCGCGATGAGAACGCCGCCGATACCTGCGCCGACCGCGATCGCGGCGGGTAGGTTGCGTCCAGCACGCGACGTTCTCTTGGCCGGCTTCCGCGAGGTCTGATCGTCCCCCGGCGGCTCGTCGGGCGGACTGCCGGTACCGGCATCGGTGGTTGCCACGGGCGGAGACGGACTTGGCTGCTGCTGGGGACCGCTAGACCTCCAGCAGCTCGCCTTCTTTGTGTTTGACCAACTCGTCGATCTGGTTGACGTAGTTGTGCGTGGTCTTGTCGAGATCTTTCTCCGCCCGGCCTACCTCGTCTTCGCCGGCCTCGCCGTCCTTGCGGATGCGATGCAGCTCCTCCATCGCTTTGCGGCGGATGTTGCGCACCGAGACGCGTGCTTCCTCACCTTTGTGTTTGGCCTGCTTGACCAGTTCGCGACGCCGTTCCTCGGTGAGCTGAGGTACCGCCACCCGGATGAGCGTGCCGTCGTTGGTGGGGTTCACACCCAAGTCGGAATTGCGGATCGCGGTCTCGATGGCGTGCAGTTGATTCGCCTCATACGGCTTGATCACGACGAGCCTCGCTTCGGGAACGTTGATGCTGGCCAGCTGGGTGATCGGGGTGTTGGTGCCGTAGTAGTCGATGGTGATCCGGGAGAACATGCCCGGGTTGGCGCGACCGGTCCGGATGGTCGACAAATCGTCACGGGCCACCGACACGGCCTTTTCCATTCTCTCCTCGGCGTCGAAGAGAGCCTCTTCTATCATTTGCGCCGCTCCTTCTCAGGTGGTGACCAGCGTTCCGATCTTCTCACCAGCGACCGCACGGGCGATATTGCCATCGGTCAGCAGATTGAACACCAGAATCGGCATGCCATTGTCCATGCATAGACTGAACGCGGTGGCATCGGCCACCCGCAGGCCGCGGTCGATGACCTCGCGGTGACTGATCGCGGTGAGCAGTTCGGCCTGCGGGTTCACCCGCGGGTCCTCGGCGAACACCCCGTCGACCGCCTTGGCCATCAAGACCACGTCCGCGCCGATCTCCAGTGCCCGCTGGGCTGCCGTGGTGTCCGTCGAGAAATACGGCAGGCCCATGCCGGCGCCGAAGATGACCACCCGCCCCTTCTCCAGGTGGCGGACCGCCCGCAACGGCAGGTAGGGCTCGGCCACCTGGCCCATGGTGATCGCGGTCTGGACCCGGGTGACAATGCCTTCCTTTTCGAGGAAGTCCTGCAGCGCAAGGCTATTCATGACGGTGCCGAGCATCCCCATGTAGTCGGATCGGGTGCGCTCCATACCGCGCTGCTGAAGCTGCGCGCCGCGGAAGAAGTTGCCGCCGCCGATGACGACCGCGACCTGCACGCCGTCGCGAACCACCTCGGCGATCTGGCGGGCCACCTGCGCCACCACATCGGGGTCCAGGCCGACCTGGCCGCCGCCGAACATCTCGCCGCCAAGCTTCAGCAACACTCGCGCATACTTGGAACGCACCCCGTTGGTGCTCGTCGGCTGGGCCTCCGTCATCTAACTCCTTGCATGAGAGTGCCAACCCGGCCACCCGCCCGGACGGCATTTGACATCCTGCCTCATCGCCGCCGTGTGGGACGGGCCGGGTGGACCATCGGCAGGGCGAACAGACAGCATGTTTGGGCGGCTGGTGGCTTGGGAATTCCGGAGCAACGCGGCGCGAAACCACGGCCTTGAGAATTAGGGCCGGTCGGCGCCGCTTTACCGGATCGATCGCCGTCGAGCGCGCCACAGGTCCCGCCAGATAGCTTGTTGGAAGGATGGGTCCGGCCCGGATGAACGGGCCGGATCCATCGACTTCTGCCGCCGACGTAGTTGTACAGCGATGGAATAGTTCCGCGGTCTACCGGGTATTCAGCGCTGCGCCGGCAGACATCTCTAGGAGATGCCCGTCCCGCAACGAAGCGGGATACCGGCATGAGGTCGGGAGATGTCCGTGGACGTTCTATTACTCACCAATGCGGACGACTTCGAGTTGGCTTTGCCGACGCTGGACTCGTTCGCGCAGACGATCCGCCAGGTGCCGCTCGGCGACCACCTTGACGCGCTGCGCTACGGCGTCGACGTTGCGATTGTCGATGCGCGCACCGATCCCGCGGCGGCACGTAAGGTGTCCCGGCGGCTGACGGCAAACCTGCCGGGTGTGGCGGTGGTGGGTGTCGTCGCGCCATCGGATTTCATGGCCGTCGACGTCGACTGGCATTTCGACGACGTGCTGCTGCCGGCCACCGGCGCGGTGGAGTTGCAGACACGGCTGCGGCTGGCCATCACCCGTCGGCGCAGCGCACTGGACGGCACCCTGAAGTTCGGTGACCTCGTCCTGCATCCGGCCAATTACACGGCGTCATTGTCGGGCAAGGAGCTGGGCCTGACGCTTACCGAGTTCAAATTGCTGAATTTCCTTGTGCAGCACGCGGGTCGCGCATTCAGCCGTACCCGCCTGATGCACGAAGTGTGGGGATATGACTGCAATGGACGGGTGCGCACCGTTGACGTCCACGTGCGGCGCCTGCGGGCCAAGCTGGGGCCCGAGTATGAGTCGATCGTCGACACCGTCCGCGGGGTGGGCTACATGGCGGTGACACCGCCGCAGCCGCAGTGGGTCGTCAGCGAACCGATATTGAGTCCGGCGCCCTCAGCGCCGCCCGACTCGATCGCGCGATAGCAGCTTTATGCGAATAGCGGCAGTGCGCGCTTGCGCGCCAGCGCGTCCATGCCCTGCTGGATGCTGTCCTGCACCTCGTGGTACTTGCCGTCCACATACTCGTCGTCCTCGACCCGAGCGGGGTCGTGGTCCAGCTCGACGGGTGGCATGAAGCGCGTCCTGATCTTGGCCGGAAGCGGCAGCTGCGGCAGAGCCGCCGGCGCGATGCCCCAGGGCAGCGAGACCGCCACCGGGAACACCTTGAGTCGCAGCAGACGGTCGAGCTTCAACACCTGCGAAAGCCGGTCACCGCGGATGAGGACGGGCATCGCGTCCGCGCCGCCGACGGTGGCGATCGGCACTATCGGCACGCCCGCCCGAATCGCCATCTTCACGAAGCCCTTGCGGCCCGCGAGGTTGGCGCGATCACGCTCAGTCCACGGGCGCAGCGAATCGACCTCGCCGCCGGGCCACAACGCCACGTCACGCCCCTGCGCCAGTGCCGTGGCGATCGCATCCGGGGCGGCCGGAAGCACGCCCATCGACCGGAAATAGCGTCCGATGGCAGGAATCGCCATCAGCGCGTCGTGCGCCGTGCCGTGCAGTGGACGGTCCTGACCGAAACGCCGCCACCATTGGATCCCAACGGTCCATGCGTCCCACACGAACGGGGCACCGGAGTGAATGCCCACCAGCAGCGCCGGCGGCGCGGGGACGTTCTCCCAGCCGTCGATCTCCATGCGGAACCAGTAGTCGACGAGCACATTCCAGAAAAACTTCTGACGTTGCAGGGTGGCTTCGTCCTGACCGCCGAGGTCCCACTGTCCGGCACGCTCGGCAACCCAGCCACTCAGCCCGCCGTCCTGCTCGCGACGCCGTTTCCGCATCGCGGCCCGCGCATCCTCGGCGTGGTGCTGCGCTTGTTTGCGAACTTTCGACGGCCGTTCATCGGTGTGAGTCATTGCGGTGGGGTACCCCAAGCGATCGCGTCTCTACACGAAGTTCCCCGCGCCACGGGCTGTGGCACGGGGAACTCGATTGCCGCGAGCTAGGAAGTGCTTACGACTGCGTCGGCGCCGCGTTAGGGGCCGGGCTGGGCGATGCACCGGGCGGGGTGCCGTTGGGCACCTGGCCGGGCGCCGAGTTCGGCGTCGCGTTCGAGGTCCACACCAGGACGTCCTGGACGCCGTCGTTGTACACGACGCTGGTGGGCGGCGAGCCGGTCACGTCGAAGTAGACCTTCCCGCTAGCCTGAGCGCCCTGAGCGATGGGCGCGGGGCTGAGCCCGTTCGGCGTCGGTGACGTGCTGATCACCCGGTACGTCTGGTTGTCGTTGGTCCGGGCGTTGAAGTTGGACACAACGGGGGTGACGGTCCCGCTGTTCGCCCGCACGGTCACGTCGGCCTGCCAGAGGTGTCCGGTAGGCGTGTAGCCGGGAACCATGACATTCGTCGGCTCGAGATCGTTGACCGTGTAGGCGGTGACAAGTGGCCCGTCGACCAGCGTTTCACTGGTACCGAGTCCCTGGATGATGGGATTCGCCGAAGCCGGTGCCGCCGTGAAAAAACCAACCGCCGCAATGCCCGCGGCAGCAAGAGCCGTCTTGGCTGAGGTCTTCACTGTGTTACCGGTGAACTTCACGTTGACTCCTTTCATTCGTGTCGTTCGAGCAGTTGTCCCGCTGTTGAGCACGCGGGTACGAAAACCGCACGGGTTGGCCGATACCCAACTGGCCGAACGCCAAACACCGATAACGCGGCGAAATGTGCTGGGGCACCGCAACTACCTGCGCAAACAATCAATTTTTCGTTATTTTTCAGTATTTTTCGCAACGTTAAGTTCCGACACTTTCTTAACATCGGCATCAAATACACCAATCCTGTAGTGCGGGCGCGGAAGCTGATTGATCGCGCAGGCGGCGGGTAGCCGAACGATGGTCGATGAATATCCATTGCCATCAGCTGAGAAGGAGATCTGTCCATGGAACGCGGAAACGCCAAACACAGCCCGCGCGAGGACGACCAACTCAAACACGAATTGAGCGGCACCCTGGCGGGCAACCGCTCCAGTCGTGCCGAGGAATGGCGTGACCCCGAGCCGCCGGCCGACGACGACACGGATGTGCCCAGCGCGGGTCCGGTGCACCCCGAATCGTGAAAATCGGGGGCGGGTTGAGTCGTCAACTACGAACTTTTGCCTTAGTCGGGGATTCGACGCGCGAGAAGAAACTCACCCAGGAATTCAGAGAGGAAGTTGTCATGAGCTTTCCACCGCAGCAGCAAGAAGTGCCCGGAATACAGGCTCGGATGAACCCCGTGCCCGATTGCGGCGAGAACAGTTATCAGGGCTCCGGAAAGCTCACCGGCAAGCGGGCGATCATCACCGGCGGCGACAGCGGGATCGGCCGCGCAGTCGCGATCGCTTTCGCCCGCGAAGGGGCCGACGTGCTGATCTCATACCTCAACGAGGACGAGGATGCGCGCGACGTGGCGCGCTATGTCGAAGCCGCCGGCCGCAAATGCGTGCTGGTTCCCGGCGATCTGTCCGACCCCGCCCATTGCCGCGCGGTGGTGGAACGCGCCGCCGAAGAGTTCGGCCAGATCGACATCCTGGTCAATAACGCGGCCTACCAGATGATGCGCAAAAGCCTCGAGGAGATCAGCGACGAAGAATGGGAGTACACCTTTCGGCTGAACGTCGGCGCCTATTTCTATCTCGTCAAGGCCGCCCTGCCGTTCATGGGCGAGGGCGCGTCGATCATCGGCAGTTCCTCCGTGAACTCCGACACGCCCAATCCCACCCTGGCGCCCTACGCGGCGACCAAGGCAGCGATCGCCAATTTCTCGGCCAGCCTCGCTCAACTGCTGGGCGACAAAGGAATTCGTGTCAACAGCGTCGCGCCTGGCCCGATTTGGACGCCGCTCATCCCCGCGACCATGCCCGCTGAAAGCGTGGAATCGTTCGGCGACAATGTGCCGCTGGGCCGCGCCGGGCAACCGGCGGAGCTGGCCCCGATCTATGTGCTGTTGGCATCCGACGAGTCCAGTTACATCTCGGGAGCACGGGTCGCGGTCACCGGCGGCCGGCCGATTCTCTGACGATTCCGCCTGCGGGCGAGCACAACTCATCAAACCAGCTGCACCCAAGCCCGTGACCCCGCGCAGGCCGGATCGAAAATGAATAGGGCGTTGAGCAACGGGTATGCGACGGAGCCAGAGTCAGCCGAAGACAGCTCGGAGAGGTTGCTATGCGAGTGGTCGTGGTCGGTGCGACGGGAAACGTCGGCACCAGCGTGGTCGAGGCCCTTGCGGCCGACGAGCAGATCGACACGATCGTGGGCATCGCGCGCCGTCGCCCGCAGTGGCAGCCGCCGAAGACGACGTGGATCCAGTCGGACATCTCGCGCGACGACCTGGTGTCCCAGTTCCGGGGCGCGGACGCCGTAGTTCAGCTGGCTTGGATCTTCCAGCCGACGCATGACGAGCTGGCCACCTGGCGCAACAACGTGCTCGGCAGCATTCGCGTGTTCGAGGCCGCCGCCCAAGCCGGAGTAGGGGCGCTGGTGTATTCCTCCTCAGTCGGCGCCTACTCCCCCGGGCCGCAGGATCGTGGTATCGACGAATCGTGGCCTACCCACGCACTTTCCACAGCGGCCTATGGTCGTGAGAAGTCGTATCTGGAGCGGGTGCTCGACACCTTCGAGCGCGACCATCCCGAGATGCGGGTGGTGCGGCTGCGGCCGGGTTTCATCTTCAAACGCGAGTCGGCAGCGGCTCAGCGCCGCCTGTTCGCGGGCCCGCTCGTGCCCACCACGCTGCTACGGCCGGCCCTGCTGCCGATAGTCCCGGATCTGCCCGGCCTGCGACTGCAGGCTTTGCATTCCCGAGACGCGGGGCAGGCATTCCGGCTGGCCGTAGTCCGCCCGGTGCGCGGCGCGTTCAACATCGCAGCTGATCCCGTCCTGGACGCGCGCACGCTTGGTGAGTTGCTCGGCGCGCGGCCCGTCAAAGCACCGGTGTGGCCGGTCCGAGCGGCGGTTGCGGCCGCCTGGAAGCTTCATCTGGTACCAGCCAGCCCCACGTTGCTCGACCTCGCGCTGAGCCTGCCGCTGATGGACGTCACGCGGGCCCGCACCGAACTCGGCTGGACGCCGACGCTGACTTCGCTCGACGCGATACGCGAGTTCCTTGACGGCCTGCGCGCAGGCAACGGGATGAACACGCCGCCACTCGAGCCGACCGCCGGCGGACGGTTCCGCGGGAAAGAAGTGGCCAGCGGGGTCGGCCAGCGAGCAACCCCATAACGGGTGACGCGCGGCCCAATTGCCATCAGAATCCCCGGTTTTCGCCCAACTCGTCGACGATCGCGCTTTCGCTGTCGATGTCCTTCGCGGATTCGGCACGGCCCGGCCTCGTATGTGTCCGGAGCGCTGCGGCCTTGCCGGGATCCCGAACCACGTCGCCCTCGTCGACGATGCTCACCGATGCGAGCACCTGGTCGAGGTTGTTATAGGTCTCGGCCGGGATCGCCCGTAATGCGCTTAGTGTGTCGTCGTCGCCGCGGTGGGGCCGGCGGCATCCAGCAGTTCGTGTTTGCCAGCCGGAAAATCCACGTCGCTGAGGCAGTCCCGAAGCCGACCGCGGGTGGTGGATGCAACCATGAGTCTCGGAGTGCCGCACGCACCCCCACCTAAACCCGGACGGATGAGAGCGTGGTTCAACGTCCTCGCACTCGGCGGTTTTCCTTCATGATCGCCTCGACCAACTCCGACTTGGTCATCGTCGACCTGCCACGCACATCGAGCCGGCGCGCGACGTCGAGCAGATGCCTTTTGCTGGCGTTGGCATTCACGCCCTCAGCTGAGCGGCCGGTGTTGTGCAGACCTCCACCCTCGGCGAGTTCGTCCGAAGGTCCTTTCTCCTCCTTGGGCTCCCAATGGTCACCGACTTTTTCGAAGCTGTGCTTGAGCGCGGAGTAGGCCACCCGATGTGCCCGCTCCTCGCTGCCATACTGCTCGGCCGCGGCGTCATGCGCTTTGCCGAAAGTACGCTGCGCCTTGGCGTTGGACCGCTGCAGGGTGCTCGGCATCTCGCTCTTCTTCGGCTGGCCGGATTTGGTCGTCTTGGGCATCCGGCATGATTACCCCATGCCGCTCGGCGCCAATCCGCGGATATGTCAATATCGTTGACATGGGTCAGGCCGAAGACGCCCCGCTGGGCTACCTGCTCTACCGCGTGGCGGCCGCGCTGAGACCGGAGGTTTCCACCGTGCTGCGCCCGCTCGGCCTCACCCTGCCCGAATTCGTTTGCCTGCGCGCACTTTCGATGTCTCCGGGATTGTCCAGCGCCGAATTGGCCCGCAACGCCAACGTCACACCTCAGGCGATGAACACCGTGCTGCGCAAGCTGGAAAACGTTGGCGCAGTAGCGCGGCCGGAATCGGTGTCGTCGGGACGGGCGCTACCGGCCACCCTGACCGCTGCCGGCCGGGCCCTGCTCAAGCGCGCCGAGGCCGCCGTCCAGGTCGCCGATGCCCGCATCCTGGCCAAGCTGACCGCGGCCCAGCAGCGCGAGTTCAAACGCATGCTCGGCAGGCTGGGCTCCGACTGAGCAATCAATCTTGGATGCGCGCCCACGGTCGCGCTTCTTCGAGCTCATAGGCCAGTTCCAGCAACCGTGCCTCGCCGCCGACATCGGCCGACAACATCATTCCCACCGGCAGGCCGTTCGCCGATTGCGCCAGCGGCAGCGAAATCGCGGGTTCGCCGGTGACGTTCTGCAGTGGAGTGAAAGCGACCCAGCTGGTCAGCCGCTCCAGCAACCGGTCGTAGTCGGTGGGCGCCAGGTAACCGACCGGCGGCGTCGGATCGGCGAGCGTGGGGGTGAGCAAGACATCGTGCGTGCCGAAGAACTGAGCGCTGCGCCGTCGCAGCGTGCGCAGCCGCGCGATCGCCGTCGGCAGCCGGTGCATGTTGCGTCTGGTGTGACGGGCCAACCCCAAGGTGAAGTTGTCCAGCCGGGTGCGGTCGAAGGTTTTGCCGAACCTGCGGCGGCCGATGCCGACCTGCGCCAGCGCCAAAAAGCCCCAGTACATGACGAAGTCGTCGACGAAGCTGGTCGGCACCCAGGTGTCCACGTGCTCGACCCGGTGCCCCAGTTCCTCGAGCAGCCCGGCCGTCTTCAGCGTCAGCTCGCGCAGCTCGGGGCTGCAATCGCGCAGGATCGATCGCGTCACCACGGCGATCCGCAACCGCTGCTTGCCGGGTCGCATGACGTCGCCCACCGGCGGCAGCTTGGGGTTGAGCCACATGCGCTCGGCCTCCCGGTAGAACGCAGCGGTGTCACGCACCGAGCGGGTCAGCACACCGTTGGCGACGATGCCCACCGGCAGCCGGCGATATTCGGGGTCCAGCGGCAACCGCCCGCGTGACGGCTTGAGCCCGACTAGGCCGTTGCAGGACGCCGGAATTCGGATCGACCCACCGCCGTCGTTGGCGTGCGCGATCGGCACCACCCCGGCGGCGACGAAGGCCGCCGAGCCCGACGACGAGGCGCCGGCCGTGTAGTCGGTGTTCCACGGATTGCGGACCGGCCCCAGCCGCGGGTGTTCGGCTGAAGCGCTGAACCCGAATTCCGACAACTGCGTCTTGCCCAGGCACACCGGCCCGGTGGCCAGATACACCTGGGTGAACTCGCTGTCGGCGACGGCGTCGTAGGGGCCCCAGGCGTCGGTGCCACACATGGTGGGTAGCCCAGCGACGTCGATGTTGTCCTTGATGAATGTCGGGACGCCACCAAAGAAGCCGCGTCCCAGGCCTCGCGACGCGGTGTTCCGGGCCCGCTGAAACGCTTCGTGCGCCAGGCCGTTGAGGGCCGGGTTGACGGCTTCGGCGCGCGCGATGGCCGCCTCGACCACGTCGGTCCTGCTGACCCATTCGGCGCGGATGGCGTCGGCCAGGCCGACGGCGTCCAGCTCGCCGAGGGCATCGTCGCCGAAAGCGTGGATGCGTTGCATGCCAACGACGCTAGCGGGCCGTCTAGGCCTGGCCCACCTCGAACCGGGCGAACCGCGTCACAGTCACGCCAGCCTCGTCGAGCAGGGCCTTGACGGTCTTCTTGTTGTCGGACACCGACGGCTGCTCGAGCAGCACCGCGTCCTTGAAGAAGCCGTTCAGCCGGCCCTCGACGATCTTGGGCAGCGCCTGTTCCGGCTTGCCTTCGGCCTTGGCGGTCTCCTCGGCGATGCGGCGCTCACTGGCCACGACGTCTTGCGGCACGTCGTCGCGGGACAGGTAGCGCGCCTTGAGCGCGGCGATCTGCAGCGCCACCGCGTGGGCAGCATCTTTGTCGGCGCCGTTGTATTCGACCAGGACTCCGACCGCGGGCGGCAGGTCGGCCGAGCGCCGGTGCAGGTAGGTCTCGACGGTGCCGTCGAACACCGCGACGCGGCGTAGTTCCAGCTTCTCGCCGATCTTGGCCGACAGCGCGGCGATGGCCTCTTCGACGGTAGTGGTCGCCTGGCCGCCAGAAATCGAAGCACCCTTCAGCGATTCGACGTCGGTGGCCTTGGAGGCCCCCGCGGCCGCCACAATGTCGTTGGCCAGCGCCTGGAACTCCGCGTTCTTGGCGACGAAGTCTGTCTCACAATTCAGCTCGATGAGCACGCCGTCCTTCGCGGCGACCAGGCCCTCGGCCGTCGCCCGCTCGGCGCGCTTGCCGACATCCTTGGCGCCCTTGATCCGCAGCGCCTCGACGGCCTTGTCGAAGTCGCCGTCGGTTTCCACCAGCGCGTTCTTGCAGTCGAGCATCCCGGCGCCGGTCAGCTCCCGAAGTCGCTTGACGTCAGCAGCGGTGTAGTTCGCCAATGCTCAGCCTTCCGTAGTGTTTGGTTCGGTTGCGCCCGCAGCGGGATCGGCCGGGGCCGCTGTTGCCGTGGCCGAGGCCAGCAGCTCCTGCTCCCATTCGGCCAGCGGCTCGGCGGCCAGCGAGTCCGAGGCCTCCGGCTTGCCGTCGCCGCGACCCAGGCCGGCGCGGGCCTGCAGGCCCTCGGCGACCGCGGAGGCGATCACCTTGGTCAGCAGCGCGGCCGAGCGGATGGCGTCGTCGTTGCCCGGGATCGGGTAGTCGACCTCGTCGGGGTCGCAGTTGGTGTCCAGGATCGCGATGACCGGGATGCCCAGTTTGCGGGCCTCGCCGACGGCGATGTGCTCCTTGTTGGTGTCGACGACCCAGACGGCCGAGGGCACCTTGGCCATGTCCCGGATACCGCCCAGGCTGCGCTCCAGCTTGTTCTTCTCCCGGGTCAGACCCAGGATCTCCTTCTTGGTGCGGCCCTCGAAGCCACCGGTCTGCTCCATCGCCTCGAGCTCCTTGAGGCGCTGCAGCCGCTTGTGGACGGTGGAGAAGTTAGTGAGCATACCGCCCAGCCAGCGCTGGTTCACGTAGGGCATGCCGACGCGCGTCGCTTCGGCCGCGACGGATTCTTGCGCCTGCTTCTTGGTGCCCACGAACAGCACCGTTCCACCGTGGGCGACGGTCTCTTTGACGAACTCGTACGCCTTGTCGATGAAGGTCAGTGTCTGCTGCAGGTCGATGATGTAGATGCCGTTGCGGTCGGTGAAGATGAACCGCTTCATCTTGGGATTCCAGCGACGGGTTTGATGCCCGAAGTGGGTGCCGCTGTCGAGCAGCTGCTTCATGGTTACTACGGCCATGCTGGTGCCTTACCTATGTTCGGTTGCTCGCCCGGCATCGGGTGAAGCCGGGCCCTGGCGTCTGCTGCGATGCCGAACCCGTTTTCCGGAAAACCGGGCTACGGGACCGCTCGGCGTGCGGTGCGAATTCCTGGACAGAGTCGCGGTGCAGGCGCGCGAAGTCAGCCCGCTTGAACGAGCTGCGTGCAGAAGTTTACACGTTTCATCCACAGGGGCCGATTCGGTGACTGGCCCGCCAGCGGGCGCGGCGCTGAGCTGAACCGGTGCGTTGGGTGGCGCCGATCCTGTGCTGGGCAGTTATGACGGCCGGTGCAGCGCATGCGGACGACGGGCGGCTCGACTGGCCGTTGCGGCCGCGTCCCGCCGTCGTGCGGGATTTCGATGCGCCGTCACCCGATTGGCATCGCGGGCATCGGGGCGTGGATCTGGCCGGTGTACCGGGGCAGGCGGTGTACGCCGCGGCCGGTGCGGTGGTGGTGGCTGCCGGGCAGGTCGCGGGCAGGCCGGTGGTATCGCTGGCTCATCCGAGTGGACTGCATACCAGCTACGAGCCGGTGCGGGCAGCGGTTCGGGTCGGGCAGCAGGTGAGCGAGGGCACCGTGATCGGCGAGTTGATCGCCGGCCATCCGGGTTGCCGGGCCGCGGCGTGTCTGCACTGGGGCGCCATGTGGGGTCCGGCCTCGGGCGCCGATTATGTCGATCCACTGAGCCTGCTGGAGTCGACGGCCATTCGGCTCAAGCCGCTGCGACGCTGATCCCGCTTTGCGCGTGAATCCTGCGCTGGTTGGACCCAGGATTCACACCAAAGCCGTGAGTTCACCGGCAACGCCGTCAGGCCCGCGGGTGGGCCTGATCGTGCACCGCCCGCAACCGCGACACCGCAACGTGGGTGTACAACTGCGTGGTTGCCAGGCTGGAATGGCCGAGCAACTCCTGGACGACGCGCAGGTCGGCTCCGCCCTCGAGCAGATGAGTAGCGGCGCTGTGCCGCAGCCCGTGCGGCCCGATGTCGGGCGCGCCGTCAACGGCCGCGACGGTTTCGTGCACCACTGTGCGCGCCTGGCGTACGTCGAGCCGGCGCCCCCGGCTACCCAGCAACAGCGCCGGCCCGGACTCGGGCGTGACCAGCGCGGGACGCCCGTGCTCCAGCCACGCGCGCAGCGCCTCGGCGGCCGGCCGGCCGAACGGCACAGTGCGTTGCTTGTTGCCCTTGCCGAGCACGCGTATCAGCCGATGGTCGGAGTCGATGTCGTCGACGTCGAGGCCGCACAGTTCGCTCACCCGGATCCCGGTGGCATAGAGCAGCTCGACGATCAGCCGGTCCCGCAGCGCCAGCGGATCGCCCTGCTGGGCACCCGATTTCGCGGCCGACATGGCGGCCAGGGCCTGGTCCTGTCGCAATACCGCCGGCAGCGTGCGGTGTGCCTTCGGCACTTGCAGCCGGACGGCGGGGTCACTGGCCAGCAGGCCGCGCCGGTGGGCCCACGCGGTGAACGCCTTGATCGCCGAGGTGCGCCGGGCCAGCGTCGTGCGCGCGGCCCCCGCGCCGGCCGCGGTGGCCAGCGTCGACCGCAGCATCTGCAGGCTCAGCGCGTCCAGGTCCAGGTCGCGCGCGGCGAGAAACGCCAGCAGCGACCGCACATCACCCAGATAGGCCCGACGTGTGTGCGCCGACCGGTTGCACTGCAGCCTCAGATACTCGTCGAATTCCTCGAGCACAGCCTCGCTCTTGTCCGGCATGTCCCTACCGTCGCAGGCGATGTCCCGGCTGTCAGTCGACGCGCCGCAATGTGTCCGGGGTGAGATCCTTCACGGTCGGATAGCCGTCGACCGCCATGATCAGGTCGGTTTCGGCGAGGATCATGCGCAGCAGGTGCACGATGCCGTCCAAGCCACCGAGCGCCAGCCCGTACGCGTAGGGACGGCCGACGCCAACGGCGGTCGCGCCCATCGCGAGCGCCTTGACGACGTCGGCTCCGTTGCGGATCCCCGAGTCGAACAACACCGGCAGCCCGTCGGCCGCCTCGACCACACCGGGCAGGCAGTCCAGCGCGGGCAGGCCGCCGTTGGCCTGCCTGCCGCCGTGGGTGGAGCAGTAGATGCCGTCGACGCCGCCGTCCTTGGCGCGCCGGGCATCGTCGGGATGGCAGATGCCCTTGATGATCAGCGGCAGGTCGGTGAGCGAGCGCAGCCACCCGAGGTCGTCCCAGGTCAGCGCATTTCCGAAAAGTTGTACCCAGCGCAGCACCGCACCCTGCGGGTCTTCCTCCGGGGGGCGCTGCAGGCCGGCCCGGAAGACGGGGTCGGTGAAGTAGTTGGCCAGGCAGTGGCCCCGCAGCTGGGGGAAGTTGGCGGTGGTGAGGTCACGCGGGCGCCAGCCGGTGACCCAGGTGTCCATCGTGATGACAATTCCTTTGAACCCGGCCGCTTCGGCGCGATGGACGAGGCTCTCGGCCACCTCGCGGTCGGTGGGCGTGTACAGCTGATAGAAGCCGGGAGTGTCGCCGAAAGCGGCGGCGACGTCTTCCATCGGGTCGACCGTCAGCGTGGAGGCGATCATCGGAACGCCGGTACGTGCGGCTGCACGGGCGGTGGCCAGGTCGCCGTGGCCGTCCTGAGCGCACAGCCCGATCACCCCGATCGGCGCCATGAACAGCGGCGACGGCAGGGTCAGGCCGAACAGCTCGACGGACAGATCGCGCTGTTTGGCGCCGACGAACATCCGCGGCATTAGCCCCCACCGGTCGAAGGCCTCGCGGTTGGCCCGCTGGGTGCGTTCGTCGCCCGCTCCGCCGGAGACGTATGACCACACCGACGGTGGCATCGCGTTCTCCGCTTTGGCCTCCAACTCGCCGAAAGCCATCGGCAGCGACGGCACCACCCCGGCCAGGCCCTGAAAGTAGATCTCGTTTTGGTAGTCACCGAAATGGGGCGTGAAAGACATGCGAAAGAGCATGCCAGCCGGGGCTCAGCCGGCTACTTCAGTCCCGGCCTCGGCCTCGGCGAGCTCTTTCTTCCACTGCCGGAAGGTCTCCTCGGTGCGCCCGCGCCGCCAATATCCGGAGATCGACGCCCATTTCGCGTCTACCTCGCGTGTGTTGCGGATGTAGGGCCGCAGGTTATGCATGACGGTTTGGGCCTCGCCGTGGATGAAGACGTGCACCTGACCGGGCAGCCAGGGGGCCGTGGTGACCGCCTCAATCAACGGCGCGCAATCGCCGGCGCGGTCCTCGGGAACCAAATCGGCCCGGCCGCCCCGATATATCCAGCTCACCTCGACCGATTCGGGTGCCGTCAAAGGGATCTCGTCGTCGGGCCCGGCGACCTCGATGAAGGCCTTGCCGACCGCGCTCGCGGGAAGCGCTTCCAGCGCGGCCGCGATGGCGGGCAGCGCGGACTCGTCACCGGCCAGCAGGTGCCAATCGGCTGCCGGATCGGGTGTGTAGGCGCCGCCGGGCCCCATCAGGTAGATCCGCTGGCCCGGTTGGGCCGCCAGCGCCCACGGCCCCGCCACCCCGTGCTCGCCGTGCACCACGATGTCTATCGCGATCTGACCCGCGGCCTCGTCGACGTGACGGACTGTCATGGTCCGCACCGAAGGCTGCCTGGCCGCGGGCAGCCCGGCAAAGCTGTCGAGGGTCAACGGCTGCGGCAACGCGGCCCCGTCGATGTCGTCGGCGACGAAGACCAGTTTGACGTAGGAGTCGGTGAACTTGCTGGGCACGAAGCTGTCAAAATCGTTGCTGCCGAGAGTTACGCGGACCATATGCGGTGCGAGTTGCTGGGTACCGACGACTTCGAAAGTTTGCAGCGGTCGACCTGCCACTTGTCCTCCTGTCCAGACCCTCCGTCGACTATACGAGCCGGGTCTCCGGGGCCCCGGCGGGTGCCTTGCCGGGCCGACGGCGGACTATTGCCCATCGGCTGTCACGGCGCTCGGCCAGCCCGGCCAGCTCAAGCAGGGCCAGCGGCCCCAGCACCCGCTCGGGCACCAGTCCTGACGCCACGGCGATTTCGTCGATCGTGGCAGCGCCGCGGCCCGGCAATGCCTCGTACACCTGGCGCTCGGCGGCACTCAGGCCGTCCAACGGCGTGCCGGGCCGCGGCTCTTCTGGCCCCAGCTCGCCGATGCGGCCAACCAGTTCGACGACATCGTCGGCGCGGGTGACCAGTTCCGCGCCGGTGCGCAGCAGGGCGTGACAACCCGCCGACGCCGACGACGTCACGGGCCCCGGCACCGCGGCCACCACCCGGCCCAATGCGCCCGCCCAGGCGGCGGTGTTGGCGGCACCGCTGCGCAGGCCCGCTTCCACCACGACGGCCGCCCCCGCGATAGCCGCCACCAGACGATTTCGGGTCAGAAATCGGTGCCGGGCGGGACGAACACCGGGCGGATATTCAGTGAACAGCAGCCCGTGCTGACCGATGCGATGCAGCAACGCCGAATGCCCTGCGGGGTAAGGGATGTCGATCCCGCCGGCGAGGACCGCCACGGTGATACCGTCGGTGTCCAGCGTCGCTCGGTGAGCCGCGCCGTCGATGCCGTAAGCGCCCCCGGAGACGACCGCGACGTCGCGCTCGGCCAGCCCGGCCGCCAGGTCGCCCGCCACATGCTCGCCGTAGGCCGTCGAGGCGCGGGTCCCGACCACGGCGGCGGCACGCTGTGCCACCTCGTCCAGCCGTGCCGGCCCCAGCGCCCACAACACCAGTGGGGGTGCGCTGCGCTCCCTGGACCGCGCACCCTCGAAGGCGCGGAAGGCCAGCAATGGCCATTCCTCGTCGTCCGGCGTGATCAACCGTCCGCCGCGGCGTGCCAGTAACTCGAGATCATCTGCGGCCCGGTCGATTTCGCGCCTGGCATCGGTGTGGCGCGCCAGCTCGCCGTCGACGAGGCCGCGCCGGACCCGGTCGGCAGCCTCCACCGCGCCAACGGATTCGACCAGGACCGCCAGCTCCCGGCAGGGTGGCTCGGCTACGCGGGACAAATAGGCCCATGCGCGCAGTGCCTGACCATCGGCGCTCATCGCCGGGCTCCCGCTTGCCGAAAGCTCAGCGCGGTGGAAACCTCGTCGAACCCGGGCGACGTCCGGCCGGCCAAATCGGCCAGGCTCCATGCGACCACCAGGACCGCTAAATAGCGGATGTTTCCACAGGCGGAGAGTCACAGCTACATGCCAGCACGATGACCCGCCGAGCTGATCCGCAGTCGGGCGCGCACCGTGCTCGCCGGGCAAAGCGGACAGTTGATCAAGGCACAGGTATGCTCTGCCCAACGTGGTGGCCTGACCCGCCCTAAGCACGTACAATCGGTGTCATGACAGGGGGATCATGCAGTCATCCGTTGTTGCCCGCCCTGGGGCTTGACGGCGTTTGAGTAACGCTGTATCTTCCTGTCGTTGGCCTGAAAAAGGTCATTTTCCTTCGGCCCTCGGCCTTCTGCGATCTGCCTCATGCCTTCGACCCCGAATCACTCGCGCCTTCCGCTATCCGCGATCCGCGATCTGCGATAAGCCTGCAGCCTTTCGCTGTTAGCACCGCTGCCCCAAGCGAGCAGTGCCTTCAATAACTCAACACTCATCTCAACTCTGCAACGATGTTTTCTGCGTTTCCGAACTGCCCGGATCTGTTCTGCGGCAGTCCGACGTCACGGAGCCATCATGGCAGAAAAACTGGGAGCGCTAGCTTTGGTTCTAGCGCTGAATGCTGTCGCAATTGCGGCAGCTCTGTACCCGCATGAGACCGTCATCTTTCTGGTCCACGTTGCGGTCGTACAAATCCTCGAACTCGGTGTTTGGCTTGCGATCCCCCGGAAGAAGCCTTCGTCCTCTTCCGACGATCACTAGACGCCTCCGAGGTCAGACGGCTAGTGTGGCGCGCGCGCCACACTAGCCTTTCTGCACGAAGGGGGAACTTCGGATGTACTGCATCGTCGATCTCGCATCGGTCACGAACGGTCGCGAGCGCGACATCTTTGAAGTGTTACTACAGCATCAACCGGATGTGCGAACTGGGACCGTCATTCTTCTTGCCCATGACCCTTCTGTCTTCGCTGAGTTTCGCGCCGAGGCCATCACAGTTTCCGACGACAAGACGACAACCGAACAGGATCGCTTCGCCATTGAGACCGTAGACAAGGCGATAGAAGCTGCCCCGGTTGACGAGCCTATCTTGGTATGTTCGTTCCGGTTGGTTCTGCAGTATCACTTGGCGCAGAAGCCGGCAGGTAACCGGCAAGTTGAGTTTTTAGACTTTCGGCACCTCCTTCGATTAACGACGAGTCCCGGCACCAAGCAACTCGACCAGTGGCCACAGTCATTCATGCCCTTAGATGAAGCGATACGTCTTATGAAAACGGCATTAACAGTCCGAGGACCGCTGATGCAGACACAACTTCGCCCTGCACTCGCACGCCAGAATCCTGCTTGGAACAAAGTCAAAGGCCGCAACGCGCCTCAAGACGACCCGAAAATTATTTCGCTTCTGGTCCGGGAAGCGGCAGCGCAGGGCGCGATTACCATTTCGGGCGACGAGAACAATCCCTTGTTGGCGCTTTCCGGTACAACCGCGCCACCACGCCGTACAGGCGCCATACAGCGCGCGGCGGCACCGACGACGCCGACGGTGACTGCTCCCGATATCGATCTGCTTGATGGCAGCCGCGACAGTGATCGTTACATGCGCGCACTTCGAGCTGCCAAATTGGGACCCTTCTCAGAAGTGAGGACCGCAGTTTTCGAGCAAATCGACAAAATCCTCAAAGAGCGCGTCGGCGAGGTGTCCATCCGAGACTTGATCTCGGATGCGGTCGATGATGTGCGATCCAGTATCGAGAAGGCTCGCGCAGAAGGTCGTCAGTATTTGGTACGGAGCCTGACCCGAAACCTGCCCTGGGGAGCACTGAAGGCCTTCCTCGTCATACTTATGACCCGTCAACCCATTGTTGTGACCGATGACGGCGAAATAGTGAGAGCTGACTGGACGAACCTATCTAAGAAGGTCGCTCGACTACTTCCTGATTGGCAAATAATTCTCGATTCCGAGCTCATCGTCTTCTTGATCGCGAAGGGATTCGAGATCAATTCTTATTCTGATGAGGAATTGGCTGGAGCGCTTTACGATAGCCGCCGATCTGTCGCGAAAGTTGAGCAAGTAATCGCTTACCTTCTCAAAGAAGGAATATGTGAGCTAAGTCCTGAGTATTCACTGAGACTGGTGCGAACGAGCGGACAGCACAGCGCCTGACCCACGGGGTCTGCTGACCGTCCTCGATAATGGGTGATCCGTCCAGCTTTGCTAACGAGCGCGCCGCCCTCGCAGTTGAAGCTCACGAAGGGGCACCCCCTGCCCCACCGCTCGCTAAGGTCGTCCGGTGGGGATTCCTGACTTTCAAACAATGATGCGCCCGGTTTTAGTCACGATTGAGGGGGACGAGCCGAAGTCGCTGGCACAAATTCGAGCAGCAGTCGCTGCTGCGCTAAATGTTTCGGATGACGATCGCCTGGTGATGCTGGCCAGCGGAAAGCAGTCGACGTTCGACAACAGAGTGGCGTGGGCGGTCACCCACCTGACGCAAGCAGGGTTGCTCAACCGCCCGGAGCGGGCACGCTACATGTTGTCGGAGCGCGGGAAGAAAGTCCTCCGGGAGCACCCGGAACGTGTGGACATGTCTGTCCTCGCGCAGTTCCCGGAGTATCAGGACTTCCGGGCGCGCAAGCACGATAAGCAGACGGAGGAGTCGGTCAGCGTCGTGTCGGATGAACTCTCGCCGAGCGAGGCAATAGGCAAGATTGTCGAAGAGTCATACGACACGCTGGCTGCAGAGTTGCTCGACCGAATCTTGGCGCAGCCGCCGACGTTTCTCGAAACCTTGTCGTTGAAGCTTTTGAGCGCGATGGGTTACGGGGGGCGCGAGTCGTTGTTGGAGCACACAGGTAAGCCGGGAGACAGCGGACTCGATGGAGTGGTGCGGCAAGATGCTCTTGGACTTGATTTGGTCGGTGTTCAAGCCAAGCGGTACGACAAGGACAGCACCGTTGGGCGTCCCGACATCCAAGCGTTCGTCGGGGCTTTGCAGGGTGCGCAGACATCTCGCGGCGTGTTCGTCACCACAGGGAAGTTCTCACCGGCCGCCAAGCAGTTCGCCGAGAACGTCGCCATGCGTCTTCGGCTCATCGACGGCATGGAACTGACCAAACTGATGGTGCGGTACAACGTCGGCGTCCAAGTACGTGAGACTTTCGACTTGAAACAGATTGACGAAGAAACTTTCGAGGAATGACGCCCTAATAGCTGCTGGGTCACACGTCACCCGTGACCACGGCCATCTACACCAAAGTCAGCGATGAGTCCATGCGCCGCGCGGCCATGTCAGCCGTAGTCCTAGAGCCATTGAGCTATGCTCGCCTTATTCCGCCCCCGCGTGGATGATCTCAGGGCATGGCTTGGCACGGGTAATCGACCCGAAAGGTAAAGGTTCCGCCATGCAACTATCAGACTCACAGCTTCGCAGGCGTGCACACGCTAAAGGCCTGCGGCTCATCAAATACCGCGAGCGCAGCCAGTGGTACGCGCAATACGGTCCCTAT
Source organism: Mycobacterium sp. 1164966.3 (assembly GCF_001665395.1). Taxonomy (GTDB): domain Bacteria; phylum Actinomycetota; class Actinomycetes; order Mycobacteriales; family Mycobacteriaceae; genus Mycobacterium. Next base: position 82,604 of record NZ_LZSG01000032.1, read on the forward strand.
GCTCTCGCCGACGACAACAACTGTCTCGTGGCCTACGGCATGAGCGCCGACGCCCTCGAACGCGAACTGTGTTGTAACGGTTAGCCATCGGCGCATCGCTGGCGACCGCGACATTGAATTAGGCCGCAGGTGGGGGAATTTCCCCCACCTGCGCGGGCCAGCGCCCGCACGCTGCGCCGCCAGCGTAAGCGCGAACGGCTCACTGATACTGGCCTATCACTGATAGGCGCGGGCGCGGGCAGCCCGCAGCTTGGCAAGCTCGTCCAGCTGGGAATCATCCGGTTCCGGCTCCACCGCATCGCATCGCGTCCCCGCCGCCACATCAACCCCCTGGTCCGTCAGCCCGTATACCTGCACGAACTGGCCAAGCAGCTTGCGGCAGATCTCCGCAGAGCGGTAATCGCCGTCCAACGCAGGACCCCAGTGAGCGCGGAACAGCCGCTCCCAGCGCTCCTGAAACATGGCGAAGGACTCATCCTCCAACAACTGCCGCCGCTGGTCTGTGTCCCGCAGCTGCTTCTGCACGATGTCATGCACACTCTGCGGGGACCGCAACCCCACCACCGCCGCGATGGCGCGGTAACTGGCCCCCGACACCCACAGCTGCAACACCTTCAGGTCCCGCTTAGCTCGCTCACCGGCGTTCATGGTGTCCAGTTTTCCCGAACACACCGACACACACGGGAATTCACCCATCCACGCACGTCAACACCCGAAAACCACGCTGCAGCAACGATTAAGCCAGACCGGTGGTTTTTGTCCAGTTGCGGGGAGGGCGACAACCTCCGGGGTGGGAGCGTTTGTCGGAGGCGTGTTCGCGATGGAGGTGGTCCCCCCGTGGGTGGTGAGGTGGGGTGATGCCTGAAGCCAGGCCGAGGTGGGTGGTGGGGGTGCGGTCCCCGCAGAGTGTGCATGACATCGTGCAGAAGCAGCTGCGGGACACAGACCAGCGGCGGCAGTTGTCATCA
>NZ_LZSG01000033.1 GCF_001665395.1 Mycobacterium sp. 1164966.3
CGGCTGGTGTTCGAGTTGGATAAGCGCGGGGTGAGACCGTTGCCGTCGGAGTCTGCGGCGTATCGGGCGTTGCTGCGGGCCGCCATGATCGACCCGACGCTGCGGGATCGGCGCTCACGCAAGTGGAAACGCTGGGAACGCGGGCTGCCGATGAAGCTGTGGCAAATGGACACCGTCGGCGGATTCCCGCTGGCCGACGGCACCAGCGCCAAGGCCTTGACCGGGCTTGACGATCACTCCCGTGTGTGTGTCGGGGCGGTTGATGGCTCGGGAGCGCACCCGGGCGGTCTGTGACGCGCTGCGCGCGGCCATCGCCACCTACGGGGCACCCGATCAGCTGTTGACCGACAACGCCAGGGTGTTCACCGGCCGCTACAACAACCCGCCGGTGGAGGTGCTCTTTGATGCGATCTGCCGCGACAACGGGATTGAGCACCTGCTGACGCAGCAGCGCAGTCCCACCACTACCGGCAAAATCGAGCGGTTTCACCGCACGATGCGGGCCGAATTCCTCAGTGATCAGCGTCCTTCACCAACATCAAGGTGGCCCAGCAGGCCTTTGACGAGTGGATCGACTACTACAACAACACCCGTCCACATCAATCGCTGGACATGGCCACCCCCGCTGAGCGTTTCGCCGCGGGCGCCCCCGTGAGCACACCAGCGGCAATGACGACGCCACCCCAGGACCGCAGCGGTCAGGACTGGGTCAGCCGCCGGGTGTGCTCCAACGGCATCGTGTGCGTGTCATGGCAACAAGTCAGCGTCGGACGCCACCACGCCGGCGCCCGCTGCGACGTCCACGTCGACGGCGAGCTACTGCGCTTCTGGATCGGCGACGAACTGGTCAAAACCGCCGCACGCACCAGCAGCGGAGAGGTACGAAACAAACGGGCCCTGCGCGCCAGCACAGAGACCTAGCCACAACAACGAGTGTCAAGGATCAACCGAAACAGAAACGTCAAGCATCAACCGACTCTGAACAGCCCCACCGTATTTCACCTGGTCAGACCGTATTTGCGACATTTAGATCGGCTAGGCAGAGTGCGATTTACCGGCGTCGTACCGGCGCGTGGCGCGGTGGGTGCGGCGCTAGCTAACTGCGCTTGGCCTTGCGTTTCGGTGCGGCCGTGCTTTTGGCGCGGCGACCGACTTTAGTGTTGCCCTTCGCGCGGGCAGCCTTGGCGAACTTGGCGCGGGCTGGCGTCGCCGAGCTTTACGATGCTGCTCAGGGCTCGGCGCTGAAGGAGGCCCGATGGCACTGCCTGCATTGGTTCTTATGCACGGAGGCGGGTTCGCCGCTGATTGTTGGGAATCCACCGTCGACGTGATCCAAGGCATGGAGCCGAGGCTAAGGGTGCTGGCCGTTGATCTGCCGGGGCGGCGAGGGAAGCCCGGTGACCTGATCACCGCTTGTATCGACGGGTGGGTCGACTCGGTGCTGTCGGACATCGAGAATGCTGCGCTCGACGACCTCGTGATCGTCGGCCATTCGCTGGCGGGCGTGATCGTCCCCGGTGTTGTCACCAAGCTCGGCTCAGCGCGGGTGCGGGAGATGATCTTGGCCACCGCGCAAGTACCAACCAACGGCAGCGCCCTGGTGGACACGCTTCCCGGGGCGCAGAGCTGGTACGCACGTCGCACCGCGAAACGTTATGTGCAGAAAGGCCGTTCGGTTCGGGCGGGAGGTTTGCCTACTGCGTTGGCGGGGTTTGTATTCTGCAACGGAATGACTCCCGAACAGCGCAAGTTCACGCTGGCTCGGTCTTGTCAGGAATCACCCTCCATGATGATAGAAAACGTTGACCGCAGTGGTATGCCCGACGAGGTGCCACGAACGTGGATACTCACTCGGCGCGATCGCGCCGTCTCGATGAAGATTCAACATGAGTGCATCGCCGCGCTTGGCGGAGTGCAGACCCTCATCGAGATCGACGCCTGCCACATGCTGATGGTGAGCGAACCTGAACGGCTGGCAGAGATCCTTGTTGAGCGCTGCCGGCTGTACGCCTAAGGGAGCCCGGCGCGTAGCCCCCTCAACCCGCCCCCGGTGACCGACTAGGGTGTGCCGCTCAGCGGCCTAGCGTGGCCGTAGCCGTGTGCGCGGGGCACCAGCAGCTCGGCGGCGCTGGCGTGGTGGGTGGCCAGGGCGGGCACCGGGTACACAAACCCACCCTGGCCACGGCTCATGGGGCCACCTGCTCACCCGGGTAGCCACGCGCCTCATCAAGCGGCCTGGGGTGTGTGCGTGGGCGCCCGACGCGCTCCGCGTTGCGGGGCGGGTCAACCCTTGGGCTGCGACCCCTGTAAACCCCGCCCTCACTGGGTGGCCGGCCATTGAGGTGTGGCGCGACCGGGCCTGGCCCCCATGAAAACTCGGTGCTTTGGTCACCGGCCTGTTCGCAATGCAGCTGGAAAGGGTTGTGCGCCCCGCAACGTGGTGGTGCTGGCGGCGGTGGATCGCGGTAGGGCTCGGGTGCCCGCGTGTAACGACCCATCGCTACGTCTCAATCGTCGGCGGGGTGTAGTTGGGTCAGTAGTGATCTGGACGACGACCGCTGCACCCCGGTGTCGGGTGCCGGTACCGAACCCGCGAGCAAAGAAGCTCTCTTGGATGGGGTACGGGCCGCGCCCCGGAATATGCCGCAGCCCTTGGTATGCCAGGTTCACGTGTTCGCGGAAGCCGACCGGGTTGCTGTCGCTGTTCGGCCCGCCGGTAGCGACCAAGGCGGCGTAATAGCGAGGCATGTAGTTGGACTTGATGATGAGGGCGTTGTTGTAGGAACCCCACACCTGTAGTCCGTTGTACTCGGCGCTGGGGATCGGGCCGTGGATTTCTTCGTTCGAGATCCAGGCGGGCATCAGCGCGCTCGGGATGAAGTCGTACTTCGGTGTCGTTGCGCCGCCGTAGTCCACACCCGCCTTCCAGGCCGCAATGCTTGAGGCTTCAAAGTCGATGGGGTTGACGATCAACACCAGCTGCGAGCCGCTCACCAATCCGTAGCCGTGCTCAGTGACGTGCTTGATCATGTTCTCGACATCAAGCGCATCGAGAACTGTTGAGCCGGTGGTGAGATAGTGCTTGTGATCCCCGGCGAACGTGGTGCCGAGATACGGCGGAGGCACCATGCCGTCGCCGTTCCACAACCCGCAGCAGACGTGCCCCCACTCGTTCAATTCCGTTGCCGGATCGAGTAACCGACGCAGGACGGAGCCGGTTGTGAGCTTGTTGTCGGCTTCGAACACGCGCGTTACTTGGGCCGTGATTTGCTCGGCGGTCGCTTCGCGCAGGAACTTCCACATTGCGCGCAAGGCGATGTCGTAGTCCTTGAACGAGTAGCCGAGCTTGAGCACATCACTCGGCGGTCGAATCGCGCGAGGGACACCAAACTCGGTGGCTTCCTCGAAGCTGTCCGATGAGATGCTCTGTGGAATTGCGTCGGCGACGTTGACCGTCTTGTACGACAGAATGTCAGTGACACTCTTTCGCTCTTTGTTCCAGAGTTCGAGCACGTCTTGTATCTCTGCCCAGATGTCGTTGAGATCGACACCGTCACTCGTCTGATTCACCAGGACGTCTCCGTGTGTGGAGACTCCACCCGACAGACGCCGTTGGGTCATTTAATCGGCTGGAATGGCAGCTCTTGGATGTCCTCGCCGACAATCAGCGCGGTCCCGGCGGGCACCTCGCGCCACACTCCTGGCAGCTGGGTCAACGGCTCGGAGACTACCACCCGGGCATCATCACGGAAGTGTGCCAGCCGCTCGTTGTCGGGGTAGAGCATGCGCACCGACTCCGGATCTTCGCTCACAAAAAGCGTATTCACTTCCGGTCCGCTCGCGTAACGGGCCGCGTACAGACGCACCCCGTCGCTGACCCCTATCGTCATCTGCAGCGCGGGTTCGGCTACACCGGCCGCAGCGGCGGCCGCTTCGACGAAACCTGCCATTCGGGCGATCCCCTCGATCGGATCATCCGCGAGACCGAAGGTGAGCGCGAGGTGAAACAACAGCTCTGAATCGGTGGACCCCGCTATGTTGCCAAACAGGGCTGGGCGAACAGCCAACAGCAGATCCCGGCGCAGCCGCTGATATCCGCCGACGTATCCGTTGTGCACAAAAAGCCAGTTGCGGTAGCGGAACGGGTGACAGTTTGTCTGCTGCACCGGTGTCCCAGTACCCGCGCGCACATGGGCAAGAAACAGTCGGGTGCGGATCTCAGTCGCCAGTTCCAAAAGATTCTCATCGCCCCACGCCGGGGTTACGCTGCGAAACAGCGCCGGTTCGGCACGGTGCTCATACCAGCCCAGCCCCGTGCCGTCCCCGTTGGGTATTTCCATGTTCGGCGCATGCCTACGACTCTGCTCGATAAGTGAGCGCTCCGGGTCATACAACAGCTCCCTGGGCGCGATCGGGCCGCCCAAGTATGCAACCCACCGACACATCCGACTCTCCTTGCCGCACCTTGTCTCAGCCTGGCATGCCCGCGCTCGTCGCTTCCGGGTATTAGTGATCAGCTGCCGCTGCGTGAGCAGTCTCGCGGATCACATTGTCAACAAACGTCAGCTTGCGGAACCACCACCGGGGGGATGTCGAACGGGTAACGAGGATTCTTACCCATGGCGGTGTTGACCCGATTGAAGCCCGTTGACCGCCCAATTCCTGTTCAGCCTGACCAGGAAGAAAACCTCAATTCAAGGTTCGACTCCGTCTGAAAGCTGCCGCAGAGATTTGGAAAGAAACGCCATATCTGCCGGACACCCTGCTGTATCGACAGCATCGAGTGACAGAGCTAATCGCCTTCGCATCGGCCATAGCTTGGTCGCGAGTGGCGATTTTTAAACGCGAACCGTGCGATCCTGGAAAACTTCGGCGCGATCAGAGGAGAGGCGCGTGACGACCACCCATACTGAACGGCTCCCACTGCTGACCCGGCGCGACCGCATCATGCTCACCACCACGCTGATCGCGGCCATGGCGAGCGGAGTTCTGCACTTCGCCCACGTGAATGCAGTGCTGGCGTTCATCGTGTCCGCACTTGCCTTGGCCACGCTGGCATCTTTGGTCGGCCGTTCGGTGGAGGCGCTCGGAGACCGGCTCGGGCCCAACGCGACTGGGATACTGCAGACGGCGCTGGGCAACCTGCCCGAATTGTTCGTCATACTGTTCGCACTAAAAGCAGGCCTTCACGGGGTGGTGAAGGCCACCATCGTCGGCTCGATTCTCTCCAACGCCCTGCTGGTGCTCGGGCTGTCCTTCGTGGTCGGCGGTATCAAGCACGGCCGCCAGCGCTTCGCCGCCGACGACGGACGCACCCTCGGATTGATGTTCACCCTCGCGGTATTCATCCTCGCTGTCCCCTCGCTCACCGCTGCAACACACACCCCGGCGCAACCGCACGAGCGGGCGGTGTCGGTCGTCGTCTCCATCGTCATGCTTGCGCTGTTCGCACTCTCGCTGCCGGCTACGCTCGGAAAGCGTGCTGTCGACCCGGTGGGGCAAGTTGATCATGAAACCTCCAGAGCGTCGTCTCCCATTGTGGCCAGCCCCGATTCGGCCAAAGCCGCCAGTGTGGCGACAGCACACGGGGAGTGGCCGCTGGCGATGGCCATCGGCATGCTGGCCGTCGCCGGGATCGGTGCGGCCTTCGTGTCGGAATGGTTCGTCGCCGCCCTAGAGCCGGCGATGCATGCAGCGGGCATCAACGAGGTGTTCGCCGGTCTGGTGATCGTGGCGATCGCGGGCAACGCGGTGGAGAATTTCGTCGGCATTCAGCTGGCGGCCAAGAACCAGATGGACTATGCGGTCCAGGTCATCCTCCAGTCGCCCGTCCAGATCGCGCTGACCATCGCCCCGATCGTCTGCCTGGCGGCGGCATGGCTCGGCCAGCCTGGTTTCGATCTGGTGTTCTCGCCGCTGTTGTTGGCGTCGATGATCATGTCGGCACTGGTCGCGGTGCTGGTGACCTTCGACGGCGAATCGACCTGGTTCGAGGGGACGGTGCTCATCGCGCTCTACGTGGCGATCGCCACGTCGTTCTGGTGGGGGTGAGTACCCCAACGGTCTGAGGTCGTTCGTCGCGCCTGGCGAGTTCGCGCCCCTAGGCTCGTCGGCGCCTTATAGCATGGGCGACTCGTCGGTAGCTAACCGCCCTGAGCGCATCTCACCCCGGCGTCACCCCGGCGACCGGGGGCGTTTTGTAGCCGCGCCTGATGCGTACCGGAACCGTACCGACAACGCCCAAAATACTGTCCTACAGGTGATTTGAGTCGTTTCGGCGCACCGTTTCTCCTGGTTGCCGACGCGTTGACTAGGGACTCATAATCCGTTGGCTCGCGGGTTCGAGCCCCGCCCGCCCCACTTAGCCCCACTTAGCATTTTCGCAGGTAAAGGGAATTTCGCGGCTTCTCGCACGGTCGCCGGTTCGGCCACAGACCGCGTTCACGTCCAGACCGCGTCCACGCTCGTTCACAGACGGTCGACGACCGCGTCGTCTAGCTAACCGGTTCGGCCTCGTCCTGGTAGGTGTCGGCAAAGTGCAGTACACGCGGTACTAGCTGCATCAGCGGTGGCGCCAGCTGTCGCCGGGTGAAGCCAGGATCGGTCTGGAGGTAGTAGGCACCAGGCATGTGGCTTGGGCGCTCCAGTTTCGTACTGACCCTATCGACCTACGCGGATTACGTCACTGAGGACGAACTAGCGGCACCGAAGCTCGCGCGTCCGGTTGTTGCGGCAGCGGACAACGTTGTGTCCTTCCAAAAAGAACGCCTAGTCGGCGATCCGCCGTCGATCCGCCGTCGTGTCAGTCGTAAGAATCGTCGTCGGAGTCTTCAATCTCGTCTGGGTCGACGATAGGCGGACACCCAGGCCACAAGGCGGTGGCGATTACTTTTCGCCGGTGGCCACGCCGCGGCCTGGAGTGGAGTTGCGGGTGTAGGTCGCCGTGGAACGGATAAGGACTCGGTCGTTTACGTCAAGCACCGTGCATTCGGCGCTGAGTAGCACGCGACCGCTGTGTACCATCCTGGCTTCTGCTCGGAGCGGACCGCCACGCGGCTGACGGTAGTAGCGGACGTGCATATCCGTTGTCACGGTGAATTCGTTAGACATGTCGTAGGCACCGATAAGACACCACGCACAGGCGGCATCCGCAAACGTAGCCAGCATCCCGCCGTGAATAGTGCCTTCGTAGTACCCTCTCACGTCCTCGCTGAGTGGCATGGATAGTACTGCGAAGCCGGGCTTCTGTTCGACAACGTTCATGTTCATCGCCTTATGAACGGGCGACTTGTGCAGTTCCTCATTACCGAACATCTTGGTGCCCTCCGACTGCCCTTGAGTAACGCTCAATAGTGGCATGAAAGCGGGACCAAAAGGTCGGTTGAGCATGCCGAAGATGAGTGAGTTCGCCCTTCTCCTCTGTCAGCTAGCGAGACTACGGCTTTGCGTGGCATTCAGCCCCCTGCACCGGTTGCCTGCTGCCTGACGACAACCGCCCGCATCCACATCACGTCCCACACTTTTGGACAACCGTGCCCACATGCCGCTTTGCCGGTGCTGTCCAGAACTGGACTTTTTGAAACCGGAGAGGTAGGAAGACTAGGGGATTGGCGCCGAAATTGAGTTGCTGACGGACCGAATTGGGTTTGCTGTAGCGCCGGACCTACGGACTTATAATCAGTTGGTCGCGGGTTCGAGCCCCGCCCGCACCACCGTAAAAGTGTATTGCCTCGGCTGATGCTTGACGTTTCGGTTTCGGTTGATGCCTGACAGTGTTTCGGCTGATTCTTTACAGCTGTTTCGATTGATTTTTGACATTCCAAATTAGGCGGTTCGCTGCCGACCTTCGGGGGGTTGCTATGCCGATGGTCGCAACCCAGGACTCATTCTTGGGGGTCGATTAAAGTTCGCAGCGCCGGGGTGATCAGCTGAAGGAGGTGCTCGACGTCGACGTCGACCAGGTCCGGCAGTTTCAACAGGTAGCGCTGGGTGGTGATGCCCGCGAGCATCGCACCGATTAGCGCTGCTCGAAGCCGAGCCTCGGGAGCGTTGATCGTCTTAGCGACGGCGCTGATTGCATGTGACGTGATGTGGGTGCGGAGGATTTCCGCGGCTTGATCGCTCGTCATACTGGCGCGCAGCAGTACAGCCATGGGACTGTTGGGATCGGCGGCCCAAGCAGCCAGCATCCCGCGCGCAAGATTTTCGGCTGTTTGGGATGGATCCTCGGCGATGACATCGTCGATTGGAATGGTCCAAGTAGTGGCCTCTTCGAAGAGCTTTTGTTTGGTGCCGAAATACTTGATGATTGATGACTTGTCGACGTTGGCTGCGCTAGCGATACCGCGAATGGTGGCGCGCTCGTAACCGACGTTAGCGAACAGCGCTCGGGCCGCTTCCAGTATCAGGCGTCGCGTCCGTTGCCCTTTGCGCTCGCTTGTCGGCATCTCACCGGGACGACCCGCCGTCACCTCGTCGCCGCTCACGCACCATCCCTTCGCGTGTTCGGACAGGTGCAGACTGTTTTCATCCTGCTAGGTACCGGACGCTGAGAGTGCCTGCAGCCGAATGACCGGCAACTCGCGGTCGGTCTTTGCCTCGTATTTCGCGAAACGCGGCAACTCGGTCTTGAAACGTTGCCACGCCTCTTCGCGTGCTTGTCCGTGGAGTTGTTCGGCTCCGACGGCAATCGTGCGTCCGGCCATTTCAATTCGGACCTGTTCGGGGTGAGCGGCGAGGTTGTAGTACCAGGCCGGGTGTTTTGCCGCACCATTCGCCGACGCCACAATAAGCCAGGCGTCGTTGCCATCGGGCAGATAAGCGACCGGGGTACTGCGCTGGGCCCCGCTCTTGCGGCCCATTGTCGTCAGCACCAGCGCGTCCATTCCCATGACCTTGCCGCCCTTGCGGCGAATGCGATTCATGTTCCAGCCGTTGAACCAACGCATCAGCAATCCGGCTTTTGGCTGTCGCGTGCCGTAGGTCCCGTTGGGTGTATCAAAGCTCATGACATCTCCCTGGATGAACGATGGGACGCCGTGCTAGACGCTAGTCCGCATGAAGATCACGGATGTTTGTGGTTGGTACGTTTTGGTGGCACAAATGATCCGTCATGCGTCAATGGTTCGCCGCTGAGGTTCCAACTCCATGAAATCTCCGGCGTCACGCGCAAATACGGTTGGTCATCTGTCACCACTTCTGCACTTCCGTACACGCGAAGAAACCGAGGACTCCACGGTTGGGTGGAGACCAAATCGTCTATGACCAAGGCGACCTTGTGATTGCCGGCCCGGACGTTGTGATGCCGGCGCGTCCTCGCGGGGTCATAGCCGCCGATGTTGATGTAGGTTCCGTCGAACTCGAAACCGACTGGGACCACATCGGGTTGGCCGTCATCGCTAACCGTCGCGATCCGCGCTAGAGGTTGACTCCTCATGTAAGCGACCTCGTCGTCATTGAAACTCATGAACCTCTCCTCTTAGACGGCTTTACTTGATGCGGCTCAATCGCCGACATCAGAACGTTTGCGTGGCGGCGTAGGAGCCGCGAACGGGTCGGCGTCAATGCCCCACGACGCGACCCAATTCGGAACCAGCTCGACCCAGCGGGGACCGAAACCTGGACCAAGCGATTCTCCGCCCGTCTCGTGTATGCGAACCGAGCCTTTGAGCGTCACTCCGCGCGGCGTCCACGTTGGCTCGGTAACGAGATCATCGACCACGAACGCCGCATGAGGATTGATCATCAGATGGCGGATGTACAGTCGGTCCTGCCCACGGTAGGCATGACCACCAATCTTGATGCTGTCGGTATCTGCGTCTAGATGAAATCCCGTCGGCACCACATGCGGCACTCCGGTCTTGCCCGATGTGGCCAACCGACCCAGTTGCTGCGTCTGCAAGTACTGCTTTTCCTTCTCGGTCAACAAACCCATGACTAGTAACCCTCCGTAATGCGACTCCTGCCGATTCGGTCAGCGCGTTAGGCGTTGCCGATAAAAAGTATACGCATGTCTACTTCTAGCCACGTGTTCGAAGTCGCTGGCGTCACGCCCGCCCAACTAACGCGCTCGTGCCGGCGAGATACCAGCGACCGAGGGCGATTTGTAGCCGTACCGTAGGCGTACCGCGAACGTACTGGCAACGCCGAGGCGCTGTCTTACAGGCGATTAGCTGCGAATAGCTAACCAGTTTCCGCTGGTTGTCGCGGCGTCGGCCGCGGACTCATAATCCATTGGTCGCGGGTTCGAGCCCCGCCCGCCCCACAACTGAATATCAAGATCAACCGCCGCTACTTGACGCCCGCCTGCTGCTTGCATGCCTGTATCTCGTCCAAGCTGGGCAGAGGCAGCACGTGCTTCGCTTGGGCTTCATGAATGCAGGTTTCGTACTTGGCCTTCTTGGCTTCTTGCGAATGCTTCTGCACTTCGTGGAATGTCCAAACGGCGCCAAGCACCACCAGGGCAGAGAAAAGGATGAGAGCGGCGATATCCCTCCGCGTCGGCTGCCTCCACCGGGAGAAATACGCACGCACCCCGTAAAGAGTAGTCACGGCCCCAAATCCCCGGTTCGTTAGGCGCCTGGGCAAGCCCGTTCGTTTTGCTATTGAGTGGTGTCGGCAGCCATGTCGGCTTCGGATTCTCTCCGTTTTTGCTCTGCGAGCTCGCGATCCTCGTCTGCGGCCTCACGATGACGGGCTGCTGACTCCCGATGATATTCCGTATGCGAGACACCTTGTCCAACCGTGCTCTCTTGCACCTGTGCAAGTTCATCGTGGAGGTGCGCCGATTTTTCGAAGCTCTGGGCGGCTGAAAGTCCCGCATGTGCGGCCCGTCGGCGAGCTTCTCCGGCTCTGCGTTCTGCAACTTCCACGTCTTCAGGGGTGATGGGTTCCACCTTTTCACCTCGTCCTGGTGGCTCGCTTGCGGTGGCCATAGTGCCTTCAAAACCGTCTGTCCGCTGGTGAACCCGGTATTGCCGCCAGCACGGCGGCCAAACCCCACCCAAGAATTAGCAACAGCGAGAACAGCCAGCTGGCGCGCCGTTCTCGGTCACCGACTTGACCACAGATTGCGGCGACGACCATTCGACGACACCTGACGCGGCTTGTCGAGTAATCAGGCAGCACCTTAGCGGCGTGTGCGTGGATGGAAACCGCCCGCTGGTTTCCGGGACTCTGCCCACGGCTAGAGCAGCCGGAGCAACCCCGGCCGGACTCGAACACTTCTGGGAGGGGAGGGATCACCGCGAACTCTGGTGGTGGTCGGGACGTGTTATTGGTAGCGAGAAGGAGCGCAACAATGAAATACGCAATGATTGCCGCGCTGATGTTGGTACCGCTGGCACCCTCGCCGGGTGACCAGTGTCCGCTGGGCGCACCGCCCGCCACGGACGGACAGGGCAAGATTATGGTGTGCGCGCACCACCACGAGTTGAATCACACCAATATCTGGGAGTATCCCCCTGAGGGCAACTGATTGGGGCAAAGTTCCGACACCACCGCAAGCTGTCAATTCACAGGAGTCTTGCCGAGGATCTCAGGCGGAGGAGCGATCGCTGTCGGGTCGATGGCGTCAGTTTGGACCGCCCGGCCAAGAGGAAGGGACCTGGCATTGTTGCCGGTCAGCCCCCTCCGTATGTGGGCCCTTGCACGCCGTCTCGGTAGGTAATGCATTTTGCCGAGGCCCCAGTGCCGGTGCAACATGTCTCGATAAGGGTGGGGTTGGCGCCAAAATGAGGCTGTACCTCTTCCGACGAATATTGGCCGCCGGAGTTCTTGCAGTTAGTCTCGATATCCGTTTGCGCCTGGGCCACGGGTGCGGCCGAGATCATCACCGCAACCGTAATCGTAAACGTGGCCACCGGCATCGCGCTCAATACAAGACGTTTCATATTGCTCCATAGTTCCGCCTAGATCCTGAGGCCATTGCTCCGAAACCGTTGCCTTGCAGGAATGATGGCGCCAGTTTACCGGCTCTCTCTCGACCCTTCGCAAGATGTCACAAGCACGACGCCTTTCAGGGCTAAAAGTCGCAGCGTTGGCGCGCTAGAGCGAATCTCGACACTCGCGCGCTACGTGAGATCAGCGCGGTTGTACCACTCCGCCTGGCGGGTGCTCGTCGACGTCGTCGAGGATCAGCTCGCGCACGGCGGGAC
>NZ_LZSG01000034.1 GCF_001665395.1 Mycobacterium sp. 1164966.3
CGGCTGGTGTTCGAGTTGGATAAGCGCGGGGTGAGACCGTTGCCGTCGGAGTCTGCGGCGTATCGGGCGTTGCTGCGCGCCGCCATGATCGATCCGGGGGAGCGTGATCGGCGTTCGCGTAAGTGGAAACGCTGGGAACGCGGGGCGCCGATGGAGCTGTGGCAATTGGACGTCGTGGGCGGCTTTCCGCTTGCTGATGGTGGCTGCGCTAAAGCCCTGACCGGAATCGATGACCATTTGCGGCTGTGTGTGGCGGCCAAGGTGATGGCCGCTGAACGGACCCGGGCGGTCTGTGATGGGTTCCGCGCGGCCTTGGCGAAATACGGGGCGCCGCAGCAGGCGCTCACCGATAACGGCAAGGTCTTCACCGGCCGGTTTCATCACCCTCCGGTGGAGGTGCTTTTCGATGCGATCTGTCGTGAGCACGGGATTGATCATCTGTTGACTCAGCCGCGCAGCCCGACGACCACGGGCAAGATCGAGCGATTCCACCGCAGCCTGCGCGCTGAATTCCTCAGTGAGCAGCGACCTTTCACTAACCTCAAGACCGCTCAGCAAGCCGTCGATGAGTGGGTGGATTACTACAACAACCAGCGGCCACATCAAGCATTGGACATGGCCACCCCCGCCGAACGGTTCGGCTGCACTGTCGCGGCGCCGCGCCCGAAGACCGCAGCGCCGGGCGTGGATCGTGGCGGTCAGGATTGGGTCAGCCGGCGAGTGACGACCAATGGCGTGGTCAGCGTGGCCTGGCAACAGGTCTGCGTCGGCGCTCACCATGCCGGCGCCCGCTGCGATGTTCACGTCGATGGTGATCTGCTGCGGTTTTTCATCGGCGATGATCTGGTCAAGACCGTCGCGCGAACCAGCCGCGGCGAGGTAAGAAACAAACGGACCTTCCGCACCCGCGAACAGGCCTAACTACTAACCCAGAGTGTCAAGGATCAACCGACACAGAAATGTCAACCATCAACCGACTCTGAACAGGGGCACGTCAGGGCATGTATTACCTCGGGGCACGGCCGGGGGCACTGCCGGGGGCACCACCGAGGGCGCTGCCGGGGGGAACATTATTGCCGTTGGCTCCGCGTCCATGGCGGAAAAGTTCGAGTCCGTCGCGCCATAACCGCAGAATCAACTTCGGCGTCGACGCGCTAATGCGCCTGTCGCCAACCGCTCAACACATCCTCGACGTGCTGGCGTACCCGTTCCCGAGCCTTGTCCCGGTCGAGACCAGACATCAGCAACTCGTCGTAGGCCGTGTCGACGTGCCGTACCGATGCCGCAACGGCGAGGTGAACGGCCTCTGGGTCCAGGGTCCGTCCGGCCGCGCTGCGCCCGACCCGTCCGCTGCCGCGCATCGCCGCGTGCCGTGCGATCGCCTCGGCCCTGGCGGGCGGACAACCGGGAAACAATTTGCTGATTGCGGCGGCGAACTCGGCCTGGAACCGCACGTCTGCCGATTCACGTCGCACCTTATCCCGCTCGCGGTGGCGTGCACGGGCCTCGGCGTCGGAAAGGCACTGTTCTTCGGCACGCTCGATCGCGTCTGCTTCGGCCAGGATCCCTGGCGCTCGTAGCGCTTCCGCGTGCGACTCCACTGCACCGCCACCGCCGACAGCTTGCTGTTTGCCTTCGATCGCCTGGTCAGTGCCGCGTCTCCGGACGGCAAGAAAACGAGGTGACCGAGGTCGGCGCAGTCCATACACAGCGGGCCGCGGTCTTCCATTTTCAGGAAGTTGCCGGTGCCCGCGCAGGACGCGCAAGTCCACTCCTTGAGCGGCATTATCACCAGGAGATCCGATGGGTGACTGGCCAGCTTCGTCACCTTATCTGGCATTCAGACTGTCCTTGCACGAGTGCGTTGCACCGCTGCTGGCCGCCATCCTGCACTATCGGTATTCGTGACGTCACTGCTGTGGGACCAGCATGCCTGTCTGCCGCTAAAGCCCGATAGCGACGTCGAGCCCCTGACCCGCTACCTGCGCCGAGGTGGCGCATTCGTATCGGTCAATGCGGGGTATTCGCCGCACAGCTTCGACGACACAATGGCGCGCTGCTGCGGCACTATCGCGCCGCCATCGATGGCCACCCGGATCTGGAGTTGGCGGCTCACGCCGACGACGTCGCAACGATCACGTCCGCCGGCCGCATCGCGGTGGTGTTCGACCTGGAAGACTCCCGTCCCCTTGACGACAACCTCGACAACCTGGCCACGCTGGCCAACCTCGGCGTGCGCACCCTGCTGCCCACCTACAACCACGCCAACCGCGCAGGCAGCGGCTGCCTGGATACCGACGACGGCGGTCTCACCAGGTGGGGGCGTTCGATCGTCACCGAAATGAACAAGGTCGGTATCATCCCCGACAGTTCGCACTGCAGCGCCCGCACCGGCCTCGACATGTGCGAAACCTCAACCGGCCCAGTCGTATACAGCCACTCTTGCATGCGCGGGGTATGGGACCACCCGCGCAACATCACCGACGACCAGGCCCGGGCCTGCGCGGCTACCGGAGGTGTCGTCGGAATCACCGGCGTCGGGATCTTCCTCGGACCCAATACCCCCACGCTCGAAGCGATGACTCGGCACCTTGAATATGCCGTCGACCTGGTCGGCATCGACCACGTCGGGATTAGCTCGGACTTCTCTTTCGACTACGCCGACTTCGTCGAAGAACTCACGCGCAACCCTCAACTGTTCGACGCAGCTATACGCGGTGGGGACCAATCCAGTGGATGCCTCCGGAAACGCTGCTGACGCTAGGCGATCACCTCAACAGCCGCGGCTGGGCCGAAAGCGATATCCGCCCGGTGCTCGGCGACAACTTTCACCGCGTCGCGCGACACACCTGGAGCTGACGCGGCGCCGCTACTCGATGGCGGCGACCCGCAGCGCCCGGCTGCGCCGCGCTCGCGATCGCCGCTGGCTCGATGGCGGCGACCCGCCGCGCCCGGCTGCGCCGCGCTCGCGATCGCCGCTACAACCCGGGCAGGCACAGCGGGAAGATGCAGGGCGACGTAGGAGGCGTCTGCTCTTTCCGGAGAATGTCCGCCAGCCTGACGACCGCCACTCCCAGCATTGCTTCCACCTCCGGTTGTTGCTCGGGAGGCAGGTTGCGGGTGTCCCTGTCCACCACGGTGACCTGTTGCTGCAGCCCCGCTATTCGCTGATTTCGCTCAGCTGGGGAAAGACTGTCCCATTGGTCATCCAGTTCGGAGATCTGCCGCAGCAGCTCTTGAACCTCCGACTTGGGGTCGTTCTGCAGCTTGGGAACGGGGCTCAGCGCCGGCAGCGCGGTCAACTCGGCCTGGGCCGGACTCGTCGTGATCAGCGTGCCAGCCACCAGACAAGCCATCACTATCACCGTGAACTTCATGACGGTCCCCTTCTGCGCAACGCGGACAAGCACTTAGGCTGCCGCGCAACCCTTGTAAGTCCGTGGCGAAATCCTTGCGGAATTCTTGCGGAATCGTCAGGCCCCGGCCGATCCGTGGCACGGACCGCCGGGTAGACGCAGCCGGTGCATCGGGCCTGACCACTCATGTACCGTCAGTTACTCCTGCGGCGAGCTGAGCTGCTATAACCAGCGAGGGGCCATAACCGGGACTTTTGTACCAATACAGTGAAAGTCGTTGCGCCGCGGGCGATCAGCGTGTCGGCGGTTCACGTCCGGGCGTTTGCGTGCGGGTGCGTCGCCGTCCGCGAAGGCCGAAGCTGTTACTGATACGCGTGTGCAACACGGCCTCATGGCGGTGTCGAGCCGGTAAAGCCTTACCAACGTAGGGGTTTCACCGCCACCCGACCGCCCGTTGGTGCCCGACGGTACGCGTCGCAGCGGTCCTTCGCATTCCGCTCGATTTTTTCTGGGATGGGCCACCGGACCTGCCGTACATGTTTGTCAACGGCTACAGGTGGTAATGCACCCTGGGAGGCTGACGCGTTAGCCGGCTGATGCGTCCCTCTAGGTCCCGTCGGTTCAGCCCGAGAGCCGACGGGGCCGCCACTACTTGTTCCGCGTGATCCGATCTTCCGACGGACGACCTGATCTGTTGTACCGTTGCCGAATATGGACGGCTCGACGGGCTCTGCACCTGTGTGGATTCTCGCTGGCTACCAAAGCGACTTTGCCCGCAACCTCACCAAAGAGAATCGCGACTTCGCGGCTCTGACCGCAGAGGTGGTGGAACGCACGCTGAACTCCGCTCGAGTGGAAGCCGCGGATATCGGGGTGGTCCACATCGGCAACGCGTTCGGCGAGATGTTTGCCGGTCAGGGTCATCTAGGGGCGATGCCGGCCACGGTGTGCGCCGAGCTGTGGGACACCCCGGCCGCGCGGCACGAAGCCGCGTGCGCATCGGGCAGCATCGCGGTGCTGGCCGCGATGGCGGACTTGCGGTCGGGTGCTTATAACAGCGCGCTGGTCGTGGGCCTCGAATTGGAGAAGACGGTACCCGGCGACACCGCAGCCCAGTATCTAGGTGCCGCCGCGTGGACCGGGCACGAGGGAACTAATGCGCGCTACTTGTGGCCTTCGATGTTCGCCGAGGTCGCCGACGAGTACGACCGGCGCTACGGCGTCGACGAGACACACCTGCGGGCCATCGCGCAGCTCAACTTCGCCAACGCACGCCGCAATCCCAACGCGCAGACCCGCGGGTGGACGGTCCCCGACCCGATCACCGACGACGACGCGACCAACCCGATCACCGAAGGCCGGCTGCGCCGGTACGACTGCAGCCAAATGACCGACGGCGGAGCCGGGCTGGTTCTGGTCAACGACTCCTACCTGCGCGACCATCCCGATGTGCGCCCGATCGGCCGGATCGATGGCTGGGGGCATCGCACCGTCGGGCTGGGTCTGCGCCAGAAGCTGGACCGTAACGTCGACGATCCTTACGTGACGCCGCACGTGCGGGTGGCGGTGCTCGACGCCCTGCGCCGCGCGCAGGTGAACCTCGATGACGTCGACGGGTTCGAGGTGCATGACTGCTTCACCCCGAGCGAGTACCTGGCCATCGACCACATCGGGCTGACCGGCCCGGGCGAATCGTGGAAGGCGATCGAAAACGGCGAGATCGAGATCGGCGGCAGGCTGCCGATCAATCCCAGCGGCGGGCTGATCGGCGGCGGGCATCCGGTCGGAGCGTCGGGTGTGCGGATGCTGCTCGATGCGGCGAAACAAGTCAGCGGAACGGCCGGTGACTACCAGGTCGAGGGCGCAAGAAGGTTCGGCACCTTGAATTTCGGTGGCAGCACGGCGACCACGGTGAGTTTCGTTGTTTCAAGTGCAAGAGGCGAGTGACATGGACGTTGAGCTGGTCGGCAAGTATCTGTCGACGCTGCCCGAGGACGACGACCACCCCTATCGCACCGGTCCGTGGCGGCCCCAGTCCAACGAGTGGGACGCCGACGACCTGACCGCCGTCGAAGGAGCACTCCCCCACGACCTGGACGGCATCTACCTGCGCAACACCGAGAACCCGTTGCATCCGTCGTTTCAGACTTACCACCCGTTCGACGGCGACGGCATGCTGCACGTCGTAGGCTTCCGCGACGGAAAAGCCTTCTACCGCAACCGTTTCATCCAAACCGAAGGTTTCCTGGCGGAAAACGAGGCGGGTGAGGCGCTGTGGCCCGGACTGGCCGAGCCGGTCCAACTTGCGAAACGCGAAAAGGGTTGGGGCGCACGCACGCTGATGAAAGACGCGTCGAGCACCGACGTCATCGTGCATCGCGGTATCGCCCTGACCAGTTTCTACCAGTGTGGCGACCTGTACCGGATCGACCCGTACTCGGCCGCCACGCTGGGCAAGGAGAGCTGGAACGGCAGCTTCCCGGCCGACTGGGGCGTCTCGGCGCATCCGAAGGTGGACAACAAGACCGGCGAACTGTTGTTCTTCAACTACAGCAAGCAGCCCCCGTACATGCGCTACGGCGTGGTGGACGCGAACGGCGAACTGGTGAACTACGTCGACGTGCCACTGCCCGGGCCACGACTTCCGCACGATATGGCGTTCACCGAAAACTACGCGATTCTCAATGATTTCCCGCTGTTCTGGGATCCGAGACTGCTCGAGCACGATGTGCACCTGCCCCGCTTCTATCCCGACATTCCGTCGCGCTTCGCGGTGTTGCCACGTCACGGTGGAACGGACGACATCCGATGGTTCGAGGCGGACCCGACGTTCGTGCTGCACTTCGTCAACGCCTATGAGGACGGCGACGAGATCGTCCTCGATGGCTTCTTCGAGGGCGATCCTCAACCGCTTGACACTGGTGGATCCAAGTGGGACAAGGTCTTTCGCTTCCTGGCACTGGACCGCTTGCAGACCCGATTGCACCGATGGCGGCTCAACCTGGTAACCGGCGCGGTGAAGGAGGAGCAACTGTCGGAGTCCATCACCGAATTCGGGACCATGAACCCCGACTACGCGACCCTCAATTACCGCTACGCTTACGCCGCGACCGGTAAGCCGGGTTGGTTTCTCTTCGACGGGTTGATGAAACATGACCTGGTCACGGGAAACCAGGAGCGCTTCCGGTTTGGCGACGGCGTATACGGCAGTGAGACGCAAATGGCCCCGCGGCGGGGAGGCCGCGGGGAGGACGACGGCTACCTGATCACCCTAACCACCGACATGGACGCAGACGCGTCGTACTGCCTGGTCTTCGATGCCGACCGGGTCGGTGACGGGCCGGTGTGCAAACTTCAACTGCCGGAACGTATTTCCAGCGGGACACACTCGGCGTGGGTCGCCGGGTCGGAGTTGCGCCGGTGGAGTACGGCGGAGTCGGCGGCTGGGGCGGTCGGGCTATGAATACCCACCCGCCCCGTCGGAGAACGCACTGGCCCAGGGAGCTGGCGTCGATCGGGGGCATTCGCTTTGCTCGCCGCTCGCAGAACTTCGGCGAAACCGTTCGGTTCTACCGCGACTTGGTGGGGCTACCCCTCTTCGAGACTTTTGAGGCCAGCTACGGCAGCAACGGCGCAATCTTCGGCCTGCCCAGCTTCAACCTGACGATGGAGATCGTGGAGGCGGCCGACGCGGTCGCGGTCGACCACCATGAGCAGCTGTGCCTGTACTTCCCTGATCGAGAGGCGCAACAGGCGGCGATAGCCCGCCTGCAGCGGGCGGGCGCGGAGCCGGTGGAGCAGCATCCGTACTGGGAAGCGACTGGAGCAGTGACCTATCGGGATCCCGATGGCCGCGAGGTTGTGTTCGCGCCCTTCGTATTCGGAGTCAACGAGCCTGATAGCAGTGCCGTCTCAGGTAAGCACGAGTTTCCGTCAGGCTGAGCGTCCTACCGTGTAATGCGACGGGAAGCCACTCCCGCGATCACCGACCACACCGAACACCCCACCGCGAAGACGGCGCCGGCCCCACCGATATACAGCCCGTATTGGGCCGAGACGGTCGGGCTGATGTTGAGTTTGTAGTACCACACTATGAGTGCGGCGATGAGCAGCGAAATGACCAGTGCCGCAACAGAAGCGATAATCATAGACAGACCGCGGCCGACCATCGCGCCGGCCACCAGCAACGTCGACGCCAGCAACACGATGAGCTGGCCCGCACCGAACCCCGGCGGCAGAACTATCCGATGGGCCCCCCCGATGGCGTTGGCCCACCCCCCGCCGTTCTCCGAGGTCGTCAGCCAGGGCAGCCAGGCGCTCACCGAAACAACCAAGGCGAAGAACGCCACCAGCCACCCGGGGTGCAGGCGGCGAGTCATGATTGCGAGATTAGCTCATCGCGTCGGCCCACTGCATATGTCCTTCAAAACCAAGCGAATTCGCCATCGCGCGGTAGCGGTCACGGAAGTCGCGGTAGGCGATTTGGTCACCGCGCGTCTGGGCTTCCAGGGCCCGCATTCGCAGCAGCCAGATGTCGTTTGAGACGAAACCGGTTTCGGTCGGCACCGCGGCCAGCCGCTCGATGGCCGCTTGCGCTTCCTGAAGGTCGCCGGGCGCGGCTCTGCGCAGCAGCACTTCTACCAGAGCAGCGACGGCTGCCGCGCGAAGGTTCATTTCGCCGGACGCGTATTCCATCTCGACTGCCGCGCGAGCGAGCTCGATTGCGCCACCGAGATCCCCGACTCGTACCTTCTCTCGGGCGAAGTAGATGTCGACGAACGCCGTCAGAATCAGCGTAGAGCGCTCCTGCACCGCGGCATTGCGGGCCTTCGCAAGCAACGTAATCCCGTCGTCGCGCGCTGGACCACCTTGCACCAGGAGCGTCAAGCCGCGAACGTATTGAGCGCAACTAAGTGCGAAATCGTGGCCGGATCGTTCGGCGATCTCGAGCACTTCAGCTGTCTCATGCGCGGCCGCAGCGTCCGGCACCCACGCCCCATTCACCACCATGGTGTATTTGAAGACCAGCAGCACCGCACGCATCGGCACATCGAACGCGCGCACCATCGCCGCTGACCGCTCCACGTCATCTCGCCATCGCGGGTCGCCCAGAGCGCCGCGCGCGCAACCGCGCAACATGATTGCACCAGCTAGTGGGGACGCGATTATGAGGTTGCCCATGGTGGCGTCGCCGTCGGCCAGGTCGATCGCCCGTTGCGACAAGCGGATGGACTCGGCCACCTCGGCGCCCTGGAGTTTGGCGGTGTATGCCGCATAGGAAAGCCCAGCTGTCAACAGCGGGTCTCCGATTGACTCGAGCAGGTCGACTAGTTCGGAGGCCGAGCGTGACGCTTCCTGAAATCGGGCGTGCACGGTCAGCGTCGATATCCACCCAGTCATCCCCATGGCCAGCGACACCTTGTCGCCGGCCGCGGCGGCGAGATCGCGTAGCTCGTCGAAGCCGGCGTCGGCGAGGCTGCCGCCGGCCATCCAGGCGGTGCCGCACAGCAACGTGCGCGGGGCGATGCGCATTGCGGTGCGTTGCGGGTCCGTATCGGGCAACCGGTCGGCGACGTCTCGTGCGCGCTGCCAGCTGGCCCGCGCCGCGGCGAGGTCGCGGTGGGTCAGCCAGTTGCCCGCGCGCATGTGCCAGGCGAAGGCGGCATGCAGATCGCCGGCCGCTTTGAAGTGCTCGGCGATCAGGGCGGCGTTTTCGTCGGGCGGTTCGCGTTGTTCGATCGCGGCAGCGAGGCGCCGGTGCAGCTCGGCGCGGTCCGATTTCAGCTGCGATTCATAGGCCACGGCGCGAATTAGCGGATGCCGGAACGCATATTGGATCCGCGGGGTGAACCCGACCTGATCGACCAGCTCAGCCTTGACCAGCTCGTCGAGCTTAGGCTCGGTTCCCAACGCGGTGACCAACTCGGGGCTGAACCGTGATCCGATGACAGCCGCGGTGCTCAGCGTGCGTTTGGCTGCGGCACTGAGCCGGTCGACGCGTGCGGCGATGGCCGCCTGCAGGGTTGCCGGCACACTGACGTCGGCAACCGCATCCTCGAGCACATACGAACCTTGTGCGCCGCGGATCGCCCCGCGTTCGGACAGGTCGCGCACGATCTCTTCGGCGAAAAATGGGTTGCCGGAAGCGCGTTCGGCGATGACTTCCGTCAATGGGCGCACAGAGGAATCCATACCGAGCAGCTCACCGATCAGTGCTGTGGTCTGTATCGCGTTGAGCGGCCGCAATGCGATGGTTTGCGCACCCGGCATCGTGGTCAGCACGCCGCGGTACTCGGGACGATATGTGATCAGCACCATCGAAGGGGTTTGCGGAATCACCGCCAAGAAATCGGCCAGCAGCGACTCACTCACCTCGTCAATCCAATGCGCGTCCTCAATCACAAACACTGCCGGCTCAGTGCGCGCCAACGACGCGGCATTGATCAGCGCAGTCAGCCGCCGCCGCCGGGCATCGGCTTCGATGTCGGGCAGTTCGACGTCGGGATCGGCGATGCCGAGCAGGTCATCCAGCAGCAGTAGATCTTCCGGATCGGCGCCGTCGATGCGGGAGCGGATCAGTGTCCGGCCGTCTGCGTCGTCGAGGCAGTCGACACCCAGCGCGGCCCGCAACAATCCGGTCACCGCGTGAAAGGGAATGTCGCTGGTGTGGGATTCGCAGAAGGTGGTGAACACCTTGACACCGCGTGATGCTGCCAGCGTTGCGGCTTCACGCGCGATACGGCTCTTGCCGATGCCCGGTGGCCCCAAGACGCCAATCACGCACCCGGCCCCTGCTATGGCCTCGTCGAGAATTGCGGCGACGGTGCTCAGCTCCCAAGTGCGCCCGACCAATGGCAGGTCGCTGCGCCGATGGTGGTCGCTGGTCGTCGCAACTAAGCGGCGTGCGATAACCTCAGCGCTTGCGCCTTTGATATGTACCAATTCAGGATCGGCCAGTATGGCGGTGTCCTCCACGAGCCGGGCGGTGCACTCGCTGAGCATCACTCCACCGGGCGGCGCCACCGACTCCATGCGCTGCGCCATGCCCACTTGCTCGCCGATCGCGGTGTAACCCAAAGCGGCAGCGCCGATTTCGCCGGCGATCACCTGGCCCGAGTTCAGACCCACCCGCAGCTGCAGGCTCACCCCGTCGCGGACGGCGACCACACCCGCTATGCGTTGCGCTTCTTCTTGTATCCACAGCGCCGCAAGGCACGCACGAAAGGCATGGTCCTCCAACGCAACTGGCGCGCCGAAGACCGCCATGATGCCGTCGCCGGTGAACTTGTCCACCGTGCCGCCGAATCGCCGCACCACCGCCGACGCCGCCACGACAAGCTGCGCCATGATCTCACGCAGTCGCTCCGCGCCCACCGCGGCGGCAATGTCCATCGAATGCACGACGTCGGCGAAGAGCACGGTCACCTGCTTGTACTCCGCCGGTGCTGCGGCCGCGTTGATGGGCGACCCGCACTCGTCGCAGAACTTCGCCGTGGCACGCACTTCGGTGCCGCACTTCGCGCAGGCGATCTCTGTCGCAGTCATGCGAGCACCACCGATCCGGGCCACGTCGGCCACTGGGTCAGAATAAGGCGCTTGCCCGGCGAATACGGCGCTATCGCTGCTGCTGCGCGAACGTCACACCAGAGTGGCGTTAGCCGCCCAGCGCCACGCCAGCGTGACGCTCGCCATCGGTGTTAACTCTGCAAGGACGACAAATTGAACACCGCTCCCGTCGGATCGGCCGCCGTGGCAAGGCGTCCGTACGGAGTGTCCTCGGCCGGTCGCAGCACAGCCCCACCGTTGTCCCCGATCACCTGCAGCGTCTTGTCAACGTCTGCGGCGCCGAAGTAGATCGTCCAATTCGACGGCACACCTTCGGGTAGGAACCCCGTGCCGTCCATCACGCCGAGTAGCTGCTGATCGTCGAACGATGCTGTGGTGTAGCGGAATTCGTCAGTGTCAGACACGGACTCGGTCCGCCACCCGAAGACCGCTCGATAGAAATCGATGGCCGCTCGATAGTCACGGGTGGTCAGCTGGTGCCAGACAGGCGCTCCGGCTTCGCCGATCAGCTCGAAGCCGCGATGCTCCAGTGGCTGCCACAAGCCGAACATCGCTCCCGACGGGTCCGTCGCCACAGCCATGAGGCCCTTTGCGGGCACCTCCATCACTCCCATGCATGTCGCGCCGCCGGCAGACGTCACCGCGGAGGTGGTCGCATTGATGTCGGCGGTGTGAAAGTAGGTGCTCCAGCCGTCCGGCGCCTGAGACTCTGGGTTGTTGGCCATCATCCCTGCGACCGGATGGCCGTCCTTCGCGGCGTTGACGTATCCGCCATATTCGGGTCCGGCGGACTCGAACGTCCAACCGAACACCCTGCCGTAGAAGTCTTGGGCGCGTTCGACGTTCGACGACATTAGATCGATCCAGCAGGGGGCGCCCAGCGGCGCGCTGTTTCGGGTGGGCACGATGTTCTCCTTCTGGTGTCGGCAGGCCCCAAGCGGGGCTCACGGATATGGACCGGCGCCGGACTGAAAAGTCACCGCAATCCCGTGACCGACCGCGAGCTGGTCAGCTACCGACGCCTCGGTTGCCATTCAAGCTCGGGTCGGGCCCGGCGAACACTCTGACGAAGTTCTCCAACGATTCGCGAATGTCGCTGCGCAGCGCGGCTGCGACGATCATGCCGATTGGGCCGAACAGCGCCGGGCCACCCAGGTGCACGTTGAAGCTGACGACGGAGCCGTCGTCTTTGGGCTGCACCTTGGCGATCAGCTTGACCTTGACGCCGCCCACGCCGTCACCGTTGAGCGTCATGGCTTCCGGCGGTTTGTAGTGCACGATCGTCCATTTGATTCGGTTGGGCATGCCCTTGACCTCAACGTAGGACTCGATGACCGTGCCCTTCTCCAGCACGTCAGGCAGCTCGCCGCGCCAAAGGCGATGGATCGTCAGCCAGTCCTTGAACCGAGACAGATCCGAGGCATGCTTCCACGCCTGCTCGGGCGGCAGCGGTACGTCAATGGATCCGGAGAGTTTGGCCATGCGCTCAGTTCTGCTGGTCGCCCGACTCGTCCCCCGAGGCGGTGGCCTTCTTGGCCTCTTCCTGCACCTTGTGGATGGTGTCGGAGTACTTGCCCTTGGTCTTGTCGTCCACGAACTCGCCGGCCTTATCGATCGCCGTCCCGACCTTGTCGGCGTTCTGCGATAACAGACCTTTTGCCTTGTCCAGGAAACTCATGCTTCGTCCTTCCCCCGGGTTTGCCGCGTGCGGTCAAACCGCAACTCGCTTCGGGTGATGGTAAACCAAGCCAGCCCGGCGACCCGACGGGCTACGGGCCGACGGGCGCTGCAGTCGCATCCGTCACACCAGCCACGCGTGCCCCTGGCGGGCTCGGCCAGTCGATCTGAAAGCGATAGCGCCGGCGCTATCAGATTGCACTAGAACATGGCCCACATTTTGGGACCAAAGTGGCCTGTGTGACATAACCATTGCCAATCATCGGGTAAATGTTCCCAACTTGTTGGAGTCGAAATACTCGAGGTTCAGCGTGTTGTCGGCAAAGGTGGCCTTGGAAATCGTTCCGGCTGGGGCGTTTTCGGTTATCAGGCCGAATGTGAACGTGTCACCGTCCCAGTGTGTCAGAGGGTACGACTGGTTCTTGGGACCGAGCGAAAGCTGCAGCGCGCCATCGCGTTCTGCTACCACGGCGGGACCCCAGTAGTCGTTGGCGTAGACGCCGACGTAGTCGCCGAGCGGTCGGGCCGGAGCCGGGTTGGCCGGAGGCTGCTTGCCCAACAGCGATCCGTGCGGGTTGTTGATGGCGGCGATGCCCTGCCTGTACAGCGCAGACCAGTCCTCGCGAACCTGGCCGTACTGAACCAGGTCCATGAATTGCGCGGTCAGCGTTTCCGGCACGCCATAGGGTGCGGCGTTGGTGAGGGCGATGATGGCAACGTCCTCGGATGGCATCACCACAAAGTTTGTCGCCTCTCCCATAGTGAAGGCGCCGGAATGGCTGTAGGTGGTGCGCCCTGAGGAGTTCACCGACACGGCGAACCCGTGGCCGTAGAAACTGGCCCGCTCCTTCGGCGTGGCCGGGGGCGTCGAAACGGACTGCGGGGTAACGGCGGGGAGCAGCGCCTCGGGCGCCGCGATCCGCTGGCCGTTGTAGGTTCCGTTGGCCAGCACCATCGTCAGCCAGCGAGCCATGTCGTTGACCGATGAACTTACCCCGGCGGCGGGCGACTGCGGATCGGGATCCCGCTGGAAGCGCGGCTCCCATTTGTCGCCGACCTTGACATGGTTGACGGCATGGTTGGGCCGGGCGATGAAGTCGGCGAACCGCGAGCTTGTGGACGCCATTCCCAGCGGCCGGTAGAGCACCTCGTCGGACAGGTCCTCCCACGGTTTGCCCGCCGCAGCCGCGACCGCTTCAGCGGCCGCCGTAAGCCCGAAGTTGGTGTAGGCGTAGCTGTTTCGGAAGGGGGCCAGCGGCAGATAACGTAGCCGCTCAAGCGATTGGCGGCGGTCGTAATCCATGTCCTCTAAGGGGTCAGCGGCGTGGTCGGGCAGTCCGGAACGATGCGAGTACAGGTCGGCGACCGTCACATGGTCGGTGACGTAGGGATCGCTGAGCGCGAACCACGGCAGCTTGGATACCACCGGCATGTCCCAGCTGGCCACCTTGTCGGTTACCTCATGCGCCACCACCGTCGCACCGACAGATTTCGATATCGATGCCAATTGAAAGACGGTGTCGGCGTTCACCTTATTGTCCTGGCCGCTGCCATTCCTGACGTCTTTGACACCAAACCCTTTGGCATACACCGTCTTTCCACCATGCACGATGGCCACAGCCATGCCCGGGATGCCCGAACTCTTCATCAGCTCCGCGACCAGGCCGTCGACCTTGGCGATCGCGTCGTCGACGCGGCCGGCCGGGACGTCCAGGCCCGACACCTCGTTGGGCGGTCCGGTGAGGTAGGGCCGGTTGGCCACCCGGGAGGTGCATCCCGTCAGCGCCAACACCGCTATGACAGCGGCCGTCGCCGCGCGTTTTACCATGGCCGCACTTTAGCGAGCAGACGCAAAATCCCCCGCGCACACGGCGTGTCGGGTGAGTTTGCGTTCCCCCGCAAGCGGGTGGTGCCCCCAGCTCGCGCTAGAAACGCCACCACGGGTTGAAGCGCAGCGGTCCGGCCGGATCGATCCGTTGACCGGGCGTCGGCACCGCCACCTGCACGTCAGCAGGCTCCGCGGCCTTCAGCAACCGCTCGACCGGCTCCGCCCATGGATGCGGGGCCAGCCGGAAAGTGCCCCAATGAATCGGAACCAGCAGCCCCGCACCCGAGTCGGTGAGATCCAGGTGCGCCCGCACTGCTTCCTCGGGGTTCATGTGGATGTCCGGCCACGCGGCGTTGTACGCCCCGATGGGCAGCAGCGCCAGATCGAATGGTCCGTGGTCGGCGCCGATGTCCGCGAAGCTCTTGGTGTAGCCAGTGTCGCCGCCGAAATATGCGCGGCGATTCGGGCCGATGAACGCCCACGACGCCCACAATGTGTTGTTGCGGTTGAGGGTTCGCCCCGAGAAGTGCCGCGCCGGCACGCAAATCACGGTGAGCTCGTCGACGGAAGCGCTTTGATTCCAGTCCAATTCGATGATGCGATGCGCGGGAACACCCCACGCGCGCAAATGCGCGCCGACTCCGAGCGGTACGAAAAACGGCGCCCGCTGCATCCGGGCCAGCGCGACGATCGTCTCGTGATCCAGGTGGTCGTAGTGGTCGTGGCTGATCACCACCGCGTCTACTGCCGGCAGTCCTTCCAACGGCACCGGCGGCGGATGCAGGCGCCGCGGTCCGACGATGTCCGACGGCGAGCACCGGTCACTCCACATCGGATCGGTGAGCACTCGGTAACCGTCGATTTCCACCAGCGTCGTGGAATGACCGAACCAGCTGACCGCAAGCGGGCCGGCATCACCGCGATAGATCTGCGGCGATGCCAACGGAATCGGCACGGGAGGCCTGCTGGCGCTGCGCGGACCCAACATCGCCCAAGCGATTTGGCGCATTTGCTCGCGGTCCATCACGAACATGGTGGCGGGGTCGAGGTTTTCGAAGACGCCGTCCCGGTAGTTCGGCGATTGCTCGCACACCGCGCGGATCGACGCGGGGTCGGCGCCCGTTTCGGTCTGCACACCGTGCACCGCCCGCAACATCCAGCCGCCGGTGGCCAGGGAGACCGTGCCGGCTACCTTCCGCAGCGCGGAATGCACCATGACGCCTATGCTCCTCGGAACTTCGGCGGTCGCTTCTCCACCCGCGCGATCTGTGCCTCGATGACATCCTGGCTGGCCCAGGCCTTGTCGAAGAGCTCCTTGTGCTCCGGCCACGCCTCTTCGATGGAGCCGTCGTCGTTGAGCACGCGTTTGGCGTGCTGCAGCGCCAGCGGCGCCAGCCCGGCGACCTCGGCGGCCCACTCCTGCGCGTCGGTCAGCGTCCCGATCCGGTTGGCCATCCCGGTGAGCTGCGCAGTGTCTGCGGTCAGCTTTTCGGCGGTCAGCAGCATTGCCCGTGCCCGCCCGTGCCCGACCAGCGAAGACAGCCGCCGGATGCTCCAATTGTCCAGGGCCAAGCCGTATTTCGACGTCGGGAACTGAAAGAACGCCTCCGGCGCCACGACCCGCAGATCGCACTGCATGGCAAGCTGCAGGCCCGCGCCGATGGCTGGGCCGTTGATGAAGCCGATGATCGGCAGCGGGGTGGCGTCCATGACCTTGTGCAATTCGATGAGCCGGTCGGGATAGTCGGCCGCGAACGCATCACCGCTGAGGTCCGCGCCTGCGCAGAACACCGTGCCCTGGCCGGTGAGCACGATGACCCGGGTGCTGCCGTCGCCGGCCTTCAGCACGGCCTCCCGCAGCTCCTCGACTAGCTGGGAGTTCAGGGCATTGCGGCGTTCGGGGCGCTGCAGCTCAATCGTCATAACCGCTTCGGCCTGGGTGACACCGATCATGGGGGCCAGCCTATATAAGGCGAACCGGTCGACTCGGACGAGTGTTAGGCGTCGCCGCGTATTCCACGCCGTTTAGCCTCGTCGCGTGAGCCATATCACTGCCAGCCAGGTGCTGGACGCGGTCCTGGACGAGGGCTCTTTCGTCAGCTGGGACGCCGCGCCGCCGGCAATCTCGATATCTGAGTCGTATGCCCGCGAGCTCGCCGACGCCCGAGCCGCCACCGGCCTGGACGAGTCGGTGCAGACCGGCGAGGGGCGGGTACACGGGCGCCGGGTGGCGGTGGTGGTCTGCGAGTTCGGCTTCCTCGGTGGCTCGATTGGGGTGGCGGCGGCCGAACGCATCACCTCCGCCGTCCAGCGAGCCACCGCTGAGCGGTTGCCCCTGCTGGCCTCGCCGAGCTCGGGCGGCACCCGCATGCAAGAGGGCACGGTCGCGTTCCTGCAGATGGTCAAGATCGCTGCCGCCGTCCAGCTGCACAAACAAGCGCACCTGCCCTACCTGGTCTACCTGCGCAACCCGACTACGGGCGGGGTGTTCGCATCGTGGGGGTCGCTGGGCCACGTGACGGTCGCCGAACCCGGTGCGCTGATCGGTTTCCTCGGACCGCGGGTTTATCAGCTGCTCTACGGCGAGCCGTTTCCGGCCGGAGTTCAGACCGCCGAAAACCTGCAGCGGCACGGTGTGGTCGACGCCGTGGTCCCGGTCGAGGAACTGCGCGCCACGCTGGACCGTGCGCTGACGGTGATCGCCGACGCCCCCGACGCGGCGCCCGTCGCGGAGCCATCCCCATCCGTGCCCGACGTGCCCGCGTGGCAGTCGGTGGTGGCGTCGCGCCGGCCTGACCGGCCCGGCGTAGGGCATCTGCTGCGGCACGGCGCCACTGATCAAGTGCTGCTATCCGGCACCGGTCAGGGCGAAGCGGCGACCACCCTGCTGGCGCTGTCCCGATTCACCGGCCAACCCGCCGTGGTGCTGGGTCAGCAGCGGATCTCCGGCGGGATGGGAGCCCGAGTCGGGCCAGTCTCGCTGCGTGAAGCCCGCCGCGGCATGGCGCTGGCCGCCGAACTGCGTTTGCCGCTGGTGCTGGTGATCGACACCGCGGGGCCGGCGTTGTCGGCCGAAGCCGAACAGGGCGGGCTGGCCGGCCAGATCGCCCAGTGCCTCGCCGAGCTGGTCACGCTGGATACCCCGACGGTGTCGGTGCTACTCGGACAGGGCAGCGGCGGTCCCGCGCTGGCGATGGTGCCCGCCGACCGGGTATTGGCTGCCCTGCACGGCTGGCTGGCGCCGCTGCCGCCCGAGGGCGCCAGCGCGATTGTCTTCCGGGACACCGACCACGCCGCCGAACTGGCTGCGGCTCAAGGCATTCGGTCGGCCGATCTGCTGAAGGCCGGAATCGTCGACGCCATCGTTCCGGAGTATCCGGACGCCGCCGACGAACCGGTGGAATTCTCCCGGCGACTGTCGAGGGCCATAGCCGTCGAGGTCCATGCGTTGCGCGCGATACCCGATGACGAACGCCTGGCCGGTCGGCTGCGGCGCTATCGCCGCATCGGCCTGCCTGCGCTGGGGCACGAAACTTAGACCGACACGCCGAAAAATCTTGCGCTGGTTTAAGTTTCGGCCATGTCCTCGACGCCGACGTCCCTCCCGACGAGGTACCGCTGGATCGTCGGGCCGAGCCACTGCACCACGTCGTCTCGACTCATCTCGGCGACCGGCGGCAACCGCAGCACAAATCGGCACAACGCCAGTCCGAGGATCTGGGTGGCAACAAGCCCGGCCCGCGTCGAAACCTCAGAAGCCTCCGACGCCGGCGCGAACGACGCCACGAGCGGCTGCAGCTGGCTGCCGAAAATCTCCTGCATCCGTTGCGCGGCCTCGGCATTCGTGGCGCTGGAGCGCAGCAGGATCACCAGCGCGTCGTCGGCCTCCCAGCGTTCCAGAAAATGCCGGACCAAAGACCAGCCCAATCGAGCGCGGTCGACCCCGGCGAAATCCGGAAACTGCAGATCGAAGTCGGCGGCGGCGGCGAAGAGCCTGTCTTTGTTGCCGAAGTAGCGCATGACCATCGCCGGATCCACGCCGGCATCTGCGGCGATCCCGCGAATGGTGGTGGCCTGAAAGCCGGCCTCGCCGAACCGCTCCCGGGCCGCCGCGAGGATGACCGACTTGGTTTCCGTAGACGATCGCCTCATGTCAACGATTGTAGGCCAACAACTGTTGACATACGGCCTAAACGCGCGCATCCTAGAGCTATGCCAACAAGCGTTGACTAACGGCACTAGGAGAGCGAGCCACCATGAACGACACCGATGTCCTGGTAGTGGGCGCCGGCCCAACCGGCCTGACACTGGCCGCATCCCTGCTGACGCGAGGCGTCCATGTCGAGGTGGTCGACAAGCTGCCGCAGGGTGCAAACACCTCGCGCGCGGCCGCCGTGAATGCCCGCACGCTCGAGGTTCTCGAAGATCTCGACGTGTCCCGTCGACTGGTCAAGGCCGGGCTGATCGCTCCGCGCTTCACCATGCGCGAGGGTTCGAAGCTCTTGATCGCGGTCGACTTCAGCACACTGCCCACGCAGTATCCGTACACGCTGATGATCTCTCAGGCCGTTACCGAGCGGCTGCTGGAAGAGCGCCTCAACGAGCTGGGCACCGAAGTGGTCCGGCCCAAGTCGCTGACCGGCCTGGACCAGGACGCCACCGGTGTCACTGCCACCTTCGACGACGGCGACGCCATCAGGGCGCGCTACGTCGTCGGCGCCGACGGCATGCACAGCAGCGTGCGCGAACAGGCCGGAATCGGCTTCGCCGGCGGCGAGTTCGCCGAATCGTTCGCGCTCGCCGACGTCCGCGTCACCGGCGAGGCGCCCCGCGACGAGGTGATCCTGTTCTACGGCAAGGACGGCCTGAACGTGCTGGCACCGCTGCCCGACGACATCTTCCGGGTTGTCGCGCCCGCCGCCGACGTGCCGCCGGTGCCGTCAGCCGAGTTCGTCCAG
This sequence comes from Mycobacterium sp. 1164966.3, assembly GCF_001665395.1. Lineage (GTDB taxonomy): Bacteria > Actinomycetota > Actinomycetes > Mycobacteriales > Mycobacteriaceae > Mycobacterium. Next base: position 19,386 of record NZ_LZSG01000034.1, read on the forward strand.
CAGCTGTTGGACACTCGCGGCTTCGGGCCGGGCCGCACGGTGGTCACCGAGCTGGTGTGGGGGTCGCGCTTCCGGATCCACCACCGCGTCGCCGACGGCTACCGGGCCGGTCGGCTGCTACTGGCCGGCGACGCCGCACACGTGCACAGCCCCGCCGGCGGCCAGGGCATGAACCTCGGCATCACCGACGCGATCGCCCTGGGCAAGGCCCTCGCGGAGGTGCTGCGCGACGGCTCGGAAGCTCGGCTCGATGCTTACAGCGCGGCGCAACGCCAGAAGGCCCAGCAGGTGCTGACGCTGACCGGACGGCTCACCCGGGTCGCGACCATGCCGCGGCTTCTCCGCCCCATCCGCAATTCGGCCATGCGCGCGGCCTCGCATGTTCCGGCGGCGCGACGGCAATTGGCCCGGCGGTTGAGCGGCATCTCGTGAGCCTCCCACGCCCATAGGCAGCGGTCAGGCAAAATGGGCGCCATGGACACTGGTCCCACCTCGCCCCGGGTCTTGGTCGTCGACGACGACTCCGACGTGCTCGCTTCGCTGGAACGCGGTCTGCGCCTGTCCGGATTCGAGGTGTCCACGGCGGTCGACGGCGCCGAAGCGCTACGCAGCGCCACCGAGACCCGGCCCGACGCGATCGTGCTGGACATCAACATGCCCGTGCTCGACGGCGTCAGCGTGGTCACCGCGTTGCGAGCGATGGACAACGACGTCCCCGTGTGCGTGCTCAGCGCGCGCAGTTCTGTGGACGACCGGGTGGCCGGCCTGGAGGCCGGTGCCGACGATTACCTGGTCAAGCCGTTCGTGCTGGCCGAGCTGGTCGCCCGAGTGAAGGCTCTGCTGCGCCGCCGCGGCTCCACGGCGACGTCATCGTCGGAAACCATCACCGTAGGTCCGCTGGAAGTCGACATTCCCGGCCGGCGGGCAAGGGTCAACGGTGTCGACGTGGACCTGACCAAGCGGGAATTCGACCTGCTCGCGGTGCTGGCCGAGCACAAGACCGCGGTTTTATCGCGTGCCCAGCTATTGGAGCTGGTGTGGGGTTACGACTTCGCCGCCGACACAAACGTCGTCGACGTCTTTATCGGCTACCTGCGTCGCAAGCTCGAGGCTAACGGCGGCCCCCGGCTGCTGCACACAGTCCGCGGGGTCGGATTCGTGCTGCGCATGCAATAGATTGAGCGGACCAGTAAGAACCAGTGATGAGCCTGCTGTCGCGAATTGTTGCCCGGACGCCTTCGTTGCGTACCCGGGTGGTGGTGGCGACGGCCATCGGCGCCGCGATTCCGGTACTCATCGTCGGCACCATCGTCTGGTTCGGCATCACCAACGACCGCAAGGAGCGTCTGGACCGCCGCCTCGACGAGGCCGCGGGTTTCGCAATCCCGTTCCTGCCGCGCGGCCTTGACGCGATCCCGCGTTCGCCCAACGACCGGGGCGCCATCATCACGGTCCGCCGCGGCGACACGGTCAAGTCGAGTTCCGACGACGTCACGCTGCCCAAGCTGCAAGCCGACTACGCCGACACCTACGTACACGGGGTGCGTTACCGGGTGCGCACGGTGGAGATCCCCGGACCCGAACCGACATCGGTGGCCGTCGGCGCCACCTACGACGCGACGATCGCCGAAACCAACAACCTGCACCGCCGGGTGCTGTTGATCTGTGGCTTCGCCATCAGCGCGGCGGCGGTGTTCGCGTGGCTGCTGGCCATATTCGCGGTGCGCCCGTTCAAACAGCTGGCCCAGCAAACCCGGAATATCGACGCGGGCGACGAAGCGCCGCAGGTCGAAGTGCACGGCGCCAGCGAAGCCATCGAGATCGCCGAGGCGATGCGAGGCATGTTGCAGCGGATCTGGGACGAACAGAACCGCACCAAGGAGGCCCTCGCGTCGGCCCGCGACTTCGCTGCGGTGTCCTCCCATGAGCTGCGCACGCCGCTGACCGCGATGCGCACCAACCTGGAGGTGCTGGCCACTCTCGATCTGCCCGACGACCAGCGCAAGGAAGTGCTCAACGACGTCATCCGGACCCAGTCGCGGATTGAGGCCACCCTGAGCGCGCTGGAGCGGTTGGCCCAGGGCGAGCTGTCCACGTCCGACGATCACGTACCGGTCGACATCACCGACCTGCTGGACCGTGCCGCCCACGACGCCACTCGGATCTACCCGGATCTCGACGTCTCGCTGGTGCCGTCGCCCACCTGCATCATCGTGGGGTTGCCGGCCGGGTTGCGGCTGGCCGTGGACAACGCGATCGCCAACGCGGTCAAGCATGGCGGCGCCACCGAGGTCCAGCTGTCCGCGGTCAGCTCACGCGCTGGCGTGGAGATCGCGATCGACGACAACGGCAGCGGAGTGCCCGAAGAGGAACGCCAAGTGGTCTTCGAGCGGTTCTCCCGCGGGTCTACGGCATCGCACTCCGGGTCGGGGCTAGGCCTGGCCCTGGTTGCCCAACAGGCCCACTTGCATGGTGGAACGGCGTCGCTGGAGAACAGTCCGCTGGGCGGTGCCCGGTTGGTGCTACGGCTTCCCGGCCCCAGCTAAGCCTCTGCTCCGGGCGCTCGTCCTGCACACTGGAGCGATGGCTAACGGGAGTAAACCGACCGACAACGAGACCATGGCGCACATCCGCGACCTGGTGGCCGAAGAAAAAGAGCTACGGGCCCAGCTGCAGCGCGGCGACATCGGCACGACCGAGGAGCACGATCGGCTGCGCCGGCTCGAGACCGAACTGGACCAGTGCTGGGACCTACTGCGACAGCGGCGGGCGCTGCGTGACTCCGGGGGTGACCCGCGCGAAGCAACCGTGCGCCCGGCCGACGAGGTCGAAGGTTACCTCGGCTAGCGAATGGGCGACGGCGCGCGGGAGTTCGACGTGGTCGTCGTCGGCGGTGGCCACAACGGCCTGGTCGCGGCCGCTTATCTAGCCCGGGCGGGCCTGCGGGTGCGGTTGCTGGAGCGACTGGACCACACCGGCGGGGCTGCGGTATCCGCGCAGGCGTTCGACGGCGTCGACGTCCGGGTGTCGCGCTACTCCTACCTCGTCAGCCTCTTGCCGTCGCGCATCGTGGAGGACTTGGGAGCTCCCATTCGGCTGGCGCGGCGGCAGTTTTCGTCGTACACACCGGACCCGGCGACCGCCGGTCGCACCGGCCTGCTCGTCGGGCCAGACTACGAAACATTTGCCGCCATCGGCGCCGGCGGTGATCGGCGCGGATTCGCCGAGTTCTACCGACGCTGCCAGCTGGTGACCACGCGACTCTGGCCGACGCTCATCGAACCGCTACCCAGCCGGAAGGAAGCTCGACGCCGTGTCCTTGAAGACCCCGACGGGGCGGCCGCTTGGAAGGCGATGGTGGACCAGCCGATCGGGCACGCCATCGCCGATGCCGTGAGCAACGACGTGGTCCGCGGGGTAATCGCCACCGATGCCCTGATCGGAACCTTCGCCCGCCTCGACGACGAGTCGCTGCGGCAAAACATCTGCTTTCTGTACCACGTGCTCGGCGGCGGCACCGGCGACTGGAACGTCCCGGTCGGCGGCATGGGCTCGGTGACCGCGGCGCTGAGCGCGGCGGCCAGAGGGTATGGCGCCGAAATAGTCACTGACGCAGAAGTTTTCGCTATCAATCCGGACGGCGAGGTGCGCTACCGCACCGACGACGACGAACACCTCATCGCCGGCCGCTTCGTGCTGGCCGGCGTCACACCGGCGGTACTGGCCGAGTTGCTCGGTGAACCCGCGCCGCCAGTCGCCCCGGGATCGCAGGTCAAGGTGAACATGGTGTTGCGCCGACTTCCGCGTCTGCGCGACGAGAGCGTGACGGCGCGGCACGCTTTCACGGGGACGTTCCACGTCAACGAGACATGGACCCAACTGGACAGCGCCTACACGCAGGCGGCCGCCGGGCGGCGGCCGAATCCCTTGCCGTGCGAGGCGTATTGCCATTCGCTGACCGACCCCAGCATTTTGTCGCCCGGGCTCCGAGACTCGGGCGCGCAGACGATGACGGTGTTCGGGCTGCACACACCGCACGGGTTGGGCACCACGCCCGAAGCCTTGACCGAATCGGTCCTAGCGTCGCTGAATTCCGTTCTGGCCGAGCCGATTCAAGGTCTGCTGATGACCGACGCGCACGGTAAGCCGTGCATCGAGACGACGACCACCCTGGACTTGGAACGCACACTGCGGTTGACCGCCGGCAATATTTTCCACGGCTCGTTGTCGTGGCCGTTCGCCGACGAGGATGACCCGCTGGACACTCCCGCGCGGCGATGGGGCGTCTCCACTGCGCACCCGCGAATCATGTTGTGCGGCTCGGGCGCTCGTCGCGGCGGGGCAGTCTCGGGTATCGGCGGCCACAACGCCGCGATGGCCGTGCTGGCTTCGTTTTGACCGCGAGCAGTCGCAAACCCGCCTAAAAACCGCCGGAATTGGGGGACTTTGCGTCTGCTCGGCGAAAAGAACTAGCGGCCGTCGATGGCGACGTAGTTCCGCTCGGTGTAGCCGGTATAGATCTGGCGCGGACGTCCGATCTTGCTGTCGCCCTCGTCGTGCATCTCCCGCCAGTGCGCGATCCAGCCCGGCAACCGGCCCAACGCGAACAGCACCGTGAACATCCGGGTCGGGAAGCCGAGGGCCCGGTAGATCAGGCCGGTGTAGAAGTCGACATTCGGGTAGAGCTTGCGCTCGACGAAGTAGTCGTCGGTCAACGCCGCCTCTTCGAGCTGCTTGGCGATGTCCAGCAGGTCGTCGTCGCCGCCGAGCTTGGACAGGATCTTGTCGGCCTGCTCCTTGACGATCCGGGCGCGCGGATCGTAGTTCTTGTAGACCCGGTGGCCGAAGCCCATCAACTTGACGCCGGCTTCGCGGTTCTTCACTTTCCGGACGAACTCGTTGACGTCGTCGTCGCTCTCGCGGATCTCTTCGAGCATCTCGAGCACCGCCTGGTTGGCCCCGCCGTGCAGTGGGCCCCACAGCGCATTGATGCCGCCGGAAATAGAGGTGAACAGGTTGGCCCGCGACGAGCCGACCAGACGCACCGTCGACGTCGAGCAGTTCTGCTCGTGGTCGGCGTGCAGGATGAACAGCATGTCCAGCGCCCGCACCACCTCGGGATCGGGCTCGTAGGGCTCGGCCGGGAAGCCGAACGTCATCCGCAAGAAGTTCTCCACGAGCGACAGCGAGTTGTCCGGGTAGAGGAAGGGCTGGCCGACGGACTTCTTGTAGGCGTACGCGGCGATGGTGGGCAGCTTGGCCAGCAGGCGGATAGTCGACAGTTCGACCTGGCCATTGTCGATGGGGTCAAGCGCATCTTGGTAGTAGGCCGAGAGCGCATTCACCACGCTCGACAACACCGGCATTGGGTGCGCATTACGCGGAAAGCCGTCGAAGAACCGCTTCAGATCCTCGTGCAACATGGTGTGCCGCTGGATCCGGTGGGTGAACTCGGCAAGCTGCTCGGTGTTCGGCAGCTCACCGTAAATCAGCAGGTAGCTGACCTCGATGAAAGTCGACTTCTCGGCCAGCTGCTCGATGGGATAGCCGCGGTAGCGCAGAATGCCGGCGTCGCCGTCGATGTAGGTGATGGCGCTCTTGCAGGCGGCGGTATTGCCGTAACCGACGTCGAATGTGGTGTATCCGGTCTTGGCCAACAGCGGGCCGAGCGCAATGCCGTCGTTCCCCTCGGTGGCTTGCACGATCTGCAGGTCCACCTCGCCGCCCGGGTACCGGAGGTTGGCGGTGTCGTCGTTGTCGGCCACGAGAACCCCTTTGCGCTCTGCTGACTGGCTGCCCACACCAGGTGCATCTAGTGCGTATAGGTGAAGGTAGTCGTTATCGCGGCCCCGTGTCTGCCCGGGGTGGAAACTGCTGGTGCTCACTTCGCGAGCAGGCCGAATCGAGCGAATCGGGCGCTGCCGAGCCGGAGTGGGCAACGGCCACGAGCCAACTCAGGGCTGTAGGCGTTCGACCCGATCGCCGACGACACGAATCCGGTTATGCACCCGGTTTTCCCGGCCTTGCCAGAATTCCACCACGTCCGGCGCAATGAGGTAGCCGCCCCAGTTCGGCGGCACCGGGACCTGCTCAAGGTTGGCGAACCGGGCCGTCACCTCCGACAGCTGGTCCAGCAGTGCCGCGCGCGAGGCGATCGGCCGCGACTGGTGCGACGCCCAAGCACCCAGTTGGGAGCCGCGCGGCCGCTTCGACCAGTAGTCCTCGGTGACCTGGGGGTCGACCTTGCTCACCGGCCCACGGACATGCACCTGGCGCCCCAGCTGATACCACGGAAAGGTCGCCGACGCGTACGGTGTCGCCGCCAGCTCGGCGCCCTTGTCCGAGTCATAGTTGGTGAAAAATGTGATGCCGGTCTCGTCGGCGCTCTTGCACAACACCGATCGGCTCACTGGCCTCCCCGCTGCGACGGTCGCCAGCACAAACGCGTTCGGCTCGGCGAGGCCGGCCTGTTCGGCATCGTCAATCCACTTGCGGAACAACGCAAGCCAGCCATTGTCGAGCCATTCGGCGTCTAAATCCGGGCTGCCGTCTTTCTCCGCCGCCCCATACTCCACTCGCATCCGCGCCAGGTGCTGCTCGTCTGGGCTTGCCATTGCTCCAACGCTACCGGCGCTTGCTACCGGCCGGTAGCATCGGGCCGGAACGCGGGTGCGAGAATTTTCCGTATGACTGTGGTCCCGCAAGATTTCGTCCCCGGCCTCAATGGAGTGGTGGCATTCACCACCGAGATCGCCGAGCCGGACAAAGATGGTGGCGCGCTGCGATACCGCGGTGTCGATATCGAGGATCTGGTCAACCAGCAGATCACATTCGGTGACGTATGGGCGCTGCTGGTGGACGGCAAGTTCGGCAGCGGCCTGCCGCCGGCCGAGCCTTTCCCGCTGCCGATCCACACCGGCGACGTGCGGGTCGACGTCCAGGCCGGTCTGGCGATGCTGGCGCCCATCTGGGGATACAAGCCGCTACTGGACATCGAGGACGACACCGCCCGCGAACAGCTGGCCCGTGCGTCAGTGATGGCACTGTCTTACGTCGCTCAGTCGGCACGCGGTATTTACCAGCCTGCGGTGCCGCAGCGGATCATTGACGAATGCTCAACGGTCACAGCACGTTTCATGACTCGCTGGCAGGGCGAGCCGGATCCCCGCCACGTCGAGGCCATTGACGCCTACTGGGTTTCAGCCGCCGAACACGGCATGAACGCCTCGACGTTCACCTCGCGGGTGATCGCCTCTACCGGCGCCGACGTAGCCGCCGCACTGTCCGGTGCAATCGGTGCGATGAGCGGACCGTTGCACGGCGGGGCGCCCGCGCGCGTCCTGCCGATGCTGGAAGAGGTGGAGCGCACCGGCGACGCCCGCGGTCTGGTCAAGGGAATTCTGGACCGCGGCGAGAAGCTGATGGGCTTCGGGCACCGGGTCTACCGCGCGGAAGACCCCCGCGCGCGGGTGCTGCGGGCCGCGTCCGAACGGCTTGGCGCGCCCCGCCACGACGTCGCCGTCGCGCTGGAACAGGCCGCCCTCTCTGAGCTGCGCGAACGTCGTCCGGACCACCCCATCGAGACCAACGTCGAGTTCTGGGCCGCGGTCATCCTGGACTTCGCCCGAGTGCCGGCCAACATGATGCCGGCGATGTTCACCTGCGGCCGCACAGCTGGATGGTGCGCCCACATCCTCGAGCAGAAGCGACTCGGTAAGCTGGTGCGCCCGTCGGCCATCTATGTCGGGCCGGGCCCGCGTAGCCCAGAATCTGTCGAAGGTTGGGACCGAGTTCTCACCGGGGCGAGGGCCTAGCTCTAAGCGCCGTGGGCTGTGTGCGGCGTGACTCGGTTCACCATTGGATCGACTCGGTACACCATTGGCCACACCGGCCACTCCCATCACCGGAGAATAGGCGTGTGTGTTTTGTCCGACTCTGAGCGACAATTGGCTTGCCGCGCAACGCTTGTCGCTAGGTGGACAAAAACTACACATCCTGACATGCGGGCCGTCGATTATGCGCACCCGGCCCGACAGCATGTTTGAGACAGCCCGAGCTAGATTTGTCGCTCCCGACGGCGCACCCATCGTCTAGGCGCCCACGGCAAATTCGCTGTCTCGGCTTTTCGAGCGTGAATCCTGGGCTTTGCCAGTGAATCCTGGGCTTTGCCAGTGCATCCTGGGCGGACAAATCGGCGGACTGCCGGCCTGGCTTCACGCGCAAGGCCCTCAGCTCACGCGCAAAGCCCTCGCGTCACAGCCAACGCCCTCAGCTCACACCCAACGCCGTCTGTTCAACCCAACGCCCTCGGTACATGCCGATAGCCGGTTCATGCATCCGGTTTTGTCGGTACCTCGCGATTGAATGCCTGTGTCGCGATGACTTCTCATCGCGCGCACGGTCTATAACCGTGAGCCCGGGCCAAAGCCTGGTCCGGGATACCGACAGCAAGGAGAACACGATGGCGATCAACGTCGAGCCCGCTCTGTCCCCGCACCTGGTAGTCGACGACGCCGCCGCAGCGATCGATTTCTACGTCAAGGCCTTCGATGCCGTCGAGCTGGGCCGAGTTCCCGGCCCGGAGGGCAAGTTGGTCCACGCCGCGGTGCGCATCAACGGCTTCCTGGTCATGCTCGCCGACGACTTTCCGGAAATGTGTGGCGGCAAGTCGATGACCCCGAAGTCACTGGGCGGAACGCCGGTCACCATCCATCTGACCGTCACCGACGTGGACGCGAAGTTTCAGCGGGCGGTGGACGCGGGCGCCACGGTAGTAATGCCAGTGGACGACCAGTTCTGGGGAGACCGCTACGGGATAGTCGCCGACCCGTTCGGCCACCAGTGGTCGCTGGGACAGCCGGTGCGCGAGCTCAGCATGGAAGAGGTCCAGGAGGCGATGGCCGCGCAGGCGGGCGGCTAACCGAGCTAGGTCGCGGAAAGTTCACGCAGTCGAGCGGTCAGCCGGCGCCGTAACGACGTCGGCTGCGCGGCGGCCGCGGCGGCCAGCATGTCGTCGACGTCGGTGAACTTGTTGCGCGGGCGGCCGGAGGCCTTGCCCCGCGCAACCTCGGCGGCGTCGATGGCGTGCCATCCGGCCGAATCCACGACGTCGGGCTGACGAGCCCGCACCAATTTGGACAGCGCCGCGGACCCGGCCACCGGCTCGGTCAGCTTGCCGGCGTTGAAATCGGCGACCAGGTTATGGATGGTTTGCAGCGAGCAGGACTTGTTGGTGCCGATGAAGCCGGTGGGTCCGCGCTTGACCCAGCCGGCGACATAAGCGCCCGGTACCGGCTCGCCGGATCCGACGTCGACGACACGACCGCCGTCGTTGGGCACGACAGCCGACGCAGCGTCGAATGGCAAATCGCGAATCGGCTTGCCGCGGTAGCCAATTGATGTCAGTACCAAGCCGGCATCAAGTTGGCGGCGCCGCTCGGTACCGGTGAGGGTGAACTCGACGCCGGTTGCCCGCTGCGGCCCGAGGACCTGCACGGGGGTCAGCCGATACGCCAACCGGACGCGCGGGCGCGAACTCGGCACTGAGCTGTCGCCGAGTTTGCTCAGGATCTCCAGTTTGTTCTTGGTCAGCGGGTCGGAGGCGGTCGCAAAATCCTGGGCGACCAGCTCGTGGTCGGCGGCGTCGAGTACCACATCGGAGGCGCCCGTCAGCCCGATCAACTCGGGCAGTGTGAACGCCGAGTGCGCGGGGCCGCGCCTGGCGGCGATCACCACCTCGCGGACCGCGGAGTTGCGCAACGCCTGCAGCGCGCGGTCGGAGATGTCGGTGCGGGCCAAGTCGTCTGGGTCGGCGGTGAGCACGCGGGCCACGTCGAGGGCAACGTTGCCGTTACCGATGATCACGACCCGCTCGTGATTGAGATCGATTGGCAAATGGGCGAATTCGGGATGCCCGTTGATCCAGGCGACCAACTCTGTCGCGGTTGCGGTGCCCGGCAAACCCATTCCGTCGATATCCAGCCGATGGTCGTCGGGCGCGCCAACCGCGTACAGCACGGCATGGTGGTGCGCCAGCAATTCGGCGTGGCTCAGGTGCTTGCCGATCTCGACGTTGAGATAGAACCGGAAGCGGCGATGACTGGCCACCCGGTCGAAGAGCCGGGTGACCCGCTTGGTGCTCTGATGATCGGGTGCCACTCCGGCACGCACCAGCCCGTAAGGGGTCGGCAGCTTCTCGAACACGTTGACGCGCACGCCGTGCTGGACCAGCAGCTCGTCGGCCGCGTACATCGCCGCGGGCCCGGAACCCACGATGGCAACCGTCAGCGGCTGAGAGCGCGCCCGCACCTCCGGGGCAGGGATCACCGGCGCTAGTTTCGACGTCGGCGGCAGTTTCACGTCGGCGGGTCGCTCCGGATAGAACGACGCGTTGATCTCGATGAACGGCAGTTGCTTTGGCTCCAGCCTGGTATCGGGCGCGATCGCACCGACCGGGCAGGCACTCACACAGGCGCCGCAGTCCACGCAGGCAACCGGATCGATATACAACATCTCCGACGTGGCGAACCCCGGCTCGTCCGGCGACGGGTGGATGCAATTGACCGGGCACGCGAAGACGCAAGACCCGTCATTGCAGCACGACTGAGTAATAACGTGCGGCATCAGCAGCTAAAGCTTCGAAAAACTCGCGGAGTTACGCGGCCGGCGCAGCGGCCAGGTGCTGGCGCTGCGGCTCGCTGCGGTAGCGCGACGGTTTGCCGTTTATCTTGCAGATGCGCCACATGAGCCGGGCAGAGCGAGTTTCCATCAGACCGGTGTCATACGCCAACATCCGGACATCGGAGAACATGTCGCGCAACCACTTTCGCGACTCCGGCGACCGGAAGAACAGCTCCTTCTTGACCGAGCGCGGAATATCGAACTCCTGCCAGAACGACTTGGGCGGAATCAAAATCGCATTGCACAACGTGCGCATCGTCAACGGGAAGTACAGCGAAACCCAGAATCGCTGCCTGCGAGTCAACTCCGGCAACCGCCGGCGCAGGAACTCATGGGCGAACGATATGTGCCTTGCTTCCTCGGCCACGTGAATGGCCATCACCCGTTCCATGATCGGGTGCAGCGACTTGCCCTCCCGAAGCACCTGCTTCTGGGTGTGATCGATGGGCTCTTCACCGGCGAGCACACCGATGAAGAACGCAACCGGCAGTGGTCCGGCCACCAGCGGCACCAGCGGCGAAATCCAACGCAGCCGCCTCGGCATCCCCGGGACATCGGCGCCGATGCGGTTGACCATCTCCTGGAACATCATGGTGTGGTTGCACTCTTCGACGGATTCGTGCAGGCAGTACCGGTATTCCGGCGACCCGTTGGGCACCCAGAAGGTGTAGTTCATCAGCCCGCGGATCAAGATGGACTCGAAGTGCAATCCCACCTTGGCCACGTTGGCCTGCCGCCACATGCCGATCTTGATCTGGCGTTCCAGCGGCTGTGCCTGATACCAGGGATGACGGCCCAGAGGGTCGGTCGCCGGGAGAACCCACCGAGGATCGTTCTCGGTGACTTTGAATTCCGGTGACTTCCAGTCGATATCGGTGTACGGGTTGAAGTTTCGCCGCACCGACCCCTCGGACAGTGTGGCGAGCATCTCCACGTACTCAGCGTCGTCGCGCACCTCCATGTTGCGGCGCCATCGCTGAACCATTCGCGTCCTGGCCATTCAGCCCTCCCCAATGAGGTTTACGTTGGGACGTGTACCCAAGACGGTACCGGCGGTACCGCGAATTCACCAGGCTTGGCCAAAGCAGTGTGGCCTGACCAGTGGTCACGCTTTTCGAGTGACCTAGGTCACACTGCGCTCGCTCCCGGGACCTCGGCTGTCAGCCCGCCGCCGGGGCACTTCCGGACCGCTCACTACCCTGGTGGCCATGGCTGAGCCCCTCCAGATTCCCGCTGACATCAAACCCCGCGACGGTCGCTTCGGATCGGGCCCGTCGAAGGTCCGGCCCGAACAATTGCAGGCGCTGGCCACCACGGCTGCCGAGCTGTTCGGCACGTCGCATCGGCAGGCGCCGGTGAAGAATCTGGTCGGTCGGGTGCGTTCGGGGCTGGCCGAGCTGTTCTCCATACCGGATGGCTACGAGGTGATCCTGGGCAACGGCGGTGCGACCGCCTTCTGGGATGCCGCCGCCTTCGGCCTGATCGACAAGCGCTCGTTGCACCTGGCCTACGGCGAGTTCAGCTCCAAGTTCGCCTCCGCCGTCAGCAAGAACCCGTTCGTCGCCGACCCCGTGATCATCAAGGCGGACCCCGGCAGCGCGCCAGCTCCGCAGAGTGACCCGTCCGTCGACGTGATCGCCTGGGCGCACAACGAGACATCGACCGGGGTCGCGGTCCCGGTGCGCCGCCCCGCGGGCTCGGGTGACGCGTTGATCGTCATCGACGCGACATCCGGCGCCGGCGGGCTGCCGGTCGACATCGCCGACACCGACGCGTACTACTTCGCGCCCCAGAAGAACTTCGCCAGCGACGGCGGCCTGTGGCTGGCGATCATGAGCCCGGCCGCGCTGGCCCGCGTCGAGTCCATCGCCGATTCCGGTCGCTGGGTGCCCGACTTTTTGTCCCTGCCGATCGCCGTCGAGAACAGCCTGAAAAACCAGACCTACAACACCCCGGCCATCGGCACCCTGGCGCTGCTGGCCGAGCAGCTCGACTGGATGCTGGGCAACGGCGGCCTGCAATGGGCGGTCAAGCGCACGGCGGACTCGTCGCAGCGGTTGTACTCGTGGGCGCAGGAGCGGCCGTACACCACGCCGTTCGTCACCGACCCGGAGCTGCGGTCCCAGGTGGTCGGCACGATCGATTTCGCCGACGAGGTGGACGCCGCGGCCGTCGCGAAGATCCTGCGGACCAACGGCATCGTCGATACCGAGCCGTACCGCAAACTCGGCCGCAACCAGCTGCGGGTGGCGATGTTCCCCGCGGTCGAGCCCGACGACGTCAGCGCTCTGACCGAATGCGTCGACTGGGTGGTCGAGCGGCTGTAGTCCGGCGAGCTCCCGCGTGTCACCAAGGTCAACGACGTTTGTCGCACTAGAGTGCGCAGCTAACAGGTCGTGCTGACCCGCACGAAACCTGCGAGGAGATGCCATGCGGGAACTCAAAGTGGTCGGGCTCGATGCCGACGGGAAATGCATCATCTGCGAGGGGGATGACACCGCAGAAAGGTTCAAGCTCCCGGCCGATGACCGACTGCGGGCGGCCCTCGACGGCGAGCCGGCGCAGCCGGAACAACCGCAGCTCGACATCGAAGTCACCAACATGCTGAGCCCCAAGGAAATTCAGGCCCGCATCCGCGCCGGTGCATCCGTCGAACAGGTAGCCGCGGCTTCGGGATCGGATGTCAACCGGATTCGACGGTTCGCGAACCCGGTATTGCTGGAACGTTTTCGCGCCGCGGAGCTGGCGACGGCCGCGCACCCGCTGCTGGCCGACGGTCCCTCGGTGCTGACACTGCTGGAGACCATCACCGCCGCGCTGATGACGCGCGGTTTGCAGGCCGACCGACTCAGCTGGGACGCCTGGCGCAACGAAGACGGCCGCTGGACGGTGCAGCTGACGTGGAAGGCTGGCAGGTCGGACAACCGTGCCCATTTCCGGTTCACCCCCGGCGCCCACGGCGGTACCGTCAGCGCGATCGACGATGCCGCCAGTGAGCTGATCGACCCGGACTTCAAGGCGCCCCTGCGGCCGCTAGCGCCGGTCTCCCACATTGCGTTTGAAGCCTTCGACGACTTCGAGGAGCCAGCCGCGCCAGAAGCCCCGCAGCCGCAGCAGCAGGCGAGCAGCCGACGTGGCAAGCCGCCGGTCCCGGCCTGGGAGGACGTGCTGCTCGGGGTGCGCTCGAGCGGGCAGCGCTAGCTGCTGCCGACCATCGCCAGGAGCGCCAGCCACGCACCCGCGACGCCAACCCCCGCACCCAGCACGAACCAGCGCAGCACCGGGGTGCGCCGCCAGCCCCACACCGTCGGCGCCAGTCCCCCAACCGCCACGATGTTGAGTCCCACGGCCAGCAGCGCATGCACCCGTATCAGGCCGAGGCTGAGCACCACCACGGCGGTTCCGATGACCGCGGCCACGAAACCGGCCACCGTCAAACCCGTTGCCCACGGCGTGGATTGGTCCGTCACGAGCCGAGCCTAACTCGCATTGTCCGCCTCCTCATCGAGCCGCGCAGCGCTCGTAGAAGGCCAGCGCCGCCGCCGTCGCGACGTTGAGCGAGTCGGTCCCCCGCGACATCGGGATGCGCACCCGCACATCGCTGCGCCCCAGGGCGGCCGGCGTCAGTCCCGGGCCCTCCGCCCCGACCAGCACCGCAATCCGCTCGTCGCGGACGTCCGCCATCGCCTCGGCCAGCGGGCGCGCATCGCCGTGCGGAGTCATCGCCAGCAACCGGAAGCCGCTTTGTTTCAGCTTCGCCAGATCGACGGGCCAGTCGGTTGCTCGCGCATATGGCACCAGCAACGCGTGGCCCATGGATACCCGGACCGCGCGGCGGTAGAGCGGATCGGCGCAGCCACTGCCGAACACCACCGCATCCACGCCCAGCCCCGCCGCATTGCGGAAGATCGAGCCCAGGTTCTCGTGGTCGTTGACGCCTTCCAGCACCGCGACGGTACGGGCGCCGTCGACCACTTCGGCAACGCCGGGTTCGGGCACCCGCCGCGCGGCGGCCAGCACTCCGCGGTTGAGGTGAAAGCCGACCACCCGCGCCATCACATCAGCGGAGACGCGATAGAAGGGCGCCCTGGCGCCGGCCAGGTCGCCGTGGAGTTCGGCCAGCCTGCGGTCGGTGCCCAGCAACGCGAACGGCGTGAACCGGGATGCCAGCATGCGCTGCACCACCAGCACACCCTCGGCGATCACCAGCCCTTTGCCGGTGGGCAGATCGGGACGACGGTCGACGCTGTTCAGGTCGCGGAAATCGTCGAGCCGTGGATCGTCTGGATCGTCAATGTCGAAGACGTCGCTCACGGGCGTCCGTCGGCCCTGTCGTCCACTAAAGCCAGCATCAGATCGGCCGCGCAGCGCAGGATGTCACGCTGGTTGTCGTCCAGCGTCGCGAGCCGCTCGGCCAGCCACTCCTGGCGGGCGCGGCGCGCCGCCTTGACCAGCTCGGCACCGGCCTCGGACACCGAGACCAGCACCTGGCGACCGTCGACAGGATGCGGTGTGCGGTCCACGAAGCCCATGTCGGCCAACGAGGCGACCACCCGCGTCATCGACGGCGGCCGTACTCGTTCCCGAAGCGCCAGCGCCCCGGGAGTCATCGCCCCTTCGTTGGCCAGTGTGGTCAGCACCGACAACTGGGACAGCGACACCGGCGACTGCGGATTGCGGAACCGCAGCTGCCGCGCCAGCCGCATGACCGCCAACGACAAGTCGCTGGCCAGGCGGGCATCGCTGTCAGGCACAGCGCGAGGTTACAACGGAACCTGAGAAAGAACACTCGAAACGCGAGCGACGGACCTCGCCCCATTCACCGCGAGGCGCTATTTCGTCAGCCGCGAAACGTCCTTAACCGTCGCCCGGCTAGATTTGTCGCGATGTCTGTCGAACGTGATCAGAACATTGAGCCGCCGCCGCTGCCACCGAAGTTGCTCGCGGTGTGGCCGGTCATTGTGGTCGGCGTGCTGGGTTGGCTGATCGCGGCGGCAGTGGCGTTTCTGGTGCCGACACTGGCGAGTTGGCGTCCGCTGACCGTGGCCGGACTGGTAACCGGAGTGGTCGGTACGAGCATCTTTCTGTGGCAACTCGCCGCTGCCCGGCGTGGCGCGCGCGGCGCGCAATCCGGACTCGAAACCTTTCTCAACCCGAAATAGATCGCAACAGCAATTCACAACGACGCGTCCCGGGAGGATCAGTGGTAGCACCACTTCTACAAGCGCACGTCGACATCGACGCGCCGGCATCGAAAGTCTGGGCGCTGATTTCTGATTTCCGGCGAATGCCGGAATGGAGTCCGCAATGCCGCTGGATGCGGCCTTTCGGTCCGCTGCGCCAGGGCACCCGCACGCTGAACTTCAACCGACGCAATCGACTTTTCTGGCCCACTACGTCCACCGTGATCGAGGTGATCCCGGAGAAGAAGCTGACATTCCGGGTCGACGCCAACCGCACCGTGTGGAGCTACGAGCTCGAGCCGAACGGCGAGGGCACCCGGGTGATCGAGAGCCGGCACGCCGAAAACGGTGTCAGCGCGTTTTCGAACATGTCGGTTAACGCCTTCTTGGGCGGAACGACGAACTTCGAGCGCGAGCTGCTGGACGGCATGAACACGTCGCTGGCGAACATCAAAGCCGCCGCCGAGCGAGGTTAATCCGACTCCTCTTCGGAGGGCTGCACTGGCGGTGTCTCCAGCATGTCGAGGACACCGTCGTCGTACGGCTCGTAGATCGGAGAGCCAGTGCCCGCGGGGGCCGGGGTGTCGGAGTGAGCGCCGCAGCCGTACTGCTTGTCGACGACGTGTCCGTCGGCGGACAACTCGTTGCCGCAAACGCCGAACATCGCGCCGAGCGACCCGGCCAACGGCAGGAAGAAGCCGCAGTCGCGACAGACGCGCTTGGTGGACCGAGCCATCGCCGACGCGGGACCGTAGTCGCCCTCGTGCCATCTTTCGGCGGCCTCGGCGCGACCCCAGGCACTCATCACCCAGCGCCGGCCCAGCCCGATCTCCGCGGCGGTCTCGTCTACCTGCGGGTCACCGCTGGCGGCATAGCCGGGAGCCAGCCGCGGGTCGTCCGCGGCCGGAGCCAGCAGGTCACCAGGGCTCAAATCCCCCGGCTTGACGCGCTGCTCCCACGGCACCCACTCGGGCGCTAACAGCGCCGTCGGCCCGGGGACCAGCACCACTTCGCTCACGGTGGCGTGATCGGCACCCGGATACGCGGCGACGACGACGGACCACTGCCACCCCTGATAGCCGGGCAGATGCGCCAGGAACCGATGGGTGGCGGCGGCGGGGTCTTCATACCCGACGCCCAGATAGTCACCCACCGTGTCGGCTCCGCTGACCTCCGCGATCGCGGCCCTGGCCTGGTCGACCGCGCCCGTCAGCACCGCCGCCAACCCCTCGGGCCACTCGTCCACGGTTGACACGGCGGCTTCCTCGATGGGTCCGCTCACACTGCTACCTTCCTGTCCCGCTGTAGGTGTCCTCAATACTGCCGAAAACGACGTTGCCGAGCCACACTGGCCACTTGCCGACGCATGCAGCCGGCATAGGACAGAATTGAACGGTGTCTGGACGGCGGCGTGATCACCCGGGCCCCGAGGCCCCCTACCCGGGCCGCCGGCCCCGCACCGGACCGGTCAACGAACACCCCGGCATGGCCAACTACCCGGCCGACCCCACCAACGAAGCCGATTATCGCCGCACGCGCCGTCCCCCGCCGATGCCCAGCGCCAATCGCTACCTCCCGCCGCTCGGCGAGAACCCACCGCAGTCCGGCCGAAGCGGGCCACCGCCGCCACGCGGTCCCGCGTCCGGCGAGCGCATCACCGTCACCCGGGCCGCGGCCATGCGCAGCCGCGAAATGGGTTCGCGCATGTACTGGATGGTCCAGCGCGCCGCCACCGCCGACGGCGCCGACAAGTCCGGACTCACCGCGCTGACCTGGCCGGTGGTGGCGAATTTCGCCACCGACGCGGCGATGGCGGTGGCACTGGCCAATACGTTGTTCTTCGCCGCCGCCAGTGCCGAGAGCAAGTCCAAAGTGGCGCTGTATCTACTGATCACCATCGCGCCGTTTGCGGTCGTCGCGCCGCTGATCGGTCCGGCGTTGGACAAGTTGCAGCACGGCCGCCGGGTCGCGCTGGCGGCGTCGTTCGCGCTTCGCACCCTGCTGGCGTTGGTGCTGATCATGAACTACGACGGCCCTCACAGCAGCTATCCGTCGTGGGTGCTGTACCCGTGCGCGCTGGCCATGATGGTGTTCTCGAAATCGTTTTCGGTCCTGCGCAGCGCGGTGACGCCCAGGGTGATGCCACCAACCATCGACCTGGTCCGGGTCAACTCTCGGCTGACCATGTTCGGCCTGCTCGGCGGGACCATCGCCGGCGGCACCGTGGCGGCCGGCATCGAGTTCGCCTGCGTTCACCTGTTCAAGCTGCCGGGTGCCCTATTCGTGGTCGTCGCGGTTACGCTGGCCGGCGCGTTTCTCTCGATGCGGATACCACGCTGGGTCGAGGTGACCGCAGGTGAGGTGCCGGCCACGTTGAGCTACCACCGGGATAGCCCGCACCCGCAAAGTCCGCCGCAGCAAATCAAGAACATGGTCGGATCGCTGCGACAACCGCTGGGCCGCAACATCATTACCTCGCTATGGGGTAACTGCACCATCAAGGTGATGGTGGGTTTCCTGTTCCTGTATCCGGCGTTTGTCGCCAAGGCGCAGCATGCCACCGGCTGGGCCCAGCTTGAACTCCTGGGCATGATCGGCGCGGCAGCCGCGATCGGCAATTTCGTCGGGAACTTCATCAGCGCTCGCCTCAAATTGGGCAGGCCGGCTGTGATGGTCGTGCGCTGCGCGATCGCGGTGACCATCATGGCGCTGGCAGCCGCGGTGGCCGGCGACCGAGTGGTGGCGGCTATCGCCACGCTGATTACATCGGGTGCCAGCGCCATTGCCAAGGCCTCGCTGGATGCGTCGCTACAGCATGATCTGCCGGAGGAATCGCGAGCATCGGCCTTCGGTCGCTCGGAGTCGATGCTGCAGCTGGCCTGGGTGCTCGGCGGCACTGTCGGCGTCTTGGTGTACACCGAATTGACGGTCGGGTTCACCGCAATCAGCGCCCTACTGATTTTCGGCCTGGCACAGACCATCGTCAGCTTCCGTGGCGAGTCGTTGATTCCGGGCTTGGGAGGTAACCGGCCGGTGATGGTGGAGCAGGAGCTCACCCGGCCCGGCGTCGCACAGTCTGGAGTGCCCAGGTGAAACGCCCTGTGGCCGTGCTGCTGGCCGTCGCGGTGGTGGTGCTTGCCGCGGGGGCCGGGGTCGGCGCGTGGTTGTTGGCGCGCAAGCCAGGTCCGCATCGACCCGAGATCAGCGTGTATTCGCGCGGCCACCTGACCCGGGTGGGACCTTACATGTACTGCAATGTGCTCGACCTCAACGACTGCCAGAACCCGGAGACCATCGGCGAATTGCGGGTCAGCGCACGCTATCCGGTGCAGCTCTCGGTGCCGGAAGCAATTTCGCGCGGGCCTTGGCAGCTACTGCGGGAGTACGAGGATCCCAACGATCGCACCAGCATTCTCTTCCTGCCGGGTACCAAACTGGCGGTCACCATTCCCACCGTCGACCCGCAGCGAGGGCGCCTCAAAGGCATTGTCGTGCAGTTACTGACGGTGGCGGTCGACCGCTCGACCGGTGAACAGGTCTATCCGCCACACGCGGAATGGTCTGTGCGACTGGTCGATTGAGGCTGCACAGCTTTGGGCGTGAATCGTTGGCTTTGCGGGTGAAGCTTGGGCGGCCCGATCGCCCGACTTCCCGCCCTATGTACACCCCCAAAACGCAACGCCCGGGCCGTCGCGCAGCTATGCTCCGTGACCGGCGGGCACCCGTTCGCCCTCGACCGTCGGCCCTGGAGGCGTGCCATCCCCGAAAGGCCTGCCGCCCAATGCTTCCCGGCCGTGCGGGGATAGCCACCCGGACAGGTCGGGGCCCTTCGGCACAATCCGGGTGGGGTTGATGTCGGCGTGCACGATGTAGTAGTGCTGCTTGATCTGGACGAAATCGGTGGTATCGCCAAAACCCGGTGTCTGGAACAGGTCTCGGGCATAGGCCCACAGCACCGGCATCTCGGACAGCTTGGTTCTATTGCATTTGAAGTGCCCGTGATAGACCGGGTCGAAGCGGGCCAGTGTGGTGAACAGGCGCACGTCGGCCTCGGTGATGGTGTCTCCCACCAGGTAGCGTTGCCCGGACAGCCGATCACTCACCCAGTCCAGCGCGGTGAACAGCCGGTCGTAGGCTGCTTCATACGCTTCCTGCGAGCCGGCGAATCCACAGCGGTACACGCCGTTGTTGATCTCGGTGTAAATCCTCTTGCTCACCTCGTCGATCTCGGCCCGCAACTCCTGCGGGTACAACTGCGGCGCCCCCTCGCGGTGGTAGGCGGCCCATTCGGTGGAAAAGTCGAGGGTGATCTGGGCGAAGTCGTTGGTGACCACAGCTCCGGTAGGAATGTCGACGATCGCCGGGACCGTAATGCCTTTGGGATAATCCGGAAAGCGCTTGAAGTAGGCGTCTTGCAGCCGCGGGATCTTGAGCACCGGATCCACACCGCCGGGGTCGAGGTCGAAAGTCCAACTGCGCTCGTCGTGAGTAGGCCCGCAGAAGCCGATGGAGATAACGCTTTCCAGGCCCAGCAGCCGTCTGACAATGATCGTCCGGTTCGCCCACGGACACGCGCGCGCAACGACGAGCCGGTACCGGCCGGGCCCTACCGGATATCCGTCGCGTCCGTCGGCGGTAATGCGGGTGGTGATGTAGTTGGTGTCGCGGGTGAATTCACCTTTCCCGGCAATGTAAGTGGCCATGACCACCATCCTGCCCCACGTCGCGCATCACTACCGCGGGTTAGAAGGTGGCGTCCGTCGGCGACACCGTCAGAAAGCGCCGAGCCACGTTGGCTTCGGTAGAGGGACCCGGTTCCCAGTTCGCGATCCAGGGGCCGGTGCCGGCCGACTGGTCGATGATGCCCTCCTCGAGCCAGGTGTATCGGTCCTCCAGCACCGCGTCGGTGAGCCGAACGTCGCTGCCGTCGGTGTTGGCCCACAAGGCATGGAACAACGCCTCGACCCGAAGTGTCGCTTGCTCACAAAACGTCTGGGCCAGTTCGTAGGCCTGTTGCCCGGCGGCCGGGTCCGCTGCCCGCGTAGCCTCGGCCCGCACGCACGCCGCCGACATGGCGAACAGCTCGGCCCCGATGTCGACTATGCGTCCGAGGAATCCCTGCTTCTCCTCAAGCTTGGCCTGCCAGCGCGCCATGCCATAGAAGGTGTTGCGGGCCAGCTTGCGTGACGACCGCTCAACGAATCGCAGGTGCGACGCCAAGGGCCCGAACTCACTGAATGCCCTGGGGCGTTGGCCTTCACCAAAGACCAACTGCGGCAACCACTTTGCATAGAATCCGCTAGCCCCCACCGCTGCGGAAGCCTTCTTCCGCAGGTCGGCTTTCGGGTTCGCCAGATCACCGGCGGCGCTCAGGTGCGCATCGACGGCCTCTCGCGCGATGAGTAGGCGCATGATCTCGCTTGAGCCTTCGAAGATCCGGTTGATCCGCAGGTCCCGCACCACCTGCTCCACCGGTACCGCACGTTCCCCGCGCGCCGCGAGGGATTCGGCGGTCTCGTAGCCGCGCCCGCCGCGGATCTGCATGAGCTCGTCGCCGATCAGACCGGCCATCTCGCTGGACCACAATTTGGCCAACGCGGCTTCGATCCGGATGTCGTTGCGGCCCTCGTCGGCCATTTGACCGGACAGTTCGAGCACCGCGTCGAGCGCATAGTTGGTGGCAGCGATAAACGAAATCTTCTTGGCAACCGCTTCGTGCTTGCCGAGAGGCTTGCCCCACTGCACCCGTTCCTGAGACCACTCCCGCGCAATCTTCAGCGTCCATTTGGTAACCCCCGCCACGACCGCGGGTATCGACAGCCGCCCGGCGTTCAGTGTGGTCAGCGCGATCTTCAGACCATCGCCCTCCCGGCCGATCAGGTTCTCGCGAGGGACCCGCACGCGGTGCAGCCTGGTGACGCCGTTTTCGATGCCGCGCAGTCCCATGAACTTGTTGCGGCGCTCTACCGTGATCCCGGGCGAATCTGCTTCGACCACAAACGCGCTGATGCCGCCGCGATGTCCCTCACTACGCGGCACCCGAGCCATGATCACCAGCAGGTCGGCGACAACGCCATTGGTGGTCCACAGCTTCACACCCTCGAGTTCGTAGGCCTGCCCGTCCTCGATGGGTGTCGCCGTCGAAGCCAGGCGCGCCGGGTCGGAACCGACGTCGGGTTCGGTGAGGAGAAACGCAGAGATGGCGCCGGCAGCACAGCGCGGCAGGAACCTCCGTTTCTGCTCTTCGGTTCCGGCCAGCTTGAGCGGTTCGGGTACGCCGATCGACTGATGAGCCGACAGCAGTCCGGCGAGACTGGGATTAATGGACGCCACCATCGCCAGCGCGCGGTTGTAGGCAACCTGCGACATTGCCAGACCGCCGTACTCCGACGGGATCTTCATGCCGAAGCAGCCCAAATCGGCCAAACCCTTCACGTACTCGTCGGGAATTTGAGCGTCGCGCTCGATGACCGCGCCGTCCAGCGTGTTGAGGAATTCTCGTAGCTTCTGCAGAAACTCGCGGGTCCGGGCCTCCTCCTCGTCAGACGGGCCCGGGAATGGATGTATGAGATCCAGCGGAAAGCGGCCGAGGAACAGCTCTTTGGCGAAAGATGGTTTATCCCAACCACTTTCGCGAGATTCCTCGGCGAGCGCCCGGGCTTGCTCCGCGGTGACCTGTGCTTGCTGCGCCATCGACGCCTCCTCGCTGACGAATCACATTTAGGGCATGAGTACCCCGTGTCTGCCCGAATGTTACGCGCCAGTAGCTTTGCAGCGCACTCGTCTCTTGGGCGCGCCGAACAAAGCGGTCTAACCCCGATTAAGCCTCGAACTCCCGGGCCACCGCTTTGACCACTTCGGAGACGCGACGAGCCGTCTTGCGGTCCGGGTAGCGGCCCTTGCGCAACTCGGGCTGCACCGTGCTCTCCAGCAACGTGATCATGTCCTCGACCATGCCGTGCAGCTCGTCGGGGCTGTGCTTGTGCTCAGCAGGCGTCTCGCGGCGTGGTCTGGACAGGGTGGGCGGCGGGTCGATCAGTTTCAGACTGAGCGCCTGCGGTCCGCGGCGCCCGGACGCCACGCCGAACTCCACCCGCTGCCCGGTCTTGAGCCCTTCGACACCCGCGGGCAACGCCGACGAGCGCACGTAGACGTCCTCGCCGTCCTCCTGCGACAAGAAGCCGAACCCCTTCTCGGGGTCGTACCACTTCACCTTGCCGGTCGGCACTGCTCTCACCTGCTTTGTCTGACGGATCGTTACTATGGGCAACAGAATGAAGCGTCCCGCTTGCGCAGGACGCAATGTGGTTTCCGATCCTACTCGGATGGCTGCGCGCGGAGCACCCCTGTTTACCCCGTACTCGGTAGGGTGGCAGTACCGCTGGAGGAAAGATGCGCCTGGTTCTGAACGTTATCTGGCTGGTTTTCGGTGGCCTTTGGATGGCCCTCGGCTACCTGCTCGCAGCGCTCGTCAGCTTCCTCCTCATCATCACCATCCCGTTCGGCTTCGCCTCGCTGCGGATCGCGTCGTATGCCTTGTGGCCCTTCGGCCGCACGATCGTCGACAAGCCGAGCGCGGGAACGCTGACACTGATCGGCAACGTCATCTGGGTGTTGTTGTTCGGCCTGTGGCTGGCGATCGGGCATTTGGTGAGCGCCGCGGCCATGGCGGTCACGGTCGTCGGCATCCCATTGGCGCTGGCTCAGCTCAAGCTGATCCCGGTGTCGCTGTTGCCGTTGGGCAAGGAGATTGTTCCCGTGGGAGCAGCGGCTGGCAGCGAACGGATGGCCGCATGACGCTGACCGCCTTGGGGGTCCCGACGGTGCGCCGCGGGTCGGACCAGCACGGCACCGGACGTGAGATGCCCACCGCGGGGCCTTTGCTGGACACATTCGGCAGGGTCGCCACCGACCTGAGAGTGTCGCTCACCGACCGCTGCAACCTGCGTTGCAGTTACTGCATGCCGGCCGAAGGCCTGGACTGGTTGCCCCGTGAGCAGCTGCTGCGGCCCGATGAGCTGGCCCGGCTGATGAAAATCGCCGTCACCCGGCTCGGTGTCACCAGCGTGCGGTTCACCGGCGGCGAGCCGCTGTTGGCCCGGCACCTGGAGGAAGTAGTGGCTGCGGCGGCCAGTCTGCGGCCACGCCCGGAGATCTCGCTGACCACCAACGGCGTCGGGTTGGCGGAGCGAGCCGCCGCTCTCGTTGCGGCGGGCCTCGACCGGGTCAACGTGTCACTGGACAGCGTGAACCGCGACCATTTCACCGCCATCACGCGCCGGGATCGGCTCGCCGATGTACTGGACGGGCTGGCGGCCGCCGGCGCCGCCGGCCTGACGCCGGTCAAGGTGAACGCCGTCCTCGATCCCCACACCGGCCGCGAGGATGTCGTCGAGCTGCTGCGGTTCTGCCTGAACCACGGTTACCAGTTGCGCGTCATCGAGCAGATGCCGCTGGACGCCGGACATCAGTGGCGCCGCGGCGCCGCGCTGAGCGCCGACGACGTGTTGGCGGCGCTGCGGCCGCACTTTCGGCTGCGTCCGGACCCTGCGCCGCGTGGGTCGGCTCCGGCCGAACTCTGGCTCGTCGACTCGGGCCCGGGCACGGCGGCTGGGAAGTTCGGTGTCATCGCCTCGGTGTCGCACGCGTTCTGCTCCACGTGTGACCGCACCCGGCTGACGGCAGACGGGCAAATCCGCAGCTGCCTGTTCTCCGCCGAGGAGACCGACCTACGGGGTCTGCTGCGCAGCGGCGCGGACGATGACGCGATCGAGGCGGCGTGGCGCGCGGCGATGTGGGCCAAGCCGGCCGGCCACGGCATCAACGACCCCGACTTCATCCAGCCGAAACGCCCGATGAGCGCAATCGGGGGCTAGCCGACAATGGGTCACGCCCCAGAACAAATACAGGTGACAGTCCGCTTCTTTGCGGCCGCGCAGGCTGCCGTCGGTTCCGAGTCGGAGACGGTCCGGCTCGGGCCGGGCGCCACGATCGCCGAGCTGGTCGACGGCCTGGCCGCGCGCAACGCTCAACTGGCGACGGTGCTGCGCCGATGCTCATACCTGTGCGACGGCATCGCCGTCCGCGACGACACCACAGCGTTGCGATCCGGCGACACGATTGACGTACTCCCGCCCTTCGCCGGCGGATAAAAGTGTGAAATATCTCACGTAACGGAACGATAACGGCGCGGACACGCTCCTATCTCGGGCACCAGTGACCTGCGCAAATCGGACGCGTTCCTGGCGATTTATCAGATGTAATCGCGGAAAACGCCGGGTTTCGCAAAAAGTGACGGGACAAACAGAACCCGCTACCGTCTCCCGTGGCTCGCCAAGCTGACCCGTGGCGATCCCCCTACCTATCGCGCCGAGCTCCATCCAATAGGCAGGGTTACCGACCGTGGATGGAGGCGGGGGACCCACCGGTTCACCGTGATCGGACCGGAGCCGACTACCGGCTCCTTGGGGTGAAGCCTGCGCGGGGTCCCTTGCGGATGCCGCGTTGGCCGGGTGGCCTCTCCAACCCGAACCCGACAGCTGACCTCGCAGGCGCGTAGCGAGAGGAATACCCGTTTTGAGTGGACGTCATCGCAAACCCACTAATTCAGGCGTCAGCGTCGCCAAAATCGCCGTCACCGGTGCTGTAATCGGTGGCGGCGGCATCGCTTTAGCCGCCCAAGCGGGCGCAGCCACGGACAGCGAATGGGACCGAGTCGCCAGCTGCGAGTCGGGTGGCAACTGGGCGATCAACACCGGCAATGGCTTCCACGGCGGCCTGCAGTTCACCCAAGGCACCTGGGCATCCCACGGCGGCACGCAGTACGCCCCGTCGGCGCAGCTGGCCAGCAGGGAACAGCAGATCGCCGTCGCTGAGCGAGTGCTGGCGAGTCAGGGCCGAGGTGCCTGGCCGGTGTGCGGTCACGGCCTGTCGGGCCCGACCCCCCGCAATGTCCTCCCGGAGCCGGCTGGGCTGAACGCTCCGCTGGACGCGCCGGGCCTCAACGGCGAGCCCGCACCGCCGGCCGATGCTCCCCCGCCCGCCGCTCCGGCACCGGTGGTGCAGCTGGCCAGCAACGATCAAATCGCGCCGCCGCCGGATGCTCCGCCTCCGGCCGACGCACCGCCTGCGGACGCACCTCCTCCGGCCGACGTGGCACCCGCGCCACCCGCCGACGCGCCGCCGCCTGCGGACGCCGTGGCACCCGCTCCTGCCGACGCACCGCCTCCGGCGGACCCGGCGCCGCCTGCCGACGCACCCATTACGGCGGATGCGCCCAAGGCGGTCATCGGTGAGCCACGGGGAGCCGAAACCGTCGCCTACACCAAGCGGCTGTGGGAGGCGATCCGGGGCCAGGACGTCCACGGCAACGACGCGCTGGACGCTCTCGCCCAGCCGTCGATGGTCTGACGCTCCGCGCTAAAACGCGGCCGAGCAGACGCAGAATCGCCTAGAAGAACTGATCTAGGGCGATTCTGCGTCTGCTCGCGCGGGAAAAGCAGCGCGATCAGGCCGAGCCCACCCACTCTTCGGTCCCGTCGTCGAAGAACTGGTGTTTCCACACCGGTAGCCGTGCCTTGATCGTGTCCACCAGCTGAGCGCAGGTGGTGAACGCCGCCCGCCGATGGTCCGCGGCAACGGCAACCACCAGGGCCGCGTCGCCGACCTGCAGGACGCCGATCCGGTGGCTGGCCGCCACTGCACGCACCCCGCTGGACTGCTCGGCCACCTCGGTCACCGTTTCGGCCAGCACCTGTGCGGCCGACGGATGCGCGGAATAGTCCAGCCTGGTCACCCCGCGTCCACCGTCATGGTCGCGGACCATTCCGTCGAAGCCGACGATGGCTCCGGCCGATTGATGGCTCACCAGGTCCTCGTGCTCGGCCAGTGAGATCGGCTGGTCGGTCAGGGCGGCACGCAGGACCAGCGGCGTCATTGCTGGTGATCTCCGCCCGCGAGTTGATCCAGCGCGTGGTCCAACACGCCGTCGAGCACGCCCAGGCCGTCGCGGACCCCGCCTGACGAGCCGGGCAGATTGACGATCAAAGTCCGGCCGGCCACTCCGCACACCCCGCGCGAGAGCACCGACGTCGGCACTTTCGGCAGGCCGGCACGACGGATCGCATCAGCCAGGCCAGGGATCATGTAATCCAGTACCGCCACCGTCTGATCCGGGGTGCTGTCCGTGGGCGAAATTCCGGTGCCCCCGGAGGTGATGATCAGGTCAACGGCGGCGCCGAGTGCATCGTTCAGCGCCTCCCCGACCGGGTTGCCGTCCGCCACAACCTGCGGCTCGGTCGGTGAAAACCCATGCTGGCCAAGCCATTCCGCGATGATCGGCCCGCATTTGTCGGTGTATACACCTGCTGACGCGCGGGTCGAGGCAATGATGATCCGCGCGGTTCGCTCGCTCATGACGGTGTCCAGGTTCCGCTGCGACCGCCTTCCTTGCGGAGCACCCGAACGTCGTCGATGCGTGCGGCCGGGTCAACCGCTTTGATCATGTCGTAAAGCGTCAGCGCCGCTACGCTGACCGCGGTCAGCGCCTCCATCTCCACACCCGTGCGGTCGGTGCTGCGCACCGTCGCATTGATCTCGATGTCCGCCTCGCCCACGGTGAAGTCGACGTCGACGCCAGTGAGCGCCAGCTGGTGGCACAACGGGATCAGGTCGCTGGTGCGTTTGGCCGCCAGAATGCCCGCCACCCTCGCGGTAGCCAGCGCATCGCCCTTGGGTAGCCCGCCGGTGGAGATCAGCGCCACCACGTGCGCCGTGGTGCGCAAGGCGCCCGCAGCGATCGCGGTGCGCCTGGTTGCCCCCTTCTCGGTGACATCGACCATGTGCGCCGCCCCCCGCTCATCCAGGTGCGAGAGCGCTTCGAAGTGGGATTCGCCTGAGCCGTGGGCCCCCGAGACCCCCGACGGGCCAACCTCCCCGGCCCGAGCCATCCCGACGACCTACCGGTTGACGACGGTTACCGGATGAAGATAGGGCAGGTCGTCGGAGGGCAACGGAAACGCCAGCTCGCCAAACGGTGATAACGCACCGGTCCGATCCGTCGCCAATTCGCTTACCGCGTGGTCGTCGGGATCCGTCGTCGGCCAGCCGTTGTCGACGTACCTGGTTTTCCGCCCCTTGCCATCAGCAGTGTCAGCCACGAGGTCCATTCTGACAGGTCACTTGCGGGCACAGTGCGAGAAGGCCGATTCCAGACCGCTCTGGCCGTAATCCGCGCCGGTGATCGCGGGCCGTCCCCACGGCCGACTTTTCAGGTTCCAAGACTCAATTACGCTGGTCGGCGATGACTGACAACAGCCCGCATATCCCGCTGGGATCTTGGCTGGCCGAACTGCCCGACGAACGGCTGATCCGGCTTTTGGAGCTACGGCCGGACCTTGCCCAGCCGCCACCCGGGAGCATCGCCGCGCTGGCCGCGCGCGCTCAGGCACGGCAGTCGATCAAGGCCGCCACCGACGAGCTCGACTTCCTGCGACTGGCGGTGCTGGACGCGTTGCTGGTGCTGCATGCCGACAGCACGCCGGTGCCGACCGCCAAGCTGCTGGCGTTGATCGGCGACCGCGCTCCGGAATCCGAGGTCACCGCCGCGCTGGACGACCTCAGGCATCGTGTGCTGGTCTGGGGCGACAGCGCGGTCCGGGTGGCCGGCGACGCCGGCACTGGATTGCCGTGGCATCCGGGGCAGGTCACCCTCGAGGACACCTCGCAGACCGAACAGCAGATTGTGGACCTGATCGCCGATCTCGACGAGGCGCAAACCGACGTGCTGGAGAAACTGCTCGAGGGCTCCCCAATGGGGCGTACCCGCGACGCCGCGCCCGGTGCCCCCGCGGATCGACCGGTGCCGAGGCTGCTGGCGATGGGCCTGCTAAGGCGGGTGGACGCCGACACGGTGATCCTGCCGCGCCACGTCGGACAGGTGCTGCGCGGCGAGCAGCCCGGGCCGATGCAGCTCACCGCACCCGATCCGGTGGTGTCCAGCACGACACCTGAAGACGTCGACGCCACGGCGGCCGGAGCCGTCATCGATTTGCTGCGCGAGCTCGACGTTCTCCTCGAAACACTTAGTGCCGCACCTGTTTCCGAGTTGCGCACCGGAGGGATGGGCATCCGCGAAGTCAAGCGGCTGGCGAAGACGACCGGGATCGACGAGCCGCGGCTGGGCCTGATCCTCGAGATCGCGGCCGTTGCCGGACTGATCGCCAGCGGCATGCCCGATCCGGAACCAAACCACGGTGATCCGCCATATTGGGCGCCGACGGTGGCCGCCGACCGGCTCGCCGCGATGTCGCCGGCCCAACGGTGGCACCTGCTTGCCAGCACCTGGCTCGACCTGCCGGGCCGGCCGGCACTGATCGGTAGCCGCGGCCCAGACGCCAAACCGTATGGCGCCCTGTCGCATTCGCTGTACTCGACAGCTGCCCCGCTGGATCGCCGGCTGTTGCTGGGCATGCTTGCGGAATTGCCGGCGGGTGCCGGCGTCGACGCATCCACGGCGGCAGAGGCCCTGGTCTGGCGGCGGCCGCGCTGGGCCAGGCGACTACAACCGGGGCCTGTCGCAGACCTGCTGACGGAGGCGCACGCGCTGGGCCTGGTAGGACGCGGGGCCATCAGCGCGCCCGGGCGCGCGCTGTTGGAAGACGTCGCCGATCCCGGGGCCGCAATCGATGCGATGACACGGGCGATGCCCACACCGATCGACCACTTCCTGGTCCAGGCCGACCTCACCGTCGTGGTGCCCGGGCCGCTGCAGCGCGACCTGGCCGACGACCTGGCCAGCGTCGCCAAGGTCGAATCCGCCGGCGCGGCAATGGTTTACCGGGTCAGCGAGCAGTCGATCCGGCATGCCCTCGACATCGGTAAGAGTCGCGACTGGATGCACGCACTTTTTTCCAACCACTCGAAAACGCCCGTGCCGCAAGGGCTGACGTATCTTATCGACGACGTCGCACGACGGCACGGCCAGCTGCGCATCGGAATGGCCGCGTCATTTGTGCGTTGCGAGGATCCGGCGCTGCTGGCTCAGGCGGTGGCCGCACCCGGCGCTGAAGAGCTGCAACTGCGGGCGCTGGCACCGACGGTCGCGGTCTCGCCCGCACCGATAGCCGAGGTGCTGGCGGTGTTGCGCAGCGCGGGCTTCGCGCCTGCCGCCGAAGACTCTACCGGGGCCATCGTCGACGTCCGGCCCCGCGGGGCGCGTGTCCCCGTGCCTCAGCACCGTCGCTCGTACCGCCCGGCGCCGCGCCCCGGCAGCGAGACACTAAGCGCCGTCGTCGCGGTATTGCGGAAGGTGACTGCCGCGCCGTTCGGCAATACCCGAATGGACCCCGCGGTGACCATGTCGCTTCTGCAGGGGGCGGCACGCGATCAGGAGACGCTGCTGATCGGCTATCTCGACGCGGCGGGTGTGGCCACTCAACGGGTGGTGTCGCCGATCACCATCCGCGGCGGTCAGCTGGTGGCCTTCGATCCGGCGTCCGGGCGGCTGCGCGACTTCGCCATCCACCGCATCACATCGGTGATGTCGGTCGACGATTGAATAATGGGCGCATGACCCGCGCCCGCGATGAAGAGGAGTGGCCCCATTGACTGACGGGCCGTTGATCGTGCAGTCCGACAAGACGGTCCTGCTCGAAGTTGACCATGAGCTGGCCGGCGCGGCACGCGCCGCCATCGCACCGTTCGCCGAGCTGGAACGCGCCCCCGAACACGTGCACACCTACCGGATCACGCCGCTGGCGCTGTGGAACGCCCGCGCCGCCGGCCATGACGCCGAGCAGGTCGTCGACGCGCTGGTCAGTTTCTCCCGCTACGCGGTGCCCCAGCCGTTACTGGTCGACATCGTCGACACCATGGCACGCTATGGTCGTCTGCAGCTGGTGAAGAATCCTGCACACGGCCTGACGCTGGTGAGCCTCGATCGCGCGGTGCTCGAGGAAGTGTTGCGCAACAAGAAGATCGCACCGATGCTGGGTGCCCGGATTGACGACGACACAGTTATCGTGCACCCGAGCGAACGCGGCCGCGTCAAACAGATGCTGCTCAAAATCGGTTGGCCCGCTGAGGATCTCGCCGGCTACGTCGACGGCGAGGCACATCCGATCAGTCTGCACGAGGATGGCTGGAAGCTGCGCGACTACCAACAGCTGGCCACGGACTCGTTCTGGTCGGGCGGCTCGGGCGTGGTCGTGCTTCCATGTGGCGCGGGCAAGACGCTGGTCGGTGCGGCCGCGATGGCGAAAGCGCAAGCGACGACGCTGATTCTGGTCACCAACATCGTGGCGGCCCGGCAATGGAAACGCGAGCTTGTTGCGCGTACCTCGTTGACCGACGACGAGATCGGCGAATACTCCGGCGAGCGTAAGGAGATTCGGCCCGTCACCATCTCGACGTACCAGATGGTCACCCGCCGCACCAGGGGCGAATACCGGCATCTGGAGTTGTTCGACAGCCGCGACTGGGGCCTTATCATCTACGACGAGGTGCATCTGCTGCCGGCACCGGTTTTCCGGATGACCGCCGACTTGCAATCCAAACGGCGCTTGGGCCTGACCGCCACGTTGATCCGCGAAGACGGCCGCGAAGGCGACGTGTTCTCGCTGATCGGTCCGAAACGCTACGACGCACCGTGGAAAGACATTGAGGCGCAAGGCTGGATCGCACCGGCCGAGTGTGTGGAAGTCCGGGTCACGATGACCGACAACGAACGGATGATGTATGCCACCGCCGAGCCCGAGGAGCGCTACCGGCTGTGCTCGACGGTGCATACCAAAATCGCAGTGGTCAAGTCGATTCTGGAGAAGCACCCAGGCGAGCAAACCCTGGTGATCGGCGCCTATCTGGACCAGCTCGATGAACTCGGCGCCGAGTTGGACGCTCCGGTGATCCAGGGTTCGACGAGAACGCGTGAACGCGAAGCACTGTTCGACGCCTTTCGCCGCGGCGAGGTCTCCAGACTGGTGGTGTCCAAGGTCGCCAACTTTTCCATCGACCTACCGGAAGCCTCAGTGGCGGTTCAGGTTTCGGGGACGTTCGGATCGCGTCAAGAGGAGGCTCAACGGCTCGGCCGGCTGCTGCGTCCCAAGGCCGACGGTGGTGGCGCCGTCTTCTACTCCGTGGTGGCCCGCGACAGCCTGGACGCCGAGTACGCCGCGCACCGGCAGCGGTTTCTCGCCGAACAGGGCTACGGCTACATCATCCGCGACGCCGACGACCTGCTGGGCCCGGCCATTTAGTTGGCGCGAGCAGACGCAAAATCACCCGAATCCTCGGCGTGTCGCGGGCTTTTGGGTCTGCTCGGCGCGGCCCATAGCGACGGTATGGTCGCCGATGCCGCGCCGACCTCTGCGCAAGCGTTCAATGTGCACTGATGTCTTTCGGTGTGGATCCTTGGCTTTGGTTGTGAATCCTTGGCTTTCATTGTGCGTGTAAGGCGTCGATCAGCGCGAATTCACGCCCAGGCTGCACACTTAAAACCAACGATTCACACCCAATGGCAGAGACGGCAATGTCACCTCCGACGCCGCCACGAGCACCTATACATCTGCCGCCCGGCGACAAATCAATTGGCGCGCAAGAGCTGTCGGACAAAGACACACGTGAATGCCTCGTGGCCCTGGGACTCAGGATGAACGCTCGCGCTCGCTAGAGCGACAGGATGGTCGCCGACGCCGTGCCAGGCGCCCCGTACACCTGCGCCAGGCCGACGCGCGGGTTGCCGGGCACCTGTCGTTCACCAGCCTCACCACGCAGCTGCCGCACCAGCTCGTGCACCTGTCGCAATCCTGACGCACCGATCGGCTCACCGTTGGCGATCAGCCCACCGTCGGTGTTGATCGGCAGCTCCCCACCGATCGCGGTAGCGCCATCGGCCACCAGCTTCTCCTGCTCGCCGTCGGCGCACAGACCCGTCTCGGCCATGTGGATGACCTCCGCGCCGGCGTCGGTGTCCTGCAGTTGGGCGATGTCGACGTCCTCGGGGCCGATGCCCGCTGCCTCGTAAGCGGACTTGGCGGCATACACCGTCGGCGAAGCGTCCTCATCCAGCGGAGCGAACGTCGCGTGCACTTCATAAGCGCCATAGCGGCGGGTGCGAATTTCGCTGGCGCGCACGTACACCGGCTTGTCAGTAAACTTTTGCGCCAGGTCGGCACGGCACATGACGACCGCGGCCGCACCCTCGTCGGGCGCACAGAACATGTACTGCGTCAGCGGATAGTTCAGCACGGTCGAGTTGAGGATCTCCTCCTCGGGAAGTGCCTTGCGGCGGAACGCATTCGGGTTCAACGACCCGTTGCGGTAGTTCTTGGCGGCGACCTTGGCCAGCGTGGCCGGGGAGATGTGGTGATCGTGCAGGTACTTGTTGGCCTTCATACCGAAGAACTTCGTCGTGACGAACTGCCCGTTCTGCGCATACCACTGCGGCAGCGCCAGTTTGGCCGGGTCATCGGTGAAGGCGCCGCGCGGGTGCTTGTCGAGCCCGATCGCGATACCGATGTCGTACTTGCCCAGCCGGATGGTGTCAGCGGTCTGCTGAATGGCGCTGGCCGCGGTGGCGCAGGCGTTGAACACGTTGGTGAACGTGATGCCGGTCAACCCGACCAGCCGAGTCACCGCGTCGGGATTGGACACCTCGTGGCTGCCGCCGAAGCCGAACTGGATGTCCTTCCACTCGACACCGGCGTCGCTGAGCGCTGATTGGATAGCCTCGGCGCCCATCTGCATCGCGGTCTTCTCGAACCTGCCGAATGGATGCAGGCCCACGCCGATGATGGCCACGTCGTTACTCATCGCAGACTCCCTTTGGGTGGATGGTGGCGACCCACTGCCGCCGCGCTCGCGATCGCCCTGGGTAGATGGTGGCGACCCGCTTCACCCGGCTCCGCCGCGCTCGCGATCGCCCTGGGTAGATGGTGGCGACCCGCTTCACCCGGCTCCGCCGCGCTCGCGATCGCCACTAGACCGGCTGGAAAGCGTAGGTAAGGATCTCGTTGCCATCGCCGTCGGTGGTCAACGGCACCATGGTGAGCTCGACCTCCTGGCCGAATTGCAGTTTGGCCGGGTCGTTCTCGGTCAGCCTGCCCTCCACGCGGATCACGTCCCCAAGCTGGATCAGCCCGATACCGAACGGCACGAAATCCTTTCCGGTCGGCCCGGCGTAGGGCGGTCCGGGCGGGAACCCCTGGGTGGTCCAGGCGACGACGATGCCGCGGCGCGGCAATAACACCTCGCTCATCTGTCCGCCACTGCAACGTGGACACCACTGCTGCACGGGGAAAGCGGTGGCACCGCAGGCGCCGCAGCGACTGCCGATGAGCTGCGGGTTCTCGTCGGGCCAAGTCGAGATTTCGGGGGCAAGTGCCTTCTGCATCGAGCGATCCTCCAGCGATCCTTCACAACCTGCCAACCAGATGGGCTCCCCAAAAGGTACAACAGCATTCCATAAAAGTGGAAATCTCGTTCTCGCAGCTGTGCGGCCGATGCTAGGTTTGCCTCCGGACAAGATTCAAGGAGAAAACCATGCCGGTCACGGTCATGCTTGAGCTCAGACTGAAGCCCGACGCGGTGCAAGCGGCCCGCGAGCTAATGCACCGGACGCTCCAAGACACCCGGGAATTCGACGGTAACCTGCGCACCGAGGTGCTCGTCGACGACGACGACGAAGCGCACTGGCTTATCTACGAACTCTGGGACACCGTCGAACACGACGAGGCTTATCGTGCCTTTCGCGCCGGCGAAGGCAAAGTGACCGAGCTCCCTCCGCTGCTGGCGGCCCCTCCCGTCAAGACGCGGTATACCGCCAGCGATATCTAACTCAGGGCCGGAATCACTTCGCGTTCGAACAATTCGATGCCTGAGCGGTCGTAGGCGGCCTCCGGGAAATAGCAGATCGCATACTCACACCCGAGGTCCCGAATCTTGGCCAGCCGCTCGATCACCTGTTCCGTCGTGCCGGTCGTCGAATCGGGAACACCGGCGACCATCGAATCTGCCACCGCCTCAGGCACATAACCGGCCAGCCGGTCGCGCACCCGTTTCAGACGATCCTGGACATCGGCCTCGGACGAGCCGACGACGGCGGTGAAGTTGGCCGAGCGCACGATCGCGTTGAAGTCGGTGCCCAGCTTGCTGCAGTGCTGCGCCAGCACCTCCGACTTGTGCGCAAATGCGTCGGGCTCCGGCGTGAAGTTGGTGTACTGCGCGTACTTCGCGGCGATGCGCAGGGTCACCTTCTCGCCGCCGCCGGCAATCCACAACGGAATCCCGTTATCCTGCAACGGCTTCGGAGCAACAATCGCACCGTCGACCTGATAGTGCTGACCCTGGAAGCTGACTTTTCCGGCACGCCAGGCATCACGCATGATCTGCACACCTTCGTCCAGTCGGCCCAACCGAACGCCGGCCGACGGGAAGCCGTAACCGTAAGCGCGCCATTCGTGTTCGTACCAGCCGCCGCCGATACCCATTTGGATGCGGCCACCGGAGATGATGTCCGTCGTGGCCGCCACCTTGGCCAGGTAGACGGGATTGCGGTAGCTCATGGCAGTACACATCTGGCCGAGCTTGATTCGCGACGTGGTGGCCGCGTAGGCCGCCATCAGGGACCACGCCTCGTGTGTGGCTTCGTCGCTCGGCAGCGGCACGGTGTGGAAGTGGTCGTAGACCCACAAGGAGTCCCAGGCGCCGCCGTCGGCGTAGGTCGCCAAGTCCCGCATCACCGCCCAGTGCCGCTCCGGTTCGATGCCTACCAGATCCATTCGCCAACCCTGCGGAATGAAGAGACCAAAGCGCATAGCGCTAAATCTAGCCCGAGCCCCGCCGGTCACCGCGCTTACATACCCAGCGCAGCCAGAGCGGCCTGCACCGACGCCGCGCGCAACGCCTCGTACGGAGTGTCGGGAAACTGCAGGCAGCAGTCCTGCAGTCCGCCGAAGGCGACCACCGCGCGCGTGGACTCGGCGAGCGTTGGCCGTGGACCGAAGACCAGTTTGCCCAGCCGATCACGCCAGGCCAGCACCTTGTCGATGAGGCCGAGGTCGGCCAGCATCGTCAACTCGGCCAGCACCAGCACCATGTCCTGGCGGTGCCGGTAGTGGAAATCGAAATACCCTTCCAGCAATTCACGGGCATCGGTGTCGGCGCGGCGTTCCTGGTCTTCCACGAATCGTTCACCCTCGTCGATCAACGGGACAAGGATGCTGCGCACCAACTCTTCTCGCGACGCGAAGTGGTAGTACAACGCGGGTTTGGTGATCCCCAGCTTGTCCGCGATGTCCTGCAGGCTGGTGCGCTGAACTCCCTGTTGCACGAACAAGTCGCGGGCGACCTCTTGGATCCGCTGTCTGGTGTCCGACCGGGGCCCAGTCACCCCACGAGCATAACTGACTTACCGATAAGTAAGCGCAAGTGCTATGCTTACCGAACGTTAAGTAAGCCAGGAGGCCGTCGTGCGGATTCTCATCTCAGGCGCCAGCATCTCCGGCCCCGTACTGGCCTACTGGCTCGCCCAATACGGGTTCGATGTCACCGTCGTCGAACGGGCGCCCGAGCTGCGCAAGACCGGTGGCCACGCCGTCGACCTGTTTCGGCCCGCGATGGAGATCTCAGAGAAGATGGGCGTGCTGTCGCAGATCGAAGCGCTGGCTACCGGGACGACCGAGCTGACCATGTATCGCCAAGGCGCCCGTCGACCGGCACGCATCGACCTCACCAAGGTCACCGGCGCCGCATCCGACCGGCACGTGGAGATCATGCGCGACGATCTCAGCGAGGTCTACTTCGACGTCGGCCGGGACGATGTCGAGTATTTGTTCGGCGACTCGATCACGGCGATATCCCCTGACGGCACAGTAATTTTCGAGCAGGGTGCGCCACGCACCTTCGATGTGGTGATCGGCGCCGACGGGCTGCACTCAAACGTTCGCCGCCTGGTGTTCGGCGATGACGCCGGGCGCACGCAGTTCCTCGGCGGGTACTTAGCCGTGCAGTCAGTACCCAAAGCGCTTGCGCGCGACGGTGAGATGGTGGTCCACCTGGGCGTCGGCCGCCTTGCCGGGATCTACACCGCGCAGCCTCTTGACGACGCGCGTGCGCTGTTCATGTTCCGCAGCAAGCAGGAGCTGCAATACCACCACCGAGATGCCCTGCGGCAAAAGGAAATACTGCGCGAAGCATTCGCCGGGATGCATCCGCAAGTAGAACGGTGGCTCGCCCAGCTCGACGGCACGGCGTCTTTCTACTTCGACTCGATCACCCAATTGCAACTGGACACGTGGTCGCGGGGACGGGTCACGCTGGTCGGCGATGCCGGGTACTGTCCGGGACCCGCGGTCGGCGGCAGCACCAGCATCGCGGTGCTCGGCGCCTACATACTGGCCGGTGAACTGGCACAGGCAGGAGCGGACTATCCGCGCGCGTTCGCGGCCTACGAACAGCAGATGGGCGAGGCGGTGCGCCGCAGCCGCGCCTTTGCTCGCGGCGTGGCCAAGAGCATCGTTCCCAACTCCACTGCCGGGGTATGGGCGCTGACCCGCGGCGCGCAGCTCGTTTCGCTGCTGCCCACCGGGCTGACCAAGGCCGTCGCGAAGCTGAACACCAAAGGTGTGCGGCTCTACGACTCCATGCAGTTCAAGGAGTACTCACCCACTTAGAGCACTGAGACGCACAAGCACCCGTCCGCTCGGCGTGTCAGGTGCTTTTGCGTTCCCCTACCTGCGGTGTGGGCCCAGCTCGCGCCAATGGGCTTACCGTGAATCCATGGCTTCCAAGCACACCCTCTTTCGGATCTTCTATGGCATCGGCTTCACCCCGTGGGACGGTCACCCTATCGCCCAGACACTGCGCAACCTGGTCGAGGGAACCAGTGACACACCTCCGCTGCCCGCGGGGACGGCCGTCGACATCGGATGCGGTACCGGCGACTCTTCGATCTACCTTGCGCGACACGGCTGGAAAGTCACCGGCGTTGATTTTGTGCCGAAGGCTCTGGACAAGGCTCGCGCCAAGGCAGCGGCCGCCGGCGCTCCGGTCGACTTCGCCCAGGCCGACGTCACGAAGCTGAGCCAAGCCGGGATCGGGTCGGACTTCCAGTTGATCGTCGACAATGGCTGCCTGCACAACATGGCCGACGCCGATCGCGACGCCTACGTCCGGGAGGTCAGCGCCGTGGCTGCGCCCGACGCCAGCCTGTTGGTCGTCGCGTTCCTTCCCGGCGGAAGGTTCGGCGTGCGAGGGATCGAACCCGACGAAATGGAACGAAGATTCGCCTCCGGCTGGAAGCTGCTGTCCGCCGGCGAGGAGCGGGAGATGGACCGCGAGAAGACGCCCGCGCGGCATTACCTCTTTCAGCGCGCCGTCTAGTCCGGCGAGCAGACGCAAAATCACCCGACACGCCGTGCGTGCGGGTGATTTTGCGTCTGCTCGGCATAAGACTCACGCCGTCAGCAGCGGCGCCATCCAGGTCAGCTCGGCCGGCAGCTGTGAACTCCAGAAGCCGGCGTTGTGGCCGCCGGGGGAGAAGCCGCCCGCGGGCGGGTTGGGCAGCTGCGCCACGAATTGCTTTGTCGCGGCGTAGAACGGGTCGCTGTCGCCGCAATCGACCCGGATGGGGATGGACGCCAGCGCGGGCAACCCGAACACCGAGTTCGCCGACCAGTCGTCGGCGCCGTCAAACGCACCGGGCGCCGTCGCGCCGGGCGACAGCCACAGCGCCGGGCTCACCGCGCAGATTGCCGCGGTGCGGCCCGGCCCCAGCCGGCTGCCCAACAGCAAGGCGCCGTAGCCGCCCATCGACCAGCCCAAGAACGCCACCCGTGAGGTGTCCAGATTCTGGCCGCCCAGCATCGGGATGAGCTCGTCGAGCACCATGGCTCCGGAATCCTCGCCGGAAGCCCTTTTGTGCCAATAACTTCCGCCACCGTCGACGGCTACCACAGCGAACGGCGGCAGGCCCGCGTTGACCGCCTGGGCCAAGCCCTGCTCAACGCCGCCGGCCATCACGGTGGACGCGTCGCTGCCTTTCCCGTGTAGCGCGATGACCGGCCGCAACGGCTTGGTCTGACCCGGGGGACGCGCGATCGCCCAGTTGGTCGATATCCCGCCACGGGCGGCCGACACGAAGGAACCGGTCACCATGGTCGGCGCGGCCTGAGTAGCTGGCGCCGGCTCGAGTGGTGGCGGGGGCGCTAACGGTGCTTGGGGTCTGGTCCACGACACCGGCGCGGCGTGCGACGGTCGCGGCTGCACCAATACGTTAAGCGCATAAGCACTCACCGCGCCGACGGCGGCGCTGGCACCGAGACCGAGCACCGCGCGGCGGCTCAAGTCGGGCATCCGGATATCATGCCACGGCCGTTTGGCCGAAATGGCAATGCGGTACCACTTTCACTGGCACCATAACTAGGCGTGACTGCAGCGGTTACTCCGAAAGGAGAACGTCGGCGGTACGCGCTCGTGAGCGCGGCTGCCGAGCTGCTTGGCGAAGGCGGGTTCGAGGCGGTACGGCACCGCGCGGTCGCCCGGCGAGCCGGCCTGCCGTTGGCGTCCACCACGTACTACTTCTCGTCACTTGACGATTTGATTGCCCGCGCCGTCGAACATGTCGGCATGCTCGAGGTGGCCCAGCTGCGTGCTCGGGTCAATGCGTTGTCCCGGCGGCGCAGGGGCCCGGAGACGACCGCCGAGGTGCTGGTTGAACTGCTTGTCGGGGACGTGTCCGGTCCGGGCCTCGCCGAGCAGCTGATATCGCGCTATGAACGTCACATCGCCTGTACACGTCTGCCCGCGTTGCGGGAAAGCATGCGTCGCAGTCTGCGGCAGCGGGCCGAGGCGGTGGCCGAGGCCATCGATCGTTCCGGTCGCTCGGTTCGCATCGAGTTGGTGTGCACGCTGATCTGCGCTGTCGACGGTTCGGTGGTGTCGGCCCTCGTCGAGGGCCGGGACCCACGGGATGCTGCGCTGGCGACCGTGGTCGACCTCATCGACGTGCTGGCACCCGTCGACCAGCGACCGGTGCGAATCTGAGACTCAGGCTGGAAGCGACGGCGTCACGATGTAGCCGGTGGCCAAGTTGCCATAGATGGTCACGTTGGCCGGGCAGCGTTCGGCATACAACGCCACATAGGCGCACACGACGGCGTCTATCGGATCCTCGGCCCGGCGCAGCTCACTCTTCCGCTGGGCGGTTTCGACGTTCCGGCGCAACTCGACCCAGCCCTGGTGACAGGCGACGTGCAACGGAACGGCGGCGCCCGCCAGGTTTTCGAGGCCGTCCATGAGCAGGAGCAGCTGCGACTTGAGCTGCCCGACGTCACGGCCCGGCTTGGCCTTGTATTTGAGTGTCCGGGGCAGCCGGAACAGGGCCACCATCGCGGCGTGCGGGTAGACCTCGATGGCGCGTCGTGTGGCCTTCGACCGCGGATCCAGGTCCAGGTTCAGCGCGCGGGCCAAGCGTCCACCGCGAGGACCGTCGGCGAATTCCGGTTTACCGGTGTTGGCCGGGTGCGCGCCTGCTTCGAACCTGCGGAAGTCGCGGTTGAGCGCGGCTTCGGCGGGCCGCTGGCCGGTTGGGTTGATCACCACCAGCGGCGCATCAAAGCCGACGAGACAAGGGCCGCGGACATACGCGCTCAACGCGGCCAGCACGTCGGCGTCGTCGCGGGCGGCGCCGACTTCCACCAAGCGGCCGTGCGCGTCCACCACTGCGACACCCGTCGGATTGCGCACACCCCAGGCGAGGTCCACGCCGGCGAAGTACACCGACCCACAGTACGGTCGCGACCGGGCAATCAGCGACGGCGCTACTCGGGGAATGCGTTGCCAGTCGCACTTTCGCGGTGCCAGAAGCCCGGCCGACCGTAAGCTGTTTGTCTGTGAGCATTCCGAACGTGCTGGCCAACCGGTACGCCAGCGCCGAGATGATCGCGATCTGGTCGCCGGAGGCCAAGATTGTCGCCGAGCGGCGACTGTGGCTGGCCGTTTTGAAGGCGCAAGCCGAACTGGGCGTGCCCGTGCCCGACGAAGCAGTGGCGGACTACGAGCGAGTACTCGATGACGTCGACCTGGACTCGATCGCTGCCCGGGAACGGCTGCTGCGCCACGACGTCAAGGCCCGCATCGAGGAATACAACGCACTGGCCGGCCATGAGCATGTGCACAAGGGCATGACCAGTCGTGACCTCACCGAGAACGTGGAGCAGTTGCAGATCCGCCGATCGATGGAACTGGTCTTCTCCCACTCGGTGGCGGTGGTGGCGCGGCTTGCCGAGCGTGCGGTGTCCTACCGCGATCTGGTGATGGCCGGTCGTAGCCACAACGTCGCCGCCCAGGCGACGACGTTGGGCAAGCGGTTCGCTTCTACGGCCCAAGAGACGCTGATTGCGATGACGAGGCTGCGGGAACTCATCGACCGCTATCCGCTGCGCGGCATCAAGGGCCCGATGGGCACCGCCCAGGACATGCTCGACCTGTTGGGTGGTGATGCCGCAAAGCTGACATCGCTCGAGCAGCGAGTCGCCGAATTCCTGGGATTCTCAACGGTTCTGGCGAGCGTCGGCCAGGTGTATCCACGTTCGCTGGACCATGACGTGCTCTCCGCGCTGGTGCAGGTGGGCGCGGGCCCGTCCTCGCTGGCGCACACCATCCGGCTGATGGCCGGCCACGAGCTGGTCACCGAGGGCTTCGCACCGGGCCAGGTCGGATCGTCGGCGATGCCACACAAGATGAACACCCGCAGCTGTGAACGTGTCAACGGGCTGCAGGTGGTATTGCGCGGCTATGCCTCGATGGCGGCCGAGTTGGCCGGCGCACAGTGGAACGAGGGCGACGTCTTCTGCTCGGTGGTGCGCCGGGTTGCGTTGCCGGACAGCTTCTTTGCCATCGACGGTCAAATCGAGACATTCCTGACTGTGCTCGACGAGTTCGGCGCGTACCCGGCGGTGATCCAGCGCGAGCTCGACCGCTATCTGCCGTTCCTGGCCACCACCAAGGTGTTGATGGCGGCGGTGCGCGCGGGTATGGGTCGTGAGTCCGCCCATCACGTGATACGCGAACATGCGGTGGCGACCGCACTGGCCATGCGTGAGCAAGGCGCCGAGCCCGACTTAATCAACAGGCTGGCCGCCGATCCGCGGCTGCCGCTGGGTCGGGATGCGCTGGACGCGGCGCTGGCCGACAAAAACGCATTCACCGGTGCCGCGGCGGAGCAGGTCGACGAGGTGGTCGCAATGGTGGATACCTTGGTGGGCCGCTATCCGGAGGCCGCCAAATACACGCCGGGCGCGATCCTGTGACGCTCGCCGGCGCTCTTTCGCGGATCGACTTCACCGATCTGGACAACTTCGCCAACGGATTTCCGCACGAGTTGTTCGCCGTGCATCGACGCGAGGCTCCGGTGTACTGGCACGAGCCGACCGACAATACCCCAGATGCCGAGGGGTTCTGGTCCGTCGCAACCTACCCGGAAACGCTTGCAGTGCTGAAGGATCCGGTGACGTACTCGTCGGTTTCCGGCGGGTCGCGGCCTTTTGGCGGCACGCTGCTGCAAGACCTGGCCATTGCGGGCCAGGTGCTCAACATGATGGACGACCCGCGGCATGCGCAGATTCGGCGCCTGGTCAGCTCCGGGCTGACGCCGCGGATGATCCGTCGCGTCGAGGACGATCTGCGGGCCCGCACCCGACGGCTGCTGGACGCCGTGGTGCTGGGCGAACCGTTCGACTTCGTGGTGGAGATCGCCGCTGAGCTGCCGATGCAGATGATCTGCATTCTGTTGGGAGTGCCGGAATCCGAACGGCATTGGCTATTCGAGGCTATCGAGCCGCAGTTCGACTTCGGCGGCTCGCGCAAAGCGTCCCTGTCACAGTTGTCGGTCGAAGAGGCCGGGTCGCGGATGTACTCCTACGGTCAGGAGCTGATCGCCTCGAAGCGTGCGCAGCCCACCGACGACATGCTGTCGGTGGTCGCCAATGCGATGCTCGACGACGCCGACTCGGCGGCGCTGTCCGATATCGAGGTGTATCTGTTCTTCAGCCTGCTGTTCAGCGCCGGCGCGGAGACGACGCGCAACGCTGTCGCCGGCGGACTGCTGGCGCTGGCCGAGCATCCGTCGCAATTACAGGCGCTGCGTGCTGATTTCGAGTTGTTGCCGACGGCGATCGAAGAGATTGTTCGCTGGACGTCGCCGTCGCCGTCGAAGCGGCGGACGGCCACCCGCGACGTGACGCTTGGTGGACAGTCCATCGAAGCGGGGCAGAAGGTTCAGATCTGGGAGGGTTCGGCCAACCGCGACGCCGACGTGTTCGACCACGCCGATCAGTTGGATGTCACCCGAAAGCCCAACCCGCACCTGGGATTTGGCCAGGGCGTGCACTACTGCCTGGGCGCCAACCTGGCCCGGCTGGAGTTGCGGGTGCTCTACGAGGAGACGTTGTCGCGGTTCGATTCGGTCCGTGTCGTCGCGCCCGTCGAATGGACACGCAGCAACCGGCACACCGGTATTCGGCACCTGGTCGTGGAATTGCAGTGAGCAGCCGGCTCGCCGACGTCGAGCCGTCACCCGATGTGTTCGCCGCGGTGATGGCGACCGGAATCGTCTCGATAGCCGCGCGCAACCACCACTATCGGGTGATCAGTGACGCGTTGGGCGTCCTGGCCACGCTTGGCCTCGTAATGCTCGTCGTCCTGGTGGTCGTCGTCGCAGTTGCCAAGCGCTCCCTCTGGGACCTCAAGGATCCCGATGTGACGCTGCGCTTGTTCACCTTTGTTGCGGCGTGCGCGGTGCTGGACAGCCGGCTGGCGTCCCATCGTGCGGTGTTAGAGGTCCTCGGCGTAGTGGCGGTATCCGCGTGGGTGGTGTTGAGTGTGCTCACGGTGCGCAATATGTCGGCACGTTCATGGGCGGCGCTGCGCGACGGTTCCCACGGTGCGTGGGAGCTGGGCAGCGTTGGCACTTCCGGACTTTCGATCGTGGCGGCCACCGTCGCCCGCCATGTGCACTGGTGGCTGTGGGTGGCAGTGCCCGTCTGGGTGGCGGCGTTGTGCATCTACGGGCTGATGACGTGGCTGATCCTGTGGCGGGCCGTCAGCGAGCGACAGGATCTAGACGGATTTGAGCCCGACACGTGGATCCTGATGGGCGGTTTGGCGATTGGCACGTTGGCCGGTGACATCATCCACGGCCTGGCTCCCGGCTGGCTGGCCCCTACCGTCCGTATCGTGACCGTGGTGACCTGGGTGGCAGCCACGCTGTGGATACCACCATTGATCTACTTCGGCCTGCACCGCATCAGCCGGCGGCCCGAGATGCTGCACTTCGCCGGCGTGTGGTGGGCCTTCGTGTTCCCGTTGGGCATGTATTCGGCGGCCAGCTACGCCATGTCGGCCGAGATCAATCAGCGCTCGTTGGGGACTGTTTCGCTGGTCTTCTTCTGGGATGCGTTGGCGGCGTGGGCGATTGTTGTAATTGCGGGGCTGCTGCGCGTGCTGGGGCGCGTCGCGGGTAAGCGCTAGACGCCCAACACAATCCGCTTGGCCGACCCGGGAAAGTGGGCGCCGCTAGGTCACTTTCGGCGTTGCCGATTCATCGAGCTGGCCGCAAAGGCGGCGGTGTGATATCGCCCGCGATATC
Source organism: Mycobacterium sp. 1164966.3 (assembly GCF_001665395.1). Taxonomy (GTDB): domain Bacteria; phylum Actinomycetota; class Actinomycetes; order Mycobacteriales; family Mycobacteriaceae; genus Mycobacterium. The sequence goes on from NZ_LZSG01000034.1 coordinate 63,891, forward strand.
GAATTAGAGAATGCAACATGCCCCGCTTCTCGGGGAACGCGAGTGACCGGTGTGACGCAATTGCCGAGTGAAGGGCCCCGGACCCATCAGGGCATGCGGATCCTGATCCCGGCCGCCTTCAGTTCAAGCGCCGCCAGCCCACGTATGACGACGGGATCCTCGCGGCGCCATCCGCCGATCGGATCCTCGCTGACCCCGGCCAGCTTGCCCGGTGCCCGGTTCGCCAACGCCCGCAACGCCAGCAGTTGCTGCCCGGCCGCGGTGGCGGCCAACGCGGTCACCGCCAACTTGCGCCGGAAGAACCGCACCCTCAGGTACAACCACGGCATGGTCACCGCGAGGATGGGAGTCGCCGCGACCGCCAGCGCCAGCACCACCGCCAGCCAGCTCGCCGTGGTGTCCAAGTCGTGCCCGGCGCTTGCGATGTCGAGGGCGGCCTGGCTGGCCGCGGTGAGCGGCTTGCTCATCGCATCACCGACCAGCGGAATGTGCTGGGTGCCATGGCCTGCCGACGCCAGGTTGCCGGCAATTCCCTTCGAGCCGCTCTCGACCTGCCGGCCGGCGACGGCGATGGTGGAGATCGCGCTGTGTACGGCCAGGCCGACGAACACCCATACCGTCGTCCACAACGAGACGGTGATATCGCTCATCAGTTGGACGAACAGCCGCAGGGGTCTGGTGGAATAGGGCAGCAAGAACCTCATAGCACTTGATACCAGCAACTCTGCGTCCAGGCTGCCGGATAGGCTGGCCCGATGCGCCCCGCATTGTCCGACTACCAGCATCTGGCCAGCGGCAAGGTCCGTGAGCTGTACCGGGTCGATGACGAGCATCTGCTCCTGGTCGCCTCCGACCGGATTTCGGCGTACGACTATGTCCTGGACAGCACCATCCCGGACAAGGGCCGCATCCTGACCGCGATGAGCGTGTTCTTCTTCGGCCTCGTCGACGCCCCCAACCACCTGGCCGGACCGCCCGACGACCCGCGAATACCTGACGAGGTGCTGGGCCGCGCGCTGGTGGTTCGACGGCTGGAGATGTTCCCCGTGGAATGCGTGGCTCGCGGCTATCTGACCGGCTCGGGGTTGCTGGACTATCAGGCGACCGGGAAGGTATGTGGCGTCGCATTGCCCCCGGGATTGGTTGAGGCCAGCAAGTTCGAAACGCCGTTGTTCACCCCTGCAACCAAAGCCGCCCTGGGAAACCACGATGAGAACATCTCGTTCGCCCAGGTAATCGAGATGGTCGGCGCGGTCCACGCCAATCAATTGCGCGACCGCACATTACAGATTTACGTGCAGGCCGCCGATCACGCCCTGAAAAAGGGAATCATCATCGCCGACACCAAGTTCGAATTCGGTGTCGACCCGGCCGGCAACGTGCTGCTGGCCGACGAGATCTTCACGCCGGACTCGTCACGGTACTGGCCGGCCGAAGATTACCGGCCCGGCGTCGTGCAGACCAGCTTCGACAAACAGTTCGTCCGCAACTGGCTCACCAGCTCCGCATCAGGGTGGGACCGCAACGGCACGCAGCCACCACCCCCGCTCCCCGATGACATCATCGATGCCACCCGCGACCGCTACATCAATGCCTACGAACGGATCTCCGGCTTGAGCTTCGACGACTGGATCGGCCCGCACGCATGACAGAAGGACTCGAGCCGCCCGTCGCCAAACGGGTCGACACCAGGCGTGAGCATCACGGTGACGTCTTCGTCGACCCCTACGAATGGCTGCGCGACAAGTCGGACCCGGAAGTCATCGCCTACCTGGCGGCCGAGAACGCGTATGCGGACCAGACGACGGCTCATCTCGAGTCGTTGCGGCAAACCATCTTCGACGAAATCAAGGCACGTACCAAGGAGACCGACCTTTCGGTGCCCGTTCGGCAAGGCGACTGGTGGTATTACGGTCGCACCTTCGAGGGAAAGCAGTATCGCGTCCAGTGTCGTTGTCCGGTGACAGATTCCAATGATTGGAGTCCGCCGGTGCTGGACGAGGAAACCGAGATCCCGGGCGAGCAGATCCTGCTGGACTCGAACGTCGAGGCCGAAGGCCATGAATTCTTCGCGCTTGGCGCCTGCCTGGTCAGCTTGGACGGCAACCTGCTGGCATACTCCGTCGACGTCGTCGGCGACGAGCGATACACGATGCGGTTCAAGGATTTACGAACCGGAGACATCTTCCCCGACGAGATTGCCCCGGTCGGTGCCGGGGTGACCTGGGCTGCCGACAATCGCACCGTGTACTACACGACCCTGGATGAGGCCCGCCGTCCGGACAAAGTGTGGCGCTACCGACTCGGCTCCGGTGCGCCATCGGAGCAGGTTTACCACGAAGCCGATGAACGCTTTTGGGTTGGGGTGGGCCTCACCCGAAGCGAGGCGTACGTCATCATCGCCTCGGGATCGGCGATCACCTCCGAGATCCGGTACGCAGACGCGGACGATGCCGCCGCGGAGTTCACCGTGGTGCTGCCACGGCGCGACGACGTCGAGTACTCGCTGGAGCACGCCGTCATCGGCGGCGAAGACCGCTTCTTGATTCTGCACAACGACGGGGCGGTTAACTTCACGCTCGTCGAAGCCCCGGTCAGCGATCCGGCTCGACAGCGCATCCTGATTCCGCACCGCGACGACGTGCGCCTCGACTATGTGGACGCCTTCGCCCGTCACCTGGTGATCAGCTATCGCCGTGAGGCTTTGCCCCGCATCCAGCTGTGGCCGATCGCGTCAGACGGAAACTACCTAGAACCAGAAGAGATTTCGTTCGACTCCGAGCTGACAGCGTCGGGCCTGGGTGCCAATCCGAATTGGGACTCGCCCAAACTGCGGATCCGGGCGGGGTCGTTCATCATCCCGCCCCGAATCTATGACCTGGACCTGGAAACCGGGGAGCGCACGTTGCTACGCGAACAACCGGTTCTCGGTGACTACCGGCCCTCGGACTATATCGAGCGGCGCGACTGGGCGCACGCCGACGACGGCGCGCGAATCCCGGTGTCGATCGTGCACCGCGTCGATACCGAATTCCCGGCGCCGGCATTGCTTTACGGATACGGCGCGTACGAAATCTGCACAGACCCCAGCTTTTCCATCGCCCGATTGTCACTGCTGGATCGCGGCATGGTCTTCGTCGTTGCACATGTCCGCGGCGGCGGTGAGATGGGCCGGCTGTGGTACGAGCACGGCAAGCTGCTGGAGAAGAAGAACACCTTCACCGACTTCATCGCGGTGGCAAGGCATCTGGTGGACTCGGGGCTGACCAGGCCGGAGCAACTGGTGGCCCTGGGTGGCAGCGCCGGCGGTCTGCTGGTGGGTGCGGTAGCCAACATGGCCCCGGAGCTGTTCGCCGGAATCCTCGCGCAGGTGCCCTTTGTCGACCCGCTAACCACCATCCTGGATCCGTCCTTGCCATTGACGGTCACCGAGTGGGACGAATGGGGAAACCCGTTGAGCGACAGCGATGTCTACGGCTACATGAAGTCCTATTCGCCCTATGAGAACGTCGAGGCCAAACACTACCCGGCGATCCTGGCCATGACGTCGTTGAACGACACCAGGGTCTACTACGTGGAGCCGGCGAAATGGGTTGCGGCGCTTCGTCACGCCAAGACGGGCGGAAATCCGGTGCTGCTCAAGACTCAGATGGCGGCGGGCCACGGCGGCGTCAGTGGCCGCTACCGGGCCTGGAAGGAAACGGCGTACCAGTACGCCTGGCTGCTATCCGCGGCTGACGGCGACCGCTACGCGTGAGGGCGTGCGCTATTCTCCGGCAGGCATCTTCGGCAGCAGCGCCGCCGGCATGATGGTGCACAGCACCAAGACCACGGCGACGACGAATACCGTTGTGTACGCCTGCGAAAGGTCGTGCAGCAGGTTGGCCGCAAAGCCGGGAGCAAGTGTTTGGCGCGGTATCGCCGACTGCTCAACCGGCACCCCGCTGGTGGCGGCCTGCTGCTGTAGCGCCGCGAGTTTTCGGGCCGCGGTGATGTTTTCGCTTCGATTGAACTGATTGGTCAGGATCATCGACATCAGTGCGGTCCCCATCGAGCCGCCCACCTGCTGGCTAACGCTGATCAGAGTGGTGCCCCGGGCGATCTGATGCGGTGCCAGTGACTGCACCGACGCCACCGAGAGGGGCATCATGGTGCAGCCCATGCCCAGGCCCATGATCGCCAGGCCCACCAGCAGGGTGGGTACGTAGTGCGCCTGCCTGGCGACGCCGAAGGCGAAGGTGCCCAGACCTGCGGTGATCAGCGCGATACCGACCAGCACGATCTTGCCCGGTCCTTGCCTGTCGACCACTGGCCCGGTCAGCCGCATGGTCAACATGGCTCCCAGTCCCTGGGGGATCATGTGCATGCCCGCCTGCATCGGCGTCTGGTGCAGCACTTGCTGGAAGTAGCTCGGCAGCACCAGGCAGGCGCCGAAGAAGGCGACGGCAAAAACCACCATCGTCACATTGGCGTTGGTCAGCACCCGGTTGCTGAACAGTCGCAGATCTATCAGCGGGTGGTCGGCGCGGCGCCGCGCGTGCACGACAAACGCCGCGACCAGCGCCAAACCGACGGCCGCCGGTATCAGCACGTGACGATCCGCCACGGTCCCGCGCCCCGGAATCGACGACACGGCGAACAGGAACGTCGCCAGGCCGGGGGAGAGCAACAGCACGCCGACGACGTCGAAGGTCTCCGAGCGCGCCGGGTGGTCCTTGGGGAAGATGATGGCTGCCAGGGCGACCGTGGCGAGCCCGAAAGGCAGGTTGATCAGGAAGATCCAGCGCCAGCTGGAGGTGTCGATGAGCCAGCCGCCCAGGATCGGCCCGCCGATCGGGGCGAGCAGCATGGGAATGCTCAGGATCGACATCAGGCGACCCAGCCGACGCGGTCCGGCCTCGCGGGTCAGGATCATGAATCCCAGCGGCAGCAAGCTGCCCCCACCTACGCCCTGTACCACTCGAAAAAGGATGAGCTGCGGGATGTTTGCCGCCACCGCGCACAGTAACGAGCCCAGCGTGAAGGCGAGCACCGAGCCCATGAAGAGCCGTTTGGTGCCGAACCGGTCGGCTGCCCAGCCGGTTATCGGGATGACGGTTGCCAAGGCGAGCGTGTAGCCGGTCATCGTCCAGCCGACGACGGCCTGGGTCGAGCCGAACTGGTCGATGAACGTGCGTTGAGCGACGCTGACGACCGTGACATCCAGGATCGCCATCACCGTGGCCAGAATGCATACCCCGGAGATCCGTAGCAGCCTGGCATCCAGTTTGTCGGGATAGACCTGGTCACCCGCGCCTGACTGCAGGGTGGGGGTGGCGGGCGGCGGGACAGCCGCCGCGGTGGGATGGGCCTTCTCCATGGCGTTGGTTAGCATATCGAACCGATTAGCCTGGCCGGGCGCCGTGGGCGTGGTGAGCAGACGCAAAATCCCCTATTTGGATGCCGAAACAGGGGATTTTGCGTCTGCTCGCGCCCTCGAGCCGCGATCGGATATATGCCTGCCGTCTGCATGTACTTCACCGTCCCGACATGTGGGATCGGCAAACTGCAGATGTGTCCGGAAAACTGATCGTCTCGGTCTCGGGGATAGGGGATCGCACCCTGGCCGACGTCGAGGCGTTTTGCGCACAGATGGATGCCCGCTCGGTGCCGGTGTCGTTGCTGGTGGCTCCTCGCCTGTCGGGCGACTACCGGCTAAGCGACGACCCGCTCACCGTCGAATGGCTGACGACCCGGCGCGCGGGCGGCGACGCCATCGTCCTGCACGGCTACGACGACGCGGCCACCAAGAAGCGGCGCGGCGAGTTCGCTCTGCTGCCTGCGCACGAGGCCAACTTGCGCCTGATGGCCGCTGACCGGGTGCTCGAGCACCTCGGACTGCGCACCCGGCTGTTCGCGGCCCCGGGCTGGGTGGTATCACCGGGCGTCGTCAAGGCATTGCCCCGCAACGGTTTTCGGCTGCTCGCCGATCTGCACGGGATCACTGATCTGGTGCGGAACACCACCGCACGCGCCCGCGTCCTGGGCATCGGAGAAGGGTTCCTGACGGAGCCGTGGTGGTGCCGGATGGTGGTGCTGTCTGCTGAGCGAATCGCCCGCCGCGGTGGGATCGTTCGAGTCGCCGTCGCCGCCCGTCACCTGCGCAAGCCCGGTCCGCTGCAGGCGATGCTGGATGCCGTCGACCTCGCCTGCATGCACGGCTGCACTCCGACGGTCTATCAGTGGCGGGCCGATAAGGCGATTCTCGACGCTGCCTGAGCGCTGCTAGTCCAAGGGGTCGCTACCCTGTAGCGACATGGGCGATTCTTCGGCCGGGCCCGCGGGGTTCGGCGCTGACGTCATCGTCGTCGGAGCCGGCCTAGCGGGCCTGGTGGCTGCGTGCGAATTAATCGACAGCGGTTTGCGGGTGCTGATCGTCGATCAGGAGAACAGCGCCAATCTCGGAGGGCAGGCCTTCTGGTCTTTCGGCGGCCTGTTCTTCGTCGACAGCCCCGAGCAACGGCGTCTCGGCATTAGAGACAGCCACGAACTCGCCTTGCAGGACTGGCTGGGGACGGCAGGATTTGACCGGCCCGAGGACCATTGGCCGCGGCAATGGGCGCACGCTTACGTCGATTTCGCGGCCGGAGAGAAGCGCCGTTGGCTGCATGACCGCGGGCTGAAGATCTTCCCCCTCGTGGGCTGGGCCGAACGTGGCGGCTACGGCGCTCAAGGACACGGCAACTCGGTGCCGCGGTTCCACATCACGTGGGGTACCGGGCCCGCATTGGTCGACATCTTCGCTCGTCGGCTCGCGGACCGCTCGACAGTGCGCTTCGCGCACCGACATCAGGTCGACGAGTTGATCGTCGAACGCGGCGTGGTGACGGGTGTTCGCGGCACCGTGCTGGAACCATCGGCTGAGCCGCGGGGGGTGGCGTCGTCACGAAAAGCTGTGGGCCAGTTCGAATTCCGGGCATCAGCGGTTATCGTGACCAGCGGCGGCATAGGAGGCAATCATGATCTGGTGCGCAAGAACTGGCCCAAGCGAATGGGCCGCGTGCCCGAACAGCTGCTCTGCGGAGTTCCGGCCCACGTAGACGGCCGGATGATCGAGATCTCCCAGCGGGCCGGGGCACGGGTGATCAATCCCGACCGGATGTGGCATTACACAGAAGGCATCACCAACTACGACCCGGTGTGGCCGGACCACGGCATCCGAATCATTCCCGGACCGTCCTCGCTGTGGCTGGACGGCGCCGGCAAGCGGTTGCCGGTTCCGTTGTACCCCGGGTTCGACACCCTGGGGACTTTGGAGTACATCACCAGGTCCGGTTACGACTACACCTGGTTCTTGTTGAACGCCAAGATCATTGAGAAGGAATTCGCACTTTCGGGTCAAGAGCAGAATCCGGACCTGACCGGGCAGAGCATCGTTCGGTTGGTGCGGTCCCGGGCCGGGGGCGGCCCGCCCGGGCCGGTGCAGGCATTCGTCGACCGGGGGGTGGACTTTGTCAGCGCAAACTCGTTGCGCGAGTTGGTGACCGGGATGAACAAACTGCCTGACGTGGTGCCGCTGGACTACGCGACGGTGAAAGCCGAGGTCACCGCCCGCGATCGCGAGGTGGCCAATCGGTTCACCAAGGACGGTCAGATCACCGCGATCCGGGCGGCTCGCGGTTATCTGGGTGACCGGTACACCCGCGTGGTGGCCCCGCACCGATTGACCGACCCGAAGGCCGGCCCGTTGATCGCGGTCAAGCTGCACATCCTTACCCGAAAGACGTTGGGCGGCATCGAAACCGACTTGGACTCACGCGTGCTCAAGGCCGACGGCACTGCAATTGGCGGCTTGTACGCGGCCGGCGAGGCCGCCGGGTTCGGAGGCGGCGGCGTGCACGGGTACCGCGCCTTGGAGGGGACGTTTTTGGGTGGGTGCATCTTCTCCGGCCGGGCCGCCGGCCGCGGCGCCGCGGCCGACATCAGGGGGTGAGCAGACGCAAAATCCCCTAGACACGCCGTGTCAGAGGGGATCTTGCGTCTGCTCGCGGTCAGAAGGTGACCGCGTCCTCCTCGGGGAGGACTTGGAAGTCGGTGGAGGTCATCTCGGCGAGTCGGCCGTAGTAAATGCCGCGCGCGTCAGGAGCGATGATCCCCTGGTGAATGGGCACCGCTCGGGCCGGTGCCACCGCACGCAGATACTCGACGGCCTCGGCGATCTTCATCCACGGCGCCGCCGCCGGAGTGGCCAGGACGTCGACGGGCTCATCGGGCACGAACAGCGCGTCACCGGGATGCATCAGCCGGACGGGATGCTCGCCGTCGCCGACAAGGTACGAGATGTTGTCTATCACTGGGATTTCCGGATGGATCACGGCGTGCCGTCCGCCGACGGCCCGGATGGTCAACTCCCCGACCGGCAGTGTGTCGCCCACGCGTACCGCCTGGCACGGCGCGCCGAGTTGCTCAGCGGTCTGCGGGTCGGCGTACAGCGCGACACCGGGGTTGCCCTCGAGCAGCGCAGGCAGTCGCGTGACGTCGATATGGTCGGGGTGCTGATGGGTGATCACGATCGCGGACAGGCCGGTTATGCCCTCGAAGCCGTGCGCGAACGTGCCGGGGTCGAAGAGCAAGCTGGTGTCGCCGAACTCGGCAAGCAGACAGGAGTGGCCGAAGTGCGTCAGTTGCATACCTATAGATTGTGCCCTCATCGGACGCCGCGGCGCCGGTCGCCGGTAGAGTTGGCGCGGACCTTCTGCCCGGTAGCTAACGCGGCGCCTCGCTGGGCGGAGCAATCCGAGCTTGAGGAGGAGTGCCCGTGGCCCGGGTGGTCGTGCATGTGATGCCCAAGGCGGAGATTCTCGACCCGCAGGGCCAGGCCATCGTCGGTGCGCTGGGGCGGCTGGGGCATGCCGGTATCTCAGATGTGCGTCAGGGCAAGAGATTCGAGTTAGAGGTCGATGACGCGGTCGACGACGCCGAGCTGGCCGAAATTGCCGAATCACTGCTGGCGAACACGGTGATCGAGGACTGGACGATAAGCAGGGAAGCGCAGTGACGGTCCGGATCGGCGTGATCACGTTCCCCGGCAGCCTCGACGACGTGGATGCCGTGCGCGCGGCGGAGCACGTTGGAGCCGAGGCGGTAAATCTTTGGCATGCCGACGCCGACCTCAAGGGTGTCGACGCCGTGGTGGTGCCCGGTGGGTTTTCCTACGGCGATTACCTTCGAGCCGGCGCGATCGCCAGATTCGCGCCGGTGATGGGCGAGGTGGTGGCCGTCGCCGGCCGCGGTATGCCGGTGTTGGGCATTTGCAACGGCTTTCAGGTGCTGTGCGAGGCCGGGCTGTTGCCGGGCGCCTTGACTCGCAACGCCGGTCTGCACTTCGTCTGCCGCGACGTGTGGCTGCGGGTGACATCGACTTCGACGGCGTGGACATCGCGTTTCGAGCCGGACGCCGACCTGCTGGTGCCGCTGAAGTCAGGCGAAGGACGATACGTGGCGCCGAAAAATGTCCTCGAGGAATTGGAAGCTGAGGGCCGAGTGGTGTTCCGCTATCACGAGAATGTCAACGGCTCGCTGCACGATATCGCCGGCATCAGCTCGGCCAACGGCCGCGTCGTCGGGCTGATGCCGCATCCCGAGCACGCCATCGAGGCATTGACCGGCCCGTCCGACGACGGATTGGGCCTGTTCTATTCAGCCCTGGACGCCGTTTTGGCGGCTTGAGGCGGACCGCCCGCGCCGATCAACTGGTAAACCCCAGCGGCACTGCGTAATTCGGCGAATGCGGACCGCAGAGCATCGGTAGCCTCATGTGGGTCGTTGAAGGTTTTATCGTCGGTGAGCACGGCGACGCCGAGCTGGTCGACGTAGCTCCACACGGTGATGTTGACGGGCGCCCCGGGCGAGAGCACACCGGTCGAGTAGATCTCGCTGACCGGTGCGCCCGCGACGTGGCCGCGTTCACGCGGTCCCATGACGCTGGACACTGCCACATTCATGATCTTGTTCGGTGCGTCGCGACGGCCGAGCCAGCGAAACGCGGCCGGCGCGATCGCGGGCGGCAGATAAGCCATCATCCGCCCGTAGAGGGTGGGACCGAGGACCTCGTGGTCCTCCTTGGCCGTCCGGGTCGCCAACGCGACCAGCCTGGCCCGCTGTGCCGGGTCGCCGACGTGGACCGGCAGCGACACGGACAATCCGCTGATCTCGTTGCCGGTGACGCGGTCCGACTTGTCGGTTGCCGTCGGCACCGAGGCGATGATCGGCCGGTCGGCCTTGCCGTCGTAGGCCAACAAGAGCTTGCGCAGTCCGCCGGCCGCTACCGTCAGGATGGCGTCGTTGAGCGTGATGCCCAGCGCCTTGGCGGTCGCTTTGACCTCGGCCAGCGGCAGCGTCGTGGTGGCGAACCGGCGCTGCGGCGACACCACATGGTTGAGGAACGTTGGGGGCGCGTCGAACGAGGCGGCCAGATCGGGGTGCTCGCCGCGTTGCCTGGCCCGGCGGCGTACCCGCGTCATACCCACCACGGCGTCTCGCACCAACCGGGGCAGTTCGACCAGCTGGCGGGCGTGGTCGCGGCCGGCGGCGCGCACCAATTCGGCCGCAGACTCGGCATGGTCGGCTTCGCGCCCGTCGCCGACGCCGCTTCCGTCGGTCAGGTCCATCGCGCGTTCCAGCAAGTTCACCGATGCGACGCCGTCGGCCAGCGCGTGGTGCACCTTGCCGATCACCGCGAACCGATTCTCGGCCAGGCCCTCGGCGAAATGAAACTCCCACAGTGGACGGCTGCGGTCCAGCGGGGTGGAGGCCACCTGCCCGACGACCTCGTCCAGCTCCCGGCGACCGCCCGGCGCCGGCACCTGCACGCGCCTAAGGTGGTAGTCCAGGTCGACCTTGCAGTCTGGTCGCCACACCGGGTGGTGCAGCCGCCACGGGGTGTTGACGAGCTGGTAGCGGAACGGTTCCAGCAGGTGCAGCCGGCTGCGCAGATGCTCGCGAAACGCCTCGAAGCCGAACTCGGGGGATTCCGCAGCGTCGATGACCACCACCTTCAACGTGTGCGTGTGCAGGTTGGGCGTCTCGCTGTAGATCAGCATGGCGTCCATGCCGTTGAGCCGTTTCATGTCAGCCCAGGAACGGGAAGCGGCGTTGACTGGCCAGCCGGTCGAGGGCGCGCTGCATCACTGAGCGCACGTAAGCGTCGACTTCGTCGATGTCGGGGTCGTCGCCGAACAACGTGGTGACGTCGATCGGTTCGAGTATCTCGGTGACGATCTTGGCGGGCAGCGGGAAATTCGCCGGCAGGATCGGCGTCAAGCCGAACGGAAAGCCGAAGCTTAACGGCAAAACGTTCAGCCGGATCTTGGTCAGGCCCAGCCGACGGGCCAGCGCGGTGCCACGAGTCAAGAACAGCTGGGTTTCCTGCCCACCGATCGACACCATCGGCACGATCGGCACACCGGCTTCGATGGCGGTGTTGACATAGCCGGTGTGGCCGTTGAAGTCGACCTTATTGGCGCTCACTGTGGGCCGGAAGGAGTCGTACTCGCCGCCCGGGAACACCAGCACCAGCGCGTCCGAATTCAATGCGGCCGCCGCGTTTTCGCGCGTCGCGTCGACGACCCCCAGCCGTAGCAGATATCTGCGCAGCGGGCCGGTGAGCTTCAGCAGCCCGTAGTGCGCCAGCACGTAGACGGGGCGGTGATACCCGAATTTGTCGTAGAGCGGCGGCACGAAGATAAACCCATCGGGTGTGGTCATTCCGCCCGAGTGGTTGGAGACCAGCAACGCGCCACCGACTGGTGGCACGTTTTCGACGTTTCGGACCTCGGCGCGAAACCAGCGCTTGATTACTGAGCCGGCCGTGTTCGCGACTTGCCTGACGAACGTCGGATCCCATTTGGCGATCTCGTGGTTGTCGGGCGGGTCACCGCTCATCGTCTTCTCCGGGTTGTCTTGGTGCCTGTGCGCAGGTGATGAACATTACCCTGTCGGGCTCTCTACATCCGTAGAGAATACGGTACTCTCTAATTAAGAGAATGCCATATCCACTCTTGTGGAATAGCCCACAGTCAGGGGAAACATGACCGAGAAGATTCTTGTCACGGGCGGCTTCGGGCTGGTCGGGTCGCAAACGGTGCGCCGGCTCGCTGCCGAGGGTCACCGGGTAATCGCGTCTGACCTCGGTACCGAGGAGCAGCGCAAAGCGCCTCTGCCGGACGGCGTCGAAGCGCGGTGGGCCGATCTGACCGATCCCGTTGAAGTAGATCGTCTGCTTGCCGAGACGGCGCCGACGGTGATCATTCACCTGGCCGCCGTCATACCGCCGGTGATCTATCGTCAACCAGAACTCGCGCGCCGGGTGAACGTCGACGCCACCGTGGCATTGCTGCGCGCCGCGCAGGCGTGCCCGCGACCGCCACGTTTCATCCAGGCGTCCAGCAACGCCGTGCATGGCGCCCGCAACCCGCATCGGCACCATGAGCTGCTACGCGACGACACCCCGGTGCGGCCGTCGGATCTTTACGGCGCGCACAAAGCCGAAGCCGAAGAGCATGTGCGGTCCTCCGGCCTGCCGTGGGTGATATTGCGTCTCGGCGGGGTCATGAGCGTCGACCCCGGCGCCATGCCCTTCAGCCTCGACGCGCTGTTCTTCGAGAGCGCACTCCCGGCCGACGGGCGCATGCACAGCGTCGACGTACGCGATGTCGCGGCCGCGTTCGTCGCTGCGACGACGGCCGATGTGCTGGGTGAGACGTTGTTGATCGGCGGCGACGAGACGCACCTGCTTCGGCAGGGAGACGTCGGTAAGGCGCTGGCCGCAGCCCGGGGTCTGGTCGACGTGTTGCCCGACGGCAGGCCCGGTGACCCCGACAGCGACGACAACTGGTTCATCACCGACTGGATGGACACCACGCGCGCGCAGCAGGCGTTGTCTTTTCAGCATCACTCCTGGCCGGACATGCTTGACGAGATGCGCGCCGCCGCCGGCTGGCGGCGCTACCCGATGCAGTTCGTCGCACCGCTCGCCCGGCTCATGCTCAAGCGCCGTGCCGCGTATCGAAATGCGCCGGGGCGGCGCTACGCCGATCCCTGGACCGCCATCGGAGCCCGGATGGGCAACCCGCGCCCGGACGTCGAAGCGCACCTCGCGGTCGTGTGATCAGCCGGCGTCGCGCAGCACCGGCTGCTGCGTCTCGCCGATGGGCGCAAGCTCGCTGAACAGCCCGATTGCCGCCTCGATGGTGCGGTTGACGTACGAAGCGAAATCCTCGAAGGAAATGCGATCTTTGATCCGCCGTGCGCTGGTGACATAGAGACCGATGCGCTGCGGGTCGGAGGATCCGTGCACAACAGCCGTCACTTCGGGGTTCTGCTGGTTCCACACATCGGTGAGTTGCGCCAGCCGAGCGTCTTCGGCGGCAGGGAAGAAATGGGCGGGCGCGATGCGAATTGTGAATACGTCGGAATGCCAGCGAGAGACCCCGAAGTGGACATACAGGCGGCGGGGCAGCGCGTCGGCGATGAAGAAGTATTCCCCGTCGTGCTGGCCGGAGAAGTAGCGGCGCCCGCGTCGGCGCACGTAGCGCTCGATCAGGTCGGCGAGCGGGAGCTGTGGCTCGGTCATGGTAGCTATGGTCGGGGCCCTGCCTTGGTGAATCCTTGGAGCCGAGCCGGCTCGGATCGAAGAATCTGTTGAGAACTTGCTGAGACCAAGGGCGCGTGGCGAGGGTGAGCAGACGCAAAGTCCCCAAAAATCCCTGTCCGGGGAACTTCGGGTCTGCTCACCTTCATAGTGGATACAGCTCCGGGAGATTGACCACGATCGCTTCTTGGGTGCTGCGCGCGATCACCACCTCTGCCGGGTTGTCGGGGTCGGGATTTTCTTCACGGTGGGGCAAATACGGCGGGACGAAGATGTAATCGCCCGGCTGCGTCGAGATCCGCACTTCGCCGCTACCGTCGTGAAAGACGAACTGCGGATTGCCGCTTCGTACGTAAATGGCCGTCTCCGACTCGCCATGGTGATGATTGGCCGACACTGTCTCGGGTGCGACGTGCGTCTCGCCCATCCAGAGCTTCTCGGCGCCGACGGATCGACCACTGAGTGCGGCGAAGCGTTGCAGACCGTCGGTTTGCGCGGTGTCGGAGCTGATCTCCGACGCCTTGATGTGGTGCACGCGATTGCGTGTCGCTAGGCGGTCGGCGTCGTCGAAGTCAGGATGGAATCCGTCTGAAGTACTCATGCCGACGAATCCCGATAAGCCTCAAGCAGTCTTAGCCACAGTTCACTGACCGTTGGGAAGCAGGGGACCGCGTGCCATAATCGGTCGATCGGTACCTGGCCGGCGACGGCGATAGTTGCCGCGTGCAGCAGTTCCGTGGCACCGGGGCCGACCAAAGTCACGCCGAGCACATGACCCCGATCCACATCGACCACCATCCGCGCGCGCCCGGTGTACCCGTCGGCGTAGAGCTTGGCTCCCATCGCGACGTCACCAATTTCGAGGTCAACCGTGCGGACGCGGTGCCCTTGTTGTTCCGCCTGCTGGGCGGTGAATCCGACGGCGGCCGCTTCGGGATCGGTGAAGAATGCCTGCGGCACCGCGTGGTGGTCGGCGGTGGTCGTATGCGCTCCCCATGGGGAGTTGTCCAACCGCGTTCCCGCCGCGCGGGCGCCGATGGCCGCACCGGCTATGCGCGCTTGATATTTGCCCTGATGGGTCAGCAGCGCCCGATGATTCACATCGCCCGCCGCGTAGAGCCAACCGTCGTCGATGCCCAACACGCGGCAGGTGTCATCGACCTCGAGCCAACTGCCGGGTGTCAGCCCTACCGTCTCCAAGCCGATGTCGTCGGTGAGCGGGGCTCGGCCGGTCGCGAAAAGTATTTCATCGGCGACCAATTCGGTCCCGTCGTTCAGTTCTACGACGGCCGGTCCGCCGGCGGACCGTCGTAGCGCGCGGACCCAAACACCCATCCGGACATCCACGCCCGCATCGGTGAGTCCGCGGCCAATGAGTTCACCGACGAAAGGCTCCATCCGGGGTAGCAGGCGGGACCCCCGGGCCAGCAGGGTTACCTCGGAGCCCAATCCCTGCCAGGCCGTGGCCATTTCGACGCCCACACCGCCGGCACCGACGATGGCGAGCCGCTCGGGGACGTAACTGCTGTCGGTGGCCTGGCGGTTGGTCCATGGCCTGACTTCGGCGATGCCCGGCAGGTCGGGCAGCGCAGGCCGGCTTCCGGTGCAGACGACAACCGCTTGCCGGGCGGTGAGCAGCATCTGCTCGTCGCCTGGCGTGGAGACGGCTACCTGCCGCGGACCGGCCAGCCGACCATGGCCACGCACCAGGTCCGCGCCGATGCCAGCCACCCAGTCGGCCTGGCCGGTATCGTCCCAGTCGCTGACGTAACGGTCGCGGCGGCCGAAAACGCCGGTTGGACTGATGGATCCGGTGACCGCCTCGCGTGCCCCATCCAGCCGACGAACATCAGAGAGGGCAAGGACCGGACGAAGCAACGCCTTGCTCGGCACGCAGGCCCAGTACGAACATTCACCGCCGACGAGTTCGCGCTCGACCACCGCAACCCGCAGCCCGCTGGCCCTGGCGCGATCTGCGGCGTTCTGTCCGACTGGTCCGGCGCCGAGGACGACTACGTCGTAGTCCCGTTCCTGCTGTTGTGGCGTCAATGTCGAGAGTCCTTCCAATGCAGTGGTACGGGATGGCGTTCATTCTGCTCCGCTGGCGAGTTGCGCGCCGAGCTCATCTAGACCACGTGCCACCAGGGTCGGTTGGGGCAGACCGTCGATCGGCAGCGGCGCGTTGCCCGGGCGCGTAATCAGCGCGGAACTGAAGCCGACATTGTGCGCGCCGAGCAGATCCCACACGTGCGCGGCGACCATCATGCACTGGGCGGGCTCCACATCTAGCACCTGGCACACGTGTCGGTAGACCGCCGCAGCAGGCTTGAAGGCGTGGCAAGTGTCGACAGTCAGCTGCTGTTCGAAGAATTCCGCGAGCCCTGCGTTCTCAAGCGGTGTTGCCCCGTCCGGCGGGTGAGGAGAGTTGGTCAGGGTAACTAGCCGAAAGCCCTTGGCGCGCAGCTCTAATAGACCGGGCGCCACGTCGGGATGCGCCGGCATACGGCGCATCGCAGACCCCAACTCGTGCACATCATCTTTGGTGACGCTCACCCGGTAGATGTCGGCGAGCATGCGAAGCACTCCCTGGGCAAGCTCGGACAAGTTCGTGTAGTGCTCGGCCAAGGTGAGAGTCATCGAGTACATGATGAGCTGACCGAACCACTCCCGGAGCACGCGCTCATTGCCGAACAACTTCTTGAATAGTGGTGCGAGGGAATTGATATCGAGCAAGGTCTCGTTCACATCAAACACCAGCACAGATGGCGGCACGGGTCAGCTCCCAACTGATTTCGGCTCGGGGATGTCCGGCCGCAGGTATCCGATCAAACATAGGCAGATCAATATCATTCCGATCGCCGGCCACTTGAGAGCGACGAGCGCGGCAGTCAGAAAGACGCCGACGGTGATGAACGATCTCATCCGCAACAATCTGCGAACCCGCTGCGGTATGTCCTCGTGCGAGGGCCGGTCGACGGCCTCCCAACAGAGCGCAAGATATGTGATGTTCACCAGGACGAAGACCGACGCATACAACGTCACCGGTGCGGCAGCCAGTCTGCTGGCCGCAATCCACTCGGTGGTGAACGGGATCAGGGATACCGAGAAAAGGTGCGCGAAATTGGACCACACCAGCCGCGGCGTCGCCTCATCCGCATAGTTGAACAGGTGATGATGGTTAACCCACACGATCGCGATGAACAGGTAACTGACCACATAACTCAGCCCGGTGGGCCACAGTGGCAGCAATGCGCTGAAGGTATCGGGGTGCGGCGGATTCAGCTTGAGAACCAGAATCGTGATGAGTACCGCGAAGACACCGTCGGAGAACGCTCTCACTCGGTCAGGACTGGCTTTTCGCGCAGCCATTGCTACTCCCGCTGGGTTCAGGCCGGTCGGTGATTGCGTTCTTGCAGCACCCAGGCATTTCCGTCCGGATCGCGAAAGTCGGCGAAGCTGGCGTAATCGGCGCGGTCAGGGTCTACGCCCGGAAGAAAACCGCCATGCCAACCGCCCTCGGCGTTCTTGTGCCGGATCTCGCTGACAGTCACCCTGCGCCCGGCCAATACCGCGCGGTAGCCCTCGATGTCGTCGACCACCAAATAAAGTCCTTGGACCGAGCCTGGCCGAGCGTCGGTCAGCCCGACACCGAACTGGATGGACGCGGCCGACCCTTCGGGCGTCAGCTGAATGACCCGAAAGTCTGGCACCGGTGCGTAGTCAACGTCCAGGACGAAGCCGACCTGGTCGCGGTAAAACCGCAATGACCGGTCGGGGTCGGAAACCGGAAGAACGACAACCTCCAGCAGTGCATTCATCCCGCCCTCCCGGAGCCGGTTCGCCCCAGCACTTCATCGGTATCGAGACCGCGGTCGACACCATGAGGGATGACGGTTTGGCCGGGCTCGAGCTGGAGCTGCTTGCCGTCGAGGTAAACGTCGATCTTGTCCGGTTCGAAGGACACCAGATTACCTACACGTCCCACCTCGGTCCACGCGTTGATGTACGACCAGGCAGCGCGCTTGTTTTCGCCGACGTCGTAGTACGAGGCTAGTCCTTTGTAGGGGCAGAAAGTCTGCCCCGCAACGGGTTTGAGCGTATTTTCGTCGACATCCTCACGGGGCACGTACCAGCGCGGGGCGAATCCCGACTCGTACAACACCAGCGGGCGTTGGGTGTCGGCAATGACCTTCTCGCCGTCGCGGACTACGAGATGCCTTGAGGTGGAACGGATATCAATGCGATGGTAGGCGTCGGCAGCATGACCCACAATGCGCTCGTCTTCCTCGTAGAAGGCGTCCATTGAGCGCCAGGCGAATGCCAGTCGGCCGTCGAGGACACTCGCATGCCGTGGGAGTTGGGTGTGTTGCCAGGCGCTGTGGTTCGCCTCTCGCTCGGGAACCTTGACGGTGTACCACTGCGTCTCACCGAGATCGCGATGCTGAGTCACCCGGTTCTCGATGATCAGGATTTCCGGTTCGATGTCACCGCGCGGGAAGTAGGCGACGGGATACCGGCCCGGCTCGTGAAACAACACGACGTCTTCGCTGTCTGCGATCCAGCGGTCGGCGAAACGTATTCGCATGCGGCGCCGCAACGGCTCAGCGTAGAGCAACCGCGCCGGCAGTGGTTGCTCCGTGAGAAAGTGCCCCACCGACCCGGCCGCCAGCGGACCTTGCTGCCATGCCAACCCCATCGCCATGTCCTTTCTTCGCCCAAAGCTGTTATCAGCGGCCGCGTTCAGTCCAAGACGACGACCATCTTTCCGCCGGCTTCTCCGGCCTCCATCACCCGATGTGCTTCGTGAATCTCGTCGAACGAGAACACGCGCGCCGGCTTCGCATCGATCCTGCCATCGGCGACTTGCCGTGCGATGTCCTTGAGCGGGACATCGGAGAGCGGAAAGCCCGGCGACCCAAAGACGAAGCTGCCGAAGAAGTTCAGGTTGACCCCACTGGGCATGCGAAGCAACGGGTTGAAATCGCCGATCGGGTCAAGCCCACCCAACCATCCGGCCAGGCAGGCCGTGCCGCCCCGCCGCAACATGTCGAGGGAGTCCAGGATGGTGCTGTTGCCCACGAGATCGAGGACGGCGTCGATGTGTTTTGCTTCGGCGATGTGTGCGGCCAGGTCGTGTCGTTCCAACTCGACGCGCGAAGCGCCCAGTTGCTCGAGCATCGGGATACGTTTTTCGCTGCGCGCGGTGGCGATGACGCGTGCGTCGGCGGCGACCGCCATCTTGAGTGCGGCCTGACCGAACGCGGACGTCGCGCCGCGAAGTACCAGCGTCTGTCCCGGCTGCAGGTTGAGGTTGCGGAAAAGGCATGTCCAAGCGACGGCATAAGTTTCGGGTAATGCCGCCAATTGTGACCAGGGCAAGTCGGATTCGATAAGGGCGACGTTGGCCGTACGCACGCGGGTGTACTCGGCGTAGCTGCCGTTGATTGTCCGTCCCAGACCTCCCATCAGTGCCGCCACCTTGGCGCCGACCGGAAATTCCCCGCTCGGGCACGAGTCGACAATGCCGACACATTCGATGCCGCTGACTTCGGCCGCTTCTGCCCATTCCCCTCGCCGCATGTGCATCTCGGCGTGGTTGACGCCGAATCCTTTCACTGCGATCACCGCTTCGCCGTCCTTCGGGAGCGGCTTCGGGAGAACGGTGTACACCAGTTTGTCCAGCCCGCCGAACCCGTCCAGAATGATCGCACGCATGGTTTCTCCGCCCGGCCGTTCCCGCACCACCGCGGGTGCGGTAGGCAGCGAGGTGGCGGTCGCGGATTTATTGCGAGTGGCGGTCATAGTTGTTGCTTTCCAATGATGTTCAGTCGATGATCACTTCACGGCGGTATGCCGGGTATGCGTGCCGGTCGGCGCGACAACGGCGTGGCCCGCGACCGTTGTATCGAGTTCCGCAGGTCGACCGACGGACTTTGGCGACCTGATGGTGGACATTGCCTGCCTCGTTCCGAATAGTCAGCAGGCCCTCGGACCGACGGGCGAACCGAAATACTCCCGCACAGATTGGGCCAACTAACCCATTATTATGGATGCTCAGACCAAAAGTTGTCCAGCGTGTTGGCAATCGGGCAGGGTCAGGATTTGTCGCGACGCCGCGTCCGGAGTTTGGGCTCCGCTCGGGCCGCATAGCAGCGCACGTAGTCGAGGGCGGCAGTGACGGCGGCCCGCAATGGTTCCGCGTCGCCCGTCGCGTGGGTGATCATGGCGCCGCCTTGGTGTGCGGCGACAAGCGCGGCTGCCAGGTGACGTGGGTCGGCATCGGAGCGCAGATCGCCGCGCTGTCGCATTGCCGTGAGGCCGCTCCGAAACAGTTCGAGCCATTCGTCGTACCCGGCGCAAAGTTCGTCATGTATTTCGTCGTCGCCGTCGACCAGCTCACCAGCCAGCGACCCATAGACGCATCCGCCCCTGCGATAGACGGTGTCGATGTCGGCAATGCAGGCGTCCGCCCATGCCTGCAGCGCCTCGAAACTGTCCAGTGCACCGAGGGTGGGCTGAGTATGGAAGGCAACGACGTCGTTGCGCCTTGTCGCGATGACCTGACGGATCAGATCACGCTTGTCACGGAAATAGTGCGAGATCTGCGATCCGCCCACCCGAGCGCTATTGCGCACTTCGTCGATGCTGGTATTGCCGACGCCGCGTTCGAACATCAGCCTAGCCGCGACGCCTACGATACGTGCCCGCGTGGCCAGGCCCTTGCGGGTGAACCGCGCTGTGCTTCGGTCAGACACATTGCCGCCTTTGCCGTTACGTCAGGACGCCTCTGCCGCCGATCGCCTCGCGCGGGGCCGCCGCGGCGGGCGCGCCGTTCGTTGCTCGGGATCGGTGGCGAACATGCGAAGGTAGTTGACTGCGAAGCGAGTAGCGTCGGCATGCGGCCATTCGGCCCGATAGGTAAATGCCAGGGTGCCACCGCCCTGGTGCGCGCTGACAATGACCAACGCCAGTCGCCGGGGGTCGGCGTCGGGAACCAGAATCCCGCGTTCCTTCATCCGCTGGATCGAGTGTTCGAGGAGCGAGATCCATTGCCAATAGCCAGCTCCCAATGTGGCGCGCGTCGCTTCGTCGGTCTTCGCCAGCTGTGCTGTCAGGGCGTGGTAGGTGGGTGTGCCCGAAAATCCGATGCGTCTCAGGTAGCGCATATTGAGGTCGAGCCATCGCTCGAAATCGTCGAACGAATTCAGCGCGCCCAGTTTGGGTTGCCGGTGGAAGTCCAGCACCACGCCGATCTGGTGGGTTACCACCGCGCGCACCAGCGCGCTCTTGTCAGCGAAATAGTGAGCAAGCTGCGAGCCGCTCACCGCGGCAGCTTTACGCACGCGGTCCATGTTGAACGCCGCGACGCCCTCGGTGACGATCAGCCTCGCGGCCTCCCGCACGATTCGATCGCGGGTGGCACGCCCTTTGGGAGTCAACCGCTTTTCGGTCCGGGCATCGGGATGGGCCATCGCGTCAGGCTAGCTTGCGGGCGTTTCGGTTTATGGGATATTCAGCCCACTAGTTGAGTCACGCCCTTGCTTTTGTCATGCGGCCTCGCGGGCTTTGCCGAGGAAGTCGCGGATTAGTGCAGTCGCCTGGTCGGCAGCCGACTCCAGCAGGAAGTGCCCGCCGTCGAGCAGATGAATCTCAGCGTTGGGTAAATCGTCTGCGAACGCCTTCGCTCCCGCGGGCCCGAAGATCTCGTCGCCGCGACCCCAGACCGCCAGCAGCGGCACTTCGGTCGAGCGGAAGTAGTCGTGCAGGCGCGGATACAACGGTGAATTGGTGGCGTAATCGCGGAACAGCTTCAACTGAACCTTGTCATTGCCCGGTCGAGAGATCAGTGCATAGTCGTGATGCCAGCATTCTGGGTCCACCAGCGTCTCGTCGGGGACACCGGTGAGATACTGCCAGCGGGTGGCGTCCATGGTGAGGAATTGCCGAACTGCTTTTTCGGTTTCGGCGGTCTGCTCAGTTTGGTAGGCCCACACTATTTTCCAGAAGCTCTCGACGAATCCAGCATCGTAACCGTTGCCGTTTTGGGTGATGATCGCGGTGATCGCGGTCGGGTCACGTAGGGCTAGGCGCCATCCGATGGGAGCCCCGTAGTCCTGCACGTAGATCGCGTATCGGTCGATGCCCAGCGAACTCAATAAGCCCGCTGTCAAGTCGGTCAGCGCGTCGAAGGTGTAGTCAAATTCCTCGACGGGCGGTGCATCGGACAGGCCAAAGCCCAGATGGTCCGGCGCTACCACGTGGTAACTGTCGGCGAGCGCTGGAATCAAATACCGGAACATGCGCGAACTAGTCGGGAATCCATGCAACAGCACCAGGGCGGGCGCGTCCTGTTCGCCGGCTTCACGAAAGAACAGCCGATGACCGTCGACGGTGGCGTAGCGGTGATGAACAGCTGGCATAGGACCCTCCTGAGCAGATTCAGTGCCGCGGCGAACAGAAGGCAGGGTCGCGCCGTCGATAGACTCTGCGGCGATATTTCTGGGATGTGTAACCCATTATGCAGTAAATCCGACGACACGCAATAGCTCCGCCGAAGGTGTTGACCTGGTCACAGGGCCGAGCATATTCTGGGTCGGCCAGCCCAATCTAAATCGTTGGGCGTGGCATCGACACCACGAGGAGGCGGACGTGGCGCGGCTTGTCTCCGTCAATGTGGGCAAGCCCCAGCGGGTTCAATGGCGCGACAAGACCGTCTACACCGGGATCTGGAAAACCCCCGTCGAGGGACCAGTCATGGTGCGCCGCCTCAACATCGACGGCGACGGCCAAGGCGACCTGGCCGGGCATGGTGGCGAACAACGTGCTGTCATGGTGTACCAGACGGAGTCGTACGACTTCTGGAAGACCTACTTGCACCGTGACGACCTCGCGCCCGGCAACTTCGGTGAAAACTTCACCGTGACCGGCCTCGCCGATGACGACGTATGCATCGGAGACCGCTACCGCATCGGCGACGCTGAATTCGAGGTCACCCAGCCCCGCGTTACCTGCTTCCGTGTGGGCATGCGGCTCAACGAGCCGGCCATGCCTAATCTGCTTGTCTCGCAGCACCGTCCGGGTTTCTACTTTCGGGTCATCACCGAGGGGAACGTCTGCGCCGGAGACGACATCGTGCGAACACGTCGTGGCCGCCACCAACTCAGCGTCGCCGATATCGATGCATTGCTTTATCTGCCGAATCGCGACGTCGACCAACTCCGTAGAGCTGTCGACGTTTCCGCGCTCAGTCCTGGTTGGCAACAGTCATTCCAGGACATGTTGGCGGCACAAGATGCGGGCGTCAAGACGGCAGCGCCCGTCGGAGCCATGCCTGCGTGGAATGGGTTTCGTCAGTTGCGGGTGAGCGCGATATGTCGGGAAAGCGCGCAGGTGATGTCGATCCGGCTGGAAGCCGACGACCATGCGTCGCTGCCACCACCGCTTGCCGGCCAGTATCTGACGCTGAGGATTCCGGCTGCCGGCGACCCGCCGCCGATGCGTAGCTACTCGCTCTCCGGTGAGCTCGGCTCTGGCAGCTACCGCATCAGCGTCAAACGCGAGGAACAGGGCTTGGTGAGCCGCTGGCTGCATGATCATGTCCAACCGGGGTCGGTCATTGAGGCCGCTGCACCTCGCGGCGACTTCTACCTGATCGAGGCCGAAAATCCAGTGCTGCTGATCTCCGCGGGAATCGGTGTGACTCCGGTACTGGCGATGTTGCATGCCCTGTCGACACTCCACAGCAGTCGCGAGGTCTGGTGGCTGCACACCACTCACAGTCGTGAAACCCAGGTATTTGCAACCGAAGTCACGACGCTGATCGGATCGTTGCCGAACGCCCGCCAGCAGGTGTTCTACACGCAGGAACAGAATCGCCTGGACCGATCGGCGATTGCGGCATTGGGCCTTCCAGCTGATGCTGATGCGTATCTTTGCGGCCCAACCCAATTCATGACCGACCTGCGCGACGCACTCACCGCAGCCGGGCTCGATCCGGTGCGAATTCACACCGAATTGTTCGGCGCCCTACCGCCGATCAACCCGGGCATCGTCGCCGGCTCCTCGTGCAACCGACCGCACCCCCCTGCGGGAAAGCCCGGGACCGGGCCGCCGATCACCTTCTCCCGCAGCGGGCTTACGGTCAATTGGTCGAGCGATTACCGCAATATCCTCGACCTCGCCGAAGCATGCGATGTGCCAACTCGGTTCTCGTGTCGAAGCGGGGTGTGCCACGTGTGCGTCACCGGAGTCGTCAGCGGGACCACGACTTACGTCCAGCAACCGCTGGAACCGCCCGCCTCGGGAGAAGTGCTGATTTGCTCAGCCTCGCCGCAAAGCGATCTGGTGTTAGACCTGTAGCTACCAATGACGGAGCGCATTACTTCGTATAGACGTGGCGGACAACAGCACTGGAGGAGGCTCGCGGGAGAATCTACACCGGATCGGCTCGCGACGACTTCTCGTCGATAATTTACGACGGAAGCTCTAGCTCGGCCACGACCGGTCGCGCAGCACCCAGCGACTCTCCGAGTGTCCATAGCGCCACCCCGATCAGCACGAGATCCTTGAGCAGGAACTGACCGGGCTGGGCTGACAATACGGGTAAGCCCACGGCGTGGGATTTGACTACCCCTGGCGTGGTGAACAGGAAGCTTAACGTGCCTAGGAAGAGCACTACCGCAAGCGCGCTGCCTATCGCCGACACCCGGGGCCATACTGGCCCCACCGCAATCAGAAGGGCGGCAATTATCTCCATGGTTCCCAGCCCGCGTGCCACCGTGCCGGCGCTGAACACGTGGTAGATCCAGCTCATCAGCGGGCTGTGTTCGATCAGCACGCGGGCTTCCATCTTGACGAACTTGCCGAACCCGATCCAGGCCAGCACGACTACCAGGCCATAGCGGCTGACCAGCACCCCGCAACGGGTCAGTAAAAGTGACGCATAGTGTTGGACATCGTCGGTCACAGGTAGAGATCCTTTCGCAAAATTGGCCCCTGGCGTTCGGTCGCTGCACGACGTCGGCGGCCACCTCACAGCCGTGCGGGACAGCAGCCCAACACTTTTCGGCCGCCGACGGGCGAGACCGATGTGTTCAGCGTTCAGCCTCAAAAATGGAGTGTCAACTCCAAAACAGGTAGATTATGCATGTCTGACACCCAGGAGAGGCTCATGGCACCTGCCCCTTACGACAGGCTCACCGCAAAAGGACGCGCAACCCGAGAACGCATCGTTGCTGCGGCATCGGAATTGATGTTGCAGCGCGGCGTAGCACGCACCACCATCGAGGACATCCAGGAAGCTGCGGCCATCAGCACGTCGCAGATGTACCACTACTTCGCGGACAAGAACGATCTCGTCGCTGCGGTCATCGAATTTCAGACCGAGAATGTGCTCGGCACACAGCATCTCGGGCTCGACCGAATCGAGAGCGTCCAGGACTTGTACCGCTGGCGCGACATCATGGTCGAGTTGGTGCGCGGACTCGGCTGCGTGGGTGGTTGCCCGCTCGGATCGATGGCTAACGAGCTTTCCGAGACGGATCCCCTGGCACGTGCCCGGCTCGCACAGTCATTTGCCCAGTGGGAGAGCGTAATCCACGACAGCCTTACGACCATTGCCGCGCGCGGTGAGTTGCCCGACGGAACGGACGTTGGACGTGCCGCGTTGGCGCTGCTTGCGGGGATACAGGGCGGCTTGTTACTCAGCCAAATCCGCCGCGATACGGCCCCGCTTGAAGCCGCGATGGACGCGATGATCGAACACCTCTGCCAGCACACCCGCCCTACCCGGCGACATTGAGCGGCACCACAGCTGCGACCTCTTGGACACCGGACAGCTCGCTGAATGGCGGTTGGCCAGCATGCACCACGACGGCGTCTTGCTTTCCAAATACCCCTATGTGTGCGTCACATGTGCTGGGCAGTCGTGGCCAGAGCCTGGTGTGAGACCTCTAGTTACGACCCGAGCGCGACCGAAGCTTCCGCCGTGTAGCACAGGAATGTCAGCGTCTCCTGCATGTACAGCTCGACGGTGTCGGCGTCGTGGCTGGTGTAACCGATTGCGACGTCGGTGCCCAGCTGCAGATCGAAGTCACCGCCGCGAGTTGTCAGCACAAACGCGCCGTCGATGGCGGGCGCCCAGATGATGTCCCCGTCGACCAACCGGTTCAGGTGCTCACGGATCGGATATCCGTGTGCGGTGGTCTCGCTGACCTTGGTGTAGACGTCGGCGGACAACAGGACGGAGTAGGGGCCGTCGACGCCGGCCAGGCGAAGCTCCGACAACGCCTGCGAGATGACGTCGGGCATGTCTTTCGCATCCTCGGGCAGTGTCAACTTCGGGTTCGAGCTGGCGCTGCGGACTCCCTCGATCGACGCGGCACTGTAGCCCTCGAACATGGTGCGGTCCTCCACGAAAGCCAGCTTCTTGGCGGCCTTCTTGACGGGATCCCAGTCGGCGTCCTGCGCGCCACGCTCGACGTCGTCGATCTCGTTGCGCGACAAGGTGAACGGAACCCGGAGCCGGACCAGAGGCTTGCTGGCCCGTAGGTGTGCCACCACACCATCGGTGGGCGCCTGCACGTCGATCAGCCGCCCGGTGCCGACCGCCGCGGTGCCGGGGCCGCCGGGACCGCTCACGTCAACCACCCGCCGCCCGGCGATGTGGCGTTTGAAGGTGCGGGTCGCCTCCTCTTCGATTTCCGCCCAGGCCGCTTCGGTGACCGGCGCCAGATCGCGATACAGGTTGTTCATCGGGAGGTTCCTTTCAGGCTGCCGATCGAGAGTGAGCCGTCCGCGGAATCGGACGCGGCTGTCGTTGTGGGCGAGGGTGATTGGGGCAGGGGCGGTGGATCGTCGAGGAAGTCGACGGTGGGCGAGAAGAACATGCCGCCCGTCAGCGCGGTGGAGAAATCCAAAATGCGGTCGGTGTTTCCCGGCGGATCACCGAGGAACATGTTGCGCAACATCCGCTCGGTTACCCGTGGCGTGCGCGAATAGCCGATGTAGTAGGTGCCGAACTCGCCTCTGCCGAGCTCGCCAAATGGCATGTTGTGCCGCACAATCTTCAGCTCGGTGCCGTCGTCGTCGGTGATCACGTTGAGCGCCAGGTGGGAGTTGGCGGGCTTCACGTCATCGTCCATCTCGATGTCTTCGAGTTTGCTCCGGCCGAACGCGCGTTCTTGCTCGGTGACCGACAAAGATTCCCAGGACGCCATGTCGTGCACATACTTCTGCACGTGCACATAGCATGAGCCCGCGAAGTCGGGATCTTCGTCGCCGATCGTCGTGGCGCTGACGGCAATTGGGCCGTCGGGGTTCTCGGTTCCGTCGACGAAGCCCAGCAGGTCGCGGTTGTCGAAGTAGCGGAAACCGTGCACCTCGTCGACAACGGTCACCGCACCGGCCATCGCCTTGAGGATGCGGCCGGCCAGCTCGAAGCAGACGTCCAGGGACTCCGCGCGGATGTGCAACAAGATGTCGCCCGGCGTGGCCGGAGCGATGTGCCGCGGTCCGGTCAGCGCGACGAACGGGTGTAGCTCGGCGGGTCGTGGACCGGAGAACAGTCGGTCCCAGGCATCGGAACCGATCGAGAGGATCGCGGACAAGCGCTTGGTCGGATCGCGGAAGCCGATTGCGCGGACCAGACCGGATACGTCGCCCAATGCGTCGTGCACGGTCGCCTCGCCGCCTTCGTCGATCGTGAGAACAAGGAAGATCGCGGCAGGCGTCAGAGGCGCGAGAATGGGTTGCGGCTGAACCGGAGGCACTCTGCAGACCCTAGCGTGGCGACGGCGAGCGCCGGAAGCGGCGAGGGGGACAGCGCGCAACCGGCCCCGGAATGGACCTCGTCGGCCCAGGACAGCCATGATGTTGGACATGTCGGCCAGCGCAGCAGGCCTCTGCGAGTTCATCGACGCCTCTCCGTCGCCGTTCCATGCCTGCGCCGCGGTCGCCGCCCGGCTCGAGGAGGCCGGATACGCCGAATTGAGCGAGGCGGCCCGCTGGCCTGACCAACCGGGCCGGTACTTCACCCTTCGTGCCGGGTCGCTAGTGGCTTGGAACAGCGAGCGTCCGGACGGCCCCTTCCGGATCGTCGGAGCGCACACCGACAGCCCGAACCTGCGGGTCAAGCAGCATCCCGATCGATTGATCGCCGGCTGGCGGGTGGTGGCATTGCAGCCCTACGGAGGTGCGTGGCTCAACTCCTGGCTGGACCGCGACCTGGGCATCAGCGGACGCTTATCCGTGCGGGAGGCGAGTTCGGGTCACGGCGTCACTCACCGGCTCGTCAGGATCGACGCTCCGATCCTGCGGGTCCCTCAGCTGGCCATCCATCTAGCCGAGGACCGCAAGTCGCTGACATTGGACCCGCAGCGGCACGTCAACGCGGTGTGGGGGATTGATGCCGAACTGGGGTCCTTCGTCGATTATGTCGCCGAGCGGGCCGGCGTGGCTCCGGCCGACGTGCTGGCCGCCGACCTGATGACGCACGACCTGACGCCGTCGCGAGTGGTCGGTGCCGACGCCAGCCTGCTCAGCGCCCCGCGGCTGGACAACCTGGCTAGTTGCTACGCCGGGATGGAGGCGCTGCTGGCCGCCGAGCCACGTGCTGAACTGCCGGTGCTGGCGTTGTTCGACCACGAGGAGGTTGGCTCGTCGTCAGACCACGGCGCGCAGTCGGACCTGCTGGGCACCGTGCTGGAGCGCGTAGTGCTGGCGGCCGGCGGCAGCCGGGAAGATTTCCTGCGACGGGTCCCGGTTTCGCTGCTGGCCTCGGCGGACATGGCGCACGCGACGCATCCCAACTACCCGGAGCGGCACGAGCCCGGCCATCTCATCGAGGTCAACGCCGGGCCGGTGCTCAAGGTGCACCCCAACCTGCGATACGCCACCGACGGTCGCACGGCGGCTGCGTTCGAGCTGGCCTGTCGACAGGCCGGAGTTCCGTTGCAGCGCTATGAGCACCGCGCCGATTTGCCGTGTGGCACCACCATCGGCCCGTTGGCCTCGGCCCGGACCGGCATCCCCACCGTCGACGTCGGCGCCGCCCAGCTGGCCATGCATTCCGCACGTGAGGTCATGGGGGCACAGGACGTGACGGCCTACTCGGCGGCGATGCGCGCGTTCCTATCACCCGAATAGCGTCGGCCACGAGCGCGCGCAAAATGCTGGCCCGAACGGCGTGTCGTCGTACAAACGCGCACCCTCGCGGCCATCTACGATCCGGTTATGGCGCTCAAGGTGGAGATGATCACTTTCGACAGCACTGACCCCGCGACGCTGGCCGGTTGGTGGGCCGAAAACTTCGACGGCGAGACCCGCGAGCTGATCCCCGGAGAATTCTTCGCGGTCACTCGATCGAGTGGACCGCGTATCGGATTCCAGAAGGTGCCCGATCCAACACCGGGAAAAAACCGTGTGCACCTCGATTTCGGCGCCGATGATGTGGACGCCGAAGTGTCACGTCTGACTGGGGCCGGAGCCGCGGAGGTCGACCGGCACCGCATCGGTGACAACTTCCGTTGGGTGGTGCTGGCGGACCCGGAGGGCAACCGGTTCTGCGTGGCCGGGCGGTAGCGCGCTCACCGCGGCGGCCCGACCTAGACTGTCGGGCGTGACGAGCGCGTGGCACCTAGGTGCGCCGAGATGACAGACTCCGTCGAGCACGCCGCGGCCACGCCAGATCACCCCCAGCCGTTTCACGAGCTGGGCCTCAAGGACGACGAGTACCAGCGGATCCGTGAGATCTTGGGGCGGCGGCCCACTGACACCGAACTGGCGATGTACTCGGTGATGTGGAGCGAACACTGCTCCTACAAGTCCTCCAAGGTCCACCTGCGCTACTTCGGCGAGACCACCACCGACGAAATGCGCGCCGGCATGCTCGCCGGCATCGGCGAGAACGCCGGCGTCGTCGACATCGGCGACGGCTGGGCGGTCACGTTCAAGGTGGAGTCGCACAACCACCCGTCCTACGTCGAGCCCTACCAGGGTGCAGCGACCGGCGTCGGCGGCATCGTCCGCGACATCATGGCCATGGGCGCGCGCCCGGTTGCGGTGATGGACCAGCTTCGGTTCGGCGCCGCCGACGCGCCCGATACCCGCCGGGTGGTCGACGGCGTGGTGCGCGGTATCGGCGGCTACGGAAATTCGCTGGGCCTGCCCAACATCGGCGGCGAGACCGTCTTCGACGCATGCTATGCGGGCAACCCGTTGGTCAACGCGATGTGTGTGGGCGTATTGCGCCAGGAGGACCTGCATTTGGCGTTCGCCTCCGGCGCCGGAAACAAAATCATCCTGTTCGGCGCGCGCACCGGGCTGGATGGCATCGGCGGGGTGTCGGTGCTGGCGTCGGACACCTTCGACTCCGAAGGCTCCCGTAAGAAGCTGCCCTCGGTTCAAGTGGGCGACCCGTTCATGGAGAAGGTGCTCATCGAATGCTGCCTGGAGCTGTACGCGGGCGGACTGGTGATCGGCATCCAGGATCTGGGCGGAGCCGGGTTAGCTTGCGCCACATCGGAATTGGCATCCGCCGGGGATGGCGGAATGGCCATCCAACTCGACACCGTTCCGCTCCGGGCCAAGGAGATGGCGCCCGCCGAGGTGCTCTGCAGTGAATCGCAGGAGCGGATGTGTGCGGTGGTCGCGCCCGAGAACGTGGATGCCTTCCTCGCGGTCTGCCGCAGATGGGAAGTGCTGGCCACCGTGATCGGTGAGGTGACCGGCGGTGGCCGGTTGCGGATCACCTGGCACGGCGACACGGTAGTCGACGTGCCGCCGCGCACCGTGGCGCACGAAGGTCCGGTGTACGAGCGGCCGGTCGCCCGTCCCGAATCGCAGGACGCATTGAACGCCGACTGCTCGAAATCGCTGCCACGGCCGGCGACGGGCGACGAGTTGCGCGCGACTTTGCTTGCGCTGCTTGGCAGTCCACACCTGTGCAGCCGTGCGTTCATCACCGAGCAGTACGACCGGTACGTGCGCGGTAACACCGTGCTGGCCGAGCACGCCGACGGAGGCGTGCTGCGCATCGACGAGGCCACGGGCCGGGGCATCGCGCTGTCGACCGACGCGTCGGGTCGCTATACGCTGCTGGATCCCTACGCCGGTGCACAACTGGCGCTGGCCGAGGCATACCGCAACGTCGCAGTCACCGGCGCCACCCCGGTCGCCGTGACCAACTGCCTCAACTTCGGTTCGCCCGAAGACCCGGGGGTGATGTGGCAGTTCGCGCGGGCGGTACGCGGCCTAGCGGATGGCTGTGCGGCCCTTGGGATTCCGGTGACCGGCGGCAACGTCAGCTTCTACAACCAAACCGGGTCGACGGCGATCCACCCGACACCCGTGGTCGGCGTGCTCGGCGTCATCGACGACGTGCAGCGCCGCATCCCAACGGCATTCGGCAGCGAACCGGGAGAAACCCTGATACTGCTGGGCGACACGCGCGACGAGTTCGACGGCTCCATCTGGGCGCAGGTGAGCGCCGACCATCTCGGCGGGCTACCTCCTGTCGTCGACCTGCAGCGAGAGAGGTTGTTGGCCGACGTGCTGCATTCGGCATCGCGCGACGGGCTGGTGTCCGCGGCCCACGATCTGTCCGAGGGTGGGCTGGCACAGGCCATCGTGGAATCGGCGCTCGCGGGTGAAACAGGTTGCCGCATAGTGCTTCCCGACGACGCAAATCCGTTCGTGATGCTGTTTTCCGAATCGGCCGGCCGGGTGCTGGTCGCCGTCCCGCGCACCGAGGAGAGCCGGTTCCGGTCGATGTGTGAGGCACGCGAACTGCCCGCCGCGCGGATCGGCGTCGTCGATCAGGCGTCGGATGTGCTTGAGGTGCAAGGCCTGTTCACGTTGTCCCTGGCTGAACTGCGGACGACCTTCGAGGCGGTGCTGCCGCGATTCTTCGGTTGAGTCGCCTTCGTGCGGTCCGTTTGGCCGGCGCTCTGGTGGGCTGGAGTTTCGTCGGTCCACGGCTTCCGGCCTCGTGGCGCGTGGTTGTGCAGGCGGGCATGGGTGCGCTGCTGGTGCTGGTGACCCGTGCACCGCTGGGCCTGGCCGCGCCGCGACTGTGGGCTGGGGTGCGACTGGGCTCGGCTGCCGGGGCGGTGGCGGCAACCGCAATCGCGGCGACCACAGCCGTCCCGATCGTACGGCTGTCCATGGCCGCGCGTGAGTTGCCCGCGTCGGCGCCGGGCTGGCTGGGGTTGCGGATTCCCGTCGGCACGGTTTGGGCCGAAGAGGCGGCGTTCCGAGCGGCGCTTGCCACCGTGGCCGCCGAGGGTTTCGGTCCGTCCGCCGGAAGGCTGTTGCAGGCCGCCGCTTTTGGCCTGTCTCACATCGCCGATGCACTCGAGACAGGTGAGCCGCCGGCGGCCACCGTCCTGGTCACCGGCGTCGCGGGGTGGGTGTTCGGGTGGCTGGCCGACCGTTCCGGCAGCCTCGCCGCGCCGATGCTGCTACACCTGGCGATCAACGAGGCCGGTGCGGTGGCCGCGCTGGTGGTACAGCGTCGTGCGCAGCACGAAGAGTCTTAGGCTTTCTCTGCTATGGCCGCCCGAGATCGCGTCGATCCGACAAAGACTCGAGAGGCCGTGCTGGCCATTGCGGATTGGCTGCGCGACGTGACCCGCCCGGCGCCCGAGCGCGCTGCGCTGGCGACCGCGGTTCGGCTCACCGCCCGCACCCTTGCGGCGCTCGCGCCCGGCGCCAGCGTCGAGGTCCGCGTACCGCCGTTCGTCGCCGTGCAATGTGTCTCCGGACCCAGGCACACCCGCGGAACACCGCCCAACGTCGTCGAAACCGATGCGCGAACCTGGCTGCTGCTGGTTACCGGGCTGTCATCACTGGCGCAGGCAAAGGCCACCGGAACGCTCACGCTTTCCGGCTCGCGGGCCGGTGAAATCGAACACTGGCTGCCGCTGTTCGATGTGGGCAGAATATAACCCTGAACTGCAGGTTTAGGGTCGCAGAAGGGAATTTCGGGCGCCCAACACGCGTGCCTGATTCGGCGGTGGACAGGTCGTGGCCGTAGACTCCGTTACGTCACTAACCGCGCCCCAGGGAGCCGCCAAGCCGTGACCGTCCCGCAACCCGAGCAAGACCTGAACGCGCCTCGCGAAGAATGTGGTGTATTCGGGGTCTGGGCCCCCGGTGAAGAAGTAGCCAAACTCACCTACTACGGCCTCTACGCGTTGCAGCATCGCGGCCAGGAGGCCGCGGGCATCGCCGTCGCCGACGGATCCCAGGTGCTGGTCTTCAAAGACCTCGGCCTGGTCAGCCAGGTGTTCGACGAGCAAACGCTGGCCGCCATGGAAGGCCACGTCGCCATCGGGCACTGCCGGTACTCGACCACCGGCGACACCACCTGGGAAAACGCTCAGCCCGTTTTCCGCAACACCGCGGCCGGAACCGGCGTTGCGTTGGGGCACAACGGAAATCTGGTCAACACCGCCGAGCTCGCCGCACGTGCCCGCGACGCGGGACTGATCGCCAGGCGCTGCCCGGCCCCGGCTACGACGGACTCCGACATCCTGGGCGCGTTACTGGCCCACGGCGCCGCCGATTCCTCGCTGGAACAGGCGGCGCTGGAGTTACTACCGACCGTGCGCGGCGCGTTCTGCCTGACATTCATGGACGAGAACACGCTGTATGCCTGCCGGGATCCGCATGGGGTACGCCCGCTGTCGCTCGGACGGCTGGACCGCGGCTGGGTGGTGGCCTCCGAAACCGCGGCGCTCGACATCGTCGGCGCCTCCTTCGTCCGCGACATCGAGCCGGGCGAGCTGCTGGCGATCGACGCCGACGGCGTGCGTTCCACCCGCTTCGCCAATCCCACACCCAAGGGCTGCGTCTTCGAATACGTCTATCTGGCCCGTCCCGACAGCACGCTGGCCGGCCGGTCGGTGCATGCTGCCCGGCTGGAGATCGGCCGGCGTCTCGCCCGCGAATGCCCGGTCGAGGCCGACCTGGTCATTGGTGTGCCGGAATCCGGCACCCCCGCCGCGGTGGGATACGCGCAGGAGTCCGGCATCCCCTACGGGCAGGGCCTGATGAAGAACGCCTACGTCGGCCGCACCTTCATCCAGCCGTCCCAAACCATCCGACAGCTGGGTATCCGGCTGAAGCTCAACCCGCTGCGCGAGATAATCCGCGGCAAGCGGCTCATCGTCGTCGATGACTCGATCGTGCGCGGGAACACCCAGCGCGCGCTGGTGCGGATGCTGCGCGAAGCGGGTGCCGTCGAGGTCCATGTGCGCATCGCGTCGCCGCCGGTGAAGTGGCCCTGCTTCTACGGCATCGACTTCCCGTCACCGGCTGAGCTGATCGCCAACGCCGTCGAAGACAAGGGCGAGATGCTCGAAGCGGTACGCCATGCCATCAACGCCGACACGTTGGGCTACATCTCCCTGCGCGGTCTGATCGCGGCCACCGAGCAACCCGCCTCGCGACTGTGCTGCGCGTGCTTCGACGGCACATATCCCATCGAGCTGCCCAGCGAGACCGCGCTGGGCAAGAATGTCATCGAACACATGCTGGCCAATGCCGCACGCGGAGTGGGCCTGGACGACCTGGCGCCCGACGACGTGCCGGTCAGTCGCTGACAAGAACTAACTTGGCGCTGAAAGTGGTTTGCTCCCGGCGGATGCGTGCCGCCCGGTAGCCTTTATCGCGATGACGGATCCCGCAAAAAGCTCCGGAAGAGGCCAGGGCATCACCTACGCGTCGGCGGGGGTGGACATCGAAGCCGGTGATCGCGCCGTCGAATTGTTCAAGCCGCTGGCGGGAAGGGCGACCAGACCCGAGGTGCGCGGCGGGCTGGGCGGATTCGCCGGCCTGTTCGCGCTGCGCGGCGACTACCGCGAACCGGTGCTGGCGGCCTCCACCGACGGTGTCGGTACCAAGCTGGCCGTCGCGCAGGCGATGGACAAGCACGACACCGTCGGCCTCGACCTGGTCGCGATGGTGGTCGACGATCTGGTGGTCTGCGGCGCCGAGCCGCTTTTCCTGCAGGACTACATCGCAGTCGGCCGAACGGTGCCGGAACGACTGAGCGCCATCGTCAGTGGCATCGCCGAAGGGTGCGTGCGGGCGGGCTGTGCGCTGCTGGGGGGCGAGACGGCCGAACACCCCGGCCTGATGGAACCCGACCACTACGACATCTCGGCCACGGGAGTCGGCGTGGTGGAGGCCGACGACGTCCTGGGCCCCGACCGCGTCAGACCCGGTGACGTCATCATCGCGATGGGCTCGTCGGGATTGCATTCCAACGGGTATTCGCTGGCCCGCTCGGTTCTGCTGGAGATCGACCGGATGAACCTGGCCGGCTATGTGGAGGAGTTCGGCCGCACCTTGGGCGAGGAGTTGCTGGAACCCACCCGCATCTACGCCAAAGACTGCCTGGCGCTTGCCGCCGAAACCCACGTCCGCACGTTCTGCCACGTCACCGGTGGAGGAGTGGCCGGCAACCTGCAACGCGTCATCCCGCACGGGTTGGTGGCCGAAATCGACCGCGGCACCTGGACGCCCGCACCGGTGTTCGCCATGATCGCCCAGCGTGGCCGGGTCAGGCGTGAGGAGATGGAGAAGACGTTCAACATGGGCGTGGGGATGATCGCCGTCGTCGCGCCCGAGGACACCGATCGAGCTCTGGCGATCTTGACCGCCCGGCACTTGGACTGCTGGGTGCTGGGAACCGTGGCCAAAGGCGGAAAAGAAGGCCCGCGCGCCAAACTGGTGGGACAACACCCGAGGTTCTGAGCGCTGGCTGTCAGAACTATACGGAATTCAGGGCGCCGACGCGCCTCGCATCGGCAGGGACAAGTGCGAAGGGTTAGCGGCGCCAGTGCGGTTCGTCATCCCACGCGTCGTCTGGGCTGTCGCCATCCAGATCGTTGGAATCGTCGGCACCCGTTCCGGACAGCTCGCGCTGGAGCCGTTGGAAGTCGGTCTGCGGGGAGCTGTACTTAAGTTCTCGAGCAACCTTGGTCTGCTTTGCCTTAGCCCGGCCGCGGCCCATGGGGGAACCCCCTCGCGCAATAACGGAGCGGCCTAAAGTAGGCGGCTCCGATCTCTGGTGTCGTTTATTGTCCTGCCGACAGTTTACCGTGCCTCACGGTTAGACGTCGGTGACCCCTGTCCGCCGTGTGGTGGACCTTGTAGTCAATCATCGCCTACCACTCCGCAACCGTTCAACAGCCAGTCTGCCCGCGCCGACCCCGTCCGCAGGCGGCAGCGAGTCCGCGTCGATCGCCGCGGCGACGAATTCGTTTTCCGGGCCTACCGGCCCGATCGCTAGCTCGGTGTCGGCTGGTAGCCCTCGTTTGACGAGTGCCAGCGCCACCGGACCGAGATCCACGTGCTCGACGACTGTGCCCAGGCGCCCGACAGCGCGACCGCCGGCCAGTACCGGGGCACCGGTGGATGGCCTTTCCACAGAGCCGTCGAGGTGCAGCAATACCAGCATGCGAGGCGGTTTGCCGAGATTTTGCACCCGCGCGACGGTCTCTTGGCCGCGATAGCAGCCCTTGTCAAGGTGGACCGCCGCGCCGATCCAACCCACTTCGTGGGGGATGGTGCGCTCGTCGGTGTCGACGCCAAGGCGCGGGCGCAGTGCCGTGACCCGATGCGCCTCATAGGCCCACACGCCTGCCGGTCGGACTCCCGCCCGCGTCAAACGCTGCTTCCAATCGGCGCACTGGTCACGCGCGACCAGCATGTCCAGTTCGAGTTGGTCGACGGGGGAATCTGGCGTTCGGCGGATGAACCCACCGCCGGGCAGTGGAACTGCGGTTGTTTCGGTGGGTAGCTCGTCCAGCCCCAGCGCCTCTAGCACGGCCGGGTCGGACAACCGCGGTCCCAGCAGCGACAGCACCGACATGTCCGCGGTGTCCGGGGTGACGTCGGACCAGAACACCATCTTGCGCAGGTAAGCCAGCAACGGTTCGCCGCGCCAAGGCTCGGTGTCCAGATACGTGGTGCCGTCCAGCTCGGTTTGGATCCAGTGATCCTCAACGCGGCCTTGGCCGTCCAGGCTGAGATTCTGCGTGCTGGCGCCATCGGAAAGTTCCGAGACGTGCTGCGTCGAGATGTTGTGCAACCAAGCCTGCCGGTCACCCCCGGCCAACGTGAGCACCGCGCGGTGCGAGCGGTCCACCAGCACGGCGCCGGTCTCTGCCGCACGCTGCTCGCCCAGCGGATCGCCGTAATGCCAAATCGAGCCGGCGTCGGGTCCGGGATCGGGTGC
Source organism: Mycobacterium sp. 1164966.3 (assembly GCF_001665395.1). Taxonomy (GTDB): domain Bacteria; phylum Actinomycetota; class Actinomycetes; order Mycobacteriales; family Mycobacteriaceae; genus Mycobacterium. The sequence continues at coordinate 100,766 of NZ_LZSG01000034.1, forward strand.
AGGCACTGCGTGGTTCACGTCTCAACTCTACGGATTGGGCGCCGCGGCCCCGGCCCGCCGAGCGTGAAGCCAGCTTCACGATGGGCGACGAGCGTGCGGCCGGCTTCACGCTCGCGGCTCGTTCGAAGGCCGTTAGGCTGCTAATCAATGACTAAGCAAGGCGTCGTTGTCACGCTCGCGGGCGAGATCGTCGCTCCCGGAACGCCGTTGTTGTCCGCCGACGACCTCGCCGCCGTGCGTGGCGACGGAGTTTTCGAGACGCTGCTGGTGCGCGGCGGCCGGGCCTGTCTGGTCGAGCCGCATCTGCAGCGGCTGACCCAATCGGCCAGGTACCTGGATCTGCCCGAACCCGACCTGCCGCAGTGGCGGCGCGCCATCGAGACGGCTACGCAGCGGTGGGCAGCAAGCACCGCTGACGAAGGTGCGCTGCGGTTGATCTACAGCCGCGGCCGCGAGAGCGGTTCCGCCCCGACCGCCTACGTGATGATCAACGCGGTCCCTGAGCGAGTGGCGGCCGTGCGGCGCAACGGCGTGTCGGCGGTGACGCTGGATCGCGGGCTCCCAGCGGTCGGCGCCGATGCGATGCCCTGGCTGCTCGCCGGCGCCAAGACCCTGTCCTACGCGGTCAACATGGCCGCGTTGCGCCACGCCGCCCGGCAGGGCGCCGGCGACGTCATCTTCGTCAGTTCCGACGGTTACCTCCTGGAAGGACCGCGCTCGACGGTGGTGATCGCCACCGTTGACGGCGATACTCCGTGCCTGCTGACGCCACCACCGTGGTATCCGATCCTGCGCGGCACCACGCAGCAGGCGCTCTTCGAGGTGGCCCGCCCTAAAGGGTACGACTGCGACTACCGTGCCCTGCGGAAAGCCGACCTTCTTGCCGCACAAGGCATCTGGCTTATCTCGAGCATGACCCTGGCCGCCCGCGTACACACCCTCGAGGGTCGGCTGCTGCCCCCTTCGCCGATGGCCGCAGAATTCAGCGCGCTGATCGACGCCGCGATCATCAGCGACCGCTGACGCCGAATCCTGTTGAGACATAGCAGGAGAGCAGGTACGGTCGGCCGTACACAAGGAAGGAGGTGGTCCGCGAAATTGTTAGCTTCATGGACATGTGAGGTGGCTGCGCGCTAGCACCACTGGCTCGGAGAAGCTAGCAGCCAACGCGCGCTGGCGAATTCCCCGCAGCCACCCGGCCCCCGAGCTTCCGGTCTTGTCCAACCAGGAGCTTCGCTCGGGGGCCGCTCCATGTCTGGACGGCCGCGTTACCCGACGAATCGGGACAACCGTGCCGACAGGTGTGGCACCAGCCCGCCGTCCGCGTCCACGCGTTCCTCGACGTAAGCGAGGTCGCCGCCTTCGACGATGCCGTAGAGCCGCTTGGCGCCACCCACCAGCACGCCGGACCGGCTCCGGGCCAACGCGTCGGTGACCAGCTCCCAAGAGGACTGGGTGCGGGGACGCCCGTAGAACAGCTCGACGTAGCCGGCGGAATGCGCCAGCAGCAGCTCGATCGCCTGCGACTCGCTAGGGTCGTCGGGATCGGTGACGAACCGCCAAAATCCCGTCTCGCGAAGGCCGGGTTCCTGGTACTCACCGGTGTGATCGACGCGCCAGGATCGGGATTCCCAAATCAGATAATCGCCGCCATCGTGGGATACCACGATCTGCTGGCCGAATCGATAGTCGCCGTCGGGAGCGCGTCCCTCGCCTTCGCCGCGCCACACGCCGACCAGTGGCAGCAGCGCCAGCAGCGCGTCGCTCAGATTCGCGCCCTTGCGCAGGTTCGCCGTGTCGGCGGGCACCGGCAGATCATCGAAGGCTGGGATATTGCGGGCGGCGGTCACCTTGGCGCGCTCGGCCGCGGCCTGAACCGCATCACCGGTGGCTGCAGGACCAATCGGGACGTCGGGGCCCTCGCCGGTCACGACTCGTCGGTGATCAGCCGGTACAGCGTGTACAGCGCGAACCAAGTGATGACGATGGTCGCCACCACCAGCATGATCTCGAAGAAGAGCACCACGGGGACGAGTCTATTCGCCCCGAATCTCGCGTGGCAGCCCGTCAGGCGATCTTGACGTCCACCTCGTGGATGCCCGCGCCCGACGGCGCCACCACGGCGTCGCCGTTGCCGATCGCCGACAAGGCACGCAGCGTCCAGGACCCGGGGGCGGCGAAAAACCGGAAGTCACCCGTGGCCGACGCGACCACCTCAGCCGTGAACTCGTCGGACGAGTCCAGCAGGCGGACGAACGCGCCGCCGACGGCCTGGCCATCGCGGTCCACCACGCGGCCGGTGATCACCGTTTCCTTCTCCAGGTCGACGCTCGCGGGCAGCGTCAGTCCTTGCTTGGGTCCAGAGCACATATCAGCTTCCCAACTCGATCGGGGCGCCCACCAGGGAGCCGTATTCCGTCCAACTGCCGTCGTAGTTCTTCACATTCCGATGTCCGAGCAATTCCTGCAGAACGAACCAGGTGTGCGAGGACCGTTCCCCGATTCGGCAGTACGCAATCGTTTCCTTGTTGCCGTTCAGCCCCGCGTCGGCGTAGATCTTGGCCAGCTCCTCGTCCGACTTGAAGGTGCCGTCCTCGTTGGCGGCCTTGCTCCACGGCACGTTGATGGCGCCCGGGATGTGCCCGGGGCGCTGGCTCTGTTCCTGCGGCAGGTGAGCGGGCGCCAGGATCTTGCCGGAGAACTCGTCGGGCGACCGCACGTCGACCAGGTTCTTGACGTTGATGGCCGCGATGACCTCGTCGCGAAACGCCCGGATCGAGTTGTCCGGAGCTGACGCGGTGTAGGAGGTCGCGGGCCTGCTGACGGGGTCGCTGGACAGCGGGCGGCCGTCGAGCTCCCACTTCTTGCGCCCACCGTCGAGCAGCTTCACGTTCTCGTGCCCGTACAGCTTGAAGTACCAGTACGCGTAGGCCGCGAACCAGTTGTTGTTGCCGCCGTAGAGAATCACCGTGTCGTCGTTGGCGATGCCGCGGTCGGACAGCAGCTTGGAGAATTGCTCTGCGTCGACGAAGTCGCGCTTGACCGGGTCCTGCAAGTCGGCGCGCCAGTCCAGCTTGACCGCGCCGGCGATGTGGCCGCCGTCGTAGGCGCTGGTGTCTTCGTCCACTTCGACGAATACGACGTTAGCGGCGTCGAGATTGCTCTCAGCCCAGTCGGCAGAGACCAGGACGTCGGAGCGTGCCATGGGGTATTCCTTTCGATTTCTTTCTAAGCAGCCTGATTAGGCGGGATGGGGCCGCGTCGCGGATTCAAGGCGGACAAACGCAGGACGAGTTCGTTTACTGCCCAATTTGGCGGGGGCGTTACTGCTCGACACGGTGTACTCCTAGGTCTCCTATGGCACGGAACATGGACGAGGCAGGGGGAGACGGGGCCGCGGTAGGACTCCGAGGCTGCTCCGAGTGCGGCGCTAAAGGGCGCGGCTACTCAGCAGCTACAGCAACAACAACATCCCGCGATGCGGCACAGATCGACTGCGCGACGCCTGGTGAGCATGGGCTCGATGCGGGATAACACGTCGGACAGCTTACCCAATCGCATAGTGATGAAGCCAACAGCGGTACCAGGGCCGACGCGGATCGGTGTCTGGTATTGCCGGCCGAGTGTTCAGGCTTGCGCGTGAATCCAAGGCGTTGACTGTGAATCGTGGGCTTTCCGAGTGTAGCCAGGGCGGAAATCCGCGCCGAATCCCGCCACAGGCTCACACCGAAAGCCGTGAATTCACACCGAAAGCCGTGAATTCACACCAAAAGCCCCGCCGCTGCGCCGACGGCGCACGTCACGACTGCTTGAACCCCTCCAGCGTCACCGTTACTCCGCGCGTGATGCCCTCGATGATGACATCTGAGCCGCGTGCTCCCACGGCGGTCGGCGCCACGCCGAACGGCAGTCGCTGGCTGGGCAGTCTGGCGTCGAATGCATGCAATACCGCGTCTCGCTTGTCATCCGGGACCGGCTCGTCGGCGGTGTTGGGTCCGGTCAGAACGCCGGTGGGGGTGAACACCAGCGTCGCCGGGTCGTCGGGCGCGATGGACAGGTCGACGGAGACGCTGACCCGGTGGCCGAAGCCGGCGGATTTCGGTGTGCCGCTGAACACCAGTCCGTGGTTGCCGGATACACCTGACTCGGTGGTACCGCCGGTGGCGTCGTTGGTCTCCTGGGGCGGTGCCTCGACCATCAGGTCGGCGATGCCCAGATAGCGACCCAGATGCGTCGAACTGATGATGATCCGGCTCTCCAGCTTGCCTACCGGGAGCTTCGCCTCGGGCCTGATCAACCAGGACGCGTCGGTCAGGCCAATCGAGTGCATGGTGGCTTCCAGGGTGGCCTTGCCGACCAAAGCGTGATCGACGGCGTTGGCCTTGATCTCCAGCTCGTTGTAGTGGCGGCGGATCGCCTGCGGGATGAACGGGAACGCCAGGATGGCGACGAACGGATCAGACCCCAGGTTGGCCGCTTTGCGGACGCTGGCCGACAGCCGGTATTCGGCGTAAATGCTCGCTCCGTAGTCGACGGCGATGGCGCCACCGACGATGACGGCCACGGCGACCGCCACCGAGGTCACAGCGACCACCATTCTGCGCATCCGAATATTGTGGCTCACCGTGCGCGAGCGCGCTGGCGCATCGTCGTCAGGCGAAACACCAGGTGGCAAGTTATCGTTAGATGACCTGGCCATTACGATCATGCAGGGCTATATGTCCTGATGAACTCGGGACATGCCTTCCCCACAAGCGCTGGAGGGGCTCGTTGGAGCTACTGCTGCTGACTTCGGAGCTGCATCCTGACCCGGTGCTGCCGGCCTTGTCGCTGCTCCCTCACGCGGTGCGGACGGCGCCGCCGGAGCCGTCGTCGTTGCTGGAGGCGGGAACGGCGGACGCGGTCATCGTCGACGCGCGCCAGGACCTGTCGGCGGGACGCGGTCTGTGCAGGTTGTTGAGCACGGCGGGCCGATCGGTCGCCGTCCTGGCCGTCGTGAGCGAAGGTGGTCTGGTAGCCGTCAGCACCGATTGGGGCCTCGACGACATCCTGCTGCCCAACACTGGCCCGGCCGAGATCGATGCCCGGCTGCGCTTGGTGATCGGCCGGCGCGGCGGGCTCGCCGACCAGGAAAGCGCCGGCAAGGTGACGCTCGGTGAGCTGGTGATCGACGAAGGCACCTACACCGCGCGGCTGCGTGGGCGTCCGCTTGACCTCACCTATAAAGAGTTCGAACTGCTGAAGTACCTCGCACAGCATGCCGGCCGAGTGTTCACCCGCGCGCAGCTGCTGCACGAGGTGTGGGGATATGACTTCTTCGGCGGCACCCGGACCGTCGACGTGCACGTGCGTCGACTGCGCGCCAAGTTAGGGTCCGAGCACGAAGCCCTGATCGGCACGGTACGCAACGTCGGTTACAAGGCGGTCCGGCCCGCGCGTGGGCGTGCGCCGATCGCACAGTCCGACGAGGACGAGGACGCCGAGACCGAGTTAGACGGCGCCGAAGAGCCACTGGTCGACCCGTTGCACACTCAGTGAGCGCACCTGAGTGGCGCTCGGCACTGACCTCCCAAGAGCAGCAGCAAATCCTTGAACTCGTCAGCGCGGCAGCCGAATTCGATGGCGTTGCGCCCGTGGGCGAGCAAGTCCTGCGAGAACTCGGTCAACAGCGCACCCGGCATTTGGTCACCGGATCGAGCGAGACGGTCAGCGGCTACCTCAATCTGAGCTCGCCGCGCGACGGCGAGGTCGCGATGGCCGAGATGGTGGTGCACCCGAAGGCCCGTCGTCGCGGCATCGGCACCGCGATGGCGCGGGCGGCACTGGCCAGGACCCGAGGGCGCAACCACTTCTGGGCCCACGGCACGCTCGAGCCGGCCCGGGCGACGGCCGCGGCGCTGGGCTTGGTCACCGTCCGCGAGCTCGTCCAGATGCGTCGCTCGCTGGCCGATATCCCTGAACCGGTGATCCCGGCCGGACTGCGGGTGCGGACGTATGCCGGCACCGCCGACGACGCTGAGCTGCTGCGGGTCAACAACGCCGCCTTCGCCTACCACCCGGAGCAGGGCGGGTGGAGTGCCGCGCAGCTCGAGGAGCGTCGCAATGAGTCTTGGTTCGACCCGCAGGGTCTGTTTTTGGCGTTCCCGAGCGAGTCCTCGAGCGACGAAGCGCGCCGGCTACTTGGCTTCCACTGGACCAAGATCCATGCCGATCAACCAGGCCTGGGCGAGGTCTACGTGCTGGGCGTCGACCCGGCCGCGCAGGGCCGCGCCCTGGGGAAGGTGTTGACGTCGATCGGCCTCGCATCACTGGCACAGCGGCTGTCGGGCTCTGCCGAACCTACCGTCATGCTCTATGTGGAGTCGGACAATGTTGCGGCGGTGCGCACCTACCAGCGGCTGGGCTTCACCACCTACAGCGTCGATACCGCCTACGCGGCGCCGCCGTCGTCCTCTGAACGGCCACCAGCCACGGGCACGCCCTAGCTGATATGCAGCGAAAGGTGCGGGGGAGCGCGAAATTTGGTAAGGCTCGACAGGGTGCGGAGGATGGTGGCGCTGGTGGTCACCGCGTGCGTCGTCACGGGTGTGCTGCTGACTGGCTGCGGCGGCGGCAACCGTCGCGGTGCTTCGATGTCGGCCAACTCGGGAGGACACACCGCCGCGGTGGACTGTGGCGGCAAGGGTGCACTGTCGGCAGAGGGGTCGAGCGCCCAACTGAACGCGATCGAGCTGTTCAACCAAGCCTGGAGCCAGCTGTGCCCGGGCAAGAAGGTGTCCTACACAGCCAGCGGGTCCGGTTCGGGCCGCGAGCAGTTCATCGCCGGCCACGTCGACTTCGCGGGGGCGGACTCGCCGCTGGTCTCACAGCAAATCGCTCCGGCCGCGAAACGCTGTAACGGACACCCCGCGTGGGACCTGCCGCTCCTGTTCGGTCCGGTCGCTTTGGTCTACAACCTGCCCGGCGTCGCGACGCTGGTCGTCAACGGCGACGCGCTGGCCAAGATCTTCAGCGGCCTGATCACGAGCTGGAACGATCCGACGCTGGCGGCTCTCAACCGTGGCGTTCCGCTGCCCGACGGCAGGATCACGCCGATCTATCGGACTGATCCGTCCGGGACCACCGACAACTTACAGAGGTATTTGACCGTCGCCGCACCACAGAGCTGGACCCAGGGTGTCGGCACCAAATTCCAGGGCGGCGCCGGCCAGGGCGTCGCCAGCTCGGAGGGCGTGATCCGGGCGGTGCGGGCCACCCCGGGGACCATCGGGTATGTCGAGAAGGGGTTCGCCGATCAGGCCGGCGTGCCGTACGCCCAGATCGACAACGGCAGCGGCGCGGTCCCGCTCACCAACGACACCGCCCGCAACGGCGCCAGCGCCGCCAAGTTCGTGGCGAGCGGCAACGATCTGGTGCTCGACCTGTACTCGGTCTATGGCATTCACGAGCCGAACGCTTACCCGTTTGTGCTTGCGACTTACCAGATCGTGTGCTCGGCGGGGTACGACGCGGACACCGCGGTGGCGATGAAATCCTTTCTCACCGCGGCCGCCAACGACGGTCAGAGCGGCCTTTCCTCACACGGCTATGTTCCGCTGCCCGATAAGGTCAAGGAGCGTCTGGTCACCGCGATCAACGCAATGCAATAACCAGATGATGCTGCGCGGCCTCCCCGATGGAGGCGGTGCGGACACGGGCAGGAGCAGTGAGTGGCTAAGCGGCTGGACCTCAAGCAGGTCAACATCTACTACGGGGCGTTTCACGCGGTCTCGGATGTGTCGCTGTCGATCCTGCCGCGTAGCGTGACGGCCTTCATCGGCGCCTCGGGCTGCGGCAAGACGACCGTGCTGCGCACGCTCAACCGGATGCACGAGGTCATACCCGGCGCCCGGGTCGAGGGCTCGGTGCTGCTCGACGACGAAGACATCTACGCCCCTGGCATCGACCCGGTCGGGGTGCGCAGGGCGATCGGGATGGTGTTCCAGCGACCGAACCCGTTCCCGGCCATGTCAATTCGAGACAACGTGGTAGCGGGCTTGAAGCTGCAGGGCGTTCGCAACCGCAAAGTGCTCGACGAGACGGCCGAGTACTCACTGCGCGGCGCGAACCTCTGGGACGAGGTCAAGGACCGGTTGCACAAGCCGGGCGGCGGGTTGTCCGGCGGGCAGCAACAGCGGTTGTGTATCGCACGGGCGATCGCGGTGCAGCCCGACGTGTTGCTGATGGACGAGCCCTGCTCCGCCCTTGACCCCATCTCGACGATGGCCATCGAGGATCTGATCGGTGATCTCAAGCAGAACTACACCATCGTCATCGTCACGCACAACATGCAGCAAGCCGCCCGGGTGAGCGACCACACGGCGTTCTTCAACCTGGAAGCGGTTGGGCGGCCAGGGCGGCTGGTGGAGATCGACGAGACCGAGAAGATCTTTTCCAATCCAAGCCAGAAGGCCACCGAGGACTACATCTCCGGCCGCTTCGGTTAACTCCGGCGAGCAGACGCAAAATCCCCCGCACGCACGGCGTGTCGGGGGATTTTACGTCTGCTCGCAAGCGGGTGGGCCCACACCGCAGGTAGGGGAGTGCCCCCAGCTCGCCTTAGGGCTAGCCGCTGCTTTCCTCCGGAAACTTGCCGGTCGCCTGGAAGATGACGCGCCGCGCGACTTCGACGGCGTGGTCGGCGAATCGTTCGTAGAATCGGCCCAGCAGCGTCACGTCGACGGCCGCGGCGACGCCGTGCCGCCATTCGCGGTCCATCAGCACGCTGAACAAATGCCGATGCAGATCGTCCATCGCATCGTCTTCTTCGCGGATCCGGGCGGCCTTCTCCGGATCCCGCGACAACAGCACCTCTTGCGCGCTGTTACCCAATTCGACTGCCACCCTGCCCATTTCGGCGAAGTAGCCGTTGACTTCCTCGGGCAACGCATGCTGGGGATGGCGCCGTCGGGCGATCTTGGCGACGTGCAGGGCCAATGCGCCCATCCGGTCGATATCAGCCACCATCTGGATCGCGCTGACGATGGATCTGAGATCACCTGCGACCGGTGCCTGCAAAGCCAGTAGGACGAAAGCACTTTCCTCGGCGCGGGCGCTCATCGCAGCGATCTTCTCGTGGTCGGAGATCACCTGCTCGGCCAGCACCAGATCGGCCTGCAGCAGGGCTTGGGTTGCCCGCTCCATCGCGATCCCCGCTAGGCCGCACATTTCGCCGAGCCGCTCGGACAATTCCGAGAGTTGCTCATGGTACGCGGTCCGCATGGGGTAAAGCCTACGTTCTCGACGTCGGAAAGGGCGGTCAGGCGGCTCTGAAACGCTTTGAAACGCCTACTCGCAAGTGGTGTCGGCGGCGTTCGTCACCGCAAGGTCCCCGGGCAGCTTGGTCGGCGGGCTGCTCGAGTTGCGCTCGATCTGGACGGTGACCGACGAGCCGCTGGGCGGGGGTGCGGTCACCGAGCTGAAGTCCGGACCGAGGACTACCTGAACGACGGGCCCAATGCCGGTCACCCGCTCGACCTTCGAGGTGGCGAACGCCGAAGCCACTGTGGCGGCCGCCTGTTCGTTGCCGGGAGAGAAGAACACCGTGGTGGTCCCCAGCGAACTCGGATAGTCGTCCGGTGCCATGACGTTGAAGCCGTTGCGCCGCAGCTGGTTACTGGCGATGGCGGCCAATCCGGCCTGCGCCGTCGAGTTGGAGACCTGAACGGTGACCTCGCGTGGCGAGGTCGTCATCACCTGCTCGCGGCGGCCTTCGGGCGTCGCGCTGGGTGGCGGTGCCTTCTTGGTACTGGGTGCGGTCGTCGGCGTTCTGCCCAGACTCTGGGCGTTGTGATCGTTTTCCAGTGGCAGCGGGTCGTCGCTGATGATGGCCGCGAACAGCGCCTTCATGTCGGCCGTGCGTGGTGGTTCGTCGCCGTTCTGGTCGGTCACCCCGGTCGGCACGGTGACGAACGTGACGTGTCCGGCAGCCATGTGCTGCAGCGATTGACCCAGCTGGACCAGGTCTCTGGTCCTGACGTTGTCGACGTAGCTGTTGCTGATGAAGATGTTGACGACGTTGTTGAGTTTGTTGAGGTTGAGCAGCGTGTTCGACGAGATCAATGTTCGCAACAGTGACGACACGAACAACTGCTGGCGTTTGATGCGGCCGTAGTCGCCATTGCTTTCGGTGGTGACCTGCCGGGCACGCACGTAGTTCAATGCGGTTGGCCCGTTGATCACCTGCCGTCCGGCGTGGTCGAGCACCGTGCCGAGTTCGTAGTCCTTCAGCGGGGTGGTGCTGCATACCTCCACGCCACCGAGTGCCTCGACCATTCGCGCGAAACCCACGAAGTCGACGGCGATGAACCGGTTGATGCTCAACCCAGAGAGCTTCTGGATTTCCTTCACCAGACATTTGGGACCGCCGAACGAGAACGTCGAGTTCAGCTTGGTCTCGGTGTACACCATTCGGGGTCCCGTCTTGCCGGTCTTCGGGTCATAGATGGGTCCGTACTTGCCGGTTTCGGGATTCCACGCTTCGCACTGCATGGGCGTGATCGCCAGGTCGCGCGGGAACGAGACGACGACCACCCGTTGGCGGTTGGCGGGAATGTTGACCAGCATCACCGTGTCCGACCGGGCACCACCGGCGTCATCGGCATCACCGGCGCCCATGTTGGCGTTGTCCCCGGCGCGGGAGTCCATTCCGACGATCAAGAAGTTCTCGTCGCCGTACTGCCCATCCGGGTCGATGATGTCCGAGGAATGCGGGTCGAGCGCGCTGACGGCTTTGAGGCGGTCGTTCTTCGAGTTGCTCCAATGCCATGCCGAGCCGGTCATGACCAGCGCCAGCACGGCGAACACCGCCGCCAGCGAACGCCCGGCCAGCAACATCGGCCGACGGGATTTGGGCTTGCCGGCAGGGGCCTCGGACGCCGAGGTTGCCGACGTCCTGCCGATCCCGTCCAGTTTCTCAGGGGGCTCGGCGGGTGCGCAGTCGGCTTCGAAGTCGTCGTCGGTCGGATAGTTGGCCGTGCCGAGCTCGGAAAGTTCAGAGCTGAACTCTAGTGAATACGCCGGGGTGTCGATGACCTGCGTGTTCAGCATTTGGTCGTAGTGGGCGTCGTCATCGGGCGAGGAATCCTCGTGATCGGAGGAATCGGTATCCGGGGCGACGTGACGTCGGCTTGGCCGGTCCGGCGGCGGGGCGCCGACCTTGGCGATCAGGTCCGCGACGCTGATTGCGCCGTTGGCGTGCGAAGCGGTTCTTTCCGTATGCGGCGCGGGCTCCGGCCGTGGATCGACGGCGTCCTCGATGAGTGGCTCGGGCGCATGCTTGCCGGGCGGCTCAGGCTGCCATAGGTGCGCGCCGTTGTCGGGTTCCGGGGTCGAGAACCGCTCCCACGGCGCGGAGCCCAGCGCTCGCCGCGGATTGGGCGTAATCCCTTGGCCATTGCTGCCGGCGCCGGATGCGCGCCGACGGCCAAGAGTGGCGTCGTACTCGCCGTCACCCATGTCCAGCCGGCCTCCGAAACTTTGATGCGGATGTCAGTGGTACCAACTGCTGCGGTCATCTGCAGTGCCGGCCCCAGACTGGGTCAACATCGCCGCCTGCACTACCGCAACCGAAACGCAATGCAGCAAGGCTCACATCGTACTGAGTTATCGGCGCATACGCGATTTCGAGTGTGTTTCGGTTCAACCACCCGAGTGCATGACGTCCGCCGCGGCGGGCACCGTGCAGTCGTCGGGATCGTCGAGCCAACCTGCGGGCAGCGCCACGCGGGCCGGTGAACCCTGCCGACCACGGGGTCCGTTCGCGGCACTGGGGAACGGGATGCTGCGGTCCAGCCGGTCCAGCAGCGAGTCGAGTTCGGTGAGCGTCTTGACCAGCGCCAGTGCTCGCCGTAAGTCCGACCCGGCCGGGAAGCCGTGCAGGTACCAGCCGATGTGCTTGCGGATGTCGCGCATGCCCTTTTCCTCGCCGAAATGCTCGGACAGCAACGTGCCGTGCCGGCGGATGATGTCGGCGATCTCGCCCAGCGTCGGGGGAGTAGGTGGCGGGCTGCCGGTGAACGCCGCCGACAGCTCGGCGAACAACCACGGCCGACCCAGGCAGCCCCGCCCGATGACCACGCCGTCGCATCCGGTGGCGGCCATCATGGTCAGCGCGTCGCTGGCGTCGTAGATATCCCCGTTGCCGAGCACGGGAATCGTCCGCACGTGCTGCTTGAGCGCGGCGATCTGGTCCCAGTCGGCAGTCCCGGAGTAGCGCTGTGCCGCGGTCCGGGCGTGCAGCGCCACCGCGGCGGCGCCTTCGGCTTCGGCGATGTGCCCGGCGTCCAGATGGGTGTGGTGGTGGTCATCGATGCCGATGCGGAACTTCACGGTCACCGGGATATCGGTGCCTTCGGTGGCGCGGACGGCGGCGGCGACGATCTGACCGAACAACTGCCGCTTGTACGGCAGCGCTGCCCCACCGCCGCGCTTGGTCACCTTCGGCACCGGGCAGCCGAAGTTCATGTCGATGTGATCGGCCAGGTCTTCCTGGGCGACCATCCTGGCGGCCGCGTACGTGGTGGCCGGGTCGACGGCGTAGAGCTGCAGCGAGCGGGGCGACTCGTCCGGGGAGAACGTCGTCATGTGCATGGTCACCGGGTGCCGCTCGACGAGCGCGCGCGCGGTGACCATTTCGCAGACGTAAAGCCCGCTGACGGTACCGACCTTCGACTGCTCCAGCTCACGGCACAGCGTCCGGAATGCGACGTTCGTCACACCGGCCATCGGAGCCAGCACCACCGGGCTGGCTAGTGTGATCCGACCGATCCGCAAGGTTTTTTCGCGTCGGGTTACCGACGGCTCATCGCCAGCTTGCCTGCAGTCTTGTGCAGCTCCATCGCGGTGGTCTTCTTGCCCGTACGGGCTTCGCGGTCGAGTTGGCGCTGCTTGGACACCTCGAACTTGTCGCAGGCCATCTCGAGGTCCTTGATCAGCACGGCTAGATCGTCGCGCAACGCGGCTGCCTCACCGGTGAAGTCCTCGCGCTCGAAGATGCGCCACTTCTTCAGTATCGGCATCACGACCTCGTCGAGGTGGATCCGCGGGTCGTAGACCCCCCCGACGGCGATGAAGACGGCTTTGCGTCGGAACTCGGGTACCTGGAAACCGGGCATCTGGAAGTTCCGCAGAATCAGGTGCAGTGATTTCATCGCTTGGTTGGGCACGAGGTCGAACGCGGCCTCGCTGACGTCGCGGTAGAAGATCATGTGCAGGTTCTCGTCGGCCGAGATCTTGGCCATCAGCTGGTCGGCGACCGGGTCGTTGCAGGCCTTGCCGGTATTGCGGTGCGAAATCCGGGTGGCCAGTTCTTGAAAGCTCACGTACAGGACGGAGTGGGTGACGCTCTCGGCGAACAAGTTGCCCTGGTGGTTCTGGCCCGGGCTGAAGCCACGGTTGACCACCTCGATGCGCAGCTTCTCCAGCTCGACGGGGTCGACCGCGCGGGTCACCACCAGGTAGTCGCGCAGCGCGATGCCGTGCCGGTTCTCCTCGGCGGTCCAGCGGTTGACCCACTGTCCCCACGCGCCGTCCATCCCCATATTCATCGCGATCTCGCGGTGATAGGACGGCAAATTGTCCTCGGTGACCAGGTTCTGCACCATCGCCACCTGCGCGACGTCGGACAGCTTGCTCTGCTCGGGGTCCCAGTCCTGGCCACCCAGCGCGTAGTAGTTCTTCCCATCAGACCACGGGATGTAGTCGTGCGGGTTCCACGGTTTGTGCACGCTCAGGTGCCGGTTCAGGTACTTCTCGACGACCGGTTCAAGTTCATGCAACAGCTGCAGGTCAGTCAGCTGGGCTGACATGGCGTCCTCCAGTTATCTGTGTCTGATGGTTGCAGTCAATATATCTGTGTATCCCAGTAGCATCAAGTTTCCGAGCCTCGGCGTGGCGAACATCAAATCGCCGGGAGTCCACGTGTCGGACGAGGCTCAGTCGCGCGGTGCGGACCGCACCGGTTGATCGAGTTTTCGCAGCTCACGGCGGGGAACGTAGGCAGCGGCCGTGCTCATCAGCATGTCCACGCAATAGTCGATGAATCGTTCGCGGGTAACGTCCAGCTGCCCATTCAGGTAAGCCGTGAATAGACCGGTAAGGCCGCCGATCAGACTGGTGGCGACCAATTTCTGCAGCGCCGGGTCGCCGATCCGGGACAGCTTGCGTTGCAGCAACTCGATGAAGTTGGGCATCCACTCGGCGCCCGACCGGGTGAGTATCGGCTCGACCGCCGGGGCCAGCAGCAGCACACGTCCGCGCACCGGATCGTCGACCATCAGCGCGACGAATTGCTCGACGGCTTCCCGAGGCGTCTTCGCCGAGGTCAGGGTCGCCATTGCGCGCGCGCACACGTCGTCGTAGACGGCCCGGACGAATTCGTCGCGGTCGGAGAAGCTTTCGTAGAAATAGCGCTCGGTCAGCGCGGCCTTGCGGCACACCGCCCGAACGGTGAGCGCGGGTCCTGCGTCACCGCCGAGCAGCTGGACGCCGGCGGCCAGCAGATCGTCGCGGCGAAGTGCCAGGCGACTCTCCAGCGGGACGCCGGACCAACGGCCCCGTCGTTGACCGGATTGCACATCGCTCCTAAGCTACAAAGTGACAACGCATGTAGTCAGAATCACCGACATCCCCGGGAATTGACCAGTGACTCAAGATACGTCCGCAGCCTGCCCGCTGACCAGCACCAGAGCTGGTGCCGACCGCCCAGAGGCAAGGGACGTGGCGGGCGGCTGTCCGGTATCGCCCCTCGGTTATGACGCACCGCCGGTCCCGCTCGGGCCGGATTCTTTGACCTGGCGCTACTTCGGCGACTGGCGCGGCATGCTGCAGGGGCCGTGGGCGGGATCCATGCAGAACATGCACCCGCAGCTGGGCGCGGCGGTAATCGATCACTCGACGTTCTTCCGCGAACGCTGGCCGCGGCTGATGCGGTCGCTGTATCCGATCGGCGGAGTGGTGTTCGACGGCGACCGCGCTCCGACTACCGGCGCCGAGGTCCGTGACTACCACACCGCCATCAAGGGCGTCGACGAACAGGGCCGCCGCTACCACGCGTTGAATCCCGACGTCTTTTACTGGGCGCACGCCACCTTCTTTGTCGGCACCATTCATGTGGCCGAGCGGTTCTGCGGCGGACTGAACGAAGCGCAGAAGCGCCGGCTGTTCGACGAGCACGTCGAGTGGTATCGCATGTACGGCATGAGCATGCGGCCGGTGCCGGCGTCCTGGGAGGAATTTCAGGTCTATTGGGATCACATGTGCCGCAACGTGTTGGAGGACAACTTCGCGGCACGCGCCGTGCTCGACCTCACGGAACTGGCCAAACCTCCGTTTGCCCAATGGATTCCGGAGAAGCTGTGGGCCGCTCAGCGCAAATTGCTGGCGCCGTTCTTCGTCTGGCTGACCGTCGGCCTCTACGATCCGCCGGTTCGCGAGCTGATGGGCTACCAGTGGTCGCGCCGCGACGAATGGCTACACCGCCGATTCGGCGGCATCGTGCGCGTGATTTTTGCTTGCGTGCCCTTCCGGTACCGAAAGCACCCCCGGGCCCGCGCCGGCTTCGATCGCGCGACGGGTCGAATCCCGGCCGACGAACCACTGGTGCAGACGCCTGCGCGCAACCTGCCGCCGCTCGACGAGCGCGACAACCTGAAGCACTACTGCCCGCAGGTCTGAGCCGCCCGCGTCAGCCGTGGGCGTGGTTGTGGATGTCTTCGAGGCCGGACTGATGCACGTGCTCGTGAGTGTGCTCGGTCCCGTCGTCGTGTGAGTGCGAATGCTCATGCGCGACGTGCTCGTGGTCATGCGTGGTGTGGGCGTGCGTGTGCGCCTCGTCGCCGTGGTGGTGTTCGTGCGCGTGCGGTGCATCGTGGGCGTGCTGCTCGGTCATGTTGTTTCCTTCCTGCGAAATGTGTTGTGCGAGTGCAAGATCACTCAACCGGCATCGGTGACGGCCTGAAGTCCGCCGTCGGCGCGGTGATGCCGCGGTACTCCTGGGCCGGCGTGCTCGGCGTTGTGGACGGCGTCGATGACGAGCTGGCGCACATGGTCGTTTTCCAGGCTGTAGAAGATGGTGGTTCCCTCGCGGCGGGTGCGCACCAACCGTGCCATCCGTAGCTTCGCCAGATGCTGGGATACCGACGGCGCCGGCTTGCCCACATGTTCGGCGAGTTCATTGACCGACATCTCTCGGTGCGTCAATGACCACAGCACCTGCACACGCGTGGCGTCGGCCAGCATGCGAAAAACCTCGACCACCAGACCGGCCTGGTCAGCGGGCAGTCGATCTGCATTATCTGCATGCATACGCAGATAGTAGCTAAAGCTCCGTGGCAATGCCAGTGCCAGTTTCAACCGGCGGAACCACGGTGGATCTGCGTTCGCCGCCATTGCGCTTGTTCCACAACCGGTACACGTCCACCGCGGCGTCTGTGGGTTCATAGCGCATCGGCAGGCGGCGTTGGTCCCACTTCTTGGCGAATTCGTCGTAGAAGGTGGCGACTTCGAAGTACTTGCGGTCGTCGAGGTAGTACTGCTCGTACGACTCGCGCTCAACCAGGAAGACGACTTCCTCGGGCGAGCAGTAGTACAACGAGCCCAGGCACATCGGACACGGGTGCGCCATCACATAGATGGTGGCGCCGACCAGGTGTTCGGTGCCCAGTTTGGTGCAGGCCTCACGGATGGCCAGGATCTCTGCGTGAGCGGTCGGATCGTGCGTCTGGGCGACCTTGTTAGCGCTCTCGGCGAGGACTTCGCCGTCCTTGACGATCACCGTCGCGAACGGCCGACCACCCTCGGCGACGTTCTGGCGAGCAAGGTCGATGGTCCGCTGAGCAAAGTCCACCTCGACCTCCTGGGGTCCTCCGGGCGTATGAAATGGAATACCTCGAAACGCTAGTCCCGTGGATGAGTGCGGTGTGCTATTAACTAGATAATCTATCTTTTTGTGACGTGAACGGAGCAGGCATGGCGCGCACCGATCGTGACCGCTGGGATCTCGCGACGAGTGTGGGAGCGACGGCGACCATGGTCGCCGCCCAGCGGGCGCTGGCCACCGACCACGCCTTCATCGAAGACCCGTATGCGGCGGCGCTGGTGCGTGCCGTGGGCATCGACGTCTATACCCGGCTGGTCAATGGTGAGATCCCGCGCGGGGAGGGCTCGGAGTTCGACCCGGAACGCATGGCCCGCGGGATGGCTTGCCGTACGCGGTTTTACGATCAGCATTTTCTCGACGCGGCCCGCAGCGGTATCGATCAGGCGGTGATCCTCGCGTCGGGCCTCGACGCGCGCGCCTACCGGCTGCCGTGGCCGCAGGGCACGGTGGTCTACGAGGTGGACATGCCGGAAGTGATCGAGTTCAAGACACAGACGCTGCGTGATCTCGGTGCCGAGCCGACGGCGGAGCGGCGCACGGTGGCGATCGATCTGCGCGACGACTGGGCGACAGCACTGCGGTCGGCGGGATTCGATCCGCAGGCGCGTTCGGTGTGGAGTGCGGAGGGCTTGCTGGTCTATCTGCCCGAAGATGCCCTGGACGCCTTGTTCGACAACATCACCGAGCTCAGCGCACCCGGTAGCCGGCTTGCTTTCGAATTCGTGCCTGACACCACGGTTTTCACGCAAGACCTGTGGCGCGACCACTACGATCGGATGGCCGAACTCGGGTTCGAGGTCGACTTCAACGATCTGGTCTACCACGGCCATCGCGGGCACGTCATCGAATATCTCAACGAGCGTGGCTGGCGGACGTCGTCGCGTACGACGGCAGAGTTGCACGCGGCCAACGGTTTTACCTATCCCGTCGACGGGATAGCGTCGGCCTTCGCCGATCAAACCTATAGCAGCGCAGTGCTGGGTGACACGTGAAAAGCCTACTGCTGTAACAAGCCGTCTTTCAGGCGGCCGGTGATCATCTCGTGGAACGCGCTGCGAGCCGGAACGTACAAATCTTGCAGAATCGCCACCAGCGCATCCCGATTGAATTCGGGAATCGCGCCGACGGGCGTCCAGAAGCTGTCGATGTCGATGTGGAAATACGGTCCGGGCCGAACCGCCGTGGCGCGGCGTAGGTGGTAATTCGGGTCGAGCGCCTGACCGATTCCCGGGCCGTAGCGCACGATGACCGCTTTGTTCGGTTGCGGGTCGCGAAAGACCGCGGCGCCCTGCCACTCGGTGAGCAGCATGCCTGCCGGAGCGATGGCCTGCGGTCCGAGCAGCGACGCGTTGATCGAGTCACTCCACGCGATGCGGCCACCTTCGCTTGGCGGGATTCGGATTTCGAGCACATAACGTAAGCCGATGCGTTCCATGCCGACGATCGAAGAGACTTGTGCACGCGCGTCGACAACCCGCATCACAATCTCAAGGAACGTCTCGAAGCTGTCGTAGGCGGTGGTCTCGACAACGATGGCCTGACCTCTCAGCGAAGCGGCGACCGTGTTGTCGCGGTTGACATAACGGATGAACCGCTCCGCTGTTGGCTGTGGGGCGCTACCGGGGGCCGCAATTCCCCAACCGACGTCCTGGGCCTGACGTTCGATCGGCAGTTGATCGACCAGTAGACGTTTGACCTCGGAGCGCGACGACTCGGTGAGCGAATCCGTTACCGGGTGCCGGATTTCCATCGTGACCAGGGCGATGGGCGCGGTTGGGCTTACCTCATCGGGATTCATTTCGGGAAGCATAGCGGCCACCAGGCTGAGTCGATCAGGCGCTGTTGACCAGTATCGCGTACTGGGCGGCGGCACGTTGACGGGCGTCCTTTTCCTCGTTGCTCCAAACCGTGGCGACGTAGCGCCCGAACGACACGAAACACACGAAGCGAGCATTGGCGTTGTCAGCCCAGATTGGTTCCTTCTGCTCGACGCATCGGGCGTCCTGGAGAGCGTCCGGCGCGGGCACATCGTGGTCGATGAATTCCTGCCTGGCGGCCTCGAGCAGCTTGGGGACAAGGCTTTTCGCCGCGTCATCGTCTTTGGCCCGAATCAGTTGACCGTCGGTACTGAAGGCGCAGCGGTCGATCCCTGCCTGGTTGAACAGTCCGTCCTTCCGGGCCTGGCTGTCGGCACACAGGCCGGCCGCACGGGGGCCGATGCTTCCGAAGTTGACCGACACTTTCGGCTGCTCGCCGGCGACAAATGTCCGGCTGAGCATGTTGTCCGGATCAAGTGGTAGCGAAGTGAGTCCGGCTTCGACGCCCGGAATCAGCTTGGCCATGAGGGGTGTTTGCAGGTCCAACGTGCGTTTCACCCGCTGGATCAAATAGTCCAAATTGGGTGATGAGTCGCTGCGCGCGGCGATCGACGCGACCACCCTGCCCGAGGCCATGGTCGCCGCGATCGACGGGGAAGCGGGCCGGTAGTGCGACTTGGCCTTCGGATATCCCGGGATGGTGGCCGCCCGGTTTTCGGGGTTTACCGCGAAGTCGACGGCATCCATCTCTGTAGCGGCGCGCGCCGCCGAGTCTTCGTTGGGGAAGCTGGTCAACATGACCATCAGGAAGTCTCCGGACTTCTCACGCGAAAAGTTGACGAGGCGCTTTGAAATCCCCTCGACGAGATAGGCGGTGATCATGCCGTACTTTTCCAGCACTGGTTGCACCAGCGGGGTTCCGGTACCGGCGATCGAGGTGGCGGCGGTCTTCGGATCGACGACCGCATTTCCATAGACGTGATCCAGCAACGGGTCGACATCGTAGGGATTGGCGATGCCCTCGACGAGGCGAAACGACTCCAGGAACAGGCCTTCCTCTTTCGTGGTGGGCCCCGGCACGGGCCGTGGCTTCGTCCCGTAGCGCCCCACGTCGAGTTTGCTCAGATCGACACTCTGCGTGTGTGGGGATTTGCTGGTCAGCTTCCAGATGCCGAGTCCGGCCGCCACGGCGACGACGAGGACGATTGCCGCCGCGACGAGAATCCACTGGCCCCGCTTTCGGGGTGCCTGCGGTGGCCACGGTGGCCCGGTCGGGGGACCGAAAGGGCCGGTGCTCGGACCGTACTGGGTAGGAGCGGAGGGCGGCCCCCAGTGGGGTGGCGGGGGAGGCGTGTGCTGCGGCGGCATGTGTTGCGGTGGCGGCGTGTGTTGCGTCGGGGTGGGCGGCGCAACGGTCTGCGGCACCTTGAAGCTGGCCGTCGGGGAGCCCAGGGCCGCGACGGCCGCCTCCGCCGCTCGGGCGAACTCGCCGCTCGTCGCGTATCGCTCTTCGGGCCGCTTGGCCATGGCGCGCGCAATCACGTCGTCCAGTTGCGGCGGGAGTCCGACCCGCTGACTCGCACGTGGAACCGGGTGCGTCAGATGCGCGGCGACCAGACTCGCCCGGTCGCCGGAAAATGGCGGCGATCCGGTAAGAGCTTCGAACAGCACGCACGCCAGGGCATAAGTGTCGGCGCTGGGGGTCACCCTGGTTTCGTCGCCGCTGAACCTTTCCGGGGCCATGTAGGTCCAGGTTCCGAGCGTGTCGCCGACCTGGGTCAACTTCTGTTCGGTTGCGGCGTTGGCAATCCCGAAGTCCACGAGGTAGGCGAAGTCGTCGGCGGTGATCAGGATGTTTCCCGGCTTCACGTCCCGATGCAGCACCCCGGCCGCGTGGGCGGCATCCAGTGCCGAGGCGACCTGGCGCACCACAGACACCGCCTTTGCCGGCGGCATCGGCCCCGATTGCCTCAACATGGTGTCCAGGTCGATGCCGTTGATCAGCCGCATATCGACGTAGAGCTGTCCGTCGATCTCGCCGGTGGAGTGGATCGGAACCACGTGCGGGTCCTGCAGTCGTCCGGCGATTCGGGCTTCGCGCTGGAGCCGCTGTCGGTAGTCCGGATCCTGCGCGTAGGTCCCCGCGATCAGTTTCAACGCGACGACTCGGTCCATGACCGTGTCCTGGGCCTCGTACACGGTTCCCATGCCGCCGCTGCCGATCAGCCGCCTGAGTAGGTAAGGCCCGAATTGCGTCCCCCGTTCCGGCCCTGCATCGGTCATTGCCGCTCTCCTGTGTCCGGGCACCCGTTCATCGGCCACCGTCCGGTGGGCTTCGATTGCGCGCCCGGACAATGTAGGGGAATCCTAAACCGCTGGCTGCCAACCGCGCCCGGTGTGCTGGTCGTGCTTTTCGGAGACAGTTGGCGTTTGCCACAGTGTGGTTCTGGCGCGCTTGAGCGTGCCCGGTTGCCTGGGTCCACGCGCCGGAGGGTGCTGCTCTTGGCGCTGGCTGCATGACTAACGCTCTGGTACGGTGAGGTACCAAGCGATACCCGCGGTACCGCATACTTTGCGCTCAGAACGGAGTCTCGATGCCGGTCAAGAATCATCCGAATAACGCGCCAGGCATGCCCATGCTCTTCCCAGCCTGGGTGGACCGCCTACAGATGAAGTACATGAATCCCGTGGCACGGCGGTTCGCGCGCTTCTTGCCGACGTTCGCAGTGGTCTATCACCGGGGTCGCAAGTCTGGCAGGACCTATGAGACCGTCGTTCAGGCTTACCGAAGGCAAAGCGTCCTTGCGATTCTGCTGGGCCACGGTCAAACCGACTGGGTCAAAAACGTTCTTGCTGCACGTGAGGCCGACGTGCGTCGCTCGACGCATGACCTGCACATCACCAATCCCCGAGTAATCCCTGCAGGCGAGCGCGTTGAAGGCCTGCCATGGATTGCCCGCGTCGGCGGTCGCCGGATGGCTGTGCTCGTCGCGGACATCAGCTGACGGTGCTCGCAAGCCTGACTTCATGTGGACGTGGTGGACGTGAGCCCGCCGGTGATTTCACCGCCCGGACTCTCGCCGGAAACGTCTGACTTCAGTGCGCCTGGTGCCTGCGCCTGGTGCCCCCACCAGGACTCGAACCTGGGACCTGCGGATTAAAAGTCCGTAGCTCTACCAACTGAGCTATAGGGGCGCGGAGACTCAAGGATACTGGGTTGCCGAGCGATGCTCGTTTGAGGATTGGGGCTGCGGTAACCTAAGCTGACGTGGCTCCCAACGGTGACCACGTTGCGAGTGCCCCGGAGAGATTCGGTTCTGGCCCCCTTCGTCTAGACGGCCTAGGACGCCGCCCTTTCAAGGCGGTAACGCGGGTTCGAATCCCGTAGGGGGTACCCGTGACGCGGGAACGTGGAGCGGAACGACAGCAAGGCCCTGTGGCGCAGTTGGTTAGCGCGCCGCCCTGTCACGGCGGAGGTCGCGGGTTCGAGTCCCGTCAGGGTCGCCAGCACGGCGAGGCACACGCTGCCTTCCGGCCAGGTAGCTCAGTCGGTATGAGCGTCCGCCTGAAAAGCGGAAGGTCGGCGGTTCGATCCCGCCCCTGGCCACGTCAGAGGCTATTTCCGCCTCAGTTCCCGGCATCACTTGACGTTTATTCACCGCTTATACCGATCGCTTGATCCAGCACCTGGGCCACTTCGGTGTGGACCTGGCCGCGAGACATATAGACGTCCTGCGTCATCGACGGCCGCGCGTGGCCGAGCTGATCCGCGCCGACTCGGGCCGACAGCCCACTGTCGTCGATCAGTGTCGCCACCGTCTTGCGGAAGCTATGAGATGAAACATCCGGTAAGCCAAGCGAATCGCGAACCTCACGCCACTGCTTACCGAAGTTGTCCGGGTCGCGCAGCGTCCCTGTCGAGGACGGAAGATTACCCCGGCTGTATTCGGGCCGGGCTGCTCACCTTTGCGACGGTGCAGCGCGTCGACCGCGAAGCGGGGCAGCGGCACCGATCGGCTTCCGCCACCCTTGGTGGTGTCCTGCCGCACTAATCCCTGACCCTTGAGTCGAACAACAGAGCTGCAAACGGTCAGTACCCGGCCGTCGAGGTCGACGTCCTCCCACCGCAACGCCAGCAGCTCGGATCGCCGCAGTCCGGTTGCCGCCAGGAGCACCACCGGATCTCGTAAATCCTTCTCCTGGCACGCCTCCGACTCTCCGACCGCTTAGCAATGCACGCACCTGTTCGACCCCAAGCGCCGGCGCACCCTTCGGCCTGCCGTCCGCCTTCCGCTTGCGGCGCGTACCGAGCTCTCGCACCGGGTTAGATGCGATCGCACCCGCCAACACCGCGTTCGTAAGAACCGCGTTCAACGCGACTTTTGTGTGTCGCTCACGAGTCGCGCCATGGTCACGCCGGATGCCGCGCAGGATCTCGTCCAGCAGGCCCGGCGTCGCCTCACGGACCCGAATGTCGGCCAGCCGAGGCCGCACCTTCTCTATTGTCGCCGCATAGGTATCGACGCTCTTAGGTGCCAGCTCGCCGTCCTGGCGGCAGCGCTCGATGTACCTCGTCAGCAGGTTCCCGAGTGCCGTTGTGCCGCTGATGCTTCCGCTGCCGGGTGGTCGCCTTGCTGCGAGCGCGTCTCTTAATGCTTCCTCCGCGCGCCCCGTACTCGTCGGACATTCCCACCGGTGACATGCGTTCGATGCGTCGCGTCACACCATCGAGGTCGCGGAAGCGACAACGCGCAACCCACACGCCGGGCTCTACTTGAGTCCGAGTGATCTTGCCGTGCGAACTGCTCCGCAGCGGCGGCCTACCTGCCACCGCGCCGGCCCTTGCCTTGACCGCCGGAGAGTTGGTCGACAAGCTTCACATCAAGATCCCTGCTGCCGAGTTTCCAGAGTTCGTCGATCCGGTTCTGCAAGTCGTCGATTTCCGCGACCATGTCGTCGATCTCGTCGTCAGTTACATCGGCATGGCCGTCCCTCTTGGCTCGGCGTCTTACCGCAAGTCGTGCGCTTAGTTTCTGTTTGCGTTCGTCAAGTGTGAATGCCTTGCGAGCCCGCTCGAGGGCGAGAAGGTGGGAGTGATATTTCCGCTGGTCCACCAATGGCATCTCGACAAGGTCCAGATCATCCACTGACCCTGAAAACCATTGTGCCGCCCATATTTTGGTCACTTCCGGCTGGCCTGGAAATGCCCGGATCTTATCCCGATAGGGGGCCGGGTACAGCAGGGCGAGCGGAGCGGTGCCCAACGCGAGCGCCAAGACGACCAGCTCGGCCGTGGTCACATACCGTCTACGGCCAATCTCAAGATCGGAAATAACTGACCGGGTTACCTCGGAGCCGAGTTCCGCAGTCCGGGTTGCCAGCCATTGGGCCGACCGCTTCCCCCGCAGCCGGCGTATCTCCATGGCGGTCCGATGGGCCTGCTCTTCGGCCCAGTTCTTCGGCGGTTCTTTCCAGTCATGCTGCTCAGAGGCATCGGATTGCGGCATGACACGCAGCATAGGCCATAAACACCCATAAATCGCGGGAATGTACGAAAAGTGTGTAGGGTTCGTGCTGGCCCGCAGAAACCAGCGGGAAGGAACTCTGACCTGCGCGTATAGGCGGGGGGGGTGGGTACCCATCGTGCATACCACCCGGTGCGCGACCGGCGCCGCAGCTCTCTTGCTATGCGCGGAAGTTTCGACAGTCATTTATGGCACTGAGTGCCATAATTAGCTGCAAGGAGGTTGGAATGGGTAAGTGTGGTCCGGCGCCGGCGCCAGCGGCGCTGAAGATTTTGCGAGGACGGTCGGAGGGCCGCGACAGCGGCGGGCGGCCGGTTGCGAAGCCGCCTGCGTTCGAAAGGCAGGCGCCGGCGGCACCTCATTGGCTGCCGGATGAGGCTAGGGCGTTGTGGGACAAGACTGTCCCCGACCTCGATGCGCTGCGTCTGCTTAAGGAAATTGACCTGGGCGTGTTGGCCGCATACTGCTTCGCCTGTGGAATGAAGAGATCCGAGCCACGTGGGCACGACACGAACGTCTCGCGGCAAGCCCAGCCACCGTCACTCTCATGATTCCGCTAGCGGCCGAGTCGAACGTGCGGGTGGTCCTACCGACAGTCCGCGTGCCAACCCTGGTCGTCCAGCACACCGACGATGCACTCATCACGCCTGCGATGGGCAAGTACGTCGCCGATCACATACCGGATGCGAAATATGTTGAGCTGCCTGGCCGCAACATGTACCACTTTGTTGAACCTTGGCGCGCATCCTTCCAGGAGGTCGCCGAGTTCCTTACCGGCGAGCAGCCCGACGTGGCCGACGATCGGGTGCTGGCCACGGTGTTGTTCACCGACATCGTGGACTCGACGCGACGGGCCGCGGAGATGGGCGATCGTGACTGGCATGCGCTGCTCGACGCGCACGACGCCGTCGTCCGTGCACAACTCAGCCGCTTCAGAGGCCGCGAGGTGAACACCTCGGGAGACGGGTTCCTGGCGATGTTCGACGGCCCGCAGCGAGCGATCCGCTGCGCCATGGCGATTCGCGACGCGGTGCAGGCGCTCGGCATCGAGGTGCGCGCCGGGTTGCACACCGGCGAGTGCGAGGTCCGCGGCGACGACATTGGTGGGATCGGCGTGCATATCGGCGCGCGCGTGAGCGCCTTGGCAGGGCCGAACGAGGTGCTCGTGTCCAGCACACTGCGCGACCTCGTCATCGGATCAGGGCTTGAGTTCGATGAGCGCGGCGCTCACTCACTCAAGGGCGTGCCCGGCGAATGGCGCCTGTTCGCGGTCGCTTCCTCGTAGCGGTAGGTGGGGTCAGCTCGCGGCGTTCATCTACCGGCGCATCCGCCACGTCCATCGCTGGCAGCAGACCGCGACGTTCCCGAGCCGCACGGCGAAGTGCAACCGCTAGGCGGCTAGCCGCTTTAGTCTCCCGACATGGATCGCTTTTGGCAGTGGGCGTGGGATCGGTACGGGGCGAGGTATTCGTCGGTGGGCTGGGTAGTGATGTTTGCCGCGGTCTTGCCGGTCTACCTTATTTGGTCGTTGTTGGTCGTGGCTTCCGAGAGATCTAGCCACTACGTCGAGGCGCTCGTTGTGACGGGTATCGCGGTGGTGGTGATGGTGTCCGTCGCGATGTTTACCGGTAACCGGCGCTTCCGCCGTGCGCAAGAGTGGGCGGCGGGCCGCGAAGTCGATCGCGCAGGGACGCTGCAAGACACGTACGCCTGGGGGCGCGCAATTGGTGCCCGAACTTGCGTTTTAATGACTGTCTGGCCCGCCCTGCTCTTGGTGGTTGTCGGTGTGATCGCCGGCGCAAGCGGGATGCGATTGGTCCAGTATGGGATCTTGGGCGCCGCGCTAGGAGCAGCGTCGGCGTTGAACGCTATGCACGCTTTTCCGGAAGGGGTGTTGCGACCGGCTAGGGCCGCCCTCGCGGGGGACTCCGGTATCGGGGACTCGCTGCCGCGTAGCCGTCCGACTTTCGCTGCTTGGTTGGGCCTTTCGATGGCGGCCTCGGTGTTCATGTTTGCTGTATTCGGCGCACTGTGCGGCACTGTGTTGGGTCGCGTCACGGACGCTCCGGTGCTCTGCGTCGCGATTGGGGCTGTTTTGACGCTTGGCTTCGGGTTGCCGGTCGCAGTTGGCGTCATCGTTGCGCCGTCTCTTCGCCCCATTCGTGACCTTGCCGAAGCAACTGACCGTGTTGCGGCCGGTGACTTCACCCAACGTCTGCCGGTGGTTCAAGACGATGATCTCGGCGCGCTCGCCGCGTCATTCAACCGCATGCAGGCCGGTTTGGCTGAGCGGCAACGACTTCAAGCGGCATTCGGGACCTACGTCGACCCGGCTCTCGCCGCTCGGCTGCTGGAGCAGGGCGATGATGTCTTCACCGGGGAGCGCCGCGAGGTGACGGTGATGTTTGTCGATGTCCGTGACTTCACCCCTTTCGCCGAAACCAACACCGCCGAGGACACCGTCGCACGCCTCAACGCGCTGTTTGAGATCGTCGTACCCGTCGTGGTGGATGCAGGTGGGCACGTCAACAAGTTCCTCGGCGACGGCGCGTTGGCCGTCTTCGGCGCCCCGAACGACCTCGCCGATCATGCCGACGCCGCAGTGAACGCTGCGGTGCTGATCCAGCGCCTCGTCACCGATCAGTTCGAAGGGAAGCTTCGCATCGGCATCGGGATCAACACCGGTGCCGTGATCGCGGGCACGATCGGCGGTGGCGGCAAGCTCGAGTTCACCCTGATCGGCGACACCGTCAACGTCGCTGCGCGCGTCGAGCAGCTCACCAAAACGACCGGCGACGCAATCCTTCTCACCCACCACACCGTCGACGCCCTTGACGGCCGCTCGCCAGAACTCATAGACCGGGGCGCCCACGCCCTGAAGGGAAAGTCAGCCGCAATGCAGCTGTTCGGCCTCGAACCAGGAGCCTGGCGCTAGCTTTCTGAACAAGATGACGCGCCTAGGCGGTCGATTCTGAGCCGAGTTCTGGTAGTTGGTTCCCGCGTGGTCGCCTCGACTCTGCCCCGCCCGCACACCGGGTGAAGACAACCTCTAGAGGTGTTTGAGCCGAAAGATGGGGATTTGACGTCCGACCGTCGCAGTCTTATCGCGATAGTCGCGCCACCCGGCGTAAACCTTGTCGCCGAGCGCGAACAAGCGTGCATGCTCGTCCGAATCGGTGACCTCGGTCGCCACGAATTTCTCGCCTCCCAGTTCATATTCAGGATGTGCGATGAGGTTGTAATACCACTGTGGGTGTTTGGCGCCACCGTAATTCGAGGCAACTGCGATCGCATCGTGACCGTCGTGGAAGTAGGTAATCTGTACCTCTCGGGGCTGACCCGAGTTAGCACCGGTGGCCTTGAGTGGGGCGGTCACGACCGTCCCGAACGAGGTAGCGAAGCGCCCGCCGGTTATGCGTACAGCCACGGGTCGATGCGAGCGGCCAGGTGGCGGATGTATAACTGTCCTGCACGAGAACGCCCGAAGCGCACCATGGCCTTATACACCGGGCCGCGCCTTCGGTGAGGATCGACATACCGCAGCGGCATGGAGCGCACACACGGCCTTCCGTCCAGCTCTTTCAAGCGCCCTTCCGGGCACATCGACCAACGAAAGCGAAAGCGTTGTCCACGTCGTCGCCTGGACTCTGGCGGGTCTCAACCCGCCGCCTCGAACTGGACCGCGCGCCATCAATTTGATGTCCGTCCTACCCACCAGCTGATCGTGATTCTGGAGAAAACCTGACTGACAAGCAGGTCATGGTTCGCGTCTGCGACAGGTGGCGGGTTGTTTACAACTACGAGCCATAAGTCAAGGGCCACACGTTTACCGTGCCCGAAACCACAGCTGCCGAATGGGAACGCTCGCGCTGGTCGAACGCGTCACCGGCGAGAGCTAAGTGAGCGAAGCCTCAGCCACCCGGCATCAACCGCCCCCGGCCGATCCGCAATTTTGCCACCCTTATTGCCAGTGCCATCTAACATGACCGGCGGTACTACTGGGGAGGATCCACCGCTCTATGGAAATCTTTGCTGTTTGGCTCATCAGTGCGGTGATCTGCGGGATCGTCAGCAGCACCTTCGCGCCCTCAAAGAACCGGAGTCAGCTTTCGTTCTTCGTTGTTGGCTTCTTGTTGGGAATCCTCGGCATACTGCTCTGCGCAATAGCGCCTACAGCGGCGCCGGCTGGCATGCGGGTGTTCAAGTGTCCCCGGTGCAACGCGACTCAAAACGTGCCAGAACAAGAGGAACAGGTCGAGTGTTGGAAATGCCACCATGTTGCTCAGATCGGTGCAGGACGGCCGAAAGGCTAACGGGGGAAGCAGATCCCTGCAAGCGACGATCCAGACCAGCCCTAGCACTTGAAGAAGTGGGAAGCCGCATACGCGTTCGGTGAGCACCTCTCCCCGCCTGCCGGTCGGTGCGTTCCTTGAGATCATCCAGGCAGATCGCGATGGCGACCGGCGACCCAGCTGCAAGCAGTTGATGAAGGTAGCCGAGACCGGCGTGCAACTGTTCTACGCCGCTATCGGGCATATCGACGCCACCGAGGAATTCCTGGAGGAAGCTCGCAGTGAGTGGGGTCCGCTAGGGGGCGGTGGAAGAGATGCAGACATTGAGCGCCGCGATCCGGTGACCGGCGAGTTCACCATCGACGTCTGGCCCCCCGAAGCCCCTGAAGGAACTTCCGGCATCACCTGGAGGTGCTGGCCGGTCTCCGTGGTAGGTGCCGAACGAAGCCGCTAGTTGTCAAAACACGTGTATTGACTCTGTGCCGGGGGTAAGTGTCCTGCGAAGCGCTTAGTGCGCCGCGCGCGGTACCACATGGAACACGAGGACAGCCGTCGGGAGGCTACCTAAAGGGCCGCGAACTTTAGTAGGGGGATGAATTGAGAATAAAGGGTAGCGCCGGCGGCATTATGTTGGCCCTCGTTCTACTAGGTGTTGGAATTTTCCTGACGAAAGAGGGCTGGGAGGGCACACATCCCGACCCTCATCCCGTGATCAAATGCGACAACAAAGTCATGCATCCTGGCGACTTCTGCAGAGTAACCAGTCACGGAAAGTCTTCCAGCTCATCGTATTCCTACGAGAAGGAGCTGAACGACAAACTAACAGTGTCCACGAAGGACTGGGTCGAACTCGTGATCGGCTTGGCCCTCATAGTAGGTGCTGGTGGTTACCTGCTGTTGTTGCTTGTATCGGCGTTCAGGAGTTAACCCTGACGCCCATTAGGCGCCATGACACCATGCCCTGGAACTGATTAGGTTGACGAGCGGGCGTGGTGGGGCGCTCCCATCAGTAGCAGTGGCGGATGCGCTTCGAGGAGGCTGCCGACACGCATACTGCAATGGCAGTGGCTCATACCAAACCCACACAATCACGCCTCCGCGTCGGTAGCATTTTCCACCTGGGTGGATGGCGGAAGGCCCTGCCATGGACGAGGTGGAATTCGGGCGCTACCGGCTGCAGTCGCTTCTCGGCGAGGGCGGCATGGGCGAGGTCTGGCGCGCCCACGACACCGAAACCGACCGGATCGTGGCCATCAAGGTGTTGCCCGCGAATTTGTCTGAGGACGAGGACTTTAAGCGGCGATTCCGACGGGAAGCACACGCAGCGGCACGGTTGAATGACCCGCACGTCATCCCGATTCACAATTACGGCGAGATCGACGGCCGCCTCTACCTCGACATGCGCCTGATCAAAGGCCGCGACCTCGCCGCTGTGTTGGCCGACGGCCCGCTGGAACCTCCGCGGGCGGTGCACATCGTCGGCCAGATCGCTGAAGCCTTGCATGCCGCCCATGAGGAGGGTCTGCTACATCGCGACATCAAACCTTCCAACATCCTGCTCGGCAAGAATGACTTCGCCTACCTGATTGATTTCGGCATCGCCCGCACCATCGGCGAGACCCGCATGACCCAAACCGGTAGCGCCATCGGCACGTTCCAATACATTGCCCCAGAACGCTTAGCCATCGGTGCCGACGAAGACGCCCGCGCCGACATTTATTCGCTGGCCTGCGTGCTCTACGAATGCCTCACCGGCAACCCACCCTTCCCCGGCGACACCATGCCGCAACTGGTCGCCGCACACCTCCACGCGCCGCCACCACGACCCTCGATCACACAACACAACGTGCCTGCACAGTTCGACGCGGTGATCGCCAAGGGGATGGCCAAAGACCCCGACATTCGGTATGGGACCACGGTCGAGTTAGCCGACGCAGCCCGCGACGCGATAACCACGCCCATTCAGCGACCAACGCGAGAGCCGACACAGCCATCCAACCAACAGTCCGTGGGTCCTGTTGCCAAGCGGGCGCGTCCCAACACTCCGAGGGATCACCCGGCCGCCCCGCGGACTGCCGATGCCCGCCAGGCAGGCGCTAAGCAGCGGTCGCCACTGGTCGCTCCGTCCTCACCGCCGAGCACACCGCGACGGGCACGCTGGTGGCGCCGAAAAGTGAGCCGGCGCGGAGTGATTGCATTGGCTGTGCCAGCGCTGCTTTGCCTCGCGGCGATTGTATTCGCCGGGGTAACGGGCCGGCTTTACCTCGCCGACCGAGCGGCCGCGGATGCAAAGGAAGCGGCCATCCGAACAGCGGCAGAAGCAGTTAACGCTATGTGGGCATATACGCCAGAGGACTTGGATGGTTTGCCCGACCGGGCGGGGAAATATCTTTCTGATGATTTTCGTGCCAAGTATTCGCAGTTCGTTAAGCAAATAGCTACGCCCAACAAACAGGCGAAGATCACCACTACAACAAAAGTCTTGGGAGCCGGGATCGAGTCGTTTGATGGCTCAGATGCTACAGTAATCGTTTACACCAACACGACCACCACTTCGCCGACGACACAGCCTAAAATCATGTATCTCTCCTACCGGCTAATTATGCAGATGCACAAATCTAGGTGGTGGATCACACGAATGACAACAATTACTTCATCGGAAACGGAACCCAAGTTACCAGCACCCGCCTGATTCCTAACCGCGCTTCCGTCGGTGCTCGTCGAGCGCAGTCGCCTGACAGCCCGGCATTTACGTCGGCGAAAATCTGCCATCTTGGAGTCCACGTGGTGGCATGAACCCAAGCGCACATCCGACCGATTCGGCTCTAGTGCCCCTTCGTCGCTGCGCCGGTGACGGCGAGCATGGTCCTCGCGACAAGCTCGGGATCGTCAATCGTCGGAGTGTGCCCGAGGCCGGCCAGGATGGTGAAGGTCGCGCGAGGTAGGCGGTCGCGGGCGATAGCTTCACAAAGCTCGACTGGGAGAATCCTGTCTTTTTCGGCCCAGGCGATGGTGATTGGACACGGCAGGGGATCCATCGGTGCGACTTGTTCGTCGGCGTTGTCGAAAATGTCGCCGATGATGGTGCATGCAAGGGACACTTCGGTAATTTCGATGGCTCGCTCGTAGCTGAGTCGATCTCCGCGCAGCGTCAAATCGGTCAACGAATGTCGGCGCATCCCCGGCGATTTTAATAGAAGTCGGGTAATGGGGCGCATCAAGCGGCCTACCGCGAACTGCCGTCGCAGCCGCTTCGCGACCTGAGCCCGCAGATCGTCTGACCACAATCCACCCGGTGAAAATGCGCAGACGGATGCGGCGCGACCGCGGCGCGCCAATTCTTGTGCCACGAATCCACCCATCGAATGGCCCGCTAAATGCGGCCGATCTAGTCCGCGTTCGTCGAGGTAGCGTTCGGACTCATCGATTACATCCCAAATCGTGACAGGTCGCCGTTGCACAACTGGCCCCCCACGATGACCGAGGGCTGACGGTGTGTATACGTCGTGGTGGGCAGATAGCAGCGGCGCAATATCCCGCCATTGATCTCCAGACCAGGACCCGCCATGCATGAGTACAAGAGGCGACAACTCCGAAGTCACGGCAAAAGTTTGACACAAACCCACCCGCTCGACTTGAACGAATTCCAATTCCGCTACCTTGACGTCCACGCGGTCGCGTGGAGCCTGGCCGATCTAGCCCGGCCGGACACCGACACAGCCCGCAGTTCACCCGTCACCCAGCGCGTCTACCTCGTCGGCCGCAGCGATCAGCGCCCGTGCGGCTGGCGCGCGCATAAGCCGCGCGTGTTTACCAAATCCGCGACGGGCGACGGACCGGCGCGGTCGCTGGCTCTCTATCTATGCGACCTGAAACAAACCCAATTGCGGCGCAATGTGAAGGTTTGCTGGAATTAACTGAAATCGTAAGTGATGCAACAAGATTCACCGTAGGAGGAAAACCATGACGAAGCCGAAACTCCCAGCACCGCCGCGCAGAACCGGCCGCAACGGCGCCAAGCTGTGGCGTGATGTGCTGGGCAAGTATGAGCTGGAAGAGCACGAGCTGGCCCTGCTGCGCGAAATGGTGCGCACCGTCGACCTTTTGGACCGCCTCGCCCTGATCACAGCCCGCGAGGGCGTGATGACAACCGGCCCGCATGGGTCCAAGCCGCATCCGGCCGTGGTGGAAGCCAGGCAGGCGCGGATCGCGTTGGCGCGGTTGACCGCCGCGCTACGGTTGCCTGCTGGCGAGGAGGATGACAACGCGGCGCACCGTCGTCCACAGCGCCGTGTCGGGGCCAGGGGTGTCTATCAGCTACCGGGGCTGGCGTAATGCGTCGGCGTCCGGCTGAGCGGCCGCGGGGCTGGCGGCTCGACGGGATTTGGTACGACTCCGAACGAGAGTATGTGCAGGCGTTGGCTGCACGGTCGGAGCGGCGCCGGCGTCTGCTGGCACGGGTGGGCATCCGGTGAAGCGCCGCGAGCCCGACGACCCCGACGTGGTGACGCCGCCGGTCTGGGTGGTCGACTACCGCGTGTGGTGCGCCAGCCGCGGTGAGCCGCCCTACGGCAAACCCGACGACCGGGCGTCGATGAAGGCCGCGGTAGCCCGCTTTGACGTGTGGGAGGAAGCGCGGCAGGCGTGGGCTGATGCTCACGGCGTCGACGAGATCGACCTCGATGTGGTCGCCGCTGCGCCGTGGGACGAGGACGCCATCTGAGTGAAAAGTCTATCGAGGGTTCGCGGGTCGGACGCAGGCAATCTCGACGGCCGGCGGCTTCTGGGATATGCTAACCGGTCAGCGTAGAGCTGCCTGGGAAGCGGACCCAGCTACCACCGGGTGCCGTCCTGCCCGGGAATCACGCACCGCCCATCAGCAGCCACTCGCCCAATCACCATGCCGTCATACCCCGTGCACGATGAGTTGAGCGGCTCACAGGTGTTGATGGTCGTGATCACCTTGTCGGGGCCGCACGGGGAGCCGGGCGCTGGCGGGTCGGCATTGGCGATGGGGGTGCTGAAGCCCAGCGTCAGCATTGCTGCCCCAGCAAAGACGAGTGATCGGGTCGCGTCAAACATGATCGATACCTCCGGTTGATGGTCCCCGACAACCAGTAAACGAATGACGGTGCCACTCGGTTCACTGCTGTGCTACCCCACGTCGAGCCCGGATTCAACCCCTCCATCTCCGACAGGGCCTTGGAGGGGTCATCGGTGTGAACCGGCCGAACACATCTAGCATCAGGTGGTAAGCGGGCAGCGCCGCGGCCGCCAGACGCTTGTAATCAGTTGTCATTCGGACAGTGACGACGCCTTCCTCATGGGTGGCGTGTTGTTCCATCGCGTTCATTCCGAGGTTCGCCCAAGGTCGACCGTGCGCGAAGCCGGAGCACACTTGCCACATCAGCAGCACATACTTGTGGGTGGCGTGTTCTTCCGCGTATTTCACTGCTTGTGTGCTGGTGTAGCCGCCCAAAACGTTTGCGCAACTGGATCTTTGGGCTACGTCGACGACTTTGTCGAGTTTGGCCTGCAGCCCAATGTCGCCGGGCAGACTAAGAACGTCCGTCGCTTGGTGTTGTTGTTTAAAGTTTTTCGCCATCCACCGCAGCGCACGTTCGACCCGGATGGTCGACGCCGGCGGGTGTAAGACCCAGAACGCGGTCGCGAAGTTCTCAAGAGCGCCCCGAATCGGGCTATAGTCTGCCGCCGCGTGCAGGAGCGGCTCGTCGCCGATTATTAGTGTCTTCACGGCGTGCAGATGGTCGACTCCCGAATTAAGACACATCCGAGCGCAATGAGACACTTGATAGGGGGCGCTGACTCGGTCGTCAGCAGCAAGCGCCGACCCCGGTCGCACGATAAACTCGGTGGGATCCTGTATTCGATCGACCATGGCGTCGATCACCGGCACCATCCTTGCCCACTGTTGCTCAGCCCAATCGTCTGTCAGCCCGTGCGTCACGTCGCTCACCTAATGAATGTTGCACATGTCGATACGCGTGCAGCGAATCGCAACGCCGCGATCAGCGCATGGGTCTACGAAGTATGATGGCGATCCCGCCCCGCATCCCCTGGTGCTGTTTGACGCAGCCCGCCGGGGCCTTCCGCCCTATGCGGGGAAGTCAATATGTTGTATTGCCGGTTGACGATTATTCGTCCTTAATGCCCGCGACACGCCGAGAATCGTTGAGAACCGTCGACAATACTCACGGATGCTAACGCTCTGCGACACATAGCTTTTCGCAACCATTGCGATGTGCCCACAACTCTCGACCGAAAAGCGGAAGGTCGGCGGTTCGATCCCGCCCCTGGCCACCAGAGTTCAGAGCGGCTATTGCGCGTGACCGGCGGCCGCTTCACCGCCCCGCGTCAGCCCGGCGGCCGCGATCAGTTCTTCGTGCAGCTCGAACCAGACCGTGTGGTAGGAGTCGACGAGCGGCCGCGCCAACCACGTGGTGTCCCCGCCGCGAATCTTCTCGTACGAGTCGCTCAGCTTGTCAGCGTAGAAACCGAGCCGCGGCAGTTGGCCGGCTATCGAGCCGATGATTGGCAGCACCTTTTTGTGTACGTCGTCCAGCCGGGCCAGAACTTCGCCGTCGTACCGAGGGTCTTGATGGTCATTGGGCTCATCGTCTTTGACCTGCCAGTCCGTCACCAAAGCCTTGAATTCCGCATTGACACCGCGGAACTTCTCATAGTCCTCCAGAATTGCGGCAACATCGGCCGACGAGCGTTCCTGACTGAGCAACTCGGCCAGCCGCTCTCGGCCTTGCGGCGACAGCCGCACGACCTTGTCCGCTATCAGGAGACCCGAATCGCATAGTGAGCCAACGGTTTCAGAGACGCCAGCGGGATCCTCGCCGATCGTGGCGGCGAGATCCGCTGAGGTGACTCTGCCTTTGAGGCGCACGGCTTGTA
Organism: Mycobacterium sp. 1164966.3; assembly: GCF_001665395.1. Classification (GTDB taxonomy): domain Bacteria; phylum Actinomycetota; class Actinomycetes; order Mycobacteriales; family Mycobacteriaceae; genus Mycobacterium. The sequence goes on from NZ_LZSG01000034.1 coordinate 136,242, forward strand.
AGACCTTCAGCTCAAGCACCAATGACTCCTTCGTTCGCCGCCCGAACCGCGGTCAGCATGGCTATCAGCGGAGTGTCACAGACAACGTCGGTGTGACCCGCGACCAGCGCTTCTCGCACGGCAGCATCGGAATTATCTTGTAGCCGAAAGTAATTTCCTTCGACATGAGCGCGAAGCGGGCTGACCTGGCGTGCCAGGTCAGTTAACTGCTGCAGATCCGGCGAGTCGGTCATCGACCAAGCGCGTAGCTCCAAAATTCCTTCGCGGACTTCACCTTCGGTGCCGTCGACGGTGATCAGCTTTTCGTCGAGGGCGCTGGCAATCCCCGTTCCGCACCCGACGACCGCGGGTCGGCCGATCTCGCGGCTCACGATTGCCGCATGTGAGGTGGCACCGCCGACTTCGGTGACGATGGCGCGTGCGGCGAGCATGCCCTGCACGTCGTCGGGGCTGGTATCGGACCGCACCAGGATGACGTCTTCGCCTCGTTCGGCCGCGTCGATGGCCTCCCCGACCTCGGAGTAGACCCGCCCAGACGCCACGCCGGGACAAGCGGGCAGGCCTCTGGCGAGCAGCGGTGCGCTGAAACGCGTTTCGGGCTGCAGCGACGGCAGCAACAAGGCTTCCACATGGGCGGGGTGGACGCGGCTCAGTGCTTCAACAGCGTCGACGACCCCCTCTTCGTACAGTTTGAGTGCGAGACGGACGGCGGCTTGCGCGGAGCGTTTGGCGCTACGCATTTGCAGCAACCAGAGCCGGCCTTCCTCGACGGTGAATTCGATGTCTTGCACGTCGCGGCCGAGCCGCTCGAGAGTGGCTGCGGCCGAAACCAATTCCTCGTACACACCAGGCATTACGGCACGCAACGCACTGACGGACTGGCAGTCCTTGGTGCCGGAGACGACGTCGGCTCCCTGGCCGCCGGCCAGCCATTCTCCGAACGGTTCGTCAGCACCGGTCATCGGATTGCGGGAGAACAAAACTCCACTGCCTGAGGTGGTGGCATCGATGTTGCCAAACACCATGGCCTGCACCACCACCGCGGTGCCGCCGGCGTCGTCCAGGTCGTGGTGACGCCGATAGCTCTGTGCCCGAGGCGAGTTCCACGATCTGAAGACGGCTTCGATCGCGCCCTTGAGTTGCGAATACGGGTCATCAGGTACATCGGTGTGCTGGTCCGCGACCACAACCCGTCGATACAAGGCGCGGAATCGCTCGCGGGTGTCGGTGGCAAAACTGCTGGTGAACGACTCCGCGAGGGAGGCGTAAACGGCGTCGTCGATGCCCAGGTTCAGCACGGTGTCCAGCATCCCGGGCATGGATTGGGCGCCACCGCTGCGGACGCTGACCAGCAGGGGCCGTGGCCCGGTACCAAAACTGCGTGCGGTCTCGTTCTCCAGCCATCGCATTGCGGACATGACGCCGTTCCAGACGGTTTCGATGGTGTATTCGGGATCGACGAAATACCGACGGCACACCTCGGTTGTGATGCAGAACGCCGGTGGCACGGGAAGACCGTGCCGACGCATGGTGTTGATGCCGTAGCCCTTGCTGCCGAGCAGCTCTCGCGGAAGCTCGGTTTCACCCGACAGCAGAACGACCGGAGAGCTTGCGAAGCAATCACGCGGATTGTCCGCTGCCGCGTCAGACGCGGTGCCGATCATCGGCTTCTCCCTCACTTCACCACCCGGCGTGCTGCCCGCATCAGCACTTTCCGGATACGATGCGAGATATACACGGAGACAAAGGGATTGAAAATGTCTTCGCGAACACGAGTCAGCTTGGAGCTCTTGAACACCCACTGCCCGTTGATCTTTGCGTAGGTTTCGTGATAGTGGCCGTAGCCGCGTAGGTTCACGCCCGGCGCCAGTCGGACTACATCCTCCAGGGCCCATACACCCCGGGCAGTCGTCGGCGACAACAGCTCGATCTCGGGGGCATGGACCTGGTGCGCGGTGGGATGCGAAGGCCCTTCGAGGCTTTTGCGGGTGAAAGCGACGAAGTCGTCGGCGCCATGGATCACCTTGCCGCCTGCCTCTGCGGTGTCGCTGACGAAGTCGTCGGCGAATAGCTGCCGCCAGCTGTCCCATTCTTTGTTGTCCAGGAAGCGGCAGTAGCGGGCTTTGAGCTGCTTGATGGATTCGATCTCGCGCAACACGGCTGCGTCGCCGGTGATCGGCGTGTCAGTGTCCATCAGACTCGTTCCTGGTTGCCCGCGGGATCGCAATGTCGTTGCGTTCGTCCATAGTTCGTAAACTCCGTCATGAGCTGGTCGTTGAAACCACTTGCCGGCGTGTTCTTGTCCGCAGCCCGGCCGCCAGGCTCTTCATCAGACTCGGTCGCAAGAGTGCCGAAGGCGGGTCGAGGAACTGCGTCACCCGGAAGATTCTCTCAGTAAGCGCAGGATCGTTCTCGGCCGCGGCGAGTGTCTTGTCAATGCGCCATGTGACCAGCCTTTGCGATAACGACCGTCGGCCGTCCGGCTTGGTCATGTAGAGATCGTTGGCTTGATTGGACGCCCAGACGGGGCGTAGCCGTCGGGCGGCAGCATGGAGGAATCGTGCGCTCAGATCAGCATCTCCGTCTGACAGGCAGTCACCCAACGCGACCGCTTCCAGCAGCGCCAACGTCATGCCTTGACCGTAGATCGGATTGAGACTGCATATCGCGTCGCCGAACACCAACAGGCCGGCGGGTAATGCCGTCATCTTGTCGTAGCGTCGCCATACACCGCGGTGGCGGGTAACCGAGACGTCCCCCACAGGCTGGCCCGCACGCAACGCCGCGACGACGGCAGCTGGTGCGAACTGCGCGAACAGCGCGATCATGCCGGCCAAGTCCCTGGGTGGCTGGCGCCCGTCAACGCATCCGACCGAGAGCATCCAGGTGCCGTTTTCATAAGCCGCAAGTGCCCCGCCGGTCGGCCGGGTAGCTTCCGGGCAGACGAAGATCAATCGCTCGGCGATCATTCCGTCCGGGATGCGCAATAGCTGGCTGGAATAGCTGCCGTGCATCACCGCGGGCTGCTCGACGGGGCGGCCGTAGCCCAGGCTCTCGAGCAACGCCGGTGTGCGTGCGCTGCGGCCCATCGCGTCGATCACCAGGTCGGCGCCGAGAACCGTCTCCGCGCCGGTGTCGCGTTCGACGATCCGAGCACCGCTGATCTGCGAGGGCCGCTGCGCAACCGCCCCGACGACGTCGTGGCCGTCCAGGATGACCACGTTCGCGATACCGCGGACACGTTGCCGGACAGCACATTCCAAGAGCGGACGGCTGATCAGAAACATCACCACCGCAGCAGGGTCGGCAAACTGGCCCGACCGGTTGAGTTCATGGCCTCCCGACCGAAACGAGACTCGTGACAGGTTGCCGTCGGCGCAGACCGTCGCGCCGGCGGCCTCGAGTTCGTCGAGCAGCCCAGGGAACAAACGTTCCAATATTTGTGAGCCGCCGATCGACAGGGCATGAAAGTGCCGACCCTGAGGCACTCCTTGGCGATGGGCGGCACCGTCGGGTAACCGATCACGTTCGACGATCGTCACGCTCCGGTAGAACTCCGCAAGAATCCGGGCGGCAAGCAATCCCGCCATCCCCGCTCCACACACCACGGCGTGTTCGCCGAGCTCGTTCACCGCGCTCCCTTCATGTGGGACGTGCCGGGAACGACACTACACCCAAAAATAAGAAAATTAAGAGAAATCTAAGGTTGCGATGAGATCTCGGGTGAGTCGGACCCGAATGCAGTCAGGAGAACCATGTTGTAGTTCACGCGAAGCAGCAGCAGAGAGCGAGGACCCCCGTGTTCGGTATCGGTAGTCGGCGGCTGGAACGCAAGCTACGCCAGCACGGAAAGCCGGCGATGGCGATGGTTTTGTCGACGCGGCGCAAAGTATCTGGCCTCTACCAAACGTCGGACCCGTTTTATCAGACCCCGCCCACCGAGGCGACGCGCGCGCTTTGGACGATGACGGTGCGGGTGCAGCCCGACGGCGAAGCGCCGTTTGAAGCAAATCTCGATGCGTGGCTGTGGGAGGCGGAGCGCCCACGCATGGACTGGTTCGTTTCCGTGCTATATGACCCGTCAGATCATCGTAGAGTCGTCTTGGATCAATCCGCTGAGGCTCGAAATGCGGCTAGCCAAGCCACTTTCGAAATGCGTGAGAGATGGATGCAAGAGCAAGCCAACCCGTTGGACCGCCTCACTGAACTGATGCGACTGCGCGACAGCGGCGCCCTTTCCAACGCCGACTATGAGGCCCAGAAGCGAAAGCTGCTCGGACAGTAGCCAAGCGCCTCACGCTGATCGAGAAACCCAGTCGCGCAGGAAGGTTCGTGTCCTGTCCCGCCCTTCGGATGATGTGTCGAACGGGATCGCGACGAACTCGTCGACTCCGGCCGCGCGGACGTCGTCGAGCCTGTCACGGATCGTCGCCTCGTCACCGATTAGCGCTGCGTCCTCCGGTCCGGCATAGCCTTCGCGATCCAGCATCGCCCGGTAGGAAGGCAGGTGGCCGTACATGGCGAACTGCTCGGCTGCCAGTGACCGCACCGCGGCCACATCTTCGGTGACTGCGAGGGGGAGTGCGGCGGCAACGCTGACAGCTCCGTCTGGGCGCCCAGCCTCCTCGGCCGCGGTACGCAGAGTGGGCACTATGTGCTCCTTGAGCGTTTTCGGTCCGGTCATCCAGGTGATCGTTCCGGCGGTGCGCCGGCCGGCCAGTCGAAGCATCTGCGGACCCAGTGCCGCGAGGTACACCTCCGGCGTCGGTGCACCAGAAATCTGTAGCGAGCCCCGGGTTGTCAGCAATTCGCCCGTTGCGTTCACGGCTTCGCCGGCGAGCAGCGGAAGCAGGCCGTCGAGGAACTCTCTCAAGCGCCGCACCGAGCGATCCCAGGAGATTCCCCACATCCCCTCGGTCACAGCGCGGTGGGTGACCCCCAAACCGAGGGTGAATCGCCCGCCCGCAATGAGGTTGAGCGTCAGCGCACGTTGGGCCATCAGCATCGGGTGCTGGTTCTGGATCGGTACGACCCCGCTGGCGACCCGGATGTCGCTTACTTCATGCATCGCGACGGCCAGCACCGTGAGTAGGTCGACGTCGTATGGCATCTGCGTCATCCAGAGGCGGTCGAAGCCGTCGTCGCGTGCCTTGGTCAGCTCGCGGACGCAGCTGTCGACGGGGGACTTGTTGGACAGGTTCGCGATCAGACTCATGCGCATGGGTTTCTCCCTACGCCACAAAGCCTCCGTTTGGCAACGCGTGTCTGCACGGCAACACCGACATCGGTTGGCGGACAATACTCGGATGAGCTTTATTCGACGGGTGCTTCTGGCCGTGGCCTGTGTGGGACCGATCGCGCCGCTGGCTCTGTCCGTTGCCGCCGCCGATCCCTCGGATCCAGGTGTGCCGCCGGTGAGCGACACGGCGCACGCGGCCGGGCTCGTCGACGTCCGCACTGCGGTTCCCGATGCCATCATCGACTTGCGCTACGCCACCACGAACAATTTCACCCAGACGCAGCTATATCCCACCGACGCACGATGCCTCGTGCACGAATCAATGGCTCCTGGCCTTACGGCCGCCGCGACGGCACTCCGCTCACAGGGGCAGAGGCTGGTGCTCTGGGACTGCTATCGGCCGCATGACGTCCAGATCAAGATGTTCAACGTCGTCCCCAACCCAGCGTGGGTGGCACGTCCCGGGCAGTATGCGCACAGCCACGAAGCGGGCCGGTCGGTGGACGTGACATTCGCGTTCCCGCAGACACCGTGCCCCCCTGAGCGTGAACAGCCGAACGGGCCATGCCTGGCCGACATGGGTACGGACTTCGACGACTTTTCTTCACGCGCAAACGCTTTCGCAACTCAGGGCGTCACTGCGGCGGCCCAGGCGAACCGCAAGCACCTGCGAGACGTGATGAACTCCGGCGGATTGACCGTCTATCAGGGTGAGTGGTGGCATTTCGACGGACCCGGCGCCGGCGTCGACCGGCCACATCTCAATGCGCCGGTGGACTAGCTGTCTCAGATAGTAAGATAGCTATCCCAAAATGCGGCCGTGCGGAGGTAAGCTCTCGCCATGAACGAGCAGCCCCGCGCTGTCTACACACACGGACATCACGAGTCGGTGCTGCGTGGCCACCGGCAACGGACAGCGGAGAATTCGGCAGGATACCTGCTGCCCTATCTGCGGCCGGGAATGTCCATACTCGACATCGGCTGCGGCCCTGGGACAATCACTGTCGACCTCGTCGACCGGATCGCACCGGGATCGGTGACGGCCGTCGAGCCGACCGACGCCGCACTGAACCTCGCCCGCGCTGAGGCGCAGGCGTGTGGCGTGTCGAACGTGTCGTTCGCGATCTCCGACGTGCATGCGCTCGATTTTCCGGACGACACTTTCGACGTCGTCCATGCCCACCAGGTGCTGCAGCATGTGGCCGACCCGGTGCAGGCGCTGCGCGAGATGCGGCGGGTGTGCGCCCCGGGTGGACTCGTGGCCGCCCGCGACGCCGACTATGCGGGTTTCATTTGGTATCCGCAGCTTCCGGCTCTCGATCGCTGGCTGGATCTCTATCGACGCGCGGCCCGCGCCAACGGCGGCGAACCCGACGCGGGCCGGCGACTGCTGTCCTGGGCGCGTGCGGCCGGCTTCGACAACATCACACCCACCGGCAGCATGTGGTGCTACGCGACCGACCAAGCCCGCGAATGGTGGGGCGGGATGTGGGCAGACCGTGTTCTTCAGTCGGACTTGTCGCGCCAACTGGTGGAGTCGGGCATGGCCACTATCGCCGAGCTCGAGGAAATCTCCGCGGCGTGGCTGACCTGGGCTGGAGCCCCGGATGGTTGGCTCGCGATCCCCAACGGCGAAATCCTGTGCCGGACTTAGCACGCGAGCAGACGCAAAAGCACCCGACACGCCGTGCGTGCGGGTGCTTTTGCGTCTGCTCGCGCACTCTCGCGTTAGATCTTGTTCCGCGGGCGGCGACCGCGGACCGCTGAAGCACCGGCCTGCATGATTGCTTTTGGCAGGTCGATGTCCTCAAGTACTTGGTCGGTCAACTTGGAGAAGTCGAGTCGGGCCACCACCTCATTCATGTCGAGACGCGCGACGATGGCGTCGATGTCGAGCCGGTCGACAATCGCTCCCACGTCCAGTCGGGCCACGAGGGCGTCGATGTCCAACCGCTCCACAATCGCGTCCAAATCGAGGCGAGCGACGATGGCGTCGATGTCCAGCCGCTCCACAATCTCGCCGATATCCAGTCGGGCGACAATGGCTTTGATGTCCAGTCGCGCGACGATAGCGCCGATGTCCAGGCGCCGCACGATGGCATCAAGGCCGATTCTGTCACGCAAGACCGCCTCGACGAGTGCGGCGGCCATCCGCTCGGCCTCCTGCCGCTGGCGCCGCAGTAGCCCCCCGATCCCCGGTAACCCTTCGTAAAGCCGAGACCCCTTGTCAAACGCATCCGTCATATCCGCATTCTGCGCTGAAAAGTCCGGCTGGTGGGGCTAAACGGTTGTCGCCGTTGCGTCTGCTCGCGCACTCTCGCGCTATGGAGTGGAGAAGCCGCCGCAGAGAGACTCGAACGCATCAGCGACCTTCAGCACGGTCGCATCGTCGAATCGCTTGCCCACAATCATCATTCCGGCAGGCAGGCCGTCGACCAGACCGGCGGGCACCGAAATCGCTGGATGGCCCGTGACATTCAAAGGTGCGGTGTTGAACGCCTTGCCGAGCGCGCGTTCGAGCAGAACGAAATCCGAAGGGTTGCCCTCGGGGAGCATGTCGGCCGTGCCCGGCACCGTAGGCATCACCAACACGTCGTACTGGGCCAGCGCCGCGTCGTAGGCAGCCCGCAAGTGCGGCAGCAGATTACGCGCCTTCGCATAAGACACCCCGCCAAGTTGGTTCAGTCCGTAATGGCCGGCCACCGCTGTTGCCTTGATCGTGACGGCGCATTGATCGGACATACCGGCCCGCTGTTTTGCGAAGTGCGCCATGAGTTCTGGGTCGTAGAGTCCGTCCACGCCCAATCCGTAACCGTTGCCCTCCAGCATCTGATAGGTGGAGCCGTCGGTGAATATGACGGCGAAGACGTGAAGTGCCCTGCGGTGCCATGGAATGCTGACTTCGCTTACCGTGCAGCCGATCTCGGTCAACCGCTGGGCCGCCGACCGAACCAGCTCATCAACCGCCGGCAGCGCACCCGGCTGCCCGAAGCCCTCGACCACAAGGCCCACCCGCAGCCCGCTCACATCGCCGGTGAGCGCCGCCCGGTAGTCGATCGCGGGAACCTCATGTCCCTGGCGTGGGTCGTAACCGTCGGGTCCGGCCAGCACTGTCAACAGAAGTGCGGCGTCCGCCACTGTGCGAGTCATCGGGCCCAGGTGATCGAGCGTCCTTTCGATCGGAAACGCTCCGGTGTAGGGGACCAGACCATATGTGGGCTTGAGCCCGACGATGCCGCACAGCGACGCGGGGATCCGTACCGAGCCGCCTTGGTCACCCCCGACGGCCAGCTCGACCGCGCCGTCGGCCACCAGCGCGCCACTGCCGCTGGACGATCCGCCCGCCTCACGCTCGCGGTCCCACGGGTTGCGCACCGGTCCGCTGGCCGAGGTGAAGCTCGATCCCGAGCAGCACAAGTCCTCGCAGACGCTCTTGCCGGCAATGATCGCGCCGGCGTCGAGTAGCCGCTGCACAACGGTCGCGTCCCGGCTGGGAATGAAGCCTTCCACCACCCGAGATCCGTTCATCATCGGGATTCCGGCGACGGCGATGTTGTCCTTGATCGCCACCGCTCGGCCGGACAGCGGGCCGTCGGCGCCCGAGGCGATCTCGGTGGTGACATACCAGGCTCCGAGCGGGTTGTCGGCTGGCGCGGGGAATCGATAGGCCCGCTCGGGCGGCACCGGGCGGGCGACCTTGTCATAGAGCTGGTCGACCACGTCGTACGACATCAGCGTGGTCGCGACGACCGCTGCGTAGTTCCGTCGCGCGTCCGCGTCGAGGTGGAAACCGAAGTGCCTGACCGCGGCATCAATGTCCGCGTCGGATGGTTGGGATACCGCCATGTCGACCTCCGTTATCCAGAGCAGCCTAAAGGGCGCCAGCACCCGCTGCAGCTGCCATGCATTGTGCTGTTTGTCCAGGTCAGCGATACGGTATTGGCATTCTCTTTTTTTGCAAGTACGTTATCCACTGATGGATAATGCAGCCCAGACCGCGTCGGGCATTCCGCTCGCGCCGGTATACGGCCCGGAGGACCGCAGTACTGAGCCTCCACCGCCGGGGGAGTTCCCCTTCACCCGGGGTAACTTCGCGTCGGGGTACCGCGGCAAGCTGTGGACGTTCCGGCAATACTCCGGCTTCGGGACCGCCGAGGAATCCAATCGCCGGTACCGCTACCTGCTGGAGCAGGGCGGCACGGGCCTTTCCGTGGCGCTCGACCTGCCCACCCAGTGCGGGTTCGACTCCGACGATCCCGAGGTCAGCGAGGAAGTCGGCCGCGTCGGCGTGGCGGTGGACACGCTGGCTGACTTCGAGATCCTGTTCGACGGCATTCCGCTGGACAAGCTCAGCACGAGTATGACGATCAACGGCACGGCGGCGATCCTGCTGGCGTTCTACGTGGCCGCCGCCGAACGCAAAGGGATACCGCGGGCCAAGCTCACCGGCACGATCCAGAACGACATCCTCAAGGAGTACGCCTCGCGCGGCACCTGGATCTGGCCGCCGGAGCCGTCGTTGCGGCTGATCGCCGACACCATCGAGTTTTGCGCGGCCGAGGTGCCCAAATTCAACGCGATCTCGGTAGCCGGGGCGCACTTCCGCGACGCCGGGGCCACCGCGGTGCAGGAGATGGCGTTCACTCTGGCCGACGGCGTCACCTATTGCGACACCGTGGTGGAACGCGGCCGCATGACTATCGACCAGTTCGCCCCGCAGATCTCTTTCTTCTTCTACACCCATGGCGACTTCTTCGAAGAAATCGCGAAATACCGTGCGGGACGGCGGCGTTGGGCCACGATCGTGCGCGAGCGCTACGGGGCGACGACGGACAAGGCGTCGATGTTCCGTTTCGGTTGCGTATGCGGTGGCGCATCGCTGTATGCCCCGCAAGCACAGAACAACCTGGTTCGAGTGGCCTACGAGGCGATGGCGGCCGTACTGGGCGGCGTCCAGTCGATGTTCACCGCCGCCTGGGACGAGCCGTTCGCGCTGCCGACCGAAGAGTCCACCACGCTGGCGCTGCGCACCCAACAGATCCTGGCGCACGAAACCGGTGTCGCGCGCGTCGCCGACCCGCTCGGCGGCTCGTATTTCGTCGAGGCGCTGACCGACGCCACCGAGGCCCGCATCGTCGAGATCATGGATGACCTGGAACGCCACGGCGGGATGGTCAGCGCGATCGAAGACGGCTACCTGCAGGGCCTGATCGCCGACGAAGCCTACCGGATGCACCAGGAGATCGAGGCCGGTACCCGCCCGGTGGTCGGAGTCAACCGGTTCGTCTCCGAGGAGCCCGAGCCGGACATCGTCACCTACGAACTCGACGCCGAGGGCCGCGATCTGCAGCTCAAGCGCCTCTCCAAAGTCAAGGCCGAAAGAGACAGCGGCGCAGTGAAATCCACTTTAGCGGCGCTGGCGCGCAGCGCTGAGGCATCCGACAACCTGATGCCCAAGTTGATCGACTGCGCCAACGCCTACTGCACGATCGGTGAGATGGTGTCCGCGCTGAAGGACGTGTGGGGCGAGTTCCAGCAACCGGTGGTGTTTTGATGGCGGTTCGGATTCTGGTGGCCAAGCCGGGCCTCGACGGGCACGACCGCGGCGCCAAGATAGTCGCCCGCACCTTGCGCGACGCCGGGTTCGAGGTCATCTACACCGGGATCCGCCAGCGCATCGAAGACATCGCGTCGATCGCCGTTCAGGAAGACGTGGCCGTCGTGGGGCTGAGCATCCTGTCCGGTGCTCACCTGGCGCTCACCACGCGCACCATCGAGGCATTGCGCGCGGCCGACGCGGCAGATATAGCCGTCGTCGTCGGCGGAACCATCCCCCATGCCGACATGCCGAAGTTGTTATCGGCCGGCGCCGCAGCGGTATTCCCCACCGGGACACCGCTGGAGGACCTGGTGCGCGATATCCGCGCATTGACCGGTACGCCGAACCCCGAGCCTAAGGAAACGCAGTGCGCATCGGAGTGATGATCGGCGCCGAGCGTGGCGATATGGCCCGCAAGGTGGCCAAGCTGGCCGCCGACATCGAATGGGCCGAGTCGGCCGGCCTGGACACCGCGTGGATGCCGCAGGTGCCCAACGACTTCGACTGCCTGACTATGGTGTCGCTGATGGCAGCACACAGCTCGCGCATCGAGCTGGGCACCGCGGTGGTGCCGCTGCAGGCTCAGCATCCGATTGCCCTGGCCCGCCAAGCGCTTTCGACGCACGCGGTGGCCGGTGGACGGTTGGCGCTCGGCGTCGGGCCATCGCACCACTGGATCATCCGCGACATGCTCGGCCTGCCGTATCAGAAGCCAGCCGCCTACACCCGCGACTACCTGCAGGTTCTCAATGCGGCCATCGCCGGGCCGGGATCGGTTGACGTCGAGAACGATTCGTTCACCGTGCACAATCCGATGGCGATCGGGGCCGATACGCCGATGCCGGTACTGGTCGCCGCGCTGGGACCGGTGATGCTGCAGCTCGCCGGTGAACTCGCCGACGGCACCGTGTTGTGGATGGCAGACGAGCGCGCAATCGGTGATCACATCGCGCCGAAGATCACCAAATCGGCCGCGGATGCCGGACGTCCCGCCCCGCGGATCGTCGCGGGTATTCCCGTATGCCTCTGTGCGCCTTCCCAAGTCGACGAGGCCAAGGAGCGCGCCAACCGCATCCTCGGTGAGGCCGAGGTGTCGCCCAACTACCAGCGCCTGCTCGAACGCGGCGACGCCCGCGATGTCGGCGATTTGTGTGCCGCCGGCGATTCGGAACAGATTCTGGCCCGGATGCGCCGCTTCGCCGACGCCGGTGTGACGGATCTGTCGGTGCGACTCCTGCCGATCGGCGACAACCGCGACGAACTGGTCGCCTCCAAGCGCCGGACGCGGGAGATGATCGCTGCGCTCGCAACGGAGTTGCGGTGACATCCAGCGCGCCGCTGGCGGGCATCCGGATCCTCGAGGTCGGCACCATGCTGGCCGGACCGTATGCCACCATGCTGCTTGCCGATCTCGGCGCCGAGGTCATCAAGATCGAGCCGCCCGGCGGTGAGATCTCCCGCAGCGTGGGGGACAGCTATTTCGCCAGCCTCAACCGCAACAAGTCCAGCATTCGCCTCGACCTGAATTCCGATGCGGGACAACGACGCCTGGGCGAACTGGCGGCCGAGTCACACGCGCTGCTGGTGAACCTGAAACCCTCGGCCATCCACCGGCTGGGGCTGACCTATGAGACGCTGCGACGCTGGAACGAAAGAATCGTTTGCGTAGCGATCACCGGCTTCGGTCTGTACGGCGGCGACGATCCGGCATTCGACTACGTGGTTCAGGCGGCAGTCGGAACCGCCGCACTGACGGGAGAACCGGACGGTCCGCCGACACTGCCCGGTTACTCGTCGGCCGACAACTCCACCGGAATGTCCGCGGCCCTGGGACTTCTGGCCAAAATCGTCTCCGGCCAGGGCGGGCAAGTGGATGTCTCCCTGCGCGACGTCATGCTGTCTCAGCTCAACTACCATGCCGCCGCCTACCTCAACGACGGCACCGAGCCGCAGCGCCATCCCTACGGTGCGCATTCGTATTATGTTCCGGCGCAACTGTTCCCGACCGCCGACGGCTACCTGGCCCTGTTCATCACACACGACGGATTCTGGAAATCGTTTGCCGCCGAGGCTGGTATCGGCGGTTTTGAAACGATGGCGGAACGGGTGTCGCGCCGCGACGAGGTGCTGGGCGTCGTGACGGCGATGCTGGCGACCGATACCGCCGCCGGCTGGGAGCGGCGGCTGCGTCCGCTAGGAGTTCCGGCGGCGGCCGTCCGGACGCTGCCCCAGGCGCTGGAGGCGACGCCGGAAGTAGTTGTGCGGGCCGGCGACTTCCGACTGGTCGGCAACCCGATTCACGTGAACGGTTATCAACCCGAGTATCGGCCGCCGCCGAACCTGGGTGACGCCGGACCGGCTTGATGCGGCAGTCGCTCGACGGGGGCTGGCGTCGACTGCGGCGTCACCAGTCGCACAAGTCACTTGCGTACCGCCAAGCTGGGTATGTCTTGCAATCGATTGCGCCTTCTCCCGCTTGACTGCCGAGTCCGATGGTGCCCGTGTTATGGGCAATCACCCGATGTACTCCGTCGTCACCTCGAGTAGCCGCATCACCGGCGGCGGGTCCAACTGCAAGGCGTCGGACATGTGCAGCCGCCGTGCGTTGGCCCGCATGTTGTCCAGGATCGCCTGAAGGTCATCACCCTCGATCTCGTAGAGCGCAAGGTAGGGACCGTCGCCGTCGACCGGACGCAGTCGACGCGCCGAGACGAATCCGTCCAGTGCCACGAGTTCGGGCAGGTGTACCTCGTCGTACCAGGTGTTGTATTCCTGATCGCGATCGGGCGAACTGGGTCGAGTCTCGACGTGGATGATCCCCTTGGCCATTTCGCCGCCTCTCTGCGACTGCGCGTCGACTACTCGTAGTGCACCGTGATCGAAGGCGTATCGGGTACGCCCTGGCACGTCAGAATGTAGCCGTCGGCCACCTCGTCGTCTTCGAGTGCGTCGTTGACCCGCATGGTCGCGTGGCCCTCGCTGAGCCTGGCCATGCAGGTGCCGCAGTTACCGGCCTCGCAGTTGAACGGCGGGTCGAGGCCGGCCCGTCGCGCGCTTTCCAGCAGGGTCTCGCCAGGAACCAGCGGCACCGTCACCTTCTTACGGTCGAGGTGGATCGTTACGGTGCCGCCGTTCACCGGACCTGTCACCCGTGGCGTCTCCTCGATGATCGGGGTCGTCACCGAGACCACCCCTTCCTGTACTTGCGTTCTTCAGTATAGAGAATACTATTCTCTCTCAGCGATAGTATCTTCTCAAAGGGATTTCGGGACAAGACGTGACTGAGCCGGCGGCGTTGGTGTGCGAGGAACGGCGGTTCAGCCGTCCGCAGCTCGACGCATTGGCCGACGGCTTCGTCACGGCGCTGACGAAGATGGGCGCCTGTGCTGGTAGCAGGGTCGCGCTGATGGCGTCCAACCGGCCGGAGTTCGTTGCCGTCGTGCTGGCGATCTGGCGACTTGGCGCGGCTGCTGTGCTGATCAGTCCCGCGTGGAAGCGCGACGAGGTGGACCACGCCCTGGGGTTGACGAGCCCGACCCACGCCGTCGGCGACCAGCCAGTGCTCGCCGGCCTGATGCCGATGCTGCACTTGGACGAACCAATCGCTGCCGCAGGACCGGTGGCCGCTGCGCCGCTGCAGGACCACGATGCGCTGCTGGTGTTCAGTTCCGGGACCACCGGTCTGCCCAAGACCGTCCGCCACACCCACCGGTCGCTGGACGCGGCCGTCCGGCAGTGGCGCGCGGCGTTGCAGCTGACCGAGCGGGACCGTATCCAGATCGCCACGCCGCCGTCCCACATTCTGGGCCTGCTCAACATCCTCACTGCGCTGCGTACCGGCGCCTGGATGCGACTGCACCGGCGATTCGAAACCGAGCAGATGCTGCGGTGCATCGAAAAGGACCGCATCACAGTCGAAATGGCGGTGGCACCGATCGCGCTGGCCATCGCCTCATACCCGGATCTGGAGTCCTACGATCTCTCGTCGTTGCGATTCATCATGTGGGGTGCGACGCCGGTCAGCGCAAGCGTCGCCGAAACGGTCACCCGACGCACCGGCATCGGCTGGGTGCCCGCGTACGGCACCACGGAACTCCCGGTCATCGCGTGTAACCCGCTGGACAAGGTGCGCCTGGACACCGTCGGACCAGCGGCGCCCGGTGTGCAGCTGAGGGTGGTGTCGCTGAAAACCGGTGCACCGGTGGGGCCCGGCGAGGTCGGTGAGATCCAGGCACGGTCGGATTCGCTGATGGCCGGCTACCTGCCTGCCGAGGCGACGACGGAGTCGATGTACGACGGCTGGTACCGGACGGGGGACGTCGGCTGGCTGGACGCCGACGGCTGGTTGCGGATCACCGACCGCCTCAAGGAAATGATCAAGGTGCGCGGCTTCCAGGTGGCGCCGGCCGAAATCGAAATGGTGCTGCACGGTCATCCGGCCGTCAAAGACTGTGCGGTGTTCGGCATTCCGGACGGCACGAACGGGGACGCGGTGGTCGCCGCGGTCGCGCCGCGCGCACCCGTCGAGGCCGCCGAGCTGATGGCCGTGGTGGACCAGAAGCTGGCATCCTACAAACGCCTGAGCCGCGTCGTCTTCGTGAACGATATTCCGCGCCTGCCCTCAGGCAAGGTGCTGCGCCGACTTCTCAAGGAGCGCTATGGATGTACGTCTGACAGCTGAACAGCAGCAATTGCGCGACGCCGCCGCAAAGCTGGCCGACGATCTTGGGCCCGCCGCGGTGCAGGACCTCGATGACGCGGCTCGAATCATGCGGCTGGACAAGCAGATTGCGACCACCGGCTGGCGAGCATTGCGCTCCGACGGTGCCTCAGGCGTCGAGGTGGCAATAGTCGCAGAGGAATTCGGCCGCCGTTTGGTGGATGCGCCGTTTCTCGGGCCGGTGCTCGCCGACGATCTCGCGCGCCACGTCGGGGCGGACGCCGCGCAGCCGACGACCGTGGCTGTCGACGATCGCGCGATCGACGCCCGCGGATGTCAACGCGCACTGCTGCTCTCCGGTACCACCGTCCTGGCCGCCGATCTGGACACCGCTAGTGCCGGCGCGGATTTGACCAGAGCCGAGGCTGTCATCGCGGGAACGCCGCAGGCCATCGGCGAGATGTCCGAAGAGGCCGCCGGGCGGTGGCTGGCCCTCGCGCTGGTCGCCACGTCGGCGGACCTGGTCGGAGATGCGCGCGGTGCGCATGCCGTCGCCTGCGACTACGCGAAAATCCGCGAACAGTACGGCAATACGATCGGGTCCTACCAAGCGATAGCGCACCTACTGGCTGAATCTCTGGCGTTGATCGAAGGCTCGGTGAGCGTGCTGCGGCATGCGGCATGGGCGGTCGACGAACTGGAACCGGCCGAAGCCATCCGAGCCGCACGGGTGGCGAAGATCTATTGTGCGCGCGCCGCCCGAACCGTCTGCGAGACCGCGGTGCAGGTACACGGCGGCATCGGCAACACCTGGGATTGCCTGGTGCACGTCTATTTGCGCCGTGCGCTGACGTCGACCGAACTGTGGCCGGTAACGCTGAAGGAGATCGATCTTGGACTTTCGTGATTCGGCTGACGAGGCCGCCTTCCGGGAGCGGCTGCGATCTTGGCTTGCGTTGCATGCCAAGGAGTTTTCCGGCTCCGGCGACGAGTATTGGCTGCGCATGGCCGACTGGCATCGGGCTCTCTACGACAACGGCTTCTTCGGGCTGTCCTGGCCCCGCGACTACGGCGGGCAGGAACTGCCGCCGGTGTACGACGTCATCGTCGACGAAGAGTTGGTGCGCGCCGGCGCTCCGCCGCGCCCCAGCGTCGGCTACCTGGTTTACGGCATCGGCCGGCACGGCAGCGACGAGCTACGCCGGCGCTTTCTGCCGGGCATCATCAACGGCAGCGAGCGGTGGTGCCAGGGCTTCAGTGAGCCTGGCGCCGGCTCGGATCTGGCGTCGCTGACCACCACCGCCACACACGAGGGCGACCACTATGTGGTGCAGGGGCACAAGATCTGGACCAGCTACTCCGACGTCGCCGACTGGTGCCTGCTGCTGGCGCGCACCGATCCCGAGGCCAAACGGCACCGCGGTCTGTCGGCATTCGTGATATCGATGAAACAGTCTGGCATTCAACAACGTCCGCTGCGCATGATGAACGGTGTGACCAACGAGTTCGGGCAGGTGCTCTTCGATGGCGCGACGGTGCCTGCGGACCGGATGGTCGGGGCTCCGGGTGACGGCTGGGCGGTCGCCATGACGGTCGTCGGCCACGAACGCGAACCGTCGACCCTCGGTTATGCGGCAAGATACGGCAAGCTCGTCCGAGACCTGTTGGCGCGCAACAGCGGCCCGGTACCCGAAGAACTCGCATGGGCGGCGGTCCAATCTGAGATGCTGACTCACCATGTCCGCAGGCGGCTGTCCGAACAGCTGGACGGCGTCTCGCACGGGCCCGAGGGATCGCTCGACAAACTGCTGATGACCTGTGTCGAGCAATCCGTCGGGCACGCCGCGCTGGCGGTCGCCGGTATCCGGGACCCGGACCTGCTCAGCGCGTATCTGTACAGCCGGGCGCAGAGCGTGATGGGCGGGACATCACAAATTCAGAAGAACATCATCGCGTCGCGGATTCTGGGACTGGGGGTCTGAAATGTACGACATGCCAAGTGAAATCGAGGTACGCGCCGACGGCGGGCTGCGCATCATCACCCTCAACCGGCCGGACGCCCTGAACGCGGTCAACGACAGTCTGCACGTCGGACTGGCGCGGCTCTGGCAGCGGTTGACCGACGATCCGACGGCCCGCGCGGCGGTGATTACCGGTGCGGGCCGGGCATTTTCGGCCGGCGGCGACTTCTCCTATCTGGCCGAACTGGCACAAGACGCCGATCTGCGCGCCAAAACCATCCGCGACGGGCGCGAGATCGTGCTGGGCATGGCCCGGTGCCGAATTCCCGTCGTGGCTGCCGTCAACGGCCCGGCAGTGGGGCTCGGCTGCAGCCTGGTCGCCCTCAGCGACATCGTCTACATCGCCGAAGACGCCTACCTCGCCGACCCACATGTGCAGGTGGGATTGGTCGCCGCCGATGGCGGACCATTGACCTGGCCGCTGCATATCAGCCTGATGCTGGCCAAGGAATACGCCCTGACCGGCACGCGAATCCGCGCCGAACGGGCCGTCGAACTCGGGCTGGCCAATCATGTGGTCGCCGATCCGTTCGCCGAGGCGATGAGCTGCGCGAAGCGCATCATGGAGCTGCCGCAGCAAGCCGTGGAAGCCACCAAGCGGGTGCTCAACATCCACCTCGAGCGCGCCGTGCTCGCCACCTTGGACTATGCCCTGTCGGCCGAGCATCAGTCGTTTACCACAGACGACTTCAAGTCGATCATCACCAAGCTGAACTCGTCGAAGAACTGACTCAAGTTGCGCGAGCAGACGCAAAATCGCCTGGAATCCCTACTTTTCGGGTGATTTTGCGTCTGCTCGCGCCATCAGTCGTGCTGCCGCAGGAACTCCCGCATCAACTGGTCGAACCGGCCCGGCTCTTCGATGAACGGCATGTGCGAGCTGTTTTCGAAGCACACGAACCGGGATCCGCTGATCCGCTGATGCATTTCCCACATGTGCTCCGGCGCGCATTGATCGAACCTGCCCGCGATCAGCAGTGTGGGCAGGGCGATTTCGCTCAGCCGGTCGAACACGTCCCAGTTTCGGATCGTTCCGACGATGTGAAAGTCGCTCGGTCCGAACAGCGTCTCGAAGACCTCGGCTCCCATGCCTTTGTAAGCGTCCTCGAGCTCGTCGGGCCAGGGCGATAGGCGGCACAAATACTGCTCGTTCCAAGTACGAATTGCAGCCTGGTATTCGGCCGACGCGGTGGTGCCAGCGGCTTCATGACGCTCGATCGCGGCCTGGGTCGCCGGATCCAGCCCGGACTTCAAGCGTGCCACCATCTCCGAGAACTGCGGTATGGACGCAATGCTGTTCGAAATGACCAGGCTCGAGGCCGCTGGCGCCGCGTCGAGGACATACTGCTGCGCCAGCATGCCACCCCACGAGTTGCCGAAGATGTGAAAGCCGTCCAGCCCGAGACCATCTGCCACCGAGCTCATTTCGGCCACCGAGCGTTCCATCGTCCACAGCGACACGTCCGTCGGCCATTCGGATCTCCCGCAGCCGAGCTGATCCCAGAAGACGACTTCGCGCTCGTCGGCCAGTCGTTCCAGCGCAGTTATGTAGTTGTGGGGTAAGCCTGGCCCGCCGTGAACCGCGAGCAGTGGAAGACCCGCGCCGCCGCCGACTCGTTTGAACCAGACATTCCCGCCGGGGACCGCGATCGTTCCCCTCCGCTGAGCCATGGCAGTCAGTATCGCCCGCCGCATGAAAGCAACCCACCTTGCAACTCATACTCTCGGCCTGAGAGAATAGTGTTCTCATAATCAGCGGATGGCTCTCCGGCCCCCGCAACTGCACATTGAAGTGCCCGCAGAAGTGGAGAAGACCTGTGCCCGAAGCCGTCATCGTGTCCGCGCTGCGCACCCCCATCGGAACCGCCCGAAAGGGAACCTTGCGCGACACCACCGCATTCGACCTGGCCAACCACGTGATAACGGAAGCCGCGCAAGATCTGGACCCGGCGCAGGTCGACGACGTGATCCTGGGCGAAGGCCTGTACGGCGGCGGCGTCGTCGCCCGGCACGCGGCCATCACCGCCGGGCTGCCCACGGTCCCCGGCCTGGCCAACAATCGGCACTGCGCGGCCGGCCAAGCGGCGGTGCAGACCGCGGCGGCAAGTGTGCGCGCGGGCATGGACCAGCTGATCATCGCCGGCGGGGTGAACTCCGCGTCCACGACACCGCGATCACGGTTCCAAGTGGACGGTGAGTGGGTCGACTGGTTCCCTCCGACGCATCCGGACCGCCCCGACGCGCCCAACATGGACATGTCGATCACCGTGGGCTGGAATGCCGCGGTCAAAGCCGGCGTAAGCCGCGAGGAAATGGACGCATGGGCGTTGCGGTCGCATCGGAACGCGATCGCCGCGATCGACGAGGGTCGCTTCAAGGAGGAGATCGTCCCCATCGAGACGCCGCACGGGCTGTTCTCGGTGGACGAGCACCCGCGCCGCGACACCAGCATCGAGAAGCTTGCCGCCCTCAAACCGCTGCATCCCGAAATCGAGGGCTTTTCCATCACCGCCGGAAACTCCTCCGGCGCCAACGACGGCGCCGCCGTCCTCACCATTGCCAGCGACCAGCTGGGACTGCCCGCCCTGGCGCGGGTGGTGTCCTGGGCCTCCGTCGGTGTCGATCCCGCGCTCACCGGCTTGGCGCCGGTGGATGCAATCCCGAAAGCGCTTGGCAGGGGCGGCCTTTCGATTTCCGACGTCGATCTGTTCGAGATCAACGAAGCCTTCGCGGCAATGTGCGTGGCTACCGTCAAGCTGCTCGATCTGGACCCCGAGAAGGTGAACGTCAGCGGCAGCGGCTGCTCGCTGGGGCACCCGGTGGCGGCAACCGGTGCCAGGATGCTGGTCACCCTGGTGTACGAACTACGTCGGCGTGGCGGCGGAATCGGGGTCGCCGCGATGTGCGCGGGCGGCGGCATGGGATCTGCCACCGTCATCGAGGTAGCTGCGCCATAAGGGCACAATTGGGCACCATGGACCCGAAATGGAGATAGCCGATCTGATTGCCAATGCGCGCAACGGATCCCCGCGCGCGGCAGGTCGGCTGCTCAGTCTCGTCGAGGGCGACCGCCGCGACGAGGTATTGGAAAGCCTGAGTGTCCCCGACGCCCGCGACGTCCGGGTCATTGGCATCACTGGGCCGCCGGGCGCGGGTAAGTCGACGACGATCGCTGCCCTCGTCGGCGGCTACCGGGAGCGTGGCTGCCGGGTCGCCGTGCTGGCCGTGGACCCGTCGTCACCCTTCAGCGGCGGCGCGCTGCTGGGCGACCGGATACGAATGGCTGCCCACATCAACGACTCTGACGTACTGATTCGTTCGGTTGCGACCCGTGGCCATATCGGCGGCCTGGCCGCCGCGGTTCCGGCGGCCATCCGCCTGCTGGGCGCGATCGGGTACCACGTCATCCTGTTGGAGACCGTGGGGGTAGGGCAGTCCGAGATCGAGATTGCCGCCGTCGCAGACCCCACTGTCGTCGTCCTCAATCCTGGGGCCGGCGATGCTGTCCAGGCTGCGAAAGCGGGTGTGCTGGAAGTCGCTGACATCGTGGCGGTGAACAAGGCTGACCGGGACGGTGCCGAGCAGACGGTGCGGGATCTGCGAGCCGAGACCAAAGCCCCGATCGTCAGCTTGATTGCCGCCCGCGGGGAAGGCGTGCCGGAGTTGATGAGCGCGATCGACGACCATCACCGCGCAGACAGCCGTGCCCGCCGGCTGGCCAGGGCGCGGGCGCAGATCCTGTCGCTGGCCCAAACCCTGCTGCGGACCAGTACGGATCTCGATCGCCTGGCTGAGTCGGTGGTCGACGGCCACGACGATCCCTATACCGCCGCCGAACGGCTAGTGTCCGGACCGTAGGGCTCGCCCTATCCCTCCACCGACTTCCCGGTGGCGGCGGCGTGCCCGGCGCGGTACCCGAAAACCATTGCCGGGCCGATGGTTCCACCAGCGCCGCCGTAAGCGCGGCCGGTCACGCCGGCCATCGCGTTGCCGGCGGCGAACAAACCGGGTATCGGTTCGCCGTTGACGTGCAGGACGCGGCCGTCATGGTCGGTGCGCGGTCCGCCTTTGGTACCCATCGCGCCCACCCGCACCGGCACCGCGTAGTAGGGGGCGGTGTCGATCGGGCCGAGTGTCTTGCCGGCCAGGGTGGTGGCCTGGTCGTCACCCCAATAACCGTCGTACGCACTTGAGCCACGCCCAAATTCGGGATCCAAGCCCGCTTCGACATGGCGATTCCATTCGTCGATGGTGCGCCTAAGGCCGTCGGCGTCGATACCCGTCTTAGCCGCCAGCTCGTCCAGGTCAGCAGACTCCCAAAACCAGTCCGGCACCGGTTCCCCAGCGGCTACACCCAGAAATCCATAGCGTCGCAGGTGAACTGAGTCGAAGACGATCCACGCGCTGTCGTTGACGTATCCGCCTCGGGGATCGAGATAGTGGAAGGCACCGGCCATCGAGTTGTAATCGCAGGCCTCGTTGACGAACCGGCGTCCGGCGCGATTGACCATGATGCTTCGTGGGCGCGTTCGTTCCAGTCGCACACTGCGGCTGCGCTGCCTGCCCGAAATGGTGTCGCCCGGGATCTGCACGATCGGCACCCACCACGCTTCGCCCATGTTCGCCAGGTCGGCACCGTGAGCCATGGCCATGCGCAGCCCGTCGCCGGTGTTGTTCGGTGGCGAGACCGCGCCGTGCATGGGACCGCGCAGAAACGCCTGCACCATAACAGGATCCCATTCGAACCCGCCTGTCCCGAGGATGACGCCACGGCGCGCGCGCATGCTAACCCCGGCGATGCGAACTCCGGTGACCACTCCGTCGTCGACGATGAGCTCTTCGGCCGGTGCATTCGTCCGCGGTCGCACCCCGAGATCCAGCACGCCCTTCAGCAGCCCGGCGACCAGGGCGGTCCCGGCGACGCACAGATCGCCGGATTGCTCGTCGACATCCGCATGTAAACGTGCCCGGGTTTCGGCGTCGAAACCGACATTCGACCAATCCGCGGGAAACGACGTGATCCGGCCGGCCCATTCGCCCAGCTGACCGAGGTCGAACGGAACTGCGCTCAGCGACCGGCCACCGCTCGGTTGTCCACCCGGCAGCTCGGGTTGATAGTCGGGAAAGCCCGCGGCGATCTCGAAGCGCAGACCACTGTGCTTCTCGACGAAGTCGAGCATTGCCGGGCCGGTGTGTACGAATGTTTCGACCAACGCATCGTCCATCGAACCGAAGGACTGTGCGCGCAGGTATCGCAATGCGTCCTCGACCGTCAATTCCCGGTCGGCACAACGGTTATGGGCCGGTATCCATACGATGCCGCCCGACACCGCGGTGGTTCCGCCGACGGTCGGGGCCTTCTCGTACACCTCCACCGAGGCGCCGGCAACTGCGGCCGTCAGTGCGGCCGTGAGTGCGGTGCCGCCACTGCCCAGCACTATGACGTCGGCTTCGTGGTCCCAGGACATGGCTTGCGCTCCTAACTCAGCAACGCGGACAACTGCTTTGCGGCTTTGATGACCGCGTCCTTTCCGCGCAGTACGACGTCTTCGCGGTGGGAAATGAGGTTGATGCAGGTCGGCGGTGACGGCGCCCGGCGATGTACGGGCACGGCCAATCCGTAAGTATTCGGTTCGATCTCGCCGTAAGTCATCACCCAGCCGCGCTCTCGTGCGCGCATCACCAGCTCACGTTCCCCCGGGCGCGGCGGCATGCTCGCCAGCAGGGCGATCCCCGCGGCACCTCGGTCCAGCGGATAGCGGCTGCCTTCGTGGAACGAAAGTTGGTAGGCCACATGGGTCGGCACGATCACTGCGATCGCCACCTGCTGGTCACCCTCGGCGACAAGCAGCGAAACGGTGGTACCCAGCTCGTCGGCCAATGCGCGCAGCGTCGGCAGACTCAATTGACGCACGTTGTGGTCGAACGACGCACCCAGCACGGCCAGGCCGGAGGCCGGGCGGTAGCGCCCGTCCTCCCCCTTGGCGACCAGCCTGAACTCCGCAAGCGTCGACAGCAACCGATAGGCGATGGTGCGGTGTACCCCGACTCGATCGGCAAGCTCCTGCACGGTCAGGCCGGTTGCCGATTCCGCAACCAGCTGCAGCGCGGTCAGCCCCCTGGCCAGGGTCTGCGAACCCGTCATGGTCTTGACAGACCCCCACCCGAGAGCGAAGCTCTATATATAACGCACATTAGTGTGCGATATTAGCACAACCAATAGTCCGAAAACGAGAACCAGATTTCCCGCGATGGGGACCAGAGAGGAACCGTGACGGAGTTCGAAAGCATCTGGGGCGATCTGCAAGGCGTCGCGTTCTCGCAGGGCTACCTCTCCGCCGAGGGAGTTCGTACCCGTTATCTCCGGGCCGGCGATCCGGCCAAGCCGGTGCTGATGCTGTTGCACGGGTCCGCCGGCCACGCCGAGGCCTACGTCCGCAATCTGGCCGCGCACGCCGAACATTTCTGGACCTGGTCCATCGACATGCTCGGCCATGGCTACACCGACAAGCCGGGGCACCCGCTGGAAGTCAACCACTATGTCGAGCACCTGCTGGCCGTACTGCGCACCATCGGCGCCGACCGTGCTCACATCAGCGGTGAGTCGCTCGGCGGCTGGGTGGCCGCCCGTGCCGCGATCGACCATCCCGACGTGGTCGACCGCCTGGTCCTCAACACGGCCGGCGGTTCGCAGGCCGACCCGGCAGTGATGCAGCGCATCCTTACCCTGTCCATGGCGGCCGCCGAAAACCCGACCTGGGAGACGGTCCAGGCGCGCATCAAGTGGCTCATGGCGGATAAGTCCAAGAACTACGACGACCTTGTGGCCACTCGCCAACGGATCTATCGTCAACCGGGCTTCGTCGCAGCCATGAGTGACATCATGGCGCTGCAGGATCCGGAGATCAGGGCCCGAAACATCTTGGGACCCGCCGAATATGGCGCGATAACCGCGCCCACCCTGGTGCTATGGACCAGCGACGACCCGACCGCCGACGTGGCCGAGGGGCGCCGCATCGCCTCGATGATTCCCGGGGCCCGGTTCGAGGTCATGCCGGGGTGTGGTCACTGGCCGCAATACGAGGACGCCAAGACCTTCAATCGTCTGCATCTCGACTTTCTGCTGGGGCGTTGATGAGCGGACAGGCCACAGATGTCGAGGTTCTGGTTGTCGGCGCCGGGCCGGTCGGGCTTACCCTGGCCAATATCCTTGGCCTGCAAGGGGTGAGGACGCTGGTGGTCGAGGAGCGGGCGACGCTGATCGACTACCCGCGCGGCGTCGGGCTGGACGACGAGTCGTTGCGCACCTTCCAGTCGATCGGTCTGGTGGACCGTGTCCTGCCACATACCGTGCCCAACCAGATTCTGCGCTTCTACGACTCCCAGCGCCGCATCCTCGCCGAAATGGCGCCGCCCGACGCGCGTTTCGGCTGGCCGAAGCGCAACGGGTTCGTACAGCCACTGGTCGACGCCGAATTGCTCGGTGGCTTGGACAGATTCGACCATGTCGAGGTCTGGTGGGAACGGCCGATGACGTCGTGCCGGCAGACTGCCGATGGGGTGACCGTCGAGCTCGGCGGCGACGGTGAGGCCCGCAGCGTGCGGGCGGGTTACGTTGTCGGCTGCGACGGCGGTCGCAGCATGACCCGCCGGATGATGGACGTGTCGTTCGACGGGACCACGTCGTCGACGCGGTGGCTGGTCGTGGACATCGCCAACGATCCGCTGGGCCACCCCAACAGTGAGGTGGGCGCCGACCCGGAGCGGCCCTATGCCTCCATCTCAATCGCGCACGGTATTCGACGGTTCGAGTTCATGATTCACGCCGACGAGACCGACGAGCAGGCCGAGGACCCCGCATTTCTGACGCAGATGCTGGCGCGGATGGTCCCGCACCCCGACCGGGTCGACGTGATCCGCCGCCGGGTCTACACCCACCACTCGCGGATCGCCGGCGCCTTTCGCAGCGGCCGCCTGCTGCTGGCCGGAGACGCCGCGCACCTCATGCCAGTCTGGCAAGGGCAGGGCTACAACAGCGGCATTCGCGATGCGGCCAACCTGGGCTGGAAGCTTGCCGCTGTGGTTACCGGCCGCGCGGACGCCGAATTGCTGGACAGCTACGACGTGGAGCGGCGCAAGCACGCCCGCGCGATGATCGACCTCTCCACCATGGTGGGGCGGGTGATCTCACCGACCAACCGCCGCGTCGCCGCGGCGCGGGACCTGGTCGTGCGATCGGCGTCAATTGTGCCCTCGCTCAAGCGGTATGTGCTCGAAATGCGGTTCAAGCCGATGCCGCGTTACGAGCACGGGGCCGTCGTCCACGCCGAACCGCGCCATCCGGGCTCGCCGGTCGGTACCCTGTTCGTGCAGCCCCGAGTCGATACCCGGACGCAACACGATGTGCTTCTGGACGACGTGCTTGGCGACTGGTTCGCCGTGCTGTGCTGGAACAACAATCCGCGCAAGATTCTCGGCGAGCAGGCGTCCGCGAAGTGGAAGACGTTGGGTACCAAGTTCATTGCGCTGCGCCCGCTGACGCAACTGCACTGGACTGGGGACGACGATCCCGACGTGGTGATCGTGGGGGACCGCAGCGGTGGTCTCAAGGCCTGGTTCGACAATCAGCAGGAGTCGGTGCTATTCCTGCGCCCGGATCGCTGCATCGCCGGAGCTTGCATCGCGCAGCTCGCGCCGGAGCTGAGCGCGTCGCTGCTCGACACCCTCGCACTGACGCCGGAAGGGGGTGAGTTATCAAGTGCCACTGGCTCTGTGCTGTATGTCCCACAGCCCGCTGCTGAATCTACCGGGGCCGTCGCAGGACCTGCTTGACGACGTCGAGGCCGCGATCGCGCAGGCGCGAGACTTCGTCGGCGACTACGACCCCGAACTTGTCGTCATCTTCTCTCCGGACCACTACAACGGCTTCTTCTATAGGGTGATGCCGCCATTCTGTATCGGCATGCGCGCCAAGGGAATCGGCGACTACGGCACTCACTTGGGAGAGCTGGACGTGCCCGAAGGCATTGCAGCCGACTGTGCGAAATCCGTTCTGGGGTCCGGCGTCGACGTGGCGGTCTCGGCCGGCATGGACGTCGACCACGGCACCGTGCAGCCGCTGGAGAAGCTGTTCGGGGACGCCACCTCACGCCCGGTGATCCCGATCTTCATCAACGCGATCGCCGCGCCGCTGGGGCCGCTACACCGTTGCCGGGCATTGGGTATCGCGGTAGGTGAGTACCTGGCGACCCTGGACAAGCGCGTCCTGGTGATCGGATCCGGTGGACTTTCCCACAGCCCGCCGGTACCTACGCTGGACACGGCCGGCCCAGCTGTCCTGCGGCGAATCGTCGAAGGCGAACCGATGACGGCCGAGCAGCGCCACGCGCGGCAGACCGCGGTCATCGACGCCGCCAAGAGCTTCGCCGGCGGGGAGAGCAAACTTCAACCACTCAACCCGATGTGGGACCACCGCTTCCTGGAGATCGTCGACGCGGGTCGGCTCGATGAGCTCGATCAATGGTCCAACTCCTTCGTCTTGCACGAGGGCGGTAGCTCGGCGCACGAAATCAGGACCTGGGTTGCGGCTTTCGCGGCGCTGGCCACCGCGGGGCCGTACCAGACGACGGTGCGCTACTACAAGCCCGCCGCCGAACTGATCGCCGGCTTCGCCATCAGGACGGCGGTGCCGATATGAGCGCCGCCGAGCACGTCGTCGACGTACTGATCGTCGGTTCCGGCGGAGGCGGCATGACCGCTGCTCTCACGGCGAATGCCTCCGGGCTGGATGCGCTGGTGGTCGAGAAGTCGCCGCAATTCGGTGGTTCCACCGCGCTGTCCGGAGGTGGCATCTGGGTTCCCGGGGCGCCCGCCCAGCGCAGGGAGGGTTACGTCCCATCGCCAGACGGCGTCGTCGAATACCTGCGGCGCGTCACCGACGGCCTGGTCAGCGATGCCCGGATACGTCAGTACGTCGAATCATCCCCGAAGATGCTGGAGTTCTTGGAGGGGCTCTCCGGCTGGCTCGAGTTCGTCTGGAAACCCGGCTATGCCGACTACTATCCGGAACTGCCGGGCGGATCCGGCCTGGGCAGCACCATCAATGTGCCGCCGATCGACTTGCGCACGTTGGGCGCCGACGAGCAGAACCTGCTGCAGCCACTGGCGCTTGCCCCCAAGGGAATCTGGCTGGGGCCCAAGGAACTTCGGTCGTTCTACCAAATCAGACAGTCGTGGGCCGGAAAAGGTGTACTGCTGAAACTGATTTCGCGGATGGTCAGGGCCAGGGTGTTCGGCGAGCGGATGGCGGCGATCGGCCAATCGCTGGCGGCTCGGCTGCGGCTGGCAATGAAGGAACGTGATATCCCGCTCTGGCTGAACTCTCCGATGATCGAGCTGATCACCGATACCGACGGGGCGGTGACCGGTGCGGTGGTGGAACGAGACGGTAGGCAGCGCATCGTCGCGCGCCTCGGCGTCATCCTGGCCTCGGGAGGCTTCGACCACGACCTCGCCTGGCGCAGGGAGCAGCTGCCCGTTTTGGATCAAGACTGGAGCTTCGGTAATCCCGCCGCCATGGGCGACGGGATACGCGCGGGCCAAAAGGTCGGCGCGGCAACCGATCTACTCGACGAGGCCTGGTGGTTTCCGGCGATGCAATGGCCGGACGGCCGAATGCAGTTCATGCTCAACGAACGGATGATGCCTGCGCAGTTCGTCGTCAACGGCGAAGGCAAGCGCTTCATCAACGAGGCAGCGCCGTACATGGATTTCGGTCACGCGATGATCGAGGGCCAGAACTCCGGCGTCACCCACATCCCCTGCTGGCTCATCACCGATCACCGGTCCTGGAACCGCTACGTCATCGGCGGCCATCTTCCGATACCCAAAACCCCGGGCGCACCGGTTCCCACCGGCCGCAAGGTCCCGCGCGGCTGGCTGGAATCAGGCGTCGTCAAGGCCGCCAGGAGTTGGGACGAGATGGCCACCAAGATCGGCGTGCCGGCGCAACAACTTTCCGAGACCGCCCGCCGCTTCAACGAGCTGGCGCGCAGCGGTCACGACGACGACTTCAACCGCGGGGACAGCGTCTACGACAACTACTACGGCGATCCGACACTGCCGAACCCCAACCTGTATCCGCTGGGTGACCCGCCGTACTACGCGTTCCGGATCGTCCTCGGGGACCTCGGAACGTCCGGTGGCCTACGGACCGACGAATACGCCCGTGTGCTGCGACCCGACAACACGGTGGTGCCGGGTTTGTACGCGGTGGGCAACACCTCGGCGCCGGTGATGGGCCGCAGCTACGCCGGCGCGGGGGCGACGATCGGCCCGGCGATGACTTTCGGTTTCGTCGCCGCGAAACACATTTCTGACCAGGCCGCGCAGCAGGCCGAACAGACCCTTGATTCCCATGGGAGGTATTGATGAAAATTTCGCTGTTCTACGAGTTCGCCCTGCCCCGTCCCTGGGCGCCGGACGACGAACGGATCATGCTGCAGGAGTGCCTGGACGAGGTCGAGGCCGCCGACAAGGCCGGCTTCTCCACCGTTTGGCTCACCGAACATCACTTCCTGGAGGAGTATTGTCATTCCACCGCACCGGAGATCTTCCTGGCTGCGGCCAGCCAGCGGACCATGAACATCCGGCTGGGGTTCGGCATCATGCATATGCCGCCCGCGGTGAATCACCCGGCTCGGGTTGCGGAACGCATTGCCACCCTTGACCTCATCTCCAACGGGCGTGTCGAGTTCGGCACTGGAGAATCGTCTTCGGTCGGTGAATTGGGGGGATTCAACATCGACCCCGCCGACAAGCGCGCTCAATGGGAGGAAGCGCTCGAGGTCGCGATCCGTTGCATGATCGAGGAGCCGTTCACCGGTTTCAAGGGCGAGCACATCGAGATGCCCGCACGTAACGTGATTCCCAAGCCGATGCAAAAGCCGCACCCGCCGGTCTGGGTGGCCTGCACCCGCCCCGCCAGTGTGCAGATGGCAGCCCAAAAGGCCATCGGCGCGTTGAGTTTCGCTTACACCGGGCCCGGCCCGCTGACCGAGCGGGTCAACGGCTACTACAAGGAGTTCGAGGAGAACGGGGTGCCGGTCACGCCGGCGATCAACCCGAACATCCTCGCCATTGGCGGCGACTTGTCGATGATGGTCGCCAAGACCGACGAGTTGGCCCTGCAACGCCTCGGCCAGGGCGGCGGGTTCTTCTCGTTCGGCATCATGCACTACTACATGACCGGTGTGCACACCCCGGGCCGGACCGGCGTGTGGAAACGCTATCTCGAAGAGGTGGTGAAGGATCCGACGCTGGCCTACGGGCCTGGACGCGGTGCGATCGGCTCTCCGGCCACTGTGCGTGAGTTTCTGCGCGGCTACGAGGAGAGCGGGGTCGACGAAATCATTCTGCTACTCAACCCGCGTAGCCACGAGGGCACGATGGAATCCATCGAGCTGATGGGCAAAGAGGTGCTGCCCGAATTCATCGAGCGCGACGAAAAAGCAGTGGCCGACAAGGCGGCTCGGCTGGCACCGGTCATCGAGAAGGTCGAGGCGCGGCGGCCGGAGACACGACCTTTTGAAGCGCCGCAGTTCGACGAGAGCTACTCATTCGGCGGGTTGCCTACCGGCCGCGGCGGTAAGTTCACCGCCAGCGAGATCCCCGAAGCAATGGCCGAGATCAACGAGGGTCGGGTCCAGGCGGCGCAGCGGGCCAAGGAGGAGCAGCAGCGCAAGTGACGGCCATCGACGACCTGTGGCGTTACGACGGTCGCCGCGCGGTGGTGACCGGCTGCGCGTCGGGCATCGGCGAACAGGTGGTACGACAGCTCACCGAACTCGGCGCGCACGTAATCGGCCTCGACCAACGCCGACCGGCATTCGAGATCAACGACTTTCACGAAGTAGACCTCACCGACTCCGCCGCGATCGATCGCGCGGTTGCCGGCATCGGCCAGGTCGACTCGCTGTTCAACGTTGCCGGTGTCTCCTCGGGAATTGGCGATCCGCAACTTGTCGTCACGATCAACTTCCTTGGCCTGCGGCATCTGACCGAGGCGCTGATCCCGAAGATGAGGGCGGGGTCATCCATCGTCAGCGTGTCCTCGCTGGCCGCCTCCGGATACCGCGAGCATCTGCGAGCTGTGGCGCCGCTGCTGAATACCGCGACAATGCGAGAGGGCACCGACTGGTGTCGGCGTCACCCCGATGAGCTGACCGGCGGTGGTTACCAGTTCTCCAAAGAGGCGGTCATCCTTTACACCATGCAAAACGTTTCGCGGCTGGGCGCCAAAGGCATCCGGATCAACTGCACCGGGCCCGGCGTCACCGAGACGCCGATACTCGACCAGCTCAGGACGGCATACGGGCAGGGTTTCCTCGACGACATCCCCAAGCCGTTGGGAAGGGTTTCCGGCCCGGCTGAACAGGCCGCGGTGCTGACGTTTCTGAATAGTCGTGCGGCCAGCTATATTTCCGGTCAGGTGGTATGGGTTGACGGTGGAAACACCGCCGCTGCGATCGCCCGTGAACTCGAGGGAGGAGCCTCGTGGCCAGCTTGACCGACTTCCGGAGAGTCGCTCGCGAGGTCTCCAATTGGGGTCGTTGGGGAGACGACGACGAGCTCGGCACACTGAACTTCATCACCGCGGACCAGGTTGCCCACGCCGCCAGCCTGGTCCGGCATGGCCGAGTGTTTCCCCTCGGGGTCGACTTCGGCGCGTCAGGACCGCAGGGCGCCTTCGAGTTTCGGCACAACCCCGTACACGTGATGACGGTCGACGGTGGCGACGTCAGGACACTGGCCAAGTATGGACCTGGGTGGGAGCGTAACCCGTTGGCGCACCAGCTGAGCGGCTACATGACCGCCGACAACCCCTTCCGCTTCAACGACGACATGATCATCATGCCGTTGCAGGCGGCCAGCCAATGGGATGCGCTGTCGCACGTCTACTACGACGACCAGCTCTACAACGGCTTTCCGGCGGATTCGGTGACCAGTATGGGCGCCTACCACTGCGGCATCGACAAGGTCGACGCCAAGGGCATCACTTCCCGCGGTGTATTGCTTGACCTGGTTCGCCATCGCGGCGCGGAAATCTTCCTCGAGGCCGGCAATCCGATCACGCCGGAAGAACTGGACGACGTCGCACGCGCCCAAGGCGTGAGCGTCGGACGCGGTGACATTGTGCTGATCCGGACCGGTTGGTGGACAAGGTTTCTCATGACTGGCAACAAGACAGAAGGCTACTCCGGACTGGACTGGCGATGTGCCCAATGGCTGCACGACCACGAGATCGCTGCCGTCGCGGCCGACAACCTCCAAGTCGAAGACCTGGTATCCGGAGTCGAGGGGACAACTTTCCCGCTGCACATGCTGTGCCTGCGCGATATGGGGATGATGTTCGGCGAGTACTGGGACCTCGCCGCGCTGGCGGACGACTGCGCCGCCGACGGCGTATACGAGTTCCAGCTTGTGGCGCCGCCGTTGAGAGTCGTTGGCGCCGTTGGTTCCCCGGTCAATCCGATCGCGATCAAGTGACCCAGATACATCGCAGGACCATTTCGGTGGACGGCCTGGTCACCAGCTACCTGGAGGCCGGTCACGGGGACCCGGTGGTGCTGCTGCACGGTGGCGAGTTCGGCGCGAGTGCCGAACTCGGCTGGGAACGGAATATCGCTGAACTCGCCGGATACTACCGGGTGCTGGCACCCGACCAACTCGGGTTCGGACAGTCGGCGAAGGTCATCGACTTCGTCGACGGGCGCGGAATGCGGATCCGGCATGTCGCCCGATTCTGCGAGCTGCTCGACATCGCCTCGGCGCATTTCGCCGGCAACTCGATGGGCGCCATCAACCTGCTGACCGACGCGACATCTGATGCACCACAGCTGCCGGTTCGCAGCCTCGTGGTCATCTGCGGTGGCGGAGAGATCCAGCAAAACAAGCACTTTCGGGCGCTCCAGCAGTACGACGCGACGATGCCGGCCATGCGGCGCATCGTCGAGGCGTTGTTCTACGACCCGCGCTATCCGGCCGACGACGAGTATGTGCGGCGCCGATATGAGTCCAGTACTGCGCCGGGCGCGTGGGAGGCGGTGGCCGCGGCCCGTTTTCGGCGCCCTGGCGCTCCCACGCCGT
This sequence comes from Mycobacterium sp. 1164966.3, assembly GCF_001665395.1. Lineage (GTDB taxonomy): Bacteria > Actinomycetota > Actinomycetes > Mycobacteriales > Mycobacteriaceae > Mycobacterium. Next base: position 168,908 of record NZ_LZSG01000034.1, read on the forward strand.
CGGTGTCGGCAACCGCGCGACCCTACGAGCGCATCGGCGTGCCCACGTTGGTCGTCGAGGGAGGGAACGACAAGCTCCTGCCCGCCGGTTGGGCCGCGCAGATCGCGAAGCAGATCGAAGGCGGGCGTTCAGTCGTTGTCGAGGACGCCGGCCACTGTCCGCAGATCGAGCAGCCCGGGACTGTCAACGAGTTGCTGCTGAACTTCCTGGCCCAGTAGCCCGAGCAGACGCAAAATCCCCCATTTCGAGCTCCAAAAGGCGATTTTGCGTTTGCTCGCGCTCTCCACCGTCTCATCCATCGGGAGACAGTCGGCCATAGCGCGACGCCGACGGCTACGTTCGCATCTGGTCGCGGATGAGCCGCGAATGAATGGAGCTCAGTGATGAAGCGGCTATCCGGTATGGACGCGATGTTTTTGTCGATGGAAGGCGCCACCGCGTGGCCCCAGCACACACTGGGGCTGATGATCCTGGACCCCAGCTCGGTGCCGGGGTATGGCTTCGACACTCTGCGTAACCACGTCCAGCGCAGGCTGAAGTACCTTCCGCAGTTCCGGCGCCGCATCCAGGAGGTGCCGTTTCGGCTGGACAGGCCGGTGTGGGTCGACGATCCCGACTTCCGGCTCGATGCGCACCTGCATCGGGCGGCGTTGCCGTCGCCAGGCGGTTCCGCTGAACTCGCCGAGATTATCGGTGTAATACTCGCGCGGCCGCTGGACCGGCGTCTGCCACTGTGGGAAGGCTGGTATCTGGAAGGCCTCGAGGGCGGCCGGGTCGCTTTTGTTGCCAAGACCCATCACGCAATGGTCGACGGAGTTTCGGGGGCCGGCCTCTCAGACGTATTGTGCGACCTGACACCCGACGCATCTCTGCCGGTAACGGAAAACCCTGACGGCCAAGCTGCGCCGCGCCGATCAAGCGTCGAGCTGCTGGCCCGGGGAGCCCTGACTGCGGCGGTGTCGCCACCCAAGCTCGCGCAATTCCTGCGCCAGACAGTGAGTGGCGCGGTCACCACGATCAGCCATCTGCGCCGGCCCGAGCCGCCCCCGCGGCCACTCAGTGCGCCGCGCGTTTCGTTCAACGGGGCCCTCGGTCCGCGCCGCAGATTCGCCTACTGTTCTTTGGCTTTGGACGACGTCAAGCATGTGAAGAATCACTTCGGCGTCAAGGTCAACGACGTGATCCTCACCGTCGTCGGCGGGGCGATTCGTGACTACTTGGTCAAGCGCGACGCACTCCCGCAGCGCCCGCTGCTCGCCACCGTCCCCATGTCCACCCGCTCGCCCGAGGACGTGGAACTCGGCAACCTGGTGCATCCGATGGTCGCATCGCTGGCCACCGACATCGACGACCCGGTAGCCAGGCTGACGGCGATTCATCGCGGCATGAACAGCGCGAAAGACCTGGCCGAAGCTCTGACGAAGAAACAAACCGTCGGACTGACCGACATCGCGCCGCCAATGTTGTTCGGCGCCCTGCTACGCGTCTACCAGGCGGCGAACCTCGAACAACGAATGCCGTTGAACACCAACCTGATCGTGTCCAACGTCCCGGGCCCGCCGTCACAACTGTTCCTGGCCGGTGCGCGCATCGAGCACATCTTCCCGGTGGGGCCACTGGCGGTCGGAATGGGCATGAATGTGACGGTGTTCAGCTACGGCGATCATGTCGACGTCGGCGTTCAGGTCGACCCCGAATTGGTCGACGACGCATGGGAACTCGTGTCCCACGCCGCCGCGGAGCTCGATCGGCTGGTGGCGGCGACGGCCGACAACTGACTATCCACTTCTCACGCAACCCGAAGGAGCAGCGCATGGCAGTAATCGACTCCACCCGGACCTGGCAGCCGCTGGAGAAACGGCTGGCGGACACCACGGACGAACGCAAGCGTGTCGTCCTCAACGCCGTGATCGAACACATGAAGGCCGAAGCCGCACCGGATTTCGGACGACTCATGGCCACCTTGTCTCCGCACCCCGACTACCACTTCTGGGGCGCAGAAGGGGATTTCGGCCCGAAGACCACCGAGGGTGTGCGGGAGTACTACACCCATTTTCTGGCCACCAGGACCAACATCCTCGAATACGAGGTCCAGCGGCTCGTGGTCGACGACCACTGCCTGGTCACCGAGGGCTTGCTCAAGCAGATCTATCCGGGCGCCGAAGCGGTGCGCTTGGGCATTCCCGTCGACGACGCCGATGCCGACTACCTGATCGTCTTCCGACAGCTGCTGCTGTGGCCGGTCGATGAGAACGGGCTGATCCAAGGGGAGGACTCCTACAATCCAGGGGTGGTCAGCATCACCAAACTCTCCCGCGACGACCTGCCGCAGCAGTACGCCGATCTCGTGTACCCGCCCACCTGACATGCGCGGTGACATCGCGGCCATGCTGCTCGATCGTCTCGGCGACGAGCATCTCGGGCTGCGCACCCGCGAACGGGATTGGACCTGGGACAACGTGGTTCGCGAATCGGCCGCGCGCGGGGCGCTGGCCCAGTCACAGCGACGAGCCGGGCCGTTCCATATCGGCTTGCTGCTGGACAACGTGCCCGACTTCCTGTTCTGGCTGGGCGGTGCCGCGCTGGCCGGTGCGACGGTCGTCGGCATCAACCCCACCCGTGGGGCTGAAGACCTGGCCGCAGAAGTTCGCCATGCAGACTGTCAATTGATCGTCACCGACTCCGCGGGCGTGGAGCGGCTGCGCTGCCTGGACCTCGGACTGGAGCCGGACCGATTCTTGAACATCGACGATCCAGGCTACGGTCGGCTTCTCGATGCGAATCATGTGGAACCCGCGATTCCTGTTGGTGTCGGCGAGGATTCGCTACTGCTGTTGTTGTTCACCTCGGGCACGACGGGGTCGTCGAAGGCGGTCAAGTGCAGCCAGGGCCGGCTGGCCCGGATTGCATATGCGGCGAGCGAGAAGTTCGGTCACCATCGCCACGACGTGGAGTACTGCTGCATGCCGTTGTTTCACGGCAACGCGATCATGGCGCTGTGGGCGCCGGCGTTGGCCAACGGGGCCACCGTATGCTTGGCCCCGACGTTCTCGGCGTCGCGGTTTCTGCCGGATGTGCGGTACTTCGGCGCGACATTCTTCACCTACGTCGGCAAGGCGCTCGCCTATCTGATGGCCACACCGGAGCAGCCGGACGACTTCGACAACCCACTGGTGCGCGGTTTCGGCACCGAGGCCTCACCTGACGACCAGAGCGAGTTTCGCCGCCGCTTCGGGGCAGAGCTGTTCGAGGGCTACGGGTCCAGCGAGGGCGGAGCGGTGGTGGCGCGCGATCCCGCGGCACCGCCCGGCGCGCTGGGCCGCCCAGCACATGCCGGCGTGGCCGTGGTAGACCCGGAGACGTTACAAGACTGTGCGCCAGCAGTTCTCGACGAGCATGGGCGAGTATGCAACCCCGACGAGGCCGTCGGCGAGATCGTCGACAAATACGGCAGCCGTGACTTCGAGGGCTACTGGCGTAACGACGCCGCCGACGCCGAACGCATCCGCAACGGCTGGTACTGGACCGGGGATCTCGGCTACCTCGACTCGGCGGGCTTCATGTACTTCGCCGGGCGGCGTGGCGACTGGATCCGCGTCGACGGCGAGAACATCTCCGCGTTGGCCATCGAGCACGTCCTGCGCCGCCACCCGAGGGTGGTCGCTGCCGGGGTATACGCCGTTCCGGACCCGCGCTCAGGCGACCAGGTGATGGCAGCCATCGAGGTCGCCGACCCCGAGCAGTTCGACGCCGGCGAGTTGGCCGGCTACCTTTCTGAGCAGGACAACTTGGGGCGCAAGGGGTTTCCACGCTTTCTGCGGATATCCGCGAACCTGCCGGTGACCGGTTCGAACAAGGTGCTGAAGCGCGAGCTGCAGCGGCAGCGTTGGCATACCGGTGAGCCGGTGTATCGGTGGACAGGACGCGGCGGAGCGCCCGTCTACCATCGGATGACTATTGACGAAAAGCGATCCCTCGACGCAGAGTTCGCGCGCCACGGACAGCAGCGTTACACGTAGGAGTACCAGGGTGATTCGATGGGACGAAGAGTGCGACGTGCTGGTGGCCGGCTCCGGTGCCGGCGGCGTCACCGGAGCGTACACGGCGGCACGCGAGGGACTCGATGTGCTGCTGGTTGAGGCGACCGACAAATTCGGTGGTACCACCGCATACTCCGGAGGCGGCGGGGTGTGGTTCCCGTGCAACCCGGTGCTCATGCGCGCCGGCATCGACGACACGATCGAGGACGCGCTGGAGTACTACCACGCGGTGGTCGGTGACCGCACCCCCTACGAACTGCAAGAAACCTACGTCCGCGGAGGTGCCCCGCTGATCGAGTACCTCGAGGCCGACGAGGTACTCAAATTCGAAATACTGCCGTGGCCGGACTATTTCGGCAAAGCACCGAAGGCTCGGTTGGATGGCCGACGGCACATTGCCGTGCGACCGCTTCGGGTTTCGAAGGCTCCCGAACTGCGCGAGGTGATACGTGGTCCGTTGGATACCGACCGGCTCGGGGCGCCGGTGCCCGACGAGTACTTCATCGGAGGGCGCGCCCTGATCGCCCGGTTCCTCAAGGCGACAGCGCGATATCCGGCGGCGGCAATGCGCCTGAACACCGCGCTGGTCCAGCTACTGGTCGGCGCCGAAAGCGACTCGGTCGTCGGCGCGATCGTCGAGACCGACGGACAGCACCGCGCAATACGTACCCGCCGCGGTGTGCTTTTGGCCGCCGGCGGATTCGAGGGCAACGACGAGCTCCGCCGGCAATACGGCGTGCCCGGACGGGCACGGGACACGATGGGCCCGTGGGGAAATCGCGGGCAGGCGCATGAGGCGGCCATCGCGATCGGTGCGGACACCGATCTGATGGACCAGGCTTGGTGGTCGCCGGGCCTGACGCATCCCGATGGTCGTTCCGCGTTCGCGCTGTGGTTCACCGGCGGGATTTTCGTCAAGCAGGACGGTAAGCGGTTCGTCAACGAGTCCGCCGCATACGACCGGATTGGCCGCGTCGTCGTCGAGCAATTGCAGGCTGGGTCAATTACGTTGCCGTATTGGATGATCTACGACGACAAGGAAGGTCAGGCGCCGCCGGTCAAGGCGCCTAACGTGTCGATAGTAGAGCCGGAAAAGTATGTGGCCGCCGGGCTTTGGCACACCGGTGACACACTGGACGAGCTGGCCCGCAAAATCGGTGTGCCGCCGGCGAACTTGATCGCAACAGTCACCCGTTTCAACGAGTTCGTTGCCAACGGCAGGGACGAGGACTTCGGTCGCGGCGACGAGGCCTACGACCGCGCGTTCTCCGGCGGGAAATCGCCGCTCGTCGCGATCGACCAGGGGCCGTTCCACGCGGCCGCGTTCGGCCTTTCCGACCTCGGCACCAAGGGCGGACTGCGCACCGACACCGCCGCCCGCGTCCTGGACACGTCCGGCAATCCGATCCCAGGCCTGTACGCGGCTGGCAATACGATGGCCGCGCCAAGTGGAACCGCTTACCCGGCGGGCGGCACCCCGATCGGCACCAGCATGCTGTTCAGCCACTTGGCCGCGAAAGACATGGCGAGCAGACGCAAAATCCCCTAATTCCGGCCCGAAATGGGCGCTTTTGCGTCTGCTCGCCGAGGCTGCTGCGCCCGTGCGGCCAGTTCGTCGAGCGCCCGGGAGATCCCGTCGGCGAGTTCCCAGATGTCGGGCACATGGTCACTGCATGCCTGCATGCCGATCGTCATGTCGCTGCCGTAGCTCCAGCCGGTGAAGTTCAGCCCGTACGGATAGACGATCGGGCCCACCGAGATCAGCTTCTCGATCGGCGCGCCGGCGAAGTACAAACGGGTCTTAGGGCCAGGGACGTTCGATGCGATCAGGCTGTAGGTGGGTCGCTTCTTTGTCGCCGCCCCGACGATCGGTAGGGCCCGCCCGTAGAACCAGAACAGCGGCCAGTACTCCATCCAGTCACCGAAAAGCCACAGGTCGCGCTCGTCGTGTACCGCCCTGGCGGCCTTCGTATTGGCCGAAATCCGTTGCAGCCGTTCCACCGGGTCGGCGACATCGGTGGCAAGCGAGGTATACCAGGTGGTCACCTGATTACCCCAGTCCACTTCCGCACCGGGCCGCCGAACCGCCACGGGCACGACGGCGGACAACGATTCGGCGGTCAGCTCACCGTGACGGTCTAGGTATGACCGGACGGCACCGCTGCATGCCGCCAGATACACGTCGTTGACTGTTACACCGAACGCGGTTTTGATCTGCTTGATCATGTCGAGATCGCAAGTGAGGTAAGCGAACTCGCGGCGGCCGGTGAATGGCGCATTGAACCGGGCGGTCGGTGCGGCGAACGCTTCGGCGAAGCCGGGCCGACCGGCCTTGCGGCGCGCGCGAACCGTCTTGACGGTGCGACCGGAGCGGGCCAGCACGCCGGGGAACTTCGCCGCGGCCGCAGCTTGATGCTTCAACACGGTCCGGTACCAGGCCGCAGCGTTCGGGCGTCGTTCGTCGACCAGTGAGCCCGCGGGTGTGGGCAGCGGTTCGGAAGGATCGGAGCTGAAGATGCTTTCGAGTAGCCGCAGCGACGCCATGCCGTCGGCGAGGGCGTGATGAAGCTTCAGCACCAACGCAATTCGGCCATCGGCGAGTCCGTCGACGTACCACAGTTCCCACGAGGGATGCTCGCGGTCGAGCGCGCCCATATTGATCTTGCCGATCTCCGCCGACAGTTCCCGATCGCCACCGGGCGCTGCCGCGGTCGCGTGCTTGATGTGGTGATCGAGGTCGATCCGGGGACGCTCGATCCACCAGGGCCGGCCCATGCGGGTTTGCAACAGCTGCCAGCGCAATGGCTCGACCCGTTCGACCATGGCCGGGACGGCCGCGCGGACGACATCGAAGGTGAGCGGTTGGTGTGCCGCGGCCGGGTCGAGCACGACAGCCTTGATGGTGTGTTGGGGCTGGGTGGTCTTCTCCTGTTTGAGAAACAAGTTGTCGACACCAGTAAGACGTCGCATCCGGCCACCTCCAATTCGTTCAGTGACAGACAACCGGGTTCGGGATGCTGTGGCGGCATGAAATCCCGATGACCGGGAAGGTACACCCAACCGGCGCCGTTGCGCTCATACCGTAGCGACCGTGAAGAGATGGACCGATCAGTTGGCGCTGGGTCGCGCCCGCCAGAAGATGGACAACCTGGCCGTGACAATGCAGAGCCTTCGGGTGCTCCGCGAGTCCGGCCTGTCCGGCGGCCCGCGCGAGGGACTGCGATCCTTCCTGTCCGCCAAGAAGTATGGGCCGTTCGCCGGAGTCGTCGAAAGCGCTGCGCATCGGAATCCCAACCAGGTGGCGATCACCGACGATGCCGGCGACGTGACGTTCGCCCAACTGAATCGGCGAGTGAACGCCTTGGCGCGGGCATGGTCGCGGGCGGGAATGGGCTCGGGCACCACGATCGCTGCGCTGTGCCGCGACCACCGCAACCTCATCGTGGTCATCGCCGCGGCGAGCAAGGCGGGGGCACGCCTGGTGCTGATGAACACCGGATTCGCGAAGCCGCAACTGGCTGATGTTGTTCGCCGCGAAGGTATCTCGGTGCTGGTACACGACTACGAGTTCAGCGGTCTGCTGGACGCGGTCGACCCGTCGATCCACAGATTGTTGTCCGATCCCTGGCCCATCCCGGACATCACCGCCGACACCCTGGAACGGCTGGTCTGCTCGACTTCTGATGCGCCCGTGAAGGCACCCGCAAAACCTGGCGGGTTGACCCTGCTGACCAGCGGGACTTCCGGTACCCCCAAGGGTGCGCCGCGTGAGAAATCCTCCCCGCTGTTTTCCGCCCAGCTCCTGGACCGGGTGCCGCGGCGGCGCGGCGGAACGTGCTATGTGGCCGCGCCGGTGTTCCACGGCACGGGGCTGGGTCAGGCGGTGTTGTCGTTGGCGCTGGGCAATCGGTTGGTGCTGCGCCGTAAGTTCGTTCCCGAGGAGGCGCTGCGCGCCGTCCAGGACTATTGCTGCGACGTGCTGGTGGTGGTTCCAACGATGCTGCAGCGCATTTTGGCGTTGTCGGATGATGTCCTGGCGAAGTACGACACCTCCTCGCTGCGAATCGTTTTCGCGTCCGGCTCGGCGATGGCACCCGACCTCGTCAACCGCGCGATGGACCGATTCGGGCCGGTGCTCTACAACCTGTACGGCTCGACCGAACTCGCGGTGATGACCGTCGCCATGCCGGAGGACCTCGCGCACGATCCGGCGACTGCGGGCAGGCCTCCGGTCGGGTGCCGTATCGCGCTGTTCGACGACGCGGGCAACCCGGTCACCACGCCCGGCACCGTCGGCCGCATCTTCGCCGGCAACATGTTGACATTCGGTGCCTACACCGACGGCCGGACGAAGGAAGTCATCGACGGTCTGCTCAGCAGCGGGGACGTGGGCCATTTCGATACCACCGGTCGGCTCTACGTGGACGGCCGCGACGATGACATGATCATCAGCGGAGGCGAAAATGTTTATCCGCTGGAGGTGGAAAACTTGATCGGTGCCTATCCCGACGTCGACGAGGTCGCCGTCGTCGGAGTCTGCGACCCGGACTTCGGGCAACGGCTCAAGGCGTACGTGGTGCTCTCCGAAGGCGCTTCGGTCGGCGCCGACGACATCAAGGATTACGTGCGCGCCAATCTCGCCCGGTACAAGGTGCCCCGCGAAGTGGAATTCCGGGAAGAACTGCCGCGCAACGCGACCGGCAAGCTGCTCCGCAGCCGGCTCGAACAGAAGGCGGACACGTGACCCAAGTTGATGCGGCCGCCGACGCCGCGAAACGTGAGACCGCACAACGTATGGCGGCGGCTTTCGCGTCGATGCGCGACGGCACGGCCGACGCGAAGCAGGTGCGAGAGAGTCTGCGGGCCAGCCGCAAGCCGCGCCGGCACATTCCGGTCGCGCGAGTGCAGAACCGCACAGTCCCCGGGTTGGACGGCGGTGACGAAATCCCAGTGCGCATCTACCATCCGCTCGAACCGGAAGCTTCGGATTCGAGGGTTCCACTCATCGTGTATCTGCACGGCGGTGGCTTCGTCCTGTGCGACCTCGACTCACACGACGCCTGCTGTCGACGGTTGGCGAATGGCGTTGGCGCAATTGTCGTGTCGGTCGACTATCGCCTTGCCCCGGAGCATCGTTACCCCGCCGCGCTAGACGACGCGTGGGCCGCCACTAAGTGGGTGGCCGCCCATGGGGCTGAATTCGGCGGGGACACAAGCCGTCTCGTGGTGGCCGGGGACAGCGCGGGCGGAAACCTGGCCGCCGTCGTGTGCATGATCGCGCGCGATCGAGGCGGTCCGCCGATCGCGTTTCAGGTGCTGATCTATCCGGTGGTGGATCAGCGCCGCAAGCCTTCCGCGTCACACGCCCGATCTGCACCCGGGGTGCTGACGATCGACCACATGCGCTGGTTCACCGAGCAGTACTTGGGTCCCGACGGTGATCGGCTCGATGTGCGGGTCTCACCGATACTGGCCGATCTCTCCGGGTTGCCGCCGGCGCACATCGTCACCGGCGAAATCGATCCGCTTTGTGACGAGGACGAGGAGTTTGCGCGGTTGCTGCAGGCCGCGGGTGTGGCTGCTACCGTCCGGCGCTACCCGGATATGTTTCACGGCTTTTTCAACCTGCCCGACGACATTCCCACCGCCGAGCAGGCCAACGCAGACGTCTGCGTAGTGGTGCGCGACGCCTTGAACAACCGCGTTGTCAACACGGACTAGAAGGAAAAGCCATGAGGTTGACGAAGACTCGGGTATTGATCACCGGGGCCAGCCGCGGGCTGGGGCGCAGCATTGCGGAGGTGGCGGCCCAACGCGGCGCGGAGGTCGCGCTTGTCGCGCGCAACCAAGAAGCTCTCGAGCTGCTCGCCAAGGAACTTGGCGGCAAGGCATATCCGACCGACCTCACCGATCCGGTAGCCGTTGGCCAGTTGGTCGAGCGGGTGGAGTCTGACGGTCCCGTCGACGTGCTGATCAACAATGCGGGCCTGGACTGCGTTCGGCTGCTTCCCGACACCTCCGCGCAGGAGATGCGAGATCTACTGCAGGTCAACCTGATGGCGCCGATGGAACTATGCCGCCAGCTCATGCCGTTGATGCTGCGGCGCGGACGCGGGCACATCGTCAACGTATCGTCGATGGGCGCGGTCAGCGTCAGCCCCGGGGTCACCGTTTACGCCACATCGAAGGCCGGTCTCAGCCACTTCACGGCCGGCATCCGTCAGGAACTACGCGGAAAGCCCGTCAAGACGACTCTGGTGCAGATCGGTGCCGTCAAAACCGACATGATCGACGGCATCCGCGAATTCGGGCCGGCCAGGCGAGCGATCGAGCGCTCACAGCGGTTGCACATGCTGCCGCGCGAGGACCTGGAACCCGAAGTCGTCGCCAACGCGATTGCCGATGCGATCGAGCGGGAGCGGCGATATGTCACGCTGCCGCGCCGCATCGCGGCATCGGCGATCCTGACCGAGCTTCCCCGGAAGATGAGTGCGGCCATGCTTTTCGGCATCGACATGTCCGCCAAATGACTCCGGAAACCAATTGCGACTGCTCGCGAAAAGATGGGTGATCCATGAATACGAATTCCGGTCAACTCTCAGGCAAGGTAGTTCTCGTCACCGGCGGTGCCCGCGGACTCGGCGCGGCATTCGGCCGCCACATCGTCGGGCGGGGCGGCAAGGTGGTGATCGCCGATCTCCTCGATGACGACGGTAAGCGGCTTGCCGACGAACTCGGCGAGTCCGCCCGATATGTGCATTTGGACGTCGGCGATCCGGCGCAATGGGCACAGGCGGTGGATTACACGACCGCCGAGCTGGGCCGCCTCGACGGGCTGGTCAACAACGCGGGGATTTCGGCCGGACAGTTCATCGAGCACGAACCTGTGGAGCATTTCCGCAGAATCCTCGAGGTCAACTTGGTCGGCGTATTCAACGGTATCCAAGCTGCGATTGCGCCGATGCGGGCGGCGGGTGGCGGGTCGATCGTCAACATCTCTTCTGCCGCAGGACTTTTCGGCCTTGCGCTCACCGCGGGCTACGGCGCCTCCAAGTGGGGCGTTCGGGGGCTGACCAAAATCGCCGCCGTCGAGTTGGCCGGGGACCGCATCCGCGTGAATTCGGTACATCCAGGCATGACCTACACGCCGATGACCGAGCAGGTGGGAATCCAAGTGGGTGAGGGAAACTACCCGAACACGCCGCTGGGCCGGGTTGGTGTGCCTGAGGAGATCGCCGGCGCGGTGAGCTACCTGCTGTCGGATGATGCCGCATACACGACTGGCGCGGAGATCGCGGTTGACGGCGGCTGGACAGCCGGCCCGACCGTGAGTTACGTGATGGGGCAGTAGCGTCAGTAAGGCTCGCAGGCCTTAACGCCGAGTGTGTTGTGAGGGCGAGAAATTCGCGATTTTCTCGCCCTCACAACACGTTCGGCGATCAACTGCGCCGGCCTTGAGTCTTCTTGGACTCTCAGGCGACGGCTTCATAGATCAGTCGGGTGTACTTCTGGGTGCGGTCCGACCCCGCGGCGGTAACTTGCCCCATCTTGTTCATCACGTAGGAGAACGTCATGCGACGGTCGAGATCCATGACAACCATCGAGCCGCCCCAGCCGCCCCAGAAACAGATCTTGCCATCCGGGATATCGGGCACAGCTTCCGGTTTCGGCAATGCATAGCCGATACCCCACCGGGCCGGCATGCACAGCACCAGATCGATTCCGTCGGCCTGTTCTTCGAATATCAGGTCAATAGTGTCCTGGCTCAGTAGGCGAACCCCATTCGCACTACCGCCCAACGAAATTGCCGACAGCGCCCGCACCAGCGAGCGCGCGTTACCGTGCCCGTTGGCTGATCCGATATCGGCGCGCCGCCAGGCGGTCGTCTGCGCCATCAACGCCGCTTCAGGCGTCGGTGCCATGATGGCGAAGGTCTTCCGCATTGGATGATCCTCGGGCACGGCGTCCAACGGTATGTCCAAGGCCGGCGGCGGAATCAGTTCGGCGATGCGGCTGTCGTCCTCGGGCCGGGCGCCGATCTGAAAGTCGGCGCCCACAGGCGTCGTGATCTCTTCGCGCACAAATTCTTTGAGAGACATGCCGGTGATGCGGCGAACGAGCTCACCCACCAAGTGGCCACTGGTTATCGCGTGATACCCGGGCGCGGTACCGGGTTGCCACCACGGCGCCTGAGAAGCGAGCTGGGCGGTGGACTTTTCCCAGTCGTAGACATCGTCGATGGTGAACGGCATCTCCCAGCCCGACACCCCAGAGGTGTGGCTCAGCACATGGCGCACCTCGACGTCCTGTTTTCCGTTCGCGGCGAACTCCGGCCAGTACTTGGCGACGGGCGCATACGGATCGAGCCGCCCACGGTCGATCAGCATCAACGCGGCCAGCGAGGTGACGTTCTTGGTGCTGGAAAACACGTTGACGATGGTGTCCTGATTCCACTGCCTGGTCTTGGCACGGTCGACGTACCCGCCCCACATGTCGACGACCAACTCGCCGTCGATGTCGACCGCGATGGCCGCACCGAGTTCACCGCCTGTGGTGATCTCGTCGGCAAGTGCGGCGGCCAGGTCGGCGAAGCGCCGGTCGTAGTGGCCGGCAATCACGGCGTCGACGGCCGCGTCGCAGAATTGTTGGGTCATGGTGGTCTCCTCGCTTGTCGGTTCCTCGACTATGCGGCGCGGCCCAGCCAAAGATCATTGGTCAGATCGCGTAATTGCGTGCGGGCGCCGCAGCGCCGTTTTGTACGCATATCCGCTGATGTTGTGTGACGCCGTTGCGTCGCATGCTGGCTAACATGGGTGAATCTGATCCCCGCGCGGACACGCCGCCGATGAACTGGAGCGAGCTGGGCGTGAGCGAACTGCCGACCGGAACGGTGACGCTGCTGCTGGCCGACATCGAAGGATCCACCGGCCTGTGGCAAAGCCGCCCCGACGAGATGACCGCAGCTGTGGCGCGCCTGGACGCGACGCTGACGCGGCTGGTCGATGCGCACGGCGGGGTGCGGCCGGTCGAACAAGGCGAAGGCGACAGCTTCGTCATCGCGTTCAACCGGGCCAGCGACGCAGCGGCATGCGCCTTGGCGTTGCAGCGTGCGCCGTTGGCGCCCCTTCGCCTGCGCATCGGCGTGCATACCGGCGAGATTCAGCTGCGTGATGCGGCGAATTACATCGGCCCGACCATCAATCGCGCGGCTCGGGTGCGTGACCTGGCCCACGGCGGCCAAACCGTACTGACTGCCGCAACAGAGCAGCTTGTGGTCGATCATCTGCCGCACGGAGCGTGGTTGTCCGATTTGGGAAGCCACCAACTGCGCGATCTGGCGCGCCCGGAACGCATCCTGCAGTTGTGCCATCCTGACCTGCGCATCGACTTTCCTCCGCTGCGGTCCACGAATATCAGTGCCACACAAGCTGTTCCGGTGCCACTGACCAGCTTTGTGGGACGCGGCACCGAAATCGCGGAGCTCAGGCGGCTGCTCGGGGAGCATCGGCTGGTGACGCTGACCGGTGCGGGCGGCGTTGGCAAGACGCGCCTGGCCATCCAGCTGGCAATGAACTTCGCCGACGAGATCGGGGGTCCCCTCCACTACGTCGATCTCGCCCCAATCACCGATGCCGACCTCGTCGACGCGGCCGTCGCCCAAGCCCTGGGACTGCCCGACCAGCCGGGCCGCTCGATCGTCGACACCGTCACCGCGCGCATCGGTGACCACCACGCGCTGATCGTGCTGGACAACTGTGAGCACCTGTTGGAAGCGGCCGCGGCGCTTGCCGTCGCACTGTTGAGCAAATGTCCCGCAGTGCGGCTGCTGGCGACCAGCCGCGAACCGCTGCACACCGAGGCCGAGGTGAATTGGCAAGTACCTTCGTTGGCGCTGGCCGACGAGGCCGTCGAGTTGTTCACCGACCGCGCCCGCCACGTCCGGCCCGACTTCACGCTGACCGACAGCAATCTCGCAGCCGTGACCGAGATCTGCCGTCGCCTTGACGGCATGCCGCTGGCCATCGAGCTCGCGGCCGCCCGCATGCGCGCCTTGTCGGCAGCCGATATCCGCGACAGCCTTCACGACCGTTTCCAGCTGCTCACCGGCGGCGCTCACACGGCGGTGCGGCGCCAGCAGACCCTGCGGGCTTCGGTGGATTGGTCGCATTCCATGCTCACCGACGCCGAGAGTGTGTTGTTTCGCCGCCTGGCCGTGTTCGCCGGGGGGTTCGACCTCGATGCCGCTGTGGCGGTATGCGGTGGTGCGGGTGTGCAGCGTTATCAGGTGCTCGACCAACTGACCCTGCTCGTGGACAAATCACTGGTCCAGGCCGACGACATCGCCGATCACACGCGATACCGCATGCTGGAAACGATTCGCGAGTACGGGCTGGAGAAGTTGTGCCAGTCCGGTGAAGCGCAGGCCGTACGCGCCCGGCACTGCGACTACTACACCAGGCTGGCAGCCGAGCTGGATACCCCCACCCGCAATACTTTTCGGCATTGCGCTGCCCGCGTCGAAGCCGACATCGACAACATGCGGACCGCATTCGCCTTTTGCTGCGACGACGGTGACGCTGCTGGGGCATTGCGGCTAGCGTCGTCGCTGCAGCCGGTCTGGCAAGGACGCGGACGGTTGCGAGAAGGGTTGAGCTGGTTCGAATCGGTCCTCGATCACGATGGATTCGACCCGGACGCCATGGACCCGCCGATTTATGCAGGCGCGATAGCTGACAAAGCGGTCTTGGATTCCCTTATCGCAGCGATCGACAGCCTGGCGATGGCTGAGCAGGCTGTCGAAATCGCGCGCGAACTCGGCGACCCGGCACTGCTGGCCCGAACACTCACCGCCTGCGGATGCATCGCCGGGCTTGATTTCGACACGGCCGCACCCTATTTCGCTGAAGCAATGGAACTGTGCCGAACGACCGGCGACGATTGGCGACTCAGCCAGATACTCGGCCGGCAAGCCTATCTCGCTGCCATGGCCGGTGATCCGTTCGCTGCCTGCGCCCTCGGCAATGAGGGCGCCGACGTTGCCGATGCCCTTGGCGACTGGCTCAACCTGCATTTGTGTCGCTGGAGCATTGGCATGGCCCAGATGATGCGCGCGGATCTGGACAGTGCCATTCACACGTTCCGCGAGGTAATCACCGACTGCGAGTCCGACAGCGACGTCCTCGGCATGATGTTATGCCTGATCAGCCAAGGGTCGTGCCTGGCGTATAAAGGTGAGGTTGCCGGAGCGAAAAGCGTCGGCCGTTCGGCGATAAAGGCGGGAGCAGAACTCGACGTCGTCTTGGAACTTGCCTCCGCGACTGTGATAGCTTTCGCCGCCGTGGCCGACGGTGATATCGCCACCGCAGGCGAGGTCGCTACGAAAATCTGGGAGCATCCTGGTGTCCACCGTGGCAGCGTGGCAATCCATGCAATCGCCCTGTGCGCCCATGCCGTCGGCGACCTGACCAAAGCGCGAGAACTTGCTGACGAAGCGGTCACCACTCTGGCCGGCTGGCACAAAATGCTTGCCCTGAGCATTCGCGCGTACATCGCGGCGGACGGGGGCGACAATGATCAGGCCCGGCGCGATGCCCACCAGGCGCTGGCAATCGCCACCGACACTCAAGGCCGTCTGTCGCTGCCCGCGATTCTGGAATGTCTGGCGCGCCTCGCGGTGAACGCCGGTACTCACGCCGACGCGGCCCGGCTTCTCGGAGCCGCAGATGCCATTCGCCGCCGCACCAATGAGATCCGCTTCCCTCTCCACCAAGACGCCTACGAGAATACGATCGAAGCCTGTCGCGAAGAGCTCGGAGACGACTTCCCGACCAAATGGGCCGAGGGCGCGGCGCTGTCGACAGATGACGCCATTACCTATGCGCTGCGCGGCCGCGGCGAACGTAAACGGCCCGCCACTGGCTGGGCGTCCTTGACCCCGACCGAACTCGATGTGGCGCGTCTGGTCAGCGAGGGACTGGCGAACAAGGACATCGCCGAACGACTGTTCGTCTCACCACGGACGGTCCAGGCACATCTCACTCACGTGTACACCAAATTGGGTTTCACGTCCCGCGTGCAACTCGCGCAAGAAGCTGTACGCCGCAACGGTCTTCCCTAGTCGGCTCCCGTGAAATATATGAATTATATGAGTGCGGTTACGGGCTGGTTACCGTCCGCGTTTTTAGCTTGCCATCACTTAGGCGGCGTTGTTTTCTTGCGACATGCGCAACGCCGTCTTGCCGGTGGATGAACGGATGATGGCGCCCACTTGGCTCACCACTGTCACGCATTGAGTGGTGTGCGGTTATGAAGGGCGCCAAAGCCATTGAGCCGGGCCGGTAGCCCGGTGGTCACTCGGAGGTAGACGAAATGGATTTCGGAGCGCTACCACCCGAGATCAACTCCGCCCGAATGTATTCGGGCTCCGGGTCAGAGCCACTGCTGGCGGCAGCGGCTGCCTGGGACAAACTGGCCGACGAGTTGTACAGCACCGCAAGCGATTTCAGTTCTATCATCGTGGCATTGGCCGACGACGACTGGCGGGGCGATGCAGCCGACGCGATGATTGCCGCCGTGACGCCCTACCTTCGCTGGTTGACGAATACCGCCGAACAGGCCGAGGCTATCGCGAGCCGGGCCAGGGCCGCCGCGAGCGCATTCGAGAACGCCTTCGCCGCAACGATCCCGCCGGCCGTGATCCAAGCCAACCGCGCGCGGCTGACGTCGCTGGCCGCCGCAAACGTAGTCAACCTGGACACGCCGGCGATCACCTCGCTGGAGGCTGACTATGGCGAAATGTGGGCCCAGGATGCATCCGCGATGTATCGCTACGCCGGAGCGTCGTCGGCTGCCGCGAACTTGACACCGCTGGCGTCGCCGACGCTCAATGACGATCTCGCCGGGTCGATAGGCGCCGACGCCGGCATACCGGACATGCTGGCCCAGGCGATGGCCGCGGTGCCGCGTGCGCTGCGAAGTCTCGGTCAGCCGGCGCAACCGGCATCGGCTACCGCGGCGATGACCATCATGCTGCGGCTCAGACCCTTTCCGTCGCCGGTGAACGCCTTTGCCGCGGCGATCAGCTCGCCCGTGAGCATGACCTCCTCGGGCATCTCGGCTCTGGCGCCGACGAAGAATCCGGGTAGGCCGGAGATGACGGTGTCGGCGGCTTTCGGTCGCGGTGTGTTGGTCGGCAGGTTGGCAGTGCCGCGCAGTTGGGGTGAGATCGCGGTTGGTGGCTTGAGGTCTATTGCCTGACGACGCGATTCAATTCGCGCGGGCGGCCATCCAGTCGCTGAAACGGGTCGGGTAGATGGTCACGTCTTCGCCTTCTTCGCCTTCCAGGGGGACGATGGTGCGGTCGTCGAGCACCGCACCGTAATAGCGGGCCGCCGGATCGGTCACCACCCGACGCGCGTCGCCGGTGGCGGCAAACCGGTTCCGGATGAAGTCGTCCATGCCGAGCTTTTCCGGGCCGGCGATATTGAGGATCCCGTTGACCGGTTCGCCAGTCGCTGCACGTGTTACCGCCGTTGCGACGTCTGCGGCGGCAATCGGCTGGAACGCTCCGTTCGGTGCACGTACCGTGTCACCGTCGGTCATCGAATCGGCGATTCCGTCAACGAATTCGAAGAATTGAGTCGCGCGCACGATCGAGTACGGGGCTCCGGACTCGACGATCAGTTTCTCCTGGGCAACCTTTGCTCGCATGTAGCCGCTTTCGCTTGCCCGGTCGGCCCCCACGATCGACAGTGCCACGTGGTGCCGTACGCCGGCCGCGCGCTCCGCCTCGAGCAGGTTGCGGGTTGAGGTGGTGAAGAAGTGCAACACTTCGTCATCAGCCCAGGACGGCGAGTTCGACACGTCGATCACCGTGTGTGCACCGTTGAGCGCTTCGGCAACACCTTCGCCCGTGAGTGCGTCGACACCCGACCGAGGGGAGGCGGAGACGGCCTCGTGGCCCGACTCGGCAAGCTGGGCGATGACCTGCGAACCGATCAGCCCACTGCCGCCGATGACTACGAACTTCATGATCAGGCCCCTTCAGGTATCAGCTGTTGGCTGATTCAGCATCGCACTACCCATCGGACTGTCTAAGCGTTGCCCCAAAGTTGTTGTGTCGCCGCTCGCGCTTAAATCAACTGCTTGACTTAACCGTGGTGTCGCCGATTAACTCGTCGTGTGGTCAACGAACTTGCCGGCAAGGTCGCGATCGTCACCGGTGGCGCTTCGGGTATCGGGCGTGGCACCGTGGAGCGCTTTGTGGCCGAGGGCGCGCGGGTGGTGATCGCCGATGTCGAAACCGACCGCGGTCAGGCTCTGGCCGAGGCGCTGGGCAACGACGCCTTCTTCGTCCGGACAGATGTCTCCGACCCCGAGCAGGTGGGCGCGCTGGTGCCCGCTGCCGTCGAGAAATTCGACGGGCTGCACGTGATGGTGAACAACGCCGGGATTTCGGGCACCATGCACCGCCGCTTCTTCGAGGATGACCTTGCCGATTTTCACCGCATCATGGCGGTCAACGTCCTCGGCGTGATGGTCGGGACGCGAGATGCCGCGCGGCACATGGCCGCCCACGGCGGTGGATCGATCATCAACATGACCTCGATCGGCGGAATCCAGGCCGGTGGCGGGGTGATGACTTATCGCGCGTCGAAATCGGCGGTCATCCAGTTCACCAAGTGCGCGGCAATCGAGTTGGCGTATCACGAGATTCGGGTCAACGCCATCGCGCCGGGCAATATCCCCACGCCGTTGCTGGCGACGTCGGCGAGCAACGTTGATCCTGCCGAACTCGAACGGTACGAGGCGAACATTCGCCAAACCATGCGCGACGACCGCCCGCTGAAGCGCGAGGGCACGCCCGAGGACATCGCGGAGGCCGCACTGTATTTCGCCAGCGAGCGTTCGCGTTATGTCACGGGCACCGTGCTACCGGTGGATGGTGGGACGGTGGCGGGCAAGGTGATTCGGTCCAGGCGCAAGGAATAAGCGTTGGCGGCCTGGCGCCGAACGTGCGCTCACTGCGAATCTTTCGATTTTTCCGCACTGGTTGCACGCTCGGCGATACGTTGGGAGCCATGGACGGGTTCGCAGGTAAGGTAGCCGCGATCACCGGTGCCGGTTCGGGGATCGGCCAGGCTCTGGCGCAGGAGCTGGCCCGGTCGGGCGCACGGCTGGCGATCAGCGACTTCGACGCCGACGGGCTCGCTCGAACCGAGGAACTCGTCCGCGATGTCGGAGCGGACGTGCGGACAGATCGGCTCGACGTCACCGAGCGCGAGGCTTTCGTCGCCTACGCCGACGCAGTCAAAGCCCACTTCGGGAAGGTCAACCAGATCTACAACATCGCCGGTATCGCGTTTCTCGGCGACGTCGAAGTCAGCGGATTCAAGGACATCGAGCGGGTGATGGACGTCGACTACTGGGGTGTGGTCAACGGAACCAAGGCGTTCTTACCGCATCTCATCGCCTCCGGCGATGGCCACGTCATCAACATGTCGAGCATGTTCGGTTTGTTCGGGGTACCGGGTCAGGCCGCCTACAACTCGGCCAAGTTCGCGGTCCGCGGTTTCACCGAGGCGCTGCGCCAGGAGATGATCGCGGCGCGCCACCGGGTCGCGGTGACGGTGGTACATCCCGGATACGTCAAGACCCCGATCGCGCGCAACGCCGAATGTGTGGAGGGCCTAGACAAACAAGCCACGGTGAAGGTGTTCGACAAGGTCGCCATCACCAGTGCCGAGCGCGCGGCCCGGATCATCTTGAAGGGGGTTCGCCAGAAGAAGGCCCGTGTGCTGGTCGGCCCCGACGCCAGAGCTTTCAGCCTGCTGGTGCGCGTCTTGCCGGCGGGCTATCAGCGCATCCTCGGGCCGATAAATGTTCGCTTCCAATCCCCGTCGCGTTAGCACCGCGAGACGCGAAAGCCCTGCATTCGACCGGAAACCAAGGGCTTTCGCGTCTATCGGCCCGCTAGCCCGCTGACACCTGCTTCTTGCCGTACACCCGCTCCATCAACGCGGTGTCCTCGTACAGCTGCGCCCGTATCGTCTTGCCGTCGCGCAGGGTGAACACCTCGGCGCCATGGCCGGACTCTCCGCCCACCGTGACATCACTGAGCACGACGACCGTGTCGCCCTCGGCGATGAATCGAATAGGCTTGACCGTCATCGGCTTCTCGCCCAGCCGCCTGAAGTAGTCGCCGAGTTCGCCCTTGCCGTGATAGGTGCCGCTGATTGCGCTGTCGCCCGGTTGCGACCACTCGATGTTGTCGTCGAACAGGCTCATCATCGTCTCCATGTCACCAGTGGAGAATGCGTCGTAACCCCGCTTGATGACGTCGACGTTCTGTTCTTGGTCAGACATTTCCCGACTCCCTTTTGTGCGCATCCAATATTTCGGCCGCGACGGCCGTGGCCGGTCTAGGGAGTCACCGTGGTCGGCTCTCGGATCAGTCAGACCATTCGCCGCCCCGGATATTATCCGCCTCCCGAGAGCCCGATGACAGTGCTGTCACGGAAAATCATGGCAAGTTCAGAGCAGGTTTCAGACCCACTAGCCCGGCCCATCACTTCGAGCCCCCTCGGCACGCTCACCGATTTAAATCAATCGCTTGACTTAACTAGCTGGGCGGGTTTGACTAGACGGCATGACCGCAGCGGCCAGGACCGTGCGCACCGAGCGCGCCACCTCAACGCAGGAAGCCATTCTTGCGGCGGCCGAGCGGCTGTACGCCGAACACGGCATGTTCGCGGTATCAAACCGGCAGGTCAGTGAGGCCGCCGGGCAGGGCAACAACGCCGCCGTCGGCTATCACTTCGGGACCAAGGCAGACCTGGTGCGCGCCATCGAGAAGAAGCATCGCGGGCCGGTAGAAGAGCTGCGCGAGCAGATGGTGGCCGAACTCGAAGATTCGGCCGACATGCGGGACTGGGTCGCCTGCCTGGTGCGTCCGCTCACCGATCACCTGGAGACTTTGGGGAATCCCACCTGGTATGCCCGGTTCGCCGCCCAAGCGATGACCGATCCCGCTTACTACAACATCATCGTCAAGGGCGCCCTCAGCTCGCCGTCACTGGTGCGGGTCGTCGACGGCATCAACCGCTGCTTGCCCGACCTGCCCGCCGAGGTCCGTTTCGAACGCAACGTCATGGCCCGCAACCTTTTGATGCATACCTGCGCGGATCGCGAACGCGCGCTCGCAGCCGGCTCGGCCCTGCACCAATCGTCCTGGCGGGCAGCGGCATCCGGCCTTATCGACGCGATCGTAGGCCTGTGGATGGCCCCCGTGACGTCGCACGAGTAAAGGCGCTGCAAATGAAAGTGACTGTCGACCAAGATATTTGCGCATCGTCGGGCAACTGCGTACTGAACGCGCCCGAGCTGTTCGACCAGCGCGACGACGACGGCGTTGTCTTGCTGCTCAACGCGAACCCCTCAGCTGACCAGGCCGAGGGCGCCCGCCGGGCGGCCGCGGCCTGTCCTGCGCTGGCGATTCATATCGAGGAATGAGAAAGATGTCCGAAACACTGGCCGGCAGTGGTCCTTCCGGAATAGACGCTGCACCCGAAATTCCCGAATATCCGATGGCCCGAGCGGCCGGCTGCCCCTTCGCTCCGCCGCCGGACGTGATGGCGCTGGCTGAACAGCGGCCGCTATCGCGGGTTCGGATTTGGGACGGCAGCACACCGTGGCTCATCACCGGCTACGAGCAATGCCGCGAGTTGTTCTCCGATTCCCGGGTCAGCGTCGACGACCGGATGTCTGGCTTTCCGCACTGGAACGAACGCATGCTGTCCACCGTGCACAAGCGTCCGCGGTCGGTGTTCACTTCCGACGGCGAAGAGCACACCCGATTTCGGCGAATGCTGTCCAAGCCGTTCACCTTTCGGCGGGTGGAAGGCCTTCGGACGGCCATCCAAGAGATCACCGACGACCACATCGACACGATGCTGGCGGGACCGAAGCCGGCCGATTTGGTCACGGCATTAGCGCTGCCGATCCCGTCGCTGGTCATCAGTCAGTTGCTGGGGGTGCCTTACGAGGACGCCGAAATGTTCCAGGAGCACGCCAACGTGGGACTGGCGCGCTACGCGAGCAGCGAGGACACCGTCAAAGGCGCGATGAGCCTGTACAAGTACCTGGCTCAGTTGGTCGAAGAGAAGATGGAAAACCCGGCTGAGGACGCGGTTTCCGATCTGGGCGAGCGGGTCAAGGCCGGCGAGCTCAGTCTCAAAGAAGCCACGCAGTTGAGTAGCGGTTTGCTGATGGCCGGGCACGAGACCACCGCGAACATGATCGGGATCGGTGTGCTTGCGCTGTTGGAGAATCCCGACCAGCTGCCCGCCATCCGCGACGCCGACGATCCCAAGATAGTCGCCAACGCGATCGAGGAATTGCTGCGGTATCTCAGCATCATTCAAAACGGTCAGCGCCGCGTCGCGGTCGAAGACATTCACATCGCCGGCGAGGTGATCCGCGCCGGTGAGGGCATCATCATCGACCTGGCTCCGGCCAACTGGGATCCAGCCGCCTTCACCGAACCCGACCGTCTGTACCTGCACCGCTCGGGGGCGGACCGCAACGTGGCATTCGGTTACGGCAGGCACCAATGCGTGGGCCAGCAGCTGGCCCGTGCGGAGCTGCAGATCGTCTTCCGTACGCTGTTCCGGCGGGTTCCGACCCTGGAACTGGCTGTCCCGTTCGAAAACGTCCCGTTCAAAGATGATCGCCTCACCTACGGCGTCTACGAACTGCCGGTCACCTGGTAAGCCTGATCTACAGCCCACGAAGTATTGAGAGGTCAATGATGACGACGACACAAGCCGGCACTCTGTACCCGCCGGAAGGCTTTGGCGCACCGAAGGATCGGCGTGGCCATGCCGGCGGCCGCGACGTGGGGCTGCCGGAAGGGACCGTGGTGTTCTCCGCGGACAA
Organism: Mycobacterium sp. 1164966.3; assembly: GCF_001665395.1. Classification (GTDB taxonomy): domain Bacteria; phylum Actinomycetota; class Actinomycetes; order Mycobacteriales; family Mycobacteriaceae; genus Mycobacterium. The sequence goes on from NZ_LZSG01000034.1 coordinate 191,884, forward strand.
CCACATCTCGCTGGCCGCCGACATCTTCTACGAGCGCTTCCCGGACGACCTCAAGGACAAGGCCCCGCGGATCTGGTACGAGGACGGCGCCTACCAAGTCGGCCGCAAGGGACAGTCGTTCTTGCCCGGCGATTTCAGTGCGGTACTGATGCAATACGACGACCTTCCGGGAGCCGCGAGCACCAACATCGAGGCCCGGATTCAGGAGCTGCACGACGACGGTGTCGACAAAGAGCTCGCCTTCCCCAACGCGGTCCTGGCCCTTTTTCACTACCCGGACAAGAAACTTCGCGAACTCGCCTTCCGCATTTACAACGAGTACATCGCCGAGCTGCAAGAACGTTCGAAGGGTCACTTTTATGGCGCCGGGTTGATCAACTGGTGGGACCCGCAAGGGACACGGCGGACGCTGGCCGAACTGAAATCGTTGGGGCTCAAGACTTTCCTGATGCCGCTTAATCCCGGTAAGGACGACGACGGCAACCCGATCGACTACGCGAGCACGACGATGAGCGCGGTCTGGGACGAGATCGAAGCGTCCGGCATTCCGGTGACGCACCACATCGGGGAAACCCCGCCGAAAAGCCCCTGCGAATTCAACAGCGTGGTGGTCGGGATGATGATCAACATCGACGGATTCCGGGAGACGTTCTCCAAGTATATCTTTGGCGGCATCCTCGATCAGCATCCAGGTCTGCGGATCGGGTGGTTCGAAGGTGGCATCTCCTGGGTGCCGTGGGCCCTGCAGGATGCCGAACACTTGGTGGCGTCCTATCGGCATATGTTCAACCGGCCGCTGCTGCACGACGTGCGGTACTACTGGGACAACCACATGAGCGCGTCGTTCATGGTCGACCCGTTGGGGCTGCAGCTGATCGACAAGATCGGTGTGGACAAGGTGATGTGGTCGTCGGACTATCCGCACAACGAAAGCACCTACGGCTACTCCGAGAAGTCGCTGGCGGCCGTCGTCGACGCCGTCGGACCCGAGAACGCGACGCGGATCGTCAGCGGCAACATCACCAAATTCCTGGGCCTGTGACGACATTCGCACAAGCGGGCGGCGCCGCCGGCCTGGCGATTCCGGACGTACCCGATCTGGCCCGGATGCGGCGGGAAACCGGTGCACGGCTGCGCTCGGCGATGGCCGAACGTGGCGTTGACGCGATGATCCTGCTGGGCAACAACGCCGTGGTCTACGCCACCGGGACCAGTTGGCCGCTGGGCGATGCCGGGCTGTCGCATGTCGAGCGGCCGGTGGCGGTGGTGCTCGGCGACGACGAGTGGCCGCATCTTTTCCTGCCGTTCCGCGAGGGCGCCGCCCAGGAGTCCGGCCTGCCCACTGATCACCTGCACGGGCCGGTCTATCTCGAATTCGACGAGGGGGTCGAGGATTTCGCACGGCTGCTGGCCGACCTGATTCGGCCGGGAGCGGTCATAGCGGTTGACGAGTGCACCGGCGCCATGTCGCGGGCCGCAAAACGGTTATTTCCCAGCGGTACTCCTGTCGATGCGGCCGCCGTCGTCAGCGCCGCCAAGGTGATCAAAACTCAGGACGAATTGGCTTGCATGCGCACCGCGATCCGGATCACCGACCAGGCGATGGTCGACGTGCACAAGGCGCTTGCCCCCGGCATCCGCCAGATCGAGTTGTCGGCGAGCTTCCTGCGGCGGGCCTTTGAGCTGGGCGCTACGGCCAGCATGCTGGAACCGATTTGGCAGGTGATGCCGCAGAGCAGGGCCGAAGGCGTCTGGACGACACACGGCGATCTGGCTTTACCACTGTTGACCACCGAGCGCGAACTTGTCGAAGGCGACGTGCTGTGGACCGATGTGAGCATCACCTACGGCGGTTACTGCTCGGATTTCGGGCGCACCTGGATCGTGGGCCGTGACCCGACGCCGCGGCAGCAGGCGCAGTTCGAGCGGTGGTCGGACATCATGACCGCCGTGCTCGGCGTCGCCCGTGCCGGCGCGACCGCGGCCGATTTGGGCAGGGCCGCGACCGCGGCGAACGACGGTGTGCGGCCCTGGCTGCCGCATTTCTACCTAGGCCACGGTATCGGCGTGAACGCGGCCGAGATGCCAATGATAGGAACCGATCTCGGCGACGAGTTCGACGAGAACTTTGTGCTGCAGCCGAACATGGTGCTGGTACTCGAACCGGTGGTGTGGGAGGACGGCACCGGGGGGTACCGCAGCGAAGAGGTGCTGGTGATCACCGAGGAAGGCTGGACACGATTGACCGACTACCCCTACGACCCCTATGGGAACTGAAGTCCTGCCCGACGACCGGGCGCTGCGTTCGGGCCGCCGAGAACGGGCGCTGGCCCAAATGGTCGCACACGATCTCGACGTCCTAGTCCTCGGCCGCCAGGCCAACGTCCGCTATGTCGCCGGCGCGCCACAACTGTGGGTCGCCGGGACCCGGCCGTTCGGGCCGACGTGTGTACTCGTGCGCGAGACCGGTGCGGTTCATCTGCTGAGCACCTGGGACGAAGGCGTGCCCGACGACATCCCGCACGAAAACCTCTACGGCATCTCGTGGAATCCGGTCAACACCATCGCGGCACTGCAGCGCATCGATGGCGCTGCCACTGCTCGTCGCGTCGGAACCGACGCGCTGTCACCGGTTTTTGCGCGGCTGCTGCCATCGGCGTTTCCGAATGCCGAACTGGTCGACGGGGAACTGGCCATGCGCGCCGCGCGCCGCATCAAGACCGACGAAGAGATCGGGGCGCTGCGAGAGGCTATCGCAGTGGCCGAGTCCGGCCTGGCTGCCGCGGTCGCCGAGCTACGTCCCGGTGTCAGCGAACAGGCACTGGCGGCTGTGCTGTTGGAAGCACTTGCGGCCGGTGGGGTGAGTACCCCGTCGAATCAGGATGTCGCATGGGTGACTTCGCGCGATCACCCCTGGCGGCGAGCCGCCTCGGGCGGCCTCGTGCAGGCGAGAGATTTGGTGGCGTTTTCCGCCGGGGTGGTGGCCGGAGGCTATATCGGCGAGGTCGGGCGGACCTGGCCCGCCGACGGCCTTGACGGCGCGTCATCGTTGTACAAGCGATGGGATGCCTTGTGGTCCAGGCTGGTAACGGCTTGCCGGCCGGGCGCCGGCGCGAACGAGCTCCTCGACGCCTACAACGCCGCAGGGGAGGCGCCGCCGCCCATGCCGGTGGCCCGCGGGCTCGGTATGGGCTTCGACTCGCCGGTCATATCGTCGCGTCTGCCGGCGACCGCGGCCGGCGAACGCCTCGAGCCCGGAATGGTGCTCGCCGTGACGGGCTACGTCTGGGAGCAGGGAGTGGGTGCGGTATTCGGCCGAGAAGCGGTACTGGTCACCGCGGGCGGTTCCGAAGTGCTGACATCGAGCCCGTTCTGGCAGGCGTGAGTGGGGGAGTCGCACACGGCAATTGGTCCGTCGAACATTCTGCTCACCGATCGGGTGGCGGTGGTGACCGGCGGTGGATCGGGCATCGGCCGTGGTATCGCTGCGGGCTTCGCGGCCTTCGGTGCAAACGTGGCCATCTGGGAACGTGACCCCGACAGCTGTGCTCAGGCCGCGGAATCCATTGGTGCACTGGGAATCACAACGGATGTGAGAGATAGTGCCCAGGTCGATGCGGGACTGCAGCGCACGGTGGCCGAAATCGGCACACCGACGATCCTGGTCAACAATGCCGGCGGTGTGTTCTCCTCTCCGCTGTTGGAGACCAGCGAAAATGGTTGGGATGCACTGTATAAGACCAACCTGCGACACGTATTGCTGTGCACGCAGCGGGTCGCGCGGCAGCTGGTGACCGAGGGCCTTCCCGGCAGCATCATCTCGCTGACGTCGATCGAAGGGGCGCGTGCCGCACCGGGTTACGCGGCTTACGCCGCGGCCAAGGCGGGCGTGATCAACTACACCAAGACTGCGGCACTCGAACTCGCGCCGCATCGAATACGCGTCAACGCGATAGCGCCCGACATCACGCTGACCGAAGGCCTGGCCGCGCTCAGCGGAGGTGAGGCGACCGCGGCGATGGGTGCGGTCGTGCCGATGGGTCGCCCGGGTCATGTCGACGAAATCGCCGGTGTCGCAGTATTTCTGGCTTCTGACATGGCGAGCTATCTCACCGGGCAGACGATCCACGTCGACGGCGGTACCCAGGCCGCGAGCGGCTGGTGTCACGACCCGAAGACCGGCGAATACCGCCTCGGTTAGCTAGCGCGAGCAGACGCAAAAGCACCCGCACGTCCGGCGTGTCGGGTGCTTTTGCGTCTGCTCGCCGTTAATGGCGCCAGCCCTCGGCGGCCTGTTCGTCGAAGGTGTGGTCAATGCGCTCGAACCTGCGGCGGATCGAGGCCCGGGAAGCTTCGTGCGGAAGGATGTAGAGCCGGTTGGCCAGGATCGCGTCGGCAATCAGCCGGGCAACGTCGTCGACGCCCAGCGAGTCATCCTGCTGCGGTAGCGACCCCAGCGACCCGGTGACGTCGGGCGTCGAAGCCAGTCCATAGTCAGCGCCACGGATTCTCTCCGAGTTGGCCAGCAAGTTGGTTTCGATCACCATCGGGCACAGCACCGACACCCCTATGCCGTTGTCCCTGACCTCACGGGCCAGCGTTTCCGCGAGCGCGACCACCCCGTATTTGGCCACGCCATACGTCCCGAGACCGGCATTGGGCACCAGGCCCGCGAAGGACGCCGTAAACGCGATGTGGCCTCCAGTGCCCTGCTCGAGCAGCCTGGGCAGGAAGGCTTCGACGGCATGAATCGACCCCCACAGGTCGATGTCGATCACCCAGCGCCAGTCCTCGTGCGTCATCTCCGCGATAGCCCCCGCCACGCAAATGCCGGCGTTGGCGAATACCACGTCCACCTGGCCGAGCAGGCGGAATGACTCGTCGGCGAGTGCGGTGACCTCCTCGAGATGACGGACATCGCACATCACGCCGTGCGCGTCGAACCCATCGCGACGCAGGTGCGTCACCGCCAATTCCAGCCGGGGCTTGTCGATGTCCGCGAGGACTACCTTGGCTCCGCGGCGGGCGAACTCGGTGGCGGCGGCCAAGCCGATGCCGCTCGCCCCACCGGTGATGACCGCTGCACGTCCGTCAAACCCGGCAAGTCCATTCACAGACCGGATGCTACTTAAGACAGCTACCCGCGTCGACAGGCAGGGTGACACCGGTGATGTACCGGGACTCGTCGGAGGCGAAGAACAATACCGCGTTGCTGATGTCTTGCGCCTCGACCCACGGTATCGGCAGCGTGTGGAACATCTGACAGATCGGGGCCATGTCGTCGGGTCCTGGATTCTCCAGATCGGGCCGGAACAACTTCCAGGTTCCCTCGTTCATGATCATCGGGGTGCTGACATGTGTCGGGTTGACGGTGTTGACGCGAATCATGTGCTGCCCCAGCTCAACTGCAAAGGAGCGCATGATGCCGACCACCCCATGCTTGGCCGCGACGTAGCTGCCGCAGTGCGGGTAGGCTTTCAGGCCGCCGACCGAGCTGGTCAAAATGATCGAGCCGCCCTTGCCGCCCGCGATGATATGTGGCACACCGGCTTTCACCGTTTTCCAGACGCTGGACAGGTTCACATCGATCATTTCCTGCCAGTCGTATTCGCTGGTCTTGTCCAGGGTGTCGCCGCCGTTGCCGATGCCTGCGTTGGCGACGATGATGTCCAGCCGCCCCAGCTGTTCGACGCCGCTGTCTACCGCGGCCTTCAGTGCGTCGTAGTCGCGCACATCGACTTCGGACGTGACGATCCGGCGGTTGAGACCTTTGACGAGGTCGGCTGTTTCGGCGAGATCTTCGGGTGTCGACGCCGGAATGGTGGTGTTTTGCACGATCGGCTTGCAGACGTCGACGGCAATGATGTCGGCTCCCTCCTCCGCCAGTCGCACGGCATGGCTGCGGCCCTGACCGCGCGCCGCGCCGGTGATGAAGGCAACTTTTCCGTCAACTCGCCCTGACATTTCTTACCTCTTCTCCTAACAAGCTCAGCCGAGAACGGCCGGCATGGTCTCCCAGCCCCGGACGGTCGACGTCGGGGACAGCCTGCACTCGCCAAGGTCGACGTCCCATTCCGGAAAGCGCTTCAAGATCTCCTCGAGCGCGATCCGGCCCTCCAGGCGTGCCAGCGCCGAGCCGAGGCAGTAGTGGGTGCCCACACTGAAGGTCAGGTGCTGGCGGGGCTCGCGCCGGATGTCGAAAACGTCTCCGTCCGGGGGAAATTGGCGGTGGTCGCGGTTGGCGGCGCCGATGAGCATCATCATCACGCTGCCTTCGGGCACCCGTCGGCCGTGGTACTCGACATCGCGGGTGACGTAACGCGCCACGTGTGGGGCCGGTGGCTCGAAGCGCAGTAGCTCCTCGATGGCCGCGGGAATCAACGACGGGTCCTCGACGAGTGCTCGCCGCTGGTCGGGATGCTCGGCCAGCACCTTGCCGGTCCATCCGATCAGCCGGGTGGTCGTCTCGTTCCCCGCGCCCGACACCACGCTGACATAAGTGAGCAGCTCGTCGCGGGTGAGTTTGCGAACGGTCCCGGTCTCGTCCACGAACTCCGCATTGAGCAGTTCGGTCATGATGTCGTCGGACGGATGCTCGGCGCGCCAGTCGATGTACTGACCGAAGAACGCGGGGTTGATCATGTTCTCGGCGGTGGTCGCCATCGGCTTACCCGCCTCGGTTCGCATCTGCGCATTCGCGAAATCGCGTGCGGCTTCCTGGTCTTCCTCCGGCACACCCAGCAGCATGCCGATCACTCGCATGGGCATCTGCGCGCCCAGGTCGGCGACGAAGTCGAACCGGTCCGCACCGATCAGCGGATCCAAACTGCGAGCGCAGAATTCGCGGATCTTGGGTTCCAGCTCGTTGATCTTGCGCGGGGTGAACATCCGGGACAGCAACTTGCGGTGGATGTCGTGGATCGGTGGATCCTCGAAAATGACTGTCCCGGGCGGGATGTCGATATTTGCCTTGATGATTTCCAGGATCGCGCCCCGAGCCGAGCTGAAGGTCTGGCAGTCGACGATCCCGCGGTCGACGTCTGCGAAGCAGCTCAGCGCGTAGAAGTCGTGCCGCTCGTTGTAGTACAGCGGCGATTCTTCCCGCAGTCGCCGGAACATCGGGTACGGGTCGGCGTTCAGCTCCACGTCATACGGGTCGAAGTAGACGTCACTGGCCGCGCTGACTGTCACGGATTATCGCCTCTCGCCGGAACTTGCCTCACCTGCGGCCATCCCGTTGACCCAACAGAACGCGACTCGTGTCGCGTGTGAACTCTGACATCACCCACCAACAAGTGTCAACGGCGAATCCGTTTTGGCTACTTCTTGTTCTGAAGAATAGAGAATCGGATTCTCGTCAGGCAAACCGTGTGCGATATTTGCTCACCAGCGCGTGTCAGCTACCGGCGAATCCCCGTGAGCAGAAGTCCCACACCTCGTCGGCGGTGATGGGGTGGACGGTCGCGTCATCGGTGCCGCCGCTGTACTGCGCGATCAACATGACCGTCTGCATGGTGATGGCGGCAACGCGCTTGGGGTTGATCCCGGCGCGCAGCTCGCCGGCATCGGCGGCCGCTTCCATGAGCTCGGTCAGCAATGCTATCAACGGTGCGTTTGCCACCTTGACCTCGGCGGGATGTGTGACCAGCAACCGAGGCGCGAAGTCGGTGAACAGTGGCCGCTTGGCCGTCGGATCGGGGCGCGACGCCTCGTACAACAGCTCGACGGCGACCTTGAGGCGCTCGAGTGGATCGGAGTGGTTTTCCGTGGCCGCGCGGATCTGGTCGGCTGAGCGACTCAAAGCGTCTTCGAACAGGGCGAGCAGCAGCTCATGCTTGCCGTCGAACTGCAGGTAGAAGCTGCGCAGCGACTGCCTGGATCGGTCCACGACCTCCTGGACGGTAAAGTCCGTGCTGCCCTTTTCGATGATGATGGCTTGCGCCGCGTCCAAGAACCGCTGAACGCGTTGCGCCGCACGCAGTTTCGCAGTCTTGATGGACCGCTCGACCGCGCGCTGCTTCCAGGCAGGCTCCTCGCCTGGATTGGTCACCGACGGCTCGGGTGATTGCCGCGAGGGGAGAACATGATTGGACTGTACCGGAGAACGCCGTGACATCGCTGCGCTCGACCCCCTCACGGACGACGTGTCGGAGATTGTAACTTTCTTACGACGAGAATACTATTCTCTCACACGTGTGTATGGAAGCGTAATCCGAAAGAACCGATCGCGTTGTGGGTGGAAACGGCCATCCGCTGGTGGTCGCCAACCGCAGGAAGCTCCGGGGAGTGCTGTGCAGCTGACTTTTGACGCGGAAGTCGAGGAGTTTCGTGCGGAATTCGTGGCGTTCCTCGATGCGCAGCTGCCCCGCCTCACCGCAGCCGGCGCCGCGTTCGACCGGTCGCGGTCGTGTTCACACATCCCGGAGTGGGCGCGACAATGGCAACGACTGTTGTTCGACAACGGCTGGCTGTTACCCGGTAACCCGCCGGAGTTCGGTGGCCGCAACGCCACGCTGTTACAGCGATACGTGCACGCCCAGGAGTTGTCGCGACGACGGATCTATCCGAGTTTCAACCCGCAAGGCATCGGCATCATCGCGGCGTCGCTGTTGTCGTTTGGATCGGAGGAACAAAAGCAGCGATGGGCGGTGCCGATTCTGCGCGCCGAGATCACCGCGTCGCTGGGCATGAGCGAACCCGGGGCAGGCTCGGATCTGGCGGCACTGAAAACACGTGCGGTACTTGACGGTGACCACTTCGTTGTCAACGGCCAGAAGGTTTGGACGTCGGGCGCCCATGACGCCGATGTGCTGTTGACGTTCGTGCGCACGGATCCGAATGCGCCGAAACACAAGGGAATCAGCGCGTTGTTGATCCCGACCGATACCCCGGGTGTAGTGCGCCGTCCGTTCGCGTCCGTGTGTGACATCGACGAAGTCGACTTCAATGAAGTGTTTTTCACCGACGTGCGGGTGCCGGCCGACAACTTGGTGGGTGAGCTCAATGGGGGCTGGCGAGTGGCAACCGGCTCGCTGGGCCACGAACGCGCAATGCTGTGGATGGATTACGTCAACCTGTTGCATGCGCTGGCACTCGATTTCGAGCCGTCGGGCACGCTGCAACGCGATCACTACGCCACTCTGGTGATGGATGCCCAGGCGCTGCAATTACTCGGCTCGGCGGCCATAGCGAAGGCGGCTCGCGGCGAAGAGGATGTACCAGCGCAGTCAGTGCTCAAACTGCTTGGCTCGGAAGCCTTACAACGCGCGACCGAGGATGCGTTGAACGCCACTGGCTCCGATGGACTTCTGCTGCATGGGATTACCGCACCATTCGCCCCACTCGACCTGGACAGTCACTATCGCAGCCGGTTCGACAGGTACGTCCGCACTTTCGCCGCCACCATCGCCGGCGGCACCTCGGAGATTCAGCGCAACATCATCGCCGAGCGGATACTGGACCTTCCGCGCAATTAACCAGTGCGGCTACGGATTTCATATCGGGGTCAGCAGCGCCGATACGTGTCGAAATCCTTACAATGGTGCTCGACGGGCTGAGCGTGTATCCAGGCGTAACAGATCACGGCGACCAATGCCGCCAGGATCGACACCACGCCTAACACGATGCCGGCCGTCGCTGCCCGCGAGCCCGGGCCCAGGCTTCGGTTGGCCCGCGACCGACCCATCCAGCCGGTCACAATCGCAGCGACTCCGAACAACATCCCGATCAGTACCCAGGACGTGACCAGTGCGACGACACCGAGGATCACCGATACCACAGCAAACTTGTCTTGCGGTGGCCCGGGCTGACTCATGGGCGCCAATTCTAAGCGACCTCGAGCTGACAACATTCACCAGGCTATAGCTGGGCAAGCCGCGGCGCGGACCCCTTGGCCCGCAATATCGTTCCCACCTCCCGGGTCAATTCGCGTGTGCTGCCCAGCAATCCGTCCAGGACCAACGACCGCTTGACGTGCCGGTGCAGGTTGTGTTCGGCAGTGAAACCTATTCCGCCGAGCACCTGCTGGCAATGACGTGCCGCGGTCAGCGCGGCCTGGCCGGCCGCGGCCTTGGCCAACAGGCAGGCCAAAGCATGTGAGCCGTCGGGGTCTTCCGGTATGTCACCGGCGGCGAGCAGGCTGGCCTCGGCACCTTCGATCGCCACCAACGTCTCGGCCAGGCGGTGCCGGATCGCCTGGAAGGAGCTGATATGCCGCCCGAACTGGACGCGGTCCACGGCATGACGGCGCGCCAGGCCCAGCATCGCTCTGCTGGTGCCGAGCAGCCACCACCCGAGTGCCAGTCGTCCGACGGCCAGTGCTGCCGTCGACGCTGAATCGCCTTGGGCCACGCGGTGAATCGGAAGCTCGTCGTCCAGCGCTGAACCGGCGCCGTCGGTACGATCCCATACCACCCAGGAGCCGCCGGCATACGGCAGTGGCACAGTGCCGCCCGGCCCCCGTCCGGCGGCATGCAGTACCACGTCATTCAATACCGCCGCGTGTGCACCGGTTTCGCCCAGCAACCGAAACACTAAAGGTATTGCAATCTCCGGGATTTCGTAGAGCATATCGAGCCAGCCAAGCTCGGCCAAAGCCGTGTCAAGCTTTGCGCCCGAGGCGGCGTTCATCGCGTTGTGCAGCGAATCGGACAGCAGCTGCAAGGCCTCGGGATCCGCCGACGGTTCCACGATCAATCCTTTCCGAGGTCGAGCAACCGCCGGGCGATGATATTGCGCTGGATCTCGGCGGTACCCCCGTAGATGGTCGCCGCACGCGAGTACAGGTATTCCGGCCGCCACGGTGTGTCGTCGAGTTCCAGGACCCCGGGCATCAAGTCGCGCACGGTGTCGTAGAGCCGTTGCTCGGCGCCGGCCAGCAGCACCTTGTCAATGGAGGTATCCGGCCCCAGCCGGGCTCCGTCGCGTAACCGGTGCTGGGTCACACGGGACCGGCAGCGCAGCGTATGCAACGCGAGATAGGCTGCGCCCAAGGCAGACTCGTCAGGTTCGGTCGACTCCGCGATAAGCGCGTCGAACCGGGAGTACAGGTAGGCGATCCGCTGCCAGAAGCAGGTGGAGCGCTCGTAGGGGAGGAGGTCCATCGCCAGCCGCCAGCCGTGCCCGGGCCGGCCGAGCATCCGGTTGGACGGGATCACCACGTCGTCGTAGTACACCTCGCAGAATTCGTCGACCCCATGCATGGTGCGCAACGGCCGAATGGTGATGCCCGGTGTGTCCAGGTCGACGAAGAACGCGGTGATCCCGCCATGGCCCGGCGCGGTGCGGGTGAGCAGGATGCACCGGGTGGAGAATTGCGCGAAGCTGGTCCAGACCTTCTGCCCGTTGACAATCCAGTTGTCGCCCTGCTGGACGGCACGGGTGGACAGCGACGCCAAGTCGCTGCCGGATCCCGGCTCGGAAAAGCCTTGACACCATTGTTCGCGGCCGCTGAGCAGGCGCGGCACCATTTCGGCCGCGAGTTCGGCAGGCGCGTAATCGATCATGGTGGGGGCGAGCACCTCGACCATCGAGTACGGACCGGGCTCGGCGAGACGGCGACCGACGACCTCCTCGCCGACGATCGCCCGCAGCAGCGCCGGCCCACCCAGTCCGCCGACTTCGACGGGCCAGCCGTAGCGCATCCAATCGGCGTCGTACAACGCGCCGTGGACTCGAGCGAGTTGCCGCATCTGGCCTTGCAGCGAGTGGTCGGGGCCGGGCGTTAGATCGTGGGCATCGAGCCAAGCGCGCAGATCCGCCCGGAATTGCCCGACATTCACGGGGCGGGACGCCCGACCGCATGCGGGCGCCCGGAATCGTGCACACCGCTGCGACGGATGAAGGTCATGGCCCGCGTCCGCAGCCGCCATCCGTCGGCGGTGCGGGCGTAGGTGTCGCGGTAGTACCCGATTCGCATGTCGTGGGTGGCGTGTTCGATGAAGCACAACGGCTGTGTGCCGCTTGCCGTGTCGCCGTCGATATCGACGAGTGCTGTCCCGGTGAGAAACAGTCCCTTCGGCGCGGCGTCAACCAACTCCGGGAACCTGTCCAAGCGGTAGGTGTCGCCGAACGCGCTATAGGTCCCGTCAGGGGTGAAGACGCCGATCAGCCCGTCGATGTCTCCTTGGGTGATGGTGACCGCGTACCGGGCGAGCAGCTGCTGGATCTCGACCAAGTCGTCAGTCCTGCTTGGCATATACCTTGCCGCCTTTCATGACGAAGCTGACGTTTCGGGTAACGGCGATGTCCTCCAACGGGTTTCCCGGTACCGCGATGATATCGGCGAGCTGGCCTTCGGCCAGCCGTCCGCGGTCGTCTGCGTTGATGAGCTCGGCGGCGGTCACAGTGGCCGCCCGCAGCACGGCTAGCGGCGGCAGTCCCCAATCGACAAGGGTGACAAGCTCATCGGCGTTCTTGCCGTGCGGTATCGCCGGCGCGTCCGTACCGACCGCGATCTTCACTCCGGCTTCGTGGGCGGCCAATATCGAGGTCCGCGACTTGGGGAACATTTCGGCGGCCTTGGCCTGCAGCTCGGGCGGCGCGTGCGAGACGTCCATCGCCTCGGCCAGGCGCCGCGTGCTCACTAGGAACGTGCCGTGCTCGACCATCATCTCGATCGCCTCGTCGTCGATCAGGAAGCCGTGCTCGATGCAGTCGATCCCGGCTCCGACGGCATGTTTGACCGCCTCTGCGCCGTGCGTGTGTGCGGCGACCCGCAGGCCGCGCCGGTGCGCCTCGTCGACGATCGCGCGCAGCTCTTCGTCCGAATAGTGCTGTGCGCCAGGAGGACCCGTCAACGACATCACGCCGCCCGAGCAGCAGACCTTGATCAGTTCGGCGCCGTGCTTGATCTGGTAACGGACCGCCTTGCGGATCTCGTCGATTCCGTTGGCGATGCCTTCCTCGACCGTCAGGTCAAGCACGTGCGGTGCGAACGCCGCGAACATGGTCGGATCCAGATGCCCGCCGGTAGGCGTAATCGCGTGCCCCGCAGGCACAATCCGGGGCCCGTCGATCCATCCGGCGTCAATCGCCTTGCCCAGCGCGACATCCAGCAGGTAACCGCCGGTCTTCACGAACAGGCCCAGGTTGCGCACCGTGGTGAACCCGGCGCGCAGGGTACGGCGGGCGTTGCCGACCGCACGCAACACCCGGGTCGGCGGATCGTCCTGTACCTGGGACAGTCCGGGCTTCTCGCCGCGGCCACCCATCAGCAGGTTGACCTCCATGTCCATCAAGCCGGGCAACAGGATGTGATCGCCGAGATCAATCAGATCACCTTCGGGGTCACCGCCGACACCGGCGATCCGGTCACCATCGATCTGCAGGATGCCGGGCCGGACGATCTCGCCGGCGTCGATGTCAACTAGCCCTGCCGCCTTGAGCGTCAGCACCGCTCAGATCACCGGCTCCCGGATCAGCTCCACCCAGGCAGCACCGCTGTCAGGGACACGCGGCTGTTTCCACGCCTCGATCGGAAACGACACCATGACCAACGATTGCATCATGTGCATCAGAGTCTTCGCGTCCTCGGGTAACTCGTCCAGCGGGAACTGGTCACAGTATGCGATGACTTCCTCGAGGCGAGGAAACGCGGCGTCGTAGAAGGCCTGCATCTCGGCCATCGTGGAGGCGAGCCGCTTGGCATAACGCTCCGGTTCGGTGGCCAGGTCCCACTCCAAAAACGGTTCCAGGTCGGCGAATTCAGCGGGCAGCGCCATTGTTGGCATACTCCTTCACATAGTCGCCGGTCACCTTGTGCAGGTGACGGAGCAGGATCTCCTGGTCGCACAACGGGAAGTCCCTGACTACCTTGGTGCCGATCATGGTCTGGGTCGCTTCCAGCGTATTGGCGTCCTGAAGCGCGTACTCCTTGAACGTCACCGCGGCCAATTCCTGGGCCAAGCGTTCCCGCGCATTCCTGGGCGGGACGAAATACAGTGTGCACTCGAAGATGTGCTTGTCGACCGCGGTCGGCCAGTAGTGGTAGGTCAGGTACCAGCCCGGCTCCCAGATCAGCAGCATGAAGTTCGGGTAGAAGTGCCATGAGTCGATGCCCCACTGCGGGACCTTCTTCGGGTTAACCCCCGGAGGCAGCTGATCGAGCTTTTCGATGACTTCTGGCTTGTCCCAGGGACCGAACAGCCCGCTGCGCAGCACCCGGTCCATCGGCTTGACCATGGACAGGTCCGCGGGCGGCGCCTGACCTCCCCAGGTGGAGATCATCCCGTGCGGGCTGGCCAGCTCGTAGTACAGCGCCTCGAAGCCATACTTGATGATCTTGGCGGCTTCTTCCTTGGTGTACTGACCCTGGTGCAGCACCGGCGCGTGGTAGAACTCGGCGAACGCGTCGATGAACAGCTTCCAGTTGCTGCCGACCTCCGCCCGGTAGGAGTAGGCCTCCGTCATCTCCTGGAACGGGTAGCCCTCGATGCCTTTAGCCAGTGACCCGAGGTAGTCGGCGAGCGGTTTGGCGTGCTGGTCCAAGTTGATGAAGATGAACCCTTCCCACACCTCGCAACGCACCGGCACTAGCCCGTACTGGCTCTTGTCGACGCCGAAGAACTCGTCCTCCTGCTGGATGAAGGTCAAGTCGCCGTCGAGGCTGTACCGCCAGGCGTGGTATTTGCAGGTGAACTGCCGGCAGGTGCCGGACGTCTCCTCATGTGGAAAGTCGTTCCACACCAGCTTGTTTCCGCGGTGGCGGCAGACGTTGTGATACGCCTTGACCGATCCGTCCTTGGTCTTGACGACGATCACCGACATGCCCCGCCCCGCCGAAGGCAACTCCTTGGTGAAATAGCTGCCGGTGCGCGGCAGTCGCTCCACCCGGCCGACGTTGAGCCACGTCCGCTTGAAGATCGCGTCGCGCTCGGCTTCAAAGAATGCCGGATCGATGGAGTCGGTGTAATCGACTGGTGCGGTTCCCAGTTCGGGATAGTTTTCTGTCCAGCTTCCGGCAGCTGGCTTCGGGAAATGGGCCAACGTGCTTACCTTCCTATGGGGTCTTTCTCAACCTCGACGCCAAAAGTGTTGAAGGCCATGGCCAGCGTGGTGTAGCAGCCGACCGTGAAGATGTAGTCCATGCGCTGGCGGTCGTCCAATCGCTCACCGAGTGCGGCCCAGGTCTCGTCGGATAACCGGGATTTGTCGTGGAGCTCGTCGACGCCGGCTAACACGGCGCGCTCGAACTCGTCAGCAGCCTCGGCGCGGCGAACGGCGGCGATCTCGTCGTCGGTGAGTCCCGCTCTTTTTGCCATGGCCGCGTGATGGGTCCACTCGTAGGCGCAGTCGCGACGATGCGCCACGCGCAGGATGGCCAGTTCGCGAACCCGTGGCGGCAGGGTGGATGTGAAGAGGTGGATGTTGAACCGGAGAAACGCTTTGGTCAGCGCGGGGTGGTGAGCAAGTGTCGAAAGCGCATTGCCGGCGTCGCGCGGGTTGCGGCGCTCGGGAGGCAGCATGCCGGCCAGCGACTCTTGGACAGCCTCGTCCCATAGGTCAGCAGGCAGCGGCGGCAAGCGCATCGAACGGGGTTCCTCTCAGCGAAAGAGAATCATATTCTCATTTGTAACCAATAGACTTGCACGATTCGGCCTCTCGGTCAATCCTGAGGCTTATTAATCCGCCGCTGCCCGGGGCTGCGGGGTGAGCCGCTCGGGGTCGGTGTGCGCCACGCGGTGCAGCAGCGAGAACATTCGTGCGCTTGACCTGGTCAGAACGGGGTTTTGGGGTCTGGGATCCATCGCTCGGTACTGCGGGATGCACCGCGCCGTGTGGGACGGGGGACCGTGGCGTCGCCAGTCTGCGGGTACGTTGGATGTTGATTCTCACTTCGCGAGAAGATAGTTTTCAAACACTAGAGAGCTGGAGGCAGGTGGCGGCTCGCCTGCGACCGAACGGGGCCCGCTCGGTGGCCGCCGAGATCTGTCGCTCGAAAGTTTCAGGGAAGGGTACGAAGGCCGTGAACAAAGAAGACATGATCCTGATCAGCGTCGACGACCACACCGTCGAGCCGCCGAACATGTTCAAGAACCACCTGTCGAAGAAGTATCTGGACGACGCGCCGCGGCTGGTGCACAACCCCGACGGCTCGGACATGTGGAAGTTCCGCGACACGGTCATTCCGAACGTGGCACTCAACGCGGTCGCCGGCCGTCCCAAAGAGGAGTACGGGATCGAGCCAACGGGCCTCGACGAGATCCGGCCGGGTTGCTACAACGTCGACGAGCGAGTCAAGGACATGAACGCCGGCGGCATCCTCGCGTCGATCTGCTTCCCGTCCTTCCCCGGCTTTGCCGGGCGGCTGTTCGCCACCGAGGACCCGGAGTTCTCGGTGGCCCTGGTGCAGGCCTACAACGACTGGCACATCGACGAATGGTGTGGGGCGTATCCGGCGCGGTTCATCCCGATGGCGATACCGGTGATCTGGGACGCCGAGGCGTGTGCCGCTGAGGTGCGCCGCGTCGCGAAGAAGGGCGTACACGCGCTGACCTTCACCGAGAATCCCGCCGCGATGGGCTACCCGAGCTTCCACAACGAGTACTGGAACCCGCTCTGGAAAGCATTGTGCGACACCAACACCGTGATGAATGTGCATATTGGATCCTCTGGCCGACTGGCGATCACCGCACCCGACGCGCCGATGGACGTGATGATCACCCTGCAGCCGATGAACATCGTGCAGGCAGCAGCGGATCTGCTCTGGTCGCGGCCGATCAAGGAGTATCCAGACCTCAAGATCGCGCTGTCGGAGGGCGGCACGGGCTGGATTCCCTACTTCCTCGAGCGCGCCGACCGCACGTACGAGATGCACTCGACGTGGACCCACCAGAACTTCGGCGACAAGCTGCCGTCGGACGTGTTCCGCGACCACTTCCTGACCTGTTTCATCAGCGACAAGGTGGGCGTCGCACTGCGCAACATGATCGGCATTGACAACATCTGCTGGGAGGCCGACTATCCGCACAGCGACTCGATGTGGCCGGGCGCTCCGGAGGAGCTGTGGGACGTGTTGTCGATCAACAACGTGCCGGACGACGAGATCAAGAAGATGACTTACCAGAACGCCATGCGCTGGTACTCGTTCGATCCGTTCACCCACATCACGCCCGAGCAGGCGACGGTCGGCGCGCTGCGTAAGGCAGCCGAGGGTCACGATGTGTCGATCCGGTCGTCCAGCCACCACAAAGAAACCAGGGCGGGTTCGTCGTTCGCCGAGTTTGCGGCAAGCGCGAAAGAGCTGACCGGCAACCAGGACTGAGTGCCGACGTCCGGCGAACAGACGCAAAAGCACCCGAAAACCGCCTTTTTAGGTGCTTTTGCGTCTGCTCGCGCTGAAAGGGGTGCGCCTACATGGCCGACGGTGGAATGAATTTCGAGTTGACCGAGGACCAGGAGCTGATCCGCCGCTCGGTCGCCGAGTTGGCCCGCAAATTCGACGACCACTACTGGATGGAAAAAGACCAGGCGCACGAATTTCCGACCGAGTTCTACCGGGCCATCGCCGACGGCGGCTGGCTGGGCATGACGATCCCGACCGAATACGGAGGCCACGGCCTCGGCATCACCGAGGCCACGCTGCTGCTCGAGGAGGTCGCCAAGTCCGGCGGCGGCATGAACGCTGCCAGTTCGATCCACCTGTCGATCTTCGGTATGCAGCCGGTGGTGGTGCACGGGTCCGAGGAACTCAAACGCCGCACCCTGCCACCGGTCGCGACCGGCGATGTGCACGTCTGCTTCGGGGTCACCGAACCCGGTGCGGGGCTTGACACTTCGCGGATAACGACGTTCGCCAAACGTGACGGGGACCGCTACGTCGTCAACGGTCGCAAGGTGTGGATCTCCAAAGCGATGGAATCAGACAAGATCCTGCTGCTGACCCGAACCCAGTCATATGACGAGGTTTCGAAGAAGACCGACGGCATGACGCTGTTCCTCACCGACCTCGACCGCAGCCGGGTCGACGTCCGCCCGATCCGCAAGATGGGCCGCAATGCCGTCAGCTCCAACGAATTGTTCATCGACAACCTGGAAGTGCCTGTCGAAGACCGAGTTGGCGAGGAGGGCAAAGGTTTTCAGTACATCCTGGACGGACTGAACCCGGAGCGGATGCTGATCGCCGCCGAGGCGCTCGGCATCGGTCGGGTAGCGCTGGAGAAGGCGGTGCGATACGCCAACGAGCGCCACGTCTTCGACCGGCCCATCGGCATGAATCAGGGCATCCAGTTCCCGCTGGCCGATTCACTGGCCCGGCTGGACGCCGCCGAGCTGATGCTGCGCAAGGCGACGTGGCTTTATGACAACGGCAAACCCTGTGGGCGCGAAGCGAATACGGCGAAGTATCTATGTGCCGATGCCGGTTTCACCGCCGCGGACCGGGCACTGCAGACCCACGGCGGCATGGGCTATTCGGAGGAGTATCACGTCGCACGGTACTTCCGGGAGGCGCGGCTGATGAAGATCGCGCCGATCAGCCAGGAGATGATCCTGAACTTCCTCGGGTCGCATGTGCTGAAATTGCCCAGAAGTTATTGAGGTGTCAGTCGTCGAACGTGCACTGACGGCGAGTTTTTCGCGATTTCTCTGCCGTGGGGACACGTTCGGCGAAGCGGTATAGCGATCGGAGCGGACATGCGTGAAACAGTTATCGTCGAAGCCGTACGCACGGCGGTCGGGAAGCGAAATGGCGCTCTGTCCGGCATGCATGCCGCCGACCTGTCCGCCGTCGTCCTCAACGAACTGCTGGAACGCGCGGGAGTTGGCCCGGAGATCGTCGACGACGTGATCTGGGGCTGCGTATCGCAGGTCGGGGACCAGTCCAGCAACATCGGTCGGTACGCGGTCCTGGCGGCCGGTTGGCCCGAGACGATTCCCGGAACCACCGTGAATCGGGCCTGCGGCTCCAGCCAGCAGGCCCTCGACTTCGCCGTGCAGGCGGTGATGTCGGGTCAGCAAGACGTGGTGGTGGCCGGCGGAGTCGAGGTGATGAGCCGCGTCCCGCTCGGTGCGGCCAGAGCAACCGGAATGCCGTACGGCCCGAAAGTCCTTGCCCGCTATGACGACTTCTCGTTCAACCAGGGACTGTCGGCGGAGATGATCGCCAAGAAGTGGGGCTTCTCCCGGACCACGCTCGACGAATACTCCGCGCAGTCCCACGAGCGGGCGGCCGCGGCGCAGGACGCGGGAGCCTTCACCAACCAGATCGTGCCGGTGTTTCCCGGCGACGCGGCGGTCGTCGTCGACGACGAGGGTGTGCGGCGCGGAACCACCGTCGAGAAACTGGCTGCGCTCAAGCCCGCATTCGTCGAAGACGGGGTGATTCACGCCGGCAACTCCTCGCAGATCTCCGACGGCGCGGCCGCGCTTTTGGTGACCACGTCCGAGATGGCGCTCGGACTGGGGTTGACGCCCATCGCGCGCTACCGCGCGGGCGCAGTCACCGGCGCCGATCCGGTCCTCATGCTTACCGGCCCGATCCCGGCTACCGAAAAGCTGCTGAAGAAGGCCGGCGTCGCACTGGCGGAGGTCGGCGTCTTCGAGGTGAACGAAGCCTTCGCGCCGGTGCCGCTGGCCTGGCTGGCCGAAACCGGTGCTGATCCGCAGGGGGTGAACCCGCTGGGCGGCGCCATCGCACTCGGTCACCCGCTGGGCGCGTCCGGTGCCGTATTGATGACCCGCATGGTGCATCACATGCGCGACAACGGAATTCGCTACGGATTGCAGACCATGTGCGAGGGCGGCGGCACCGCCAACGCCACCTTGGTCGAGCTGGTGAACTAAGGCTATTGCGCGGCGACCCCTTGCCAGGTCGGCCAAACCTACCTACTGTGTGTTCAGTCGGTTGGTTTAGACCGGAGGAGTCCGTTGCCCCGTCCATATGACACATTGCTCGCCAAGGGCGAGGACCGTAAGCAGCGGATCCTCGACGTCGCGCAGCGGCTGCTGACACGCAACGGCTGGCGCAACACCACCCTGGCGCAGATCGCCGGGGAAGCCGGAGTGAGCCCCGCTGGACTGCTGCACCACTTCGAATCCAAGGAGCAGCTGCTGCATGCGGTGCTGGACGCGCGCGACCGCGACGACGACGCCCACGCGGACCGCAAAGGCGATCTGATCGCCGAGATCGCTCAGGTCGCCGATCGCTTCGACCGGTCGCCCGAGCTCGTGGGCACCTTCACGGTGCTGCTGGTGGAGAACATCCTTCCGGAAGCCCCGCTGCATGACCGCCTGCTGGCCAGGCAGCGGGACGCGCTCGGCATCGTTGCCGACGGTATCCGCCGTGGTCAGGCCGCCGGCCGATATCGCACCGACATAGACCCCGCAGTCAAGGCAGTCGAAATTCTTGCCTTCATCAACGGAATGGAAACCACATGGTTGCTCGATCCATCGATACCGCTGGCCGAGGTGTTCAAGGAGTACGCCGAGACGCTGGCCCGGGACTTCGCGCCGACCAGCAGGACGTTGCGCCAGATATGAGGTACCGGCTCGACGTCGTCGCCTCCAGCGTCGTGGACGTGGTGCGGTTCGCCGGCGGCTGGCTTTTCGACCGCGCGATAGCCGGATGGGATGTCACCGTGCTGATCGCCGATCATCCGGACGACCGGCCCCTGCAGATACTCGGAGCCCGCACGCTCGACCTCGAAGATGCGCTGGACTCGGCCGAAACCCGCCCTCGTCCGCAGTCCCTGGCGGCGGCAGCGGACCTCTTCGGGTGCGATTCCCGGGTGCGCCAAGGCGTGCTGCAGGCCCTCGACCACGGCGTCACCGAGGTCACGCTGTGGGGAGAGACCTGGCCCGCCGAACTCGCTGAGAATGTCGGCCTGGTGCAACATCGCCTGAGCATGGCCGCCCAGATCTTCAAGGCACAGGCACTGGCGGCCGCGGCCGCGCCGGAAATCTCGGTCGACGTCGCCGAGATCTTCCGCAGCGGACTGCTGGCCTGCCCGTCGGTTGCGGCCGACCTGGTCCCAGCCAGCTGAACGCCGGGCTCTCGTTGACGACGGACTGTGCCGTGTGGAAATCTAATACTCATCTCTGAGAGGATGATTCTCTCTAGACGAGATTCGAACGGAGCAAGCGATGGTGAACGATTTCACCGAGATGGATTTCTTCCGCGACAAAAAGCTCGTCGAGAATCCGTACCCCTATTACGAGGCGCTGCGGCAGCAATGTCCCGTCACCCAAGAGAGCCACCACAACGTCACCATGGTCACCGGTTGGGACGAGGCGTGCGCGGTGCTCAACGACGCCGAGACGTGGTCCTCATGCATCTCGGTGACCGGGCCGTTCCCCGGCTTTCCGGTGCCGGTCGACGGGCTGTCCGACATTACCGAACTGATCGAGCAACACCGTGACGAGTTGCCCTTCAGTGACCAGCTACCCACGCTCGATCCGCCGACACACACCAACCACCGTTCCCTGTTGATGCGGCTGATCACGCCGAAGCGCCTCAAGGAAAACGAGGACGCCATGTGGGCGCTCGCCGATCAAGCACTCGACGAATTCCTGGCGCCCGGTCACGGCGAATGGATCAAAGGCTTCGCCGGCCCGTTCACGCTGCTGGTGATCGCTGACCTACTCGGCGTGCCGATGGAAGATCGCGACAAGTTTGTCAAAGGCATCCGCGAACATTCGGGCGGCGGGATAGGGGGCACCGGCAAGGAATCGCTGGCCCACAGTCCGCTGGCATTCCTCTACGGTCTTTTCTCCGACTACGTCCGGGACCGCCGTCGTGAGCCCCGCGACGACGTGCTGACCGGCCTCGCCGCCGCCACCTACCCCGACGGCTCCATTCCCGACGTCGAAGACGTGGCGCGGGTGGCGAGCAACGTGTTCTCGGCCGGCCAGGAAACCACCGTGCGG
>NZ_LZSG01000035.1 GCF_001665395.1 Mycobacterium sp. 1164966.3
GAGGTGTATACGAGACCGCCCTGGGGGGGACGGAGAACCCGAGCTGATGAACCGGCTGGAGTTGCGTGTCGTGGCCGCCGGTTTCCTGGCGGCGACGGTGGTGTTGGGTGCCGTCGTATGTGCCGCATTCGGGCAGGCCGTCGTGGCGTCGGTGCTGTCGATCTATGCGCTGGCCGTCGGCGCTTGGCTGTATCACTCGATCGAGCGGCTGCTGGTGGCACGCCGGATCAGCACGGTTCGTCAGGCCGCCAAGCCGCTGCAGCCGCTGCTGCCGGTGATGGCGGCCATCATGGGCCTGTCGCAGGCCGTGGTGCGCTCGCTGAGCGATGTCACCGAACTGCCGGCGCGTGGCCTGGAGCTGCCGATGCTGCGGTGGTTGGAGAACCCCTGGGGCAGTCGGCGCAATCAGCGGATCATCGAGAGCGACGAAAGCGACGACGAGCCGGATCGCTGATCGCTGCGGCCCGGGATTGGGAGTGGTTTCTTGATCACTTTCGACCGCTTGATCAACGTGCTGGGCGGTTACGGCGTCCGGTTGCTTTGGTCCGCGGTGCCCAGGTCGACCGAACTGCGCAGCGTGGTGATTCACGAACCGGGGGCGCCGACCGGCGACGTGTTGCTGGCCGTCGGCGCCGGCTCTGTGCAAGAAGCGCTGGGGTGGGCGGAGGCGGCGCGTGCCGTGGTGGTGTTGACGCGCCACGCGGAGCCCACGACGTTCGACCATGAGACGCAGGGCGCGGTGATGACGCTCGATGGGGCCGTCTCGTGGAGCGAGGTTGCCGCGGTAGTCTACGGACTGGTGCTGGAGGGCCGGGAGACCGAATCCGGTCGTGGCCCAACGGATTTGTTCGCGCTGGCCGACAGCCTCGCCGAGTCGACCGGTGGCGCGGTGACAATCGAGGACAAGCTGTTGCGGGTACTGGCCTATTCGCGGCTGCAGCAGCACGCCGACCCGGCGCGGGTGGCGACCATCTTGGGCCGTCAGACGCCGGAGGCGCTGCGCGCGCTGTTCGAGTCGCGCGGCGTATTCGCGCATTTGGCGGCTTCGGACGACCCGTTGTTCGTCGCGGCCGATGACGAGCACGGCATCACCGGTCGCATGGTCGTGGCCGTGCGTTCGGGGCGTGAGATCGTCGGGTCGGTGTGGGTGACCTGCGAGGCACCGCTGGCGGGCGCCGAGCGCGAGGCCCTCACGGACGGTGCGCACACGGTCGCGCTGCATCTGCTGCGGTCACGCGCCAGCGCGGATCTGGAGCGCCAGGTGGAATCCGAGCTGGTGATCCAATTGCTCGAGGGCACTCTCGATGCCATCACGCCGGCCAGCAGGCTGGGCCTCTCGCACACCGCGCTGCGGGTCATCGCGCTGCAAGCATCCATCGGGGACGAACGCGATGCCGCTCTGCTGTTGGCCTTCGACCGCGCAACCACGGGTTTCGGCTGGTCCCGGGCGGGTCGAAGCGCACTGGCGGGTAACACCGTCTACACGCTGCTGCCCAGCGCGGAAGCGGACCCGGCACGGCGCTGGGTGAATGGTCTGCGAGCCGCCCTGCCCGAGCAGGTCAGGGTGGTGGCCGGGATCAGCGCGGCGGCCGAGGTGGCTGACCTGCCCGCGGCGCGGCAGGAAGCCGACGAGTGCCTGGCGCTCTGCGATGTGTCGCCGCAGAGCGATACGCCGGCCTACGACGAGTCGTGGGACGACATCCTGTTGCAGCGGTTGCGCCGCGCGGCGCGGTCCGGGCGGACTCCGGATCGCGGACCGGTGGCCGAGTTGCGTCGCCACGACCGCGACAACGCGACAGAGTATGTGGCCACGCTGCGGGCCTGGCTGGAGGAGCAGGGCGACCCGGCGCGCGCCGGCGATCGGTTGGGCGTGCACGAGAACACCGTGCGTTACCGGCTGCGCAAGATGGCCGAGATAACCAACCTGCCGCTGGACGATCCCAAGAAGCGGCTGGCCATGACGATCGAGCTGGCGGCCACCGACACCGACTGACTGTTCGTGCTGTCCGGGTGCGACAACCCGCGCCCGCGGATTTGTCCTGCTGGGTCAACGCCGGCGGGCGCCGTCGCCACCATCATTGAAGGTGCCCCCGTGAACAGGAAACATACGATGAGCACCTCGTTGCCCGATCAACCGCCTGCCGGCCGGCGGCCGGACGGTGTTTTCTCTGACGCCGTGGACACGTTCACCGTGAACTTGCCACGAAAGACGTTGGCCCGGTTGTTCGGTCGTAACCCGCTCACGCGGCCCAGCGACCGATTGCAGGCATTGCTCCTGGTGTTCGCGGTCGCCGTGTCGCTGATCTCCGTGCCCATCGCCGCCGCTGTGGGCACGGCCGTGCACGATTCTCGCAGCCGCGTCTACGCCGAGCAGGCTGACAAGTACCGGACGGTCACTGCGACGGTGATCGGCCCCGGCAACTCCCGCCAAAACCTCGAACGCCCGACCGTCAGGGTTCCCGCCCGATGGTTTGTTGCCGGGGCCGAACACACCGGCGACGTCGTCGCGCCGCGCACCGCCGAGGTGGGCGACACGGTCGAGGTCTGGCTGGACGACCAAGGCGCGCCGGTGGACCGGCCGAGCACCACCGCCGGCGACGAGGCGGTGGCCGCCGCGTTCGCCGTCTGGCTCGGCACGACCTTGTCGGCGATCACCCTCTACCTGGTCGCCCGGACGGCGCTGGACCGGGCACGCCACGCCGCATGGCAACGGGACTTCGACGATTTGCTCGGGCACGACCTGCCCGGGCAACGGTAATTCAGGGTCTTCGGGAAACGCTCGCCTGCGCTGCGAAAGGCCGCAAAGGGCTGCAAAGGGCATTGTCGGATCCGGACAACCGGCCAATCCCCGGTTGTCGGCTTCGCGCAAGCGTCAGCGCATCCGTCCGCACCACCATGGGATCAACAGCGGAGTTTCCGCGCCTCGAACCTTCCCCCTGAGGGCGCCGAGTCGTCAGGGGCGGCTGCTCTACGCGGGCCCGCCCCTGGCGGCAACCCTCTGCCGACGAAAGGAAAACACAGAAAATGACTGACAGACGACGCATTTGGATGGCACGGCACGACCCGCACGCCGGAGACGGCCGCGGAGCCGTCCCGATCGCCCAAGCCGGCATGCTGCTCACCATCGGCTACGAGACCGGGGAGACCGAGACGTTTCTGCTGGGCAGGCGCGCCGGAAAGGACGCCGGCGTGAAGGTGTATTCGACGCTGTCGCCGCTGGGCCACGCAATTGCCGGAGCGAAGGTCGGCGAGCAGCGCGTCTATTCGATGCCGCAGGGACCAGAGCACCGGGTGACTTTGATAGACGCGGTGCCCTACACAGCGCGGCTCACCGCATGATCAACCCCGAATCATCAGCAGCGCACGCGATTACGAGTACGGTCCCGCAGCGGGCGCGATGCGCCGCCCACTGCGGGCGGAGGTGATCGCATGTTGTTCGACCTGATCGACCCCGTGGCCCTGTTGTTCCTGCTGCTGGCGGTGCTGGGACTCATGCTGGCCGTCGTCTACGGAAAGGATGGTCGCTGACGACAGCGAAGTCGTAACCTCGGGGCATGCGCAACCACCCGGCCCGGCGCGGTGGGGAATCCGGTGATAGCGGTTTTGGTCACTATTCCCGTCTCGCGCGCCATAATTGTGACTTGCACTGGCTGGGACCGTTGGGGGCAGCCCGCGCCAGAAGGCAGGTGACGATATGACGCGAGACAGTGCCCAGCAGCGGCGACTTCGGGTGTCCGCGCTGGCGGCGGTGGCCAATCCGTCGTACACGCGCATCGACACCTGGAACCAGCTCGACGATGCGTGCCGCCACCTGGCCGAGGTCGATCTGGCCGGACTGGGCATCGCCCACGACGTGGCGAGGGTGAAGCGCCTGATGGATCGCATCGGCGCCTACGAGCGGTACTGGCTGTATCCCGGTGCCGAAAACCTGGCGACTTTCCGGGCACACCTGGAGAGTCTTTCCACGGTGCGGCTCAGTGAGGAAGTGTCGCTCGCTGTACGCTTGCTGTCCGAATATGGCGACCGCACAGCGCTTTTCGACACGTCCGCGCCGCTGGCCGATCAAGAGCTGGTGGCCAAGGCCAAACAGCAGCAGTTTTACACCGTCTTGCTGGCCGACGACGCTCCGCCCACCGCGCCCGAGAGTCTCGTCGAGTGCCTGCGGGCGCTGCGCAATCCGTCCGAAGACGTGCAGTTCGAGATTCTGGTGGCTCCCAGCGTGGAAGACGCCATCACCGCGGTGGCGTTGAATGGGGAGATCCAGGCTGCGATCATCCGCCATGACCTGCCGTTGCGGTCGCGCGACCGGGTGCCGCTGATGAACACGTTGCTAGGCGCCAACGACGACATGCCGGTTTCCGATCGCGCGCACGACTCGATCGAATGCGGCGAGTGGATCCGGGAGCTGCGGCCTCATATCGATCTGTATCTGCTCACCGACGAGTCGATTGCGGCAGGCAGTGACACCGAGCCGGACCTCTACGACCGCACCTTTTATCGTCTCAACGACGTCACAGACCTGCACAGCACGGTGATCGCCGGCTTGCGAAACCGTTTCTCCACACCGTTTTTCGACGCGTTGCGGGCCTATGCGCAGGCTCCGGTCGGTCAGTTCCACGCGCTTCCCGTCGCGCGCGGCGCCAGCATCTTCAACTCGAAGTCGCTGGAGGACATGGGCGAGTTCTACGGCCGCAACATCTTCATGGCAGAGACCTCGACCACCTCGGGTGGGTTGGACTCCCTGCTGGACCCGCACGGCAACATCAAAAAGGCCATGGACAAGGCCGCCGTCACGTGGGAAGCCCAACATACCTACTTCGTCACCAACGGGACGTCCACCGCGAACAAGATCGTCGTGCAGTCACTGACCCGGCCCGGCGACATCGTTCTCATCGACCGCAACTGCCACAAGTCGCACCACTACGGCCTGGTGCTGGCCGGCGCCTACCCGCTCTACCTGGAGTCCTATGCGCTACCGCAGTTCGCGATCTACGGGGCGGTGCCGCTGCGCACCATCAAGAAGGAGCTGTTGGACCTCGAGGCGGCCGGGCAGCTGGACAAGGTCCGCATGCTGTTGCTCACCAACTGCATCTTCGACGGCGTCGTCTATAACCCCCGCCGGGTGATGGAGGAGGTGCTGGCTATCAAGCCGGACATCTGCTTCCTATGGGACGAGGCGTGGTACGCGTTTGCCACCGCCGTTCCATGGGCCCGGCAGCGCACCGCCATGGTTTCGGCGCACCGCCTCAAGCGCAGGCTCGCGTCGAAGGAGTACGCGGAGGAGTACCGGAATTGGTTGGCCTCGATGGAGGGGATCCCGCGCTCGGAGTGGGTTGACCACGAGCTGCTGCCCGACCCCAGCCAGGCGCGGGTCCGGGTGTACGCGACGCACTCCACCCACAAGTCGCTGTCCGCGTTTCGGCAGGCGTCGATGATCCACATCCGCGACCAGGATTTCAACGCCCGGGCCCGAGATGCGTTCGGTGAGGCATTCTTGACCCACACGTCGACGTCGCCGAACCAGCAGCTGCTCGCGTCGTTGGATCTAGCGCGCCGGCAGGTCGACATCGAAGGATTCCAGCTGGTCCGGCAGGTCTATGACATGGCGCTGGTATTCCGGCACCGGGTGCGCAAAGACCGGCTGATCAGCAAGTGGTTCCGCATCCTCGATGAGTCCGACCTGGTCCCAGAAGAGTTCCGGGCATCTCACGTCAGCTCCTACCGCGAAGTCAGGCAGGGTGCCCTGGATGAGTGGAACGAGGCGTGGCGATCCGATCAGTTCGTCCTGGACCCGACGCGGGTCACGCTGTTCCTCGGCAACACCGGAATGAACGGCTACGACTTCCGCGAGAAGATCCTGATGGACCGGTTCGGCATACAGATCAACAAAACGTCGATCAACAGCGTGCTGTTGATCTTCACCATCGGGGTCACCTGGTCGAGCGTGCACCATCTGCTCGACGTGCTGCGCCGGGTGGCCTACGACTTCGACAAGGAGAAGGCGGCGGCCAGCAGCGCCGACTGGGCGCTGCACCAGCGCCGTGTCGAGGAGATCACCCAGGACCTGCCGCACCTGCCGGACTTCAGCAGGTTCGATGAAGCGTTCCGTCCCAATGACGCCTGCAAGTTCGGCGACACGCGGACGGCTTTCTATGCCGGCTACGAAGAATCCGACCGTGAGTACGTGTTGATCGGCGCGGCCGGACGGCGGCTTGCCGAGGGGAAGACGCTGGTGTCGACGACGTTCGTGGTGCCCTACCCGCCGGGCTTCCCGGTCCTGGTCCCGGGGCAGGTGGTCTCCAAGGAGATCATCTGGTTCCTCGCCCAGCTCGACGTCAAGGAAATCCACGGCTACAACCCCGAACTCGGTCTGTCCGTGTTCACCCAGACCGCGCTGAAACGGATGGAGGCGCAACGGAATGCGGCGATGGCCGCGGTCGGTGATGCGGCCGCGGTGTTCGAGATCCCGGCCGATGCTTCCGGTCTCAACGGCGAGGGCTCCGTAGCGCGAGCAGACGCTAAAGCACCCTGATCGGGCCCGAATCAGGGGCTTTTGCGTCTGCTCGGCAAGCGGGCGGTACACCCAGCTCGGTGCGGTCCTGTCACCCTCCGACAGTAGTGTCGGGCCCGTGCTGCAGACGGTCGCCATCCGCGGATACCGCTCGCTGCGCGAGGTGATACTGCCACTGGGCCGGTTGACCGTGGTCACGGGGGCCAACGGCTCGGGAAAGTCGTCGCTGTACCGCGCCTTGCGGCTGTTGGCCGACTGCGGCCGCGGCGAGGTGGTCGGTTCGCTGGCTCGCGAGGGCGGACTCGAGTCGGTGCTGTGGGCCGGCCCCGAGCAGCTCGGCGGGGCGCGACGAACCGGAAAAGCCGAAGGCACCGTGCGTAATCGTCCGGTCTCACTCGAAATGGGCTTTGCCGCAGACGATTTCGGCTATCTCGTCGACCTCGGCATTCCGCAGTCCGCCGGGCCGGGGTCGGCCTTTGCCCGAGACCCGGAGATCAAGCGCGAAGCGTTGTTCGCCGGCCCGGAGCTGCGCACCGCAGCGACCCTGGTACGGCGGGTGCGAGACTTCGCCGAGGTGAGCGCCGAGTCGGGCAGTGGCTTTGACGAACTTTCCCGTTCGTTGCCGACCTACCGCAGCGTGCTGGCCGAGTATGCCCATCCACATGCACTTCCCGAACTCGCGGCGGTGCGCAGCTCCGGGCCGGCGAACAACGCTTCGCGCTTGATCTCCGGGTCTCGGGCAAAGGCCGACCCCGGCCCGGCGGACTGCGGAATGCCGAGGTCGACGAGATAGCCGAAATCGTCTGCGGCAAAGCCCATTTCGAGTGAGACCGGACGATTACGCACGGTGCCTTCGGCTTTTCCGGTTCGCCGCACCCCGGTACTCAGCGACGACGGCAGCGACCTCGCGGCTGCGATTCAGACCGTCATCGAGGCGGGTTTCGGCGACCTGGACCGCATCGTGGCCGATGCGTTCGACGGTGCCACTATCGCGGTGGCCGTCCACGACGGGCTGTTCGACCTTCAGCTTCGGCAGCGCGGCATGCTGCGTCCGTTGCGGGCGGCCGAATTGTCGGACGGTACGTTGCGGTTCCTGCTCTGGGCCGCCGCGCTGCTGAGCCCACAGGCGCCCTCGCTGATGGTGCTCAACGAACCGGAAACCTCACTGCATCCGAGCCTGGTCGAGCCGCTGGCCTCGTTGATCCGCGCCGCGGCGTCGAAAACTCAGGTGGTGGTCGTCACCCATTCGCGCCTGCTGCTGGACTCCCTTGACACGGTTCCCGTCGCCGAGACCGGCACCGACGCCGCCGTTGAGATAGAGCTGTACAAGGAATGGGGCGAGACCCGGATCAAAGGACAAGGCCTGCTGACCACGCCGCAATGGCACTGGGGCAAGCGCTGACAGGTTGCGCTCACCGGGATCGAAACTTCGGCGGCTCGTCGCAGGTGGCGCAATAGCCCGCCAAGCCGGGGTTTTGACTGGTCGCTGCGGAATCGGAACCGGCGCAATAGGTCAACCGGCTTCTCCTCGCGCCGGTCGGTCACCCAAAACACGCCCCTGAGCTGCATTAGCGTGACGGCGTGGCCGCAGCGGAGTCGTCAGTGCCGATCAACCGGGCCGACCGGGCCCGGCGGGCTGCCGACGTGCTGCGCCAGCAGATCCACGCAGGCGCCTATCCCGACGGGCTGCCCGCCGAAAATGACTTGGCGGCTGAATTCCTCGTCTCGCGAAACACCATCCGCGAAGCGCTCACCGTGCTGAAGAACGAAGGACTGATCGAGCGCGGGCCCAAAGTCGGCACCCACGTCGCGCAGCGCAAATACCACCACGGGCTGGATGCGCTGCTCGGGCTCAAGGAAACGTTCAAAGACTTCGGGGAAGTCCGCAACGAGGTGCGGGCCGCGATGCCGGTGACCGCGCCGCCCGCGGTGGCAGCTCGGCTGCAGCTGGAACCCGGCGAGCAAGCGGTGTTCATCGAAAGGCTGCGTTTTCTCGGTGACCTCCCGCTCAGTCTCGACCTGACCTACCTCACAGCCGAGATTGGAACCCAGATTCTGGACTTCCCGCTGGAAACTAACGACCTGTTCGCGCTTATCGAGCGGGTCAGCGGACACCGGCTGGGCTCGGCGTCGCTGGCGTTGGAAGCCATTCCCGCCGACGCGCACTCGGCGGCCACACTGCAGGTGCCCGACGGCGCGGCGCTGCTGATGCTGGAGCGGCTCACCAGCCTCGACGACGGCAGACCCGTAGACCTGGAGTACATCCGGATGCGCGGCGATCGAATCACCATGCGCGGCAGTCTGATTAGGAGCAACCCATGACGCTGGTAAACAACAGGGCCGACGTGCCGGTGACCATCGACGAGTCGTTGTGCATCGACGGCTGCACCCTTTGCGTCGAAATTTGTCCACTCGATGCCCTTGCCATCAACCCGGAAACCGGCAAAGCGTTCATGCACGTCGACGAATGCTGGTACTGCGGCCCCTGCGCGGCCCGCTGCCCGACCGGCGCCGTCACGGTAAACATGCCTTACCTCATACGCTGAATTACCTTACTTCCCAGGACTTTCCATGAAGCGACCCATCGCGCGGCTGGTGTCGATCGTATGCACGGCCGCCGTCACCGCCGGCTGTTCGCTGGAATCGCTGGCGCAGTCCTCCGGTGTGGTCAATGTCGTCGTCGGCTATCAGTCCAAGACCATCAACACCGTGACCGCGGGCACCTTGCTGCGGGCGCAGGGCTATCTGGAGCGCCGGCTGGCCGATATCACCGCACGCACCGGCGTCAAATACGCGGTGAGATGGCAGGATTACGACACCGGCGCCCCGATCACCGCGCAGATGCTGGCCGAGAAGATCGACATCGGCTCGATGGGGGACTACCCCATGTTGATCAACGGCTCCAAGACGCAGGCCAATCCGCGGGCCCGCACCGAAATGGTTTCGGTCACCGGCTACAACCCCAAGGGCGCACTGAACATGGTTGTGGTGACGCCGAATTCATCGGCGACCGTTTTGAGCGACCTCGCCGGCAAGAAAGTGTCCGCCAGCGTCGGCTCGGCGGGCCACGGCACGCTGGTACGTGCTCTGGACAGGGCGGGCATCGATCCCGCCGGTGTCGAAGTGCTCAACCAGCAGCCCCAGGTCGGCGCTTCCGCGCTGGAATCCGGGCAAGTGCAAGGACTTTCGCAGTTCGTCGCGTGGCCTGGGCTGTTGGTCTACCAGGGCAAGGCCAAACTGCTCTACGACGGCGCCGAGTTGAACCTGCCCACCCTGCACGGCGTGGTCGTCCGTCGCGCGTACGCGGCCAGCCACCCGGAAGTGCTAGCGGCCTTCCTGCAGGCGCAACTTGACGCGACCGACTTCCTGAACGAAAAGCCGCTGCAGGCAGCCCGTATCGTCGCCCAGGCCAGCGGGCTGCCGCAAGAAGTCGTATACCTGTACAACGGGCCGGGCGGCACCTCGTTCGACACCACGCTCAAGCCGTCCCTGGTCAGTGCGCTGAAAAGCGATGTGCCCTACCTCAAGTCGATCGGCGAGTTCGCCGACCTGGACGTCCCCGGGTTTGTGCAGGACGAACCGCTGCGCGCGGTGTACGGTGCGCGCGGTCGCGACTACAACGCGGCCCGGGCCGCCACCGCCAACCCGTCGGTACTCGGAGGCGACCCGGCCCAGGCCAGCGAGCTGTGGCTGGACGGATCCGATGCGACCCAGACGGTCGTCAGCCCCACCGCGCTGCTGCAGGCGATTCGGGACGCGAACGCTCGCGGCACCAAGGTCCGCGCGGCCTATGTCCCCGACACCGAGTTGGGCACCCGGTGGTTCGCCGACAAGGCGGTGTGGGTGCGTGAGGGCCAGACCTATCATCCGTTCGGCACCGCGGCCGGCGCACGGCGGTATATCGCCGTACACCCGGGCAGCGTTGCCGTGGATTACCAACAGGCACTGGGAGGTTCGCTATGACCGCGCAAGTAGTGGCCGGCCAAGTCTTCGAGGCGGTCTCGGCACCCGCGGCGGACCCGCCGCGCCGCCCCGCTTCGCCGTGGCGTTCGAGACTGCTGCGGCTGTCGGCCGTGGCTGTCGCGATCGGGCTTTGGCAGTTGCTCACCGCCGGCAAAGTACGGCTTTGGCTGCGCTTCGACACGCTGCCGACCGTGACCGAGATCGCGCATGCCCTGACTCAGCGGCTGGGGAAGTTCGACTACTGGCTCGACTTGGCGCAGTCATTGCTGCGCATTCTCACCGGATTCGGGCTGGCCGCGGCCGTCGGCGTCGCGACGGGTGTGCTGCTTGGCCGCTCCCGGCTGTTCGCCGACCTGTTCGGCCCGCTGGCCGAGCTGGCCCGGCCCATCCCCGCCATCGCGATGGTGCCGGTGGCGATCCTGCTGTTCCCCACCGACGAGGCCGGCATCGTGTTCATCACCTTCCTGGCGGCCTATTTCCCGATCATGGTCAGCACCCGGCATGCGGTGCGGGCACTGCCCACGCTATGGGAGGACTCCGTGCGCACGCTGGGAGGCGGCCGGTGGGTGGTGCTGAGCCAGGTGGTGCTGCCGGGCATCCTGCCCGGAGTGTTCGGCGGACTGTCGGTCGGCATGGGTGTGGCGTGGATCTGCGTGATCTCCGCGGAGATGATCTCCGGGCGCCTGGGCGTCGGGTACCGCACCTGGCAGGACTACACCGTGCTTGCCTACCCGCAGGTGTTCGTCGGGATCCTCACCATCGGCGTACTCGGATTCGCGACTTCTGCGGCGGTCGAAGTGGTGGGCCGGCGCGTCACCCACTGGCTGCCGAGAGCACAGGAGAACCTGCGATGAGCAAGGGAATGAGCCTGGCGCTGGACCGGATTCGGCTGTCCTACACCGGTATTGCGGTGATCGACGGGTTGAGCCTGACGGTGCGTCCCGAGGAGATCCTGGTGCTCACCGGGCCGTCGGGCTGCGGCAAGTCGACGGTGCTGCGCGCCCTGGCCGGACTGCTGCCTCCCGACGACGGCCGGGTGCTGGCCGACGGCGTCGAAGTCACCACCACGTCGGGGAACCGCGGGATGGTCTTCCAGGACAACGCGTTATTGCCGTGGCGCACCGTGCGGTCCAACATCGAACTGGCACTGCGGTTGCGCGGCGAACCGCGGGCCACGCGGCGCGCGCAGGCCGAGCGCTGGATAGCCGAAGTCGGGCTGACCGGCTTCGGCCACTACCTGCCCAAGAGTCTGTCCGGTGGCATGCGCCAGCGGGTTCAGTTGGCGCGGGGCCTGGCCGGGGCGCCGCGCGCGGTCATGATGGACGAGCCGTTCGGGGCCCTGGACACCCAAACCCGGGCAGCCATGCAGCGGTTGCTGATTGACACCTGGCGCGCGCATCCGACCACCATCGTCTTCGTCACGCACGACGTCGACGAGGCCCTGCTGCTGGGCGATCGCATTGCGGTGCTGGGCCGGGCCGGTCAGCCGCTGCGCGCGCTGCTCGACGTGCCCGACCCCCGGCAAGCTGTGCCGCGTGCCGAGCTGCGCGCTGAAATGATTGCCGCACTGTACCATTCGGAGGCAGCATGATGCAGATTCCCGACCGCGTCCCGGCTCGCCTGGACTGCGACGTCCTGGTCATCGGCGGCGGCACCGCGGGCACCCTGGCAGCGCTGAGCGCCGCCGAGCACGGCGCCCAGGTGCTGTTGCTGGAGAAGGCTCACGTGCGGCATTCCGGTGCGCTGGCGATGGGCATGGACGGGGTGAACAACGCCGTCATTCCCGGCAAGGCCGAACCGGAGGACTACGTCGCCGAGATCACCCGCGCCAACGACGGAATCGTCAACCAGCGCACCGTGTATCAGACCGCGACCCGAGGGTTCGCGATGGTGCAGCGGCTGGAGCGCTACGGAGTGAAGTTCGAGAAGGACGAACACGGCGAGTACGCGGTGCGCAGGGTGCACCGGTCAGGCTCCTACGTGCTGCCGATGCCAGAAGGCAAGGACGTCAAGAAGGCGCTGTACCGGGTGCTGCGGCAGCGGTCGATGCGCGAGAAGATTCAGATCGAGAACCGGCTGATGCCGGTGCGGGTGCTCGTCCAAGACGGCCGGGCCGTCGGTGCCGCCGCATTGCACACCCGCACCGGGGAATTCGTCGCCGTCGGAGCCAAGGCGGTGATCCTGGCCACCGGGGCCTGCGGGCGCCTCGGCTTGCCGGCGTCGGGGTACTTGTACGGCACCTACGAGAACCCGACCAACGCCGGAGACGGGTACTCGATGGCCTACCACGCGGGAGCCGAACTCTCCGGCATCGAATGCTTCCAAGTCAATCCGTTGATCAAGGATTACAACGGCCCGGCATGCGCCTACGTCGCCAACCCGTTCGGCGGCTACCAGGTCAACTCACACGGCGAGCGGTTCGTCGACTCCGACTACTGGTCGGGGCAGATGATGGCCGAAGTCAAAAGCGAAATCGACTCGGCCCGCGGACCGATCTATCTCAAGGTGTCGCACCTGTCCGACGAGACGCTCACCACGCTGGAGAACATCCTGCACACCACCGAGCGACCCACCCGCGGCACCTTCCATGCCAACCGCGGCCACGACTACCGCACCCACGACGTCGAGATGCACATCTCCGAAATCGGTTTGTGCAGTGGACATTCCGCCTCCGGCGTGTGGGTCGACGAGCACGCCCGCACCACGGTGCCCGGACTGTATGCGGCCGGCGACCTGGCCTGTGTGCCGCACAATTACATGATCGGCGCGTTCGTCTTCGGCGATCTCGCCGGCACCCACGCGGCATCAACCCTGGCCGAAGTTGCGGCGCCGCAAGAACTTCCGCAAGACCAGCTGGACGAGGCCCACGAGCTGATCTACCGCCCGCTGAAGCATCCCGACGGCCCGCCGCAGCCGCAGGTCGAATACAAGCTGCGACGGTTCGTCAACGACTATGTGGCGCCACCGAAGAGCGCGGCCAAGCTGTCCATCGCGGTGCGCACCTTCGACCGGATGCGCGACGAGATCGGCGGCATGGGCGCCCGAAACCCGCACGAGCTGATGCGCGCCGTGGAGGTGTCGTTCATTCGCGACTGCGCCGAGATGGCCGCCCGGTCCTCACTCACCCGAACCGAATCGCGCTGGGGCCTCTACCACGACCGGGCCGACCTGCCCGTCCGTGACGACAGCCAGTGGGGCTATCACCTGAACCTGCGCAAGGGCCCCGGCGGCGACATGCTCTTCCTGAAACGCCCGGTGGCCCCGTATTTCGTCCCGGTGCCGGAGTTGGACGGCCTGCCGCCGGCCGACCAGACGGTGCATGAGGTGGAGCAACCGCCGCTGGTCGGCGGCCAGGCCCCCGCTACCGCTCGGTCCCGGATCGCCTCGGCCACAACCGCATTCGAGCCACCCTCGCCGCGTATCGCCGCGGTGCTCGCGCTCGAGGAGCCTACGGTCGACGATTTGGTCCCGTATCTGTCCGACGCCGATCCGGTAGTGCGCCGAACCGCGGTGGCCACGCTCACCGAGCACATCCCCGACGGATACGGCCCCGCCCTGTTCGCCGCGCTGGACGACGCGGACGGCGCGGTTCGCCGCACCGGCGCCGACGGCGTCCGCGAACTCGTCGAGGTGCTGCCGGATCCGGCCGCCGCGAGAGCTTATCTGCGCTCCCGCGACACGGTGGTGCGTGCGGCGGCCATCTACGTGCTCGCCGCACGCCGGTGTGGTGATGCCGCCGAATTCCGCCGTGGGCTGCAGGATCCCGATCACCGGGTGCGGATCGAGGCGGTGCGGGCGCTGGTTTCGGTCGACGACATAGCCGGGGTGGTGTCCGCCGGCGGCGACGAGAACCGGGAGGTCCGCATTGCGGCCGCCGCCGGCCTGGCCACCCTGCGGGCCGGCGCCGATACCGTCAGCGTGCTGGTCGGCGACCCCGATCCGCTGGTACGCGCCGCCGCGCTGGCCGCGCTGGGTGAATTAGGTTGCGATGCGGTAGATTTCGCTGTCGTCGAGCGTGCGTTGCAGGCACCGGCATGGCAGGTGCGAGAGGGCGCGGCCCGTGCCATGTCGGGCGCGGCGCCCGAGCAGGCAATACCCCGGCTGGCCCAGGCGCTCGGCGACCCGCATCTCGACGTGCGCAAGGCGGCCGTGCTCAGCCTGACGCGATGGGCCGGCGAACCCGCGGCTGCGGATGCTCTGCGCATCGCGCTCAAGGACAGCGATGCCGATGTGCGGGCGTACGCGCGCCACGCGCTGGACCGCGGCGTCGCCTAATCCGGCGCGTCGAACGTGGGGGATATGGACGCAATTTGATCGCTTTTCGTCCATATCCCCCACGTTCGGCGAGTGATCCGAGCACAGGAGCGTCGAGTCTGCATCGATGGCATCGAAACTGGGCTCAGCGCTGCGTTTTTCCCCGGAACGCGCCCTCACCGCAGTCTTGGCGGACGCCAAGCGTCAGCGCAGCGCCTTGGCGTAGAGCAGGCTGTCGCACGGTTCGGGCCCGATGGTCGGATAGACGGCATGGCGCGCCAGCCGGCCCTCCAGCACGAACCCGGCACGCTCCAGCAGTCGCGCCGACCGATCGTTGTCGACGTTGCACGTGGCCCACACGCGATACACATCCGGGTCGGCTTCCAGCGCGGCGAGCAGCATCGCTAACGCCTCCGACATCAAACCCTTGCCCCACCAACGCCGGCCGATGCAGTAACCGATTTCGACGGAGTGCCGCACCGGGCGCCGGCAACTGGTCAGGCCGATCAGCTCGTCGCTATGCCGCAGCGCGATGGCCCAGGTCCGCTCGTCGTCGCCGGCGTTGAGTTTCTCGGTGATCACCCGCCGTGTCGCTGCCACGTCGGGGTGCGGGCTCCACAACAGGTATCTGGTCACCTCGGGATCGCGGGCGACGCGCTGGAACAACGCGCCGGCATCGTCGGGCACCGGCAGGCGCAGCAGCAGCCGCGCTCCGGCGATGCGGTCAGGCGGGTAGTCGGCCATCGGGTTTCCGCTACAGACCCAGCGCGCGATACGTCTCGCGGACGAAGCGCGGTTGCACCGTCCGCAGCTTGGCCAGCGACGTGTTGCCGGCCACGGCAGTGGCCGCATCGACGGAGATGTCGGGGCAATTCTGAATGAGGTACAGCAGGATCAGGTCCGCAGTCGGATCGGCCTGCCACCACGTCCCGTACGCGCCGGGCCAGCTGAACGTCCCGGCGCCGCCGGGCCCGAACAGTGGCACCGACTTCGCCGGATCGGTCACCAACGACAGGTTGAAACCGAACCCGCGCCCAATCCAGAACGGAGCGCCCAGGAAGTTGTGCCGCTTCTGCTCGTCGGTGAGCCAGTCGGTGCGCATCAGGCGCACTGACTCCGGCGAGAGCACCTGGACACCGTCGACCGAACCCTCGCCGAGCAGCATCCGCACGAACCGCAGGTAGTCGTCGGCGCTCGACCAGAGCCCGCCGCCCGCGTTGCAGAACGACGGCGGCTTGACGTGCGGCGGCCCCATCACGTCGTGGCGCAGCTGTCCCTGGTCGTCGAGGCGATACATGGTTGCGGCACGTCTTCGCGCTTCCATTGACACGAAGAATCCGGTGTCAGTCATGCCCGCCGGACCCAGGATCCGCTCGTCGAGCACCTGGTGAAACGGTTTGCCCGCGGCGCGGGCGATGATCACACCCAGCACATCGGTGGCATGGCTGTAGGTCACCCGATCACCGGGCTGATGCACCAGCGGCAGCCCGGCCAGTTCGGCCAGCCAGGTGTCGGAACCCTGGTCGAAAGGCAACCGCATGTAGGCCTGGGAGAGCGGTCCGGACACCGAGAAGCTGTAGGCCAGGCCGCTGGTGTGGGTCAGCAGGTCGGCGAGCACGATGGGGCGCCGCGCGGGATGCGTCCGGTCCAGCGAGCCCCTGGGGTCGTCGAGCACGCGAACACCGGCCAGCTCCGGCGTCCAGCGTGCGATCGGCTCGTCCAGGGCAAGCGTGCCCGCATCGACCATGCTCATCGCCGCCGCGACCGTGACCGGCTTGGTCATCGACGCGATGCGAAACAGGGTGTCCTTCTGCATCGGCAGACCCGCATCCACATCGCGGTAGCCGATCTCGTTGATCTGCAGCACTTCTCCCCGCTGCCAGACAACCGTGACCGCACCGGCGAGCAGACCGGCATCGCAGACCTCCCGAATCGAGACCTGATTGGCGTCGAGAGTCACCGGTCGAGGGTAAAGCGTCGGCGGAAGCGGCGTGCGCCGAGGCCGCAGGAACTTGCTGGCAACCCATTCTGCCGGCTGGGCGACCCGCTGGACTCGGGATTCAGCGCGTCCCGTCCGATTGCTGCTTTGCCGAAACCGCTCGTCGCGCACCCCGCAGCATGCTAATCTCGCTGCTCTCCGGCCGATGCGATCTGGTGAACAAGCTGGGAGGGCGGCGCATGTCTCGAAAGACGTTGGCGCTGCCGGTGAGCCAGGGTGCGGGTATGCAGTCACCAAGACCCGGAATCTCCGGCGAGAGCTCAGACTGTGAGGACCTCGTCCGTACTGCACGCGAGCGTAGCGAATCGCTGCTCATTCCCACCGATTAGATAACTCAGCAAAGGCTGCCAATGATGGGCTTGACCGACCAAGCGCAAACCTCGTTTCGACGAGCTGACCATCGACCTTCCCGCCCGAGATCTCTTACGATCGTGGCCGCAGTGGCACTGATCGCGGCCGTGCTGGCGGGCTGCGGGAATAAGTCGTCGACGTCTCAGACTTCCGGATCCCAAACTCCTGGTACGTCCGGGACATCCAGTGGTACATCGGGTGCGGCCTCGCCGTCCGGGGGAACGTCTGTGGCGCCGTCACCTCAAGCCGCGCAACTCGTCCAGGACGCTTCCAAGGCGACCACGGCCCTGCGTTCGCTCCACATTATCCTGGCGACCACCAACCTCACGACGCTGCCGATGGAGAGCGTCGACGCCGACGTGACCAACCAGCCCCAGGGCAACGGTCAGGCGATCGGCCACGCGAATATCCGGCTGCAACCGCAGGCGCCGGCCGTCGGCAAGGACTTCCTGGTCACCAACAAGACCATGTACACGAAGAACGAGACCGGAAAGTACACCTCGGTGGGACCGGCGGTGAAGATCTACGACCCGGGCATCATCCTGGACAAGGACAAAGGTCTGGGCAGCGCCATCGGCAAGGTCCAGAACCCGCAGATCGCCGGTAACGAGAACATCAACGGCGTGCCCACCGTCAAGGTGACCGGAACCATCGACGCGGCGGTGATCGACCCGATCATTCCGCAGATTGCCAAGGACGCGACCGCGCCCCTGCCGATCACGCTGTACATCACCGACGTGAAAGCGACGCCGGGAACCACCGCGAATCTGGTGCGGATGGTGGTGGACAAGGGCCAGGGCAACGTCAGCATCACCCTGTCGGCGTGGGGTCAGCCGGTCAACATCCCCAACCCCACGGGATAGCCGGCGACAGCCACCGCGTGAATCCAGATGTGGGAGCCGGCCCGAAATACTGGGCCGGTTTTCCCGCCCCGATACCCCTGATAACCCTGGTACCTCCACCGACGGCAGAGCTGGAGGAATGCGAATGACCAACGACCTCCCAGAAGTACGGGAGCGTGACGCTTCGCCAAGCGCCGCTGCCCCGCCGGGCGGGCCAAGGCTGTCAGACGTATGGGTTTACGACGGGCGCGCCTACGACCTGAGTGACTGGATCGCCAAGCATCCCGGCGGCGCCTTTTTCATCGGGCGGACCAAGAACCGTGACATCACCGCCATCGTCGCCGCCTACCACCGTGATCCGGCAAAGGTGGAACGAATCATGCAGCGGCGGTACGCCTTAGGCCGCGATGCCACGCCGCAGGACATCCACCCGAAGCACAATGCGCCGGCATTCCTGTTCGACGAGGAATTCAACAGCTGGCGGGACACCCCGAAGTACCGATTCGACGACGACGATCTGCTGCACAGAGTCAAAGCCCGGCTGAACGAGCCAGCCCTCGCCGCCCGGATCAAGCGTATGGACACGTATTTCAACATCGTGGCGGTGCTGCTGGTCGTCGCCTATTTCGCCGTGCAGGCGCTGCGGCTGACCGAACCTCAGTGGATGCCATTGCCGCTCTTCGTGATTGCGATGGTGTTGCTGCGCAGTTCGCTGACCGGGTTCGGTCATTACGCGCTGCACCGCGCACAGCGGGGCATGACCCGGGTCTTCGGCAACGCCTTCGACATGAACTACGTCGCGCTGTCTTTGGTCACCGCCGACGGACACACCCTGCTGCACCACCCGTACACCCAGAGCGGGGTGGACATCAAGAAGAACGTGTTCGCGATGATGATGCGGCTGCCCCGGCTGTATCGGGTGCCGGTGCACACCATCCATAAGTTCGGGCATCTGCTGACCGGCATGGCCGTCCGGATAGCCGACGTCTGGCGTATCACGTGGAAAGTCGGCGTACACGAGTCGTATGGAAGCTGGAGCCGGGCGCTCCCGCATTTCCTCGGATCCTCGGCGGTGCGGCTGCTGCTCGTCGGCGAACTGGTGGTGTTCGCCGCGGCCGGCGACTTCTGGGCCTGGGCATTGCAATTCGTCGCGACGTTGTGGATCAGCACCTTCCTTGTGGTCGCCAGCCATGATTTCGAACATGGTGGGCGCAGCGGTGAGCAGGATTGGGGACGGGATCAACTCGAGCATGCCGACGACCTGAAGGTGGTCGGGAATCGCTACGTCGACTGCTTCCTCTCGGCCGGCCTGAGCTCGCACCGCGTCCATCATGTGCTGCCGTTTCAGCGCAGCGGATTCGCCAACATCGCCACCGAGGACGTGCTGGCCGAAGAAGCGGCCAGATTCGGCATCGAGTGGGTTCCGGCGAAAAGCTTTGTCACCGATAGGCTTCCCAAGCTGTGCCGGACGTACCTGTGGGCACCCTCCCGGCAGGCAGGCGAGCTGAATTGGGGCTTCCTGCGCGAGCATTGCTCGCCCTCGGCCTTAAAAGCAAGCGCAGACTACGTGATTCAGGGCTTCGTCGGAATCGGCTCGGTATGAGCGTCTCGAAGGGCGGTGCCCCCCAACCGGAAAGCTGTGAGCAGCAAGGCCATAGCCTGGCCGAGTTGCCACCGTCCCCGCCAACCACGGTGGCGGTGATCGAAAGCATCGCGACCGGCACCCCGCAGCGGCTGGTGAATCAGTGCGAGGCGGCCGACCGGGTGGGCGGCCTGTTCAACGACCCGGTGCAGCGGGACCGAATCCGTCGCGTGTACGCGAAGACCAAGGTCGTAACCCGCCGTATGGCGGTGGACCCGCTCGATGCCGAGTTCGAGTCGTTTCGGCGGAATCCCGCGACGATCCGGGACCGCATGGACCTGTTCCACCGGCACGCGGTTCCCCTGGCCGTGGAGGTAGGCGGGCGGGCGCTGGGCGCCCTTCCCTATGCGACAGACGAAGTCGGTCTGCTGGTGTTCGTGACCAGCACCGGATTCATCGCGCCGGGGGTGGATGTCGCGATCGTCAGGGAACTCGGTCTGTCCAGGTCGGTTTCGCGGGTGGTGGTGAACTTCATGGGCTGCGCGGCCGCGATGAACGCCGTTCGCATCGCCGCCAGTTACGTTCGCGCACACCCGGACCTGAAGGCCATGGTGGTGTGCGTCGAATTGTGTTCGGTTAACGCGGTTTTCG
This sequence comes from Mycobacterium sp. 1164966.3, assembly GCF_001665395.1. Lineage (GTDB taxonomy): Bacteria > Actinomycetota > Actinomycetes > Mycobacteriales > Mycobacteriaceae > Mycobacterium. The sequence goes on from NZ_LZSG01000035.1 coordinate 20,154, forward strand.
CCGATGATGTCAACGACGTGGTGACGCACAGCCTGTTCGGCGACGGATGCGCGGCGCTGGTGATCGGCGCGAGCCAGGTGCACGAGAGACTCGAGCCGGGCAAGGTGGTGATTCGCACCAGCTTCAGCCGGCTCCTCGACGGCGCATCCGACGGCATCGTGCTCGGCGTCAACCCCAACGGCATCACTTGTGAACTGTCCGAGAGCCTGCCCGACTACATCTATGCCGGCGTTGCTCCGGTGGTGGCAGAGATGTTGGCAGACAACGGATTACAGAAGTCCGACATCGACCTGTGGGCTATTCACCCGGGTGGTCCCCGGATCATCGAGGAGTCGGTGCGCTCGCTGGCGATCCCGCCGGAGCGGGCGGCGCCTAGCTGGGATGCGCTGGCTGGGTTCGGCAACATGCTGAGCGTGTCACTGATCTTCGTGCTCGAAACGATGGTGCGGCAGCCCGAGTCGGGCAAGGAAATCTCGACTGGGGTGGCGCTGGCGTTCGCCCCCGGGGTCACGGTCGAGGGAATGCTGTTCGACATCATTCGCCGCTGATGCCGGAGCGGGTGATGTATCGCTCGTGGATGAGCGACAACCTGCGGTGGGACGCCCTGCGGCTGCGCGAGGGCGACATCGTGATCTCCGCACCACCCAAGTGCGGCACGACCTGGACGCAGCGGCTGGTGTCGTTGCTCGTGTTCGACGGGCCGCACCTGCCGGGGCCGCTGCCGCTGGTCTCGCCATGGTTCGACCTGACCGTTCAGCCGGTGGAAAAGGTCGTCGCGGCCCTCGACGCGCAGGACCACCGGCGTTTCATCAAAACCCACACGCCGCTGGACGGGCTCCTGCTCGACGACCGCGTCACCTACCTCGGGGTGGGGCGCGACCCGCGCGATGCCGCGGTTTCGATGCTGATGGACCACGACCGGATGCGCGCCCTGCGCCTTGCCGAGGGACCGCCCGGGGAGCCGTTCCCACCGATCCGCCGGGACTTCGGAGGCGAGTTCAGCCGACTGGACGTGCTGCGCGCCTGGATGGAGCAGCCCGTCGCCCCCACCGAGGGGATCGCGTCGCTGGCGACCGTCCTGCACCACTTCGACTCGGTTTGGTCCCGGCGTCACCTGCCCAACGTGGCGTTGTTCCACTATGCCGACTATCAGGCGAACCTGGTGGGCGAGCTGGTGCGGCTGGCTGCGGTCCTGGGTACCGGGCTGGATCGCGATCGTGCGGCGGAGCTGGCGCGGCACGCCACGCTGGACGCCATGCGCGCTCGCGATTCGGAGCTCGCCCCCAAGGCCACCGACGGCGGGTGGCAAAGGAACGAGCCGTTCTTCCGGGCCGGCGGGCGAGGAGAGTGGCGGGAGATCTTCACCGAAGCTGAGCACCGGCGCTATCACGAGCGCGCGGGTGAATTGGCCGGGGCGGACCTGCTGGCCTGGGCTCATGAGGGCCGCAGGGGTTGGGACCCCGATAAGTGATGGCCGGCCGAGTCGTCTACCGCTCGTGGCTGAGCGACAACCTGCGTTGGGACGCGCTGAAGCTGCGCGAGGGCGACATCGTCATCTCCGCGCCGTCGAAGTGCGGCATGACCTGGACCCAACGGCTGGTGTCACTGCTCGTCTTCGACGGACCGGAGCTGCCCGGGCCACTGTCGACGGTGTCGCCGTGGGTCGACTTGAACATCCGGCCGGTCGACGAGGTCGTCGCCGCCCTCGATGCGCAAGATCACCGTCGGTTCCTAAAGACCCACACGCCGCTGGACGGACTGGTGCTCGACGACCGCGTCACCTACCTCGGGGTCGGCCGCGATCCGCGCGACGCAGCGGTGTCGGAATTGCGGCAATGGGACAACATGAACGTCAAGCGCCTGCGGCGGCTGCAAGGCGGATCGCCGGGGCACCCGGTACCGCCGCCCCCTTCTGCCGCCGGAGTTCCCAGCCCGGTGCAGGCGTTCCGGGACTGGATGGAAGGACCGATCATGCCTCCCGAGGGGATGGGCAACCGGCCCCCGAAGGGGATGGGGTTCGTGCCGCCAGAAGGCTTCGGGCCCACCGGAATCGGGCCCAAACCCCCCGTGCAGGGCATGGGCTCGCTCGCCAACGTGCTGCACCATTTTGCGTCGTTGTGGGACCGCCGCCACCTGCCCAATGTGGCCCTCTTCCACTACGCCGACTACCAGCGGGACCTGGTCGGCGAATTCATCCACCTCGGCCTAACGCTCGGGTACCCGCTCGGGCGGGACCGAGCCGAGGAGCTGGTGGAGCATGCCACGCTGGAAGCCATGCGCGCCCGCGCCGACGAGTTCGCCCCCGACTCCACCGAAGGCGTTTGGCACAGCAACGAGCGGTTCTTCCGGGCCGGCGGCAGCGGTGAATGGCGGGACTTCTTCACCGAACACGCGTTTCGGCGCTATAACGACCGCGCCGGCCAGCTCGCGGCTCCGGACCTGCTCGCGTGGGCGCATGACGGTCGCCGCGGTCACGATCCCGGCTGAGCGGTTCACGTCAGTTCATACCAAAAGCGCCCGCCGCCAGAGGCCACTGTGGCGCATGTGACAAGAGGTTTCGCGACGATGCCGCCACGCGGCCCGCGTCCTGGCGGACGGCGCACGCAATGCTAGGCTGCCCGGCAGTCGACATCCTTTAACGATCCGTCCGGAGAGGCGGAGAAGGAGGTCTGAAAGAAAATCATGTCTCGTATGGGTGCAGCGGGTGACGCCGCCACCGGCAGGGAACTGATGTCCGCGGCCGACGTCGGTCGAACCATTTCCCGTATCGCGCATCAGATCATCGAAAAGACCGCGCTGGACAGTCCTGACGGGCCACATGTGGTGCTGCTGGGCATCCCGACCCGCGGCGTCATCCTGGCCATGCGTCTGGCCTCCCACATCCGCGAATTCAGCGGCGTCGAGGTCGGTCACGGCGCACTGGACATCACCTTGTATCGCGACGATCTGATGACCAAGCCGCCGCGGCCGCTGGAGGCGACGTCGATTCCGGCCGGGGGCGTCGACGACGCGCTGGTGATCTTCGTCGACGACGTGCTGTACTCCGGCCGTTCGGTGCGCTCGGCCCTGGACGCGCTGCGCGATGTGGGGCGCCCGCGAATCGTGCAGTTGGCTGTGCTGGTCGACCGCGGCCATCGCGAACTGCCGGTGCGCGCCGACTACGTCGGCAAGAACGTCCCTACCTCGCGCAGCGAAAGCGTGCACGTACTGCTCAGCGAGCACGACGGCCGAGACGGCGTGGTGATCGCGAGGGACCCCGAAGGATGACAGCCTGATGAGTCGCCACTTACTTGCCGCCGGTGACCTCAGCCGTGAGGATGCCACGGCGATTCTCGACGACGCGGACCGGTTCGCGCAGGCACTGGTCGGCCGTGAGATCAAGAAGCTGCCGACGCTGCGCGGACGCACGGTGGTCACGATGTTCTACGAGAACTCGACCCGCACCCGGGTGTCGTTCGAGGTGGCCGGCAAGTGGATGAGCGCCGACGTGATCAACGTCAGCGCGGCCGGCTCGTCGGTGGGCAAGGGCGAGTCCCTGCGCGACACGGCGCTGACCTTGCGCGCGGCCGGTGCGGACGCGTTGATCATCCGGCATCCGGCGTCGGGGGCGGCGCATCTGCTGGCCGAATGGACTTCGGCGGCAACGACTTCCGATGGCTCTGGCCCGTCGGTGATCAACGCCGGTGACGGCACCCACGAGCATCCGACCCAGGCGCTGCTGGACGCATTGACCATCCGGCAGCGGCTCGGCGGTATCGAAGGCCGGCGCATCGTGATCGTCGGCGACGTCCTGCACAGCCGGGTCGCCCGTTCCAACGTCATGCTGCTGCACACGCTGGGGGCGGAGGTGGTGCTGGTGGCCCCGCCCACCTTGCTGCCGGTCGGGGTGGACGGGTGGCCGGTGACCGTTTCCTTCGACTTCGACGCGGAACTGCCCGCCGCCGATGCCGTGCTGATGCTGCGAGTGCAGGCCGAGCGGATGAATGGCGGCTTCTTCCCGTCGGTGCGCGAGTACTCGGTGCGGTACGGGCTTTCCTCGCGACGTCAGGCGATGCTGCCCGGGCACGCCGTGGTGCTGCACCCGGGGCCGATGGTGCGCGGCATGGAGATCTCCTCTTCGGTAGCTGATTCGTCGCAATCAGCTGTGCTGCAACAGGTTTCCAACGGTGTGCATGTGCGCATGGCGGTGCTGTTCCACGTGCTGGTCGGAACCGAAACGCGGGAAAAAGAAGGTGCCGCATGAGTGTGCTGCTGCGCGGTGTCCGGTTGTACGGCGAGGGCGAGCGCGTCGATGTGCTCATCGGCAGCCCGGGCTACGATGGCCAGATCGCCGAGATCGGTGCCGGACTGCCTATTCCGGACACGGCCGACGTCGTGGACGCCACCGATCACGTACTCCTGCCCGGATTCGTCGACCTGCACACACACCTGCGCGAACCCGGCCGCGAATACGCCGAGGACATCGAAACCGGTTCGGCGGCAGCGGCTCTCGGCGGCTATACCGCGGTTTTCGCGATGGCCAACACTCATCCGGTGGCGGACAGCCCGGTGGTCACCGACCATGTCTGGCACCGCGGTCAGCAGGTCGGCCTGGTCGACGTGCATCCCGTCGGCGCGGTCACCGTCGGACTTGCCGGCACGGTGCTGACCGAGATGGGGATGATGGCGGCCGGAGCTGCCCAGGTGCGCATGTTCTCCGACGACGGCAACTGCGTACACGACCCGCTGGTGATGCGCCGCGCCCTGGAATACGCGACCGGTCTTGGGGTGCTGGTCGCCCAGCATGCCGAGGAGCCCAGGCTGACCGTCGGTGCCGTCGCGCACGAGGGACCCACGGCCGCCAGGCTGGGACTGTCCGGATGGCCCCGTGCCGCCGAGGAAGCGATCGTCGCGCGCGACGCACTGTTGGCCCGCGACGCCGGCGCGCGGGTGCACATCTGCCACGCCTCCACCGCGGGCACCGTCGAGATCCTGAAATGGGCCAAGCAGCAGGGCATTTCGATCACGGCCGAGGTCACGCCGCACCACCTGCTGCTTGACGACGGCAGGCTGGCCAGCTACGACGGCGTGAACCGCGTCAATCCGCCGCTACGCGAGGCGGCCGACGCGATGGCGCTGCGGCACGCGCTTGCCGAGGGCATCATCGACTGTGTGGCCACCGACCACGCGCCGCATGCCGAGCACGAGAAATGCGTCGAGTTCTCCGCAGCACGCCCCGGCATGCTGGGGTTGCAGACCGCGCTGTCGGTGGTGGTGCGGACGATGGTGCAGCCCGGCCTGTTGACGTGGCGCGAGGTCGGCCGGGTGATGAGTGAGAATCCCGCGCGCATCGTCGGGTTACCTGATCACGGCCGACCGCTGGAGGTGGGGGAGCCGGCCAACCTCACCGTCGTCGACCCCGACGCCACCTGGACCGTCACCGGGGGCGACTTGGTCAGCCGATCGGCCAACACACCGTATGAGTCGATGACGTTGCCCGCGACCGTCACCGCGACCCTGTTGCGCGGGAAGGTCACCGCACGGGATGGGAAGTGCCCCGCATGAACTCGGGCACGCTGGTCGGGTCGCTGATCTTCGCTGCGGTGCTGGTGGTGGTGATCGCCTTCGTGATCCAGCTGATGATGCGCGGCTGGCGAAGTCGCGCGCAGCGCCAGGCGGAGTTGCTGGGCGCACTGCCCGAGCTGCCCGACCGTGTCGGCTCGGCGACCATCACCACCCGCGGCCACTATTGCGGATGCACGCTCGCCCCGAACTGGAACGACCGGGTCGCCGTCGGCGATTTGGGGTACCGGACCAAGGCGGTGATGAGCCGTCACCCCGAGGGCATTCTGATCGAACGCATCCGTGCCCGCCCGATTTGGATTCCGGGGGAGGCGATTTCGGCGATCCGCACCGAACGCGGCATGGCGGGCAAGGTCGGTTCTCGGGCCGGAATATTGGCGATTCGCTGGCGGCTACCCTCGGGCGTGGAAATGGACACCGGCTTTCGCGCGAGAAGCCGCGACGATTACACCGACTGGGTCGACGGCTGGCAGGAGGCCGCGTGAGTTTCGCCGGCGACCCGACCGTGCGCCGCGTGAGCGGCGCCGATGAAGAGGGGCGGCGCTCGTGAGTAAGGCGCTATTGGTACTCGAGGACGGCCGCGTCTTCACGGGGCGACCGTTCGGCGACATCGGCCAAACGCTGGGCGAAGCCGTGTTCAGCACCGGCATGTCCGGCTATCAGGAGACGCTGACCGACCCCAGTTATCACCGGCAGATCGTCGTTGCCACCGCGCCGCAGATCGGCAACACCGGCTGGAACGACGAAGACGCCGAGAGCCGCGGCGACAAGATCTGGGTCGCCGGATACGCGGTGCGTGACCCGTCACCGCGCGCGTCCAACTGGCGTGCCAGCCGGACCCTGGAAGACGAGCTCATCCGCCAGCACATCGTTGGAATAGCTGGCATCGACACCCGGGCCGTGGTGCGCCATCTGCGCAGCCGCGGCTCGATGAAGGCGGGCATATTCTCCGGCGCCGCGTACGCCGACCCCGGTCAGCTGATCGAGCGGGTGCAGGCTCAAGAGCCGATGCTGGGCGCCGACCTCGCCGGCGAGGTCAGCACACCGGAGAACTATGTGGTGGAACCCGAGGGACAGCAACGATTTGGCGTGGTCGCGCTGGACTTGGGCATCAAGACCAACACGCCGCGCAACTTCGCCCGCCGAGGCATCCGCAGCCATGTGTTGCCGGCGTCGGCCACCTTCGAGGAGATCGCCGAAATCAAGCCGGACGGCGTTTTTCTGTCCAACGGCCCGGGGGACCCGGCCACCGCCGACCACGTGGTCGGGCTCACCCGCGAGGTGCTGGGCGCCGGAATCCCGTTGTTCGGCATCTGTTTCGGCAACCAGATCCTGGGCCGGGCGCTGGGGTTGTCCACCTACAAGATGGTCTTCGGTCATCGCGGAATCAACATCCCGGTCATCGACCACGCCACCCGGCGGGTCGCGGTGACCGCACAGAACCACGGCTTTGCTCTCGAAGGCGAGGCCGGCCAGTCCTTCGACACGCCGTTCGGCCCGGCCGTGGTCAGCCACACCTGCGCCAACGATGGCGTGGTAGAGGGCGTCAAACTCGTTGACGGGCGGGCATTTTCGGTGCAGTACCACCCGGAGGCGGCGGCCGGGCCGCACGATGCGGAGTACCTGTTCGACCAATTCGTCGACCTGATGGCGGGCCGTCGATGACCGCGAGGGTGCGCATATGTACGGCGACACGCCGTAAACGGCGTAGATTTGCGCACCCTCGCGCCCAGGAAGGAAGGCGCTAGTGCCGCGGCGGACCGACCTCAACCACGTCCTGGTCATCGGCTCGGGGCCGATCGTGATCGGGCAGGCCTGCGAGTTCGACTACTCCGGCACCCAAGCCTGCCGGGTGCTGCGGGCCGAGGGACTGCAAGTGAGCCTGGTCAATTCCAACCCGGCCACCATCATGACCGACCCCGAGTACGCCGACTTCACCTACGTCGAGCCCATCACCCCGACGTTCGTCGAACGGGTGATCGCCCAGCAGGCCCAGCGCGGCAACAAGATCGACGCGTTGCTGGCCACGCTGGGTGGGCAGACCGCGCTCAACACGGCGGTGGCGCTCTATGAGAACGGGGTGCTGGAACGCTACGGGGTCGAGCTCATCGGCGCCGACTTCGATGCCATCCAGCGCGGCGAGGACCGCCAGCGGTTCAAGGACATCGTCGCCAAAGTGGGCGGTGAATCCGCGCGCAGCCGTGTGTGTTTCACCATGGACGAAGTTCGCGAGACGGTCGAAGAAGTGAGCCTGCCGGTTGTGGTGCGGCCCAGTTTCACCATGGGCGGACTGGGCTCGGGCATGGCGCGATCGCTCGAGGAGGTCGATCGGATGGCCGGTGCTGGCCTCGCGGCCTCACCCAGCGCCAACGTGCTGATCGAGGAATCTATTTACGGCTGGAAGGAATTCGAGCTCGAGCTGATGCGCGACGGCCACGACAACGTGGTGGTGGTGTGCTCGATCGAGAACGTCGACCCGATGGGCGTGCACACCGGTGACTCGGTCACCGTCGCACCGGCCATGACCCTGACCGACCGGGAGTACCAGCGGATGCGCGACCTGGGCATCGCGATCCTGCGTGAGGTCGGCGTGGACACCGGCGGCTGCAACATCCAGTTCGCGGTCAACCCGCGCGATGGGCGGCTGATCGTGGTCGAGATGAATCCGCGAGTGTCGCGGTCCAGCGCGCTGGCGTCCAAGGCCACCGGTTTCCCGATCGCCAAGATCGCGGCCAAGCTGGCCATCGGCTACACCCTCGACGAGATCGTCAACGACATCACCAAGGAAACGCCGGCTTGCTTCGAACCGACGCTGGACTACGTGGTCGTCAAGGCGCCGCGGTTCGCTTTCGAGAAGTTCCCCGGTGCCGACCCCACCCTGACCACCACGATGAAGTCCGTCGGCGAGGCAATGTCATTGGGCCGCAACTTCATCGAAGCCCTCGGCAAGGTGATGCGGTCGCTGGAAGCGCCGCGTACCGGGTTCTGGACCAAGCCGGACGACGCCGGCGGCCTGGACGAGGTGCTGACGCGGCTGCGGACACCGACCGAAGGCCGCCTCTACGACATCGAACTGGCACTGCGCCTGGGGGCCACCGTCGAGCAGGTGGCGCAGGTTTCCGGCGTCGACCCGTGGTTCGTCGCACAGGTCGGCGAGCTGGAGGTGCTGCGCGCAGAGCTGGTCGACGCCCCCGTCCTCGACGGCGACATGCTCCGACGCGCCAAGTACAGCGGGCTGTCGGACCGCCAGATCGCCGCGCTGCGACCGGAATTGGCCGGGGAGGACGGAGTGCGGTCGCTGCGTGAGCGGCTGGGCATCCACCCGGTGTACAAAACCGTGGACACCTGTGCCGCGGAGTTCGAAGCCAAAACTCCGTACCACTACAGCAGCTACGAGCTCGACCCCGCCGCCGAGACCGAGGTGGCACCGCAGACGCAGAAGCCCAAGGTACTGATCCTGGGTTCGGGTCCGAACCGGATCGGCCAGGGCATCGAATTCGACTACAGCTGTGTGCATGCGGCAACGACGTTGTCGCAGGCGGGTTTTGAAACGGTGATGGTCAACTGCAACCCGGAGACGGTGTCCACCGACTACGACACCGCCGACCGGCTGTATTTCGAGCCGCTCACCTTCGAGGACGTCCTCGAGGTGTACCGGGCCGAATCGCAGTCCGGCGCCGGCGGTCCCGGGGTCGTCGGGGTCATCGTTCAGCTCGGTGGACAGACCCCGCTCGGCCTGGCGCAGCGGCTCGCCGATGCCGGGGTTCCGATCGTCGGCACTCCGCCCGAGGCCATCGACCTGGCCGAGGACCGCGGCGCATTCGGTGACGTGCTGAACACCGCGGGCTTGCCGGCGCCGAAGTACGGCACCGCAACCACTTTCGCGCAAGCGCGACAAATCGCGGCGGACATCGGCTATCCGGTGCTGGTGCGGCCGTCGTACGTGCTGGGCGGCCGCGGCATGGAGATCGTCTACGACGAGGAGACGCTGAAGGGTTACATCACCCGCGCCACCGAGCTTTCCCCCGAGCATCCGGTGCTCGTCGACCGGTTCCTCGAGGATGCGGTGGAGATCGACGTGGACGCGCTGTGCGACGGCAGCGAGGTCTACATCGGCGGCATCATGGAGCACATCGAGGAGGCCGGCATCCACTCCGGCGACTCGGCGTGCGCGCTACCACCGGTGACGTTGGGCCGCAGCGACATCGAGAAGGTCCGCCGTGCCACCGAGGCCATCGCACACGGCATCGGCGTGGTCGGGCTGATCAATGTGCAGTACGCGCTCAAGGACGACGTGCTCTACGTGCTGGAAGCCAACCCGCGGGCCAGCCGTACGGTGCCGTTCGTCTCGAAGGCCACGGCCATCCCGTTGGCCAAGGCGTGCGCTCGGGTCATGCTGGGCGCCAGCATTTCTCAGCTTCGCGACGAGGGGCTGTTGGCAGCTTCCGGGGACGGGGCGCACGCCGCGCAGGACGCGCCGATAGCCGTCAAAGAGGCGGTGTTGCCGTTCCACCGGTTCCGCCGCATCGACGGGGCCGCCATCGACTCCCTGCTCGGCCCGGAGATGAAGTCGACCGGCGAAGTCATGGGCATCGACCGCGACTTCGGCAGCGCCTTCGCCAAGAGCCAGACCGCCGCCTACGGATCGCTACCGGCGCGCGGAACCGTCTTTGTGTCCGTCGCCAACCGCGACAAGCGCTCGCTGGTTTTTCCGGTCAAGCGGTTGGCGGACTTGGGTTTTCGTGTTCTCGCCACCGAAGGCACCGCAGAGATGCTGCGCCGCAATGGAATCCCCTGCGACGAAGTGCGCAAACACTTCGAGGAGCCGCAGCCGGGGCGGCCCGCGACATCTGCCGTCGATGCCATCAAGGCCGGCGAGGTCGACATGGTCATCAACACGCCGTACGGCAACTCCGGTCCCCGTATCGACGGTTACGAGATCCGTTCGGCCGCAGTCGCCGTCAACATCCCGTGTGTCACCACGGTGCAGGGCGCGTCGGCAGCCGTGCAGGGCATCGAGGCCGGCATCCGCGGCGACATCGGGGTGCGGTCGCTGCAAGAACTGCACCGGAGTATCAGTCCGGGAAGCTCCGGCAAGTGACCGGTTTCGGTGCCAGGCTGGCCGAGGCCAAGGCGAATCGTGGGCCGCTGTGCCTGGGTATCGACCCGCACCCCGACCTGTTGCGGGCATGGGACCTGCCGGCCACCGCCGACGGGCTGGCCGCTTTCTGCGAGACCTGCGTAGCGGCGTTCGCCGGTTTCGCGGTCGTCAAACCACAGGTGGCGTTTTTCGAGGCCTACGGCGCTGCGGGGTACGCGGTACTGGAGCGCACCGTGGCCGCGCTGCAGGAGGACGGCGTGCTGGTGCTGGCAGACGCCAAGCGCGGCGACATCGGGACGACCATGGCGGCGTACGCGGCCGCATGGGCCGGCGATTCGCCGCTGGCCACCGACGCCGTGACGGCCTCGCCCTATCTGGGGTTCGGTTCGTTGCGGCCGCTGCTCGAAGTCGCCGCGGCGCATGACCGTGGGGTGTTCGTCCTGGCGGCGACCTCCAACCCGGAGGGCGCGACTGTGCAGCGTGCCGACGCCGACGGCCGCACGGTGGCCCAGCTGATCGTCGACCACGTCGCTAACTTCAATCGGGAGGCCAACAAGGCGATGCAGCCCGAACCCGGATCCGTCGGCGTCGTCGTCGGCGCGACGGTCCTGCAGGCGCCCGACCTCAGCGCGCTGGGCGGACCGGTGCTGGTGCCCGGTGTGGGTGCTCAGGGCGGTCGGCCCGAGGCGCTGGGCGGTCTGGGTGGGTCGGCGCCAGACCAGTTGCTGCCGGCGGTGGCGCGGGAGGTTTTGCGGGCCGGGCCGGGCGTCGCGGAGCTGCGGGCCGCGGGCGAGCGGATGCTGGACGCCGTCGCTTATCTGATGAAGGCCTAGGCGATGGTGCGCCCTCGCTGGGTGTGAATCGTTGGCGCTGGGGGTGAAGCCATGGCGGGGAAATTGTTCAGATTCTGCCGTGGTTTCACCCGGAAAGCCCAGGATTCACACCCGAAGCCGTGGTTTCACACCCAACGCCCTGGTGCTACTCCGAAGTCACCGCCTCGGGTTCGGCGGTCTCCACGATCACCGTGGTGGCCTTGACTACGGCCACCGCCACGCTGCCCGGCTGCAGGTTCAACTCCTGGGCCGCCTCGGTGCTCATCAGAGATACCACGGTGAAGGGACCGCACTGCATCTCGACCTGGGTCATCACCGTGTCGCTGACGACCTTGGTGACCAGCCCGACAAAACGGTTGCGAGCCGAGCTGCCGACGCTGAGCGGGTTGGGTGGCGGCGCCGGGGCGTTGTTGCGCGAGAACTGGGCCAGTTCCTCGCTGGCGATGACCTTGCGACCGGATGAGTCGAGACTTACCGCCAAAGTGCCGTTGTTGATCCATCGCCGGACGGTGTCGTCGCTGACCCCCAGCAACTCGGCCGCCTGACGTATCCGCAGGTTCGGCACCGATTGATCGTAGCTCTACGCGCCCGCGGGGGTCGCTTTACCGGCGGCGCGACACGCGCGACACGCGACGACAATCGGTGATTCTTCGCACTGCGCCTCGTGACAGCGCAAAAAGGGGGCGCCGCTACGTCGGCTCGTCGACCGTGCGAAATCCCGCCGACACGCTAAAACCGCTGGTAGACACGGTATCCAAACCGGTCGTGAGGGGCTGCTGCCGCCGAACGAACGTCGTGTCCGGCAGCTTTGAGAGACCCGGGGAGGGCCCGCCCTCGCCGAAACGCGCCGCGTCCACGCTGGGCATTTGTGCCCCCAACCAGGGGGGCGGGTTAGATTTCGTCAGGAAGCGTGAGTACGGTCGTTCCCGCTGGCTGGAGTACCCGGCTGAGACAAGAAAAGATCGATTGATATCGATGAGAGACGGAGGAATCGTGGCTCTTCCCCAGTTGACCGACGAGCAGCGTGCGGCCGCGTTGGAGAAGGCTGCTGCCGCACGTCGAGCGCGAGCAGAGCTCAAGGACCGGTTGAAGCGCGGCGGCACCAACCTCACGCAGGTGCTCAAGGATGCCGAGAGCGACGAAGTCTTGGGCAAGATGAAGGTTTCTGCGCTGCTCGAGGCGTTGCCGAAGGTGGGCAAGGTCAAGGCGCAGGAGATCATGACCGAGCTGGAGATCGCGCCGACCCGCCGCCTGCGTGGCCTGGGCGACCGTCAGCGCAAGGCTCTGCTGGAAAAGTTCGGCTCCGCCTGAGCCGCGCCGGCCGACGATGCAGGCCGCCAGGCTTGAGGAGGAGGCCGGCAATCAGCTCCCGACGGGAGCGCCGATGAGCGCTGGCGGGGGACCGAGCACAAGCCACCGTGGCGATCGCGAGCGCGGCGAAGCCGGGCGAAGCGGGTCGCCACCATCGAACCGTGGCGATCGCGAGCGCGGCGGAGCCGGGCGAGGCGGGTCGCCACCATCAAGCCGAGTGGTGGTGCTGTCCGGTCCCTCCGCGGTCGGCAAGTCGACCGTCGTCAAGTGTCTGCGGGAGCGGATTCCGAACCTGCACTTCAGCGTCTCGGCCACGACGCGGGAGCCCCGGCCGGGTGAGGTCGACGGCGTCGACTACCACTTCGTCAGTCCCGCCCGGTTCCAGCAGCTCATCGATGAAGGTGCGCTTTTGGAGTGGGCCGAGATACACGGCGGGCTGCACCGATCGGGCACCCTGGCCCAGCCCGTGCGGGATGCCACCGCGGCCGGTTTGCCCGTGCTCATCGAGGTTGACCTGGCCGGAGCCAGGGCGATCAAGCGGGCGATGCCGGAAGCCCTGGCCGTGTTTCTGGCGCCGCCCAGCTGGGAGGATCTGGAGTCCAGACTGGTCGGCCGCGGTACCGAAACTCCGGAGGTCATTCGGCGCCGTCTCGACACGGCCCGCACCGAATTGGCAGCTCAAGACGACTTCGACGAGGTCGTGGTGAACAGTCAATTGGAGTCCGCGTGTGCTGAATTGATATCCTTGCTGGTGGGCACCGCTCCGAACCCAAATTCTTAACCGCTTTCTGCCCGCTACGCACTTCAGCCGTCCCCAGGAGATTGACTACGTGAGTACCCCCCAGTCCGACACGTCACTGACCGCCGTCGCCGCCGTGGATCAGTTCGATCCGTCGGCAGGTGGGCAAGGCGCCTACGACACCCCCCTGGGCATCACCAACCCGCCCATCGACGAGTTGCTGGACCGCGTTTCCAGCAAATACGCGCTGGTCATCTACGCGGCGAAGCGAGCTCGTCAGATCAACGACTACTACAACCAGCTCGGTGAGGGCATCCTCGAGTACGTGGGCCCGTTGGTCGAGCCCGGACTGCAGGAAAAGCCGCTGTCCATCGCGTTGCGCGAGATCCACGCCGACCTGCTCGAGCACACCGAGGGCGAGTAACAGGGCAGGCCGGGCGCTGTGTACGACCGCAATCGGACTTCAAAACGGGTCATCGTCGGCGTCACCGGAGGGATCGCCGCATACAAGGCGTGCACCGTCGTCCGTCAGCTCGCCGAGGCCGGTCATCAGGTCCGGGTCATCCCCACCGAATCGGCATTGCGCTTCGTCGGCGCCGCGACTTTTGAGGCCCTGTCCGGTCAGCCCGTCCACACGGGCGTCTTCGACGACGTCCCCGAGGTGCCCCATGTCCAGCTCGGCAAACAGGCAGACCTGGTGGTGGTGGCTCCGGCCACCGCGGACCTGCTGGCACGTGCGGTAGCCGGCCGCGCCGACGATCTGCTGACGGCCACGCTGCTCACGGCGCGATGTCCGGTGCTGTTCGCCCCGGCCATGCACACCGAGATGTGGTTGCACCCGGCCACCGTGGACAACGTGGCCACGCTGCGCCGCCGTGGTGCGGTGGTGCTGGAACCGGCGTCGGGCCGGCTCACCGGCACCGACAGCGGGATGGGCCGCCTGCCCGAGGCCGAGGAGATCACCACTCTCGCCCAGCTGCTGCTGGAGCGTCACGACGCCCTGCCCTACGACCTGGCCGGTCGCCGGCTCCTGGTGACCGCCGGCGGCACCCGCGAACCCATCGATCCGGTGCGCTTCATCGGTAACCGCAGTTCCGGCAAGCAGGGTTATGCGGTCGCCCGGGTCGCCGCCCAGCGGGGCGCGGAGGTCACACTGATCGCCGGGCACACCGCGGGGCTGATCGACCCCGCGGGCGTCCATGTCGTGCATGTCAGCTCGGCCGAGCAGCTCGGCGACGCGGTGTCCAAGCACGCGCCCGAAGCCGACGTGCTGGTGATGGCCGCCGCGGTCGCCGACTTCCGGCCGTCGCAGGTGGCCGCCGCGAAGATCAAGAAACGCCCGGACAGTCAGGACGAAGCTCCCACGATCGAGCTTGTGCGCAACGACGACGTGCTGGCCGGCGCGGTGCGGGCGCGTGCTCATGGAGAACTGCCCAACATGCGGGCCATCGTGGGGTTTGCCGCCGAAACCGGGGACGCCAACGGCGACGTGCTTTTCCATGCCCGGCAAAAGTTGCGCCGCAAGGGCTGCGACCTGTTGGTGGTCAACGCGGTGGGCGACGGCAGGGCCTTCGAGGTGGACAGCAACGACGGCTGGCTGCTGGCCTCCGACGGCACCGAGTCGGCGCTGCAGCACGGCTCCAAGACGCTAATGGCCAGCCGTATCGTTGATGCGATCGTCGCGTTCCTGCAAGGCGAAACCGGATAACCGCCTGGCAGGCTGCCCGGCTTGGTCGGTTCAAGCAGCGGCCATTAAAATAATTTGCCTAACTAAGTTTACGAAGGACGGAAGGATGACAGGGTGAGCGAGAAGGGTCGGCTGTTTACCAGTGAGTCGGTGACCGAGGGCCATCCCGACAAGATCTGTGACGCGATCAGCGACTCCGTCCTCGACGCGCTTCTGGCGGAGGACCCCCGCTCCCGTGTCGCGGTTGAGACGCTGGTGACCACCGGGCAGGTGCACGTGGTGGGTGAGGTGACGACGACGGCCAAGACGGCGTTCGCCGACATCACCAACACGGTCCGTGAGCGCATCCTGGAGATCGGCTACGACTCGTCCGACAAGGGCTTCGACGGCGCGTCGTGCGGGGTCAACATCGGCATTGGCGCGCAGTCGCCCGACATTGCCCAGGGCGTGGACACCGCTCACGAGGCACGCGTCGAGGGCGCCGCGGACCCGCTGGATACGCAGGGCGCCGGTGACCAGGGCCTGATGTTCGGCTATGCGATCAACGACACCCCGGAATTGATGCCGCTACCGATCGCGCTGGCCCACCGGCTGTCGCGGCGGCTGACCGAGGTCCGCAAGAACGGAGTGTTGCCCTACCTGCGTCCGGACGGTAAGACGCAGGTGACCATCGCCTACGAGGACAACGTTCCAGTTCGGCTGGATACCGTCGTCGTCTCGACCCAGCACGCCGCCGACATCGACCTGGAAGGCACGCTGACTCCGGACATCCGGGAGAAGGTGCTCAACACCGTCCTCGACGATCTGTCGCACGACACGCTGGACGCTTCGTCGGTGCGGGTGCTGGTGAATCCGACCGGCAAATTCGTGCTCGGCGGCCCGATGGGTGACGCGGGGCTCACCGGCCGCAAGATCATCGTCGACACCTACGGCGGCTGGGCCCGCCACGGCGGCGGCGCGTTCTCCGGCAAGGATCCGTCCAAGGTGGACCGGTCGGCGGCGTACGCGATGCGCTGGGTGGCCAAGAACATCGTTGCGGCGGGCCTGGCCCAGCGGGTCGAGGTGCAGGTCGCCTACGCCATCGGCAAAGCCGCTCCCGTCGGCCTGTTCGTCGAGACCTTCGGCACCGAGGCGGTCGACCCGATCAAGATCGAGAAAGTGATCCCCGAAGTCTTCGATCTGCGGCCCGGGGCGATCATCCGCGATCTGGACCTGCTGCGCCCGATCTACGCGCAGACCGCCGCCTACGGGCATTTCGGCCGCACCGACATCGAATTGCCGTGGGAGCAGCTCAACAAGGTCGACGACCTCAAGCGCGCCATCTAGTTCTATTCCTGGCTCGAGTGTGCGGCCAGCCGCGCGCTCGGCGCCGAACGTGCGGCCAGACTCACGCTGGGCGCGGCGGCAGCGGGTGGTCGGGATCCAGCCCGGGCAGGCCGTCAATGCTGTGCTGGTTGCGGCCGCGCATCCGAACGTAAGCTTCCTCGGTCGCCCTCGCGTGATGCGCGTCGAGCACCGGTCGCTCGTCGACGAGCTCGTAGTAAGGCACCGCGTAGCCGCAGGCGTCGGCGATCCGGTTCACATCGACGACGACCGCCGCTCGCAGACCTGCATGCATGTTCGCGAAATACTTTCGCAGCGAGTCGAATTCGCGATCATCCGGACGGACCACCCGTCCGCTGCCGAACAGCCGCAAGATCCGCGAGTTGCGGGTGAACGAGCAGAACATGATGGTGATCCGACCGTTGTCACGCAGATGCGCGATTGTCTCGGTGCCGCTGCCGAACAGGTCGAGATAAGCGACTGTGTGGTCGTCGAGCACCGCGAATGTGTCGCGATAACCCTTGGGCGACAAATTGATTCGCCCGCCTACCGACGGTGCCGTGGCGACGAAGAACATGGCCTGGTCCTGCATGAACTTGCGGAGCGCCGCGTCGATATGCGAAAACTCTTTCGCCACCGACGTCTCCTTCTCAAGTCCGGAATCGCCAATCAGCTTAACGGGGCAAGAGAACCGGGCTTCAGCGCGGCCAGGCTGATGTCGCCGCCGTAGAAATCGAGCACCCGCGGGTCCATCAGCTTGCGCCACAGCGGCGGGAAGAGCGCCAGCAGCAGCATGGCGCTGTAGCCGCTCGGAAGCTGCGGCGCCTCATCGACATGACGCAGCACCTGATAGTTGCGCAACGGATTGGCGTGATGATCGGAATGCCGCTGCAGGTGGAAGAGCAGAATGTTGGCGATCACCGTGCTGCTGTTCCAGCTGTGGGCGGGGCGCACGCGCTCATAGCGGCCGCTGGACAGTTTCTGCCGTCGTAGTCCGTAGTGCTCCAGGTAGTTGACCGTCTCCAACAGGCAAAAGCCGATAATCGCCTGGCCGGCAAGCCATGGCAGCACGACGGGACGAAACCATACCGCAAGTACGGTAAACAGCCCGAAGGTGATGAGCCAGGCATTGACCACGTCATTGCGGAGTGACCAACGAGATCTACCAATCCCGGCCAATCGGGTGGTTTCCAGTCGCCAGGCCGAGCGCACACCACCGAGGACCGACCGCGGCAGGAAGGCATACAGGCTCTCGCCGAATCTCGCGCTCGCGGGGTCGTCGGCGGTGGCGACGCGGACATGGTGTCCGCGGTTGTGCTCGACGAAGAAGTGTCCATAGCAGGTTTGCGCGAGCGCGATCTTGCTCAAGCGTCGCTCGCGTTGTTCCCGCGTGTGGCCGAGTTCGTGCGCCGCGTTGATGGCGAGGCCGCCCATCAGTCCGACTGTCGCCATGAGACCGAGCTTGTCGACGACGGACATGGTCACCCAGCCGCCGCCGGCCCACAGCCAGCACGCGAACACCAGTGACAGGTACTGATTGGGCAGGTAGAGGTAGGTGACCCAGCGGTAGAAGGGGTCGTTTTCCAGCCACGCGATAACGCTGTCCGGCTGGTGGTCGGCGTCGCGTGCCACCACGTGGTCGAGGATCGGCAGGATCCCGAACGCCAGGATGGGACTGGTCCACCAGAACACGCCGAGACCGGTGAGCCAGACCCCGAGCCATGACCCGTAGACGAGCGCGGGGATGGCGGCCGCGATGAGCCACAGGTACCTCTTGGGTTGTCTCCAGCGCGCAACCGGTCGCACGTCGGCGACGTCAGTATCAAGTAATGGTACTTGCGTCCAATAACATTCCGAAGGTCTAGATAGAAGCGTGCGCCCTGTCATGCTTGCTGAAACTATCAGTTATCACATACTTATGGTATGGTTATTCAATAGTTATATGAATCACAGTTGGGTCAGAGCGGGCGTGATAACTTCCGCGCTGGTCTCGGCCTGAGCTCGGCGAAGTGGTGGAGGCGCCAAATGCATCTGTCGCGCAGACGGTTTCTCGGTGTGGCCGCCGGGGTTGCTGTGGGCGCTGTCGGCGCTGGGGCCGCCGAGCTCAAACGAAGCAGCGACGCAGCCGCCCTGCGACCTCATTACCGGGCCGTCGTGGTGGGTAGCGGCTATGGTGGCGGGGTCTCGGCGCTACGGCTCGGGCAAGCCGGCGTCGAGACCCTGATTCTGGAAAAGGGCAGGTGGTGGGACGCCGCCGACGCAGACGGCAAACGTTTCTCCCGGATGCTGCCCGCGGACAACCGTGCCGGCTGGTTCACCTCGGTGCCGCCCAGCCTGGTGCCGTCTTTCCGCGGCGTCTCGATGGCAGAGGTGGCCCGGCGCGCGCCGTCGCCGCAACCGGTCCAGGCCGGGATCTGCGAAAAGGTCGCCCACGGCGCGCATACCGTGTTTCGCGGAACCGCAGTCGGCGGAGGGTCGATGGTTAACGCGGCGATTGCCGCCATACCGACCCCGGGCCAGGTCCGCGCGGCCTTCCCGGACATCGACCCGGCCGTCTTCCTGGGCACCTATATCGAACGCGCGAAGGCGACGCTGCGGATCAGCTATCGCGACATGGACTGGTTCGAGCACACACCCTGGTTTCAATACGCGCGAGTGGGGCGCCGCTACGCGGAGGCAGCGGGTTACCGCGTGGACTACAACGGGAGCGCCTACTCGTTCGACTACATGAAAAGAGAAGAGGCGGGCCAGGTTCCGCGCTCGGCGTTGAACTTTGAGCAGCAGTACGGCAACAACTACGGCCGGTTTGGCAGCGTCGATCAGACCTATATCGCCGCCGCATTGGCGACCGGCAAGGTCACTCTGAAGCCACTCACCGAGGTCACCGGCATCCGGCGCGAGCGTTCGGGCCACTACATCCTGTCGATCCGCGAGATCGACCGATTCGGCAAGGAGGTGGCACGCGCCGAAGTCTCTTGTGAGCGGCTGTTTCTCAGCGCGGGAGTGCTCGGTACCACTGAGTTGCTGCTGCGGGCGCGCGAGACGGGGACCCTGCCGAACTTGAGCCGCGAGATCGGGCGCGGCTATGGAAACAACGGCGACATCATGGTTTCTCACATGCTGGCACCGGGCGATCCCGCCGGTACGCAGCAGTCTTTGATGGGAATGATCAACCTCGACGGTCGAGACGATCCGGACAACCCGGTGTACGCCAGCATGTTCTCGCTTCCACTTCCGGTCGAGACGTTTGCGTTGGGCTATTACGTGATGGTCAGAACCGGTGACCGCGCTGACATCAGCTATGACCGCGCCAAGGATGCCGTCACCATCAAATGGCCGGAAAGTCATACCGATCACCTGCGCGCGAAAGCACGGCTGGTCTTCGACAAAGTGACGCACGCCAACCGGGTGGACTACCGCGACGACCTATTCGAAGGAAACGTGTTCGCGCCCAACACGGTTCACCCGCTGGGTGGAGTTGTCCGGGGCAAAGCAACCGACGGCTACGGCAGGGTGAAAGGGTATGACAACCTCTATGTCAACGATGCCTCATTGCTCCCCGGTTACCTCGGCTGCAACCCCTTCATGGCCATCACCGCGCTGGCGGAGCGGAATATCGAGGGAATCCTCCAAGGGCGCAAATGAGTGTTCTGCTTGCGCTGATTAGCTCCCGGTGAACCGATAGTCGTCCAGATTGAATCGCCTACTGCGCCAGTAGGCTTCCACCGTCGTGGCGGGACGTAGTGGCACGTCGCCGTTCTTGTCGAAGTAGTAGCTGTTGGCCAGCTGGCAACTGTCCTGCCAGAAGATCTGGCGGTGGCGTTTGCGCATCATCTCCGCGAAGTACCGGGCATTGGCCTCCTCGGTCACCTCGATACGGGTGGCGCCGCTGCGCCGAGCCCGCTTCAGGCAGCGCACGATGTGATGGGTCTGGGTCTCGATAAGCGCGAAGTACGACGAACCGACGTAGCCGTACGGGCCGAAAACCGTGAACATGTTAGGAAACCCGGGGACGCTGACACCCTCGTAGGCCTGCAGCCGATGCTCATCCCAAAAGCGGCTCAACGACTGGCCACCACTGCCCGTGACGGCATAGGTCGGGACATTATCGGTGTCCATGACCTTGAAGCCGGTCGCCAGTATCAGCACATCGATCTCGTGGTTCTCGCCGTCCGTCGTCGCCACCGCACCGGGCGTGATCTTGTCGATCGGCTGGGTCACCAGACGCACGTTGTCGCGGTTGAACGTCGCCAGGTAGCCGTTGTGGAAGCCGGGCCGTTTACAGCCGACGGCGTATTGCGGCGTGAGTTGCTCGCGCACCGCCGGGTCCTCGACCTGCTGACGCAAGTAGCTGCGACCCGCATCGGCCATCCGTTTGGCCAGCGGAAACACCGTGAAGTACTGCGCCGAGATCGGGAAGGTCAATTCGACGAAAGCCTGGCTGACGAGTCGTTGTACGAATTTGCCGCCGGGGATCCGCATCGCCCAGCGCGCCGCGGTCGGCAGCGGGACGTCGAACTTCGGGAAGCACCAGATCGGTGTGCGCTGAAAGACGGTGAGGTGGGAGACAATTGGTGCGATCTCCGGGATCACCTGCACAGCCGAAGCACCCGTGCCGATGATTGCGACACGCTTGCCGGTCAAATCCTGACTGTGGTCCCAGCGCGCGGTGTGCATGGTGACGCCGTCGAAGGAGTCCACGCCGTCGATGTCGGGCAGATTGGGCACGGTGAGCACGCCACTGGCGCTGATCACGAACCGCGCCGTGATTTCGCCACCGGGGTCCGTTTGCAACCGCCAGATTCCGTGCTCGTCGTCGAATTCGGCAGCGAGAACCTTTGTGCCGAAACGGATTCGGGAGCGCAGCCCGTACTTTGCGACGCAGTGTTCGGCGTACGCCTGGAGTTCCCGGCCGGGCGCATAGGTCCTTGTCCAGTCCGGGCTCTGCTCGAACGAGAACTGGTAGGAGAACGACGGAATGTCAACGGCGATACCAGGGTAGGTGTTCCAGTACCAGGTGCCACCGACTCCGTCGCCGGCCTCGAGCATCAGGAAGTCGTGAAATCCCGCCCGGTCTAGCTGGATCGCGGCGCCGATGCCCGAGAAGCCAGCACCCACAATCAGCACGTGGTGGTCGGGCTGTGCAGTCATTCAGCTCTCCTTCCGACGACGTGCATGCCATCCTGGGGTAGTAGTGCCAGCCTAGCCACCCCCACGGGCGCTTTAGCCGTGCAGAGCTTTCTTCAGAGCCGCCACTCCGCGGTTTGTGGCCTCGGCGGCGGCCGGAACCACCATTGCGAAGCTGACGTAGCCGTGTACCAGGGTGGGCTCGTTGCACAACTCCACCTGCACGCCGGCCGCCCTGAGCAACTCGGCATACTGCGCCCCGTCGTCACGCAACGGGTCGTGTTCGGCGGTGCCGATGAAAGCAGGGGGCAGGCCGGACAAGTCAGCGGCGTTGGCCGGGGCCAGGGTGGCCGGCAACGTCGCGTGGTCGGTGATATCGACACCGGGGATGTACCACTGCATGAATGCGTCGATCACGTCGCGGTCCAAGATCGGTGCATCGGCATTCTCGGCGAACGACGGCAACGTCAGGTCGGCCGTGGTCGACGGGTACCACAGCAATTGGAACACCAGGGCCGGTCCGCCCTGATCAGTATTGTCGCGGGCCAGTTGCGCCATCACCGCCGCGATGTTGGCGCCCGCGGAATCGCCGGCCACAGCGATTCGATCGGGGTCGCCGCCCAGCTCGGCGGCGTGCTCGCCGACCCAGCGCAGTGCGGCCCAGCTGTCGTCGATCCCGGCAGGGAAGGGGTGCTCGGGCGCCAGCCGGTAGTCGACGGACACCACGATCGCCTCCGCACCGACCGAGTGCGCTCGCGCGACGGGGTCGTGGGTGTCCAGGTCGCCGATAGACCAGCCGCCACCGTGGTACAGGACGACGACGGGCAAACCATCCTGGGCGGCGACCGGCGGCCAATAGATCCGGACGGGTATATCGGTGAGCTCGCCGTAACCGATCGTCCGGTTCTCGATCCGCAGCTGGGGGAGCATTTCCGGGGGTGTTTGCAGCTGCTTCATCCGGGCGCGTGCGACCTCGACGCCATCGGCGGCGGAGAACGTCAGCGGAACCGCATCGAGCAGCGCTTTGAACACTGGATCGATGGGTGGCCGGGCAGTGGTCGGGTCGGTCATCCGCCTACCGTACGCAATAGTTGATTCACGTCGATTTGCGCCTGCTCTGGGCCCGCGTCAGGGCTGTAGCGCAGCCCGCAACGCGGCCAGTCCGCGGTCCATTGCATCGGTGGCGGCCGGCGCCACGCCGGCGTAGCCCAGGTAGCCGTGCACCATGGTCTCGGCGTTGTGCACCTCGACGGGAACGCCGGCGGCGGACAGCAGCTCGCCGTACCGGATGCCGTCGTCGCGTAGCGGGTCGTGGCCCGCTACGCCGATGTAGCTGCGCGGCAGATCGCCCAGATTCTTGGCCCGGCCCGGCGCTATGCCTGCCGGCGGGTCGGACAAGTCGACTTCGCCTGCGTACCAACGAGAGAACGCGCCGATTGCGGCGGTGTCGAGGATCGGCGCGTTCGCGTTCTCGGTGAAGGACGGTAGCGAAATGTCCCACAGCGTAGAGGGATACCACAACAGCTGGAACGCGACCGAGGGGCCGCCGCGATCCCGGACCAGCTGCGCGACCACCGCGGCGATGGTCCCGCCCGCCGAATCACCGGCGAGGGCGAGCCGGTCGGTGTCGGCACCGATCTCCCGGCCGTGGTCGGCAACCCATACCGTTGCGGCCCAAGCGTCTTCGACCGCGGCGGGATATGGGTGCTCGGGAGCCAGCCGGTAGTCGACCGACACCACAATCGCGCCCGCGCCCACCGCATGCTGACGACACGTACCGTCATGTGTGTCCAGATCGCCCATGACGAAGCCGCCGCCGTGGAAGAACATCACCACCGGCTGCATCACGGCAGGCGTGGAATCACTTGGCGGCCAATAGATTCGAAGCCCAAGCGGACCGCCCGGTCCCACAATGGCGCGGTCTTCCACCCGCAACTCGGGATGCAGCGCACGGCGCTTCAGATCGCGCAATCGCTGGCGGGCTGCCTCGATCCCGTCTTCGGCTGATAGCCGGAACGGAACCTTATCCAGTACCTTCATCAGGATGGGGTCGATGTCGGGTTTCTCGTCGGCGGTCTTGTCCAAGTTGGGCATGGAGGAACCGTACGCACAGCGCTTGGTGACCGGAGGGTGGGTGGTCGCCGGATGGGCCGGGATCGCCTACGGCGTGTATCTGACCGTGATCGCGTTGAGCTCGCCGCCGGGCGCCGCGCTGACCGGGCAATGGATCCTGCAGCCGCCGTTCAAGGCTTCGATGGCGGCGTTGCTGACGCTGGCTGCCGTCGCGCACCCCGTCGTCCGCGAGCGACGGTGGCTGATGCCGGCACTGCTGCTCTCGGCGGTTGGCGACTGGCTGTTGGCGGTCCCCTGGTTGGCGCAGTCGTTCGTATTCGGCCTGGGCGCATTCCTGTTGGCGCACTTGTGTTTTCTGGGCGCATTGCTACCGCTGGCGTGGCGCTCCGGCCCGTCGCGCGCTCGCCTCGTGGCCGTCGGGGTGATGGTCGTGCTGTGCGCGGCGCTATTGAGCTGGTTCTGGCCGCACCTGGGCGCGGAAAACCTGACCGTGCCGGTGACGCTGTACATCGTCGTGTTGTGCACGATGGTGTGCACGGCTTTGCTGGCGAAGCTGCCGACGATGTGGACCGCGGCGGGGGCCGTGTGTTTCGCGGTGTCGGACGCGATGATCGCCATCGGCCGGTTCATCCTGGGCAACGAGCTGTTGGCGGTGCCGATCTGGTGGTCGTACGCGGCGGCGTTGATCCTGATCACAGCCGGGTTCTTCTTCGGCAGAGAACCCCTCGACGGATCGAATGACGAAGCCGACGACGCTGTCGTTACCGCCGACGACTGAGTGTCGGTGGGCGCCGGTAACAAAGAACCATGTCGTCCAACCGTGAATCTCGCTGCGCCGGGCGGTAACCGGTGACGCGCGTCGGCACAGTTCGCACACCCCTGCAGGTAGAGCCGATCGCGCGGGTGCTGCCGATGCTGTCCGTGCCGCACCTGGACCGCGAGTTCGACTACCTGGTGTCGGCCGAGCAGTCCGACGATGCGCAGCCGGGCGTGCGAGTGCGGGTGCGGTTTCACGGGCGCCTGGTCGACGGGTTTCTGCTGGAGCGGCGCAACGACACCGACCACACCGGCAGACTGGGCTGGCTCGACCGGGTCGTCTCGCCAGAGCCCGTGCTGACCCCGGAGATTCGGCGGTTGGTCGACGCGGTCGCGGCGCGCTATGCCGGCACCCGGCCAGACGTGTTGCGACTGGCCGTGCCCGCGCGGCACGCCAGAGTGGAGCGCGAGCCCGTCGCGATCCCCGCTCGCCCGGAGATCGCGCCCGTCGACCCGGGCGGATGGGAGGTGTACGGCCGCGGCGGGCAGTTCTTGACCGCGTTGGCCGAGTCGCGCGCTGCGCGCGCCGTCTGGCAGGCGTTACCTGGCGAGCCGTGGGCCGACCGGTTCGCCGAGGCCGCCGCCCAAACCGTGCGAAGCGGCCGTTCGGTGCTGGCTGTCGTGCCCGACCAGCGCGATCTGGACGCACTGTGGCAGGCAACGACGGCGCGCATCGACGAGAACAGTGCGGTGGCGCTCTCAGCGGGCTTGGGGCCGGCGGCGCGCTACCGGCGCTGGCTGGCCGCATTGCGGGGCAGCGCCCGGCTGGTGATCGGTACCCGCAGTGCGGTGTTCGCGCCGCTGAACGACCTGGGCCTGGTCATGGTGTGGGCCGATGCCGACGACACGTTGGCCGAGCCACGGGCGCCGTATCCGCATGCCCGGGAGGTGGCGATGCTGCGCGCGCACCAGGCGCGGTGCGCGGCCCTGATCGGCGGCTATGCCCGCACCGCTGAAGCCCATGCGCTGGTGCGTAGCGGTTGGGCGCACGACATCGTCGCGGCGCGACCGGTGGTGCGGGCTCGCACTCCGCGGGTGGTTGCGCTGGACGACCGTGGATACGCCGACGAACGCGACCCGGCGGCCCGCCCCGCGCGAATCCCGTCCATCGCGCGGCGGGCCGCCCGCTCCGCGCTTGATGCTGGGGCGCCCGTGCTGGTGCAGGTGCCACGCCGCGGATACGTGCCGTCCCTGGCCTGCGGGCGTTGCCGCACGATAGCGCGCTGCCGGCATTGCACAGGCCCACTGTCGCTTCAGGATCGTGGTGCACCGGGCACTGCGTGCCGCTGGTGTGGGCGGGTGGATCCGACGCTGAAATGCACGCGCTGCGGATCGGATTCGGTGCGCGCCGTCGTCGTCGGGGCCCGGCGCACTGCCGAGGAGCTCGGCCGGGCATTCCCGGGTACGCCCGTCGTCACGTCGGCGGGGGAGGCCGTCGTTTCCGAGGTCCCTGCCCGACCGGCGGTGGTGGTGGCCACCCCGGGGGCCGAGCCCCGCGCAGCAGGCGGATACGGGTCGGCACTGCTGCTGGACACCTGGGCGTTGCTGGGCAGGCAGGACCTGCGCGCGGCCGAGGAAGCCCTGTGGCGGTGGATGACCGCTGCTGCGCTGGTGCGGCCCCGCGGCGACGGCGGTGTGGTGACCGTGGTTGCCGACGCGTCCATCCCGACGGTGCAATCTCTGATCCGATGGGATCCGGTGGGTCACGCCGAGGCCGAACTGGCGGCTCGCGCCGAAGTCGGGCTGCCGCCGAGCGTGCATCTGGCCGCCCTGGACGGCTTTGCTGACGCCGTTGCGGCGCTGCTGGACGCCGTCCGATCGCCCGACCTGGAAAGCCTCCAAGCCGACCTGCTCGGCCCGGTGGACCTGCCGCCGGGATCACGCCGCCCAGCGGGAACGCCTACCGGCGCCCTCGTCACCAGGATGTTGGTCCGGGTGCGGCGGGAGCGCGGGCTGGAGCTGGCAGCGGCGCTGCGGCGCGCCGTCAGTGTGCTCAGCACCAGAGGAACCCACGAGCCGGTCCGGGTGCAGATCGACCCACTGCACATCGGCTGACGTCGCGAGTCGATTAGGTTTCGGACAGCGAGGTCGACGCTGGCGCGCAGGCCACTCGAGCTTTTTCGCGCCAGCGTCGATCTCGACGAAAGTCACCCACGACGCTAGTTGCGGGCGGCTCATCGTTTTTTCGCGGTCAGCAGCAGATACTCCCACTCCATGACCCCACCCGCCAGGAACTCCTGGGCGAGTTCGACCAGCTGCGCATCCAGCGCGGCCGCCAGAACCGCGTTGTCGCCGATGTTCGCGAAGGCCTCGATCGTCGGGCCGTAGTGATTCCTGAAGTAGTAGTGCACATCCTCGGCACTGTCAAAGCGATTGACCGCCAACATCTCTCGGCTCGCGCTGACGTCGGTGACCCGATCTCCCAGCAGACCGCGCACGTAATCCTCGCGACCCCACAACGCCGCCGGTGGGACGGCCGCCGTAAGGCTGGGCCGGTACGGCCGGATGGTGGCCAGCATCCGGCCGAAGAACCCCGTTGGTGTCCAACTGATTACGCCGATCGTGCCGGCGGGGCGGCACACCCGCACCAATTCGTCGGCCGCACGCTGCTGATCTGGTGCGAACATCACGCCGATCGCCGAGATCACGGTGTCGAACTCGCCATCGCCGAACGGCAGGGCGTGGGCGTTGGCCTGCTGCCAGTGCAGCGTCAGACCCAGCTCTGTTGCCCTGCTTCGGGATCGGTCCAGCAGTTCCGGGGTGAGGTCGGTGGACACCACGCCGGCGCCCGTCCGGGCTGCCGGAAGCGAGATATTGCCAGAGCCGGCGGCGACGTCGAGCACCCGCTGACCGGGGCCAATCCCCGTCGCTGCAACCAGGATTGGGCCGAGCGGGGCCATGACCTCCTCGGCCATCAGGGCGTAGTCGCCCGATGCCCATACCGCGCGGTGCGTGGTCGCAAGGTGCTGGTCTTCGCGAATAGGCGTGTCGATCGTCATTGGTAACTCCTAGGGGTGCGGAGAACGGGCGGAAACGTCGTCGTCGACGGTACCAGAACAATATACATGAGCAATAATATACATTTGCTACATTCAGGCTTTGCTAGACTCACCCCGCCATAGCTTTTACGGTGATGCGGAAACGAAATAGACGGCTCGGGAAAAGGGGAACCCAGGATGCCGGCGGACAATGCTTTACCGGTCGACGACTCCCTGGACGCGATTACCGATGCGTTGCTGACCGCGTCCCGGCTGTTGGTGGCAATCTCTGCCCGCTCGATCTCTCAGGTGGACGAGAGCATCACCATCCCGCAATTCCGGACCCTAGTGATTCTGTCCAACCAGGGTCCGATCAACCTCGCGACGCTGGCCGGGCTGTTAGGCGTCAAGCCGTCGGCTACCGGTCGAATGGTCGATCGGCTGGTCAGCGCGGGCCTCATCGATCGGATGCCGCACCCCACCTCGCGCCGTGAGCTGTTGGCCGCGCTGACGCCACACGGACGCAAAATCGTCCGGCAGGTCACTGCGCACCGACGCGCCGAGATTGCCCGCATCGTCGAGCAAATGCCAGTACAGGACCGTCACGGCCTGGTACGTGCGCTCAACGCGTTCACCACCGCCGGCGGCGAGCCGGCGGCGTACCTCGACGACGAGATATAGAACTCCGTGGCGCTCGGCTGGCTCGGCCCCTTTCTAGACTGTCCCGGTGCGCCTCGTCTTCGCCGGCACCCCCGAAACCGCCTTGCCGGCGCTGCGTCGCCTCGTCGACTCGCCGCGCCATGACGTGGTGGCGGTGCTGACGCGACCGGACGCCGCCTCCGGCAGGCGAGGCAAGCCGGAGCCGTCAGCGGTGGCACGTGAGGCGCTCGATCGCGGTATTCCCGTGCTGCGACCGTCGCGGCCGAACTCGCCGGAGTTCGTCGGTGAGCTCTCGGAGCTGGCGCCGGAGTGTTGCGCGGTGGTGGCCTACGGCGCGCTGCTCGGCGACGCGCTGCTGGCGGTGCCCCCACGCGGCTGGATCAACCTGCACTTCTCGTTGCTGCCGGCCTGGCGCGGCGCGGCGCCGGTGCAGGCCGCGATCGCCGCGGGGGACACCATCACCGGGGCCACGACATTTCAGATCGAACGAAGCCTGGACTCCGGACCGGTTTACGGCGTGGTCACCGAGTCCATCCGGCCCACCGACACGGCGGGCGATCTGCTTGGGCGGCTGGCGGATTCAGGTGCCGTGCTGCTGTCGACCACCCTGGACGGCATCGCCGACGGGACACTGACGCCGCGACCGCAACCGGCCGACGGCGTCAGCCTGGCGCCGAAGATCACCGTCGAGCAGGCCCGGGTGCGCTGGGAGCTGCCTGCGCCGGTCGTAGAGCGCCGGATTCGTGCCGTCACACCAAATCCCGGCGCCTGGACGCTTATCGGAAATATGCGGGTAAAGCTCGGACCCGTACACCTCGACCAGGCTCCGGAATCCTTGTCGCCTGGTGCAATTCGGGTAGAGCGCAAGAGCGTCTGGATCGGCACCGGCTCAGATCCGGTGCGGCTGGGCCACATTCAGCCGCCCGGCAAGAAAGTCATGAACGCCGTGGACTGGGCTCGCGGCGCCCGGCTCGAACCCGACGCGCGGGCGTCATGACTGCCAAACGACGGCCGCTGGACCCGGCCCGTCGCGCGGCCTTCGACGTGCTGCGGGCGGTCAGCGAACGCAGCGCCTACGCGAACCTGGCCTTGCCCGCGCTGCTGCGTCAACGCGGCATCAGCGGGCGCGACGCCGCGTTTGCCACCGAGCTGACCTACGGCACCTGCCGCACCCTGGGTCTGCTCGATGCGGTCATCAGTGCGGCGGCCGGACGCCCGACGCGGGCGATCGATCCGGTGCTGCTCGACCTGCTGCGGCTGGGCACTTATCAGCTACTGCGCACCCGAGTCGACGCCTACGCCGCGGTGTCCACCACGGTGGAACAGGCTGGACTCGAATTCGATTCGGCGCGAGCGGGTTTCGTGAACGCTGTACTGCGTACCATCGCCGGCCGCGACGAGCGGTCCTGGGTCGAGGAGCTGGCTCCCGACCGGTCGCGAGATCCGATCGGTCACGCGGCGTTCGTGCATGCCCACCCGCGCTGGATCGCCCAGGCCTTCGCCGACGCGTTGGGCGCGGCGGCCGGAGAACTCGACGCGCTTCTGGCCAGCGACGACGAACGGCCTCAGGTGCATCTGGCGGCCCGCCCGGGAGTGCTGACCGCCGCCGAACTGGCCGCTGAATTGGGCCCTGAGGGGCGGGGCACGGTCGGACGTTATTCGCCGTATGCGGTGTACCTGCCCGGCGGCGATCCAGCGCAGCTGGAGCCGGTGCGCGACGGTAGGGCTTTGGTCCAGGACGAGGGCAGCCAACTGGTGGCCCGCGCGCTGACGCTGGCGCCGGTCGACGACGACGCAGGACGCTGGCTGGACCTGTGCGCCGGGCCGGGCGGCAAGACCGCGCTGCTGGCCGCGTTGCTGCTGAGCCAGGGCGCCGGCCCGTTGGCCCGGGTTACCGCCGTCGAGCCGTCGCCGCGTCGCGCCGACCTGGTGGCCGAGAACACCCGCGGACTGCCCGTCGAGGTGCTGCGGGTGGACGGGCGGCACACCGATCTCGAGCCGGGGTTCGACAGGGTGCTTGTCGACGTGCCGTGCACCGGGTTGGGCGCATTGCGCCGCCGGCCCGAAGCGCGCTGGCGGCGCCAACCGGCCGACGTACCCGCATTGGCCAGGCTGCAACGTGAGCTGCTGGCGGCCGCGATCGAACTCACCCGGCCGGGCGGGGTGGTGCTGTATGCGACCTGTTCGCCACATCTGGCCGAATCCACCGGCATTGTCGCCGACGCGCTGCGTCGTCATCCGGTGTGCGCCATGGACACTCGGCCGCTGTTCGAGCCTGTCCGCGAGGGCCTGGGCGACGGCCCGCAGGTGCAGCTCTGGCCGCACCGGCACGGCACCGATGCCATGTTCGCCGCCGCGCTGCGCCGGTTGCCAGGAAGCAACCGGAAGTAAGTAGTGTGGCGCACATGTCTGCCGGCAACGCGCGACCGCTGATAGCGCCGTCCATCCTGGCCGCCGATTTTGCCCGGCTCGCCGATGAGGCAGCCGCTGTGAATGGCGCCGACTGGCTGCATGTCGACGTGATGGACGCCCACTTCGTGCCCAACCTGACGATCGGGCTGCCGGTGGTGGAGAGTCTGTTGGCTGTCACCGACATCCCGATGGATTGTCATCTGATGATCGAGAACCCGGACCGGTGGGCGCCGCCGTACGCCGAAGCGGGCGCCTACAACGTCACGTTCCACGCCGAGGCCACCGACAATCCCGTCGGCGTGGCCCGCGACATCCGGGCCGCGGGCGCCAAAGCCGGGATCAGCGTGAAGCCGGGCACCCCGCTGGAGCCTTACCTGGACATCCTCCCGCACTTCGACACCTTGCTGATCATGTCGGTAGAGCCCGGCTTCGGCGGCCAGGACTTCATCCCCGACGTGCTGGGGAAGGTGCGCGTCGTGCGCAAGATGGTCGATGGGGGGGAGCTGACCATCCTGGTCGAGATAGACGGCGGCATCAACGAGGACACCATCGAGCAGGCGGCCGAGGCCGGCGTCGACTGCTTTGTCGCCGGGTCGGCGGTATACGGCGCGGATGACCCCGAGGCCGCCGTGGAGGCACTACGGCGCCAGGCCGGCGCCGCCTCGCCCCATCTGGGCCTCTGATCGGTCTTCAGAGCAGGTCATGAGCAGCGTCGAACAGGTCGACAGCATCGACGAGGCGATGCGCCTGGCGATCGAGCACTCCTGCCAGGTCAAGGGCACCACGTATCCGAACCCGCCGGTCGGGGCGGTGATCCTGGACCAGGAGTGCCGGGTGGTGGGCGTCGGCGCGACCCAGCCGGCGGGCGGCGAGCACGCCGAGGTCATCGCGCTGCGCCGGGCGGGGGCCCTGGCGGCCGGCGGCATCGCGGTGGTCACCCTCGAGCCGTGTAACCACTTCGGCAAGACTCCGCCGTGCGTGGACGCTTTGATCGAAGCGCACGTCGAGGAAGTGATTTACGCGGTCGCCGACCCCCACGAGATCGCGGCAGGTGGGGCGCAACGGTTGTCGGCGGCGGGAGTGCGGGTGCGCTCCGGTGTGCTGGCCGACCAGGTGTCCAGCGGACCGCTGCGAGAGTGGCTGCACAAGCAGCGGACCGGGCTACCGCACGTGACGTGGAAGTATGCCACCAGCATCGACGGGCGCAGCGCCGCCGCCGACGGATCCAGCCAGTGGATTACCGGTGAGGCGGCCCGCGCCGACCTGCATCGGCGTCGCGCCACCGCCGACGCGATTGTGGTCGGCACCGGCACCGTGCTGGCCGACGATCCGGCTTTGACGGCGCGGTTGCCCGACGGCTCGCTCGCCGAGCGGCAGCCGCTGCGCGTAGTGGTGGGTATGCGTGAAATACCTTCCGAGGCAAAGGTTCTCAACGACGACGCGCGCACTATGGTGATCCGAACCCATGATCCGCTGGAGGTGCTCAAGGCGCTTTCCGACCGTACCGATGTGCTGTTGGAGGGCGGTCCGACCCTCGCCGGTTCTTTCCTGCGGGCCGGGGCGATCGACCGCATTCTGGCGTATGTGGCGCCGATTCTGCTGGGCGGTCCCGTCGTCGCCGTCGACGACGTGGGGGTGCCCAGCATCTCCCGCGCGTTGCGCTGGCAATACGACAGTGTCGAACGCGTCGGCCCGGACCTGGTCCTCAGCCTGGTGTCGCGCGGCTAGGCCTGTGCGCTTACACCGTGGGGGCCGGGTCTACCACGGGCTCCGGTTCCGCGACGCCCGGTTCTTCGGCGTGCTCTTTGCGACCGCTGATCAGCAGACCCAAGAGCGCACCGACGATACAAATGAGGACCGTGGCCCGGAAGATATCGCCGTACATCTCTCCGAATGCCTGCGTGATCAGTGGCCGCTGCGCGAGCATCCGCGAAATCCCCTTGAGCTCCGGCGGTATCTGGGCCAACTTCTCCGCGAGGATGTGGTTGAACCGGTAAAAGCCCCAGGCGCTCAGCGCGGCGACACCGATCAACATGCCGGTCATCCGGGCCACCACCACCGCCGCGGAGGCGACACCGTGCTGCGCCGCCGGCACCACCCGCAGGGTGGCCGAAGAAAGGGGTCCGATCACCAGGCCCAGGCCGAGACCGGCAACCAGCAGGTCGGAGTGCACCCAGGGCACGTCGAACAACCCGAAAATGCTGTGCTGGCGGTCCAGCAAGTCTTCCCGCCAGTAGTGAATCAGCCAATAGCCACCGGCGGCGATGAGCATCCCGACGAAAGTCACCGCGCGGTCGCCGATTCTGGTGGCGATCCAGCCGCCCAGTACTGCCCCGATCGGTAGCGCAATGAGGAACCACAACAGCAGTCCGGCCGCTTCGGTCTGGCTCTTGCCCAGCACTCCCTGAGCGAACAGTTCGACGTCGACCAGCGTCACCATCAGTGCCGCGCCGGCGGTAACCGACGTGCCCAGAGCGGACAGGAACGGCCGGAAGTGCACGCCGGCGGGGTCGATCAGTCGGGTGCGCGCGTAACGCTCCCAGAGGAAGAACACCACCGCGGCGACGAGGGCGCCGATCACCAACGGCAAACCGTAGCTGGGCAGCACCTGTTTGCCGTCCGGGTTCGGGTTGTACAGCCCGATCACGGCCAGACCCAGTGTGACGGCCAGCAGCAGACCGCCGACCAGGTCGATGCGCTCCGGCTCGGCGCTGCGGTCGTGTGACGGCAAGCTGAACTGGATCATCGCCATGGCGATCAGCGTCAACGGGACGTTGATCCAGAACACGTAGCGCCAGTCGTGGAACAGCCAGACGATGAAGATTCCGTACAGCGGACCGAGCACACTACCGAGCTCCTGGGCGGCGCCGATGCCGCCGAGCACGCCGGCGCGGTTGCGCTGCGACCACAAATCGGCGCCCAGCGCCAACGTGACCGGCAGCAACGCGCCGCTGGCGATACCTTGAATCGTTCGGCCGGCGAGCAGCATGTGGAAGTCGCCGAAGTGACCGGCCAGTGCGGTCACGACCGATCCCACCATGAACGTGGCCAGGCTGACCTGCAGCAGCATCTTGCGGCCGAACCGGTCCGAGGCGCGGCCGAGCAGCGGCATCGCGGCGATGTAGCCCAGCAGGTACAGCGTGACGATCCAGGTGATCCGCTGCAGCTTGTTAATCGGAATACCGACGTCCGTCATGATGTCGCGCATGATGGTGACGACGACATAGGTGTCCAGGGCGCCCAGCAGTACTGCGAGGCTGCCCGCGCTGATTGCGACTCGGCGTCCGGCCCGCATGCTGATCAGCTCGCTGGCTTGGTGACCTGGACCGGCTGGTTCCAGTTCGACAAGGCCATCTGGATCGAATTGCCCGAACCCTTGTCGACCTTCACCTGTGCCAGCTGGTGGTCGCCGGTCTCCTGGATCCACACGGTGGTCGGCGTCGGCTGGGACACATTCAGAGGTGCCAGCTTGTTGAGGACATCCGCGCTGACTTTTCCGCTGATGCGGATGGTGCTCTGTCCGTTGATGGTGTCCCGGCCTTCGGCCTTGGGGTCGGTGAGGTTCGCCAGCACGTTGGCCAGCCCGGTGTCGGGGTTCAGAATCGACGACGGATCGTAATGGATGAGGTCGTCCACTTTCCCCATGTCGTCCCATTTGCCGGGGCTGAGCGCGGTGCTGTACAGCTCGCCGTCCAGGATCACGAAGTCGGCATCAATCTCACTGCTGCCGCCGAGCAGGACTTTGGCGTTGCCTTTCGCGGCGGTGGGTGGGGTTGCGGCCAGATCGCCGGTCAGGGATTTGAGCGGCAGCCCTTGGATCTTGCCGTTGACTGTCAGGTCCAGGTGCGCGGTTTTGACGGTCTTGGTGACATCGGCGGACTGCTTGACCAACGTCTTCGCGTCCGGAAGCGGTGCGCCGCTCTGCTTGGAACCGTGCTGAAGAATGAAGATCACTACCGCAGCCGCAACCACAACGCCAACGATCAGCAGCACGCCCAAGCCCCGCAGTAGCCGCGTCCGGGACTGCCGGACGGCTGCATCCGGTTCCACGGCGGCTGGTGGGGGTTGCATGCCGGGGTCTGCGGGTGCTGTGGGTGGATTGCCCTCGGTAGGCGTCGCCACGGGGTCTAACTCTTCACCATGCGGGTTGCCCGGACCCTGATCTGGATTCGTCATGCGTTCCATCGCCTCGGACAGTGACGCAACTGCGACCACAACCTATAAATCTGCATAGTCTGCCATCGTAGAGGGTGCGCCTGACGTGGCCGGTGAACCACGGGGGTGCCGGAGCGTCGCAACACTCATTAACCTGGTGCGATGTTCACCGGAATTGTCGAGGAACTCGGAGAGGTGACCGGCCGGGAGAGCCTCTCCGATGCCGCGCGGCTGGTGGTCCGGGGTCCGGTCGTGACCGCGGACGCCGGCCACGGAGATTCGATCGCGGTCAACGGCGTCTGCCTCACCGTCGTGGAGGTGCTGCCGGACGGTCAGTTCAGCGCCGACGTGATGGCCGAGACGCTGAAGCGGTCCAACTTGGGTGAACTGGGGGTCGGCAGCCGGGTGAACCTGGAACGCGCCGCGGCCGTCAACAGCCGGCTGGGCGGGCACATCGTGCAGGGGCACGTGGACGGCACCGGCGTGGTGGTGGCCCGCACGCCGTCCGAAAACTGGGAGGTGGTGCGGATCGAGGTGCCGGCTTCGGTGGCTCGCTACATCGTGGAGAAGGGCTCGATCACTGTCGACGGAATTTCGCTGACCGTGTCCGGTCTGGGTTCAGAACCGTGGGACTGGTTCGAAGTCTCGCTGATCCCGACCACCCGTGAGCTGACCACGCTGGGCAGCGCGCCAGTGGGCGCGCAGGTGAACCTCGAAGTCGACGTGATCGCCAAATACGTCGAGCGTTTGCTCAGCGTGAGCAGCGGAAACACTGCGAAAATAGCGGAAGCCCCGTAACAGGAGATCGTCGTGAGCGTCTTCCGATATTCACCACACCGGTTGCTGGCCCTGAATTCGGCGACGTTTCTGATGTCGACGACCCCGCCACCGGTGACCGACGTCTATCTACTGCGGCGTAGCCCCATGTTGAGTGTGTTCTGGGGGCTGCCCTACGCCGGATTGCTGCATCGGGGGTCGCCGCCGATCGCGCGCCTGGAGCTCACCGATCAGACTTTGCGTTGCACCCTCGTCGATAAGAGCGGGCATGCCGGATGGTTGGCGCGGCGACTTCACGTACCGGACCTCAAGAAGCGACTGAAGAGCGGCCAGCCGGTCACAGTCTTCGAATTCCCGCGTGACAGTTACGAGATCAGCTGGCCGGACACCAGCCTGGGCAATCTGTGTGAGATCCGCCAAGGGCCGGCCGAGCCTTGGATCATTTCATTCACACTGCCTGCCGACTACGAAGACTTCGACTTCGTCCGCTACTTCCACGTCTTCAGGGCCTTTCAGACGCGCGGTGTCCGCCAGCGATGGCGTCAGGCGCTGGAGCCGGCGACGTGAACCGTCCCGCTGGATAAACCGTGGCAATACTGCCGGGGGTGCGGTGGTTCATACTGAATGCAACACTTGGGCACTCTGTACCGGCCCTTCCGACAGCAAGGTAGTAGCGATGACGAGGTTGGACTCCGTCGAACGGGCGGTTGCCGACATCGCGGCCGGCAAGGCCGTCGTCGTCATCGATGACGAGGATCGGGAGAACGAGGGCGACCTGATCTTCGCTGCGCAAATGGCGACACCGGAGATGGTGGCCTTCATGGTCCGTTACACCTCGGGCTATCTGTGTGTCCCGCTGGACGGGGCGATCTGCGACCGGCTGGGTCTGTTACCGATGTACGCGGTGAACCAGGACAAGCACGGCACCGCATACACGGTTACCGTCGACGCCAAAAAGGGTGTGGGTACCGGGATTTCGGCCTCCGACCGGGCGACCACGATGCGGTTGCTGGCAGATCCCACTAGCGTCGCCGACGATTTCACCCGTCCCGGCCACGTTGTTCCGTTGCGCGCCAAGGACGGTGGGGTGTTGCGCCGTCCCGGTCACACCGAGGCCGCCGTCGACTTGGCTCGCATGGCGGGGTTGCACCCGGCGGGAGCGATCTGCGAGATCGTCAGCCAGAAGGACGAGGGCTCGATGGCCCAGACCGACGAGCTGCGGGTGTTCGCCGACGAGCACGGTCTGGCGATGATCACCATCGCCGATCTGATCGAGTGGCGGCGCAAACACGAGAAGCACATCGAGCGGATCGCCGAGGCCCGCATCCCGACGCGGCACGGGGAGTTTCGCGCTATCGGCTACAGCAGCATCTACGAGGATGTCGAGCACATCGCGCTGATCCGCGGCGAGATCGCCGGCCCGAACGCCGACGGCGACGACGTGCTGGTCCGGGTGCACTCCGAATGCCTGACCGGCGATGTGTTCGGTTCCCGCCGTTGCGATTGCGGACCACAGCTGGACGCCGCGATGGCGATGGTCGCGCGAGAGGGACGTGGCGTCGTGTTGTACATGCGCGGCCACGAGGGCCGGGGCATCGGCCTGATGCACAAGCTACAGGCATACCAGCTGCAGGATGCCGGCGAAGACACCGTGGAGGCCAACCTCAAGCTCGGATTACCGGCCGATGCAAGGGACTACGGGATCGGCGCTCAGATCCTGGTGGACCTGGGCGTGCGCTCGATGCGGCTGCTGACCAACAACCCGGCGAAGCGAGTCGGCCTGGACGGTTACGGGTTGCACATCATCGAGCGGGTACCGCTGCCGGTGCGGGCCAACGCCGAGAACATCCGGTATTTGATGACCAAACGCGACAAGATGGGTCACGACCTGGTCGGGCTGGACGATTTTCATGAATCTGTCCATCTGCCCGGTGAATTCGGCGGGGCGCTGTGACCGCCGGCGACGATGCAGAGACGTGCGATGAGGTGGGGGCACTCCCCTACCTTGCGGTGGGGACCCCACCCGCTTGCGGGGGAGAGCGGCGCTTGTGAGTGGTGGCGCCGGAGTGCCGGATGTTCCTGTGCTGGACGCTTCAGGTGTGCGGCTGGCCATCGTCGCCAGCACCTGGCACAGCGAAATCTGCGATGCGCTGCTGGCCGGCGCCCGCAAAGTAGCCACTGAGTCGGGCATCGACAATCCCACAGTGGTCCGTGTGCTCGGCGCGATCGAGATTCCGGTCGTCGCACAGGAACTCGCTCGCAACCACGATGCTGTCGTCGCGTTGGGTGTCGTGATTCGTGGCCAGACACCGCATTTCGACTATGTCTGTGATGCGGTGACGCAGGGCCTGACGCGGGTTTCGCTGGACGAGTCGACGCCGGTCGCCAACGGTGTGCTGACTACCAACACCGAACAGCAGGCGCTGGATCGGGCGGGGCTCCCGGACTCGGCTGAGGACAAGGGTGCCCAGGCCACGGCGGCGGCTTTGGCCACCGCGCTGACCTTGCGCGACCTGCGCGCTCGACCGTGACCCCGCCGTCTTCCGCCGACTGGGATGTCGAGCTGCGTTCCCACCTGACGCCGATATTCGCCTGCATCGCAGCGTTCCTGATCGCCGCGGCGCATATCGTCGTGGGTTTGCTGTTGAAGATCAAGTCCAGTGGAGTGATCTTCCAGACCGCGGACCAGGTAGCGATGGCAGCCCTCGGTCTGGTCATCGCCGGTGTGATCCTGCTCTTCACGCGACCGCGGCTGCGGGTTGGCCGCCCCGGGCTGTCAGTGCGTAATCTATTCGGCGACAGGCTGATCGACTGGTCAGAGGTGCTCGGTGTGTCGTTTCCTGCCGGAAGTCGCTGGGCGCGAATAGATTTGCCTGACGACGAATACATTCCGGTGATGGCGATCCAGGCCGTCGACAAGGAGCGTGCCGTGGCGGCCATGGACACCGTGCGGTCGTTGCTCGCCCAATACCGGCCGGACCTGAAACGATGACTGTGCGCGGCACATTGCGGATGGCGGCCGCATTGATCGTCGTGCTGACATTGGGTGGGTGCGCCACGCCGGTGTCCGGTAAGGCGGTTCGGGCTTCCGGTGAACCGCAGCCGCACATGATCGCGGCGCGAGATCTGTTGCTGCAGGACGGGGACACTACTCCGCTCGGGCCGGCGACGGCGGCGCCCGTAGGGACTAATTTCTTCACCAGCACCCGCCCTGAGGAGTGTTCGGCGGCAATGCTTTTCGAGGGTTCGCCGCTTCGTCCGGCCGGGTCCAGGGAGCATGCTGAATCCTCATACAAGTTCGACAGCCAGGCATTGTATGCAGAATCGATCGACGTCTACGACAATGCGTTGAATACCCACGACGTGGTTTGGAATGGTTTCAGCGCCGTGTCGAACTGTCGTGGCGACGCCATCGGCGTGTCACCGTCGGGCGACTTCGGGCCTATGAGACTCAGCTTCTTCGGCACGACCTCCGACGGTGTTCTGGTGTGGACCATGACTCGTCCGGATTGGACCTGTGACTACGGACTGGCCGTGATCCCGCGAGTGGTTCTGGTCATGTCGGTGTGCGATTCCAAGGCGGGATTTCCGATGCCGGACTGGGCGGCGAAAAGAAGGGCGCAGTTGGAGAGCAAGGCCTGAAAGCCGCAGCCGGAACAGGTGCCCTCAGCGTTTCTCGCGCCATTCCCGTTCGAACGGCAACCGCCATGCATTGGGTGCGATCAACTGATGAATTGCGTTGGGTCCCCAGGAGCCGGGCTGGTACATCTTGGCCGGCGGCGGGTCGTTGAGCAGTTGTTCTGAACGCTCCCACAGTGATTCGATGCCCTCGGCTGTGTTGAAGAGGGTGTGATCGCCACGCATCGCATCGAGGATCAGCCGTTCGTAGGCCTCGAGCACGTCGACGACGGTGTCGACCTCTTGCGTGGAGAACTGCATCGACAACTTGTCGAGCTTCATACCGGGGCCGGGCCGCTTGCCGTAGAAGGACAGCGACACCTTCGAGTTGTCAGCGAGATCGAACGTGAGGTGGTCAGGGCCTTGGGTGCCGACCCCAGACCCGGGCGGGAACATGGTTCGAGGAGCTTCCTTGAAAGCGATCGAGATGACGCGGATGCCCTCGGCCATCTTCTTGCCGGTGCGCAGATAGATCGGCACACCCGCCCAACGCCAGTTGTCGATGCCGATCTTGAGCGCGATGAACGTCTCCGTGTCGGAATCCTTTGCCACGCCTTTCTCTTGGCGGTAACCGGCGTACTGGCCCCGCACCACGTTCGCGGTCTTGACCGGCAGCATCGACCGGAACACCTTGTTCTTCTCTTCGCTGATCGCACGCGGCTCAAGGGCCGTCGGTGGCTCCATCACCACGAACGCCATCACCTGGAACAGGTGCGTCACCACCATGTCTTTGTAGGCGCCTGTGCTTTCGTAGAAGTCGGCTCGCTGATCGAGACCGAGCTCCTCGGGAATGTCGATTTGGATGTGGTCGATGAAGTTGCGGTTCCAGATCGGCTCGAACAGGCCGTTGGCGAAGCGGAACGCCAAGATGTTCTGGGCTGCCT
Source organism: Mycobacterium sp. 1164966.3 (assembly GCF_001665395.1). Lineage (GTDB taxonomy): Bacteria > Actinomycetota > Actinomycetes > Mycobacteriales > Mycobacteriaceae > Mycobacterium. Next base: position 60,270 of record NZ_LZSG01000035.1, read on the forward strand.
CCTTGCCCAGGAAGTGGTCGATACGGAAAATCTGGGATTCCTCGAACGTCTCGTGCAGGAAGTCATTCAGCGACACGGCGCTGGCGAGGTCGGTGCCGAACGGCTTCTCCATCACTACCCGGGAGCGCTCCACGAGTTTGGCGTCGCGCAGCATGGTGATGACGTCGCGCGCAGCCTTGGGTGGAACCGACAGGTAGTGCAGTCGCAGAGCTTCGCCCTCCAATTTGTCTTCGGCTTGAGCGACGGCTTCGGCGAGTGCTTCGGGTCCGGCGCTCTGCGGGACGTAGGTGACAATTCGTGCGAAGTTGTCCCACTGGTCCGGCGTGAGCTTGTGCGTGCCGAACGAGTCGATGGCTTTTTTGGCGATCTCGCGGAACTGGTCGTCGTCGAAGTCTTCGAGCGACGTCGCGACGATCTGGATGTCGGGCGCCAGCTCGGACTGGTCCAGATACGCCAGACCGGGCAGCAGCTTGCGTTTAGCCAGGTCTCCCGTCGCGCCGAAGAGCACGATGACGTGGGGGTCCAGGGGTGCGGCGTCGTGGCGACGCGGACGCGCCCCTGGTGCCGGATAAGAGATCGTCTGCGGTTTCTTGTTGGCCACTCTGGCGATACTTCCACTTTTGATGCCGCGAACAGACGCAAAAGCACCTAATTCAGGCTCGAATGAGGTGCTTTTGCGTCTGCTCGGCACCCATGCCGCCACCCCTCAAGCGCCCGATAGCCTGGGATACGTGCCAGATCCCGCGACATATCGCCCCCCGGCCGGGTCCATCCCGGTCGAGCCGGGCGTATACCGATTCCGGGACCCGCACGGCCGAGTCATCTACGTCGGCAAGGCCAAGAGCCTGCGCAGCCGGCTGACGTCGTACTTCGCTGACGTTGCCGGCCTGCACCCGCGGACCCGCCAGATGGTGACCACCGCCGCCAAGGTCGAGTGGACGGTGGTCAACACCGAAGTCGAGGCGCTGCAGCTGGAATACAACTGGATCAAGGAGTTCGATCCACGCTTCAACGTCCGCTACCGGGACGACAAGTCCTATCCGGCGCTGGCCGTCACCCTCAACGAGGAGTTTCCGCGGCTGATGGTCTACCGGGGCCCGCGGCGCAAGGGCGTGCGCTACTTCGGGCCGTACTCACATGCCTGGGCGATCCGGGAAACCCTGGATCTGCTCACCCGGGTGTTTCCGGCGCGGACCTGCTCGGCCGGAGTGTTCAAGCGGCACAAGCAAATCGACCGGCCATGCCTGCTCGGCTACATCGACAAATGCTCGGCGCCGTGTATCGGGCGGGTCAGCGCCGAGCAGCATCGCCAAATTGTCATGGATTTCTGCGATTTCCTGTCCGGGAAGACCGACCGGTTCGCCCGGGACCTCGAACAGCAGATGAACGCGGCGGCCGAAAAACTCGATTTCGAACGGGCGGCGCGGCTTCGCGACGACTTGTCCGCGCTGAAGCGGGCCATGGAGAAGCAGGCCGTGGTGCTCGGCGACGGCACCGACGCCGACGTGGTCGCCTTCGCCGACGACGAACTGGAAGCGGCGGTGCAGGTGTTCCATGTCCGCGGTGGCAGGGTTCGTGGCCAGCGCGGCTGGATCGTCGAAAAGCCGGGAGACCCTGGTGAATCCGGTGAAGAACAACTCGTCGAGCAATTCCTGACCCAGTTCTACGGGGAGCAGGCCGAGCTCGATGGTGCGGCCGACGAATCCGCCAACCCGGTCCCGCGCGAGGTCCTGGTGCCGTGCCTGCCGTCCAACTCCGAGGAGCTCGCTGCTTGGCTGTCCGGGCTGCGCGGCGGACGGGTGGTTCTTAGAGTGCCGCGCCGTGGCGACAAGCGTGCATTGGCCGAAACCGTGCAGCGCAACGCGAAAGACGCTCTGCAGCAACACAAGCTGAAGCGGGCCGGCGACTTCAACGCGAGATCCGCTGCGTTGCAGAACATTCAGGAAGCGCTGGGGTTGGCTGACGCGCCGCTGCGGATTGAGTGTGTCGACGTCAGCCACGTTCAGGGCACCGACGTGGTGGGCTCACTGGTGGTTTTCGAAGACGGGCTGCCGCGCAAATCGGACTACCGCCACTTCGGCATCCGGGACGCCGCGGGGCAGGGGCGCTCCGACGACGTCGCGTCCATCGCCGAGGTGACCCGACGCCGGTTCTGGCGCCACCTGCAGGACCAGAGCGATCCGAATCTGCTTTCCCCGGAAGGCAAATCACGCCGCTTCGCCTATCCGCCCAACCTGTTCGTCGTCGACGGCGGAGCCCCTCAAGTCAATGCGGCGAGTGCGGTGCTCGACGAGCTCGGCATCACCGATGTCGCGGTTATAGGTTTGGCGAAGCGACTCGAAGAGGTGTGGGTGCCGTCGGAACCGGATCCGATCATCATGCCGCGCAACAGCGAGGGGCTGTATCTGTTGCAGCGGATCCGCGACGAGGCACACCGATTCGCGATCAACTACCATCGCAGCAAGCGTTCCAAGCGAATGACGGCATCGGTGCTGGACTCGGTGCCCGGATTGGGAGAGCATCGTCGCAAAGCGCTGGTCACCCACTTCGGATCCATAGCCCGCCTCAAGGAGGCCACCGTCGACCAGATCACCGCCGTTCCGGGTATCGGCGTGGCCACTGCCACCGCCGTGCTCGAGGCGCTGCGGCCCGAACCTTCCGGAGCGCCGGAATGACTGTGGAGGACTCGCCGGCTGATATCGACGTAGTGCTGGTGACCGGGTTGTCCGGGGCCGGGCGCGGCACCGCGGCCAAAGTGCTCGAGGACCTCGGGTGGTATGTGGCCGACAACCTACCGCCCCAGCTGATCACCCGGATGGTCGATTTCGGGCTGGCGGCCGGATCGCGGATCACCCAGCTGGCGGTGGTCATGGATGTGCGGTCGCGCGGATTCACCGGCGACCTGGATTCGGTACGCACCGAACTGGCTACCCGCCACATCACCCCCCGCGTCGTGTTCCTGGAGGCATCAGACGACATGCTGGTCCGCCGCTACGAACAGAATCGCCGCAGTCATCCGTTGCAGGGCCAGCAGACCCTGGCCGAGGGAATTGCCGCCGAACGCAGGATGCTGGCCCAGGTCCGCGCCACCGCAGACCTGATCATCGACACGTCGACACTGTCGGTGCGCGGTTTACGGGAGAGCATCGAGCGCGCCTTCGGCGGCGACGCCGGAGCGACCACCAGCGTCACCGTCGAGTCTTTCGGCTTCAAGTACGGCCTGCCGATGGACGCCGACATGGTGATGGATGTACGGTTTCTGCCGAATCCGCACTGGGTCGACGAGTTGCGGCCGCTCACCGGCCAACATCCCGCGGTGCGCGAATACGTGTTAGGCCAACCCGGCGCGGGCGACTTTCTCGACGCCTACCATCAATTGCTGTCGTTGGTGGTCGAGGGCTACCGCCGAGAGGGGAAGCGCTACATGACGGTCGCCATCGGCTGCACCGGCGGGAAGCACCGCAGCGTCGCGATCGCCGAGGCATTGATGGGACTGCTGCGGTCCGATCCGCAACTGTCGGTGCGGGTACTGCACCGGGATCTGGGTCGCGAATGACCTCACCCGTCAGCCCCGCGAACCAAAGCATCGTTGCCCTCGGTGGGGGACACGGCCTGTACGCAACATTGTCGGCCGCCCGCCGGCTGACGCCCTACGTCACCGCCGTCGTGACGGTCGCGGACGACGGGGGCTCCTCGGGTCGGCTGCGCAGCGAACTAGAGGTGGTGCCACCCGGAGATCTGCGAATGGCGTTGGCGGCGTTGGCATCCGACAGTCCGTACGGACGACTGTGGGCCACCATCCTGCAACACCGGTTCGGCGGTAGCGGTGCCCTGGCCGGACATCCGATCGGCAACCTGCTCCTGGCCGGGCTCAACGAGATGCTTGCCGACCCGGTCGCCGCCCTCGACGAGCTCGGCCGCATCCTCGGCGTCAAGGGCAGGGTGCTGCCGATGTGCCCGATCGCGCTGCAGATCGAAGCCGACGTGTCGGGCCTGGAGGCCGATCCGCGAATGTTCCGGGTGATCCGTGGCCAGGTGGCGATCGCCACCACTCCGGGGAAGGTCCGGCGGGTCCGGTTGCTACCCGCCGACCCGCCGGCGACCCGGCAGGCCATCGACGCCATCATGGCCGCCGACTTAGTGGTGCTGGGCCCCGGCTCGTGGTTCACCAGCGTGATCCCGCACGTGCTGGTGCCCGGTTTGGCCGCGGCCCTGCGCGCCACCACGGCACGACGGGCGCTGGTGCTCAACCTGGTGGCCGAACCGGGGGAGACGGCCGGCTTCTCGGTGGAGCGGCACCTGCACGTGCTGGCCCAGCATGCACCGCCCGGGTTCACCGTGCACGACATCATCATCGACGCCGAACGAGTACCAAGTGAGCGAGAACGGGATCAGCTGCGCCGCACCGCAACACTGCTGCAAGCCGAGGTCCACTTCGTAGACGTGGCCAGACCTGGTACACCTTTACATGACCCGGGCAAGCTGGCGGCGGCTTTGGATGGCGTACGCGTGGGCGATGGCCCGGCGGCGCCTGCGGTGACGGCCACCGAAGAGATCGCGATCGACGGTGAACGTTCACAGAGTGGCGTGCATGGGTCGGGTCGACAACGGACCAAGGGGTGACGACGCGTGGCGATGACGACCGAAGTCAAGGAAGAGCTCAGCCGGCTGATAGTGAAATCTGTCAGTGCACGGCGGGCAGAGGTCACGTCGCTGCTGAGGTTCGCCGGCGGATTGCACATCGTGGGCGGTCGGGTGGTCGTGGAGGCCGAGGTCGACCTGGGCGGGATCGCGCGCCGGCTGCGTAAGGACATCTTCGACTTGTACGGGTACAACGCCGTCGTGCATGTGTTGTCGGCCAGCGGGATTCGCAAGAGCACCCGTTACGTGCTGCGGGTCGCCAACGACGGCGAGGCGCTGGCCCGTCAGACCGGGCTGCTCGATCTGCGTGGGCGCCCGGTGCGCGGCCTGCCCGCCCAGGTTGTCGGCGGCAGCGTCGGCGACGCCGAGGCGGCATGGCGGGGAGCCTTTCTGGCGCACGGCTCGCTGACCGAGCCGGGACGTTCGTCGGCGCTGGAGGTCAGCTGTCCCGGTCCCGAGGCCGCGCTTGCTCTGGTGGGCGCGGCGCGCCGGCTGGGAGTCAGCGCCAAGGCCCGCGAGGTGCGTGGCGCCGACCGGGTGGTGATACGCGACGGCGAAGCAATCGGCACATTGCTGACCCGGATGGGTGCCCAGGACACCCGGGTGATCTGGGAAGAGCGCCGGTTGCGTCGCGAGGTGCGTGCGACGGCTAATCGGCTCGCCAATTTCGACGACGCCAATCTGCGCCGCTCGGCCCGGGCTGCGGTGGCGGCGGCCGCCAGAGTGGAGCGGGCGCTGGAGATCCTCGGCGACACCGTGCCTGATCACCTGGCCTCGGCCGGCAAACTGCGCGTGGAGCACCGGCAGGCGTCCCTGGAGGAGCTGGGCCGGCTCGCCGACCCGCCGATGACGAAAGACGCTGTCGCAGGCCGTATTCGACGGCTGCTGTCGATGGCCGATCGCAAGGCGAAGGTCGACGGCATCCCCGACACCGAGTCGGCGGTGACGCCCGACCTGCTCGAGGACGCCTAACGGCTTGACTCGCCGAACGTGTGTCCATAACCCACACGTTCGATGAGCTCACACGGCCGCCCGCTGTGAGATTGTCGGCGATAGCTGGGCGCGGCGGGCAGGCGAGGGCTACGGTCATCGCATGAAGCGGCTTTCGAGTGTCGATGCGGCGTTTTGGTCAGCGGAAACTGCGGGCTGGCATATGCATGTGGGTGCGCTGGCGATCTGCGATATCCAGCACGCTCCTGACTACAGCTTTCAGCGGCTCCGCGAAATGCTCATCGAGCGGTTGCCGGAGCTGCCGCAGTTACGGTGGCGGGTGACCGGCGCCCCCCTCGGATTGGACCGGCCGTGGTTCGTGGAGGACCAGGACCTCGACATCGACTTCCATCTGCGCCGCATCGGGGTGCCGGCTCCAGGCGGCCGCCGCGAGGTCGAGGAGTTGGTGGGCCGGCTGATGTCCTACAAGCTGGACCGCTCCCGACCGCTGTGGGAACTGTGGGTCATCGAAGGTGTCGAGGGCGGCCGAATCGCGACCCTCACCAAAATGCATCACGCCATCGTGGACGGCGTTTCCGGCGCCGGACTGGGCGAAATCCTGTTGGACGTCACACCGGAACCCCGCCCGCCGCAAAAGGAAACGGTGGGATCACTGGTCGGGTTCCAGCTGCCGGGCCTCGAACGCCGGGCGGTAGGGGCACTCATCAACGTGGCGGTCAAGACGCCGTTCCGCATCACCCGGCTACTCGAGCAGACCGTGCGTCAGCAGATTGCCGCGCTGGGCGTCAGCAGCAGGCCGCCGCGCTATTTCGAGGCGCCGAAGACCCGGTTCAACGCAGCGGTATCGCCGCACCGGCGGATCAGCGGTACCCGCGTCGAGCTGGTCCGGGCCAAGGCTGTCAAGGACGCGTTCGGTGTGAAGCTCAACGACGTGGTGCTCGCGATGGTGGCCGGTGCCGCGCGCGAGTACTTGCAGAAGCGTAACGAGCTGCCGCCCAAGCCGCTGATCGCGCAGATCCCGGTGTCGACCCGCACCGATGCGACCGCCAGCGACGTCGGCAACCAGATCAGCTCGATGACCGCATCACTGGCCACCGACGTCGAGGATGCGGGGAAGCGGCTCAAGGCCATCCACGAAAGTACCCGTAGCGCAAAGGAAATGGCCAAGGCGCTGTCGGCGCATCAGATCATGGGGCTCACCGAGACCACGCCGCCCGGGCTGCTGCAGCTAGCTGCGCGCGCCTACACGGCCACCGGGTTGTCACACAACCTGGCGCCTATCAACTTGGTGGTCTCCAATGTCCCGGGACCGCCCTTCCCCCTGTACATGGCCGGCGCCAAGCTGGATTCTTTGGTGCCCCTCGGGCCGCCGGTGATGGACGTCGCGCTGAACATCACCTGCTTCTCCTACCAGGAATACTTGGACTTCGGCTTCGTCACCACGCCCGAAGTGGCCAACGACATCGATGAGCTGGCAGACGCCATCGAGCCGGCGCTGGCCGAACTCGAACGCGCCGCCGAAGAGCTTGCGCAATAGTCACCGGCGTCGACGCCGAGATCGACGCTGGCGCGACATCGACTCGAACTTTTCCCCGCTACCGTCGATCTCGGTGCAACGCACGGAGACCACGGAAACCTCTGTCAGACACGCCCAATCGACGGAGGTGGATTCGTCACGTACACCCAGGACAAAAACCGGGCGACGGCATCGGCGGCCTGGTGTGCCCGCGGGGAACCGAAGATGTCGAACGCGTGCTGGGCGTAGGGCAGCTCGGCGTAGGCGACGGGGGACTTGGACACCTCACGCAGCTCTTGCACGAATTCCCGCGCCTCGGCGACGGGGATAAGCGAGTCGTCGGTTCCGTGCAGTACGAAGAACGGCGGCGCATCCGCGTGTACGTACCGGAGTGGCGAGGCGTCGAGGTAGATGTCGCGGTGGGTGCTGAATTTCTGCTTGACCACTAGCTTTTCGAGTACGTCGACGAATTGCGCACGGCCGGGCGCCTCGGTGGTGTACCACTCGTAGCGACCGTAGAACGGGACGGCTGCCACCACCGACGTGTCGGCCTCCTCGAAGCCCGGCTGGAACTTCGGGTCGTTGGGGGTCAGTGCCGCCAAGGCAGACAGGTGCCCGCCGGCCGAACCACCGCTGATCGCAACGAATTCCGGGTCCCCGCCGTAGGCGGCGATGTTCTCCTTGACCCATGCCAGCGCGCGTTTGACGTCGACGATGTGGTCGGGCCAGGTGTGCAGCGGCGCGACCCGGTAGTTCATCGACACACACACCCAACCGCGCGAAACAAGGTGGCTCATCAGTGGATACGCCTGGGGACGACGCCAACCGATCATCCATGCCCCACCGGGTACCTGCAGCAGCACCGGGGCCTTGCCGTCACGCGGCAGGTCGCGGCGACGCCAGATGTCGGCCAGATTGGCATGACCGTGCGGACCGTAGGACACGACGTTCTGCTTGTCGACGAAGCGCCGCCGGGCCACCGTGGTGCGCATCGGCAGATTACGCCGGCCGCTGCGGGTTGGCTCTGCCGGCAGCGCCTTGAGTTCCTGTTCGTAGTCGGCGCCGAGTTGATCGGTCAGCCCCGCTTCCAGTACCGGGCCGGCAGTGGTGGCGCCGCGATAGCGGATCACCCCGAGGATGCCCCAGGATGCGACGGTAAGGGCAAGCGCTGCTTTGCCTTTCGGGCCGGCGAAATCGCCTCGACGCCCCCGGCGAACCGCGTCCAGCGCGGACGCGGCGCCGTAGATGCCGGGCACCTCCGAAGCCGGCCAACCGAACCAGAACACCAGCACCGAGGCGTATGGGTTACGGCTGAGCGGACGTAAACCGTTGGCGGCGTTGATCAACTCGAGGGCGGCGCGGGTCAAAGGCCTTGGCTTCCGCAGCGTCCGGAGCAACCGTGTGCCCCTCACGAGTCGCTCGCCAGGGATTTGAGTTCGTTGCGCTGGATCTTGCCGGTGCTGCCGCGGGGAAGCTCGTCGAGGATGGCTATCTCGCGGGGCACCTTGTAGTTCGCCAGGTTCTCGCGAACGTGTTGTTTGAGGGTCTCGACGTCAGCCGAGCCACCGGGTTCGAGCACCACGAACGCCGCCAGCCGCTGCCCGTACTGCTCGTCGTCGACGCCGATCACCGCGGCCTCGGCCACCTCGGGGTGGGCCGCCAGTGTCTTCTCGACCTCGATCGGGTAGACGTTCTCGCCGCCGGAGACGATCATCTCGTCGTCGCGGCCGACGACGAATAGCCGCCCGTTCTCGTCGAGGTAGCCGACGTCGCCGGAGGACATGAAACCGGCGTGGAAATCTTTTGTGGCACCCGAGGTGTAGCCGTCGAACTGGGTGTCGTTGCGCACGTAGATGGTGCCCACCTCGCCAACGGGCAGTTCGTTGAATTCCGGGTCCAGAATCCGGATTTCGGTTCCGCCGGCCGGCCGTCCGGCGGTGTCCGGGGCGGCGCGCAAATCCTCCGGCGTGGCGGTCGCGATCATGCCGGCCTCGGTCGCGTTGTAGTTGTTGTAGATCACGTCGCCGAACTGGTCCATGAACGAGATGACGACGTCGGGCCGCATCCGCGAACCGGACGCCGCGGCGAACCGCAGCGAGCGGCCGCTGTAGCGATTGCGGACATCGTCGGGCAGATCCATGATGCGGTCGAACATCACCGGCACCACCGCCAGGCCCGTCGCCTGGTGTCGATCGATGAGGTCCAAGGTGGCCTCCGGGTCGAATTTGCGTCGGGTGACCACCGTGCACGCCATCGATGCCGCGAAGATCAGTTGCGAAAACCCCCATGCGTGGAACATCGGCGCGACGATCACCACGGTCTCCTCGGCACGCCACGGCGTGCGGTCCAAGATGGCCTTGAGCGTGCCGATTCCGGCGCCGCCGCCAGATTGCTTGGCGCCCTTTGGAGTTCCGGTGGTTCCGGAGGTGAGCAGGATGATTTTGCCCTTGTTGCCGGTGCGCTCGGGCTGTTGCCCGAGGTGCTCGGAGATCAGCCTCTCGACCGTCAGCTCGTGCGGGCCGTCGGTCCATGCCACGATGCGGGTGGCATCCGGTCGGTCGGCCAGCGCGCGGTCCACCGTCGCGGTGAACTCCTCGTCGTAGATGACGGCGTCGACACCTTCGCGGTTGACCACGTCGGCCATCGCGGGACCGGCGAACGAGGTGTTGAGCAACAAGACGTCGGAGCCGATCCGGTTCGCCGCCACCAGCGCCTCGACGAAACCGCGGTGATTGCGGCACATGATCCCGATAACGCCGGGCTGCCCGGAGGGCATCTTCTGCAATGCTGCCGCCAATGCGTTGATCCGCTCGTCGAGTTGCCGCCAGGTCAGCGTGCCCAGTTCGTCGACCAGGCCGGGGCGGTCCGGGCAGCGCTGTGCGGCGCCGGCGAAGCCCACCGTCATGGCCATGCCTTCGCGACGCATGGCGGCGGCCATCTTCAGGTAGCGGTCGGGGCGCATCGGCGCGATCATCCGGGCGCGCCGCAGGGTGCTGATTATGCCGACGGCTTGTTCGATACGAGATGCCATGACTCAGCCCAGAATCGGGAAACGGCGCTTGGCGGCGAGCTGATCCAGGCCTTGCTGCATCACCGCGCGGACGTGCTCGTCGACCTGGTCGACATCGGGGTTTTCACCGAATTCCTTGACGATGTCGATGGGTTCCAGCACCTGCGTCACGATCTTGGCGGGCAGCGGAAGATTGGGCGGAATCGGTGAGGTCAGTCCGAACGGAAAGCCGAAGGACAGCGGCAGAATCTCGCTGCGCAGCAAGCGCTTCAGCCCAAGCGTTCGGGCCAGCCAAGTGCCCCGGGTCAGGTAGAACTGGGTCTCTTGTCCGCCGATGGACACCATGGGCACGATCGGGACGCCGGCTTCGATGGCGGTACTGACGTAGCCCTTGCGGCCATTGAAGTCGATGACGTTCTCCGACATCGTCGGCCGGTACGCGTCGTAGTCGCCGCCGGGGAAGACCACCACCACGCCGCCGGTCCGCAGGGCCTTTGCCGCGTTCTCCCGATTGGCCCGGATGTAACCGGTGCGCCGGAAGAGGTCACCCGTGACGCCGGTGAACAGAATGTCGTGGCTCAGCGTGTAGACCGGGCGGTCGTAGCCGAACTTCTCGTAGAAGTCGACGCTGAGGATCGGAATGTCCATCGGGAATTGGCCACCGGAGTGGTTGGCGACCACCAGCGCCCCGCCGGGCGGGAAGTTATCCAGACCGTGCACTTCCGAGCGGAAGTACGCCTTCAAGACCGGCCGCAGCACGCTCATCAGCCGCTTGGTCAGGCCCGGGTCCCACTTGCCGTGCTCGTGGTCTTCGCCGTCAGTGCTCACATTCCTCCTTCGAGCCTCCTTCGAGCCTCCTTCGAGCCTCGTTGAAGCTCGGCCCTTGAGTGCCTCGATGGTAGCGATGGTGCTCACATCCGTTGTCAAATGGTGCCGGGGGTTCGCCCACGCAGAAGGGACATGGCAGTGGCCGACGTCGACGGCGACGCCCTTTTGACGATCGTTCGACGGATGGACAAGATCCGTGACGAATTCATCGCCGAGTTGTTCGAAATCATGAGAACCCAGATCAAGGGGCTCAACTACGACGCCAGAATGATCGAATTGTGGCGGGCCAGCGTCACCGAGAACTTCGTGGCGGCGGTCCACTACCTGGCTCGGGACGAGCCGACATCACTGCTAGAAGCCCCGGCTGCCGCCCTCGCTTATGCGCGCGCGGCCGCGCAGCGCGATATCGCTTTAGCGCCGTTGGTTCGAGCGCACCGGCTGGGGCATGCGCACTTCGTCGAGGTGGCCATGCAATACGTGTCGGAATTGCCGCCTGAGCAGCAAGTGCCGACGATGGTCGAGCTGGTGACTCGCTCGGCGCGCGTCATCGACATGGTCGCCGACCAATTGATCGTGGCCTACGAGCAGGAGCATGACCGGTGGCTGAGCCGCCGCAGTGGCCTGCAACAGCGGTGGATCAGCGAGGTGCTTGCCGGCAAGCCGATCGATGTTGCGCGCGCTGAGAAAGTGTTGCGCTATCCCTTGAACGGAACGCATATCGCGGCTGTAGTTTGCGTGGATGCCGCGGTACCCACCGCCGACGCGGTGACGATCGTCGATCAGGTGCGGTCGATATTGGCCGCGGAGCTCAGCCATGTCGGTAATACGTTGTTGGTGCCGGTTGATGAGCGTGAGGTTCGGCTGTGGTTTTCGCTGGCGCACGTAAAACACAGAGACAAAGCCACGCCCGACAACGCGCGTCTGCGCTCGGCTGTCGACTCGGCAGGATTGCGGGCACGCGTGGCGTTCGGTCGAGTCGAAAGCGGCCTGCGCGGGTTCCGGGTGTCGCTGGAACAAGCCGAGAGGGCGAAGGCGGTGATTCTTGCCGGGGAGCGGCGCCGTCCCGGCCGGGTCGTCTTCTACGGTGATGTCGCGCCGATAGCTCTGATGGCAGGCGATGTGGAAGAGCTGAGGCGCTTCGTCACCGAGGTACTGGGCGGTCTCAGTGTTGACGACGAGCGCAACGAGTGGCTGCGCGAGACTTTGCGGGAGTTCTTGGCCCGCAACCGCAGTTACGTCGCGACGGCCGACGCGATGACCCTGCATCGCAACACTATTCAGTACCGGGTGACCCAGGCGATGGACTTGTGCGGACAGAGCTTCGACGATCCCGATGCTGTTTTCCGGGTGCAGACGGCACTGGAGATCTGCCGGGCTATGGCCCCTGAGGTGCTGCGCGCGGCCAAACCGACGACTTAGCCGTTGGTGCTGCGCGCACAAAAGAAATGTCAAGCTTCAACGTCCGCGCATATGTTCGGTGCGAACTCAGCGGATTAGCGTTTGCCCAGTTCAAACGTCCAAATCCGGTTGAGAGAGACAAACATGAACCGGCCTGCTGCCCAAACCGATGAGGTCGACTCCCAGTACTTTCTGCGGCTGCTCTACCAGATCTGCCGACGGACCAACCTCCGGATCGACATGTACCAGAGGGGAATCGCGGTCGCTACTGCTCGGGGCGATGTCGGATACGCATGTGCTTTCCGGCATTTGACCCAGATCGAAGAACAGGACCGGCAAATTCTCCAGGATCTGATCGATACTTTGCAGCGGCGATTTCCCCCGAGCGATGAAATGATCCCCCCGATTCCCCGGAAAGCACGGCCTGATTCGGTGGTACCGCAAGCGTTGCCTGACGCCCACGGGCTTGGTCGGGCCGACGGGACCGACGACCCCAAATAGTCCACCTGACTCGTGATTCCGAATAGATTGTATTGACCAACTGGTCGCACAATCGGTAGGAACGAGGCCGCCATGGGATTCATGTCACCGGAGCTTCCGGACGTCGACCCCGACACGTGGCAGAACCAGTCCCGGGCCGCGCGACTGCAAGTTGTCACCCGGCACTGGGCCGAGCACGGCTTCGGCACGCCCTACGCGGTGTATCTGCTCTACCTGATCAAGATCGGCCTGTACGTCGCGATTCCCGCAGCGATCATCTCGCTGACGCCCGGCCTGGGTGGGCTGAGCCACATCGCCGACTGGTGGACCCAGCCGATCGTGTATCAGAAGGTCATCGTCTTCACCCTGCTGTTCGAGGTCATGGGCTTCGGCTGCGGATCCGGGCCGCTGACCGGGCGGTTCATGCCGCCGATCGGCGGATTCCTTTATTGGTTGCGGCCCAACACAATTCGGCTGCCTCCGTGGCCGGGCAAGGTTCCGCTCACCGGTGGGGACCGTCGCACGATTGTCGACGTCGCGCTCTACGCCATCGTGTTGGCCAGCGCGGTGTGGGCGCTGTTGTCACCCGGGCACGGCGGACCCGTCACCGGTAGCGATGTCGGATTGATCAACCCCGTCCTGGTGATCCCGACCATCGTCGCTCTGGCCCTGGTGGGCCTGCGCGACAAGACAATTTTTCTGGCCGCCCGCGGTGAGCACTATTGGCTGAAACTGTTCGTGTTCTTCTTCCCGTTCATTCCCGACCAGATCGCGGCATTCAAGATCATCATGCTGTGCCTGTGGTGGGGCGCGGCAACTTCCAAACTCAACCATCATTTCCCCTACGTCGTTGCCGTGATGACGAGTAACAACGCCCTGCTACGCAGCCGGTTGTTCAACCCGGTCAAACGCAGGCTCTACCTCGACCACGTCGACGACCTGCGCCCGTCTCGGTTGCCCAAGCTCATGGCCCATGTGGGCGGTACCACCGCCGAATTCGTGATCCCGACAATTCTGGTGTTCGTAGCCGGCGATCAACCCTGGCGGTGGTACCTCATCGGATTCATGGTGATCTTCCACCTCAACATCATTTCCAATCTCCCGATGGGAGTCCCGTTGGAGTGGAACGTCTTTTTCATCTTCTCGTTGTTCTATCTGTTCGGGCACTACGGCGCGACCAAGGCGACCGATATTCAGTCACCGCTGCTGCTGGCGCTCGTGCTGGTCGCGGCGGCCATTGCAATCGCGGGAAACCTGTTCCCCGAAAAGATTTCGTTCCTGCCTGGGATGCGGTACTACGCCGGCAACTGGGCCACCAGCGTGTGGTGCTTCCGTCCGGGCGCCGAGGACAAGATCGAAGCCAACGTCGTCAAAAGCTCTGCCCTGGTGGTCAATCAGCTGGCGCGGCTATACGGCGCGGCCACCGCCGAAGTCATGTCCGACAAGGTCGCAGCATTCCGCGCCATGCACACCCACGGACGGGCGCTCAACGGACTCTTGCCCCACGCTACGGGAGGAGAGGCCAACGAAGCCGAATACAAAGTGCGCGAAGGCGAACTCGTCGCAGGGCCGTTGGTCGGTTGGAACTTCGGTGAGGGCCATTTGCACAACGAGCAGCTCCTGGAAGCGGTGCAACGACGCTGCAACTTCGAGGAGGGCGAGGTCCGCGTCATCATCTTGGAAGGCCAGCCGATCCACGTCCAAAAGCAGTGGTATCGAATCGTCGACGCCAAGACCGGTTTGATCGAGGCGGGGTATGTCACCGTCGAGGACATGCTGACGCGTCAGCCCTGGCCCGAGCCCGGTGACGAGTTCCCCGTCCATGTAGTTTCACGTGCCACGCCCGCCGCGTCCTGACTTGCCCGGCGCGGCATCGCTTCCGAGCAATGCGGTGATGGCCAGCGCAGCCTTTGCGGTGTCGTGTTCTTCGCCGGTGATGATGTCGGCATAAAGGAAGGATTCGACGATGCGCACGATCAGGTAACCCAGGTCGTGCGGCGACAACGGCGGATGCATCGCTGAGCGCGTAATCTCCTCGCCGACAAGGGTTTCGACGGCCTTGACCAGCCGAGACTGGACCGTGCTGGCGCGCGTCGTGAGGATGCGCAGTGCGCGTTCCGGTTCTCGTCGCAGAAATTCCCGGAAAAAGTCCGCCTCGTCCAGCAACGCGACGAAACGGCCCATGATGCTGGCGATCCGTTTTCCGCCCGACCCGCGTGCTCCATCGACCGCCAGCGCCAGCGTGGGTTCGGCGAGCGACCACAGGATCTCGCCGAGCAGATCGTCACGGCTGCCGACCCAGCGGAACAGAGTCGCCCGGTTCACGCCGAGTTCGGCTGCCAGTTCCTGCATCTCAATCCGCCGGCCCGCGATGAACCACCGGCGGGCGATGCGGAAAGCCGTCAACGCATCGGGGCGGCGGTCCGTCGCCGTCAGCAGGCGAGCCAACTGTGTTTCGCCGATGTCGCACCTCCCCGGCCGGGCCGCACAAAAGTCTCGCTTCTGCGACAGAGTATCAGGCGTTGCAATAAGTGAAATAAATCGCAGATTGTTGCCTGAATGCAAGATATCACGATACGGTGCAACAATAAGTCAAACCAGCCCGCGAGCACTGCATGATGCGCATCCTCGACCGATTCCGAATTGACGATCGAGTCGCGATCGTCACCGGTGCATCCAGCGGCCTGGGCGTCGGGTTCGCTCAGGCGCTAGCCGAGGCCGGTACCGACGTAGTGCTCGGCGCGCGGCGTGTAGACCGGCTGGCCGACACCCGCGCGCTGGTCGAGTCCGCGGGCCGCAAGGCTCTCGCGGTCCGTACCGACGTGACCGACCCCGAGCACTGCCAGGACCTGGTCAACGCCGCGATCGACACGTTCGGACGGGTCGACGTCCTGGTGAACAACGCCGGCGTCGGAACCGCCGTCCCGGCCACCCGCGAGACTCCTGACGAGTTCCGGTCGGTCATCGACCTCAACCTCAACGGCTGCTACTGGATGGCCCAGGCGTGCGTACAGGTCATGCGGCCCGGTAGCTCGATCATCAACATCAGCAGCGTGCTCGGCCTTACCACGGCCGGTCTGCCGCAGGCCGCCTATGCGGCGTCCAAGGCCGGACTGATCGGGCTGACCCGCGACCTGGCCCAACAGTGGACCGGGCGCAAAGGCATCCGGGTCAACGCGCTGGCGCCCGGATTCTTCGAGACCGAGATGACCGACCAGTTCCCGGCCGGATACATCGAGAACACGGTCATCCCGCGCACTCTCATGGGCCGCGTCGGCCTGGCCGAAGAACTCAGTGCGGCGCTGGTCTTCCTCGCCAGCGATGCGAGCAGCTACGTTACCGGGATCACACTGCCCGTCGAGGGCGGCCTGCTCACCACCTGAGCGCACCGACCGGAAAGAGCAAACCATGAATGTCGGATCGCATCTGAGCAGACGAGCAGAGCTGAATCCCGAACTGGAGGCACTCGTAGACGACGCCGCCGGCCTGCGGTTCACTTTCACCGAGCTCAACGATCGGGCCAACCGGGCTGCGCAGGTACTGATCGGCTCGGGCCTCGCCAAGGGGGACCGGGTCGCGGTGCTGTTGCCCAACAATCACCAGTTCATCGAGGTCTTCTACGGCGCGGCCCGGGCCGGGCTGGTGTTCGTTCCGCTGAATTGCCGGCTGGTCGCCGACGAGCTGGCGTTCATGCTGCGCGATTCGGGGGCCGCGGTGTTGGTGTTCGACGTCGAGTTCGACTCCGTGGTCGCCGAACTGCACGAGCGCGGCGGGAACGACGAGGAAGGTACAGCGGTGACGCGCTGGTTGCGCGTCGGCCCGGACGGCCCCGGGTGGGCGCAGGACTTCGACGGCTTGGTTGAGCAGGCGCCGCCGGATCCGGTGCTGGCCCAAGCCGACGGCGACGACCCGCTGTTCATCATGTACACCTCCGGGACTATCGGGCTGCCGAAGGGCGCAGTGCACACCCACGACAGCGTGCAGTGGGCCCTGCTCACAATGTTGGCGAGCACCGACATCCGGTTCCGCGACCGCTACCTGATCTCGATGCCGATGTTTCACGTCCGGGCGCTTACTCCGATGGCGGGGTCTGTCTATCGCGGCGCGACCATCATTCTCTTGCGCAACTTCGACCCGACGCGGATCTGGGACGTGTTCCGCGACGAGCGGGTCACCACCACGCTTGCGGTGCCGGCCATGCTGAACTTCATGCTGCCGACGTATCGGCCGGAATTGCGCGAGTCGTTGCAGTTGCGCTGCTTCTTCAGCGGGGCGGCGCCGGTGCCGCCGTCGCTGATCGAGACGTACGCCGGTCTCGGTTACGAGGTCCACCAGGTATACGGCCTCACCGAGACCTGCGGTCCGGCCTGCGTGATCAGTCCCGACGACGCTATGTCGCACATCGGATCGACCGGCAAGGCGTTCTTCCATACCGAGGTACGCATCGTCGACCTGCAGGGCGACGATGTGGCTCCGGGCGTGCCCGGGGAGTTGCTGGTACGCGGCCGCCACATCATGGCCGGCTATTGGAATCGCCCGGACGCGACCGCCGAGACGATCACCGACGGCTGGTTGCACACCGGCGATGTCGCGGTCCGCGACGCCGACGGTTTCGTCTACATCCAGGACCGGATCAAGGACATGATCATCTCCGGCGGGGAGAACGTGTACCCGGCCGAGGTCGAGGATGTCCTGTTGTCGCACCCGGGCATCGCCGATGTCGCGGTGCTGGGCATGCCGTCGGCCAAGTGGGGTGAGTCGCCGCTGGCGGTGGTGGTGCGCGCGGATCCGGAACTCGACAAAGCGGCAGTGCTGGCGCACTGCACCGGCAAGCTGGCGCGCTTCAAACTGCCGAAGCGGGCGGTGTTCACCGACGTCATCCCGCGCACCCCGACCGGCAAGGCGCTGAAACGCGCTCTGCGCGAGCAGTTTTCGTTCGCGGCACCCGAATAACCTAGGAGCCAGTCGTGAAGCAGCTCACCGGCCTGGACGCCGCGTTTCTGCACATGGAAACGTCGACGACATTCGGTCATGTGACCGGCCTGATGATCTTTGAACGGCCCGGCCCGGACTACGACCCGTATGCGGCGGTGTACGAGAAATACGCGTCGCTGGTCGGCGAACTGGAGCCGATGCGGCGACGTTTGGTGGAAGTGCCGTTCGGGCTCGACCATCCCTACTGGATCTTCGATCCCAACTTCGACCTTGACTACCACATCCGCGAATTGCATTTGGCCCGACCGGGTCTCGTAGACCAGCTGGCCGATCAGGTGTGCCGGATCGTCGGTCGACCGATGGACCGCACCCGGCCGCTATGGGAGGTCTATGTCATCGACGGCCTGGCCGACGGCCGCTGGGCGCTGCTGACCAAGTACCACCACGCCACCATCGACGGGGCCTCCGGGCAGCTGATGTTGCAGATCGTCACCGACACCGAACCTGATGTGCCGCCGCCGGGCCCGGGCCCGGCCTGGGAGCCCGAAGCGCTGCCGTCGAGCGCCGAATTGCTGCGCCGCACGGTGGGCGAACTGGCTCGCAACCCGTTCCGGGCGATGCGGCTGCAGGCCCGGATCGTCGGTCAACTCGCCGACGCCGCCGGGATCCACAGCGTGAGCAGCGCTGCCGGTCGCGCCGGGGCAGCGGTCAAATGGGTGGCCCAGCTGGGCCGGGGAAACCGGCCCAACATCGCCTTGCCCACGGTCACCGCGCCGCCGACGCCGTGGAACAAATCGATCACCCCGCACCGCCGGTTCGCCATGCGCACCACGTCGCTGGAGAACGTCAAGCGGCTCAAGGACGCCACCGGCAGCACCGTCAACGACATCGTCATGGCGATCTGCGCCGGCGCCCTGCGCCAGTATTTGTTGGCCCATGACGCGCTGCCGGACCGTCCGTTGCGGGCAATGGTGCCGGTTTCGATCCGAAGTGGCGACGAGACGGACCCGTGGACTAACCGGGTATCGGCCATCGTTGCCGAGTTGCCCACCGACTGTGCGGATCCGGTCGAACGCGTTGCCCGCTGCCGCAAGGCCATGCAAGACGCCAAGCGCACGCATGAGCTGGTGCCGGCCGCCGAACTGGTCGACCTCACCCGCTACTCGCCGCCGGTGCTGTCCACCGCCGCCGTACGCCTGGCGTCGCGGCTGCGATTGGCCGACCGGGTATCGCAGCCGTTCAACCTGGTGATCTCCAACGTTCCCGGGCCGCGCCAGCCGTTGTACTTCGCCGGGGCCAAGTTGTCTCACCAGTTCCCGGTGTCGATCGTCACCGACGGGCAGGGCCTCAACATCACCGTCGTCAGCTATCTGGACCGTCTCGACTTCGGCTTCATCGCCGACCGTGACCTGATCCCCGACGTGTGGGATCTCGCCGACATGCACGTGGCCGAGATCAGCCGTTTGTTCGAGGCCACCGGCGCCGAATGGGCTCAGCCGCCGCAGCCGGCCCATCCGCGCCGCGGGCCGATGAAGCGGGCACCTAAATCGACCTCAAAAACGGGCCATGAGCTGGAAGAATCATAGCCCAGCGTCCCTATCGCACGCCCAGTCGCGACATGGGCCTGCGCGCGGGATTTGATATCGCCACGGCGCTGGCACTGGCCGGCGCCGACGAAGACGCGGAGACATTGCGCAAGCCCGCACTCCGCAAATGAAGCTGTGCGACCTGAACATCCTGGTATATGCGATGGACGAGTCGTCGTCGCGCCACCGGGGGGCACGCGCCTGGCTCGACGAGACGCTGTCCGGTTCGGACACCGTCGCTTTCGCATGGCAGGTCCTCATCGGTTTTGTGCGATTATCCACGCGGTCGGCGGTGTTTGCCCGGCCGTTGACCGCAGAGGAATCGTTTGACGTGGTTGAGCAATGGCTGCAGCAGCCGTGCGTGACCGTATTGCACCAGACCGAGCGTCATGCCAGTGTGCTGCGCGGTTTGCTCACTCCCCTTGGGACGGCGGGCAATCTGACCATTGATGCCCACCTCGCGGCTTTGGCCACCGAATACGGCGCCGAATTGTGTTCGACCGATGTCGACTTCAGTCGCTTCGCGGGTGTCCGATGGGTCGACCCACTCCCGGCGTAACCTGCGCGAACAGGGCCGTTTCGGCCTGCATCGTCGCCCGACTAGGCTAGCCCGTGCATCACATCAGCAATCAAGGAGACGAGACACGTGACGGTCCGGGTAGGCATCAACGGCTTCGGTCGAATCGGACGAAACTTCTACCGGGCGCTATTGGCTCAACAGGGAGAGGGCACGGCCGACATCGAAGTGATCGCGGTCAACGACATCACCGACAGCGGCACACTGGCGCACCTCCTCAAATTCGACTCCATCCTGGGCCGGTTGCCCCACGACATCACTGTCGAAGGCGACACGATCGTCGTCGGTCCCGCGAAAGTCAAGGTGCTGGCGGTCAGGGAAGGTCCCGCGGCATTGCCGTGGGGAGACCTCGGCGTGGACGTCGTGGTCGAATCGACCGGATTGTTCACCAGCGCGGCCAAGGCCAAAGGCCACCTGGAGGCCGGTGCCAAGAAGGTGATCATCTCCGCGCCGGCCACCGATGAGGACATCACCATCGTCCTGGGGGTCAACGACGACAAGTACGACGGCAGCCAGAACATCATCTCCAACGCGTCGTGCACAACGAACTGCCTTGCGCCGCTTGCCAAAGTCCTCGACGATGAGTTCGGCATCGTCAAGGGCCTGATGACCACCATTCACGCATACACCCAGGACCAGAACCTGCAGGACGGTCCGCACAAGGACCTGCGGCGGGCCCGTGCCGCCGCGCTGAACATCGTGCCCACGTCCACCGGCGCGGCCAAGGCTATCGGGCTGGTGATGCCGGGTCTCAAAGGCAAGCTCGACGGGTATGCGCTCCGGGTGCCGATTCCCACCGGCTCGGTCACCGACCTGACCGCCGAGCTGTCCAAGTCCGCCAGCGTCGAGGAGATCAATGCGGCGTTCAAAGCCGCTGCCGAGGGCAAGCTCAAAGGCATCCTGAAGTACTACGACGCGCCGATCGTCTCCAGCGACATCGTCACCGACCCGCACAGCTCGATCTTCGACTCCGGTCTGACCAAGGTGATCGACAACCAGGCCAAGGTGGTGTCGTGGTACGACAACGAGTGGGGCTATTCCAACCGTCTCGTTGACCTGGTCGCGCTGGTCGGCAAGTCGCTCTAGCCGTGGCAGGATCTTCGCTTCCAACTCTGAAAGACCTGCTGGCCGAGGGTGTTTCGGGTCGCGGCGTGCTGGTGCGCAGCGATCTGAACGTGCCGCTCGACGAAGACGGCACCATCACCGACCCGGGGCGGATCACCGCGTCGGCACCGACGTTGAAAGCACTGCTCGACGCCGGCGCGAAAGTCGTGGTCACCGCCCACCTGGGCCGACCCAAGGACGGCCCCGATCCGAAGCTGTCGCTGGCGCCGGTCGCCGCGGCGCTCGGCGAGCAGCTGGGCCGGCATGTGCAGTTGGCCAATGACCCCGATCGCACCCCTGTGGGCGCCGACGCGCTGGCCCGCGCCGAGGGCCTGAC
This sequence comes from Mycobacterium sp. 1164966.3, assembly GCF_001665395.1. Taxonomy (GTDB): domain Bacteria; phylum Actinomycetota; class Actinomycetes; order Mycobacteriales; family Mycobacteriaceae; genus Mycobacterium. Next base: position 81,633 of record NZ_LZSG01000035.1, read on the forward strand.
CGACGGCGACATCCTGCTGCTGGAGAACATCCGGTTCGACCCGCGCGAAACGAGCAAGGATGATGTCCAGCGCCTCGCGCTGGCCAAGCAGCTGGCCGAATTGGTCTCGCCGGGAGGCGCTTTCGTCTCCGACGGCTTCGGTGTGGTGCATCGCAAGCAGGCCTCCGTGTACGACGTTGCCACCCTGCTGCCGCACTACGCCGGTACGCTGGTCGCCGACGAGATCACCGTGCTGGAGCAGCTGACGCGCTCGACGAAACGCCCTTACGCGGTGGTTTTGGGCGGGTCGAAGGTCTCGGACAAACTCGGCGTCATCGAGTCGTTGGCGACCAAAGCCGACAGCATTGTGATCGGCGGTGGCATGTGCTTCACATTCCTTGCCGCACAGGGGTTTTCGGTGGGTAAGTCGTTGCTGGAAACCGAAATGGTCGAGACCTGCCGCCGGTTGCTGGACACCTACGCCGACGTCCTGAGACTGCCCCGCGACATCGTCGTGGCCGAGCAGTTTGCCGCCGACTCACCGTCGCAAACCGTGGCGTGCGACGCCATCCCGGGCGACATGATGGGGCTGGATATCGGCCCGGAATCGGTCAAGCGCTTCGCGGTGTTGCTGTCCAACGCCAGCACCGTGTTCTGGAACGGCCCGATGGGTGTGTTCGAATTTCCGGCGTTCGCCGTCGGCACCCGGGGTGTCGCCGAAGCGATCGCCGCCGCCAGCCGCAAGGGCGCGTTCAGTGTGGTGGGCGGCGGTGACTCGGCGGCCGCGGTGCGCGCGCTGGGGATCCCGGAAGGCGACTTCTCGCACATATCCACCGGCGGCGGCGCGTCGCTGGAATACCTTGAGGGCAAAGCGCTTCCAGGTATCGAAGTACTGCGGAGTGCGCAGCCGAGCAAAGGAGACTCGTGAGTCGTAAGCCACTGATAGCCGGCAACTGGAAGATGAACCTCAACCACTTCGAGGCGATCGCGCTGGTGCAAAAAGTCGCATTTGCGCTGCCGGACAAGTACTACGACAAGGTTGACGTCACGGTACTGCCGCCGTTCACCAACCTGCGCAGCGTGCAGACCCTGGTCGACGGCGACAAGCTGCGGCTGACTTATGGCGCCCAGGACCTTTCGCAACATGACTCAGGCGCCTACACCGGCGACATCAGCGGCGTCTTTCTGGCCAAGCTGGGCTGCACCTATGTTGCCGTCGGGCACTCCGAACGGCGCACCTATCACCACGAGGACGACGCACTGGTGGCCGCCAAGGCCGCAGCGGCGCTCAGAAACGAACTGACCCCGATCGTGTGTATCGGCGAGCACCTCGAGGTACGCGAGGCGGGAAACCACGTGTCCCACAACGTCGAGCAGTTGCGCGGCTCGCTGAATGGGTTGTCGGCCGAGCAGATCGGCCAGGTCGTGATCGCCTACGAACCGGTTTGGGCGATTGGAACCGGACGGGTGGCCAGTGCGTCCGATGCTCAGGAGGTGTGCGCGGCGATCCGGGAAGAGTTGGCGTCACTAGCCTCGTCGGGGATTGCAGAATCCGTGCGGGTGCTCTACGGCGGCTCGATGAACGCGAAGAACGTCGGCGATCTCGTCGCTCAGCCCGACGTCGACGGCGGCTTGGTCGGCGGGGCGTCGCTGGACGGGGAACAGTTCGCGACTCTGGCGGCTATCGCCGCCGGCGGACCGCTGCCCTAAAACTCCTCCTGGCGTCGCGCGCGCGTCACATCCTGGCCAGGATCATGAGCAGCGAGAGCGCCACCGCCAGGAACATCGACACCGCTATCACTCCGATGGTGATGCCGACGCCGTTGTAGCTTTGCGGCGGTACGCCCAGCGAACCGCGGCTGAACCCCCACACCGGCGCCTTGTATTCGAGCTCGACCAGCCTGCCGGGATGAACCTCGACCGACGTGTCTGCCGGTCCGATCTGCGGCGGCAGCCAATACGGCACATGCACGTGTACGTGATGTGGACCCGGTCGGGCCGGGACCACCGTGCGGCCCCAACCAGCCACCGGCGCTTCGTACCCGTCGACGACGATCTTCGGCTTGAACAGAGCCATCGTGAATCCGAGCGGGAAGTACTGGGTGGTCACGGCGATGCCTTCGGCCGGCTGGCCGTACCCCTGCGGACCGGGTTGCTGGATCGGGTAGGAGGGGCGGCCCTGGTACGGGCTGGGCTGCGGTGTCTGGGGATACGGCTGCGGCGGCCCGTCCGGCTGGCCGTATCGGGGCGGCTGGCCGTACTGCGGCGGATAGGGACCCGACGGTGGATACGGACCCGGCGGCCGATGCGGCGCAGGCGGGGGATAGGGCCCCGGCCCCTGTGGATAGTTCATCGGCGTGCTGTCAGTGCACGTGGTACTTGATTGCCAGCGCCACGCCGATGATGCTGACCAGCCAAATGCCGGTGATGAACAGCGTCAAGCGGTCCAGGTTCTTCTCGACGACTGTCGACCCGGAAAGGCTGGACTGCACACCACCGCCGAACAGCGTCGACAGACCGCCGCCCTTCGCGCGGTGCAGCAACACCAGCAACACCACCAGCACGCTGGTGACCACCAAAGTGATCTGCAGGGCCAAAACCATGAGGCGCAGCCTACCGAACGACGTCGGGCCCGCCAAAGGCGCCGCACCTGCGGCGGTGATAACTGAGCCTGCCGCCAAGATCCAGCCGTGGCCGCAGGCTCGATGCCATGAATGCGGACTCGTCCACGCAGACACCCGCAGCAGGCGACGCCGGCGATTCGCGTCGATACTGAGACGCATGGCTGAAACCATCGACGCCGCGCTGGAACCCATCGGTGCCGTGCACCGGACGCGGGTCGGCCGCGAGGCGACTGAGCCGATGCGCGCCGACATCAGGCTGCTGGGCACCATCCTCGGCGACACAGTTCGCGAGCAGAATGGCGACGAGGTTTTCGAGCTCGTCGAGCGTGCCCGGGTGGAAGCGTTCCGGGTGCGCCGTTCCGAGATCGACCGGGCCGAGATGTCGCGCATGTTCGACGGGATCGACATTCATCTGGCAATCCCGGTCATCCGTGCGTTCAGCCATTTCGCGCTGCTGGCCAACGTCGCTGAAGACATCCACCGGGAACGCCGCCGCGCCATTCACGTCAAAGCCGGGGAGCCGCCGCAGGACAGCAGCCTGGCCGCCACCTACGCCAAACTCGATCGCGCGGAGTTGGATTCGGCTACCGTCGCCGAGGCCCTGAAAGGTGCACTGGTTTCCCCGGTCAGCACCGCCCACCCCACCGAGACCCGGCGGCGCACCGTGTTCGTCACCCAGCACCGGATCACCGAGTTGATGCGACTGCACGCGGAGGGCCACACCGAGACCGACGACGGGCGCAACATCGAATCCGAGTTGCGGCGCCAGGTCCTGACGCTGTGGCAGACAGCGCTGGTGCGGCTGTCCCGGTTGCAGATCAGCGACGAGATCGAGGCCGGGCTGCGGTTGTACCCATCGTCGTTCTTCGCGGTGGTCCCGCAGGTCAATGCCGAAGTCCGGGAAGCGTTGCGCACTCGCTGGCCCGACGCCGACCTGCTCCCCGGGCCGATTCTGCAGCCCGGCTCCTGGATCGGTGGCGACCGCGACGGCAATCCCAATGTGACCGCCGACGTGGTGCGCCTGGCAACCGGCAGCGCCGCCTACACCGCACTGGCGCACTACCTGACCGAGCTCACCGCCCTCGAGCAGGAGCTGACGATGTCGGGGCGGCTGATCACGGTGACCTCCGAGCTGGCCGAACTGGCCGAGGGCTGCACGGAGAAGGCCCGCGCCGACGAGCCGTACCGGCGGGCGCTGCGGGTGATCCGGGGCCGGCTGACCGCAACCGCCAGCCAGATCCTGGACCGGCAGCCCCAGGATGTGCTGGACATGGGTTTGCCGCCGTATTCCACGCCGGCCGAACTGCGGACCGATCTAGACGCCATCGACTCCTCGTTGCGCACCCACGGCGCCACGCTGCTGGCCGATGACCGGCTGGCCCTGCTACGGGAAGGCGTGGGAGTCTTCGGGTTTCACCTGTGCGGCCTGGACCTGCGACAAAACTCCGACGTGCATGAAGAGGTGATCGCCGAGCTGCTGGCATGGGCCGGGGTGCATCCGGACTACAGCTCCCTGTCCGAGGACGAGCGGGTCGAACTGTTGGCGGGCGAACTGAGCACCAGACGCCCGCTGGTGGGCGACCGCGCACAATTGTCGGAACTGGCGCGCGGCGAGCTGGGTGTCGCGGCGGCCGCGGCACGCGCGGTCGAGATCTACGGTTTCGCCGCCGTGCCCAACTACGTGATCTCCATGTGCCGGTCGGTGTCGGATGTGCTGGAGGCGGCGATCCTGCTCAAGGAGGCTGGCCTGCTGGACGCTTCCGGGCCGGAATTGTATTGCCCCGTTGGCATTTCGCCGCTGTTCGAAACGATCGACGATCTGCACAACGCCGCGACCATCCTGCATTCGATGCTCGAGCTTCCGCTTTACCGCGCGCTGGTCTCCGCGCGCGGCGACTCGCAGGAGGTGATGCTGGGCTACTCGGACTCCAATAAGGACGGCGGTTATCTGGCCGCCAACTGGGCCGTCTACCGGGCCGAGCTGGCTTTGGTGGAAGTGGCCCGCAAAACCGGAATCCGGTTGCGGCTCTTCCACGGTCGCGGTGGAACCGTCGGCCGCGGCGGCGGCCCGAGCTACCAGGCCATCCTGGCGCAGCCGCCCGGAGCGGTGAGCGGGTCATTGCGGCTGACCGAGCAAGGCGAAGTGATCGCCGCCAAGTACGCCGAACCCCGCATGGCGCGACGCAACCTGGAGAGCCTTGTGGCCGCCACCCTGGAGTCAACGCTGCTGGACGTGGAGGGCTTGGGTGAGGCTGCAGAGCCCGCTTACGCGGTCCTCGGCGAGGTGGCCGGGCTGGCGCAACGCGCCTACGCCGAATTAGTCCACGACACACCGGGTTTCGTGGACTACTTCAAGGCCTCCACGCCGGTCAGTGAAATCGGGTCACTCAACATCGGCAGCAGGCCGACATCGCGCAAGCCCACCGAGTCGATCGACGACCTGCGCGCGATTCCGTGGGTGTTGGCGTGGAGCCAGTCGCGGGTCATGCTGCCCGGCTGGTACGGCACCGGTTCGGCATTCGAGCAGTGGATCGCCGCCGGCGCCGAAGCCGAGCGGGTGCAGGTACTGCGCGACCTCTATGAGCGCTGGCCGTTCTTCCGCAGCGTGCTGTCGAACCTGGCGCAGGTGCTGGCCAAAAGCGACCTGGGCCTGGCCGCCCGCTATGCCGAGCTGGTGCCCGATGAATCGTTGCGGCGCAGGGTCTTCGACAAGATCACCGATGAACACGAGCGCACCATCGCCATGCACAAGCTCATCACCGGCCAAGAGGACCTGCTCGCCGACAATGTGGCGCTGGCGCGTTCGGTGTTCAACCGCTTCCCGTATCTGGAGCCGCTGAACCACCTTCAGGTGGAGTTGCTGCGCCGCTACCGTTCGGGTGACGACGACGAACTGGTGCAGCGCGGCATCTTGTTGACGATGAACGGTTTGGCCAGCGCGTTACGCAACAGCGGATAACGGGCATTAAGCCCACATGCCTGACGACGCCTCCGTCACCCCGACGGAGCTAGCCCAGAACAGCGTCTTCGAGCGGTTGGCCCGTGCCGGGTTTGTGGTGAGCGGGTCGCTGCATCTGATCGTCGGCTACCTGGCCATCCGGATCGCGCTCGGCGCCGCCGCCACCGCCGATCAATCCGGAGCTCTGGCGGCACTGGCGGCGCAACCGGGCGGGCGGATCGGGCTCTGGATCGCGGCCGCCGCCCTGCTGATGCTGGGCCTGTGGCGGCTGGTCGAGACCGTCCTGGGCCGGGCGACCGACCGCAGGCCCGACGGGGGCACCTCGTCGGGAAGGTTGGATAGGGTCAAAGCCTTCGGTTTGGCAATCGTCTATTTCGCTTTCGCCTACTCCGCGTTCGGATTCGCCCTGGGCGCGGGGCGCTCCACGGGTGAGCGGAATTCGACCATCAGCGCGCGCCTGATGCAGACCGTCATCGGCACCGTTGCGCTCATCGCCTGCGGAATCGGCATCGTCGCGGTGGGTGTCTACCACGTTTACAAAGGGGCCAGCCGCAACTTCCTGGGCGACCTGAAAGGCAAATCGGGCAATCTGGTGCGACGCGTGGGCATGCTCGGCTACATCGGCAAAGGTGTGGTTCTCGTCGGCGCGGGCGGGCTGGTCGTCGTCGCGGCGTTGCGCTCAGAGCCGAAAAAAGCCACCGGACTCGACGGGGCCCTCAAAACACTCGGGGCTCAGCCCTACGGTGCTGCGCTCCTGATCGCCGCAGCCCTAGGCATCATCACCTACGGCCTCTACAGCTTCGCGATGGCCCGATTGACCAAGATGTAGGCGCGGCGAAGGGTGGCGAGCAGACGCAAAACCCCCTCTGACACGGCTTGTCGAGGGGGTTTTGCGTCTGCTCGCCACCTAACGCAAGCTGCGGTTGCGCAACCGATCCATCACGCCGCGCACGGCGTGCTCGGTCATCGAGAGCGGGGACACCATGGTTTCGCCCAGGCTGACGATGTAATCGATCCGCTCGACGATGGCTTCTACCGGCTCGACCAGCACGATGAGCCGCTTGGCCAGATCGTCGAGGCTGTGCAGGGTGCCCTCGAGATGATCCAGGCCGGTCTCGAGGCGTTCGACCGTCGCGTTCAGCGCCGACAGCGAGCTGTTGAGCTCGACCATCGTGCTGCTCAGGCCGTCGAGAACGTCCTCGACCTGCTCGACCGTCTTGTCCGCGTTCAGCGCCGCTTGGGTGAGGGTCTTCATCCGCTTCCGCACCGGTGTGGGACGGTCGGTCTTGTCTGTCATGACGGTCATTATCACCCGGCAGGTGTTAGCCAGGAAGCTTGGCCGCGGCTTCCTCGTCGAGCAGCCACAGGGTGGTGTGTATCCCGACGCCGCCGGCCGCCGGTACCGAGACCGGGTCCGCGCCGCCGATCGCAGCGGCCGCCGCGTCCGCTTTCGCGCCACCGGACACCATCAGCCAGACCTCGCGAGAACGCTGAACAGCGGGCAGCGTCAAGGTGATTCGCCGTGGCGGCGGTTTCGGGCAGTCTTCGACTTCGACCACCATGCGGCTGGTCTCCCGCACAGCGGGGGTGTCCGGGAACAGCGAGTTGATATGGCCTTCCGGCCCCATTCCCAACAGGTGCACATCGAAATTCGGCACCGGCTGACCGGGTTCGGCGTTGGCGGCCAGGACCTGCTCGTAGGCCAGTGCCGCGGCGGCCATATCGCTGCCGAACTCACCGTCACTGGCCGGCATCGCGTGCACATTGCTCGACGGGATGTCGATGTGATCGAGCAAGGCGCCGCGCGCCTGCTTGTCGTTGCGCTCGTCGTCGTCCTCGGGAACGTAGCGCTCATCGCCCCAGAACAGATGCACACGTCCCCAGTCGATCTGCGAACCTTGCATGCCCAGCTGGCGGAGCAATGCGATGCCGTTGCCGCCGCCGGTCAGCACAATCAGCGCGCGGCCCCTGGCCGCGACGGCCGACTCGATGGCCTCGGTCAGCCGCTTGGCCGCGGCTTCCACCAGCGTGGTGCTGTCCGGGAAGATTTCGACGGCGGTGCTCATACGTATTGAACCTTCTTGATGCCTTCGAGTGCCGATAGATAGATCTCGTCCGGATCCAGCCGCCGCAGGTCTTCGGCAAGGCATTCGCCGGTTACCCTGCGCGCCAACGGAACCAGGGCATCGGGCCGGGCCGTCCGGCTCAGGGTGGCCGTGGTGCCCTCTTGCGGACGGCTGAGCACGATGGTCTCGCTCTTGCGCACCAGCTCGACCTTGAGTTCGCCCACTTTGCGTTGCACCGGCCCGTCGATCCGGCTGGCCAGCCAGCCGGCCAGGATGTCCAGCGCCGGTTCGGTTTTCAACCCGGAGATCAACGCCGACTCGATTGGCTCGTGCGGCGGCAGGTCGACCGCGGAAGTCAACAGCGCCCGCCAGTAGGTGATGCGGGACCAGGCCAGGTCGGAATCGCCTGCCGTGTAGCCGGGCAGCCGGCTGGTGATGGCCGCCAACGGGTCGATCGCATTGGTGGCGTCGGTGATGCGGCGAATCGCCAACTTGCCCAACGGATCCTGGGCAGGCACCGCAGGAGCGATATCGGGCCACCACGCCACCACCGGAATGTCGGGAAGCAAGAACGGGATCACCACGCTCTCGGCGTGGCCGGCCAGCGGCCCGGACAGCCGCAGCACGACGACCTCTCCGGCGCCGGCGTCGCCGCCCACCCGCAATTGGGCATCAAGCCGTGGTTCGTCCGCATACGGGTCGCCTCTCATCGTGACGATGATCCGGCTGGGGTGCTCATGGCTGGCGTCATTGGCCGCCTCGATGGATTCCTCGAGCACGGCATCGCTGTCCGGCGCGATGATCAGCGTGAGCACCCGTCCCATCATGACGGCACCGATTTCTTCGCGGAGCTCGTCGAGCTTCTTGTTTACCGCCGTGGTGGTCGTTGCGGGCAGATCGACAATCATTTGCGCCGCTCTCCCCCGCAAGCGGGAGGTGCCCCCACCTCATCGCTCCGCTCTGCTGCGTCCCCCTCGCCGCTGCGCGGCTGGGGGCGCCCCCACTGCATCGTCGCGGCGCGGATCACGGCCGCCGCCATTCCCGGCCGGTCCGGCGCAGCATTTCGAACGCCGACTCCGGTCCCCAGGTGCCCGCCTCATACGGGTCGGGCTTGCCGTGCGCAGCCCAGTGGTCGAGGGCGGGATCGAGTATCTCCCAAGCCAATTCGACCTCCGCGTTGACGGGAAACAGCGACGGCTCGCCGAGGAGCACGTCGAGGATCAGTCGCTCGTAGGCCTCCGGTGATTCCTCGGCGAAGGCCGAGCCGTAGGAGAAGTCCATGTTGACGTCGCGGACCTCCATGGCGGTGCCGGGCACCTTGGAACCGAACCGCAAGGTGACGCCCTCGTCGGGTTGCACCCGGATGACCATGGCGTTGGCGCCCAGCTCGTCGGTCATGGTGGCATCGAACGGCAGATGCGGTGCGCGCTTGAAAACCAAAGCGATCTCAGTGACCCTGCGCCCCAGCCGTTTTCCGGTCCGCAGGTAGAACGGCACGCCGGCCCAGCGCCGCGTGTCGACTTCAAGCGTGATGGCGGCGAACGTCTCGGTAGTGGAGTCCTCGGAGAATCCCTCCTCGTCGAGCAGCCCGACCACCTTCTCCCCGCCCTGCCAGCCGGCGGTGTACTGTCCGCGGCTGGTGGTCTCGTCGAGCGGCTCGGCAAGCTGCGTCGCCGAAAGCACCTTGATCTTCTCGGTTTGCAGCGACGACGGGTTGAAGCTGACCGGCTCTTCCATCGCGGTCAGCGCCAGCAGCTGCGTCAGGTGATTCTGGATGACATCGCGGGCCGCGCCGATGCCATCGTAATAGCCTGCGCGACCGCCCAATCCGATGTCCTCGGCCATCGTGATCTGCACGTGGTCGACGTAGTGCGAATTCCAGATCGGGTCGAACAGCTGGTTGGCGAACCGCATCGCCAGGATGTTCTGCACCGTCTCTTTGCCGAGGTAGTGGTCGATGCGGAAGACCGCCTCCTCCGGAAAGACCGCGTTGACCGACTTGTTCAGTGCCTGTGCACTCTGCAGGTCATGACCGAACGGCTTCTCGATGACGACCCGGCTCCACCGGTCGCCCTGTGGCCGCGCCAGTCCCGACTTGTGCAGCTGCTCGCACACCACCGGGAACGACTTGGGCGGGATCGCCAGGTAGAAGGCGTGATTACCGCCGGTGCCACGCTCGGCGTCGAGCTTCTCCAGCGTCTCGGCCAGCCGCGCGAACGCCTCGTCGTCATCGAAAGACCCTGGGACGAAACGGAATCCCTCGGCCAACCGGTCCCAATTCTGCTGCCGAAACGGTGTGCGGCAGTGCTGCTTGACCGCGTTGTACACGACCTCGCCGAAATCCTGCGTGGTCCAGTCCCGGCGGGCGAATCCCACCAATGCGAACGACGGCGGCAGCAGGCCGCGGTTGGCCAGGTCATAGACGGCCGGCATCACCTTTTTGCGGGCCAGGTCACCGGTGACGCCGAAAATCACCATTCCGCATGGGCCTGCGATCCTGGGAAGCCGCTTATCCAGCTTGTCGCGCAGCGGGTTTCGCCACTGCGCGGCCTTAGCTGGGGTCATTTGTCGGCAGAGTCGAGCTGCGCCTGCGTCTCCTTGAGTAGTTCCTTCCACGAGTCCTCGAACTTCTCGACGCCCTCGTTCTCCAGCACGATGAACACGTCGTCCAGGTCGACTCCCACCGCCGACAGCTGGTCGAACACCTCCTGAGCGGCCGAAGCCATGCCGGTAACGGTGTCGCCATTGATCACGCCGTGGTCGGCGACGGCGTCAATCGTCTTCTCCGGCATGGTGTTAACGGTGTTCGGGGCCACCAGTTCGGTCACGTAGAGGGTGTCGGAGTAGTCGGGGTTCTTGACGCCCGTCGAAGCCCACAGCGGCCGCTGCACCCGGGCCCCGTCGGACAGCAGCGTCTGATAGCGGTCGCCGCCCTCGAAGACCTCCTGGTAGGCGGCGTAGGCCAGCCGGGCGTTGGCGACGCCGGCCTGTCCGCGCAGCGCGAGCGCCTCCTCGGAGTCGATCTTCTCCAGCCGCTTGTCCACCTCGGTGTCCACCCGCGAGACGAAAAACGATGCCACAGAGTGGATCTTCGACAGGTCGTGACCGGCTTCCTTCGCCTTTTCCAGCCCCGCCAGGTAGGCGTCCATCACCGCCCGGTGCCGCTCGACCGAGAAGATCAGGGTGACGTTGACCGAAACACCTTCCGCCAGAACGGCCGTGATGGCCGGAATGCCCTCCTCGGTGGCGGGGATCTTGATGAACAGGTTTGGCCGGTCGACGATCTTCCACAGCTCGACGGCCTGCTGGATGGTCTTGTCCGCGTCACGCGCCATTCGGGGGTCGACCTCGATAGACACCCGACCGTCGACCCCGTCAGAAGACTCCCACTGCGGCCTCAGCACGTCGCAGGCGTTGCGTACGTCATCGGTGGTGACCGTGCGAATCGTGGCATCGACGTCGGCTCCGCGCTCGGCCAGCTCGGTGATCTGATCGTCGTAGGTATCGCTGTCGGCCAGCGCCTTCTGGAAGATCGACGGGTTGGTAGTCACTCCCACCACACATTTGGTGTCGATCAGCTCCTGCAAATTGCCCGAACGCAGTCGCTCCCGAGACAAGTCATCCAGCCATACCGATACCCCCGCGGCACTCAACGCCGCGAGGTTGGCGTTTTGAGTGGTCATGCCAATTACCCTCTCTCAGTTGTCCACTACCTGTTCCGCGGCATCTGCGACGGCCTCCGCTGTGAAGCCGTACTCACGGAACAATGTCTTGTAATCCGCGGATTCTCCATAGTGCTCGATAGATACGATTTTTCCGGTGTCGCCCACCAGCTTGTGCCAGCACTGCGCGACACCGGCCTCGACGGCCACCCGGGCCGACACCGACGGGGGCAGCACGCTGTCGCGGTATTCGTGCGGCTGCGACTCGAACCACTCCACGCACGGCATGGACACCACCCGCGCGACGATGTCCTTGTCCGCCAACAACTTCTGCGCCGCGACCGAGATCTGGACCTCGGAGCCGGTGGCGATCAGCACGACGTCGGGTTCTTCACCTCCGTCGTCGCCGAGGATGTAACCACCCCGTTCGACACCCTCGAAGCTGGTGCCCTCCAGCACCGGGACATTCTGGCGGGTCAGGACCAGGCCGACCGGACCGCTGCCGTTACCGCGGGCCAGGATTGTCCGCCACGCGTAGGCCGTCTCGTTGGCGTCGGCCGGTCGCACCACCGACAGGTTGGGGATGGCGCGCAGCGCCGACAGGTGCTCGATCGGCTGGTGGGTCGGGCCGTCTTCGCCCAGGCCGATCGAATCGTGCGTCCACACATAGATGGTGTCGATGTCCATCAGCGACGCCAGCCGCACCGCCGGGCGCATGTAGTCGGAGAACTGCAGGAACGTGGCGCCGTAGGCCCGGGTCGGGCCATGCAGCACAATGCCGGACAGGATGGCGGCCATCGCGTGTTCACGAACGCCGAAATGCAAGGTGCGGCCATACCAGTGCGCGGTGTAGTCCTTGGTCGAAATCGAGGGTGGGCCAAAGGAATCGGCGCCCTTGATGGTGGTGTTGGTGCTGCCCGCCAGGTCGGCCGAACCGCCCCACAGCTCGGGCAGATTCGGACCCACCGCGTCGAGCACCGCGTTCGATGCTTTCCGGGTGGCGATTTCGTCGGAGCCAGGTTCCCAGTGCGGCACGTCGGCGTCCCAGCCGTCGGGCAGCTTCTCGGCCGTCAACCGGTCCAGTAGCGCCTTGCGTTCGGGCTCGCGCTGCGCCCAGGTATCGAACTCCGGTTGCCACTTCTCGTGCGCTTCCCTGCCGCGCTCGATCAGCTTGCGGGTGTGGGTGATGACGTCGTCGCGAACCTCGAAATTCTTGTCAGGGTCGAATCCGAGGATCTTCTTGACGGCGGCCACCTCGTCGTCACCGAGGGCGGCGCCATGCGCCTTGCCGGTGTTCATCAGGTTGGGCGCCGGATAGCCGATGATGGTGCGCAGCGAGATGAACGACGGCCGGTCGGTGACGGCTTGCGCGTTAGCGATCGCCTCCTCGATGGCGACGACGTTCTCGCCGCCCTCGACCTTCTGTACGTGCCAGCCGTAGGCCTCATAGCGGGCGGCGGTGTCTTCGCACAGCGCGATGTTGGTGTCATCCTCGATCGAGATCTGGTTGTGGTCGTAGAACACGATGAGGTTGCCCAGCTGCTGTACGGCCGCCAACGAGGACGCCTCTGAGGTGACGCCCTCTTCGATGTCGCCGTCGGAGGCGATCACATAGATGCGGTGGTCGAACGGGCTTTCTCCCGGTGCGGCGTCCGGGTCGAAGAGGCCGCGCTCGTAGCGCGATGCCATCGCCATCCCGACCGCTGACGCCAGGCCCTGCCCGAGCGGGCCCGTGGTGATCTCAACACCTTTGGTGTGCCGGAACTCCGGGTGTCCGGGAGTCTTGGATCCCCAGGTGCGCAGCGATTCAATGTCGGACAGTTCCAGGCCCCAGCCGCCGAGATAGAGCTGCAGATACAGGGTCAGGCTGCTGTGTCCGGCCGATAGCACGAATCGGTCACGACCCAACCAGTACGGGTCGCTGGGGTCGTGGCGCATCGTGCGCTGAAATAGCGTGTACGCCAGGGGGGCCAGGCTCATCGCCGTCCCCGGGTGGCCGTTGCCGACTTTCTGGACCGCGTCGGCGGCCAAAACGCGGATGGTGTCGACAGCGGCCGAATCGATCTCGGTCCAGTCGTCGGGCAGGTGCTGTTGAGTCAGCGTGGAGATCTCTTCGAGTGTGGTCACAGACGCAGTCCTTGGGTCATGAAGCTGATCAATCCTCACCCTAGTGCGGGAGGGCTTGCTATTGCAGGGCCGGATTTCGGGTACCCAGGGCCGGCCCCGCGAAATCCAATGTGAAAATTACGTGCCGGCCGCTTACGCTGTCCGATCAATCCGGGCGATCCGAGAAAAAGTCCGTGAATAGACCCTGCGGCGCGGCGGCGGTGGGCATGCTGTCTACCATCGTGTGTAGTAGAAGCTGCGCGCTGCTGCGACCCCGAGGAGTAAAAGCGTTGAGCGTTCGCGGGCGCGTTACGTCGAGCCGGATGCCCGGCACCGCCCGGCGCCGAGCCGGGCCGGACGCCGAAAAGGCGAGAAGCCGGGCAACCGGCGTCGTCCTGGCTTACCTGGCCCTGACCAAGCCTCGAGTAATCGAGTTGCTGTTGGTGACCGCGATACCCGCGATGCTGCTGGCCGATCGCGGCCACGTGAGCCCGCTGTTGATCCTCAACACGCTGATCGGCGGCATGATGGCCGCCGGCGGCGCCAACACGCTCAACTGCGTGGCCGACGCCGATATCGACAAGGTGATGAAGCGCACGGCGCGGCGCCCGCTGGCCCGAGAGGCGGTGCCCCGGCGAAACGCACTGGTGCTGGGCCTGGTGTTGAGCATCGGCTCGTTTTTCTGGCTGTGGTGGACGACCAACCTGCTGTCGGGTCTGCTGGCCGTGGCGACCATCGCTTTCTACGTGTTCGTCTACACCCTGCTGCTCAAGCGACGCACGTCACAGAACGTTGTCTGGGGCGGCGCGGCGGGCTGCATGCCGGTGATGATCGGCTGGTCGGCGGTGACCGGTGGCATCGGCTGGCCGGCAGTGGCGATGTTCGCGATCATCTTTTTGTGGACGCCGCCGCACACCTGGGCCCTGGCGATGCGGTACAAGGAGGACTACAAAGCGGCCGGTGTACCGATGTTGCCGGCCGTCGCCACCGAACGTCAGGTCACCAAGCAGATTCTGGTCTACACCTGGCTTACCGTGCTGGCGACGCTGGTGCTGGCGCTGGCCGCCGGATGGCTTTATGCGGCGGTCGCGGTGGTGGCCGGGGCGTGGTTCCTGGCGATGGCCCACCAGTTGTACGCCGGCGTGCGTGCGGGTGAGCCGGTGAAGCCCCTGCGGCTGTTCCTGCAGTCGAATAACTATCTGGCGCTGGTCTTCTGCGCGTTGGCGGTCGACTCGGTGATCGCGCTGCCGACATTGATCTGAGCTGCGCCGGCACGCGTGTCCCATGGGTCACTTCAGCACCGCAACGGGCTGCGTGGTCCGATTCGGATATGCGATAGGCCCGTGCTGGTGTGGCAGATGGGATTTGCTCGGGGTTATGGCAGCAGCACGATCGAGCCGGTCGTCTTGCGGCCCTGCAAATCCTCGTGCGCGCGTGCCGCATCGGACAGCGGATAACGTCCGCCCACTTCGACGGTCACGGCCCCGCTGCCGAGCACGTCGAACAGCTCCGCTGCGCGCCAGCTGAACTCCTCGCCGGTGCGGATGAAGTGCGCCAGCGAGGGCCGGGTGAGGTAGACCGAGCCGGCATAGTTGAGACGCTGCGGATCGAAGGGGGGGACGGGTCCGCTGGCGGCGCCGAACAACGCCAGCGTTCCCCGGACGGCCAGGCTGGACAGGCTGGCGTCGAACGTGCTGGCCCCGACGCCGTCGTACACCACGGCGACGCCGGCGCCCCCCGTCATCGCACGCACCTTGTCGCCGAACTCAGCCGCTTCGGTGGGGTAGGGGAGCACCTCGGCGGCGCCGGCCTGCCGCGACAGCCGCTCCTTCTCGGGAGTCGAGACGGTGGTGATCACCCGGGCGCCCAGGCGGGTGGCCCATTGCGTCAGGATCAGCCCGACCCCGCCGGCACCGGCATGTATCAACACCGTGTCGCCGCTTTGCACCGGGTACACCGACTTCAGCAGGTAGTGGGCGGTCAGGCCCTTCAGCAGCGCCGAAGCCGCCACGTCGGAACCCACCGATTCGGGCACCTTAGCAGTCAAAAGCGCTGGCGCAGTGCAGAATTCGGCGTAGCCGCCGTTAGCCGAGGGACTCACCACCCGGTCGCCCACGGCCAGGCCCACGCTGTCCGCTTGGTCTCCCAGGGCAGCGACCGTCCCGCACACCTCGGATCCGACGACGAACGGCAGCGGGCGTGCATACTGCCCCGAACGGAAATAGGTGTCGATGAAGTTGACGCCGATCGCCTCGGCCTTGATCAGTAGCTCACCCTGCCCCGGCTCGGGTCGCGGAACGTCGACGTAGCGCAGGACACCGGGGCCACCGGTTTCGGACACTTCGATCGCATGCATGTGGTTATCATGCCCGTGAATGAAGTTAGCGCGGCCAGACGTCTTCCACCCGCGCATCGTGCTGGCCGGGTGTCCGCGACAAGTCGCCGGAGACGGCGATGACGCCGGGCTGCTTGGCGCCCTGCGGCACCGCGGCCTGCACGCGCACTGGCTGTCCTGGGACGATCCCGAGATACGTCGCGCGGACCTGGTGATACTGCGGGCTGCCCACGACTACTCCGAGCGGCTCGGCGAATTCCTGGCCTGGACGCTGGAGGTGAAAAACCTGTTTAACCCGCCCGCGGCGGTGGCCTGGAACGCCGACCGGCGCTATCTTGGCAAGCTCGCGAGCCAGCAGGTTCCGACAGTGCCTGGACAGATCTTCGCGCCGGGCGATCAGGTGCGGCTGCCGCGCATGGGGCAGATCTTCGTCAGCGCGACCCTCGGGTCGGGAACGCGGCGTTGTCCCGACCGGTCGGCGGCCGCCGAGCGCGCTGCCGAACTGCAGGCGGCCGGACGCAGCGTGTTCGTGCAGCCCTGCGATTCGGCTACCGAGACCGTGCTGATCTTCTTGTGCGGCGAGCAGTCGCATGCGTTCACCCTGCGGGCCGGCGCGTTGCACCAGGCCGAACCCAATTTCGAGATCTGGGCTGTCGGAGCGGCGGCGCTGGTCGGCGCGGCGACCCAAATCGGCATCAGCACAAGCGATTTGCTTTATGCGCGCGCCCATGTGATCGGCGGCGCCGACGACCCGCGACTGCTGGAACTGCAGTTGGTCGAGCCGTCGCTGGGCTGGCTGAACCTGGATGCCGGCACCCGGGACCTGGCGCAGCGCGAGTTCGCGCTGGGTGTGGAGTCAGCGCTGGAGCGGTTGGGGCTCGGCCCGCTCTCGCGACCGTTCCCGCATTGAGGCCCATAGCGCGGCGGTGGCCGCGGTGCATGCCGCGGCGCCCGCCACGTGGATGGCGACCAACGCGGGCGGTACCCCGGTGAAGTACTGCGTGGTGCCGACGGCAGCCTGCGCGAACACCAGCGCCACCAACACGGCCAGCCGGGCCCGTACCGGCCGAGCGGCGCCGACGGCAAGCAGCCCGAAGCCCAGTCCGACTAGCAGCGCCAGGTAGGCGATCAGCAGCGACGAGTGCATGTGTACCAGTGTGGTGATCTCGACTTTCAGGCGTGGCACGGTCCGGCTGGGGCTCCTGTCACCCGCGTGCGGTCCGGCCGCGGTCACCAGCGTGCCCGTCACCAGCACAGCGGCCAGGTTCAGCGCGCTGAGCGCGGTCAGCGCGCGCAACGGCTTCGCCACCCGATGCTCGACCACACCATCGTCGGGCTCGCCGACCTTCACATAGAGCAGCACCGATAACCACACCATGGTCATCGACGCGAGCAGGTGGACGGCCACCGTCCACCACAGCAACCCGGTGCGCACGGTGATACCGCCGATCACCGCCTGCACGACCGTCGACGCCGGCATCAGCCAGGCGTAGACCACCACCTGGGTGCGCCGTCGGGCCCGGGTGACGGCCAGCACGGCCATTATCGCGGTGATGACGACCGCGATGGTGATCATCCGGTTGCCGAACTCGACCGCCTGGTGGATGCGCGGCACTTCGGCCACCGCTATCGGGACGAAGCTGCCCGGAAAGCACTGCGGCCAGGTCGGGCAGCCCAGGCCCGAGGCGGTGACCCGAACGATCGCGCCGGTGACGGCGATGCCGCCCTGACTCAGGATGACGGCGGCGGCGATCACCCGCTGGACACGCAGGCTGGGGTCGGGGAGCAGGTCCACCAACCGCAGTAGCGCTCGTCCGACGGGCATCGCCCGATCGTAACGACAACTACATCGCGTAGTAGAAGAGGCAGGCCCGGCGCCGAGCCTGCCTCGAACTTTCACGCCATGGCCGCAGACTGAATCGGCGACAAAAGGCCTTAGGTGAAGCGGAACCAGCGGCGCGCGGCCAACGCGGCGAGCGCACCCCACACCGCCAGCACGGCGAACCCGAACCAGTCCACCGACAAGCTCATGGCCTGCGACAGCGCCTCGGTGAGCGCTCCCGATGGAGTGAGCCGGGCGGCCCACTTGACCGCCGGCGGGATCATGCTGGTTTCCAGAGTCAGGGCACCGAACCCGGCGAAGACGAACCACATCAGGTTGGCGAGCGCCAGGACGATCTCGGCCCGCAAGGTGCCGCCGAGCAGCAGGCCGAGCGCCGCAAATCCCGCGGTGCCCAGCGCGATGACTGCCGCGCCCAGGGCCAGCGCGGCCAGCGCCGGCCGCCAGCCGAGCGCAAACCCGATGACGCCCAACAGAATTGCCTGCAGGAAGACGGTGAACACGACGGCCAGTGCCTTGCCGATGATGATTCCCCACACGGGCAGGGGCGTTGCTCCAAGCCGCTTCAATGCGCCGTAGCGGCGATCGAATGCAACGGCGATCGCCTGTCCGGTGAACGCGGTGGAGATGACCGCCAGCGCCATGATGGCGGGAACGAATACCGCGGCGCGGTGTGATCCGAACGAGCCCAGCGGCAGCAGCGTGAGCCCGACCAGCAGTGTGATCGGAATGAACATGGTCAACAACAACTGCTCGCCGTTGCGTAACAGCAGCTTCAGCTCCAGGCCGAACTGCGCGGCCAGCATCCGGGACACGGCGTTGGGACGCGGATCCGGGGCGAAGGTGCCGGGCGGAAACACGTCGCTTTTCTCCGTCGTCATGGCCGCAGGCTCCGCCCGGTGAGATCGAGGAACAGATCCTCGAGGCTGCGTTGCTCGACGCGCATATCGGTGGCCAGCACGTTGATCTGCGCGCACCACGCGGTGACCGTCGCCAGCACTTGCGGATCGACAGGACCTTCGACCAGATACTCGCCCGGCGTCACCTCGGTGACCTTGTAATCCTCCGGCAGCGCGGTGGCCAACAGGGACAGCTCGAGCCGCGGCGGCGCGCTGAACCGCAGTTGGTCTTTGGCGCCGGCGCGGGTCAGCTCGGTCGGCGTGCCCGCGGCGACCGTCACCCCGTTGTCGATGATGACCAGCCGGTCGGCTAGCTCCTCGGCCTCCTTGAGCTGGTGGGTGGTCAGCACCACAGTCACGCCGTCGCGGCGCAGCGCGTCGATCAGCTCCCACACCAGCAGGCGTGCGTGAGCGTCCATGCCCGCGGTGGGCTCGTCGAGAAACACCAGTTCGGGACGTCCGACCAGCGCACACGCCAGCGCGAGCCGTTGTTGCTGTCCGCCGGAAAGCCGTCGGTAGGTGGTGCGCGCCGCGTCGGTGAGGCCCAGCGTGTCCAGCAGCCACCGCGGGTCCAGCGGGTCGGCGGCGTAGGCGGCCACCAGGGCCAGCATTTCGCCGGCGCGGGCCGCGGGGTAGCCGCCGCCGCCTTGCAACATGACGCCGATGCGCGGGCGCAGCCGCGCGTTGTCGGTGATCGGGTCAAGCCCGAGCACCTCGATGGTTCCGGCGTCCGGGCGCACGAAGCCTTCGCACATCTCGACCGTCGTGGTCTTTCCGGCGCCGTTGGGCCCCAGCAGGGCCAGCACTTCGGCGGCGTGTACGTCCAGATCGAGGTCGGAGACCGCCTTGCACACGGACGCGCCCGACCCATACTGCTTGCTCACCCCACGCAGCCGAACGACCGTGTCGGGTATCAGAGGGGCCGAGGTCACGTGGAATCAGCGTAGGCGTCGGGCGCCGACTTGGAGCGAGGGGTGACCGGAGCGGCCTCGGTGGGCTCGGGCTGTGCGGGCGTCGCCGTGTGCTGATCGGGGCGGTGATGGTGGATCGGAACCGGTAGCAGTGGTCGCCACGGCAGCCGCGTATAGGTCAGTGCGATCAGCACCACGACGATGATGGTGCTGGCCACGGTGGCGTCGACGATCTGGAACAACGCGAAGCGGTCGCCGTTGGCCGTCGGGCCGAAGATGCCCACCACCAGGGTGACGACGATGGCGGCCACCCGGAAGCCGGTGCGGGTTGCCCAGGCGGCCAGCGGAATGATCGCCCACAGCACATACCAGGGCTGTACCACCGGAAACAGCAGCACTGTGACCCCCAGCGCCACGCCCAGCCCGCCGATCGGGTGCAGCCGGCCGCGAAAGACTGCCAGCAGCAGCCAGCAGACCAGCACCATGATGATCAGCACGCCGATGGCACGTGTCAGCGACAACACCGCGGTGGTGTGATCGCCCAGGCCCAGCAGAATTCCGACTTGGCCGGTGCCCAGAGCCAGCAGCGTTGGCGGTGACATCCAGCTGCGCACCACGTTGGCGGTGCCCAGCGTGAAAATCCAGCCGAATCCCAGTCCGCTGACCCAGCCCACGATGGCCATCACCGCCAGCGTCAGCCCCGACATGGCCCCACCGGCCAGTAAGAGCGCCTTCAGCGTGCCCCCGCAGCGGTAGGCCAGCGCCATGGTGACGAAGCCCAGCGCCAGCAGCGAAGGCAGCTTCACCTGCGACGACAACACGATCAGGATCGCGCCCGCGACCAGCATGCCGAGTGGTTCCCAGTCCGCGCCTATCCGCCACGAGGAGGGCATCAGTCGCTCTGAGTCCAGGCCGCGCAGGGCGAACTCCGCACCGCTCAGCATCAGCCCCAGCATCAGCGCCTCGTTGTGGATCCCGGCGACCAGATGCATGATCAGCAGCGGGTTGGCGGCGCCCAGCCACAGCGCGCTGACCTCGGCAACGCCGCACCGCCGGGCCAGCCGTGGGGTTGCCCACACGATCATGCCCACGCCGACCAACACCACCAGCCGATGGCAAAGCACGGCAGCGACGATGTTCTCGCCGGTCAGCGCCGAGATTCCGCGCCCGATCCATAAGAACAGCGGGCCGTAGGGCGCCGGAGTCTCGCGCCACAGGCTGGGAACCGACAGCGTGAAGACGTGGCCCAGGCCCAGGCCCGACGCCGGACCCACCCGGTAGGGGTCGAGTCCTTCCAGCGAGATCTGGCTCTGGGCCAGGTAGGAGTAGACGTCCTTGCTGTACATCGGCGGGGCGATCAGCAGCGGCAGCGACCACAACAGCAAGGTGCGGTCCAGCTCGCCGCGCGACATCCGCCGGTCGCCGAGGGCGAAGCGGCCGAGCATCAGCCAGGCGAGCGCCATCATCACCGCCCCGGTCGTCGTCATGGTCAGCGAAACCGTCTGGATGCGCGACGGCAGGTTGAGCAGCCGGACCCCGAACGTGGGGTCCTGTACGACGGGCCTGGCCCCGGCGCCGAGGGCGCCGATCGCCATCAGCACGGTGCCGGTGGCGCCGAACAGGCGGGTACGTTGAAGTGCGGTGATCTCGGTGTCGTTCAGCGGCGAACCCACCGCCTGCTCATCACCGTGCAGACTGGCGATCGACGAGCTCAGCGTGTGCTGGCGGGCTGCCATCCTCAGGAGCCTAGCCCTGACGACGCTGCGGGCCGCAAAGACGCAAATGTTGAGCGCGTCACGTGAGGGCACCCTTGCTGGACCGATTCCCGGAATTGCGTCACACTGGTGTTGTGAAAATCCAATCCGAGCTGGATGCTGCTGTGCCTGCGGCCGCCGCTGCGGGAACAGATGGTCACACCCGGCGCGCCATCGTGCGGTTGCTGCTGGAATCGGGATCCATCACTGCTGGTGAGATCGGTGACCGGCTGGGTCTGGCGGCCGCCGGCGTGCGGCGCCATCTCGAGGCGCTGATCGAGGCCGGCGACGCGGAGGCGGTACCGGCCGCCGCCTGGCAGCAGGTGGGACGCGGACGGCCCGCGAAGCGCTACCGGTTGACCCCGGCCGGTCGGAGCAAGCTCGAGCACTCCTACGACGACCTGGCCGTCGCCGCCATGCGGCAGCTGCGGGAGATCGGCGGTGACGACGCGGTGCGGACGTTCGCCCGGAAACGGATCGATACGATCCTGTCCGGTGTCGAAGCGGCAGGAAGCGACGACGACGCCGACGTCGAGGCTGCCGCCGAGCGCGTCGCCGACGCGCTGACCAAGGCCGGCTATGTGGCCACCACCACGGAGGTGGGCGGTCCGATCCACGGCGTGCAGATCTGTCAGCACCACTGCCCGGTGTCTCATGTCGCCGAGGAATTTCCGGAGCTGTGCGAAGCCGAGCAGCAGGCCATGGCGGAGGTACTCGGAACGCATGTGCAACGGTTGGCGACGATCGTCAACGGTGACTGCGCCTGCACCACCCACGTGCCGCTAACTCAGGCGCTTAGCAAAGCGGCCAGCAAGACCTAGCACGAAAGCGGCGCCCAGCCCGCGCCGGACACACGACGAACTCAAAGGAGCGTCCCTATGACCATGACGCCAGAGGCCAGCAAGACGGCCACCGAGCCGCTGACTCAGGCAGAGGCAATCGCCTCGCTGAGCCGCTACGGCTATGGCTGGGTGGACTCCGACGCCGCCGGCGCCAGCGCGCAGCGCGGGTTGTCCGAGGCGGTGGTCCGCGATATCTCGGCGAAGAAGAACGAGCCCGAGTGGATGCTGAACAACCGGCTCAAGGCACTGCGCATCTTCGAACGCAAGCCGATGCCGATGTGGGGATCCAATCTCGGCGGCATCGACTTCGAGAACATCAAGTACTTCGTGCGGTCGACGGAAAAGCAGGCTGCCAGTTGGGATGATTTGCCAGAGGACATCAAAAACACCTATGACCGGCTGGGAATTCCAGAAGCAGAAAAGCAAAGATTGGTTGCTGGAGTAGCGGCTCAGTACGAATCCGAGGTGGTTTACCACCAGATCAGAGAGGATTTAGAGACTCAAGGAGTCATTTTCTTAGACACTGATACTGGTTTGCGGGAACACCCCGAAATATTCAAGGAGTACTTCGGAACGGTAATTCCGGCAGGCGATAATAAGTTTTCTGCGCTGAATACAGCTGTGTGGAGTGGTGGAAGTTTTATTTACGTTCCGCCAGGTGTGCACGTCGATATCCCACTGCAGGCCTATTTCCGGATCAACACCGAGAACATGGGCCAGTTCGAGCGGACACTGATCATTGTCGATGAGAACGCTTACGTTCACTACGTGGAGGGCTGCACTGCGCCCGTTTACAAGTCGGATTCGCTGCACTCCGCGGTAGTCGAGATCATCGTAAAGCCCGGTGGCCGTTGCCGTTACACCACAATCCAGAACTGGTCGAACAACGTTTACAACCTGGTCACCAAGCGGGCCCGGGCCGAGGCCGGCGCCACCATGGAGTGGGTCGACGGCAACATCGGGTCGAAGGTGACCATGAAGTACCCGGCGGTCTGGATGACCGGTGAACACGCCAAAGGTGAGGTGCTTTCGGTGGCGTTCGCCGGCGAAGATCAGCATCAGGACACCGGCGCCAAGATGCTGCACCTGGCCCCGAACACGTCGAGCAACATCGTGTCCAAGTCGGTGGCCCGCGGCGGCGGCCGCACGTCTTACCGCGGCCTGGTACAGGTGAACAAGGGCGCGCACGGTTCCAGGTCGAGCGTGAAATGCGATGCGCTGCTGGTCGATACGATCAGCCGCAGCGACACCTACCCTTACGTCGACATCCGCGAAGACGACGTCACGATGGGCCACGAGGCCACCGTGTCGAAGGTGAGCGAGAACCAGCTCTTCTACCTGATGAGCCGCGGGCTCACCGAGGACGAGGCGATGGCGATGGTGGTGCGTGGCTTTGTCGAGCCGATCGCCAAGGAACTGCCCATGGAGTATGCGCTGGAGCTCAACCGGCTGATCGAGCTGCAGATGGAAGGCGCGGTCGGCTAGTGACGGGATTGACTGCAGCGGTTGAGGGTTCGTCACTAGCCGCTGCCAACAAGGGCGAGCTGTTCGCGTCCTTCGACGTGGACGCCTTCGAGGTTCCGCACGGCCGCGACGAGATCTGGCGGTTCACTCCGCTCAAGCGATTGCGCGGCCTGCACGACGGCTCCGCACGGGCCACCGGTAGCGCTCAGATCACTGTTAGCGAACAACCCGGCGTGCAGACCGAGACGGTGCGCCGCGGCGACGAGCGGCTGGGCCAGGCCGGTGTTCCCGCTGATCGGGTTGCTGCTCAAGCGTTTTCGTCGTTCAACTCCGCGACGCTGGTCAGTGCCACACAGGTCGCCGAGCCGGTGAACATCAGCATCACCGGGCCGGGGGAAGGCGCGGTGGCCTACGGGCATCTGCAAATCCGGGTGGAGGAACTCGGCGAGGCTGTCGTCGTCGTCGACCACCGCGGCAGCGGAACTTACGCTGACAACCTGGAATTCGTCGTCGCCGACGCTGCCCGGCTCACCGTGGTGTGGATCGCCGATTGGGCCGACGACGCGGTTCATCTCAGCGCGCACCACGCGAAGCTCGGCAAGGACTCGGTGCTGCGGCATGTCACCGTCACACTCGGCGGCGAGGTGGTGCGGATGACCGGCAACGTGCGGTTCGATGCACCCGGAGGAGACGCCGAGCTGCTGGGCCTGTATTTCGCCGACGACGGCCAGCACCTAGAGTCGCGGTTGCTGGTCGACCATGCTCAGCCCGATTGCCGATCCAATGTGCTGTACAAAGGTGCGCTGCAAGGAGATCCGGCATCGCATCTGCCCGACGCCCACACTGTGTGGGTGGGCGACGTGCTGATCCGCGCCGCAGCCACCGGCACCGACACCTTCGAGGTCAACCGCAACCTGGTCCTCACCGACGGCGCCCGCGCTGACTCGGTGCCCAACCTGGAGATCGAGACCGGCGAGATCGTGGGCGCCGGACACGCCAGCGCCACCGGACGTTTCGACGACGAGCAGTTGTTCTACCTGCGTTCCCGCGGCATCCCCGAAGAGCAGGCCCGCCGACTGGTGGTGCGTGGCTTCTTCGGCGAGATCATCTCTAAGATCGCGGTGCCCGAAGTGCGGGAACGCCTCACCGCGGCCATCGAGCACGAACTGGAACTGACCGAAAAGATGGAAAAGACCCCATGACGACTCTGGAAATCAAAGACCTGCACGTCAGCGTTGAAAATCTGAACGCTGCCGCCGATGGGGAGCGCGAGATTCCCATCCTCAACGGCGTCGACCTGACCGTGAAATCCGGTGAGACGCATGCGTTGATGGGTCCCAACGGCTCCGGCAAGTCCACGCTGTCCTACGCCATCGCCGGGCATCCCAAATATCGCGTGACCGCGGGCTCGATCACGCTGGACGGTGCCGACCTACTGGCCATGAGCGTCGACGAACGCGCGCGGGCGGGCGTGTTTCTGGCCATGCAGTACCCCGTCGAGGTGCCGGGTGTCTCGGTGTCGAACTTCCTGCGCTCGGCGGCGACGGCCATCCGGGGCGAGCCGCCGAAGTTGCGGCACTGGGTGAAGGAGGTCAAGGCCGCGATGGCCGGCCTCGACATTGACGCCGCGTTCGCCGAGCGCAACGTCAACGAGGGCTTCTCCGGTGGTGAGAAGAAGCGCCACGAGATCCTGCAGCTGGAGCTCCTCAAGCCCAAGATCGCCATTCTCGACGAGACCGACTCCGGCCTGGACGTCGACGCGCTGCGGGTGGTCAGCGAGGGCGTGAACCGCTACGCCGAAGCCGAGCACGGTGGCATCCTGCTGATCACGCACTACACCCGCATCCTGCGCTACATCCACCCCGAATACGTGCACGTGTTCGTCGGCGGACGCATCGCCGAGTCCGGCGGTCCGGAGCTGGCCGACGAACTCGAGCAGAACGGCTACGTGCGCTTTACCCAGCCTGATGGCGACGACGCAGCGGCTTCGCCGCGCTTGGGATCGCCGCGGACGGCGGCAACCAGGGCGTAACCATGAATGCCTCTGTGACGCCGCTTGACATTGCGGCGATCCGTGCCGATTTCCCGATTCTGAAGCGTGTCATGCGCGGCGGAAAACAGTTGGCTTATCTGGATTCCGGTGCGACGGCTCAGCGCCCGCTGCAGGTCCTGGACGCCGAGCGCGAGTTCCTGACGACCTCCAACGGCGGGGTACACCGCGGAGCGCATCAGTTGATGGAAGAGGCCACCGACGCCTACGAGCAGGGACGCGCCGAGATCGCGGCCTTCGTCGGCGCCGACGCAGACGAGCTGGTGTTCACCAAGAATGCCACCGAATCACTCAATGTCGTCTCGTATGTGCTGGGCGACAACCGTTTCGAGCGCGCCGTCGGACCCGGTGACGTTATCGTCACCACCGAACTCGAACACCACGCCAACCTGGTCCCGTGGCAGGAGCTGGCCCGACGCAGCGGAGCCACCTTGCGCTGGTACGGCGTCACCGACGAGGGCCGTATCGACCTGGACTCGCTGCAACTCGACGAACGCGTCAAAGTCATTGCCTTCAGCCATCATTCGAATGTGACGGGCGTGCTGGGGCCGGTGCACGAACTGGTCTCCCGCGCCAAAGAAGTTGGTGCGCTCACCGTGCTGGACGCCTGCCAGTCGGTGCCGCACCGGCCGGTCGACCTGCACGCGCTGAACGTCGACTTCGCCGCGTTCTCCGGCCATAAAATGCTGGGCCCCAACGGGATCGGGGTGCTGTACGCTCGCCGTGAACTGCTGGAAGCAATGCCGCCGTTTCTCACCGGCGGTTCCATGATCGAGACGGTCGCCATGGAAGGCTCAACCTATGCACCGCCGCCGCAACGGTTCGAGGCCGGTACCCCGATGACTTCTCAGGTCGTCGGGTTGGCCGCGGCGGCAAAATATTTGGGCGCCATCGGCATGGAGGCGGCCGAGACTCACGAACGCGAGCTGGTAACCGCTGCGCTGGCGGGCCTGTCCGGAATCGACGGTGTCCGCATCATCGGACCGGCATCCATGGAAAACCGTGGCTCGCCGGTGTCATTCGTCGTCGACGGCGTGCATGCGCACGACGTCGGGCAGGTGCTCGACGACGACGGTGTGGCCGTGCGAGTCGGGCATCACTGCGCTCTGCCGCTGCACCGCAGGTTCGGCCTGGCGGCCACCGCGCGCGCGTCGTTCGCGGTGTACAACACGCTCGACGAGGTCGACCGCCTGGTGGCAGGTGTGCGGCGTGCGCTGGACTTCTTCGGGGGGGCCTGACGTGCGCCTGGAGCAGATGTATCAGGACGTGATCCTCGATCACTACAAACATCCGCATCGTCGCGGGTTACGAGAACCGTTCGGCGTCGAGGTTTTTCACGTCAACCCGATATGCGGCGACGAGGTCACGCTGCGGGTCGCGCTGTCTGACGACGGCGCCGGCGTTGCCGACGTCTCCTACGACGGGCAGGGCTGTTCGATCAGCCAGGCCTCGACGTCGGTGCTCGCCGAGCAGGTGATCGGTCAGAGCGTGCCGGAGGCGCTGAAGACCATCGAGGCGTTCACCGAAATGGTGTCCTCGCGCGGAAACGTCCCGGGCGACGAGGCGATCCTGGGCGACGGAGTAGCGTTCGCCGGTGTAGCCAAATACCCGGCGCGGGTGAAGTGCGCGTTGCTCGGATGGATGGCTTTCAAAGATGCATTGGTCCAGGCCAGCGCGGCCCGGGAGGAGGTCAAGGATGAGCGAAGCCAGCGCACCGGATGACGAATTGCTGTTTGACCTCGAAGAGGCCATGCGCGACGTCGTCGACCCCGAGTTGGGGATCAACGTCGTCGACCTGGGACTCGTCTACGGCATGGGTGTCGAGCAGGGCGACGACGGCACCGTCGCGCTGATAGACATGACGCTGACATCGGCGGCGTGCCCGTTGACCGATGTCATCGAAGACCAGTCGCGCAGCGCGCTGGTCGGCAGCGGCCTGGTCAGCGACCTGCGGATCAACTGGGTGTGGAACCCGCCGTGGGGGCCGGACAAGATCACCGAGGACGGGCGCGAACAGCTGCGCGCCCTGGGCTTCACCGTCTGAAATCCACGCAACTAGTCGCGCCCGCATTTACCGTTGTTGGCCGGTCGCAAGTTGATCGTCGTCGCCTGCAACGCGCCGGCACTGTCCTTGGTGCCCTTGGCTGTCATGCACTTGCCCTGAGCGATCGCCTGGGTGTCGGCCGGTGCCCGCTTGGTGTATCTGGTCTTGTCGTCGACCATCACTGCGGTCTGTGAGGGATTGCCGTTCGCATCGGTGCCGGTGACGTTGATGGTGTTACCCGAAACGGAGGCAACGGTGCCGGCGACGTCCGGCTTCTTTCCAGACGGGGTAGACGGACTGGGCGTCGGCGACGGGCTGGATGGTGCAGTAGTCGTCGAATCCGGCGCAGACTCCTTGCCCGTCGGGCATTTGCCGTCAACGGCCTGGCTGACGCGCACGGTTGCCGCGGTGATCGGCTTGCCGCCATGAGACCCGTGGGCCGACCGGATGCTGACGCAGCTGCCCGGGGTGACGTCGGTCAGCGCTGCCGTGCTGACCTCGGTGACTTTGGTTGACCCGGTGAAGTTGACCGTCGCATTACCGCTTTTCTGGGTGACCTGCGCGGAGCTGCCCGACACCGACGCGATCAGCCCGCTTACCTGCGCCTCACCACTTGGCGGCGTAGCAGAGGGCGTGTTGGCACCCGAGGTCCCAGGGGAGGCCGCGGTGGTCCCTGCTGACGAGGTCGCGCTCGGTGGGTTGCTGGTCGAGCTGCAAGCCGCGAGGGAAAGCGCGGTGGCGCCGGTCACGGCGAGGATCGCGACCCGGCTCAGTCGCGCCGACATGGCAGACATCAACGTATCTCCGTTCGTGAGGTGATCTCGACGATCGGGTTTACCTCACGGACCTGTGCGCAGACTGTGTGTTAGAAGGCTTCCTCGGGCAGCCTCATGATCTCGTCGTCGATCGAATCGATGATGCCGCGCAACGACGTCAGCCTGGGCAACATGTTCTTCGCGAAGAACGCGGCGGTCGCGATCTTGCCCTGATAGAAGGCTTCGTCGCCGGCAGTGGGCCCGCCCTCCAGCGCGGCGCGCGCGATGTCGGCCTGCGCCAGCAGTCGCCAGCCGATGAGCAGGTCGGCGACTGCCAGCAGATATCGAACGGAGGCGAGGCCGACCTTGTAAATCTCGGTGGGCTGTTCGGCGGCGGACATCAGGTACCCGGTCAGCGCACCCGTCATCGCCGTCACGTCTTCGAGAGCCGTTTGCAGGAACTCGACTTGCGGCTTCAGCGACTCATGACAGTGCTCAATGGTGTGGTTGATTTGGGCGGTCACATGCTGCAGCGCCTGACCGTGGTCACGAACGATCTTGCGGAAGAAGAAGTCCAGGGCCTGGATGGCGGTGGTGCCCTCGTAGAGCGAGTCGATCTTGGAGTCGCGCAGGTACTGTTCGATCGGGTAGTCGGTCAGGAAGCCCGAGCCGCCCAGCGTCTGCAGCGATTCGGTCAGGATCTCGAAGGCCCGTTCCGAGCTCGCGCCCTTGACGATTGGCAACAGCAGATCGTCGACGCGGTGTGCCATGTCCGGGTCTGCACCCGAAACCCGTTGTGCGACTTCGTTATCCTGGTGTGCTGCCGCATACAGATACAGTGCCCGCAGACCCTCGGCGTAGGCCTTCTGCGTCATCAGGCTGCGGCGCACGTCGGGGTGGTGCATGATCGTGACGCGCGGCGCGGTCTTGTCGGTCATCTGCGTCATATCCGCGCCTTGAATCCGCTCTTTCGCATAGGCCAGGGCGTTCAAGTAGCCGGTGGACAGTGTGCCGGACGCCTTGACGCCGATGGTCATGCGGGCGCTCTCGATCACGGTGAACATCTGCGCGATTCCGTTGTGCACATCGCCCACCAGGTAGCCGACCGCCGGCACATCGGTTGCGCCAAAAGTCAATTCGCACGTCGGCGACGACTTCAGACCCATCTTGTGTTCCAGCCCGGTGACGAAAACCCCATTGCGGGAACCGAGTTGGAAGGTCTCGGGATCGAAGAGGTAGTTCGGCACGTAGAACAGGCTCAAACCTTTGGTACCCGGACCGGCGCCTTCGGGCCGGGCCAGCACCAGATGAAAGATGTTCTCGGCGGTATCGCCGACGTCTCCGCCGGAGATGAACCGTTTGACGCCCTCGATGTGCCAAGTCCCGTCGGGCTGCTGGATGGCTTTGGTCCGGCCGGCACCCACGTCGGAGCCCGCATCGGGTTCGGTGAGCACCATGGTGGCCTGCCAGCCGCGCTCCATGCCTTCGGCCGCCCAACGTTTCTGCTCCTCATTGCCCTCGATGTAGAGCGCTCGCGCCATCGGTGGGCCCAGGAGGAAGAAGCAGGCAGAGGGATTGGCGCAGTAGATCAGCTCGTTGACCGCCCAGGTCAGCGGCGGCGGAGCGGCGATGCCACCGATCTCCTCGGGCAACCCCAGTCGCCACCACCCGGCTTCTTTGATCGCCTCGACCGACTTGGCCAGCTCGGCCGGCACGCTGATGGAATGTGTGGTCGGGTCGAATACCGGTGGGTTGCGGTCGGCGTGGGCAAACGATTCGGCGATCGGTCCTTCAGCCAGGCGAGCGGCTTCCGTCAAAATTGTCCGGACGGTGTCGGCGTCCAGGTCGCTGTACTGTCCGGTGCCCAGGACAGCGCCTACGTCGAGGACCTCGAACAGGTTGAACTCGAGATCGCGGACGTTGGCGATGTAGTGGCCCAAGGCAGTTACCTCGCTGATCGGTGAAGAAGGCGTCTGATCGTGTGCTAAGTGTGTCTGACTTGGGAAAATGTACGCAACCGTAACCTGCGAGCAGCGGTGCTGAGCCGTCGCGCCAGCTGCTTCAGTTGCTCGCCCATGAGGGCCGGGAACAATAGGATCGTCGCCCTGCGTTACCGGGACGTGACTACCCAAGACCTCACTGCTGAGCAGTTCAACGAAACCATCAACAGCAACGACATCGTGCTGGTCGACTTCTGGGCATCCTGGTGCGGACCGTGCCGGGCATTCGCGCCGACATTCGAGGCGTCGTCGCGGAAGCACCCCGACGTGGTGCATGCCAAAGTCGACACCGAAGCCGAACAGCAGCTGGCCGCGGCGGCCCAGATCCGGTCCATTCCCACGCTGATGGCGTTCAAGAAGGGCAAGCTGTTGTTCAACCAGCCCGGGGCCCTGCCGCCGGCAGCGCTGGAGGACTTGGTACAGCAGGTCAAGGCTTTCGACGTGGACGCCGCAGAAGTGCAAGAACCGCGAGAAGTCTGACGCAGCGCCGTCTCAGACACGCGCTACCTTTCTAAGGTGAATTTGGTCCTCGTTGAACACCCGCGCCCCGGGGTCGCACTGATAACCCTCAACCGGCCCGAGCGGATGAACTCGATGGCGTTCGACGTCATGGTGCCACTCAAGGAGGCGCTGGAGCAGGTCACCTACGACAATTCCGTGCGGGTGGTCGTGCTGACCGGTGCGGGCCGGGGGTTCTCCTCCGGTGCCGATCACAAGTCCGCGGGGACGGTGCCCAACGTCGAAGGTCTGACCAGGCCGACGTATGCGCTGCGATCCATGGAGCTACTCGACGACGTCATCCTGGCGCTGCGCCGGCTGCACCAGCCGGTGATCGCCGCGGTCAACGGGCCGGCCATCGGCGGCGGACTGTGCCTTGCGCTGGCCGCCGACATCCGGGTGGCCTCGACCACCGCCTATTTTCGGGCCGCCGGCATCAACAACGGGCTGACCGCCAGCGAACTGGGGCTGAGCTACCTGCTGCCCAGGGCTATCGGGTCCTCACGCGCGTTCGAGATCATGCTGACCGGCCGCGACGTCAGCGCCGAGGAGGCCGAGCGGATCGGCCTGGTGTCGAATCAGGTGCCGGAGGGCCAGCTGCTCGACACCTGCTATGCGATCGCGGCGCGGATCGCGATGTTCTCCCGCCCGGGAATCGAGTTGACCAAACGCACACTGTGGAGTGGACTGGACGCCGGTAGCCTGGAAGGGCATATGCAAGCCGAAGGCTTGGGACAGCTTTTCGTCCGTCTGCTCACCGCCAACTTCGAAGAAGCGGTTGCCGCGCGCGCGGAACGACGACCGCCGGTATTCACCGACGACAAGTAACCAACGGGAGCTCGATCGTGATCACGGCTACGGACCTGGAGGTCCGCGCTGGGGCTCGTATCCTGCTCTCGCCCGACGGGCCGGCCCTGCGGGTACAGCCCGGCGACCGCATCGGATTGGTCGGCCGCAACGGCGCGGGCAAGACCACCACGCTGCGGATCCTGGCCGGTGAAACCGAACCATACGCGGGGTCAGTCACCCGAACGGGCGAAATCGGTTACCTGCCACAGGATCCCAAAGGGGGCGACCTCGACGTGCTGGCCCGCGACCGGGTATTGTCCGCCCGCGGGTTGGACGTGCTGCTGACCGACCTTGAGAAGCAGCAGGCACTGATGGCCGAGGTTGCCGACGACGACGCACGCGATCGCGCGATCCGTCGTTACGGTCAGCTCGAGGAACGTTTCGTCGCGCTCGGCGGCTACGGTGCCGAAAGCGAAGCCGGCCGCATCTGCGCCAGCCTCGGCCTGCCCGAACGGGTGCTCACGCAGCAACTGCGCACGCTGTCCGGCGGTCAGCGCCGCCGCGTCGAATTGGCGCGGATCCTGTTCGCCGCATCCGACACCGGCGCTGGATCGTCCACCACACTGCTGCTCGACGAGCCGACCAACCACCTTGACGCGGATTCGCTCGGTTGGCTTCGGGATTTCCTGCGGACCCACACTGGGGGTCTGGTGGTCATCAGCCACAACGTCGACTTGATCGCCGACGTCGTCAACCGGGTGTGGTACCTCGATGCCGTGCGCGGCGAGGTCGACATCTACAACATGGGGTGGCAGAAGTATCTCGACGCCCGGGCCACCGACGAACAGCGTCGCCGCCGGGAACGCACCAACGCCGAACGCAAGGCGGCGGCGCTGCGTACCCAGGCCGCCAAGCTGGGCGCCAAGGCCACCAAAGCCGTTGCGGCGCAAAACATGTTGCGTCGCGCGGATCGGATGATGGCCGCGCTGGACGAAGAGCGGGTCGCCGACAAGGTGGCGCGGATCAAGTTCCCGACGCCGGCCGCGTGCGGTCGCACGCCGCTGGTGGCCCGGGCCTTGAGCAAGAGTTACGGGTCACTTGAGGTGTTCACCGGTGTCGATCTGGCTATCGACCGCGGTTCGCGGGTGGTGGTGCTGGGACTCAACGGCGCCGGCAAGACCACCCTGCTGCGACTGCTGGCCGGCGTCGAGAAGCCCGACACCGGGGTGTTCGAACCCGGACACGGTTTGCGCATCGGTTATTTCGCGCAGGAGCACGACACTCTGGACAACGACGCGACCGTCTGGCAGAACATCCGGCACGCCGCACCCGAATCCGGCGAACAGGATCTGCGCGGCCTGCTCGGGGCATTCATGTTCAGCGGTCCGCAGCTGGACCAACCCGCGGGCACGCTGTCCGGTGGAGAGAAAACCCGGCTCGCGCTCGCCGGCCTGGTGGCGTCCACGGCCAACGTCTTGTTGCTCGACGAGCCGACCAACAACCTCGACCCCGCCTCCCGCGAGCAAGTGCTCGACGCGCTGCGCAGCTATCGCGGCGCGGTGGTACTGGTGACGCACGACCCCGGGGCTGCCGAGGCGCTGGACCCGCAGCGCGTCGTGCTGTTGCCCGATGGCACCGAGGGCTATTGGTCCGACGAGTACCGGGACCTCATCGAGCTGGCCTGATTAATTGCCGGGCCGCAAACAGTTTCGGCGAAACCGCCGCGCTATCGGCGACAGCTTTCTACGCTAAGTGCTTGCCGATCGTGTTGCGCCGTGGAGGGGGGCCCCGTGAGAAACCCGACCAGGAAGTCGAAGAAGACACGCGATCAGGTGTTGCACGAACTGCGCGATGCCTATGAAGGCGGGGCCAGCATCCGCAAGCTGGTGGCCACCACCGGCAGGTCATACGGATCCGTGCACAGCATGCTGCTCGAATCGGGCACCACGATGCGCGGCCGCGGCGGCCCGAACCACGTTCGCGTCGCGGCTAGGCCACCCGTGCCGAGCAGACGCAAACTTTCCTAATACCGCGGCGTGTCGGGGGATTTTGCGTCTGCTCGCGAGTGAAATCAGTGGCGCCGCACCGAGTTTTCCACCAGATCGAGGACAGCGGTGAGCCGTTGCGGGTCTTCGCCTGACGCCAGCCGGGCCACCAGCCCGTCCAGCACCAGTTCCAGATAGCACTGCAACACGTCGCCCGGAACGTCGTCGCGTACCCGGTGGGCCTCCTTCTGTCTGCGCAGCCGATCGGTCGTCGCCGCGGCCAGCTCCGCGGACCGTTCCGCCCATCCGCGGCTGAACTCGGGGTCGTTGCGCAGCTTGCGGGCGATCTCCAACCTGGTGGCCAGCCAGTCGAACTGCTCTGGGGCGGCGAGCATGTCGCGCATCACCTGGATCAGGCCCTCGCGTGACGCGACGTCGGCCATCCGTTCCGCGTCCTGGTGTGCCAGCTCGAAAAACAGCGCATCCTTGTCCCGGAAGTGATGGAAGATCGCGCCGCGCGACATTCCGATCGCCTGTTCCAGACGCCGGACTGTCGCTTTGTCGTAGCCGTATTCGGCGAAGCAACGGCGAGCGCCGTCGAGGATCTGACGGCGGCGAGCCGCCAAGTGGTCCTCGCTGACCTTGGGCACGATTGGCCGAGTCCGGGGTCAGCCGGACTTCAGCATGTTGCGCAGCACGTACTGCAGGATGCCGCCGTTGCGGTAGTAGTCGGCCTCGCCGGGGGTGTCGATGCGAACCTTGGCATCGAACTCCACCACATTGGCGGGGTCCCCGCCGGTTTCCTTGCTGGCTTTGACCTTCACCGTCTTGGGCGTCTTGCCGTTGTTCAGCTCCTCGATGCCGGTGATGTCGAAGACTTCGGTGCCGTCCAGACCCAGCGACTCGGCGGACTCCCCGTCGGGGAACTGCAGCGGGATGACCCCCATGCCGATCAAGTTGGAGCGGTGGATGCGCTCGAACGACTCGGTGATCACCGCGCGCACACCCAACAGCAACGTGCCCTTGGCCGCCCAGTCGCGAGAGGAGCCGGACCCGTATTCCTTGCCGCCCAACACCACCAGCGGAATGTCTTCTGCCGCATAGTTTTGCGCCGCATCGTAGATGAACGCCTGGGGTGCGTCATCCTGAGTGAAGTCGCGCGTGTAGCCACCGGCAACGTCGTCGAGCAGTTGGTTGCGCAGCCGGATGTTGGCGAACGTGCCGCGAATCATCACCTCGTGATTGCCGCGGCGCGAGCCGAAGGAGTTGTAGTCCTTGCGTTCCACGCCGTGCTCGTCGAGATACTGCGCGGCTGGGGTGCCCGGCTTTATGGCGCCGGCGGGGGAGATGTGGTCGGTGGTCACCGAGTCACCCAGCAGCGCCAGCACCCGAGCGCCTTTGATGTCGCTGACCGGCTCAGGCTCCGCCGACATTCCCTCGAAGTACGGCGGCTTGCGCACGTACGTCGAATCTTGGTCCCACTCAAAGGTATTGCCGCTCGGGGTCGGCAGGTTGCGCCAGCGCTCGTCGCCCTTGAACACGTCGGCGTAGTTCTTGGTGAACATCTCCTGGTTGATCGCCGATGCGATGGTGTCGGAGACGTCCTGCTGGGAGGGCCAAATGTCTTTCAGGAAGACGTCATTGCCGTCTTCGTCGGTCCCGAGCGGCTGCTCGTCGAAGTCGAAGTCCATGGTTCCGGCGAGCGCGTAGGCGACCACCAGTGGCGGCGAGGCCAGGTAGTTCATCTTGACGTCGGGGTTGATGCGGCCTTCGAAGTTGCGGTTGCCGGACAACACGGCGGCGACCGAAAGATCGTTGTCGTTGACCGCCTTCGAGATCTCCTCGGGCAGCGGGCCGGAGTTGCCGATACAGGTGGTGCAGCCGTAGCCGACAAGGTAGAAGCCGAGCTTTTCCAGGTACGGCCACAGGCCGGCCTTGTCGTAGTAGTCGTTGACCACCTGCGAGCCCGGCGCCATCGTCGTCTTCACCCAAGGCTTGGCAGCCAGCCCCTTCTCGACGGCGTTGCGGGCCAACAGCGCTGCGCCCAGCATCACCTCGGGGTTGGAGGTGTTGGTGCACGACGTGACCGCGGCGATCACCACCGCGCCGTGGTCGAGCACGAATTCGCCGAGTTCGTCGGACTTGACGGTTACCGGGCTGCTCACCCGGCCCTTGGCGTTCTTGGCGGCCGATTCCACCTTGTCGGCGTGGTCGTCGGCATGGCCGTTCGACGGTTGGCCCGGATCGCTGGCCGGGAACGACTCGTCGACCGTTTCGTCGAGCTTGGAGTACTCCTTCTTGTCGGGGTCGTCACCGACGTAGTCGCAAATCTGTTCGCGGAAGGTGGATTTGGCGTCCTTCAGCGCGATGCGGTCCTGCGGGCGCTTCGGCCCGGCGATTGACGGCACCACGTCGGACAGGTCGAGCTCGAGGTATTCGGAGAACTTCGGCTCGTGCTTGGGGTCGTGCCACATGCCTTGCTCTTTGGCGTACGCCTCGACCAGCGCCACTTGCTTGTCGCTGCGGCCGGTGAACTTCAGATACGAGATAGTTTCTTCGTCGATCGGGAAAATGGCTGCGGTGGAACCGAATTCGGGGCTCATGTTGCCCAGTGTGGCGCGATTGGCCAGCGGCACCTCGGCCACGCCCTCGCCGTAGAACTCGACGAACTTGCCGACGACGCCGTGCTTGCGCAGCATTTCGGTGACGGTCAGCACGACGTCGGTGGCCGTGACGGCCGGCTGGATCTCACCGGTCAGCTTGAAGCCGACGACCCGCGGGATGAGCATCGACACCGGCTGGCCGAGCATGGCGGCCTCGGCTTCGATACCACCCACGCCCCAGCCGAGCACCCCGAGGCCGTTGACCATCGTGGTATGCGAGTCGGTGCCCACGCAGGTGTCGGGGTAGGCAGTTGTTTTTCCCTCGCCGTCGGCGCGGGACATGACCACCCGCGCCAGGTATTCGATGTTGACCTGATGCACGATCCCTGTCCCCGGGGGGACCACCTTGAAGTCGTCGAATGCGCCCTGCCCCCAGCGCAGGAACTGGTAGCGCTCACCATTGCGCTGGTACTCGATCTCGACATTGCGCTCGAAGGCGTCCTCCCGGCCGAACAGGTCGGCGATCACGGAGTGATCGATCACCAGGTCGGCCGGCGCCAGCGGGTTGACCTTCTCGGGCTTGCCGCCCAAATCGCCGATGGCCTCGCGCATGGTGGCCAAATCCACGATGCAGGGCACGCCGGTGAAGTCCTGCATGACCACGCGCGCCGGCGTGTACTGGATCTCGATGCTGGGCTCTGCGTCGGGATCCCAGTTGGCGATGGCCTCGATGTGTTCTTTGGTGATGTTGCTGCCGTCCTCGTTGCGCAGCAAATTCTCGGCCAGGACCTTGAGGCTGTAGGGGAGTTTCTTGGTGTTGGGGACGGCGTCGAGACGGTAGATCTGGTAACTCTTATCGCCGACCTCGAGGGTGTCGCGGGCTCCGAACGAGTTCACCGAATCTTTGCTAGTCACATCAACTCCCGGGATTTAGTTCTTCCGCCGACGGGCTGGTCGACGGGGCAGTGCTACTTTAACAGTACGCTTGTCCTGCAATAGCGAGCACTCATCGTTCAGTCTTGTCGGGCGGGGCGCGCGTGGGAAGCCTTTCCGGTGACTCGCCGAGCCGGTCAACTGGGGTGAATTCTTGGCTTTCAGCGTGAAACGTGGGCTTGGCGTGTGCATCCCGGGCGGAGAAATCGCCGAATCGACGCGGTGAGCTCACACCCAACGCCCTGGATTCACACCGAACGCCCAGAGTTCACCGCGAAAGCCGTCAGGCAATGTCGCGACGGCCGGCACGCAACCACCGCCTCGGCAGCAGGCCGTGCCAGTCGCGTACGGTGCCTGTATGACCGGGCACCTGCTGCCGCTTTACATCCCGCACGACGTGGACATGACCTTGATCAAGGCCCAGGTGAAGGCGAGCGGTGTCAGCGCGCCGCCGGAGGCGATGCCGGGGCTGCTACGGGTTCTCGACAAGGCGCACGGCGAAGGCATCAACCTCAAGATCGTGCTGCTCGACCACAACCCGCCCAATGACACTCCGCTGCGGGACATCGCCACCGTGGTCGGCGCCGACTACCCGGATTCGACGGTGCTGACGCTCAGCCCCAGCTTCGTCGGCAGCTACAGCACGCACTATCCGCGAGTCACGCTCGAGGCCGGCGAAGACCACTCCAAGACGGGCAATCCCGTGCAGTCGGCGAATAACTTTTTGCACGAGTTGGAAACTCCGGAGTTTCCCTGGACTGGGTTGACGATTTTCCTGCTGCTAGGGGTGTTGGCCGCGGCGGTCGGAACTCGATTCATGCGGCTGCGCAGCCGCCGATCAGCAACCTCGACGCAAGCTGACGAAACCGACGTGGAAGAACCCGCCCAAGGCGTTTAAGCACGCGCTTTCATCGTTTCCGGACATCCCAGGACCGGCCCGGCGAGCTCTGCGCATTCTGCGCGGCAAACGCCGCAGATCACCATTCGGTCACATTAAACACACTTCCAGAACGCAGTTCGTGACTCACGTTTCCACGGCGTCAGATGTGACGTACGGTGCAAATGATGCTCCTGTTGTCTTTGGCGCTTTGTGTGAAAAATGTGACCTGCGCCGCCCGTGTGCGTTAAGCCGTAGGAGACCTGCGAATGAGACGGAACCGTCGTGGCTGTGTTCCGCGACCAGCCGCAAGGTTGGTCCGGCCGGCCATTCCGTCGATCCTGAGCGTGGTCCTGCTGGTTTGCTCGACCGGGCTGGCGGCCGGTCCGGGCTCAGCCGATCCCGGTGCGGACACGATGGGCGCGCTGATCGCCGAGGTCGCCAAGGCCAACCAGCGGCTGGAAGATCTGAGCGCCGAAATCCAGACCGAACAACAAAGCGTCAACAAGGCACTGGTCGACGTGGAGACCGCACGTGACAACGCCAGCGCCGCCCAGCACGAGCTCGAGACCAGCCAGCAGTCGGTCAAAGACGCCAACACGGCTATCGCCGCCGCCCAACGACGGTTCAACGGTTTCGCGGCGGCCACCTACATGGGCGGCCCGCCGGGCAGCTACCTGAGCGCGAAAAGCCCCGACGAGATCATCGCCACCGCCGCTGCCGCTCAGACCCTGACCGCCGGCTCCAAGACGATGATGGCCAACCTGATGCGCGCCCGAACGGAACAGGTGAACAAGGAGTCCGCGGCGCGACTGGCCAAGCAGAAGGCGGACAAGGCGGCCGCCGATGCCAAGTCCAGCCAGGAAGCCGCGGTGAAAGCCCTCACCGAAACCCAGGGCAAGTTCGACCAACAACGCGAGCAGGTGAACCGCCTTGCCGCCGAACGTGATGCGGCACAGGCCAGGCTCGAAGCGGCCCGCTGGTCTGCCGGAGGCGGGACCCCCGCGGTGCCGGCGTCGGGCGACCGTTGGGATCCCGGAGCACCTGGGGGACCGCCGCCCGGCGGCCGCATGTGGGACGGTTGGGACCCCACGTTGCCGGCGATTCCCAGCGCCAACGTTCCCGGCGACCCGATCGCGGTGATCAACCAGGTGCTGGGTGTGTCGGCCACGTCGACCCAGGTCACCGCCCAGATGGGGCGCAACTTCCTGCAGCAGATCGGCATCCTCAAGCCCAACGACACCGGCATCACCAATGCGCCCAGCGGTCCGAGCCGGATTCCGCGGGTCTATGGACGTCAGGCTTCCGAGTACGTGATCCGGCGCGGGATGTCGCAGATCGGGGTGCCCTATTCCTGGGGAGGCGGAAACGCGGCCGGGCCGAGCAAGGGGATCGACTCCGGCGCCGGCATCACCGGCTTCGACTGCTCGGGCCTGGTCCTGTACTCGTTCGCCGGGGTGGGCATCAAGCTGCCGCACTACTCGGGTTCGCAATACAACATGGGCCGCAAGATCCCGTCTGCGCAGATGCGCCGCGGCGACGTCATCTTCTACGGCCCGGGCGGTAGCCAGCACGTGACGATCTACCTCGGCGACGGTCAGATGCTCGAGGCTCCCGACGTCGGCTTGAAGGTGCGCGTCGCGCCGGTGCGCACCAGTGGCATGACGCCCTTCGTGGTCCGCTACATCGATTTCTGACGAGGAGCTATGTGCCGCAGACTGTTTCACCTGGTCAACCTGGCCTGGATCACCACCGTGGTGACCGGGCTGCTCTTCTCGGTGGCGCCGGGCGCCACCGCCGATCCGGGCCAGTGGGACCCCACCCTGCCGGCAACGATCAGTGCCGGGGCGCCCGGCGATCCGCTCGCCGTCGCCAACGCCTCCCTGCAGGCCACGGCTCAAGCCACTCAGACCACGTTCGACTTGGGTAAGCAGTTCCTCGGCGGGCTCGGCATCAACCTCGGCGGTGCCCCGGCCGCCGAGACCACCAGCCCCAGCCGGATCCCCCGGGCCAACGGGCGGCAGGCCATCGAGTACGTGATTC
This sequence comes from Mycobacterium sp. 1164966.3, assembly GCF_001665395.1. GTDB lineage: Bacteria > Actinomycetota > Actinomycetes > Mycobacteriales > Mycobacteriaceae > Mycobacterium. Next base: position 121,651 of record NZ_LZSG01000035.1, read on the forward strand.
GGCGGGCCGGCTCTCAGATGGGCGTTCCCTATTCCTGGGGGGGTGGCTCGCTGGAGGGCCCGAGTAAGGGTGTCGGCGACGGCGCCAACATCAACGGCTTCGACTGCTCAGGCCTGATGCGCTACGCCTTCGCCGGGGTCGGCGTGCTGATCCCGCGGTTCTCCGGCGACCAGTACAACGCCGGCCGCCACATCCCGCAGAACGAGGCCAGGCGCGGTGACCTGATCTTTTACGGTCCGAACGGCAGCCAGCACGTCACGTTGTACCTGGGCAACGGCCAGATGCTGGAGGCATCCAGTCTCGCTGGCAAGGTCACCGTGAGCCCAGTGCGCAAGCCCGGAATGACGCCGTTTCTGACCCGGATCATCGAGTACTGACCCCGCGGAGTGGGGTTGACTTGCCCCGCGAGCACGTTCAGGGTCGCGGCGCTGGGACCGGTGGCGTCGACGGAATCCAAGCGGCCTGGAATAGTTGAACGCGGGCACGTCGCTGCCCCGCGACATTCGGTCGTGTTGGCAGTCGTGTCTGAATGAGCTGTGGAGGGTGTTGATGACATCAGCAGGTGGGTTGCCCCCGGGCGGTTACCCGGGCGCGGGCGCCCATGAGGCAGGCGCAGGTGGCCCGGGCGGGGCCGACGGGTTGGCCGCCGAGGTACACACGCTGGAACGGGCCATCTTCGAGGTCAAGCGGATCATTGTCGGCCAGGACCAGCTCGTGGAGCGGATGCTGGTCGGGTTGTTGTCCAAAGGCCACGTGTTGCTCGAGGGTGTGCCCGGTGTGGCCAAGACGCTGGCCGTCGAGACCTTCGCCCGCGTAGTCGGTGGAACGTTCTCGCGCATCCAGTTCACCCCCGACCTGGTGCCGACCGACATCATCGGTACCCGCATCTACCGGCAGGGCAAGGAAGAGTTCGACACCGAGCTCGGGCCGGTGGTTGCCAACTTCCTGCTCGCCGACGAGATCAACCGAGCGCCGGCGAAGGTGCAGTCGGCGTTGCTGGAGGTCATGCAGGAACGCAAGGTGTCCATCGGCGGTAAGACTTTCCCGCTGCCCAACCCCTTCCTGGTGATGGCCACGCAGAACCCGATCGAGCATGAGGGCGTCTATCCGCTGCCGGAGGCGCAGCGTGACCGCTTCCTGTTCAAGATCAATGTCGGCTACCCGTCGCCGGAGGAAGAGCGCGAGATCATCTACCGGATGGGTGTGCGGCCGCCGGAGCCCAAGCAGATCCTGAACACCGGTGACCTGGTCCGGTTGCAGGACGTCGCGGCCAACAACTTCGTCCACCACGCCCTGGTCGACTATGTGGTGCGGGTGGTGTTCGCCACCCGCAATCCCGAGCAGCTCGGCATGAACGACGTCAAGAGCTGGGTCGCGTTCGGTGCGTCCCCACGCGCATCGCTGGGCATCATCGCCTCGGCGCGGTCGCTGGCGCTAGTGCGGGGCCGCGACTACGTCATCCCGCAGGATGTCGTCGACGTCATCCCCGACGTGCTGCGCCACCGGTTGGTGCTCACCTACGACGCGCTTGCCGACGAGATCTCGTCGGAGATCGTCATCAACCGGGTCCTGCAGACCGTCGCCATGCCGCAGATCAATGCCGTTCCGCAGCAAGGACATTCGGTGAGTCCGGTGATGCAGACCGCGACCGCCGCAACCGTCGCCGGTCGGTGACGGAATCCAAGGCGCCGCCGGCGAACGCGGCTCGTCATCCGCCGTCGATGCAGCGCGGCGATATCGATGACCCGAAGCTGGCGGCAGCACTGCGCACCCTCGAGCTGACCGTCACACGCAAGCTCGACGGCGTCCTGCACGGCGATCACCTTGGCCTGATACCGGGCCCGGGTTCGGAGCCGGGGGAGTCGCGCCTGTACCAGCCCGGCGACGACGTGCGCCGGATGGACTGGTCGGTGACAGCGCGCACCACCCATCCCCACGTCCGGCAGATGATCGCCGACCGCGAACTGGAGACCTGGCTGGTCGTCGACCTGTCGGCCAGCCTGGACTTCGGCACCGCCTTCTGCGAGAAGCGCGACCTGGCGGTGGCCGCGGCGGCCGCCATCAACTTCCTCAACAGCGGTGGCGGCAACCGGTTTGGTGCGCTGATCGACAACGGCGCGACCATCACGCGGGTGCCGGCTCGCAGCGGGCGCCAGCATCAGCACACGCTGCTGCGCACCATCGCGACCATGCCCAAGGCGCCGCAGGGAGTGCGTGGTGATCTGGGCAGAACCATCGACGCGCTGCGCCGGCCCCAGCGCCGCCGCGGGATGGCCGTCATCATCAGCGATTTCCTGGGGCCGATCAACTGGACTCGTCCGCTGCGCGGGATAGCCGGACGGCACGAGGTGCTGGGCATCGAGGTGCTCGATCCCCGCGACGTCGAGCTTCCCGACGTCGGCGAGGTCGTCCTGCAGGACGCTGAGACCGGAGCCACCCGCGAGTACACCATCGACGCGCAATTGCGTGACGACTTCGCCAGGGCCGCCGCGGCTCATCGTGCTGAGGTGGCGCGCACGCTGCGCAGCTGCGGTGCGCCGCTGTTGACGCTGCGCACCGACCGGGACTGGATCGCCGACATCGTGCGTTTCGTAGAGTCCCGCAGGCGGGGCGCGTTGGCGGGACGCCAGTGACGCTGCCGCTGCTCGGACCGATGACGCTGTCCGGCTTCGCACACGCCTGGTATTTCCTTTTCCTTCTGGTGGTCGTGGGCGTGGCCGTGCTGTACGTGGTGATGCAGCTGGCCCGCCAACGTCGGATGCTGCGGTTCGCCAACACCGAGCTGCTGGACAGCGTCGCCCCCAAGCGGCCCAACCAGTGGCGGCACGTGCCGGCAGTCCTGCTGGTGCTGTCGTTGCTGCTGTTCACCATCGCGATGGCGGGGCCGACGACCGACGTCCAGATTCCGCGCAACCGTGCGGTGGTGATGCTGGTGATCGACGTGTCGCAGTCGATGCGCGCCACCGACGTCGCACCCAACCGGATGGCTGCCGCGCAGGAGGCTGCCAAGCAGTTCGCCGACGAGCTGACCCCGGGTATCAACCTGGGGCTTATCGCTTATGCGGGCACCGCGACCGTGCTGGTGCAGCCGACCACAAACCGCGGCGCGACCAAGGCCGGCCTGGACAAATTGCAGTTCGCCGACCGCACCGCCACCGGGGAGGCCATCTTCACCGCCCTGCAAGCCATCGCCACCGTCGGTGCGGTGATCGGCGGCGGCGACACCCCGCCCCCGGCGCGCATCGTGTTGTTCTCCGACGGCAAGGAGACGATGCCGACCAACCCGGACAACCCGAAGGGTGCCTACACCGCCGCGCGTACCGCCAAGGATCAGGGCGTGCCGATTTCGACGATCTCGTTCGGCACCCCCTACGGGTTCGTCGAAATCAACGATCAGCGTCAGCCGGTGCCTGTCGACGACGAGACGATGAAGAAGGTGGCCCAGCTTTCCGGCGGTAATGCCTACAGCGCCGCGACCCTGCAGGAGTTGAAGGAGGTGTACGCGACGCTGCAGGAGCAGATCGGCCACGAGACGATCAAGGGCGACGTCAGTGTCGGGTGGCTGCGATTGGGCTCGCTGGTGCTGGCGCTGGCAGCGTTGGCGGCGTTGTTGATCAACCGCCGGCTGCCGAACTGAGCGGCCGGGCGCAGGCAACATCCGTATTCTCGGGCGTTGGGTGTGAATCCCGGGCCTTGCGGGTGAACGCATGGCGGGATTCCGGCGATTTTTCCCGCGCGGGATTCACTGCCAACGCCGAGGATTCACAGCCGAAGCCGTCATTACACACGCTGCGCCTACGAGCGGGACTGGTGAAACGTCCGGACCGCCAGGCGCGACCTCTGGCGTGAGTAAACCGTCACACCCGGACCCGAACCAGGCACCCGCGAGCCGATTTCAGTCCTACCGCGCCGGGACGATAGGTTGTCGGGGTGACTGACACAGCCACCGAAACTGCCAACGACACGGCCGGGGGAAGGCCCCCTTTCGTATCCCGCTCTGTGCTGGTGACGGGCGGAAACCGGGGAATCGGCCTGGCCATAGCACAGCGGCTGGCGGCCGACGGTCACAAGGTGGCCGTCACGCACCGCGGGTCGGGCGCGCCGGAGGGGCTGTTCGGGGTCGAGTGCGACGTCACCGACAACGATGCCGTCGATCGCGCGTTCAAAGAGGTCGAGGAACACCAGGGTTCGGTCGAGGTGCTGGTGGCCAATGCTGGCCTATCCGCGGACGCGTTCCTCATCCGGATGACCGAGGAGAGGTTCGAAAAGGTCATCGACGCCAACCTCACCGGGGCGTTCCGGGTGGCTCAGCGGGCCTCGCGCAGCATGCAGCGAAAGCGGTTCGGCCGAATGATTTTCATAGGTTCGGTATCCGGCACGTGGGGCATCGGCAACCAGGCCAATTACGCAGCCTCGAAGGCCGGCGTGATCGGCATGGCCCGATCCATCTCCCGGGAGTTGTCGAAGGCCAACGTGACCGCGAATGTGGTCGCCCCGGGCTACATCGACACCGATATGACCCGAGCGCTGGATGAGCGAATCCAAAAGGGGGCATTGGAGTTCATACCGGCGAAGCGCATCGGTACCGCCGCCGAGGTCGCCGGAGCGGTCAGCTTCCTGGCGTCCGAGGATGCCAGTTACATCTCCGGTGCGGTTATCCCGGTCGACGGCGGCATGGGCATGGGCCACTAACTTCGAAGGACGGACATGGCAGGACTGCTCGAAGGCAAACGAATCCTGATCACCGGGATCATCACCGACTCGTCGATCGCATTTCACATTGCCCGGGTGGCCCAGGAGCAAGGCGCTCAACTGGTGCTGACCGGCTTTGACCGGCTGCGGCTGATCCAGCGCATCGTGGACCGGCTGCCGGAAAAGGCGCCGCTGCTAGAGCTCGACGTACAGAACGAGGAGCATTTGGCGACTCTTGCCGACCGGGTCACGGAGGTGATCGGGGAGGGCAACAAGCTCGACGGTGTGGTGCACTCGATCGGCTTCATGCCGCAGACCGGAATGGGCATCAACCCTTTCTTCGACGCGCCATACGAGGACGTCTCCAAAGGCATCCACATCTCGGCGTATTCCTACGCCTCGCTGGCCAAGGCGCTGCTGCCGATCATGAACCCCGGCGGTGGCATTGTCGGCATGGACTTCGACCCGACCCGGGCGATGCCGGCCTACAACTGGATGACCGTTGCCAAGAGCGCGCTCGAATCGGTCAATCGATTCGTGGCCCGCGAAGCCGGCAAGTACGGTGTTCGCTCGAATCTCGTTGCGGCGGGGCCTATCCGGACGCTGGCGATGGCCGCAATCGTCGGCGGTGCGCTCGGCGACGAGGCCGGCGCCCAGATAAAGCTGCTCGAGGACGGCTGGGACCAGCGGGCGCCGCTGGGCTGGAACATGAAGGATCCGACGCCGGTCGCCAAGACGGTGTGCGCGCTGCTTTCGGACTGGTTGCCGGCCACGACGGGGACCGTGATCTTCGCCGACGGCGGTGCGGCTACCCAATTGCTGTAGCCGGCAATGCTTTTCGATGCCGTCCTGTTGTTGTCCTTTGGCGGCCCGGAGGGCCCCGAGCAGGTGCGGCCGTTTCTGGAGAATGTCACGCGGGGCCGTGACGTGCCCGCCGAGCGGCTGGACGCCGTGGCCGAGCACTATATGCATTTCGGCGGCGTATCACCGATCAACGGGATCAACCGCGCGCTGATTACCGAACTGCGGGCGGCACAGGACCTACCGGTGTACTTCGGCAACCGCAACTGGGAGCCCTACGTAGAAGACACCGTTGCGGCCATGCGCGACAACGCTATTCGCCGTGCAGCGGTGTTCACTACATCGGCGTGGAGCGGCTATTCCAGTTGCACGCAGTATGTCGAGGACATCGCCCGGGCCCGACGGTCGGCTGGTCTGGATGCACCCGAACTGGTAAAGCTCCGGCCGTATTTCGACCATCCCCTCTTCGTCGAGATGTTCGCCGAAGCGATCGCCGCGGCTGCCGGAACCGTGCCTGCTGATGCGCGGTTGGTCTTCACGGCACATTCCATTCCCGTCGCCGCTGACCGGCGCTGCGGTCCCAACCTCTACAGCAGCCAAGTCGCTTACGCCGCAAGGCTGGTCGCGGGAGCTGCGGGATACGCGGACTACGACCTGGCCTGGCAGTCGAGATCTGGCCCGCCGCAGGTTCCCTGGCTGGAGCCCGACGTTGCCGACCATCTCGCGGCGTTGGCGCAGGCGGGAACGAAGTCCGTGATCGTCTGTCCCGTCGGCTTCGTCGCCGACCACATCGAGGTGGTCTGGGACCTCGACCACGAGCTGCGATTACAGGCGGAGGCGGCGGGTATGGCATTCGCCCGGGCCGCCACTCCCAACGCTGATCGCCGATTCGCCGCGCTGGCTGCGGATTTGATCGACGAGCTGCGGAGCGGCCGCGCGCCGACCCGGGTCAGCGGGCCCGATCCGGTGCCCGGGTGTCTGGCCAGCAGCAACGGTGAGCCGTGCCGTCCACCGCACTGCGTCGCATCCGTCGGCGAAGCTGCGCGCGGGGGGTCGGGTGGCGGGTCGCCACCATCGAGCTAGTGGTGATCGCAAGCGCGGCGAAGCCGCGCGCCGCGGTCGCCACCGTTGAGGCCGGGACATCGCCTGGGCATTGCTCCCCTGCGTGTGAAACGTGGGCGTTGGGAGTGAAACGTCGGCGTTGGGCGTGAAACCAGGGCGAGAAAATCGCCCAGATGCCGCCCTGGTTTCACCGGGAAATCCCTGGATTCACACCAGAAGCCATGGGTTCACGCTTAAAGCCCTGGGCTCACGCCAAAAGCCCTGGGCTCACGCCAAAAGCTGCCCGTTCACCCCGACAGACAACCGTCCACTAACCGGGCCAGGCCGAACGCAGGATCGCGCTGACAGCGGCCATACGCGCCGAGCGCACCACCGCCGCAAGCGGCCGCAGCGCATCACTGGCTATCTGCGTTTCCGACGACGAATTTCCAGTCGGCAACCGGCTCAGCCCGGCGCTGACCGCGATGATCGCGTCCACGTGCGAGGCGTTCTCCAAAACTCGCAATGCGCGTGGCGGTGCATGGTCGGGAATCCGGTGCTGCCGAGAGGATTCCAGCATCTGCTCGACCAGGCCCCGTGGGTCGGCGACATCGCTCGCGGCACACCCCAGGCCGATGCTGCCCAGGGCGTCGGCGGCCGAGCGCACCGCCGAACGCAGCGCGTATTCGGCGTCGCCCAATTCGTGATGCTCGTACGCGGAGGCGCCCGGCAGCGAGTACACCATCCAAGTCAGCGCGCACAATTCGGGTGAATCGTCGTCGGAGCCGGCTTCGCCGTAACCGAACTCCGGCACCAGTCCGATGGCGGTTGCCGGGGCGTCGGGGTCGGTGACGATCACCGCCTCACCCACGGCAAGCGCATCGCGCTCGAACTGCGTGCCCGGCGCCAGCCCCCGCACGTCACCGGGCACCGGCAACACGACATTCACGGTTCCGTGCATCCGGGCCCGACCGACTGCTGCCCGCAGCGTCTGCAGCAGCGAGACGGTGCCCGCATCATGCACGTCGGGCCAGGGCAGACCGGTGTGGCCTGCCGCGACCGCATCATAGGCGGTCACCGATTGCGTTGGCGCCCAGAGTGATAAGGCGTCGAGGACGTCGTCGGGCGCGGCCTTGCCGGCCAGCCAGGCGTTGGCCCATAGCGACAGCGAAACACTTGGACACCACATGATCTCGCAGTGTAGTTGTTCGTCCCCGCGAAGGCTGATCACGCGTATTCTGACCGCATGCCCGTCGCGCTGATCTGGCTGACCTTCGCCCTGGTGCTGGCCGGTGCAGAAGCGCTGACCGGCGATATGTTCTTGTTGATGCTCAGCGGTGGCGCGCTTGCCGCGGCCGGGACCAGCTGGCTGACTGATTGGCCGCTGTGGGCCGACGGCGTGACGTTCCTGGTGGTCTCGGTTCTGTTGCTGGCATTGGTGCGGCCCTCGCTGCGGCGGCGGCTGACGCCCGCGACGAAAATCCAGACCGGCGTCAAGGCACTCGAGGGCAAGCAGGCGTTGGTGCTTGATCGGGTGGCCAGCCAGGAGGGCCAAGTAAAACTTGACGGCCAAGTGTGGACGGCACGCCCGATGAACGACGGCGACGTCTACGAGCCTGGAGAGTCGGTGACCGTGATCCACATCGACGGTGCCACGGCAGTGGTATTCAAAAACGTCTAAGCGGTCTTCAAGAACGAATAACCCTGCGAGAAAGGAACTTTGGTGGGTCCGGGTGGAACTCTTCTAGTGGTGTTTTTCGTCGTCCTGGTGATCTTCACGATCGTGGTGGTCGCCAAGTCGATTGCGCTGATCCCGCAGGCCGAGGCCGCGGTGATCGAACGGCTCGGCCGGTACAGCCGCACCGTCAGTGGGCAGCTGACGTTGCTGGTGCCGTTCATCGACCGGATCCGGGCCCGGGTGGACCTGCGCGAGCGGGTGGTGTCCTTCCCGCCGCAGCCGGTCATTACCGAGGACAACCTGACTCTCAACATCGACACGGTGGTCTACTTCCAGGTCACCGTGCCGCAGGCGGCGGTCTATGAAATCAGCAATTACATCGTCGGCGTCGAGCAGCTCACCACGACCACGCTGCGCAACGTGGTCGGCGGCATGACGCTGGAGCAGACCCTGACTTCGCGCGACCAGATCAACACCAAGCTGCGCGGTGTGCTCGACGAGGCCACCGGCCGCTGGGGTCTACGTGTCGCGCGAGTGGAGTTGCGCAGCATCGACCCGCCGCCCTCGATCCAGGCCTCGATGGAAAAGCAAATGAAGGCCGACCGGGAGAAGCGGGCGATGATCTTGACCGCCGAAGGCACCCGGGAGGCGGCGATCAAGCAAGCCGAAGGCAACAAGCAGGCGCAGATCCTGGCCGCCGAGGGCGCCAAGCAGGCCGCCATCCTGGCCGCTGAGGCCGACCGGCAGTCCCGCATGCTGCGGGCCCAGGGTGAGCGCGCCGCGGCCTACCTGCGAGCGCAGGGGCAGGCCAAGGCGATCGAGAAGACGTTTGCTGCGATCAAGGCCGGCCGGCCCACCCCCGAGATGCTGGCCTACCAGTACTTGCAGACCCTTCCGGAAATGGCGCGCGGCGACGCCAACAAGGTGTGGGTGGTGCCCAGCGACTTCAGCGCGGCGCTGCAGGGATTCACGCGATTGCTGGGCGCGCCGGGCGAGGACGGCGTTTTCCGGTTCCAGCCGTCTCCGGTCGAGGACGCGCCCCGCCATGCCACCGACGACGACGCCGAAGTCGCCGACTGGTTCTCCACCGAAACCGACCCGGCGATCGCCCAGGCGGTGGCCAAGGCCGAGGCGATAGCGCGCCAGCCCGTGGACGGTCCGCCGGGAGTACCGCCGCAGCTGACCCAATAGGATTGCGCAATGAGTGCTTTGACTTCACCGAAAACCTATGCGGCCCTTGCTGCTTTCCAGGCGGGCGACGCGGTGGCTTGCGCCGTCCCGCTGCCGCCCATCAAGCAGTCCTTGGACACGGTCGGGCTCCCGGTCAACGTGCGCCCGGTCCTGCCGGTGGTCAAGGCCGTCTCGGCAGTCGGTCTGCTGTCGGTGAACCGGTTCCCCGCGTTGGCGAGGCTGACGACGGCATTGCTGACGTTGTATTTCGTTTGTGCACTCGGGGCGCACATCCGGGTGCGGGACAAGGTGGTCAACGCCCTTCCGGCGGCGTCGTTCCTGGCGCTGTTCGCGGCGATGACGGCGAAGGGTCCGGACACGCCGTGAGTTTGGCGAGCAGACGCAGAATCGCACGCGCAGCGCGATTCTGCGGCCGCGCGCCCCGTCAGCTGCTCAGCGCTGACCGCCCGCTGGCGGTGTCGGCGACGCCGGTGACTGCGCGGGCGGCGGCGGTGGCGTCACACCCGGCGAGCCCACCCCCGAGATGCTGGCCTACCAGTACTTGCAGACCCTTCCGGAAATGGCGCGCGGCGACGGCACG
>NZ_LZSG01000036.1 GCF_001665395.1 Mycobacterium sp. 1164966.3
AATCCCCCGTTTCAGCGCGAGATTGGGGGATTTTACGTCTGCTCGGCCTAAAAGCCCGGATTCTTGCGGGCGGCGTTGGTGAATCCCGTCTTGCCGCCGATCGCGCCCGGGTAGCGCTGCAACAGCTCGTCCTGGTTGAGGATCGGCTGGTCACCGTGATCGCCGGGGAACATCGCCGACGGCTCGGCGGTGATGTGCGCGAACACCGGATTGGCCATCGCGGCCCGGAAGATGACGGCCAGGTCGTGCGCCGTGGACCACCCCGAGCCGCCGGGCCCGTCCAGACCGGACGGAGTGGCGGCCTGGGTGGTCACAGCGCCGAGGGCCGCCGCTTTGGAGTTCATCTTGGCGACGGCGGCGTCCTGGCCGCCCAGCATGTGTGCCAGCGTGTTGGCGGCGTCGTTGCCCGAAACCAGCAGCAGGCCGTCGAGCAGCTGGCGCGCCGTATAGGTGCGGCCAGGCTTGACGCCGACGCAGTTGCATTCGACCTGGGTGTCCGCGACCTCGGCGACGACGCTGGAGTTGAGGTCCAGCTCGTCCAGGACCACCAGCGCCAGCAGCACCTTGATGGTGCTCGCGGGCGGGTGGGCCACGTTCTGGTCGCGGTCGGCCAGCACCTGGCCGCTGTCGAGGTCGGCAACGATCCAGGTCTGGGCCGGGCCGTCCGGGATCGGCACCGAGCCGGCCGGCTGAACAGCAGTGTCGGCCCTCGAAATCGGAGATGCGGTCCCGGCGCCGACGACGGCGGCCGCCACCAGCGCAGCGGCGATGACCATGAGCTTTCGCATGGGCGCAGAGTCTAACTTCCCGGCCCGGGGAGGGCTATTTCTTGCTAGACAACGCTGACCACCGGCTCGGCCGCGGTCCGGCTGATCGCCGGGGCCGGCGTGTCGGCGCGCAGGAAGCTGCCGGTGCGCTGCGTGCCGACCACCTCGGTGGGCTCTCCGTTGAGGAAGACCGCGCGCCCTGCGACGAACACGGCGCTGACGGTGTCGTCGTTGCGGTTGACCATCCGCGACAGTCCGCCGTACTGCTCGACCTGCTGTTCGGCGTAGCTGTCGAGCGAGTCATCGAGGTGTGCGGGGTCGACGATCACCAGGTCGGCGCGGTCGCCCATCCGCAGATGGCCGGCGTCGAGCTGGTACCAGTCGGCCAGTTCGCCAGTGAGCCGGTGCACCGCCTGCTCGATGGTCAGGAATGGCGTGCCGGCCTGCTGGGCGTTGTGGACGTGGCGCAGCAGCCGCAGCCCGAAGTTGTAGAACGCCATGTTGCGCAGGTGTGCGCCGGCATCGGAGAACCCCATCTGGATGCCCTTGTCGCGGGCCATCTTCTTGAGCACCTCGGGGCGGTGGTTGGAGATGGTGGTGCGCCACCGCAGGGCGGTGCCGTGCTCGACGACCAGGTCCAGGAAGACGTCGACGGGATGCAGCCCGCCGCGGTCAAGTCCGACCTGCCCGAACGACTTTCCGATGACGGACGCATCGGGACATGCGACGATTTCGGCGTCGAAGAAGTCCCGGTGCCACACCCGCAGCCCGTACTTGTTGTCGTAGTCTTTGCGGAACCGCCGACGGTAGTCCTGGTCGCGCAGCAGGTCGTTACGCTCGTCCAGTTGTTCTTTCAGATGCATCGCCGCCGCGCCGGAGCCGAACTCCTCGAAGATCACCAGGTCGATGCCGTCGGCGTACACCTCGAATGGCACCGGCAGGTGCTGCCAGTGGAAGTTTCCGCCCAACTTGTTGACGAGCCGGGCCGCCGGACCCATCGCGGCGATCAGCCACGGGTTGGCCTTGATGTCCGCTGCCGAAAGCAGACTGGTCTTCAGCGGCCGGCGGAAGATGCCCAGCGACTGCACCACCTGGGATCCGACATTCAGCGGGTTTTGGATGTCGGGACCCGCCTGCAGCACCCGCCCGCTGCGTCGCAGCAGGGACTTCAGCCGGCGCAGCTCCCGCGGTTTCGCGTACGTCGACGGCAGGGTGCGCGAGCGGCAGATCTCGCCGTCGAGCTTGTCGAAAAGCAGTTGCTGTGACGACATGCCGACGAACCCGGCCCGTAACGCCTCGGCGAGCATTTGCTCCATTCGAGCCTGCTCGGCCTTGCTCGGGCGCACCTCCTTTCCGGTGGCGCGGTCCAGGCCCATCGTCGCGGCCCGCATGTCCGAATGCCCAATGAACGCAGCGACATTCGGCCCCAAGGGCCGTGCCTCCAGCGCGGCGATGTACTCCTCGCAGGTGCTCCAGGTCTTGTGGCGCTCGACCGTGCCGATGACGTGCTCGCGCGGGATCGCCTCCACCCGGCCGAACAGGTCACCGGCGTCTTCGGCGCCGACGTGGATGGTCGAGAGCGAGCACGAACCCACCATCACCGTCGTCACCCCGTGACGCAGCGACTCCGACAGCGACGGAGCGCCAAGCACCTCGACGTCGTAGTGGGTATGGATGTCGACCATGCCGGGCAGCACCCACTTGTCCTCGGCGTCAATGACCTGCGGGCAGCCCGATTCGTCGAGCGGCACTGCGCTGATGGCCACGACGTGACCATCGCGGATACCGATGTGGCGGATCGCCGACGGCGCGCCGGTGCCGTCGAACCAGCGGCCGTTGCGGATCACGGTGTCGAAGCTCATGGGGGGACGTTCCTTTCTGGGCGGCTCGTTGGCTCCCAGCATGCGGCCCCGACGGCGCCGGAGTCTTGACAGTTGCGGACGATTATTTGACATTTGTTGACATGTCGGTGGTGCGGGGGACGTCGCTGTCGGGTTATCCGCGCCTGGTCGCCGAACTCGGCGGCGATCCGGCCGAGTTGCTGCGCGCCGCCGGCATCCGGCCCGAAGACGTCGGCGAACATGAAGTGTTTCTGCCCTACCGCAGCATCATCGTGGCCATCGAGACCGCAGCCGCGGCGACGGCGACGCCCGATTTCGGCCGGCGGCTGGCGCTGCGGCAGGGCATCGAGATTCTTGGCCCGCTCGGGGTGGCCGCGCGCACCGCGGCCACCGTCGGCGACGCCTTCACGATTACCGAAACCTTCCTGAGCGCCTACAGCCCGGCCATCTCTGCGCGGATCGGCCCGGGCCCAGGGGTCGGCCAGTCGTTCTACGCATTCGAGATCTTGATCGAGCGCCCGCCGCCACACCCACAGACCACCGAACTGTCCCTCGGGGTGTCACTGCGGATAATACGATTCCTGCTCGGCGCGCAGTACGCACCCTTGACCGTGCACCTACCGCACCAGCCACTCACCGCGGCCGCCGACTATCTGGCCTACTTCGGCTGCCGGCCCTGCTTCACGCAGCCAACGGCGGGCTTCACCTTTCGCGCCGCCGATCTCACGCGCTCGCTCAACCCGGACACGCTCGCCCATCAAGCGGTCGTGCAGTACCTGACCGGGATCACCACGCATCAGCCAGGCATGACTCACTCGGTGCGCACCATGGTCCGCCAACTTCTGCCCACCGGCACCGCCAGCCTCGAGCTGGTCGCTGCCCAGTTCGATCTGCACCCCAGGGCGCTGCACCGCCGCCTGTCCGCGGAGAAAACCACCTTCGGCGAGCTCATCGACAGCGTGCGCCGCGAAACCGCCGAACACTACCTGCGCGACACCGACATCAGCCTGTCGCACCTGACCCGGGAACTCGGCTACGCCGAGCAGAGCGTGCTCACCCGCTCGTGCCGGCGGTGGTTCGGCTGCAGTCCGAGCCGCTTCCGCAGCGCGGCCCGGTCTGTCCCGCTGGGCCAGCCCGGCGCGCATCGTGTTCAATCGACGACATGCTGAGCCTGGAACAGATCTCGGATCGGCTGGAGATCCAGCAGCTGCTGGTGGACTACTCCACCGCCATTGACCAGCGCCGATTCGACGACCTGGACAAGGTGTTCACCCCCGATGCCTACATCGACTACACCGCCCTGGGCGGCATCGAGGGCCGATACCCCGAGGTGAAGCAATGGCTGTCGCAGGTGCTGCCGAACTTCCCGGTGTATGCGCACATGCTGGGCAACTTTTCCGTACGCATCGACGGTGACACCGCGTCCTCGCGCGTGATCTGCTTCAACCCGATGGTGCTCGGCGGCGACTCAGACAAGATCCTGTTCTGCGGCCTCTGGTACGACGACGAGTTCGTGCGTACACCCGAGGGCTGGCGGATGACCCGCCGCGTCGAGACCAAGTGCTTTCAGAAGGTCATGTGAGATTTCTGCGCGGCGGCCGCGTTCTGGCACAATAGGCGGCTGTCCGCTGCGCGACTACGGTTGCACAGTGGTCAGAAACGCGAGGCAAAACCGGATCCGGGCATCCCGCCCTGGTCGCTGAATTGCAGCGTGACACCTACAGGAGAAATCGCTTAACCATGGCTGTGAAGATAAAGCTCACGCGGCTTGGCAAAATCCGCAATCCTCAGTACCGCATCGCCGTCGCCGATGCCCGCACCCGCCGCGACGGCCGCTCCATCGAGGTCATCGGTCGCTACCACCCCAAGGAAGAGCCCAGCCTCATCGAGATCAACTCCGAGCGCGCCCAGTACTGGCTGTCGGTGGGGGCGCAGCCGACCGAACCGGTCCTGAAGCTGCTGAAGATCACCGGCGACTGGCAGAAGTTCAAGGGTCTGCCCGGCGCCGAGGGCACCCTGAAGGTCAAGCCCGAAAAGCCCAGCAAGCTCGAGCTGTTCAACGCCGCGCTGGCAGAGGCCGACGGCGGTCCCACTACCGAGGCCGCCAAACCGAAGAAGAAGTCGCCGGCCAAGAAGGCCAAGGCCGACGAGGCCCCCGCCTCCGAGCCTGAAAAGGCTGAAAAGGCCGAGCCTGAGAAGGCCGCAACGCCCGCCGAGCAGTCCGAGGGCGCCGAGCCGGCCGACACATCGAACGAAAGCTGACCGGCGCAATGAGTACCGTCGTCGTCGACGCCGTCGAGCATCTGGTCCGGGGAATCGTCGACAACCCCGACGACGTCCGGGTCGACATGGTGACCAGCCGGCGTGGACGCACCGTAGAGGTCCATGTTCATCCGGACGACCTGGGCAAGGTGATCGGTCGCGGCGGGCGTACCGCGACCGCGCTGCGCACCTTGGTCGCCGGTATCGGTGGCCGGGGCATTCGCGTCGACGTGGTGGACACCGACCAGTAGCGACGTCCTGCTCATGGAGCGCTCGTGGAACTGGTAGTCGGGCGGGTCGTCAAAGCGCACGGCGTCACCGGCGAACTGGTCGTCGAGGTCCGCACCGACGATCCCGAGACCCGCTTCGCGCCCGGTAACACCTTGCGCGCCAAGGCATCTCGTGAACCACGCTGGGAGCGCGACTTTGTCATCGAGGGCGTGCGTGAGCATGGCGCGCGCCTGCTGGTGCGATTGGCCGCAGTGACCGACCGTGATGCCGCCGACGCGCTGCGCGGCAGCGTGTTCGTCATCGACTCCGACGAACTGCCGCCGATCGATGAGCCGGACACCTACTACGACCACCAATTGGTAGGCCTGCGGGTCTATACGACGACGGGCCGGGATCTCGGCGTGATAGCCGAGGTGCTGCACACCGCCGCCGGCGAACTGCTTGCGGTCAAACGCGATTCGGGAGAGCTTTTGGTGCCGTTCGTCGCCGCGATCGTCACGTCGGTGTCGCTGGCGGACGGCACGGTCGAGATCGACCCGCCCGAGGGTCTGCTGGATCTGGGGTAGCGGTGCGCGTCGACGTCATCACCATCTTCCCGGCCTTCCTGGAGCCGCTGCGACTGTCGTTGCCGGGCAAGGCGATTGCAGCGGGTCTGGTCGACCTGCGGGTGCACGACCTGCGGCGGTGGACGCACGACGTGCATCACTCGGTGGACGACGCGCCCTACGGCGGCGGCCCGGGCATGGTGATGAAGGCGCCGGTATGGGGGGACGCGCTGGACGAAACCTGTTCCGGCGAGACGCTGCTGATCGTTCCCACCCCTGCCGGTTCGCTGTTCACCCAGCCCACCGCCCAGCGCTGGAGCGCCGAGACACATCTGGTGTTCGCGTGCGGCCGCTACGAAGGCATCGACCAGCGCGTCATCGAAGACGCCGCACGACGGATGCGGGTCGAAGAGGTCTCGATCGGCGACTATGTGCTGCCCGGCGGTGAGTCGGCGGCCGTGGTGATGATCGAGGCGGTGGTGCGGCTGCTCGGGGGAGTTCTGGGCAACCCCGCCTCGCACTGCGACGACTCACACTCACCCGGCATCGACGGGCTCCTCGAGGGGCCGAGCTATACCCGGCCACCGAGCTGGCGTGGCCTGGACGTTCCCGATGTGCTGCTGTCCGGGGACCACGCGCGAATCGCCGCTTGGCGTCGCGAGGTCTCGCTGCAGCGCACCCGCGAACGACGGCCGGAGCTTTTGGAGTGACGAGCTGGGGGCACCTCCTGCTTGCGGGGGAACGCAAAAGCACCCAAAACCGTTGCAGTTCAGGTACTTTTGCGTCTGCTCGCGAGTCAGATCCGGCCGTTGGGGAACATCGTCTTGACAGCCTGGGTGATGGTCTCGCGCGCGGTGGCGTCATCCGAGGGCTGCAGCGACTCGATCACCATGACGTAGCGCCGGTCTGCGCCGATCACCCCGGTCGACAGATGCAGCCAGTCACTGCCGATGCAGCACATCCAGCCCTGCTTGACCGCTACCGGTTCGGCGTACAGGCCGTCCGGAATGCCGAACCGCTGCGGATAGCCGTCGACGCCCGTGGGGGTGGACTGGGCCAGGTCGTTGAGGATGACCCCCGCCTGCTCCGTCGGCAGGCCGCCCGATCCGCTGAGCAGCAGGTCGTAGTAGCGAACCAGGTCGGTGGCCGAGCTGATGGTGTTCCACCAGCGACCGTCGCTACCCGGGGTGGTGGACGACAGTCCGTACCGGCTTGCGATCTGAGTGACGATGGCGTCGCCGCCGTCCTGATCCCAGAATCGCTGGGCGGCGTCGTCGTCCGAAGACCGCAACATGGCGTCGAGGGCCTGGCGATCCTCCGGGCTCAACGTGGCCTTGCCCTCGGATTCCCGTAGCAGCAGCTCATCGGCGATGAACAGCTTGGCCACCGACGCGGTGCCGACGATCTGGGCGTCGCCGTTGGACACCAGCTGATGGGTGACTCGGTCGAGAACGGCGATTGACAGAGTGGCACCGGCGCCGAGGGCTTCATCGGTCGCCCGCTGAACGCGTGCCTGCAATCCGCCGAGCCCGGCGTAGGGCAGCGCATCGGGCGGCATGGGCCGGGAGATGACTTGGAGCAGTAGTTCGGCCAGCTGGGGGGAGGGCTGCAGATTGCGGCCGGGTGCGCTGTTGACGGTTGGGCTCGGCGTCTTTGCCTCCACCTTCGCTTCGCACGCCACCACTACCACCAACACCACCGCCGCCGCGGCGGTGATAAGCGTCAGCGGCCGGACTCGCATCAGTCATATGTACCATTCACCAGCGACTTTCGCCGGTCACGAACCGCCAGGATTTCCTGTGATTTTCACTGCATGCGCAGTGTCTGGCACAATTGACCGGTTGTCTCCAGCGGTTGTCGGCCGGCCGGGTGCGCGACTCTGCGCGATCAAGCCAGTTGCCTCTCTGAGAGATACGCCAAGAAGCCCGAAACCCATCGGCTCGGTGACACCGCCGCACGACTTGACGTGTGGACGGCCCGCCCGCGAGCCGCGACCGCAAGGAAGTGCCTTCTACGATGAACAGGCTGGACTTCGTCGACCAGGCGTCGCTGCGCGACGACATCCCGACCTTCAACCCGGGCGACACCGTAAACGTGCACGTCAAGGTCATCGAGGGCGCCAAAGAGCGTATCCAGGTTTTCAAGGGCGTGGTGATCCGTCGTCAGGGCGGCGGTATCCGGGAGACGTTCACGGTGCGCAAGGAAAGCTACGGCGTCGGCGTCGAGCGGACGTTCCCCGTGCATTCGCCCAACATCGACCACATCGAAGTGGTGACTCGTGGCGATGTGCGTCGCGCCAAGCTGTACTACCTGCGTGAGCTGCGTGGCAAGAAGGCCAAGATCAAGGAGAAGCGCTGAGGCGCCTGCACGGTGTGAAGGCGTGCACACCGCGCTGGCTACGCTGATCCCGTGACCGAAACCACGGACTCGTCAGCCGAACACCGGCCCGAAGCTGATCCACCGTCGGAACCAGAGGTCCCCGGGGTGGAAGCCGCCGATGATCATGCGGACAAGGGCGGCGAGGAAGCCGAAGAGGATGAGTCGAAGCGGTCGGCCGTGCGGGAATTCGCGCTGCTGGCCGTGATCGCGATAACGCTCTACTACCTCGTGTTGACGTTCGTGGCACGGCCCTACCTGATCCCATCGGAATCCATGGAGCCCACGCTGCACGGGTGTCCCACCTGTGTCGGCGACCGAATCATGGTCGACAAGGTCACGTACCGGTTCGGCGCACCGCAACCGGGCGACGTCGTCGTCTTCCGCGGACCGCCGTCTTGGAACAGGAACTACAAGTCGATCCGCTCGTCCACCACCGCGGTGCGGTGGATGCAGAACGCGCTGTCGTTTATCGGTTTCGTGCCTCCCGACGAGAACGACTTGGTCAAGCGGGTCATCGCGGTCGGCGGGCAGACTGTGCAGTGCCGAAACGACACCGGGTTGACCGTCGACGGCAAGCGGCTCGACGAGCCGTACGTGGATCTGGCCACCATCAATCCCGCGCATCTGCCGCTGCCCCCCTGCCCGGGTATCGGAGGCACCAACGTTCAATTCGGTCCGGTGAAAGTCCCCGAGGGGCGATTATGGGTGATGGGCGACAACCGCACCCACTCGGCGGACTCGCGCGCCCATTGCGATGACGTCCCGGTCGACCGGGACCGGGGCGTGGTGTGCACCGGCGACCCGATGGAAGGCACTGTCCCCGTTGCCAATGTCATTGGCAAGACCAGGTTCATCGTGTGGCCGCCGTCGCGATGGGGTGGCGTGGGTTCGGTGAACCCCCAACACGGTCAATAGTCATGACCACGACGTGGCCGCCGCGGACGGTGATCCGCAAGGCTTCCGGATTGCGCACCCTGGAATCGGCGCTGCACCGAAGCGGCCTGGGCCCGGTTGCCGGAGTCGACGAGGTGGGTCGCGGCGCCTGCGCCGGCCCGCTGGTGGTGGCCGCGTGCGTGCTCAGGCCCGGACGCTTGGAAAGCCTTGCCGCCCTTGATGATTCGAAGAAGCTCACCGAGAAGGTGCGCGAGCGGCTGTTCCCGTTGATCCGCCGGTATGCGCTGGCATACCACGTGGTGTTCATCCCGTCGGTCGAGGTCGACCGGCGCGGCGTGCACATCGCGAACATCGAAGGCATGCGACGCGCCGTGGCCGGGTTGTCGCTCCGGCCCGGTTATGTGCTCAGCGACGGTTTTCGGGTGCCTGGGCTGGCGGTTCCGTCGCTGCCGGTGGTCGGCGGAGACGCGGCTGCCGCCTGCATCGCCGCGGCCAGCGTGCTGGCCAAGGTCAGCCGGGACCGGTTGATGGTGGCGATGGACGCCGAGCACCCCGGCTACGGCTTCGCCGAACACAAGGGGTACTGCACGCCGGCGCACAGCCGGGCGCTGGCCCGGCTCGGGCCCTGCCCCGAGCACCGCTACTCGTTCATCAATGTCCGGCGGGTGGCGAACGGGTCGGGCACGCGGCTGGTGGCCGAGTTCAGACCCGACCCTCCCGCTGAGCGTGCCGAATAGCGGTGAGGAAAGATGGGATGCGGCCCGCGCAAAATGGCATCGAGAAGGACGTCTGAGCAGATGAGTGGCAGATGAGCGCAGAAGATCTCGAAAAGTATGAAACCGAGATGGAGCTCTCGCTGTACCGCGAATACAAGGACATCGTCGGTCAGTTCAGCTACGTCGTGGAGACCGAGCGGCGGTTCTATCTGGCCAACAGCGTCGAGTTGATGCCACGCAACGCCGACGGGGAGGTGTACTTCGAGCTGCGTCTTGCCGACGCCTGGGTGTGGGACATGTACCGGCCGGCGCGGTTCGTCAAGCAGGTGCGGGTGGTCACCTTCAAAGACGTCAACATCGAAGAGGTCGAGAAGCCCGAGCTGCGGCTGCCCGAATAGCGGTCCTAGGTGTTGGGGAGGGACTTGTCGTCCTCGAACGTCGGCTTTCCGCGGTGCTCGATGACCGTGCGGGCCACGTCGGCGAGCTTGATGTTCAGGTCCTGGGAGTAACGCCGCAGCACGTTGAACGCATCCTCCTCGGACGTGTTGTTTAGCAGCATCAACATGCCGACGGCCTTGCCGATCTCCCGGTTGCTGAGCAGCCCTCTGCGCAGCGTGGCGGCGTCTTCGCCCTGACCGATCGCGTTGATGGCCACGCTCGCGAACGATGCCAGCACGGTGGCTTGTCCGGCGGACTCCTTGTCGAAAGCGTTGGGCGTGTCGCTGAACAGGTTGAGGGCGCCGGTGTGCTGCCGGCCGACCAGCAATCTGAACCCCATCGCGCCGCGCACCGGGGTCTCGTCGATCAGACGGGCGGCCAGTTTCGGCCACAGGCACGGCGTGGTCAGGTCGGGTTCGATCTGCGGGGTCTCGTCCTCGATGGCATCGACGCAGGGTCCGTCGCCGGCTGCTCGTTCCAAGTCGTCGACGTGCTGGGCGATGCGGTCACTGGCGCCGACGGTGACATATCGGCCGTCGCGGCGTACCAGCATGCTGGCGTGGTCGCAACCGGAAACGATCAGCGTCGCCGCGACACAGATCGCGGCGTATACCTCAGAGGGATCTGAGCCCTGGTAGATGATCTCGGCGAGCGCAGCGAAGACGGTCGCGGGATCCGCTGTCGTACCGCCGGGCCGTGACTCCACGTCGTTCGCTTCTGCCGCCATGTTCTTCCTCTGCTGCCACCGTCCAGGCCGTTCTATTGGCCGAGACTATCGGTAGCAGGCGGGCGGTTATATGCCAACGGCCATTTCCAGGTCTTTCAGCGAGGTCTCCAAGTGCCCGAGCAGGCGCTGCAGGTGCGGAACGCTGCGCCGGCACCCGACGAGCCCGAAGTCGAGAGTCTGCGCGTTCGTTGTGACAGTGATGTTCACTGCCTGGCCGTCCAGCGCAATGGACAGCGGGTAGTTGCCGACCATGCGCGCGCCGCGCCAATACAACGGCTCCTGGGCTCCCGGCACGTTGGAGATCACGATGTTGAACGGCGGGGGAGCGGTGCGGATGAATCCCGGGATCAACCCGAGGAACAGTCCGCCGGTCATGAAGGCGGACAGCGCCAGCTGCTGCGCTCGGGGCAACCCTGTGAACACCTGCTTGCTGTCGCACATCGAATCATTGATTCCGGCAAGGCGTTTGGCGGGATCCTTGACATCGGTGTGCAGGTTGCACAAGACAGTGCCCACCATGTTGCCGCCGCCTTCATCGGATTCCTTCCGCAAGCTCACTGGGACCATGGCGATCAGCGGCGTCTCGGGAAGCGCATGCTGCTCGATCAGGTAAGCGCGCAGCGCGCCCGCCGACATCGCCAGCACGACGTCGTTGAAGGTGACGTCGGCGGCGGCCTTCACGGCCTTGATCCGGTCGATCGCCCACGATTGCGCGGCGATGCGCCGGGCACCGCCGATGCGAACGTTGAACATCGACTTGGGTGCCCGGAAGGGGAAGGTGAGCTGTTGCTCGAGCAGGGCGGCACGCGCAAGCGACACCGTCGACGGGGCGAGAGCTGCCGACGACCCCAACGTCCTGGTCAGTATGTCCAGCGGCGACGATTGCCGACCCTTGTCGGGACGCTGCCGCGGCTTGAGCGCCCATGGCACCCGGACCTCGTCGTCCTTCGGATCGGGGGTGAATGCCCGCTGCAACAACTTCAGCGCCGACACGCCGTCCATCAGCGAATGGTGGAACTTGGTGTAGACCGCGTAGCGGCCGTCGTTGAGTCCTTCCACCAAGTGCCCTTCCCACAGCGGCCGGTGCCGGTCGAGTGGGCTGCCGTGCAGCAGCGAGGCCAGCTCGAGCAGCTCACGCACCCGCCCGGGGCGGGGCAGCGCCGACCGGCGGAAGTGGTAATCGAGTTCGACATCCCTGTCGAAAGTCCACGCGACGTTGGTGACCGGACCGAAGAACGCGGGATGCTTACGGAATGTGGGCTGCACGTCGGTGCACCCGAGCATTGCCTGGTAGGCGTCGGTCACGAACTCCAGGCCCGCACCATCGGGCGGCTGGAACAGCTGCAGGCTGCCGACGTGCATCGGGTGTTCGCGGGATTCGCCGAGCAAGAACATGGAATCGGCAGGTGCGATGGGCCTCATAGTCATTCCTCCGCGGTAGGCGTGTCCCAGCATGGATAGCCACGCCGGCCTATCGGCACACACACTTGAAGTCATTCGTTTGGGTGACGGTATGGGTGGGAAGGCCCTCTCAGATGAGCTTGACTGTCGCGGTCACCGGGCCGACCGGAGAAATCGGCATCTCTGCAGTGACGGCGCTCGAGCGTGAACCGGCCGTCGAGAAGATCATCGGGATGGCGCGTCGGCCGTTCGACCCGGCGCAGCGCGACTGGACCAAAACCAGCTATCAGCAGGGCGACATCCTCGACCGCGACGCCGTGGACGCACTGGTTGCGCAGGCCGACGTGGTGGTCCACCTGGCGTTCATCATCATGGGGTCGCGGGAGGAAAGCGAACGCGTCAACCTGCAGGGCACCCGCAACGTGTTCGAGGCCACCGTGGCGGCCAACGCGGCCGCACAGCGGCCACGGCGGCTCGTCTACACCTCGTCGGTCGCCGCCTACGGGTACCACTCCGACAACCCCGTCCCGCTGACAGAGGACGTTCCCGCGCGCGGCTCCGAGGAGCACTACTACTCCGCGCAGAAGGCCGCCTGCGAGCGTGTTCTGGCCGAGGTGACCCAGGGGTCTGCGCTGGAGGTCTTCGTGCTGCGGCCGTGTATCGTCGCCGGGCCCGGGGCGCACGCGCTAGCCGAAGCGATGCCGTGGAATCAGCTGCCCGCTGCGGTGCGAACAGCCACGAAGGTGGTGCCGGCGCTCAAGCCCGTGGTGCCGGACCCTGGAATCCCGTTGCAACTGGTCCACCACGACGACGTTGCGACCGCGATCGCGCTGGCGGCCACTACACCCGCGCCGCCCGGGGCGTACAACATCGCCGGCGACGGCTTGGTGACCGTCGCTGACGTGGCCAAGGCGCTGGGCGGCCGTCCGATTCGGGTTCCCGCCGCGGCCGCATCGGCGGCCTCGGCTGCGCTATCCCGCTTGCCGTTCGTGCCGTCCGCGCTGGAATGGCTGCACGCCGCGAGGACCTCGGTCGCGATGGATACCACCAAAGCCAAGCGGGAGTTGGGCTGGCGTCCGTCGCACTCGTCGGCACAGACTCTGGCGGCGCTGGCTTCCTCAGTCTGAGATGGTCCGAGGCAGCGAGGTACGTTGAGCGCGTGAGGATCCAGCGTTCGGTCCCGCGTGACCTGCGCGCCGCCCCGGCCGAAACGACGCGATGCGGCACGTAATCTCACGACGGCGGGTCAAGCACCTGACGGCCGGCGAAACCGTCACCCGACCCGAAACCCTGGTGGTCGAGGAACCGCTGGAGATCCGCGTCAACAACGCCCCGCTCACCGTGACCATGCGCACGCCGGGCTCGGATATCGAACTCGCGCAGGGCTTTCTGCTGACCGAGGGGATCATCACGGACCGCGGCGACATACTGAGCATCCGCTACTGTGGCGGGCGCGGCGAGGACGGTGTCAACGCGTACAACGTGCTGGACGTGACATTGGCGCCCGGCGTCAAACCGCCCGATCTCGACATCACCCGCAACTTCTACACGACGTCGTCGTGCGGCGTCTGCGGCAAGGCAGCGCTGGATGCCGTGCGACTGATCAGCCCTTTCTCACCCGGTGACGATCCGGCCGTCGTCGCCGCCGCCACGCTGCGGGCGATGCCCGACCAGCTTCGGGGCGCCCAAAAGGTCTTCGCCAGCACCGGCGGGCTGCACGCCGCGGCGCTGTTCGGCGTCGACGGCATCATGCACGCCGTACGCGAGGACATCGGCAGGCACAACGCGGTCGACAAGGTCATCGGCTGGGCGCTGGAACATGACCGGATACCGCTGAGCGCCTCGGTGCTGCTGGTCAGTGGGCGGGCGTCGTTCGAGTTGACGCAGAAGGCTCTGCTGGCCGGGATTCCGGTGCTGGCCGCCGTGTCCGCGCCGTCATCGCTGGCGGTTTCGCTGGCCGAGGAGTGCGGCATCACCCTGGTGGCATTCCTGCGGGAGGACTCCATGAACGTCTACACCCGGGCGGACCGGATCGGCTGAGACGGTGGTTGGGATTGCCGGTGCGTGGGTAGCCGATCGTATCGCTTTACACGGCTTTACCCAGCTGAGGAGACGGCCATGCTGCACGGACTGCTTCTAGCCGCCCAAGACAATCCCCAAGCAGCAGGTCTGATCCTGCGCGGGATCAAAGGCATCTTCGTCGCGATCGGCAGCATCATCGCCGCCATCATCTGTGCGGTGATCGCCGGGATGAAGGGACGCAGCGCCCTGGGCTGGGGCATCCTCGGGCTGTTCTTCAGCATCTTGACGCTCATCGTCGTCATCATCATCCCCAGCAAGAAGTAGCCCGGCGGGAGCGTTGACTTTGCGCTGAGGGCGGGGCTCTCTCGCACTTTTGCGCCGTAGCCGCAGAATCAACGACGGTGTCTTGTGGATGGGCGCCCGACTGGGGATAACTCACCGCGGCGCCGGACTGGAAGGGCACAGACGACACGCGTTGTCGGCGCGGCCGTGCAGCGTGGCCCGCATGACGACCCCTAAGACACTGACCCGAATCCAGCTCGGGGCGATGGGTGAGGCGCTCGCGGCGGATCACCTCACGAAGATGGGCCTGCGAATCCTGGACCGCAATTGGCGTTGCCGCTACGGCGAGCTGGATCTGATCGCGTCCGATCCGATGACGAACACCGTGGTGTTCGTCGAAGTCAAGACGCGTACCGGAGACGGCTACGGCGGGCTGGCCCAGGCCGTCACACCACGGAAGGTACGCAGATTGCGCCGGTTGGCAGCGCTGTGGCTGGCCGGCCAAGACGGCGGCTGGGCGGCAGTGCGCATCGATGTGATCGGAGTGCGGGTCGGGCGCCGGCGCGTCCCGGAGATCACTCACCTGCAGGGAGCCGGCTGATGTCGCTGGGGCGCGCGTTCTCGGTTGCGGTGCGTGGACTGGACGGAGAGATCGTGGAAATCGAAGCCGACATCACCTCGGGGCTGCCGGGCGTGCATCTGGTGGGTTTGCCCGACGCCGCCCTGCAGGAGTCCCGCGACCGCGTCCGCGCGGCGGTCACCAACTGCGGCAACGACTGGCCCCAAGCCCGCCTCACGCTCGCATTGTCACCGGCGACGCTGCCGAAAATGGGTTCCGTCTACGACATCGCCCTGGCCGCCGCGGTGCTGTCAGCGCAGCGCAAGACGCCTTGGCACCGGTTGGAGAAGAGCGTGCTGTTGGGGGAGTTGTCGCTGGACGGGCGGGTCCGGCCGGTACGCGGCGTGCTGCCCGCCGTGCTGGCCGCCAAGCAGGACGGCCGGCCCTCCGTCGTGGTTCCCGCGGCCAACCTGGCCGAGGCCAGCCTGGTGGACGGCATCGACGTCTGGGGTGTTCGCACGCTGAGACAATTGCAGAGCTGGCTCAACGGTTCGGCCCACCTCGAGGACAGGATCGACTCGGCGGCAACACCGTTGGATTCCTCAGTGGACCTGGCCGACGTGGTGGGCCAGTCTCAAGCGCGGTTCGCCGTCGAGGTGGCTGCGGCCGGGGCACATCACCTCATGTTGACCGGGCCACCCGGTGTGGGCAAAACGATGCTGGCGCAACGTCTTCCGGGAATACTGCCCCCGCTGTCGGACAGCGAGTCGCTGGAGGTCACCGCGATTCACTCGGTGGCCGGCCTGCTGTCGGGTGATACCCCGCTGATCACCAGACCGCCGTTGGTGGCGCCCCATCACAGTTCCAGCGTCGCCGCACTGGTCGGCGGGGGTTCGGGAATGGCCCGGCCGGGTGCGGTGAGCCGCGCCCATCGCGGCGTCTTGTTCCTCGACGAATGCGCCGAAATCAGCGTCAGAGCGCTGGAAGCATTGCGAACTCCGCTGGAAGACGGCGAAATTCGGCTGGCCCGCCGCGACGGCGTGGCCTGTTACCCGGCTCGCTTCCAGCTGATACTGGCCGCCAACCCCTGCCCATGCGCACCGGCAGACCCGCGGGACTGCATCTGTGCCGGGGCGGTCAAACGGCGGTACCTGGGTAAGTTGTCCGGGCCCCTGCTGGATCGCGTGGACCTGCGGGTGCAGATGAATCCGGTACGCGCAGGGGCATTTTCGGCGTCGGGCGGTGAGCCGACGGCTCGGGTTCGCCATCGGGTGACCCTGGCCAGGGGTGCTGCCGCCGAGCGCTGGCGACCACACGGATTTCGGACGAATGCGGAAGTAAGCGGGTCTCTGTTGCGGCAAAGATTCCGCCTTGGCACCGCTGCAATGGACCCGTTACGCAGGTCGCTGGACAGTGGCCTGCTCAGCATCCGGGGTGTCGACCGTACCTTGCGCGTCGCGTGGCAACATAAATAGCGGAACTGATGTTATGGTCGAGCCATGCGCGCCGCCGTTTACCTCCGCCAGTCCCTTGACCGCTCAGGCGCCGGCCTGGGCATCGACCGCCAGCGCGAAGACGTTCGACGACTGATAGAGGCTCGCGGGTGGACCCTGGCGGGCGAGTTCGTGGACAACGACGTGTCGGCGCTGTCTCGTAAACCGCGCCCGCAGTTTTCGGCGATGATGGCCGGAGTTGATGCGGGGGAGTTCGACGTCATCGTTGCCCGCCACATGGACCGGCTGTTGCGGCGGCTCTCCGAGCTTGAGAGCACGCTTGAGCGGTGCCAGGCGGCTGGGGTTGCGATTGTCACCGCATCGGATGGCGTGGACACGTCCACGGATGGCGGCAGGTTGGTCGCTCGCATCCTTTCGTCGGTGGCTCAGGGGGAAGTGGAGCGAAAAGGAGCGCGGCAACAATCTGCCGCGATTCAGGCGGCCAAGGCGGGTCGCTGGGTGGGCGGACGCCGGCCGTTCGGATACGAGAAGGACGGTGTCACCATCCGCGAGACGGAGGCCGCCATGATCAAGGCGGCCTATGTCGATGTGTTGGGCGGTGAGTCGTTGAGCGAGATCGCGCGGCGGTGGAACGCATCCGGCGTGAAACCGGCGCAAAGCGACAAGTGCTGGTATCGGGGAACGGTCAAGGATGTGTTGACCAATCCCCGGCACGCCGGATTGCGTCGATACCGCACGCCAGAGGAGCTGGCGAAGATCCGTCAAAATCCGGAGCTGGGCATTGTGGGTAAAGCGCAGTGGGACGCCATCATTGACGAGACGACCTGGCGGGCAGCAGTGCGTATTTTGACCGACCCGCGAAGGCACACTGGGCCTGCTGGCTCCAAGGGGCTGCTGACGGGGGTTGGGGTTTGCGGGGCTTGCGGGCAAACGGTGCACCGTGGAGGGGCCGCGCACGGCCGTCCGATGTACCGGTGCATCAGCGGTCGCCACGTGTCGCGCATGTCCGAACCGGTGGACGAGTACGTGCAGATGGTTGTGGTCGAAAAGCTGAAACAGCCAGCTGCCGCGCGGCTTTGGGCCGCTGAGTTGCCTGACGCCGACGAGCTGATGGCTGAGGCCGACAAGCTGCGTCGGGAGCGCGATGGCATCGACCAGGACCGCGCAACTGGACTCATTGACCGAGTGCGGTGGCGCGCCATGAACGAGCGAATCAGTCAGCGCCTAGGGGACATTGAGGCCAAGCTGGCCGCAGCTGGGTCGTCATCGCCGCTGTCCATCGTTGCCAGCGGACACGTGGAGGAGACCTGGGCCGGTCTGACCGTGGCCCAGCGGCGCAACATCATCGCGGCACTAATGACCCCGGTATTACATCTGCCCGGTCGTGGGACACGAACATTTCGGCCCGAGACGGTCGAAATTCGTTGGAAGCAAGGGGATTAAGTGACAACTGCGGACTACTGGCTACCCCAACCCGGTCGGCCCAAGATCAAGCTTCTAGATGAGCGCGGTCGAACGGTGTGCGTGTTCGGCTGGTACAAGCACACGCAAGGCGCGCTGGCACCGTGGGCCACTGGTGAAGAGTGCTGGATACCCGAGAACAAGCCGCAGCGCGACAAGCAGCGACGCCGAATGCTTCAGTCCGACAACAAGTACAGGCCAGGGCACCAGACACCATCACCGATGCAAAGCAGCCCGGATGGCCGGTATTACCTTGTGCTTCCCGGCCTGACCCTGCGATGGGAAAAGGTGGGTCCGATCCTGGACCGGCTTGCAGAACGCAACGAGAAGCGACTCACCATCGCGCAGCTACGCCAGTACGCCAGCTAAGAGTGTTAGTGTGTAATCCAGCGAGCGGGCACCGTATCCCGTAGCAGCGCATTCCCGCGCCAGCTTCTCAGAGCCGCCCCACAAGGCGGCTCAGCCCTCATTTCCGAGGTGAGAAGTTGTCCGTCCAATCAACAACCTGGAAGCAGAAGCGCGGCCAGCTGGCCAGGCAATCCAAGGACCTACCCCCCGGCCACCCAAAGCTGGAAGAACTTCGCCGAGATATCCGAGCCGAACGACTGGCCGAACAAGCCAAGAAAGTCGTTGACGCAAGTCCTTCATTGACCGACGCCCAAATCGACCACATCGCCGCCATCCTCCGGGCCGGTCGAAAGTGAGGAGTCGCAACCGGCCAAACGGTCCACCCAAAAGCGAAGGCCGGGTTTGGAACCCGGCCTTCGCGGAAGCGGTAGTTGCCAAAACCACCTTCACCACCAGCCGTCACCACACGGCCGGCGCTTCTGATCCTAGCGGCACCCGGCGACGTGGAGGCGGCGCGACAGGCGGTACGTGATGAGCGGGCAGCTGGTCGGTGAAGTGATCGCGGCGGCACAGCAATTACGGGAATTGGGCTTGTCACCAAATGGGTTCCATGCGCTGATTGCTATCGCCGAGAAGTGCCACCACGTAACCCGGCAAGCGCCAGTCCGGCGGGAGTGGATACAGGCCGCGATCTATGGCAGTAGCTCCTCACGGAGCGCAGAACGCGCTGTGCGGGAGCTACGCGACCTGAAGCTGATCGACGTGTTGAAGCGCGGGTACAAAGCGCCCAATCAAAAGGCAATGGCGTCCACGTATCAACTAATGGAGCTGCCGCCACCCAGGGTGGCGGATGCTGAATCGGAAGCTCCCGCCGTCCAAGGGTGGCGGGAGCTAGCTGCCGCCAAATCCGTTGAAGCTGCTGCCATATCGGGCCAAGCTGCCGCCACCCAGGGTGGCGGGCTTGACGGTTGTCTTGACGGTTATCTTGACGGGGTCGCGCGCGTGGGCGCGTGGGCGCGCGAGGCACCAATTGATTCCCCGGACTCCCGTAGCGGCGCTGACGCGGCGCCCCCAAAAAATCAAACTCAAAACCAAGAACAAGAACACGCGCCTAACGGCGCGGGCGAGGAAGAGAAGAAACCCAGACCCCAGATCGGCGGAATGGTCCACAGGGTTCTCAAATCAACCAACATCGACCGGGCAGGACACCCACCTTCACGGCAACTGGATGACAGTGTCCGTGAAGAACGCAACCGA
This sequence comes from Mycobacterium sp. 1164966.3, assembly GCF_001665395.1. Taxonomy (GTDB): domain Bacteria; phylum Actinomycetota; class Actinomycetes; order Mycobacteriales; family Mycobacteriaceae; genus Mycobacterium. The sequence continues at coordinate 19,585 of NZ_LZSG01000036.1, forward strand.
TTCTTGGATCGCTTGGCAGGCGTTCCGGATTGCGACGAATGTGACGACGACGGCTACCTGCCCGACGACACCCAGTGCTGGCACGGACAGCAGCTCGCATGAGCACCAAACCTGGGGTGATTGGCTATCGCGGCGCTCACATGCGGGTGCTGGCCGCCAGGGGCCGCGCGTCGGCGTACCCGTGCGTGGGTGATTGCGGACGCCCAGCAGCGGATTGGGCCTACGACAACGCCGATCCCGACGAACTGGTCAGCACAGTCAACGGCGCGCCCCGCCGCTACAGCCTGGACCCCGCCCGGTACCAGCCGATGTGCCGGCCCTGTCACAAACGCTTCGATCACACCCACCGCGCGTTGCGCGTATACGCAAGCTGGTGACCACAACCCGAAAGGACCGCAATGACCGATCACCCAGAAAACTATGACGAGTACTACCACTGCACCGACGCCCAGCGCTGGCGGCTGGCCGAGATGGAAGTGCTGGACGATCTGATGGATGACCAACAGCGCGGGCTGGAACGCCTTGCTGACGAGGACTATTTGGGACTGTGTTTCTTCGGTGACCGGGATGACTGGGTGGATTCGCGGCTTTCACGGAAACCGCCGAAATGACGATGGACGTGTTGGTGGCTGGTTGTCGGGTTCGCGGGTTATCGTGGTGTTGCGACCGGCCTAAGTGCAGCCCGATCCCAACGGATCGCGCCGCCACCGGAAAGGCCCAGGGGGGTCGGACTGCTGGCAAGCCAACGCCCGGTTCGCATTCGGTTCGCCCGCGCAGGTCACTGCCCGGTTAGCGGCCAAACCCATTTCGCGTGGATAGCAGAACGCAATTGCCGCGTGGCCCCGTCACCCTTACTTGGCGTGGTGGCGGGAGCCGCGTCGGTCCCCCCGAAACCCCATGCAGCCCTTTACCTCTAGGAACACGAAATGACGATTGAAACTCTCACCAGGGATGCGGCTGCGGCGCGCATGGTGGAATTGCACGAGCGGATCACCGAGCTTTCCGGCAAGCACAGGCTGTCCAAGTCCGATGAGCAGGAATTCACCGAAGCTGACGCGGAATTCGCCGAACTGCAGCGCCACGTGGAGCGCATGGACCGTTGCGCTGTAATCGCGAGCGCTGCCGGTGAGGGGTCGGCAACGCTGAAGATCGACCGTGGCGTTGACCCCTACGCGGGCCAGGACGCCGTCGCCGAGCGCCTTCACAGCGGCCAGCGGGATAGTGCCCTTCGCGCGCTGGAGCGTGCCGTCAAGGGCGGCCTGGCCGCCCGCAGCGCCGAAGTCGTTGAGCGCCTTGTGGACACCGGCCCCGACCATGAGCGCAGCTGGGCGGCGCGATGGGTGACCGACACCGGCAGCCCTGAGTACAGGTCGGCGTGGGCGAAATTGGTGTTTTACGGCGAAACGCGGGCCAGCCTTGAGTGGACACCGGCCGAACGCGCCGCGTATGACCGGGTGTCCCGGCTTAAGCAAGAACAGAGAGCCATGTCCTTAACGGATTCAGCCGGGGGCTTCCTAGTGCCATTTGAGTTGGACCCCAGCGTGATCATCACGAACGCGGGAAGTTCGAATCCGCTGTTGCAGATCAGTCGTGTAATCCAGACGGTCAGCGACATTTGGCACGGAGTGTCCAGTGCCGGCGTCCAGGCTTCCTGGGATGCGGAGGCAAGCGAAGTCTCCGACGACTCACCAGCTTTGGCCGAACCCGCCATCCCGAACTACAAGGGGGCAGCGTTCATTCCGTTTTCCATTGAGTTGGCCGGGGACGCGCCGACACTTGTGTCGGAGATCGGAAAGCTGCTAAGCGACGGGATGTTGCAGCTTCTCAACGACGCGTTGACCACCGGGTCCGGCACCGGAATGCCCACGGGCATCATCACCGCCCTGACCGGCACGTCCAGCGTGGTCGCCGCCGCCACCGCTGACACGGTGACCGCCGCTGATGTGTACAACGTGCAGTCGTCGTTGGGGCCGCGCTGGCAGCCCAACGCCCGCTGGTGCGCAAATCTCGCGATCCTGAACAAACTTCGCCAACTTGAGACGGCGAACGGGTCGCTGGTGTTCCCTGAGCTACGGAACGATCAGCCCACTCTTGCGGGCAAGCCGGTCCATGAGTTGAGCAACATGAGTGGGTCGCTGGGTGGTGGGGCCGGCAACGACTCCGTGCTGCTGTACGGCGACTTCTCCAACTTCGTCATCAGCCAACGGATCGGCAGCGCGGTGGAACTGATCCCACACCTATTTGGCAGCAACCGGCGTCCGACAGGGCAGCGAGGCATGTACATGTACGCCAGGTTTGGGAGCGACAGCGTCAACGATGCCGCCTTTCGGCTGTTGACCGCCTAAGACTTCCGTGGGACGGGAAGCCCAGGGCCTCACTCGTTTAGCCACAAGCGGGTGAGTGCTTCCCGTCCCACGGAACCCCGCTTGCTCAACAGGACTGCGCTAAATGACCTCCACCACATGCCTCACCTCAGCTGTGTGCCTCACCTCAGTTGCATGCCTCAGGCCACCTGCAACCTTCAGGCCACCCTCTCCGCTGCCACCTTGGTGCCCGCCCTGCCACCAACCTGCACCGTGGGCCTTCAGCTGACCTCCACCACCAACCTCAGGGACAGCGACCACCTCCGCCGGCCTCACCTCCACCGACCACCTCCAACCAGCCCACCTCCGCCGACCAGCCACCTCCGCCGACCCCACCTCAGCGCAGCCTCCACCACCCACCTCGGCCTCAACACAACCTCCACCCTCGGCCCGCCTGCCTCAGCTGACACCCACAGCTGCAACACCTTCAGGTCCCGCTTAGCTCGCTCACCGGCGTTCATGGTGTCCAGTTTTCCCGAACACACCGACACACACGGGAATTCACCCATCCACGCACGTCAACACCCGAAAACCACGCTGCAGCAACGATTAAGCCAGACCGGTGGTTTTTGTCCAGTTGCGGGGAGGGCGACAACCTCCGGGGTGGGAGCGTTTGTCGGAGGCGTGTTCGCGATGGAGGTGGTCCCCCCGTGGGTGGTGAGGTGGGGTGATGCCTGAAGCCAGGCCGAGGTGGGTGGTGGGGGTGCGGTCCCCGCAGAGTGTGCATGACATCGTGCAGAAGCAGCTGCGGGACACAGACCAGCGGCGGCAGTTGTTGGAG
>NZ_LZSG01000037.1 GCF_001665395.1 Mycobacterium sp. 1164966.3
CGCAGCCGCAACTCCCCCCCCCCGGGGCGCAGTGCGCCCCCGCTGCGCTGATGTGGGCCGTACAGCTCGACCGCCGCGGGCGCAGCGGAATCCTCGGCTGTCGCCGCCAATACAAGTGGTCCCGGTCCGGCCGGCCGGACCACTCTCAGGCCGATCACCACGAAGCCGCGTTTGGCTAATGCGCGCACCGCACCGTCCAGCGGCACCTCGAGGGCCGGCGTGCCGACGATCAACACCACCAACGCGCCGACGAACCAGCCCACGCCCAAACCGAGCAGCGAGCGGGCCGGAACGACGGCGCTGACAATGAGGTGGATCGGCACGAAGGCCAGCAGCAGCGCCCACCACCAGCGCCGCCAGCGCGCCGGCAGCCATGGACCCGAGACGGTGAGCACCGCGGCCAGCATCGCGATCCAGCGCGGGTCGTCGAGGAACTGCGCCAGCACGGTCTGCAGCCGGTCGGAAAGGTCGAAATGCCATTTGGGTGCCGCGATCCCGTTGCCGGTGATCGACAGCGGCAGGATGGCGAAGACCCCGGCGGCCGCGTACGCGCCGAGCAGCTTCCACTGCCGGGAGACGATCAACCCGATCAGGATCATGAACGGCAACGCCAGAATCGCGATGCCGTAGGCCAGGTACACCAGATTGGATTGGGTCGGGGACAGGACTCCGACGATCGAGGAGATGGATTTCTCGAGGTTCATCCACCGCGGGCGGGTGATCAGATAACTGACGATGACTATCGCGAGGAATACCGTCGCAAGCGCCAGTCGGATGATGTCGTTGGTCCGTCGGGTCAGCGGTTGCAGCAAGCTGCCGGTAACGGTGATGTCTCGCCCGTCAACGCGCATGCTGCACGATCCCTTCGGGACCTTCCGGATCAGCCGCGCTATCAGCGGCTCGCCGACAACTTAACCGCATACCTAATCGTCGTCGCTATGTTGCTATAGCGCCCCTAGCAACAAGACCGTCCAGGCCGCCGTAAGCAGCATCCCGTAGCCGATCACAAGGGCGAACCCGACACGACGCGCTGGCGCCAAACTCCCTGAGGCAAGACTGGGACGACGGCGGAGGTAAGCGAGCAGGAGGCCGAGCACCAGGATCACCGGAACGGTGATCGGCCAGCCGGCCAAGACCAGGTACGGGCCGTGGAAGAGGAAAACGCCGAACGACGCCAGCGTGGCTCCGATTGGCGACGTGCGCGCGTCGGTGTGCGATACGGCGAGGCCGAAGGCGAGCAGGAAACTGGCAAGCCAACAGACCGCACTCGCCACCACGAAAAGCGATATGAGGACGCGACCAAACGACGGCCATCGGCGAGGCGGGGCGACCGGCGGTGCGTAGTATCCGCCGACAAACCCCCGGTCCCACGGGGCCTGGTTCCACGACGTCATTGCGGTAGTCAACCATTTCAGCCGCCCGCCAGGTATTCACAGCGGGTTCACATGCAGGCCGCCTACGGTCGGTACATAGTTGTGCTAGCGAACTTTGGAGGGCGTGAGCGTGCCGAGAACAGAGAACGACACCTGGGAAATCACCGAGAGCGTGGGTGCGACGGCATTGGGCGTCGCGGCGGCCCGCGCGGCGGAGACCGAGAGTGCGACGCCGCTGATCAGCGACCCGTTTGCGCGGGTGTTTATCGACGCCGCCGGCGAGGGACTGTGGAACTGGTTCGCGTCGCCCAACCTGCCCGACGAAGTCGTCGAGCTCGAACCTGATCTCAAACCGCGGATGCAGGGCATGGTCGACTACATGGCCGCCCGGACCGCGTTCTTCGACCAGGTCTTTCTCGACGCGACCCGCGCGGGGATCTCTCAGGTGGTGATCCTGGCCGCAGGTTTGGACTCGCGTGCGTGGCGGCTGCCCTGGCCGGACGGGGTCACGGTGTACGAGCTCGACCAGCCGCGGGTGCTGGAGTTCAAGGCGTCGGCGCTTGCCGAACACGGCGCGGAGTCGACGTGCAATCTGGTCAGCGTTCCGGTCGACCTGCGCCACGACTGGCCGGCGGCCTTGCAGCAGGCCGGTTTTGACCCTTCCGCACCCAGTGTTTGGTCAGCCGAGGGGCTGTTGCCGTTCTTGCCGGCGGTCGCCCAGGAGCTGCTTTTCGAGCGCGTCCAAGCACTGGGCGCACCCGGCAGCCGGATCGCCGTAGAGGCGCCCGGCCCGGACTTTCTCGACCAGGAGCGCTATGCAAAGCGGCGCGAGTCGATGCGGCGTGTCCGCGACCTGATGGCCAAACTGCGACCTGAGGTCGACATGCCTGAGGTCGAGGATCTGTGGTATTTCGAAGAACGGGAAGACGTCTCCGATTGGCTCGGGCGGCACGGCTGGGACGTGACGGTCACGCCGGCCGAACAGCTGATGGCCAGGTATGACCGCAGGCCGCCGGAGGACGTCGAAGACGCCGCACCGCAGACTCTGTTCGTGACGGGAGAAAGGAAATGAGCGTGGCCAGAACGGATAACGACAGCTGGGAGATCACCGAAAGTGTGGGTGCGACGGCGCTGGGTGTGGCGGCCGCGCGCGCAGCCGAAACGCGAAGTGAGACACCGCTGATCAGCGATCCGTTCGCACAGGTTTTCCTCGACGCCGCCGGCGACGGGGTGTGGAATTGGCATTCCGCCCCGCAGCTGCCACCCGAACTCGTCGAAGCCGAACCCGAGTTGCCGTTGCAGATGGAGTCGATGGTCAGCTATATGGCTTCGCGGACAGCCTTTTTCGACCAGTTCTTTCTTGACGCCACCGAAGCGGGCATCCGCCAGGTGGTGATCTTGGCTGCCGGTCTTGATGCGCGGTCCTGGCGGCTGCCCTGGCCAGACGGGACGACGGTGTACGAGCTGGACCAGCCCAGGGTGCTGGAGTTCAAATCGTCGACATTGGCCGAGCACGGGGCGGAGCCGGCCTGTCATCGTGTCGCCGTTCCGGTGGACCTGCGCCAGGACTGGCCGGAAGCGTTGCGGCAGGCCGGGTTTGACTCCAGCGCCCCCAGCGCCTGGTCGGCAGAGGGCCTGATGCCCTACTTGCCGGCCGCTGCCCAGGACCTGCTGTTCGAGCGTGTTCAGGAGCTGACCGCCCCCGGCAGCCGGGTGGCTGTCGAGGCGCTGGGCCCGAAGTTCCTGGACCCTGACGCCCGCGCGAAGCGTCGTGCGCGGATGGATCGGGTTCGTGCCTTCATGTCGGTGGTCGACCCTCAGCGCGAGGTCCCCAGAACCGACGAGTTGTGGTACTTCGAGGAGCGCGAAGACGTCGGCCAGTGGTTTGAGCGCCACGGCTGGGAGGTAACGGTGACGACGACCGACGAACTCATGGCCGGTTATGACCGCAGCGCTCCCGACGAGGTGGCAGACCAGATTCCGGGGAATCTGTTCGTGACGGCCCAGCGGACGGAAGGTTAGCCGCGCCGAGACGCCCTACGGCGCCGGCGCCGGCCGGGCAAGCGGTGCACGGACCGCGCGAAAGATTTGCGACACGCCGGTGGTCTGACCACTTTACTCTCGTCACACCAGCCACACTGGCCGCATGGTGGTGCAGCCGGTGCGCCGATCGGTGCCCGAACAGGTTTTCGAGCAGATTGCCGCCGATGTACTCAGCGGAGAGATGCGACCTGGTGAAGCCTTACCCAGTGAGCGACGATTGGCAGCGGTTTTCGGGGCTTCAAGACCCGCTGTCCGGGAGGGCCTCAAGCGGCTGGCGGCGGCCAGTCTGGTGGAGGTGCGCCATGGCGGTGTCACCACTGTGCGCGATTTCCGGCGGCATGCCGGCCTGGACCTGCTGCCCCGGTTGCTATTTCGTGACGGCGAACTCGACCCCACCGTGTTCCGCAGCATTCTCGAGGCCAGGCTGCGTATCGGCCCGAAGGTCGCGGAGCTGGCAGCCGAACAACACGGACCCGAAATAGCCGAATTGCTCGCGGATTCGCTCCGCGTCCTGGAGTCCGAAGAGAACCCCCTTCAGTGGCATTGCGACACGCTCACCTTCTGGGATCATGTGGTCGATGGCGCCGGCTCAATCGTATTCCGGTTGATGTACAACGCCTTTCGCGCCGCGTATGAGCCGGCGCTGATTGCGCTGGGCACAGCGGTGGGCGCGGAGGCCAAGCGCCCGGACGCGTACCGGAAGTTGGCCGTTGCGGTATGTGCCGGCGAATCCGCCGGTGCGAGGCACGCCGCACACGAGGTGCTCGAACTCGCGAACGCGACATTGATGGCCGCATTGGACAGTCAAGGGAGCCGACCTTGACCGCCCACACGGTGATCACCACGTATCTGCGCGAGCAGATGCAGCCCGGGATCGACGCGGTCGGCGGTTTCTACCGGACCTGTGTGCTGACCGGAAAAGCGTTGTTCCGCAGGCCGTTTCAGTGGCGCGAGGCGATAGAGCAGGGCTGGTTCATCACAAGTGTCTCGTTGCTGCCGACGCTTGCGGTCTCGATTCCGCTGACGGTGCTCATCATCTTCACCCTGAACATCCTGTTGGCGGAGTTCGGCGCCGCCGACATCTCCGGCGCGGGCGCGGCGCTGGGTGCGGTCACTCAACTGGGCCCGCTGACCACGGTGTTGGTGATTGCCGGCGCCGGATCCACCGCCATCTGCGCCGACTTGGGTGCCCGCACCATACGCGAGGAGATCGACGCGATGGAGGTGCTCGGCATCGACCCGATCCACCGGTTGGTGGTACCGCGCGTCGTCGCCGCGACCATCGTCGCCACCCTGCTCAACGGAGCGGTGATCACTATCGGCCTGGTCGGCGGTTTCCTGTTCGGCGTCTTCATACAACACGTCTCATCCGGTGCCTACGTCAGCACACTGACCTTGGTGACCGGTCTGCCCGAGGTGATCATCTCGGTGGTCAAGTCGGCCACCTTCGGAATGATCGCCGGCCTGGTCGGCTGTTACCGCGGCCTGACGACCAAGGGCGGGCCCAAGGGTGTCGGCATCGCCGTCAACGAGACGTTGGTGCTGTGCGTCATCGCGCTGTTCGCGGTCAACGTGGTGCTCACCACGATCGGCGTCCGATTCGGAACGGGGCGTTAGCATGTCCGGATCAGCAGCCGTGCTGCGCGCGCGCTACCCGCGCACAGCCGCCAACCTCAACCGCTACGGCGGCGGCACGGCCCGAAGATTCGAGCAGATCGGGATTTTCGCGAGGTTCACCCGGATGAGCCTCTGGGAGATCGGGTGGGCGCTGCGCCGCTACCCCAGGGAGACGCTGCGACTCATCGCCGAGATCGGCATGGGCACCGGTGCAATGGCCGTCGTCGGGGGAACCGTTGCGATCATCGGTTTTGTCACCCTGTCCGGCGGCTCACTGATCGCAATCCAGGGCTTCGCGTCGCTGGGCAACATCGGAGTCGAGGCCTTCACCGGTTTCTTTGCGGCCCTTGCCAACACCCGCGTGGCAGCGCCCATCATCGCCGGTGTGGCACTGGCCGCGACGGTAGGTGCCGGCGCCACAGCACAATTGGGCGCGATGCGGATCAGCGAGGAGATCGACGCGCTGGAGGTCATGGGCATCAAGTCGATTTCGTTCTTGGTGTCCACCCGGATTCTGGGCGGGCTGGTGGTGATCGGTCCGCTGTACGCATTGGCTCTCGACATGGCTTTCACGTCGGGCCAGGTAGTCACCACGGTGTTCTACGGCCAGTCCAACGGGACCTATGAACACTACTTCCGGACCTTCCTGCGTCCCGAGGATGTGGGTTGGTCGGTGGTGGAGGTCGTCGTGATAGCCGTGGTGGTGATGATCACCCATTGCTACTACGGGTACACCGCCAGCGGCGGTCCGGTCGGCGTCGGGCAGGCCGTCGGACGCTCAATGCGTTTCTCGCTGGTCTCGGTGGTGGTTGTGGTCCTGCTGGCCCAGTTGGCGCTTTACGGCGTCGACCCGAACTTCAATCTCACGGTGTAACCGCCGTGACGACACCGGTGACACGGAAGACCCGTCGCGTGTGGATCTATCTCGAAGGCGTGGCTCTGCTGTTGGCCGGTGTGTTGGTTATCGCGTTGGTGTACTTGCAGTTCCGCGGAGATTTCACACCCAAGACCGAGCTGACGATGGTGGCGTCGCGGGCCGGGCTGGTGATGGAACCGGGAGCGAAGGTCACCTACAACGGGGTGCAGGTCGGACGGGTGGCCGGCATCTCGGAGATCGAGCGTGACGGCAGGCCGGCAGCCAAGCTGATGCTGCACGTGAACCCGGAGTACATCAGGCTGATTCCGGTCAACGTGGTGGCCAACATCGAGGCGGCCACGTTGTTCGGCAACAAATATGTGTCGCTCATGTCGCCGGATAACCCTAAGCCGCAGCATATCTCGCCGACCGACGTGATCGACGTGCGGTCGGTGACAACCGAGTTCAACACCTTGTTCGAGACGGTCACGTCGATCGCCGAGAAGGTGGACCCGATCGAGCTGAACTCGACGCTGTCCGCGGTCGCCCAGGCGCTGGATGGGCTGGGCGCCAAGTTCGGGGAATCGATCGTCAACGGCAATCACATTCTGGACCAGTTGAACCCGCGGATGCCGCAGGTCGGCTACGACGTGCGCCGGCTGGCGGATCTGGCTGAGATCTATGCGCGTTCGTCGCCGGACCTGTGGAACTTTCTGCGCAATGCTTTGACCACGGCGCGCACGCTGACCAGGCAGCAGCACGACCTGGATGCCGCGTTGCTGGCGGCGGTGGGCGCGGGCAAGACCGGCGAGGACATCTTCACCCGGGGCGGCCCGTACCTGTCGCGCGGCGCCGCCGACTTGCTGCCTACCGCAACGCTGCTCGACGAGTACAGCCCGGAACTGTTCTGCATGGTCCGCAACTTTCGCGACGCGGCGCCCAAGGTAGCGAATGCGGCTGGCGGCAACGGCTATTCGTTGTCAGCCGCCGGAACAATCATCGGAGCGCCAAACCCGTATGTCTATCCGGACAATCTGCCGCGGGTGAACGCTCGCGGGGGACCGGGTGGACGGCCAGGGTGCTGGCAGCCGATCACCCGGGAGTTGTGGCCGGCGCCGTATCTGGTGATGGACACCGGCGCCAGCCTTGCGCCGTACAACCACCTCGAGCTCGGCCAGCCGATGTTCACCGAATACGTCTGGGGGCGCCAGTTCGGGGAGAACACGATCAACCCATGACGAGGAATCCATGAGAGGCACCGGCACAGCAGTCAAACTCGGCATCTTGTGGTTTGTCCTGTTGGTGTTCACCGTGACGATCATCGTGGTGTTCGGCCAGATGCGCTTCAACAGCACCACCGGATACTCCGCGCTGTTCACCAACGTCAGCGGGCTACGGGCCGGGCAGTTCGTCCGCGCTGCGGGGGTGGAGGTCGGCAAAGTCGCCAAGGTGACGCTTATCGACGGGGACAAGCGGGTTTTGGTGGATTTCAACGTGGATCACACGCTGTTGCTGGACCAGGCGACGACTGCGTCGATCCGCTATCTCAACCTGATCGGCGACCGCTACCTCGAGTTGCAACGCGGGTACAGCGGCAGGCTGCTCGCCCCCGGCGGCAGGATCCCGATTGAGCACACCCAGCCGGCGTTGGATCTCGACGCGCTGATCGGTGGTTTCCGCCCACTGTTCAAAGCATTGGACCCGGACAAGGTCAACAGCATTGCCAGGTCGATCCTGACCGTGTTCCAGGGCCAGGGCGCCACCATCAACGACATCCTCGACCAGACAGCATCATTCACCGCCACTCTGGCCGAGCGAGATCAAGCGATAGGCGAGGTGATCAACAACCTGAACACCCTGCTGGCCACCACCGTCAAGCACCAGAAGGAGTTCGACCAGACCGTCGACAAGCTCGAGGTACTGATCACCGCATTGAAGAACAGGGCCGATCCGCTGGCCGCCGCGGCCGCACACATCAGCAACGCCGCCGGAACTCTGGCCGACCTGTTGGGTGAGGACCGACCGTTACTGCACAGCACCGTCGGACACCTCGATCACACCCTGCAGCCGCTGATAGACCAGCTGCCGACTCTCGACGATGTGCTGGGCAAGCTGCCGGGCGCCTACCGGATCATCGGCCGAGCTGGTGGCACATACGGCGACTTCTTCAACTTCTACCTGTGCGACCTGTCGTTGAAGGTCAACGGATTACAGCCTGGCGGCCCGGTGCGCACCATCAAGCTGTTCAGCCAGCCCACCGGGAGGTGTACGCCGCAATGAGGACGCTGACCGAATTCAACCGAGGTCGCGTAGGGCTGATGGGTGTGCTGGTCACGGTGCTTGTTATCGGTGTGGCGCAAAGCTTTACCAGCGTGCCGATGTTATTCGCGACGCCAACCTATTACGCGCAGTTCACGGACACCGGCGGACTCAGCGCGGGCGACAAGGTGGAAATCGCCGGTGTGAACGTCGGTCTGGTGCGCTCCCTGAAGATCCAGGGCAACCGCGTCCTGATCGGCTTCTCGCTTGCCGGCAAGAGGATCGGGACGCAAAGCCGGGCCGCGATCCGCACCGACACCATTCTCGGCCGGAAAAACATAGAGATCGAACCACGAGGGTCAGAGCCGTTGCGGCCCAACGGTGTTCTGTCATCGGCCCAGACCACCACGCCGTATCAGGTCTATGACGCGTTCGTGGACGTCACCAAGGCGGCGACGGGCTGGGACATCGAGGCCACCAAGCGTTCGCTGAAGGTGTTGTCGGAGACCTTCGATCAGACCGCTCCCCATTTGAGCGCTGCCCTCGACGGCGTCAAAGAGTTTGCCAACAGCATCGGTCAGCGTGGTGAGCAGATCAAGCAACTGCTGGCGAATGCGAACAAGGTGGCGCGGGTGTTCGGCGACCGCAGCGGTCAGGTCAACAACCTGCTGGTCAATGCCAACACTCTGCTGGCCGCCTTCCGGCAACGCAGTCAGGCACTGAGCATTCTGCTGAGCAACGTGTCCGAGGTGTCCACCCAGGTGACCGGCCTGATCAAGGAAAACCCCAATCTCAACCATGTGCTGGTCGAGTTGAGGACGGTCAGCGACGAACTGGTCAAGCGCAAGAATGATCTTGCCGAAGTGCTGGTACTGCTCAGCAGATACACCGCTTCGCTGACCGAGGCTGTCGGTTCCGGACCGTACTTCAAGGCGATCGTGGCCAATCTGCTGCCCTACCAGATCCTTCAGCCGTGGGTTGACGCGGCTTTCAAGAAGCGCGGCATCGACCCTGAGCAGTTTTGGCGCAGTGCCGGGCTGCCGGCGTTCCGGTTCCCCGACCCCAACGGCACCCGCTTCCCCAACGGCGCACCGCCGACGGCGCCGCCAGTGCTGGAAGGCACGCCGGCGCACCCGGGACCCGCCGTCCCGCCGGGATCGCCTTGTTCGTATACCCCGGCCGCAGACGCGCTGCCGCGACCTGGAAATCCGTTGCCCTGTGCGATGACTGACGAAGGACCTTTCGGCCCAACCCCATTCGGCTTTCCGGTGCCGATTGACGTCCAGACGTCGCCACCGAACCCCGGCGGCTTGCCGCCCACACCCGGTGTGCCGAGCGCGGGCCGACCGGGTCAGATGCCGCCGGCTGCGCCGGGCATGCCGGTGCCGCTGCCGGCCCATGCGCCTCCTGGCGCCCGCACGGAACTACCCGGGCCGGTCACCGGTCCCAGCCCGCCGGCGTTGCCACCGGCTCCGCCGCCGGGGCCCGCACCGGTCGGACCCGGGCCGCAGCTACCGGCCCCGTTCATCACCCCGGACGGGACGGGAGGTAGCTCGCAATGAGCACCATCTTCGACATACGCCAGTTGCGACTGCCGAAAGTGTCTCGCACTGCGGTGATTATCGGCTCCCTGGTAGTGGTGTTGGCGCTCCTCTCCCTTGCCGTCGGCACCCAGCTCTACCGGAAACTGACCAACACGACCGTCGTCGCGTATTTTTCCGAAACGCTCGGGCTCTACCCCGGTGACAAGGTTCAGATCATGGGCGTGCGGGTCGGTTCCATCGACAAGATCGAGCCCGCGGGCGACCGGATGCGGGTCACGTTGCACTACAACAGCAAGTACAAGGTGCCCGCCAACGCCACCGCGTCAATCCTCAATCCCAGCCTGGTGGCGTCGCGCAACATCCAGCTGTCGCCGCCCTACACCGGTGGGCCGGTGCTCAAAAACGGCGCGGAAATCCCGATCGAGCGCACCCAGGTGCCCGTCGAGTGGGACCAACTGCGCGAATCCATCAGCGGGATCCTGCGGCAGTTGGGCCCGACGGCGGAGCAGCCGAAGGGGCCGTTCGGTGAGTTGATCGAATCGGCGGCCGACAGCTTGGCCCGAAAGGGCACGCAGGTCAATGAAACCCTGAACAGTTTGTCGGACGCGTTGACCGCGCTGAACGAAGGCCGGGGAGACTTTGTCGCGATCACGCGAAGCCTGGCGCAGTTCATCAGCGCGCTGTACCAGAACGATCGGCAGTTCACTGCCCTCAACGGCAATCTGGCCGAGTTCACCGACTGGTTCACCAAGTCCGACCATGACGTCGCCGACACGGTCAAGCATGTCGACGAGGTGCTCACCACCGTCCGAAAGTTCCTGGGCGACAACAGTTCAGTCTTGGCGCGCGACGTCAACAACCTCGCCGACGCGACCACCACCATTTTGCAACCCGAGCCGCGTGACGGGCTGGAAATGGCGCTGCACGTGCTGCCCACCTATGCGGGCAACTTCAACAACATCTACTACCCGCTGCACAGCTCGCTGGTGGGGTTGTTCGTGTTCCCCAACTTCGCGAACCCGATTCAATTCATTTGCAGTACGATTCAGGCCGGCAGTCGCCTGGGCTACCAGGACTCCGCTGAGCTGTGCGCGCAGTATCTGGCGCCGGTGCTCGACGCCATCAAGTTCAACTACCCGCCCGCCGGTGTCAACCTTTTCAGCTCGGCGGCGACATTGCCCAAAGAGGTGGCTTACTCCGAGGAGCGGCTGCGCCCGCCGCCGGGATACAAGGACACCACCGTCCCGGGGATCTTCGCGCGGGACACCCCGTTCTCGCATCGCAACTCCGAACCGGGTTGGGTGGTCGCGCCCGGCATGCAGGGCATGCAGGTCCAGCCGGGTACCGCGAGCCAGCTGACGCCCGAATCGCTGGCCGAGCTGATGGGTGGGCCCAACATCGCGCCCCCGCCGCCCGGTACCAATCTGCCCGGACCGCCGAACGCCTACGACGAATCCAATCCGCCACCGCCGCCGGGTTTCCCGCCGCCCGCACAGACTAGGCCGGGACCGTGAAACGCATTGTCGGCGCCGCTCGCCGCGGGCTGGTGTTGCTGCTGACGGCAGCGGTGTTGACGTCGTGCTCCTGGCGTGGCATCGCCAACGTGCCGCTGCCGATCGGCCGTGGCACCAGTTCGAATCACCTGACCGTCTACGTGCAGATGCCCGACAGCTTGGCGCTGAACACCAACAGCCGGGTGCGGGTCGCCGACGTATGGGTTGGCACGGTTCGGGACATCAGGCTGAAGAATTGGATGGCCGTCCTGACCTTGGATCTGGATCCGAACGTGAAGCTGCCGGCGAACGCTACCGCGAAAATCGGCCAGACCAGCCTGCTAGGTACTCAGCACGTCGAATTGGCCGCGCCAAGGGATCCGTCTCCGCAGCCGTTGAAAAGTGGTGACACCATCGGCGTGGCGAACTCCTCGGCCTATCCCACCGTCGAACGGACGTTGGCCAGCGTCGCGGTGATCCTCAACGGAGGCGGCATCCCGAATCTCGACCTCATTCAAACCGAGGTCATCAAGATTCTGGACGGTCACGTCGACCAGGTTCGCGAATTTCTCAAGAAGCTGGCCACCTTCACCGCCGAACTGAACCGCCAGCGCGACAGCCTCACCCGCGCAATCGATTCGACCAATCATCTGCTGTCCGTTGCCGCTGACCACAACGACACGCTGGACCGGTTGCTCACCGACATTCCGCCGCTGATGCAGCATTTCGCCGATACCCGCGAATTATTCGCTGACGCAACGGAATCCCTGGGCCGATTCAGCGACGCGGCAAATCGGGCGCTGTTGGATACCCGGCCCAACCTGCACACGAGTCTGAAGTACTTGCAGCGACCGTTGCGGGAACTCGAGCGGTCTTCGCCGTATGTCGTCGACGCGCTGAGGCTTGGTCTCACAGCGCCGTTCAACATCGACAAAGTCCCCCAGGTGATTCGCGGCGACTATGTGAACATTTCGGGTGCGCTCGACCTGACGCTGTCCACCATCGACAACACCATGCTGAGCGGCACGGGATTCTCGGGATGGTTGCGAGCGCTCGAGCAGGCGTGGGGACGCGATCCCAACACCATGATCCCGGATGTGCGCTATACGCCGAACCCAAACGACGCCCCAGGTGGACCGCTGGTGGAAAGGGGCGAGTGAAAGATGTTGACCCGTCTCATCAAAACGCAACTGGTGTTGCTGACCGGGTTGGCGCTCATCGCGGTGCTGGTGCTGTGCGTGTACTACTTGCGGATACCGAGCCTTGTCGGCATCGGCCGGTACACCCTCTATGCTGATTTGCCGCAATCCGGCGGACTTTATCGCACGGCCAACGTCACCTATCGGGGCGTCACCATTGGGAAGGTCACCGCCGTCGCACCCACCGAGCGGGGTGTACGCGCAACGATGAGCATCGACAACGGTTTTGAGATTCCCACCGATGCGTCGGCGAATGTGCATTCGGTTTCGGCGGTCGGCGAGCAGTACATCGATCTGGTGTCGGGCCGCACCGGGGGACCGTACTTCGCCGACAGGCAGACGATCACCAAGAGCACGGTGCCCAGCCAGATCGGCCCGGCGCTGGACGCCGCAAACCACGGATTGGATGTGCTGCCGAAAGACAAGGTGGCGTCACTGCTTCGCGAGACTTCGCAAGCTGTAGGCGGATTGGGACCATCCCTGCGTCGGCTGGTCGACGCTACCCAGGCGATCGCCCACGACTTCCGGGGCAGCATCGACGACATCGACGACATCATCGCGCGTTCGGCGCCGATCATCGATAGCCAGGCCAATTCCGGTGACGACATCGCGCGCTGGGCCAGGAATCTCAATATGCTCGCCGCACAAACCGCTGCGCAGGATCCGGCGCTGAGCAGCATTCTGGCCAACGCGGCGCCGACCGCCGAGCAGGTCAACGCTACGTTCAGCGAGGTGCGGGAGTCGCTGCCGCAGACGTTGGCCAATCTCGAGGTCGTGATCGACATGCTCAAGCGCTACCACAACGGCGTCGAGCAGGCGTTGGTCTTTTTGCCACAGTCGGGGGCGATTGCCCAGTCAGTGACCTCGCAATTTCCCGGTCAGGCGGCGCTGGGTGTCGGCGCTTTGGCCCTCAATCAGCCGCCGCCGTGCATGACCGGATTCCTGCCGGCATCGGAGTGGCGGGCACCTGCGGACACCAGCACCGCGCCACTGCCCAAAGGAACCTACTGCAAGATCCCGATGGATTCGACGAATGTGGTTCGCGGAGCGCGCAATTACCCATGCGTGGATGTGCCCGGCAAGCGGGCGGCGAGCCCGCGGGAGTGCCGCAGCAACGCGCCCTATGTGCCGATGGGTACCAATCCCTGGTACGGCGACCCCAATCAGATCCTGACCTGCCCCGCGCCGGCTGCGCGTTGCGACCAGCCGGTGAAGCCGGGTCTCGTTATCCCGGCGCCCTCGGTGAACAACGGCTTCAATCCGCTGCCCGCCGATCGGCTGCCGGGGACGCCGCCGCCAGTCAGCGACCCCCTGCAGCGACCCGGGTCGGGCACCGTCCAATGCAATGGCCAGCAACCGAATCCGTGCGTCTACACCCCGATGGCGCTCTATGACGTGCAGAGTGGCAAAGCCGTTGGGCCCGACGGGGTTGTCTATTCGATTGAGAACTCCGGGAATGTCGGCGACGACGGGTGGAAGCAGATGCTGGCACCGGCGGGGTGAATTCGTCGCGCTTGGGCTCTGGCCGGTGGTGGTCACATCCGTCACACCAGTCACCGGAAAGAAAGCGGTTGTCTTTTTGCCCGACTAAGAGCGACAAATTGGTTGTGCCCGTTGGTATGTCAGGCGCTAGCGGCTGACGCAGCCGAAGCGCCCTTGTGCACAAGGTCTTCCACGAGCTCGGGTTCGTCGCGATTTAATCGGCAACGATGTTGGTGGCTCTAAGTATCGGCCACCGCCACTCGGATGACACGTCAATGTGGTGCTAAGAGCAACCGCAGCGCCGACTGGCCTTCTCTACGGATCCCCGTTGGGATTCGTTGCCACGCAGGGTGATCCGCCGGAAGGCAGTTCGCGAGCAACCTCAGCCGCTTCCTGTCGGATCCTGCGAAGCGTTCTTGTGTCACGTACGGGTCTTCGATGCAGCACAGCAAGACTGCTGCGTCGTAGAGGTGCCGGTCTCGATCGCGGGTGTCGGTTTGATAGGCCGCGGCTTTCAGGATCAGCGCGCCGAATTCGTCCGGGACGCTGATGGTTGTTGCCTGGCCTGCGATGATCTCCATGCGGGCATTGAGCGTGCGACGCAAAGCTTGAGTTCCGCCAGGAAGCTTTACCATGGGACAGCCTCGGAGTTTCTCTACTACGTTTGGCGCGGCATGGTCTGCAACTAGCACGTCGACCGTGTCCGTGGCGCCGGCCAAAAGGTCGACACGGGAATCTCCGCGGATGAACCGGTGGGCGAATTTAGTCCGTGGGTCGACGGGGGTCATCAGACGATATCCGAGTGACTCGAGCGGGTCTGCGGCTGCTGCGGATGCGCTGCGGGAGGTCTCGACGTGTAGCACGACGTCCACATCGTTAGTGACCCGGAGCGCCCTGACGCGGTGGTGCAGGGCATGCAGTTGGACCATGAGCCCACCAACAAGTGTCCATCGCTCGCTCGGTAGATGATCCGCGAGTTCGGCAACGTTCGGCCATGGCTTTTGCCAGCCGCCTGACGGTGTGACGACCTCGATGGTGCGCCGTTCACGCATTGAGCCGCTCCAATCTCTTGTCGAGGAAATTCAGGCCGGTCTGGCGCTCCCTGATGTCGAGAGATTCAGCGAGATCGAGTGCTGCGAGGGTCGGTGCATGCTCGGCCAGCGCCACTACGGTCGCCAAATCCATTGCGGTAGCCCGCAAAGTGTAGCTACCTTCGGCGTCCTCGATGAGTGCGTGGCGGGCGACAATTTTGCCTAGCTCGCCGGAAGCGACATAACCGTCCACTCTGTCTGGGGCCTCGACCAGACCGAGGACGGCGGCTGCACGGGAGGTATCGACCAATTCGTGTCGGAGTCGTTCAGCTGCCCGTGAATGTCCTTGGTATCGGTGCACTTCTGCGCGGGCGCGGGTACGGCTGACCAGTTCGATCCCGCTCACCCTGCGCAGCGTGCTCTTCAATCTCGAGCGCTGGGCAGGGCCGATCCATGGCGCGGGCAAGTCTGACAGGATCGCCACCACAGCCCACGCGGTACTTTCCGACCACGCCCGATGCCGCGAACCTTCCCGAGTGGCGATATGCCGATCGAGAGAAGTGCGGTCGATCAAGCCATGCGCGACGCGCCTGAGATCGCCTCGCGCCGCGAGGTACTGGACCTGACGCGTCGTCACGCCCAGGCGTCGCGCGGCCTCGGTTACCGTGACGAACTCCATACGGATATATTCGCTATCGCGAAGTTATCTGTCAATCGGGACGTGTATGGATTACGAAGTCAGAGCGCAGTCCCGCGAGGTGAATCTGCGGTCGCAGTGATAGTTACTCCGGTAGGTCCTCGAAACTGTTCGCAGTGGTGTACGACAGCAGCTGCGCGGCGACTAAAGTAGGCAGCTCGTCGTAGTTCACTCCGCCGACGGCAACAGATCGCTTCCACACATGGTCGAGCAAACGTTTGCCGAGTGAGCCGTTCTGAAGCAACCGCGGCCCCCAGATGCGGACCTCCTTGAGGACACCGCCTGCCCACTCGGCAGTGACAAATGTTGGTCGGAACTGCTGGACAGCGTCTTGGCCATTGAGTCCGTTCGTCATGTCGCTGAGGCTCCCGGGTGCAAGTTCGAAGCGTGCACGGACGTTCCCTTTTGGGCCGATCTCAGCGCGGGCCAGCCGGCCCTCCGGGCCGACGGTGTCGCCGATCTGGCCGCATGTGGACGAGTCAATGCCAGTTATTTTGGTGGGTACTGCAATATTGATATCCGCAACGACGCTGGCATGGTCTGACGCTCCGTTCTGTCGTGGCTCGTGCAGTATCGCAGCATCGGCGATTGCGTGCTGCAGTTGCGGGGAGACAAAGATGTAATCCACCCGAAATCCGTTGAAATCGACGGACTTCCCGGTGGTTTGGTCTTTCCGTTTCGAGTACCAGGTGTAATCTCGGACGTGCGTGTGAAGATGGCGCCACGTGTCAACAAACCCGATGTCAGCGAGCTGTGTCATGTAGTGCGACATCGCGAACATTTCGCCCTCTGCATCGATCCGTAACCCAGTGTTGAAGTCGCCGAGGATGATTGCCCGACACCCCCTGTGGTCGACGGCATACTTGATGGCGCGTTCCCACAGCAACTGCTTGCGCCTGGCACCGGAAATGGCGCGGTCATTCGAAAATCTATGGTCCTGAGTGCCCGGGATGTGTACGAGTAGTCGGTCTAGGTCTAACTCGTTGAGACGAACAGCAAGCCATCGTTCACGATCGACATCAGGCGTTACCCGCTCGGTAGCGTCTTCAAATGGCCACTTGCTAGCGACGAGAACGCCATTCCGACTAGTCTCCGGGTTCGATGTCGCGATGAATTGGTAGCCAAGCCGTTTCAGCTCGGCGCGTAGCGATGGTTCATTTCGAGTACGGAACTCAGTGAGTGCCAACAAGTCTGGGTTGACATCTTCGACGTGGCGGCAGATCGCTGAGATTCGCGATCCGCCGCCGTGGCCAATGTTCCAGTTCAGAATGCGCACTGTTGTTATCCCGTACGATCGTTGCCAACCTTCGGCGCAGACGACTAAGTTTCCTCAAAGCCCGACTGATCGAACTTCAGCGTCCTAGCGTTACAGATCGCTGAACTCAAACAGTTACTTTACCGAAGTAGCGAACAGTAATGCGTCTTCAGAGGAGCAATTGCTTCGAGGGTGAGCCGTTTACTGGGAGCGACTCCGTTGACCGAGTATGACAAGAAGACTCTGACTACCGCACTTAGACTTCCAAGCCGCCGACGAGAAGCGCTTGGATACACACTTCGGAGTGGCGCCAGCAAAAGGGCCTGGGATAACTTAACCGAAAAACGATAGGTGCACTGGCTGGCCTACATCAATTCGTGGACCTCGTGGCGTGCCGCCGCCTGAGCTCACAAACTTGTCGGTGGCCGGCGCTACGGTTGGGTCAGCTTCATGAGACGCCGTCGCCAAGCTCCGACTGGACGGCGCGCCAACCCCACGCTCGTGGGTGGCTCGGATGACGACGTGACCGGCACCGACCGTGCCGGTAAGAGCGCCACCACGGCGGAGGCTCAGACATCGGGAGGTATCAATGGCGCATTTCTCCGGCTCTTCGGAGAAATCTCAGATCATTCTGCTTGGTGACCACGACACGGTGGTGGGACACCGCGATGACTTGTCCGACTATGCGGCGCATCAGGGATGCACCATCGCCGAAGCCTTCTCGTTTGCACCGGGCGAGCCGGCAGCTCACGACGACCTGACCGAGGTTGAGGCGGTGGTCTCGGCGCTGGGCCGCGCAATCGCGTACCGCATGCACATCTGGGTTCCCTTCCCGGGTCCGGATTTTGGGCGTGAGCAACACTGGCGGCGACTGAGTTTGGTGTTGCAGCGCCACGGCCTCACTTTCCTGTTCGGTCGGGAAATCGAGCCGTGCCCCACCAGCGGCGGGTTCAGCGAGATCGATTTCGCACTGCGACGGGAAGTCCAGGCTGTCGACGAGCTGGACAATGCGGCTTTGGCTATCGCGGGAATCGAAAGCCTCAGCCGTGAAATCGAATTGGCCCTGGCCGCTAGTAGCACCACTGCGCTCGTCAGATCCGCAGCCCGCCGCGTGGCTGTGGGTGGCGGTGCCGATGCCGCTCGCGCCGATAGCGCTTCACCGCCGACGCTTCCAGCTCCGACGGCAGCGTGGGCGCATCGCCAGCCGGTGCTGAAGCGCTACGTTCGTTGGCTCGTGCACGGCTGCGGCGTCACGCAAGTTGCCACCGCTCGGGTTCTCAACTCGGCGGGACAACGCACCCCGAAAGGCCGCCTGTGGCAATCGAGTTCAGTGTCAGCCCTGCTGAACGGTCGCTACGACGGCGGCGCCGACGCCCGCCGGTGAGAAATGGAACGCTCGACGTGACTCGATGACGGTACACCGGTACCAGCATGTCGGTAGGAAGGTACCTCAATGGCTTTGAACTCACTCGGTGAACAGCGCCATCGACGCGGTAAATCCGTGCAACGCGTTGCGGCCCGCGATCGGACCGATCTCACCGGCGGCGAAGAAACCGGCGAGTGGAATCCCGCCGAGTAGATCTTCGATCGTGGAGGCGTCGTGATCGGCCACTCCGAACATCCGACGGCCACGCCCATTACAGGTGAACAACAGCGCGCCGGCGGGACGGCCGGGCATCGAGGCTCCCGCCCGCTCGACGGCCAGGCGCAGGTCTTTGTCGGCGCCTACCGCGTCACGCACCTGGAACTGCAGGGTCGCGCCGACTTCGACAACCTCGCCGATCTCGATCGCCCCGGTCGACGGGTCGGCGCCAAGCAGCCCGCGGATCAAGAAGTCCCCTTGCCCCGGAGCCGCCAAGTGCTCGTCGACAACGATCCCGACGTGCAGCCCGCGGCTGACCAGTTCCTGTTCTTCGCGGCCCAGCCCCTCAACGATTTCACGCAACCGGTGCAGTGGTGGCCTGCCGCCCAGCTCGGTGATCACCGCGCCGTCTGCGGCAGTGACGATGTAAGGATTGCCGATCGGGCGGCAGCCCTGCGACACGATCGGGATGCCGCGCATGCCGGGCAGGCGCACGCCGACGAGGCCGGACGTCACCACGTCCTGGTCACGGAACAGCCGGGTATCACCAGGTCCCCGCCCACCGCTCACTACGCCGCCCACGACGGTCGTTCCCGGAAGGTCGGCGTTGAGATGCTCGATGAGCAGGCTCGACGGGAACGTATACGGGTCGGGCAGCAGCAGGTGCAGATCCTGCGCGGTCCGGTCGAACCGGTAGCCGGTGAGCAGCCCGCCCGAGCCGGTGCGGACGAAGTCCAATTGGAACGTCTCGGTGGACAATCCGGAGGCCAACCACACGGCGACCGCAGGCTTGTCTTCGATCTCGTGGCGGCCGGCGACGACTCCTTGCGCAACGCAACCGATCAGCGCGGGCGGCTCCACGGTTTCTTGCACCGTGTCCAGGACGTCGGCAGCCGCGTCGGTATGCGCTCGCGAGCCGAGTAACACGGCCAGTGACGGCGCCTCACCCGCGAGCTCGTCGCGCGCGTGCGCGGCGGCCTCGGCCGCGGCCTGCTTTGCATTGGCCGCGGTGGAAATACCGACTCCGATCCGCACCCTTCCATGATGCGCCGCTCAACGGGATGACGACACATTCAGCGCCACGACCGTTGTGCAACGACCCTATAGGCCCAACGCGGCCCGCAGCCGGCCCACGTCCATGCCGCCGCGCCCAGCCGCATCGGCCGGGAAGCTGTCGAGGAGCTTGATCAGGTCGCCGCGCCGGGTGGGATCGTCGGCGGCCTGTCGCGGGGTATGGCCGTTGAGCGCCGGGATGGGCAAATCGAGCCACTTCGTCTCATAGTCGCGGATGAATTCCTCTACGACGGTGGATATTTCGGGATCGTCCGGATCGAGCGTGTCCTCGTCGGCCATTGAGATCTGCCCGGCCATCTCCGCGGCTTCGTGGACGTCGCGCACTGGGCGGCGAGAGTCGTCGAGCACGCTCATGTCGGGATCCAGGCGCGCCAGCGTGGCCAGCACCCGATCCATGCGCTTCTCGCTGTTGGTTTGCACCCGCAGCGCTTCGCCCTCGAAGACAAGGGTGGCCCGAATCCGCGACATGCCATCGGTGATGACGTGCTCGAACCAATGCGGCTCGTCGCCGGCCCGATCGTAGGTGTCGTCGAGCAAGGTCTCCATTTCGGCGGCATCGGTGACCTCCACGATCGCCTCGCAGATCGCCAATGGGTCGCCCTCGGTGTTGGTCAGGGTCGGCGGTGCAAACCGGCGGCTCAGCTGCGCCACCAACGACACCGGATCGGGGCCCGCGTCGAGCAGGTCGATCAGTGCGTCGCGCTCATGCAGCGCAACCGGTTCCAGGCCGCCGAAGAACTGCATGCTGTCTCCGGCCGGCACCACCCGTCCACACACCAGCTGTCCCGGTTTCAGCTGGCGGCTGGCCGTCGCCTCACGCACCTCGTGTGTGTCGCCAGTGCGCACGTCGCGCACGCTGACGGACTGTCCGCGAAGCACCTGTTCGACCTCGAAGACCGACCGCTCCACGAGTAGCCACTGCTGCGCAAGCAGCCGCTCGTCGTCGGGTAGCAGCTTTCCTCGGATCTCCAGAAATTCCTCAAATGCGCCGCCCTCGAACAGCACTGCGTCCAGCACCAGTGGATCACTCATCGCTGCAGTCAGATCGTCAGGAGCTTGAAGGGGATGGCGGCAGCGTTCGTAGCCCACCTCGGCCAGCAGCTCGTCCCATCCGGTCATCAGGGTGTGCTGGCAGGCTTTCGCGTACAGCCAACCCGCCCGCTCGGACAGCGGCAACTGCTCGCGGCCCAGATGGCATTTCTTGTATTTGCGGCCAGATCCGCACCAGCACGGATCATTTCGGCCGAGGTCGCGACGAGGCTCGGTCCGGTACCGCTCCAGTAGTTCCACCAGTGGATCGTCTGGCGAGGCTTCGGCGCGACGCAGTAGTGCCAACCCGTGCTCGACGTCGCCGCGATCGGAGGCAAACCTGGCCAGGTCCAGCAACGGCAGCGGCCACTCAGGATCCATTGACTCGGCCGCCAGTAGCTCGCGTTCGGCCGCGTCAATGTCGCCCATCCACTCCAGCGCCACCGCACGCAGCCATCGATACGCCACTCGCGCCGGGCGGGCCACTTTGGGCTCCAGAACTTCGGCGAAGACGCCGAGCGCGGCCGGCTGGCCGCGTCCCGCACCTATTGTTTCGTCCACCAGGAGTCCGGCCAGTAGCGGATCGGCAAGGGCGGCCGCGATTTCGGCGACCGGATCAGCACCCGCGTCGTGTCGCCCCGCTGCGTCGTCGGGGGCCGTGGGCACCGCATCTGGTACCACATGGTCCGCGCCGACGGCTTCCACTATCTGCGCCACCTGCTCGTACACCTGAACCAGCGTGTACAGGATGGCTGCATCGTCTTCGTCGAGGTCGTGTCGCTTTGCCAGCCTTTTGGCTCCGCGCTCGAATTCCCAAGAGGCGAAATCGAATCCGGATGGCGCAAGCCACTCGTCGCGATGTGCAAGACCGAAGTCGTCGGCGATTTCGCATAGCGGCAATAGCGGCTCGGTGAACAACGTTGGATCCTCGACACACGCCGTCCATACCGCAGAATCGAAGTACACCGGCTCGTCGGGGCCGAGTGTCGCGGCAAGCCGTGCCCCCGCAGCGCCCTGCCCGACCGCTGTCACCCGCTCGACCACCAGCGCGTCATCGCTCAGCCGCACCCCGACCAGGTCCCCCTCGGCGACGCCCAACCCCTGCAGCGTGCCCGGTGCCAACAGCAGGGCGCCATGTCCTGCCACCTCGTCGGAGATGCCGCGCTGCTCGAGCAACTCATCGTCGTAATCGGCCATGGCGACCTGCGCCGGTGACCCGTCGGTGAACCGCTGATACTGCTCGTACTCGCACAGCGTGGTGATCGGGGCGAGATCCGGAGTCACCCGCAGTAGGTCGTGGGCCACCTCGTCTGCGCCGAGCCGGTGGGTGAACACCCGACCGGCTACCTGCGCGGGCAACCAGATCCAGCGATCGTCAACCAATTGCCTTGCAGGAAACTCGATTTCGATACGAACCGCGCGCAATATCTCGTCCGGATCGGCCACGCCGCTGTCGCTCAATCGTTGCGAGAGGTCGTCCTCCGACAACGGGCCGTGTTCGGTCAGAACTCTCGCAAGGATCTGCTTCGCGTCGAACGATTTCGCCACGGAAAACCACCCTATGCCGCTGGCGGGACGGGTGGCGAACCAGCCGCCCGCCGTCGCCATTTTCGATATCCACGCCGTGCCGCGAACGCACCGACGATGGCGGTCACGCACCACACCGCGATCGCTGCGTATGCCAGCGGCGCCGACCTGTTCCGGATCGAGGCGCCCAGCGCGGTGTAGACGAATGCACGCGGCGCCGAGCCAATGAATGAGCCGACGGCCATCTGCCACAACGGAACTCCGAAAGCCCCGAAGGCATACGAAGCAAGTGCATCGGATATGCCGGGGATGAACCGCTGGCCGACGACCGCCCACAATCCATGTCGTTCCACCAGCGCGTCGATGCGGTCCGCGCGCTGCGTGCCCAGTAGTGCCCGCGCGCTGTCCCGGCCGGCCCGGCGCCCGATGCAGCTCGCGACGATAGCGGTACCCACCGCCGCACTCAGCGTCACCAAGATCCCGACCACAGGACCGAACAGCAACCCGCTGCCGGCGGCCAGGATCGAGCCCGGTACGAACACCGCGCCCAAGAGGGCCGATGCCACCACGTAGGTCAATGGCGCCGCCGGGCCCGTCGCCTGAACCACGCGACGCACCGCCTCGACGTCAATGATTCGGGCGACGGCTACCAGGTAGAACATTCCGAGCAGGAAGCCGATAAACACGCTGAGCTGCACGACGTGGCGTCGTCGGCACGTGGGTGCGGGGGCGTCGTCAACCATATCGACCGCGATTCTTCCGCACGGGCAGAAGTGTCGGACCTCCGGAGGAGACAACGCCAGCCAATTATCAGGCCCCAGGCTGCCTGTCAAGACATTCGGCAGGTCGATAGCGCCGGTGCTATCAATTTGCGAGACATGGCATGGCCTGCATTTTGGTACCAAAGTGGCAGGTGTGACGGCAGCCGCCGGACTAGTCACGGGCTCGCGCCGGCACGCAGGCGTTGCGCGAGACCGCTGGCTCGCGCCGCGCGGCGGCCGATCGCAGCCCGCACGGACGCGTCAGACCCCACGACGCGTACCTTGCCCTTCGCGCGAGTCACCGCGGTGTAGAACAACTCTCGCGTCAGCAACCGCGAGTCCTCGGACGGCAACAGCACCGTCACTTCGTCCGCTTGGCTGCCCTGGGACTTGTGGATCGTCATCGCGTGCATGGTCTCGACGTCGCTCAACCGGCTGGTTGCGAAGTCCAGCGGTCCCGTGGCACCGGCGACGGCAGCGCGCAGACCATCGGGACCTTCCACTGTCACACCGGTGTCACCGTTGTAGACCCGCAACCCATAGTCGTTCGCGGTCACCAGCAGCGGGCGCCCGGCGTACCACTCGGACCATGGCGGCAGTCCCGTATCCTCCGAAAGCCACTTCTCCACTTGCCGATTCCAGTGCCGAACGCCGAGAGGCCCATGCCGGTGGGCGCACAGCAGCCTCTGCTCGTCCAGCGCCGCGAGCGCGGCATCGGCCGCGCCCAGCATCGCCGCCTCCCGCAGCCGAAGCGCGTGCGGCAACAGGATCGACCGCAACCGATCAGTCGGGTCCTCGTCCTCGATGAACTCGATGTGTTCGTCGCCCGACCGCAGCAACGCCATCGCAGTGTCCGCGTCGCCGGTGCGGATCGCCTCCGCGAGCAACCCGATCGAGCGCCCGAATCGGTGCGACGTCCGCAGCTCCGCGACATGCACGTCATCGCGGGCTGACAGGCCGTCCACCAAGTCCGCGAGCACCGCACCGGCTTCTACCGACGCGAGCTGATCGGCATCCCCGACCAGGATCAGCCGCGCATCTGGACGTATCGCCTCCAGCAACCGAGCCATCAAAGTCAGGGACACCATCGAGGTTTCGTCGACCACAATCACGTCGTGCGGCAGCCGATTAGCACGATCATGCCGAAAGCGCGACGACGAATCGGGTCTGCGACCCAGCAGCCGATGCAGCGTCGTCGCCCGCAGCTCTACCAGCCGCGCGCGATCGGACGCATCCATCCTGGCCACCTGGTGCTGCACCGTTTCGGCCAGCCGTGCCGCGGCCTTGCCCGTCGGCGCTGCCAACGCGATCCGCGGCTGCCCCGCGCCAGCGAGCTCGGCCTGCTCGGCCACCAGCGCCAGCAGTCTCGCGACCGTGGTGGTCTTACCGGTGCCGGGCCCGCCGGTAAGGACCGTGACCGCTTGCGACAGCGCGATTTTCGCCGCCTCCCGCTGCTCCTGGTAGTCCGCTGGGAAAAGTCGCTCGCAATCGGACACTTTGACGGGTGACGTGGAGGCCAGCAGCGCCAGGAGGTCGTCACACACCTGCTTTTCCTCGCGCCAGTAGCGGTCAAGGTAGAGCAGGCGGTCGTCGTAGAGGTGGAGCAGCGGTGGGTCGGCCAATAGTGTGCTCGAGCGCACTGCGGATAGCCACTCGGCCGGATCGGGCCAGGGTAGGTCGGCGTCCAAGGTTGAGCCCACCACACCGGCGAACGTTGACAGGTCGACGCACACCGAGCCGCCCCGCAGCGCCCGCACGGCCAGCGCCACCGCCAGCGCCACCCGTTCGTCGGTCTCCTGACCCAACGAGCAGAGCCGTTGCGCAACACGCACATCGGCCACGTCGAGCACACCGGCTTCGTTGAAGGCACGCAGTACGCCGGTGGCGCCGACAGCGACCTCGACATCCGTGAGCGTCATGCCGCCCGCCTGCCCTCGTCCAGCCGATCGGAGAGCTCCACCACCAATCCGGCCGGCGGTTGCCAGCTGAACACCCCGCACGGATGCCCGTCGACCACTGGCGTATCCGCGCCGCACATGCCCCGCACGAACAAGTACAACACCCCGCCCACGTGCCGCGCCGCGTCATCGCCAGGCACCCGCCATCGCAGAAACCGGTGCAGCACAACGGTATACAGCAACGCCTGCAACGGATAATCCGAATGCAGCATGGCCTCTGCCAACCGTTCGCGGCTGTAATCGGCAGCGGTGTCGCCGAGGTGGTTTGTCTTGTAGTCGACCACCAGGTAGCGCTGGCCGGGCAGCCGCAGCACCGCG
Organism: Mycobacterium sp. 1164966.3; assembly: GCF_001665395.1. Lineage (GTDB taxonomy): Bacteria > Actinomycetota > Actinomycetes > Mycobacteriales > Mycobacteriaceae > Mycobacterium. Next base: position 25,099 of record NZ_LZSG01000037.1, read on the forward strand.
TCGATCGAGCCGGTGAGATATCCGCGCAGCGATTGACCACCCAACCCGCCCGAGGCCAATCGATCGGCGTACGACGCCAGCGGATCATCGGCGGGCAGATGCACCCGCAGCAGCTCGCCGACATCCGACAGCGCGATGTCAGGTGCGGCGCCGCGCGCATCGCCGCCGGCCAACGGAATCTCGAACTCCAACTCGCGCAAACGATCCCGCAGCCCGATCTCGCGTAGCGTCAACCCGCCGCCCAACGGTCCCAGCGGCGTGTCGTTCATGGGCACCAGCGCGGAAGCCAGCTCGGCGGCACCGACGCCGACGGGCCACCACGCCAGCTGCCGACGAACCTGCTCTGTCAGCGCGGCCGCCAAGTCGGGCGCACTCGGATCCGTGGCCTCGAGCACCGCGTGCACCAGCGACCCGAATGCCGCACCGGCCGGCATCCCGGTCAGCGGCGAAGCCAAGTCGTCGAAGTCGTTGCCGTTGCCGAGCGCGGTGACTACGACATCGTCCACCTCGTCGTCGCGCACGTCACCCTCCGGTTCGCTCTGGGTGCCGAGAAGGGCGGCGGATTCGCTCCCACGAATCAACGCCGAATAGGAGGTGCGCCGCCAGCTGATGTCTATTGCCCGATGAAAGTGCCGCACTTCGAAATGGGAATCCGGCCGCGCGGCGGGCTTGGCCGCGGGCGTCGCTATCGTCGATTCCTCCACCGAGGGTCCGCCGGCCTCGTGCCATCGGCTGAACAAGGTCCACGCGTCTTCGTCGGTGATGGCGGAGTCGCACTTGCCCGGCACCTGCGCCTCATCCACGCTGCGACCGCGCAACAGCCTGGACAAGCCGCCGTTGCGTTCGTCCCGCGACGGCGCCCACCATGCCACCACCTGTGACTGCGCCCGGGTCAGCGCGACGTAGGTGAGCCGGATGTTGTTGCGCGCCTCCTCGGTTCGGTGCAGTTCTTCGACTTGGCGACGATCGGGACTGCCCTTACCGCCGATGTGTAGACAGCGCGTTCCGTTCTCTTCGTGATACAGCAGAATGTCGCTCTTGCGGACATATCGGTTGAACGCGAACGGCAGATAGACGATCGGGAACTGCAGTCCCTTGGCCACGAAGACCGTCATGATCTGCACCGCGGCCGCATCGCTGTCCAGACGGCGATTTCGTTCGGACTCGCCGGTGCGGTCGGCGCACTGCCGCCGCAGCCAGTCCCGCAGCGCCGGCAGCCCGTAGTGCTCTCGATGCGCGATCTCGTGCAGCAGCTGCGCGATGTGGGCCAGGTCGGTCATGTGTCGCTCGCCGCCGTGTTGCGCGAGTACCCGTCGGCCCATCCCGTGCAGCTGCGCGGCTTCGAACACCGCGGCCATGCCGCGCTGCCGGGCATGCGAGGCCCACTCCCGCAGGGCGGCGGCGACCCGGTCGGTGAGCTTATCGCCTTCAATGGCAAGGGTTTCCGCGGTTTCCCCGAAGAACATGGTGCACGCCGCGGCGCGAACCAGCCCGCTGCGGTGCGGGGCATCGAAGGCTTCCAGCAGGCACAGCCAGTCTTTGGCGGCGTGCGATTCGAACACATCGGTGTCGCCGGTGTAGATCGCCGGAATACCGGCCGCGGCGAGGGCGTCGCGGCAAGCGCGTGCGTCCTTGTGCTGCTCGACGATCACCGCGATGTCCCCGGCCCCGACCGGCCGATCGTTGTAGGTGGCGCCGGAGGCGAGCAGCGATCCGATGTCGGCCGCCAGGTCCGCCGGAATATGCCGCCGCAGAACGTCGATCGGAATGTTGTCGAATTCGTCATAGCCCAGAGCGAGCCGTTTGACGACCCGCAGCCGGAACGGCGCGTCGTGCGGAGCGCCGGTTAGGCGGTGCCCGTCGTGGCGAGCATGGATTTCGTGTACGACGATGTCCGGATGGCCCAGTGCCGCGCCGCGCAGGACGGTCTGCAAGCTGTCCACCAGTGCGCGGTCGCTGCGCCAGTTAACGCCCAGCGTGTACCGGGCTCCGGCGGTGCGCGCGGCCTCCAGATAGGTGTGGATGTCACCGCCGCGGAAACCGTAGATGGCTTGCTTCGGGTCACCGATCAGAATCAGGGTGGAGTGTCCTGCGAACGCGCATTCCAGCACCCGCCATTGGATCGGATCGGTGTCCTGGAACTCGTCGACCAGCACGATGCGCCAGCGCCCGCGCATCCGCTCGCGTGCCGGTGAGTCTTCTGCCGCAAGAGCTTTGGCGAGCCCGGTCAACAAATCGTTGAAGCCGACAACTCCCAGCCGTCGCTTGCGGCGTTCGAGTTCGCTGCACGCGGCGGCGGAGAACCGCAGTCGGGCAGCCGGGGCGCTCGCCGGTTCGGGATCAAGCGGTCGCAGCTGCGCACACGGGTCGTCGACGACCTCGCGGGCGAGCGTCAGCGCCTCTCTGTAGGTGAGCACCGGCTCGTTCTCGCCGCCCCCGAACCGGGCGAGGTAGAGGTCGTCGACGATTTCGGTGACCAGATCATCGAGGCTCTCCTGAAGCGTGACGTCGGCAGCGCTATCCCCGGCAACGCCAAGCGATTTCAGCACCGACCCGCAGAATTCGTGGGTGGTCGCGATGGTGGCCGCGTCGAAGTTCGCCAGCGCGTCGCGCAGACGCGTCCGCCTTTCCTCACGCTCGCTTTCGGTGCCACGCATGAGGTGCTCGACTAGGCAGTCTTCCGGTGGGATGCGGCCCTCCAACCCGGCCAGCGCACGAAAGATCTGATCGCGCACCCGCTCCCGCAACTCCCGGCTGGCGGCACGGTTGAACGTGATCAGCAGCATCTCGTCGAGCGTCGCGCCGGTCTCGGCGAGATAGCGGGTGACCAGCCCGGCCAGCGCGAACGTCTTGCCGGTGCCGGCGCTGGCTTCCAGCACAGTGGTGGAGCCCGGCTTCGGCAACGGGCCCACCAAGTCGAACGGGTCCATCAGGGCTTCCTTTCGGCAGCCAGCAGCGGTAGCCACAACCGGGTGGCGAGCGCGCCCAACCGGGTGTCCTCACCGGGCATTTCCAGACCGGGCACCGGAGGCCCGAGCAACACGTCGAACGGAGCTTTGAATCCCCAGACCCGCACGTGCGCGGGCTCGCCGTCCTCCCCGTCGTGAAAATCGTTGGACTCCCACTCGCCGCGGGCGTACTTCACCGGATCCCGTTGGCGGTGGCGGCGTTCCGCCCACGCGTAGGACGTCTTGAGCGGCAACGCCAGCGGCTCGCGTCGGCCCGCGTCGAAAATCGCTGCCAGATCCCGCAATACGGCCACCGGATCTGGCGGCGAGCCGAGCGCACAGACCTCGATGGTGTCCTTGCTGCCACGCGCGACGCAGATGGCGGTCCAGTCGCTGTCCGGGTGACCGGCGGCCAGCGCCACCAGCGAGATCCACGCCTGCAGTTTGTGTTTGGCGGACAGCCTGGAATAGCTGACCTCGACGATGCGGTTCTCGAAGACTCGGTTGACGGTGCCGGTGACAGCGCGGCCGTCCCCGAGGTCGACAGCGATGTCATGAGCGCGCGCCTGCACCCGCTGATGGCTTTGCGCGATGCCGGCCAGCTGAGCGGCTGTTTGGCTGATCGTGTCGACCTTGCGCCAGCCCAACCGTAGCGGCGGCAGGGTACCGCGGCGCCATTCGGCGTTGATCGCGAACTTGCGGTCCCTGCCTCGCAACATGTCATGCAGCATCCGGTCGCCGACCACCCAAGCCTGTAGCGGGTCGATGTCGACGGGCATTGCATCCTCGATCCCGTCGACATCCCACGGCAACGTGCAGTCGAGTGCGCGGAAAAACCCTTTGACCGGATCTTTGAAGAAGGCGAGCAGGTCGGCCAACTCCACGTTCAGGACCGGCCCGAGGGGCAGCGGCTCGGTCAGGAAAGCTTTTGGCGCACAGCGAGTTCCGCTGGCCGCCTGGGCGGCGGCCAGCGCCGCCGGGTCGAAGGTGAAGGCCTTGTCGGGTGTCAGCGCACCCGGAGTGACGTTCTTGCGGTCGAAGGGCTGCAGCGGATGGTGGGTCAGGATGTGCTGGCGCACCGGCGTTTCCGTCGTCCGGTCCAGCGCATCGAGCACTTCAACGAGCGGGACGGCGGACGGTCGCGGGTGCCCGGTGTGCTCGTCGTTGCCCGTATAGGTGATCACGAGCGTCTCGGTGGCCGAGCACACCGCGTCGAGCAGCAACTGGCGGTCCTCCGAACGGATGTCACGCTCACCGGTCATCGGTTCGCGGGCCAGCGCGTCGTCGCCATCTGGGATGTCGAGCCGCGGGAATACGCCGTCGTCGAGCCCGACCAGGCAGACCACCCGGTGCGGCACCGAGCGCATCGGCACCATGGTGCACACGGTCAACGTGCCGGTGCGGAAGTTGGCCCGGGTCGGACGTCCGGCCAACTGCGTGGACAGCAGGGCACGTATGTCGGGTAGCCGCAGTGTTGTCGCTGCCCGGGAGCCGGCCTGCGCGACCACGTCGGCGAACTCGCGTTGCAGCTGCGCGTGTTGCCAGGCGTCGTCCGAATGTGTGAGCAGGCCGGTTCCGGTTGACAACGAGTCCAGCCAGTCAACCAATGATTTTGTGCCGCTTAGGGTTTCGATTACGCTTTGCAGGCGCTCGACGTATTCGGCGAGCCGGCCGGCTAGCTCGACGCGATTGCTGCCGACGTCGTCCAGTGGCAGCGCCGTGCCGAGCCAAGCTTGCGAGTCGTCGGACATCGCCACCCCGGTCAGGATGCGGTCGAGCCCGAACCGCCAGGTGTTGTGCACGACATTGTCCAGGCCATATGGCCGGCGGTGTTCCGGATCGAATCCCCACCGGACGTTTGCCTCGCGGACCCATTCCGTGATCGCGCCGAGGTCGTCGTCGGTAAACCCGAACCGGGCCCGCACCGGCGCGGCCTGCGCAAGGTTGAGCACCTGACTGGCGGTGGCCCGGCTGTCGGCGATGGCGAGCAGCTCGGCCGCCACTCCGAGCAGGGGATTGGTTTGCGTCAGCGCCCGGTCAGCGAGCCGCACGCGGAGCCGATGCGCTGGATGGCCGTCCCCGGCCATCTCACCCAGGCCGAATCCGGCGATTACCAGCGGTGCATAGGTTTCGATGTCGGGGCACATCACGACGATGTCGCGCGGCTCCAGCGTCGGGTCATCTTGCAGCAGGCCGAGCAGCACCTCGCGGAGCACGTCGATCTGCCGCGCCGGGCCGTGGCAGCTGTGTACCTGCACGGACCGGTCGCCGACGGCGAGCAGGCGTCCATCGGGGCGGACCGCGTTGGCGGCGATGTCGGCCTGCAGCCAGCCCAGCAATGTGTCGGGTCGTGGTTTGCCGCTCGACAGATGCAAGTATTCGTCGGTCGCCGCACCGGCTGGTAGCGCTCGCTGCAGCTCGCGCAGGTCGCGGCCCAGCGTTTCCAGCAGTGGATGGCGTGCCGCGGCTCGGCTGGTGTCCGCGTGGCGGGGCACCGCGTCGTGGAGGCAGCCGAGTGCCTGCCACAGCTCGTCGCTGGGATGCGGCAGCCACAGGTGCAGGTCGTGGTGGGTGGCCAACGCGCCGAGCAGTTCGATGTCGGTGCATGCCATGCGGGTATGCCCGAACAGCGAGAGCCGCGTAGGCAGGTCGATCGGTCCTTCGCGCAGCCGCGCGACGGCCTTCCGATGCCGGATGTGCGGCGGGTCGGCGGGCACGGCCGCAACCAGGGCGCGCCACAGCGCGGGCTGCCAGGCCAGGTCGGCATCGAGGTTGCCCGCGCTGCCGTCGAGCCAGTCGACGAGAAGCTGCGGTCGCTGTCGGGCGTAGGAGGCGAACAGCCCGGCTAGCCGGCGGCCGACCGCATAGCGACGACCGCGCCGCAGCTCCGCCTTGGCGGCGTCAGTGTCGAAGTGGCCCAAGTGTTTTGCCAGTGTGTGGCACCACGGCTCGTCGAGGCTGGTGTCGATCACCTCCAGCAGCGGCCACGTCATCGCCTCCGGTGACCAGGGATCGTCGTCGACGGAGCTGGTGATTTCGGCAACCAGCGAGCCTGGATTGCGAAACGCGATGGCGGCACAGACACCGTCGCCGCCGCCGGGGCGGCAGCCAAGTAGGTGCGAAAGCCGCTGGCTGAGCCAGCGTTCCACGCCACGGGCCGGTACCAGCACCAGTTCCTCGGCGAAGGGGTCCGGCAGGGGCTCGGCCAGCAGCGCGCCGAGGCCGTCGGCAAGCAGGTCGGTGCGCTCGGCACGGTGGAGATGAAGCGCCATCGCGGCCACCCTAGACCGCACCACCGACAGCGATGGCACGCTGGTTAGCGAGACCAGGGAACGGGAAGGTGCGAGAGAGGCGAGCGATGGAGACTTGGGATGCGATCTGTGCCCGACGCAACGTGCGGCAGTACACCTCAGAGCCGGTGTCGGACGCAGACCTGAACCGCATCGCCGAGGCCGGCTGGCGCGCGCCGTCGGCGAAAAACCGTCAACCATGGGACTTCGTCGTCGTCACCGACCGGACTCAGCTGCAGGAACTTTCCACCGTCTGGCGAGGAGCCGGCCACATCGCCTCAGCCGCCGCCGCGATTGCCTTCGTGGTACCGGTACCGCCGGACGAACGCAGAAAGGTGACAGACAATTACGACGTCGGTCAGGCAACCATGGCGATGATGATCGCCGCCACCGACCTGGGCATCGGCACCGGCCATTCGTCGGTCGGAGATCAGGGGAAGGCGCGGGCCATCCTGGGTGTCCCCGACGACCGTCTGGTGGCCTTTCTGCTCGGCATCGGATATCCCGCCGATCGCCCACTTCGCCCGATCCACAGGCCCGATCGGCGGCCCTTCGCCGAAGTCGTGCATCACGGACGCTGGTGAATATGGCAGCTCGCGAACACAACGCCGACTACGGCTACGACGGGTCCTTTCACACCGTCTCGGCGCGGACCCAGCTGCTGGGGGTAGCGGCGGGAGCGGGGGCCCTGCTGGTGGCGGCGGCCCGCAGCCTGGCCCGTGGCAGGCGGCTCACGGCGGCAATGGCCGCGTCCTTGGCGGTCGACATGATTGCGTCCGCGGCTTGGTACATCTACGCGACACGCTCGGGCAAGTTCCGCGTGTGGGACCGGCTTCTCGACGACTTGCGGCTGCGCGGCGACGAGACGGTGCTGGACCTGGGCTGCGGACGTGGTGCGGTGTTGCTTGCCGCAGCCAAGCGACTGCCCCGGGGACGGGCGATCGGCGTCGATCTGTGGCAAGCCGACCAGACCGACAACTCGCCGCAGGCCACCCGGAAAAATGCCGAGCTGGAAAACGTCGCCGACCGCATCGAGCTGCATACCGCCGACATGACCGCGCTGCCGTTGCCCGACGAGAGCGTCGACGTGATCGTCAGCAGCCTGGCCATCCACAACATTCCGACCCCGGCTGGTCGCCGACAGGCACTGCAAGAGGCGATTCGGGTGTTGCGGCCGGGTGGCCGGCTGGCTATTGCGGACCTGTGGGAGACCCGTCAGCATGCCGAGTACTTGCGGGAACTGGGCTGGCGAAATGTGCGGCGCCGCAACCTGGGATGGCGCATGTGGTACGGCGGGCCCTGGTTTTCCACTCGTCTGGTCAGCGCGACCAAGCCGGACTGAGCAGGCGGCGTCGATGCCGTCGAAACTGCGCCCAGGGTGGAGGTGACGGCCTTCGGGTAGCCCTGAACGCAGGTTCGACGCCACCAGCGCAGACTCGACGAGTGCGGGTGGTCGAGCTTGCTCGGCTCAGCGGTGGGTATGAACCGGCAGGAACCGGGTATGTCCGCGGACGTGCATGCTGGATTCATGAACCGAAACGAGATTACCGAGCAGATTGTGGTTGCCCGGCTGGCCAAGGGGCTGAGCTGGCAGGAGCTGGCCGACGCCATCGGAAGGCCCGCCGTATGGACCACGTCGGCCTTGCTCGGCCAGCACCCGATACCCACCGAGCTCGGCAAGGTCCTGGTGGAGATGCTCGGTCTCGAAGAGTCGGCCGTGCCGGTGCTGGCGGCGCCGCCGATGCGCGGCGGACTGCCCAGTGCGGTGCCCACCGACCCGACCATCTACCGCTTCTACGAAGCGCTTCAGGTATACGGCGGGGCCATCAAGGAACTCATCCACGAACAGTTCGGCGACGGCATCATGAGCGCCATCAACTTCAGCGTGGACATCCAGAAGAAACCGCACCCTTCCGGTGACCGGGTGGTGGTGACGTTCGACGGGAAATACCTTGCCTACGACTGGGTTTCGGCAGGTAGTTGACGACGGCGGGCGGCCGTCCTTCGAGGCGTGTCGCAGAAGCGGGCGAACCCGGTGCGCCGACACCCCACCTAGCTCGAACACTGAGGGAGACAAATGACGACTTCGTTGAAGGCGGATCTCGTGCTGTCCGGTGGGGGTGTGAAGGGCATCGGGCTGTCGGGCGCTGTCGTCGCACTTATGGACGCCGGCTACGAGATCCCGCGCATCTCGGGCACCTCAGCCGGCTCGGTTGTCGGCGCGATCTTGGCCGCCGGGTTCGAGCAACTGACCTCCGAGGAGGTCAGGCAGCTCACAATGACAGTGCCCTACCGTAAATTCCTTGACCCGACACACATCACCGGGATCCCGATACTCGGCCCGGCCTGGGGTCTACTCAGCGAAGAAGGTATCTACAAAGGCGATTTCGCGCACGACTGGATTCGGTCTCAACTGAAAAACCTGGGTGTCAACACCTTTGGCGACCTTGCCCTGGGCGACGACGCCCTACCGGCGGAACGGCGCTACCGGCTGGTGGTAACCGTCGCTGATGTGACCACCGGCCAACTGGTGCGGTTGCCCTGGGACTACCGTCGGGTCTACGGTCTCGATCCCGATGAGCAGCAGGTCGCCGATGCGGTTCGCGCCTCGATGTCCATTCCGTTCTTCTTCCACACTGTCAAACTGACAAGTGCCAGCGGGTTGACGTCCACCCTGGTCGACGGTGGGGTGCTGTCGAACTTTCCGATCGACTCGTTCGACCGGCCCGACGGCAGACCGCCGCGATGGCCCACATTCGGAGTAACACTGCTGCCCAATCTTCCGCAGGGCAATGACAAGGTGATCCCGGCGTTGGCGCCGTTGCATTGGCTCGGCGGGCCCACCCTATTGGAAGACGTGCTCACCACGATGATCGTGGGCCGGGATCAGGCCTACCTCAACCAGCCGTGGGTCAGCGCGCGGACAATCCGCGTGGACTCGACCGACATCGGTTTCCTCGACTTCGACATCAAGGAAGAGCAGATGGGAGCGCTCTACCACAAGGGCTACGACGCGGTCGAGGCGTTCCTGTCCACCTGGAACTGGACGCAATACCTCGAACGCTTCCGCAGATGAAGTGGGTGGAAAGGAATTCCAATGGCCGACGATCCGAAATACGCCGACCTTATTCTCTCCGGCGGAGGCGTCAAGTTCATTGGTTTGGTGGGTGCGATCGTCAGGCTGATGGAGGAGGGATATTCGTTCCAAAGGGTGTCCGGCGTCTCGGGAGGCTCAGTGGTGGCCGCGATCGTCGCGGCCGCATCCAAAGACGATCAGCTGACCAGTGAGCAAGTCAAAGAACTCGGATTGTCTGTGCCGCTGCATAAATGGCGCGACTGCGCGCCGATCCCATTCCTCGGTCCGGCGCTGGGCCTGCTGCGTGACTCTGGTCTGTATCGCGGTGACTTCGCCCACGACTGGGTCCGGGGCGAGCTAAAGAACCTAGGTGTCACCAAGTTTGGTGATCTGGCCATCGATGACGACAACCTCCTCGAGGAGCGGCGCTACCGGGCTGTGGTCACCGTCGCCGACCTGACGACCGGACAGCTCGTTCGGTTGCCGTGGGACTACCGCCGCCTTTACGGTCTCGATCCCGACGAGCAGTCCGTCGCTGACGCAGTGCGCGCCTCAATGGCAATCCCGTTCTTTTATCGCCCGGTGACCTTGCGCAGCGCCACCGGAGTCGAGTCCACCCTGGTCGACGGTGGCTTGCTGTCGACCTTTCCGATCGACTCGTTGGATCGGCCGGACGCCAAAGCGCCACGCTGGCCGACATTTGGGATCACCGTGGTTCCCAAGCTCTTCGAGGGTATTGAGAGTGCCCTCCCGGGGTTGCGGCCGCTGCGTCGTCTTGGGCCGCCAACGTTGCTGGAGAAGCTGATACTGACCATGGTGCTCGGTCACGATCTGACCCGCCTGAATGAGCCGTGGGTCAGCGCTCGCGCTATCCGGGTGGTTTCGACCGAAGTCAGTGCACTGGACTTCAATATTTCGAGAAAGCGTCTTGAGGAGCAGTACGACAAAGGGTACGTGGCTGCGCGAGAGTTCTTGTCTACCTGGGACTTTCCGGCGTACCTAAACCGGTTCCGGCGATACCAGGGCGTCTAGCGGCGATCGCGAGCGCGGCGGGGCCGGGCGTGGCGGGTCGTCGCCATGGACCTAGATTCCGAACTCGGCTTCTATTCCGTCGATTCCGGCGCGGATGGCCTTGAGCGCATCGGCACGCGCGCGCAGCTTGGTCGCGGCGTGAGCCTGCTGGTTGAGACCGGCGAATTCCTGCGCGGCTTCTTCGGCGCGGCTGCGCACCATCTCGGGCAGCACGATCTCGTCGACGAAGCCTGCGGCAAGCGCGGTTTCACCGAAGAACGTCTTGGCAAGCCCGGCGGCTTGCTGGTAGGCCGACTGGGTCAGCCGCAGCTTCATGATCTCCAGCGCGGCATAGGGGATCGTCATGCCGATCGCGACTTCGTTGGCCTGAATGTTGTACGCGTGGGCGGCCACCCGGTGGTCGCCGGACGACAACAGGAATGCCCCCATCGCGATGGCATGGCCGGTGCATGCCATCACCACCGGCGTGGGGTAGGACAACAGGCGATACGACAGCTCGAAGCCGCCGCGCAGCATGTCGATCGCCGGCTGTACCTGGCCGGAGGTAAGGATTTTCAGGTCGAAGCCGCCGCTGAAGACCCGCTCGTTACCCGTGATCACCAGGGCCCCGACGGCATCGCTGTCGGCCTGGTCGATCGCTTCGTTGAGGGCCTGCTGCATGGTCGGGCCCAGCGCGTTCACCTTGCCGTCGTCCATCCTGATGACCGCGATGGAGTCCTTCTTGGTGTACAAGACGGGGCCACTCATGGGGTACTCCTTCGCTTAACGCTTCGGGGTGCGCCGAACAGCACGCGCCGGCCGACCGTCACACGCGCTGGTTGCGATGCTTGCCCAGTTCGTCGTCGGCGGCACCCCAACGCAGGTTGACGTCGGTAGGGTGATCGAGCTGCCGAACGCGCCACCGGTCCTGAGTCTCCTGGACGGCGGCGTTGATTCGATCGATTTCGGTGCGGAACACCTCGGGACGTGTTTCCTTGCTCGCGTAGTGGAAGTAGGTGAGCAGGCTGCGCAGCAGTTCCAGCTTCTGCTTCTCCCGCTTCGCCAGATCATGCGACGTCATCAACTCGATGCGCTGAACGGGCGGCAGGGCATCCCAGTCCAGTACGACCTTGGTCTCCAGCGGTTTGCGCGGGCGCTTCCAGAACCGCCACCCCTTCGGTTGCTCGGGGCGGTCGTAGTAGATGACGGACCCCTCGAACCGGGACTCGATGGCATTGCCGATCTCGGCGCGGTCGAGAGCGGAGTCCCACACCATCCGCCATTCCTGGCCGGGCGCCAGCGTGGGCAACTCGCGGGGGAGTTGTAGTTCGACGACGTCGGCGTAGCCGTCGGAGGCGTTTTCGTATGCCGCCACGGTCGGTGGGGTCGGAAACGAAAATCGAATGTCATAGGCGGCGGTGCGGCCGAAATTGCGGACCACGACTTCGATCACATGCCAATCGGTGACATGCGGTTCCATCAGCATGCCGACATGGGGCCGAATTTGCTCAGCGGCCAGCTGGCGGTTTCTCCGGATCTGATAATTGCTGAAGACAAGCGCCACGATGCCGAGCGCGAGCGCCGCCCACACCGACCACACCAGCCAGGCGTTGGACCCAAAGTCTGTGGCCCCGGGCCAGCCTTGGACCCACCCCATTGAATCCACCTCCCGCTTATACCACAGTTATCGTGGGCGCCAAATTCGGTAAAACGATGGTCGGGATGCTTTTCGCGTCCCTCAACCGCCCATCAACATTCGCCACTGGTCGAGATTTCTGGCGCGATACACGTAGTTGGAGCGCTTGACCTCCGACAACGACGCGCTTGGTTCGGCTGCATACCAATGGCCCGGGAACACTGTCGGGTCGCCGGGGAGCTGGGCGAGTTGCTGCAGGCTGCGGTACATCTCGTCGGCGTCGCCACCTGGAAAGTCGGTGCGGCCACAGCCTTCCAGGAACAGGGTGTCACCGGCGACCAGCCGGCCGTCCAGCAGAAAACACTGGCTGCCCGGCGTGTGACCGGGCGTGTGCAGCAGCTCGATTTCGATGTCGCCGATGCTCACCTTGTCATGGTTCTCATGCGTGGTCAGGTCGCCCAGACCGATCCCGGTGACCCGCGAAACCCAAACTGCCTCATGGCTGTTGACGTGTACCGGCACCTCTTTGCGGTCCAGCAATTCGGCCAGGCCCTTCAACTCGAAGCCCATCATCGACCCGCCCACATGGTCCGGGTGATGATGAGTCACCAGCACGCCGGACAGGTGCAAGCCGTCGGCCTCGAGCGCGTCGAGCAGATCACCGGCGGCGTAGGCCGGATCGACCACCACACAGTCGCCGGTTTCCCGATCGCCGATCAGGTAGGCGAAATTGCGCATCTGCATCGCGAACATGTCGCCCGCGGCGAAATCACGACCGGAAAGCAGTTGACGGAAGTACAGCCGGTCTGAATCTGACACCCTCCCAGACTATGACCCTGCCAGTCGACCTACCATTTCGGGCACGTCATCGGGTTAAAGGCCCTCGAGTTCGGAGGTAGTTCCTGGCCATGCTCAAGAAGGTCGAGATCGAGGTTGACGACGACCTGGTCCGAGAGGTCATCCGCCGATACCGCGTGCTTGACACGCAAGGTGCCGTGCATCTGGCGCTGCGATCTCTCCTTGGGTTGGCGGGTGAAGGAAACACCGGAAACCCGGACGAGGAGTTCGACGAGTTCAGCGATCCGACCGCCTGGGTTCGACCGCCCCGCGGTGACGGGGGCTAGTGGGCGTGCTACTGCGGCTCGTGCGCGTGGTTTGGTGACGTTGCGCGCCAGGCTGTAACCTCTGTTAGGCCCTTGAAAGCGCACCCGCACGGCTGGTCGCTACGGGTGAACGGCCCCCTTAGCTCAGTCGGTAGAGCGTTTCCATGGTAAGGAAAAGGTCAACGGTTCGATTCCGTTAGGGGGCTCGGCGGACGCCGAGCAGGGCTGGCGGCCCCGACCCTGAACGGGGTGGACCAGAGGCGATGTAGCTCAGTCGGTTAGAGCGAACGACTCATAATCGTTAGGTCGCCGGTTCGAGTCCGGCCATCGCTACAACAAAAAAACGACACGTGCGAAAGAGACCTGAGAGAGAACCGTCATGGCTTCCAGTACCGATGTGCGGCCGAAGATCACATTGGCATGCGAGGTGTGCAAGCACCGTAACTACATCACCAAGAAGAACCGCCGCAATGATCCCGACCGGATGGAGCTGAAGAAGTTCTGCCGCAATTGCGGCAAACACCAGCCACATCGCGAGACACGGTAGTCGGTCCAAACCGTATTTGCCGGGAATTACTAGGTAGGTTTTACAGCCGTGGCTTTGACTACAGACATTGTCGGGATGCATTACCGCTATCCCGACCACTACGAGGTGGAGCGGGAAAAGATCCGCGAGTACGCGGAGGCCGTGCAAAACACCGACGGCTCATTCTTCACGGAGGATGCGGCCTCGGAACTCGGCTACAAAGCGCTGGTGGCGCCCCTCACCTTTATTTGTGTGTTCGGTTACAAGGCACAGTCGGCGTTCTTTCAGCACGCCAACATCGCGGTCCAGGACTCGCAAATCGTCCAGGTCGATCAGGTGCTGAAATTCGAGATGCCGATCGTGGCCGGCGACAAGCTGTACTGCGACGTCTGGGTGGATTCGATGCGGGAGGCGCACGGCACCCAGATCATCGTGACCAAGAACATCATCACCAACGAAGCGGGTGAGATTGTGCAGGAGACCTACACGACCCTGGCGGGCCGTGCCGGTGAGGACGGAGAAGAGGGATTTTCTGATGGCGCTGCGTGAGTTCAGTTCGGTCAAAGTTGGAGACCAGCTTCCCGAGCGGATCTACCCGCTGACCCGCGGGGACCTGGTGAACTACGCCGGGGTGTCGGGTGACTTGAACCCAATCCACTGGGACGACGAGATCGCCAAGGTCGTCGGGCTGGACACCGCGATCGCCCACGGCATGCTGACCATGGGGATCGGCGGCGGCTACGTCACCTCGTGGGTCGGCGACCCGGGTGCGGTCACCGAGTACAACGTGCGGTTCACCGCCGTGGTGCCGGTACCCAACGACGGCAAGGGTGCCGAGCTGGTCTTCAACGGCCGGGTGAAGTCGGTCGATGCGGACAACAAGTCGGTGACGATCGCTCTCACGGCGACCACTGACGGGAAAAAGATCTTCGGCCGGGCCATCGCCTCAGCGAAACTGGCGTAAGCATGGCGCTCAAAACTGATATCCGCGGGATGATCTGGCGGTATCCGGACTCCTTCGTCGTGGGGCGCGAGCAACTCCGCGCTTTCGCCAGCTCGATCAAGTGCGAACATCCGGCTTACTACAACGAGGACGCGGCGGCCGAACTCGGTTATGACAACATCGTCGCACCGCTGACGTTCGCGACGATCCTCGCGAAGCTGGTCCAGACCGACTTCTTCCAGAACGTCGACGTGGGCATGGAGACTATGCAGATCGTCCAGGTTGATCAGCGGTTCGTGTTCCACAAGCCGATTCTCGCCGGCGATGTGCTGTGGGCCCGGATGGACATTCATTCGGTCGACGAGCGGTTCGGCGCCGACATTGTCGTGACGAGAAACATCTGCCACAACGACAAGGGTGAGCTGGTCCTCGAGGCCTTCACAACGCTGATGGGCCAGCAGGGCGACGGCTCCGCGCGGCTCAAATGGGACAAGGAATCCGGCCAGGTCATCAGAACCGGGTAAACATCGGATTTCCTGCGCTCAACGGGTATCTAGTACACTCGGGCGTCGGGGTTTCCCCAGCATCTGCGCCCTTTCGCGACGAGTCCGTGAATCGACCGAGGGGAGGGCGCGCGTGTCATGTGGGCCCCGACGCCGGGAGGCCTGGCCGGACTGGGTCCGTCCTGCCAACCGCGAAGGGGCGTAGCTCAACTGGCAGAGCAGCGGTCTCCAAAACCGCAGGTTGCAGGTTCAAGTCCTGTCGCCCCTGCTGAAGGCCGTCCGGCGACGATGCAGGCCGGGGCGGCCTGAGGAGGAGCCGGACAATGGGGCAGCGCGGCGACGATGCGGGCCGGGACGGGCCTGCGGAGGGGCCGGATACAGGTAGCGTGACATAGGTGGACACTGGGAATGGCCCGGCGGATAGCTAGCGAACAAAGGAGCATGCGGTGAGCGACGAAGGCGACGTTGCCAACGACGCCGCAAGCGACGGCGGCGAGACCGAGGAAAGCGGCGGTCGGACGGCTTTGGTGACAAAACCTGTGGCGCGGCCGCAGCGCCCCACCGGCAAGCGGACCCGTCAGAAGGCAGCTGACGCCGACGCGGACGCCGAGTCATCGGGCGACGTCGAGGTCGCCAAGGAAGAGAAATCAAAGAAGTCCGCAAAAGGTGCGAAGGCCAAGAAGGCACAGAAATCCGCCAAGACAAAGAAGAAAGCTGGCGCCGCTTCGGCGAACCCGATCATCTTCGTTTTCAACTACCTGAAGCAGGTAGTCGCCGAAATGCGGAAGGTGATCTGGCCGAACCGCAAACAGATGCTCACCTACACCTCGGTGGTGCTGGTGTTTCTGGCCTTCATGGTGGCACTCGTCGGGCTCGCCGATTTCGGCCTAGCCAAGCTGGTGCTACTGGTGTTCGGCTGAGGCTTGAGAGTGACAGGAAGGACTGCAAACCGTGACTACCTTCGACGGTGACACGTCCGCGGGTGAGGCGGTCGACGTGCAGGAAGCCGGCACCGAACAGGTCGCCGAGGCTCCGCCCGAAGAACTGGACCCGGCCGCCGCGCTCAAGGCAGAGCTGCGTAGCAAGCCCGGCGACTGGTATGTGATCCACTCCTACGCCGGTTACGAGAACAAAGTGAAAGCCAACCTGGAAACCCGCGTGCAGAACCTTGACGTCGGCGACTACATCTTCCAGGTGGAGGTGCCCACCGAAGAGGTCACCGAAATCAAGAACGGCCAGCGCAAGCAGGTCAACCGCAAAGTGCTGCCCGGCTACATCTTGGTGCGGATGGATTTGACCGACGACTCGTGGGCCGCGGTGCGCAACACGCCCGGGGTCACCGGGTTCGTCGGCGCGACATCGCGTCCGTCGGCTCTCGCGCTCGACGACGTGGTGAAGTTCCTGTTGCCGCCGGGAGCGACGAAGAAGGCCGCCAAGGGTGCGGCCAGCACCGCTGCCGCCACCGAGACCGGCGGGCTGGAGCGTCCGGTTGTCGAGGTCGACTACGAGGTGGGCGAATCGGTGACGGTGATGGACGGACCGTTTGCCACGTTGCCCGCCACCATCAGCGAGGTCAACGCCGAGCAGCAGAAGCTCAAGGTGCTGGTCTCGATCTTCGGCCGTGAAACGCCGGTGGAACTCACCTTTGGCCAGGTCTCCAAGATCTAGCCGATCGCACGCCATACGAGGCCGAATCCCAAGGCCGGACAAGGCAGTACAAGGAAGGATAGCGACACCCTATGGCCCCGAAGAAGAAGAAAGTCGTCGGGCTGATCAAGCTGCAGATCGTGGCTGGGCAGGCCAACCCTGCGCCGCCCGTCGGCCCCGCGCTCGGCCAGCACGGCGTCAACATCATGGAGTTCTGCAAGGCGTACAACGCCGCCACCGAGAACCAGCGCGGCAACGTCATCCCGGTGGAGATCACGGTCTACGAGGACCGCAGCTTCACGTTCACCTTGAAGACCCCGCCCGCTGCGAAGCTGCTGCTCAAGGCGGCGGGTGTGGGTAAGGGTTCGGCGGAGCCGCACAAGAACAAGGTCGCCAAGGTCAGCTGGGACCAGGTTCGCGAGATCGCCGAGACCAAGAAGTCCGACCTCAACGCGAACGACATCGATGCGGCCGCCAAGATCATCGCCGGCACCGCGCGGTCGATGGGCATAACCGTCGAGTAGTTCTCAGCAGCCCGTGGGAGGGCCAGCTTCGGCCCGCTTGGTAACCACGACCCAACACAGATTGGACAGTCAATGAGCAAGAACAGCAAGGTATATCGCGCGGCCGCCGAGAAGGTTGATCGCAGTAACCTGTACACCCCGCTGGAGGCGGCCAAGCTTGCCAAGGAGACGTCGTCGAGCAAGCAGGACGCGACCGTCGAGGTGGCGATCCGGCTCGGCGTCGACCCGCGCAAGGCCGACCAGATGGTCCGCGGCACTGTCAACCTGCCGCACGGCACGGGTAAGACCGCCCGGGTTGCGGTGTTCGCGGTCGGCGAGAAAGCCGAGCAGGCCGAGGCCGCCGGAGCTGACATCGTCGGCAGCGACGACCTGATCGAGAAGATTCAGGGCGGATTTCTGGACTTCGACGCCGCCATCGCGACGCCGGACCAGATGGCCAAGGTCGGTCGTATCGCCCGGATCCTGGGTCCGCGCGGCCTGATGCCGAACCCGAAGACCGGCACCGTCACCCCCGACGTCGCCAAGGCCGTGACCGACATCAAGGGCGGCAAGATCAACTTCCGCGTCGACAAGCAGGCCAACCTGCACTTCGTCATCGGCAAGGCGTCGTTCGACGAGAAGAAACTTGCGGAGAACTACGGGGCGGCGCTCGACGAGGTGTTGCGGCTCAAGCCGTCGTCGTCGAAGGGGCGGTACCTGAAGAAGGTCACCGTGTCGACGACGACCGGGCCGGGCATTCCGGTCGATCCTTCCGTCACCCGCAACTTCACCGCGGAGGTCTAGTCCGGCCGCCGAGTGTGCATCCTGCGACGCCTCACCGGCGTGTTGCGTCGCGAGATTCACATTCGGCGATACGCCGCCGCAGGAAGTCGCGGCCCGGCTCGGATCCGTTGCACTGCAACGCCTCTCGGTACCAGATAAGAGCTTCTTTCCGGCGTCCCGCCCGTCGCAACAAGTCGGCGCGCACCGAGGCAGCCAGATTTGAACGGGCAAGCCGGGGATCGTGCGCCACCTTCTCCAATGCGGCTAGGCCGGCATCTGGGCCATCGCGGAAACCTACCGCCAGGGCGCGGTTGGCCAGCACCACCGGCGAGTCGGTCATCTGCAACAGTCGATCGTATGCGGCGCAGATGGCGGTCCAGTCGGTCTGCTCCCAGGACGGCGCCGTCGCGTGCAGAGCGGCGATCACCGCTTGAGGCAGATACGGCCCGGTCGAGCCCCGCGCCCGCCGCAGCCGATCCAGGCCGCGGCTGATGCGGCCGCCGTCCCACCTCCAACGGTCCTGCTCATCGAGCGGAACCAGCGCGCCCGCACTGTCAACCCGGGTCGCCCGACGCGAATCATGCAGCAGCACAAGGGCCGCCAAGGCGTGCGCCTCCGGCTCCTGCGGCAGCAGCGCACACAGCTCCGCGGCCAGCCGGACACCCTCGTCGCACAGTTCGTCTCGGATGGCCGACGGGCCGGCGGTCGACCAATAGCCCTCGGTGAAAACCGAGTAGATGCAGCTGAGCACGTGCGGCGTGCGCTCTGGCAGTAGTTCGGCGGGCGGCACTCGCAGCGGGATGTTGGCATGCCGGATCTTGTTCTTGGCTCGCGTGATTCGTTGACTGACGGCACCCTCGGCCTGGAGTAGCGCGCGAGCGATCTCGGCGACGGTCAACCCGGACACCAGGCGCAGCGTCAGCGCCAGTTGCGATTGCCGGTCCAGCGCCGGGTGCGCGCAGGTGAACATCATGCGCAGCTCGTCGTCGCGCACCGGATGCGGGTCACTGTGATCGGTACGCGCTCGAATATCGTCAAGCACTGCCGCCAATTCCTTTCCCGGACGGGCAGATTCGCGGCGTAGCCGATCCCGCACCCGATTGCGGGCGACCGTCACCAGCCACCCGCCGGGACTGTCCGGCACCCCGTCGCGGGCCCAGGTACGAAGAGCCTCGGCACAGGCTTCCTGAACGGCGTCTTCGGCGATGGTGAGGTCACCCGACCACCGGGCCAGGGCGGCCACCGCCGGGCCCCACTCGCGCCGGAAGACGCCGCTCAGGTCGCTCATCCCAGGGCCTATAGGTGAGAGACTCCCGCCAGCTGGCGCAGCTGTACGGCCGAGGCGGGAATCATCGCGGCTAATTTGACCGCCTCGTCACGATCGGTGGCGGTGAGCACATAGAACCCGGTGGCGATCTCGGCCCCTTCTGCATACGGTCCGTCCGTCAGCAGCACCTGGCCGTCGCGGACGCGTACCGTCGTCGCCGTCGCCGGCTCGTGCAGTGCGGCACCGCCGACAATGTGATCGCCTGCGGCGGTGGCGAATTCACCGTGCCGAGCCGCCTCCGCCTGCCACTCCGGAGTGCCCGGCGTGTGCACGGATGCGGGTGGTTCCTGTAGCAGCGCCAGCCATTGGCCGCTGCCCGCGCGCGTCCATTCGGCATCGAAGACGTGGTAGGCGGGCCGAACCTCGATCGCGCCGTAGGTAGCGACCGGAATATCGCGTGCCAACGCCAGTGCCTCGTCGAGGTTCTCCGCTTCGAATACGTAGTAGCCGCACGCTACCTCGGCGCCTTCGGGGAATGGGCCGTCGGTGACGAGCGGCGCGTTCGGGCCGCCTGTGATGCGCACCGCGGCGGCCGCGGGCATCAGGGCGTCACCGGCCCGGATTGCCGACGCTGCTTTCGCGTGAAAGCTCTCGAATGCCGCCATCATGGAGTCGCGCTCGTCAGGTGTGAGTTCCGGCTCCCGGCTGATCAACAGCGCCAAGTACTGCATTTGTGGTCACCTCCGATAGTGAGCGAAACCCTGTGTTCCACTCTCTACCTATCCGACGAACAGCGCGCCCACAATCCGACAGGTCTGGTGCGTCTTTGACGCCTCTACTCCCCTTAGCCACAGGTGTCACTTCAGCACCGGCGCGGCTGCCACCAGTCGTTTCCGGAAAGCGCTATCGCCGGCGCTAGCACATCTCTACCGATCGGACGAAACCAGTGCTGGCGCTTGGCCACCATATGATCGCCTTTTTCTGGTACCCGACTGGCAGGTGTGACGCCACCAGCAGAAACTAAGCAGCGGCCCCCGGCTTCAGGTAGGTCACCAGGCTGCAGTCCAGCATCTCGTCGGTGAAGTAGTGCTCGCAGCCGCGCAGGTACTTCATGTACCGGTTGTAGACCTCTTCGGAGGTGACCTCAATGGCCTTCGCCTTGTTGGACTCGAGCGTGTCGCCCCAGATGCGCAACGTCTTGATGTAGTGCGGCCGCAGCGAAAGAGCCTCGGGCACAATAAAACCGGCCTTTTCGCCGTGTTCGACCATCATCTCGGTGGACGGCAACCGCCCGCCCGGGAAGATCTCGGTGATGATGAACTTGATGAATCGGGCCGTCTCGAAGCTCAACTTCTTGCCGCGCGCAGCCATCTCGAACGGGTGATAGCTGACGCTGCTCTGCACGGTCATCCGGCCGTCCTCCGGCATGATGTCGAAGCACCTCTTGAAGAAGTCGTCGTAGTTCTCGTGCCCGAAGTGTTCGAACGCTTCGATCGACACGATCCGGTCGACCGGTTCGCCGAAATCTTCCCAGCCCTGCAACCGCACCTCGCGCGAGCGGTTGGTGTCGATGCTGTCCAGCACCTGCTGACAGCGGGCGTGCTGGTTCTTCGACAGGGTCAGCCCGACGACGTTGACGTCGTACTTCTCGACGGCCCGCTTCATGGTGGTGCCCCAGCCGCAGCCGATGTCCAGCAGCGTCATGCCCGGCTTGAGGTCCAGCTTGCTCAGGTTGAGGTCGATCTTGGCGTACTGGGCATCCTCGAGCGAAATCTCCGGCGGCTCGAAGTAGGCGCAACTGTAGGTCCGGGTCGGGTCCTGGAAGAGGGCGAAGAAGTCGTCGGAGACGTCGTAGTGCGCCTGGATGTCTTCGGAGCGGGTCCGGATCTTCGTCGGGCCAGCCTGGTTGTCAGCCATTGTCGTTCTGTTCTCCTGAATGAATTTCGCGCTTCTGACGCACGCACCGACGTGCCACCATACGTGCCGCTTGACTACTTCTCCAAGGTGAACTGGTTGCAGTCGACGTAGCCCATGCGAAACGCCTTGGCGCAGCCGGTCAGGTACTTCATGTAACGCTCGTACATTTCTTCGGACTGTAGCGCGATGGCCTCGTCCTTGCGGGCTTCCAGGGCCTGCGCCCAGAAGTCGAGAGTCTTGGGAAAGTCGGTCTGCAGCGACTGGACGTCGGCCACTCTGAAACCGACCTTCTCGCAGTGCTCCTGAACGGTTTCGATCATCGGCAGCCGGCCGCCGGGGAAGATGTCGGTGACGATGAACCTGATGAACTTGGCCATCTCCATTGTCAATGGAATGCCTCGCTCCATCACCTGTTTGACGTGCAACCCCGTGATCGAGTGCAGCAGCATCCGTCCGTCGGCGGGCAGGGCCTCGTACACGAACTTGAAGAAATCGTCGTACCGGTCGTAGCCGAAGTGCTCCAGCGCCTCGATGGTGACGATGCGGTCCACCGGCTCGCTGAACTCGCACCAGTCGTTCAGCAGCACCCGATACGACCGATTCGTGTCCACTCCGTCGAGCACCTGCCGGCAGTAGGCGTGCTGGTTTTTGGACACGGTCAGCCCGACGACGTTGACGTCGTATTTCTCCAGGGCGCGTTTCATGACTGAGCCCCAGCCACAGCCAACGTCGAGCAGCGTCATTCCGGGCTCCAGCGCCAGCTTGTCCAAGGTCAGGTCGATCTTGGCGAGCTGTGCTTCTTCCAGGGTCATGCCCTCGCGCGGAAAGTACGCGCAGCTGTAGGTGCGAGTCGGATCCACGAACAGCGCGAAGAATTCGTTGGAAATGTCGTAGTGCGCCTGGACGTCTTCGTCGTTCGGCCGGGTCGGCCGGGTGTTGACAGAGCCCCTTGGGTTTTTAGACATGAGTGCTCCCTAGTGCTCCCATTGTTGACGGGCACCTTCACGAGGTAGCCATCCCCGCGACCCTACACGCGGCGAGGCGCATCCCTGGCATTTGAGGACGCGTGACTCGGGTTTTCTCGATCGAAGTCCCGCAATCACTATTTCTCCAGGGTGAATTGGTTGACGTCGATGTAGCCGACGCGGAATCCGTTGGCGCAGCCGGTCAAGTACTTCATGTACCGCTCGTACACCTCTTCGGACTGGATCTCGATGGCCGCGTCCTTGTTCGCCTCGAGCGCCGCGGCCCACAGGTCGAGGGTTCTGGCGTAGTGCGGTTGCAGCGATTGCCGGCGCGTCAGCGTGAAGCCCGCTTTCGACGAGTGGTCCTCGACCTTCTCGATCGAAGGCAACCGGCCGCCGGGGAAGATCTCGGTGACGATGAACTTGATGAAGCGAGCCATCTCGAACGTCAGCGGTATGCCGCTTTCGACGCACTGCGGGCCCGTCAACCCGGTGATGGTGTGCAACAGCATCACGCCGTCATCCGGCAGCGCGCGATAGGCCATCTCGAAGAAGTCGTCGTAGCGGTCGTGGCCGAAGTGCTCGAACGCGCCGATCGACACGATGCGGTCGACGGGCTCGTCGAACTCTTCCCAGCCGTTCAGCAACACTCGCTTGCTGCGCGGGCTGTCCAGCTCGTCGAACGACTTCTGCACATGGGCGGCCTGGTTTTTGGACAGCGTCAAGCCGATCACGTTGACGTCATACTTCTCGATCGCCCGGCGCATGGTGGCACCCCAGCCGCAACCGACGTCGAGCAGCGTCATCCCCGGCCGCAGTCCCAGCTTGCCCAGCGCCAGGTCGATTTTCGCGAGTTGGGCTTCCTCCAGCGTCATGTCGTCGCGCTCGAAATAGGCGCAGCTGTAGGTCTGGGTGGGGTCGAGGAACAGCCGAAAGAACTCGTCGGACAGGTCGTAATGCGCCTGCACATCGGCGAAGTGCGGCGTCAGCTTCTGAGCCATGATGTTGTGTGCCTTCCTGGGCCGTTTGGGCCGTTCTGGGTTTGTTCCAGGCCCCCGGGTGCGCTGTCGCGAGGCACACCGATTCTCCGGCGCTACTGTCCGGAAATGGTATCCGATTCAGGGCGCGACACTAAACCGTACAAGCGTTTTCGCAGCTCAGGCGGTGTGCCGTTATTTCGTCAGGGTGAATTGGCCGACGTTGATCAGTCGTCTGCGGAAACGGTCTGCGCAGCCGGTCAAATAGTGCATGAAGTTGTTGTAGGTCTCTTCGGACTGCACCGCGATGGCACGATCGCGGTTGGCCTCCAGGTTGGCTGCCCACATGTCCAGCGTCCGCGCATAGTGTTGCTGCATCAATTGGGTCTCTTCCAGGAAAAACCCTGCGGCCTTGGAATTTTCGATGATGTCGTCTTCCGACGGGAGTTCGCCGCCGGGAAATATCGACTCCCGCAGGAATTTCAGGAAGCGGATATCTTTCATCATCAGCGGAATGCCCTGCTCGTGCAGCCACCTGCGGTCGTAAGTGAACAAGCTGTGCAACAACATTCGGCCGTCGTCGGGAAGGATCTCGTAGGAGCGCTCGAAAAATGCCGGGTAGCGCTCCTTTTTGAAGGCGTCGAACGCCTCGATGGTGATGATGCGGTCGACTTTCTCGTCGAACTCCTCCCAACCCTGCAACCGAGCCTCGGCATGCCGCTGCGTTGGGATGGCTGCCAGCCTGGTCTTGCTGCGCTCACAGTGGTTGCGGCTCAGCGTGATTCCGATGACGTTGACGTCGTACTTCTCCACCGCACGGACCAGCGCTCCGCCCCACCCGCATCCGACGTCGAGCAATGTCATCCCCGGCTCGAGATTCAGCTTGTCCAGCGCCAGGTCCAACTTAGCCAGCTGTGCTTCTTCCAGCGTCATGTCGTCGCGCTCGAAGTAGGCGCAGGTGTAGACCCAGGTGGGATCGAGGAATAGCCCGAAGAAGTCGTCAGAAATGTCGTACGCCGACTGCGACTCTTCGTAATACGGTGTCAATTTGGACATCTTGCGACAACCTCCCGCCTGATAACCGTACAACCCTGTGAGGCATGTCTGTCGTACCCACGAGGCAAAGTGTCAAGCATTCTGCTCGGCCGCAACGAAGTTGCTTCGCAGCTCGTTGATGACCCGATCCCACAGTTGCTGCGGCAGATCATGACCCATTCCGTCAAATAACACCAATCGAGCTCCTTCTATTGCGCGCGCGACCGCACGGCCGCCGAGTGGCCGCATCAGCTTGTCTGCCCGGCCGTGGATCACCACGGTCGGTGCGGCGATGCGCCGGTCATAACGCAGCAGGCTGCCGCTGCCCAGGATCGCGCTGAAGTGCCGCGCAACCCCCCAGGGATAGTAGCTGCGGTCGTAGCTCTCGGCGGCCTCGGCACGGACTTGTTCCACGGGCGCGCGGTAGGCCGGACTGCCGATGATCTCGGTGACGCGCACCGCGTTCTCGACGATGACGTCGCGCGGCGAATCCGGTGGGGGTCCCTTGAGAAGCGCCAGCAGGGCACGTGGCGCCGGCGGCGGCAAGAACGGGCGATTGTTGCTGGAGAAAATCACTGCCAGGCTCTTCGTCCGTTCGGCGAAACGCGCGGCGAAGATCTGTGCGATCATCCCGCCCATCGAAGCGCCGACGATGTGGGCTCGCTCGATTCCGAGGTGATCCAGCACAGCCGCGGCGTCGTCCGCCATGTCCTCCAGGGTGTAAGCCGCGCGCCCGGGCAGGCCGATCCAGAAGCGCAGCATCCGGGCCGGCAGCGGCTGGCCGCCGCCGCGCCGCTCGGTCTTGTCGGAAAGGCCGACGTCCCGGTTGTCGTATCGAATGACCCGCAGGCCGTTGTTGACGAGTTGTTCGCAGAAAGCGGTGCGCCACAGCAGCAGCTGAGCGCCCAGGCCCATGATCAGCAGTACGGGCGGATCGGCGGGGTCGCCCATGTCCTCGTAGTAGAGCTTCAGCTCGCCGGCTGATCTCCCACCAGATGTCGCCCCTGATCTCGCAAAGCCGCTGCGGACCTCCACCTGCGCCCCCTCCTCAGGCCTCGACATCGGGTTGATGCTCCCGGCTGACCTCGACCATGAAGTTCGCGAAATACCCGGTCAGTTGCGGGTCGGACATCATCTGCCACTTGGGCGCCAGCAACTTCATGTACCGCTCCACGTACAGGAACTGCTTGCCGATCAGCACCAGCTCGCGTGGCAGCTTGACGTCGTAGGCGTCGGCCAGCGTCGACAGCTGTCGGCCGATGTCGGCATAGGACATGTCGCCCAGCGTCGTCATGGTCAGCGGTGTGGCGAAGCTGGCGAGGTCCTTGGCGGCCTGCTCTTCGGGCTTCATCGTGCCGACCGCGCCCATCAGCACGACGATCTTTCCTGCCGCGGCGTGGTCCTTCTTCACCAGCAGCGCGTACACCAGTTCGCGCAGCAGCCAGCGGGTGCGGGGATCGATGCGGCCCATGATCCCGAAGTCGAAGAACACGATGCGGCCCTGGTCGTCGACGTAAAGGTTGCCGGCGTGCAGGTCGCCGTGGAAGAGGCCGTGCCGCAGACCGCCCTCGAACACCGAGAACAGCAGCGCCTTGACCAGCTCGGTGCCGTCGAAGCCGGCCTTGCGAATGGCGGCGACGTTGTCGATGCGAATGCCGTGCACCCGCTCCATCGTCAGCACCCGCTCGCCGGTGAAGTCCCAGTGGACTTTCGGCACCCGGATGTTCTTGCCCAGCGGGGAAGCGTGCAGATGGGACACCCAGGCCTCCATCGACTGCGCCTCCAGGCGGAAGTCCAGCTCTTCGGCCAGGTTGTCGGAGAAGTCGGCGACCACGTCCTGCGCGGACAGCCGACGACCCAGCTTGGCCAGTTCGACGGCCTGGGCGAAGCGCTTCAGGATCTGCAGGTCGGCGGCGACCCGGCGGCGGATTCCCGGCCGCTGAATCTTGACGACCACCTCCTCGCCGGTCTTGAGGGTCGCGTAGTGCACCTGGGCGATCGATGCCGACGCGAACGGCTCTTCCTCGAAGCTGGCGAACAACTCGGACGGCTCACCGCCGAGCTCCTCGGCTAACAGCGTGTGCACTTCTTGTGTGTCGGCCGCCGGCACCCGGTCGAGCAGCCCGCGGAATTCGCGGGACAGTGTCTCGCCGAACGCTCCGGGGCTGGAGGCGATGATCTGCCCGAATTTGACATACGTCGGCCCCAGGTCGGCGAAGGTATGCGGGATCTCCCTGATCACCTTCTGCTGCCACGGCCCCTTCCCAGGCAGCTTGGTGACGACCCGGGCGGCGGTGCGGGTGACCTGCCAACCAGTGGCGGCTACCCGGGCTGCTTCGACCGGCAACGGCACCCGGTCGAGCTTGGCCACCTCGCGGTGTTTAGTGGAGCTCATTTGAGCAGTGTGCCAAATTCCGGTAGTCAACTCCCAATTCCCGTGAGCCCGCTCACGTGCCGCCTAACGTGCAATCACTGCGAAAATCCGGCCTGAAATTCGTCGTGCTTACACGCTCGGTGATTGGCTAATCCGCTCGCGCAAAGTTCTCGGTGAGTATTTCCAGAATCGGCCGCCACACCGGTTCGGGAAGATCGTGACCCATGCCGTCGACCACCACGAACCTGGCGCCGGGGATGGCCGCGGCGACCGCGCGCCCGTTACGCGGACGCACCATCGGGTCCGCCGAACCGTGCAGCACCACGGTCGGCGCGGTGATCGCCTTGCTGTAGCCGAGCAGGCTGCCGGTGCCCAGCACGGCGTCGAATTGGCGCAGCATGCCGGGCGGGTAGGTGCAGCGGTCTGCGAGTTGCCGCACGCGGTCTCGGAGCTGGGTTTCGGACGGCAGGAAGTTCGGTCCGTTGAACACCGCGATGTTACGGACCTCGAAGGACAGCTTCTCCTCGGCTGATGCGTCGTTGGCCGGTGTGTCGAACGCCAGCTTGATGACCCGCCAGGCCGGCGGCGCGGACAGCGGCTTGCCGGTGGTGGACATGATGATGCCCAGCGACGCCACCCGGCCCGGCTCGGTGGCGGCCAGGATCTGCGCGATCATGCCGCCCAGCGACGCGCCGACGACATGTGCGCGCTCGATGCGCAGGTGGTCCAGCAGCGCCACCACGTCTCGGGTCATGTCGACCAGGGTGTAGGGCACGGGACTGGGCCTGCCGAACAAATAGCGGCCGATCCGTCGATAGAGCGGGCCTTTGGCGCGTAGCCCGTGCATCTTGGCCGACAGCCCGGTGTCGCGGTGATCGAACCGGATGACGCGGTAACCGGAGCCGACGAGCTGCCGGCAGAAGCCGTCGGGCCACATGGGCAGCTGCGCGCCGAGGCCCATGATCAGCAGCACCGGCGGGTTGTCCGGATCGCCGAGCTCCTCGTAATAGAGGTCGACGGTCCCGTCGGGGGTCACGCGACGCGCTAGCCCGCTGCTGGTTATCACGCTGTCCTCGTCATCCCGGAGACCAGGGCTTGACCCAGCCTTCGATCTCCCAACCCTCGCGCCCGGCGATCAACTCGTACATGGTGGCGCCGTCGATGCTCTCCCGGATGATGTCCGCGTGTCCGGCGTGGCGGGCCAGCTCGTTGATCACATGCAGGATCACCCAGCGCACCGACCAGGCTTCCAGGTTCTTCGGAAACCACGGGATGTCGTGCGGAACGGGCACCCGGGCATCGAGGTCGGCGGTTTCCACCAGCCGCAGTGATGTCGCGTTCTGTTCTTCGAAAGCGCGCAGCAGTCCGTCCAGCGTCTCGTCCGGCCGCATCACGTGCTGGTCGGCGAATTCCCTGGCGATTTCTTCGAAGGGCCGGGTGTCCTTGGGCGGCAACCCCGGGGCCGCGGCCACCCGGGCCATCCAGGTGCGCTGCATGCCGGTTGCGTGCTTGACCAGTCCGCCGATCGACAGCGCGCTGACCGAGGGCGTGGACCGGGCGTGTGCGTCGGTCAGGCCGTAGGACACCGCGAAGTAGGCGCTTTGGTGATAGGCCAGGTATTCGCGCAGGGCGCTGCGCTCGTCGGCCACGGGCGGGGCGAGTGCGGGCATTCTCAATCCTTTTCTCGGCCGGTTTGGCGATGCAGGTAGAGGTCTCGGAGACAAGCGATTTCGGCGCCGTGGTGAATGGCCTCCCGATTGATGTGCAGGATCAGCTCGGATAGTGGG
This sequence comes from Mycobacterium sp. 1164966.3, assembly GCF_001665395.1. Taxonomy (GTDB): domain Bacteria; phylum Actinomycetota; class Actinomycetes; order Mycobacteriales; family Mycobacteriaceae; genus Mycobacterium. The sequence continues at coordinate 53,390 of NZ_LZSG01000037.1, forward strand.
TGCTCGGCGTATTGCCCCTCGGCCGGACCGCAGGGCCGGTTCAGGCCGTCAGCCGACACTGACCGCACACCGGTGTTCCATGCAGCGTAGGTCTGATCGAGTTGCCGCAGGGCGGTGGCGGCGTCGGTGGCGTAGTCCCAACTCTCGTAGTCGGCGGGCGGTCCGCCGAAATGGTGGTAGCAGCGCATGGCGAATACGCCCACGATGATGTGGGCCATGCGCCAGGCGATCGTGGTGAACGGCGCCGGACTGGGCGGTGGGAACGCGAAATCGACCGATCCGTCCGATTGGACGCTCCAGCAGTCGGGCACCGGCTGCCAGAAGTATTCGTCGTCGGTGAGCCCGTTAAGGCGCGGGCGCAGCTGCGCGTGCCAGTGCCAGTCAAGCTGGTCGGCCAGTTGTGTGGTCAGGTCCGCCATGACGCCGAGCATTCCATGACAAGGTGACAAGTCTGGTCGTAAGGTGCGGTCATGCAGGTGGTTTCGGCGGAGACGACCGAGCTGTTCGTCGGGCCGCCGGACGCGCCGCTGCAGCTGGCGCGGGTCGTCGTCAGCGGGTGCACCGAGCCCACGCCCATCCGAGTCGACGGCGACGGGCTGGTCGGAGAGGCCGTCGCCGAGGCCGGCGACGGGGCCGTCGAGGTTCCCGTCACGGTAAAAAACCCGGTCGTCGGTCAGCGGCGGGCCGCGCGGGCACACGCCGGCGAGTCCAGCCACACTTTCGAGTTCACGATCGCCGAGCCCGGCTGGACGATGTACATGGTCAGCCACTTCCACTACGACCCGGTGTGGTGGAACACCCAGGCCGGCTACACCAGCCAGTGGCACGAAGACCCGCCCGGACGGGCCCGTCAAACCAACGGCTTCGAACTCGTGCACGCCCATTTGGAGATGGCTCGCCGCGAGCCGGAGTACAAGTTCGTGCTCGCCGAGGTGGACTACCTCAAGCCGTATTGGGACACCCGCCCCGAGGATCGCGCCGACCTGCGCCGCTTCCTCGCCGAAGGACGCGTCGAGGTGATGGGCGGCACCTACAACGAACCCAACACCAACCTCACCAGCCCGGAAACGACGATCCGAAACCTGGTGCACGGCATCGGGTTTCAGCGCGAGGTGCTGGGCGCCGACCCGGCCACCGCGTGGCAGCTCGACGTCTTCGGCCACGACCCGCAATTCCCCGGGATGGCCGCCGACGCCGGGCTGACGTCGAGTTCCTGGGCGCGCGGGCCACATCACCAGTGGGGCCCTGCGCAAGGTGGGGACGTTGACCGCATGCAGTTCTGCAGCGAGTTCGAGTGGATTTCGCCGTCCGGCCGCGGGCTGCTCACGCACTACATGCCGGCGCACTATTCGGCGGGCTGGTGGATGGACTCGTCGACCTCGCTGGCCGAGGCCGAGGCCGCCACTTACGCGCTGTTCGACCAACTCAAGAGGGTCGCGCTGACCCGCAACGTGCTGCTGCCGGTCGGCACCGACTACACCCCGCCAAACAAGTGGGTCACCGCCATTCACCGCGACTGGAACGCTCGGTATACCTGGCCCCGGTTCGTGTGCGGCCTGCCGCGGGAGTTCTTCGCGGCGGTGCGCGCCGAGCTGGCAGAGCGAGGGCAGGTGCCCTCGCCGCAGACCCGGGACATGAACCCGATCTATACCGGCAAGGACGTGTCGTACATCGACACCAAACAAGCCAACCGCGCCGCCGAGAACGCCGTCCTGGACGCCGAACGGTTCGCGGTGTTCGCGGGGCTGCTGACCGGGGCGGAATATCCCCAGGCGGCGCTGGCCAAGGCCTGGGTGCAGCTGGCCTACGGCGCCCACCACGACGCCATCACCGGTTCGGAGTCCGACCAGGTCTACCTCGACCTGTTGACCGGCTGGCGCGACGCGTGGGAGCTGGGCAGCGCGGCGCGGGACAACTCGCTGGCGCTGCTGTCCGGCGCCGTGGATGTTCCCGACGACACGCTGCTGGTGTGGAACCCGCTGACCCACCAGCGCACCGACGTGGTCACCGCCCGGCTCGACGCACCGCTGCACTCGCAGGTGCGAGTGCTCGACAGTGACGGCGAAGAGGTGCCCGTCCATGTCGAGCACGGCGGGTGCTCGATCACCTGGCTGGCGCGCGATGTGCCGTCGATGGGGTGGCGCGCCTACCGGCTGGCCCCCGGGCACGGCTCGAACGGCTGGGAGCCGGTGCCCGGTAACGAGATTGCCAACGAGCACTACCGGCTAGCCGTCGACCCGACGCGGGGTGGTGCGGTGTCTTCGCTGTTTCACGTATCCGGCCATGGCGGCCGCGAGCTCATCGCCGACGGCAAGGTCGGCAACGAGCTCGCGGTCTACGAGGAATACTCCTCCCACCCGACTCAGGGCGAGGGCCCGTGGCATCTGCTGCCCAAGGGGCCGGTGGTCGGCTCGTCGGAATCGGCCGCCGAGGTGCAGGCATACCACGGCCCGCTGGGTCAGCGGCTCGTCGTCCACGGCCGGATCGGCACGCTGCTGCGCTACACCCAGACGGTCACGCTGTGGCGGGACGTGGCGCGCGTGGACTGCCGCACCACCATCGACGAGTTCACCGGCGTCGACCGCCTGCTCCGGCTGCGCTGGCCGTGTCCGGTGCCGGGCGCGATGCCGGTCAGCGAGGTTGGCGATGCCGTCATCGGGCGTGGCTTCGCGCTGCTACATGACGGGCCGCACTCGGTGGACACCGGGCGGCACCTGTGGACGCTGGACAACCCCGCCTACGGGTGGTTCGGGCTTTCGTCGGCGGTACGGATCCGTCTCGCCCCCGACACGATGCGGGCGGTGTCGGTCGCCGAGGTGGTGTCGCCCTCGGAGACGACGTCGGGGCCGCTGGCCCGCGACCTGATGGTCGCGCTGGTCCGGGCGGGCGTGACGGCCACCTGCAGCGGCGCGGACAAACCTCGCTACGGCAACCTCGACGTCGACTCCAATCTGCCGGACGCGCGCATCGCGCTGGGTGGCCCGACCCGCAACGCGTTCACCAAAGCCGTACTGGCCGAAGCCGACCCGGCCTACACCGCCGAACTCCAGCGGCAACTCGCCAAAACCGGGCGGGCCAGGATGTGGGTGCCGGCCGCGAAACCATTGGCCGCGGTGTGGGTGCCCGGCGCCGACCTGCGTGCGCCGCGCGCCCTGCCGGTGCTGGTCATCGACGGCCGCGACGACGAAAGGCTGCGGGCTGCGATCGCGTCGCTGACCGACGACCTCACCGACGCCGAGATCGCGGTGTCACAGCAAGCACCGCCGGAACCCGAACCCTTCGAAGCCCGCACCGTCGCGCTGCTCAACCGCGGGGTGCCGAGCTTCGCTGTCGACTCCGACGGCACCCTGCACACCGCGTTGTTACGCTCCTGCACCGGCTGGCCGTCCGGCGTGTGGATCGACGAGCCGCGCCGCACTGCGCCGGATGGCTCCAACTTCCAACTTCAGCACTGGACACACGCTTTCGACTACGCCCTGGTCTGCGACGACGGCGACTGGCGGCGCGCCGGGATCCCGGTGCGCAGCGCGCAGTTTTCGCATCCGCTGCGCGCGGTCACCCCGCACAAGCGGGGCGGCAAGTTGGCACCGGCCGGCTCGCTGCTGCAGGTCGAGCCCATCGAATCGGTGCACGTCGGCGCACTCAAAGCCGCCGGCAACCCGATGGCCGGCGGCAGCGCTGACCGCGTCGACCCTGCCGTGGTGGCCCTGCGCCTGGTGGAGACCACCGGCGCCGGCGCCCGCGTCACCGTCGGCTCCCAGCTCGGCAAGGTGAAAGCCCTGCAGCTGGCCGACCTACTGGAAAGGTCGCAGCGACGCAAACGGGCGATCGACCTGCACGGCTATCAGGTCGCCACCGTGCTGGCCCGGATCGACATGCCTAAGGTGCTGGCCGGTACCAGCGAAGTCGCCCCGCAAGCCGAGGCGGCCCAGCCGCTCTTCGCGCGTTATTGGCTGCACAACCGCGGCCCGGCGCCGGTCGGCGGGTTGCCCGTCGTCGCTCATCTGCACCCGGCGTCGGTGACCGCCGAGCCGGGCGGGGAGGTGGTGTTGCGTCTCACCGCGGCCAGCGACAGCAGCGATTACACCCTGACCGGCGAGGTGGAGATCGTGTGCCCGGGTTGGTCGGTGACGCCCGCCCTGCTGCCGTTCACGTTGTGCGCCGGCGAGCACCTGGAGGCCGACGTTGTGCTGACGATTCCGGCCCAGACCGGGCCGGGACTGTATCCGGTCCGGGCTCAACTGCGCGTCACCGGCGACTACGTGCCGGCCGCTTGGTGTCAGGTGGTAGAGGACGTGTGCGTGGTGAGCGTGGGTGCTCCCGAACACCCCGAGCTGGTCTTCCTGGTCGACGGTCCGGCCGAGGTTGAGCTGAAGGCCGGCGAGTCGGGCCGGGTGGCCGTCACGGTCGGCAGCCATGCCAAGGGCGACCTGGCGCTGGAGGCACACCTGATCAGCCCCTGGGGCACTTGGGAGTGGATCGGCCCGGCGGCTGTCGGCGCCACGCTGCCGGCGGAGGGGACCGTCGAAGTGGGCTTCGACGTCGTCCCGCCGGCCTGGCTGGAGCCCGGCCAGTGGTGGGCCCTGGTGCGGGTCGGCTGCGCAGGCCGTCTGCTGTACTCGCCGGCGGTCAAGGTGACGGTGGCATGACGCGGCCCGTCGCGACCGTGGGCGGTGACCCGGTCTCCGTCGGCGAGGTCGACGAGCGGGAAGTGCGCCTACGCAACGGTGCTTACGCCGCCACGCTGCCGGCGAGCGGCACCAGCGAGGGCCGGCAGCTCCGGCGCTGGCTGACCCAACTGATCGTGACCGAGCGGGTGGTCGCCGTCGAGGCGGCCGCCCGTGGCGTGGCGGTGCACGGCGCCCCCACCGAGGCCGATCTGTTGCCCGACGCGACGGCCCGGCTGGAGATCGGCAGCGTGGCCGCGGCGGTGTTGGCCGACCCGCTCGCGCGGGCGTTGTTCGCAGCCGTCACCGCGGACGTCGAGGTGTCCGACGACGACGTCGCCGACTACCACGCTCGCAACCCGCTCCGGTTCGCCCCGTCGCGCCCGGTCCCGCACGGCTGGCGTGCGACCGCAGACGAGGAGCCGCCGCTGCAGGAGGTGCGTCCGGCGATCACCGAGCATCTGCGCGGCGCCGCGCGTCGGCGCGCCTTTCGGCGGTGGCTCGACGCCCGCCGCGCCGCACTGGTCCAGCTCGCCCCCGGCTACGAGCATCCCGGTGACCCGCGTCAGCCCGACAACACCCACCGGCACTGATGCCCATCCTCTGCCTGGACATCGGCGGCACCAAGATCGCCGCCGGACTGGCCGAGCCCAGCGGTGTGCTGGGCTACACCGCTACCGTCCCGACGCCGGTGTACGACGGCGCCGATGCGGTCTGGGCCGCCGTCGCCGCGATGGTCACGCAAGCGTTGGACGCGGCCGGGGGCGCGGTGAGTGCCGTCGGTATCGCCTCGGCCGGACCCGTCGACCTGGACAGCGGAACCGTCAGCCCGATCAACATTGGCTGCTGGCACGGTTTTCCGCTGCGCGAACAGGTGGCGGCCCTGGTCCCCGGTGTCCCGGTGCGGCTCGGCGGCGACGGCGTGTGCATGGCGCTCGGCGAGCACTGGCTCGGTGCCGGCCGGCGGGCGCGATTCCTGCTGGGCATGGTGGTGTCCACCGGGGTGGGCGGCGGGTTGGTGCTCGACGGCGCCCCGTACGACGGCCGCACTGGTAACGCCGGCCACGTGGGCCATGTGGTGGTCGAACCCGATGGCCGGCGGTGCACATGCGGTGGCCGGGGCTGTGTCGAGACCGTCGCTTCCGGACCGTCGGTGGCGCGCTGGGCCAGGGACCACGGCTGGTCTGCGCCGCCGGGCGCGGGCGCCAAGGAGCTGGCCGAGGCCGCGGCGAGCGGAGATACGTTGGCGCTGGCGGCTTTTCGCCGGGCCGGCACCGCGCTGGCGGCGATGATCGCGTCGGTGGCGGCGGTGTGCGACCTGGACCTCGTTGTCATCGGTGGGGGAGTGGCCAAGTCCGGCGACCTGCTCTTCGGCCCTTTGCGTGCGTCGTTGTCCGACTACGCCGGGCTGAGCTTTGTGGCCGGGGTCCGAGTGCTGCCGGCCGAACTGGGTAGCGAGGCCGGGCTGGTCGGCGCCGCCCGGCTCGCCAGCATTGCGCGAGTGTGAATCCCGCGACGCGACACGCCGCGAGGGCGTCGCCGAGTTCACACTCGGCGACCGTTCGGGCCCGTTTTGGCTGATGGCAAGCGGCCGCGCTATTGTGGTTGCCGATCCACCGAAGACCGTCGGTCACCGAGAAATCGGTTGAAGGTCCGGGAACATCCCGGCGGCCCACGCAGGAGGACGAGGCAGTAACGCCGGCGTGCGCCGGCGTATCCAACGCCCCGGCCACTTCTGCGCCGGGGCGTACGTCATTCCCGGCCGGGCACACCTTCGGTGGTCGACAGACAACAGGAAGTCCACCGTAGGAGGCACGCATGGCCAGGGCTGACAAAGCCACCGCCGTCGCGGAAATCGCAGAGCAGTTCAAGGCCTCGAGCGCCAGCCTGATCACCGAATACCGCGGTCTGACGGTGGCGAACCTGGCTGAGCTGCGCAGGTCGCTGGGCGAGTCGGCTACTTACGCCGTCGCCAAGAACACGCTGATCAAGCGGGCGGCCTCGGAAGCCGGTATCGAAGGCCTCGACGAGCTGTTCGCCGGCCCGACGGCCATCGCGTTCGTCACCGGCGAAGCGGTCGATGCGGCCAAGGCCATCAAGACCTTCGCCAAGGAGCACAAGGCGCTGGTCATCAAGGGCGGCTACATGGACGGCCACCCGCTGACCGTCGCGGAAGTCGAGCGCATCGCCGATCTGGAGTCCCGCGAGGTGCTGCTGGCCAAGCTGGCCGGGGCGATGAAGGGCAACCTCGCCAAGGCGGCCGGCCTGTTCAATGCACCGGCATCGCAGATGGCCCGGTTGCTGGCCGCCCTGCAAGAAAAGAAGCCCGCCGATGCTCCGGCCCCCGCGGCCGCCGCCGAGGCACCCGCTGAAACTCCGGCCCCCGAATCAGCTGCAGCGGAATAACCCACCTACCCCAAACCCCAGAATCAGGAAGGACCCACATCATGGCAAAGCTCTCCAGCGACGAACTGCTCGACGCGTTCAAGGAAATGACCTTGTTGGAGCTGTCGGACTTCGTCAAGAAGTTCGAGGAGACCTTCGAGGTCACCGCGGCCGCACCGGTCGCTGTCGCCGCCGCGGGCGCGGCCCCGGCGGGCGGCGCTGCCGAGGCTGCCGAGGAGCAGTCCGAGTTCGACGTGATCCTCGAGGCCGCCGGCGACAAGAAGATCGGCGTCATCAAGGTGGTCCGGGAGATCGTCTCCGGCCTGGGCCTCAAGGAGGCCAAGGACCTGGTCGACAGCGCGCCCAAGCCGCTTTTGGAGAAGGTCGCCAAGGAAGCCGCCGACGAGGCCAAGGCCAAGCTCGAGGCGGCCGGCGCCAGCGTCACCGTCAAGTAGTTCCTGCTCGGCCCTCGCCCTCGCCGAGCGTCACTCCTGCGTGACACTCGGCGGGCGAGCGGTGGCTCAACCAGCCACCGCCGACAGCGCGGACTGTCGCACCCGGTCGGGCGAATCTCCCAGCGCCACCAGCAGATTCATCGTCATCGAGCCGAGCACCGGTCCGACGGCAGCGCCGTCGTCGCCGTAGTACCCGGCCAGTTCCAGCATCACGAACCCGTGTATCAACGCCCAGAACTGGGCAGCCGTGGCGACTACGCCGGCGGGCTCGACACTGATCCGGCCCGCGGTCATCGCCCTGTGCACCACCCGCACCACGTGCGCGAAGCTCGGGTGATGCTGTTCGACCTCCTCGACCGACAGTGTCAGGACATTGCGCACGGGCGCGTTGATGCCGTGCGCGCTGGTGCTGCCGAACATCAGGCGATACATATGCGGCCGTTCGGTGGCGTAGCGCCGGTATGCGGTGCCGATGGTCAGCAGGTCGGCGACCGGGTCCGCGGTCTGCGGCATGGTCAGGGCGGCGTCGAACTGCCGCAGACCCTCCTCGGCGACCTCGGCGATCAGCTCACGCATGCCGCCGAAATGCGTGTACACCGCCATCGTCGAAGTTCCGGCGGCGCTGGCCACCTTGCGGGTCTGCAGCGCATCGGGTCCGTGGTCGTTCAGCAGGCCGACGGCCGCGTGCAGCATGTCGTCACGGACACTGCGAACGCTGGCTTGGCTCTCCGAAGTCATCCTTGCCATCTTCTCATCGCCGGCGTACGGTCGCTATAACGCCGTAATAACAATGTTATGGGATCGCAGAGGAGCCCGAGATGACGTCCGTACAAACCGCCGAATCCCGGAACCGGTATCTCGAAGGCTTCCTCGCGCCGGTGACCGCCGAAGTGACCGCCACCGACCTGCCGGTGACCGGCCACATCCCCGAACACCTCGACGGGCGCTATCTGCGCAACGGCCCAAATCCCGTCGCGGAAGTCGACCCGGCCATCTACCACTGGTTCACCGGTGACGGCATGGTGCACGGCGTCGCGCTCAAGGACGGCAAGGCCTGCTGGTACCGCAACCGCTGGGTGCGCAGCCCGGTAGTGCGCGCCGCGCTTGGCGAGCCACCCGCCGCCGTCGGCAACCCGCGCGCCGGAATGCAGTCGCTGGGCGCCAACACCAGCGTGCTCAGCCACGCCGGTCGCACGCTGGCGCTCGTCGAAGGGGGCGTCGCCAATTACGAACTCACCGATGAACTCGACACCGTCGGCCCCTGCGATTTCGACGGCACCCTGACCGGCGGCTATACCGCGCACCCGCACCGTGACCCGCGCACCGGCGAGCTGCACGCGGTGTCCTACTCGTTCGCCCGCGGCCGGACCGTGCAGTACTCGGTGATCGACACCAACGGCCGGGCCCGGCGCACCGTCGACATCGCGGTGTCGGGATCGCCGATGATGCACGACTTCTCGCTGACCGACAAGTACGTGGTGCTCTACGACCTGCCGGTGACCTTCGACCCGATGCAGGTGTTGCCGACGACCATGCCGCGCTGGCTGCAACTGCCCGCCAGGCTGGTGCTGCAGTCGGTGATCGGGCGGGTCCGGATACCTGGGCCCATCACCGCGCTGGCCAACCGCGACGAGCGTCCCTCCAACCGGCTGCCGTACGCCTGGAACCCGAAGTATCCGGCCCGCATCGGCGTCATGCCCCGCGAAGGGTCCAACCGCGACGTGCGCTGGTTCGACATCGAACCCTGCTACGTGTACCACCCGCTCAACGCCTACACGGAGATGCGGGACGGCTCAGAGATCCTGGTCCTGGACGTGGTGCGGTACTCCCGGATGTTCGACCGCGACCGGCGCGGCCCCTTTGAGAGCGCGCCCCTGCTGGACCGCTGGACCGTCAACCTGGCGACCGGCGCGGTCACCACCGAACGCCGTGACGACCGGGCACAGGAGTTCCCCCGGATCAACGAGACCTTGCTTGGCGGTCGGCACCGGTTCGGCTACACCGTGGGGGTCCAGGGCACGTTCGACGACTCGAGCAGCGACCGCCCGATGGAGACCGCGCTGTACAAGCACGACTACGCGACCGGATCGAGTTCGATCGCCCCGCTGGACCCGGACCTGTGGATCGGTGAGATGTCGTTCCTCCCGAATCCCGGTGAGCATGCCGAAGACGACGGCATCCTCATGGGCTACGGCTACCACCGCGGTCGCGACGAGGGCCAGCTACTGCTGCTCGACGCCCAGACGCTGGAGCCGGTTGCCACTGTTCATTTGCCGCAACGGGTCCCGGGAGGCTTCCACGGCAACTGGGCGCCCACCGCTTGACGCGCACCGGCCAGCGGTAACGGTGATAATGGATCCGCCGAACGATCTGGTAAGACGGTTATCTGCCAAATATGAACTGCAACCCTGATATGTGGCCGCGGCGGTAAGCTACAGTGACTCAAGCCACACAATGGGGCGGGTGGGGCCACGCGCGTCGACGGAAGGATTCCCCATGGGCGTCAGCATCGAGGTCAACAACCTAACGAAGTCGTTCGGTTCCTCGAGGATTTGGGAAGACGTTACGCTTACCATCCCCGCCGGGGAGGTCAGTGTTTTGCTGGGGCCGTCGGGTACCGGCAAGTCGGTCTTCTTGAAGTCGTTGATCGGTCTGCTGCGACCGGAACGCGGCTCGATCATCATCGACGGCACCGACATCATCGAGTGCTCGGCCAAGGAACTCTACGAGATCCGAACCCTGTTCGGTGTGCTGTTCCAGGACGGCGCGCTGTTCGGCTCGATGAACCTCTACGACAACACCGCGTTCCCCTTGCGTGAGCACACCAAGAAGAAGGAAAGCGAGATCCGTGACATCGTCATGGAGAAGCTGCAGCTGGTGGGCCTCGGTGGGGACGAGAAGAAGTTCCCCGGCGAGATCTCCGGCGGTATGCGCAAGCGTGCCGGCCTGGCGCGGGCCCTGGTGCTGGACCCGCAGATCATCCTCTGCGACGAGCCGGACTCCGGTTTGGACCCGGTCCGTACCGCCTACCTGAGCCAGCTGATCATGGACATCAACGCTCAGATCGACGCGACCATCCTGATCGTGACGCACAACATCAACATCGCCCGCACCGTGCCAGACAACATGGGCATGTTGTTCCGCAAGCACCTGGTCATGTTCGGCCCCCGCGAGGTGCTGCTGACCAGCGACGAGCCGGTCGTGCGCCAATTCCTCAACGGCCGCCGGATCGGCCCGATCGGCATGTCCGAGGAGAAGGACGAGGCCACGATGGCCGAAGAGCAGGCCATGGTCGACGCCGGCCAGCACGCCGGTGGTGTGGAGGACATCGAAGGCGTGCCGCCGCAGATTCAAGCGACGCCGGGTATGCCCGAGCGCAAAGCGGTGGCTCGTCGTCAGGCCCGGGTCCGCGAGATGCTGCACACCCTGCCCAAGAGCGCCCAGGCCGCCATCCTCGACGACCTCGAGGGCACTCACAAGTTCCACGCGAACCAGTTCGGCGGCTAGTCCGTCCAGCGAAAGCCACGGCGGGGGACCGCAAGTCCCCGGCCGTGGCTTTCGGCTCAGCCGGTACCTAAAGTCGCACCGGCGCGCTGCTGCCGCCCGTGACGGTTCATCCAGGCAATTTCGTGTGAACTTGGCGCAACTTGCCGCCCCGCACCCCTTGACGACGGGACGTAAACGGGTCAATCTGTTGGGCAGCATGTGTCCAAGGTGTTCCAGGGGCAATTCCAGATTGCCAGCCAGCGCGAGGTGCCCCGGGGCCGTTTGGCATGGGTAGTTGAGGAATGCGCGGTCCTGCGCTATTGTTGGACGTTGCGCTGGCTACTTCCTGCCCACCTCACAATCGCCACTTGACACTGTGGTCCTAGCCTGAGCCCCCTTCTGTGGCCCAGCTAGTTAGTTGCGCGCGTGAGATCCGGGCAGATCGTCCGCCAGCCTGATTAACACAATTGTCGCGGCGAACAGGCCCGGTGGGCATCCGCTCTCTGGGGATCTCGTTAGTCGCACGAGGTGCTGGAAGGATGCATCTTGGCAGATTTCCGCCAGAGCAAGACAGACCAGAGTCGCCAAAGTTCCTCTAATAGCGGAAGTTCCTCTAACAGCTCCGTGCCCGGAGCGCCCGATCGAATTTCCTTCGCCAAGCTCCGCGAACCGCTTGAAGTTCCGGGGCTTCTCGACGTGCAGACCGACTCGTTCGAGTGGCTGATCGGCTCGCCGCGGTGGCGCGAGTCCGCCGCCGCACGCGGCGAGGGCAACGCGATGGGCGGCCTGGAAGAGGTGCTCTACGAGCTGTCGCCGATCGAGGACTTCTCCGGCTCGATGTCGCTGTCTTTCTCCGATCCCCGGTTCGACGAAGTCAAGGCACCGGTCGACGAGTGCAAGGACAAGGACATCACCTACGCGGCTCCGCTGTTCGTGACGGCCGAGTTCATCAACAACAACACCGGCGAGATCAAGAGCCAGACGGTGTTCATGGGCGACTTCCCGATGATGACCGAGAAGGGCACGTTCATCATCAACGGCACCGAGCGTGTCGTGGTCAGCCAGCTGGTGCGCTCGCCCGGCGTGTACTTCGACGAGACCATCGACAAGTCCACCGAGAAGACGCTGCACAGCGTCAAGGTGATCCCCAGCCGGGGTGCCTGGCTGGAGTTCGACGTCGACAAGCGCGACACCGTCGGGGTGCGTATCGACCGCAAGCGCCGGCAGCCCGTCACCGTGCTGCTCAAGGCGCTGGGCTGGACCAACGAGCAGATCCACGAGCGGTTCGGTTTCTCCGAGATCATGATGTCGACGCTGGAGAAGGACAACACCGTCGGCACCGACGAGGCGCTGCTGGACATCTACCGCAAGCTGCGTCCGGGCGAGCCGCCGACCAAGGAGTCCGCGCAGACCCTGCTGGAGAACCTTTTCTTCAAGGAGAAGCGCTACGACCTGGCCCGGGTGGGCCGCTACAAGGTCAACAAGAAGCTCGGGCTGCACGCCGGTGAGCCGATCACCAGCTCGACGCTGACTGAAGAAGACGTCGTGGCCACCATCGAGTACCTGGTCCGCCTGCACGAGGGGCAGACCGCGATGACCGTCCCGGGCGGCGTCGAAGTGCCGGTGGAGACCGACGACATCGACCATTTCGGTAATCGCCGGCTGCGCACGGTGGGCGAGCTGATCCAGAACCAGATCCGGGTCGGCATGTCCAGGATGGAGCGGGTGGTCCGGGAGCGGATGACCACGCAGGACGTCGAGGCGATCACGCCGCAGACGCTGATCAACATCCGCCCGGTGGTCGCCGCGATCAAGGAGTTCTTCGGCACCAGCCAGCTGTCGCAGTTCATGGACCAGAACAACCCGCTGTCGGGTCTGACCCACAAGCGCCGGCTCTCGGCGCTGGGGCCCGGCGGTCTGTCCCGTGAGCGCGCCGGCCTCGAGGTTCGCGACGTGCACCCGTCGCACTACGGTCGCATGTGCCCGATCGAGACCCCGGAGGGTCCGAACATCGGTCTGATCGGCTCGCTGTCGGTGTACGCGCGGGTCAACCCGTTCGGGTTCATCGAGACGCCGTACCGCAAGGTCGTCGACGGCGTGGTCTCCGACGAGATCCACTACCTGACGGCCGACGAGGAGGACCGCCACGTCGTGGCGCAGGCCAACTCGCCGATCGACGCGCAGGGCCGGTTCGTCGAGGGGCGTGTCCTGGTCCGCCGCAAGGCGGGCGAGGTGGAGTACGTGCCCTCCTCCGAGGTGGACTACATGGACGTCTCGCCGCGCCAGATGGTGTCGGTCGCGACGGCGATGATTCCCTTCCTTGAGCACGACGACGCCAACCGTGCCCTGATGGGCGCCAACATGCAGCGCCAGGCGGTTCCGCTGGTGCGCAGCGAGGCGCCGCTGGTGGGCACCGGCATGGAGTTGCGCGCGGCGATCGACGCCGGCGACGTCGTCGTCGCCGAGGAGAGCGGCGTCATCGAGGAGGTGTCGGCGGACTACATCACCGTCATGCACGACACCGGCACCCGGCGCACCTACCGGATGCGCAAGTTCGCCCGCTCCAACCACGGCACGTGCGCCAACCAGTGCCCGATCGTGGACGCCGGGGACCGGGTCGAGGCCGGCCAGGTCATCGCCGACGGTCCCTGCACCGACAACGGTGAGATGGCGCTGGGCAAGAACCTGCTGGTGGCGATCATGCCGTGGGAGGGTCACAACTACGAGGACGCGATCATCCTCTCCAACCGCCTGGTCGAAGAGGACGTGCTCACCTCGATCCACATCGAAGAGCACGAGATCGACGCCCGTGACACCAAGCTGGGCGCCGAGGAGATCACCCGGGACATCCCGAACGTCTCCGACGAGGTGCTGGCCGACCTGGACGAGCGCGGCATCGTGCGTATCGGTGCCGAGGTCCGCGACGGCGACATCCTGGTCGGCAAGGTCACCCCGAAGGGGGAGACCGAGCTGACGCCGGAGGAGCGGCTGCTGCGGGCGATCTTCGGCGAGAAGGCGCGCGAGGTCCGCGACACCTCACTGAAGGTGCCGCACGGCGAGTCCGGCAAGGTCATCGGCATCCGGGTGTTCTCGCGTGAGGACGACGACGAACTGTCGGCCGGGGTCAACGAGCTGGTCCGGGTGTACGTGGCCCAGAAGCGCAAGATCTCCGACGGCGACAAGCTGGCCGGACGGCATGGCAACAAGGGTGTGATCGGCAAGATCCTGCCGGTCGAGGACATGCCGTTCCTGCCGGACGGCACCCCGGTGGACATCATCCTGAACACCCACGGTGTGCCGCGACGGATGAACATCGGCCAGATCCTGGAAACCCACCTGGGTTGGTGCGCCCACAGCGGCTGGAATATCGACGGTTCGCCGGACTGGGCGGCCAGCCTGCCCGACGCGCTGCTGAGCGCCGAGCCGAACCAGATCGTGTCGACTCCGGTGTTCGACGGCGCCAAGGAAGAGGAGCTGCAGGGCCTGCTGTCGGCCACGCTGCCCAACCGCGACGGCGACGTGCTGGTCGACGGCGACGGCAAGGCGGAGCTGTTCGACGGTCGCAGCGGCGAGCCGTTCCCGTACCCGGTGACGGTGGGCTACATGTACATCATGAAGCTGCACCACCTGGTGGACGACAAGATCCACGCCCGCTCCACCGGCCCGTACTCGATGATCACCCAGCAGCCGCTGGGTGGTAAGGCGCAGTTCGGTGGCCAGCGGTTCGGTGAGATGGAGTGCTGGGCCATGCAGGCCTACGGCGCCGCGTACACGCTGCAGGAGCTGTTGACCATCAAGTCCGACGACACCGTCGGCCGGGTCAAGGTCTACGAGGCGATCGTCAAGGGCGAGAACATTCCGGAGCCGGGTATTCCCGAGTCGTTCAAGGTGTTGCTCAAAGAGCTGCAGTCACTGTGCCTCAACGTCGAGGTGCTGTCGTCCGACGGCGCGGCGATCGAGCTGCGCGAGGGCGAGGACGAGGACCTGGAGCGGGCCGCGGCAAACCTCGGAATCAACTTGTCGCGCAACGAATCTGCGTCTGTCGAGGACTTGGCTTAAATCGCGGCACAGCCGCGGTGCTTAACGGTTACTAAACCCGCAAGGGGAAAGGGAGTTACGTGTTAGACGTCAACTTCTTCGATGAACTCCGCATTGGTCTGGCCACCGCGGAGGACATCAGGCAATGGTCTTACGGCGAGGTCAAGAAGCCCGAGACCATCAACTACCGCACGCTGAAGCCGGAGAAGGACGGCCTGTTCTGCGAGAAGATCTTCGGACCGACTCGCGACTGGGAGTGCTACTGCGGAAAGTACAAGCGCGTCCGGTTCAAGGGCATCATCTGCGAGCGCTGCGGCGTCGAGGTCACTCGCGCCAAGGTGCGCCGTGAGCGGATGGGCCACATCGAGCTGGCCGCACCCGTCACGCACATCTGGTACTTCAAGGGTGTGCCGTCGCGGTTAGGCTACCTGCTGGACCTGGCCCCGAAGGATCTCGAGAAGATCATCTACTTCGCCGCGTACGTCATCACTTCGGTCGACGAGGAGATGCGGCACAACGAGCTCTCGACGCTCGAGGCCGAAATGGTGGTGGAGCGCAAGGCCGTTGAGGATCAGCGCGACGCCGAGCTGGAGGCACGCGCGCAGAAGCTCGAGGCCGACCTGGCCGAGCTGGAGGCCGAAGGCGCCAAGGCCGACGCGAAGCGCAAGGTTCGCGACGGCGGCGAGCGTGAGATGCGCCAGCTTCGTGACCGCGCCCAGCGTGAGCTGGACCGCTTGGAGGACATCTGGAACACCTTCACCAAGCTGGCCCCCAAGCAGCTGATAGTCGACGAGAACCTGTACCGCGAGCTCGTCGACCGCTACGGCGAGTACTTTACCGGCGCCATGGGCGCGGAGTCGATCCAGAAGCTGATCGAGAACTTCGACATCGACGCCGAAGCCGACTCGCTGCGCGAGGTGATCCGAAGTGGCAAGGGGCAGAAGAAGCTTCGCGCGCTGAAGCGGCTGAAGGTGGTGGCCGCCTTCCAGCAGTCGGGGAACTCGCCGATGGGCATGGTGCTCGACGCCGTGCCGGTGATCCCGCCGGAGTTGCGCCCGATGGTGCAGCTCGACGGTGGCCGGTTCGCCACGAGCGACCTCAACGACCTGTACCGCCGCGTGATCAACCGCAACAACCGGCTCAAGAGGCTGATCGACCTCGGCGCGCCGGAGATCATCGTCAACAACGAGAAGCGGATGCTGCAGGAGTCCGTGGATGCGTTGTTCGACAACGGCCGTCGCGGCCGGCCCGTCACCGGGCCGGGCAACCGTCCGCTGAAGTCGCTCTCCGATCTGCTCAAGGGCAAGCAGGGCCGGTTCCGTCAGAACCTGCTCGGTAAGCGTGTCGACTACTCGGGCCGTTCGGTCATCGTGGTCGGCCCGCAGCTCAAGCTGCACCAGTGCGGTCTGCCCAAGCTGATGGCACTCGAGCTGTTCAAGCCGTTCGTGATGAAGCGGCTGGTGGACCTCAACCACGCGCAGAACATCAAGAGCGCCAAGCGAATGGTGGAGCGCCAGCGACCGCAGGTGTGGGACGTCCTCGAAGAGGTCATCGCCGAGCACCCCGTGCTGCTGAACCGCGCACCCACCCTGCACCGGCTGGGCATTCAGGCCTTCGAGCCAATGCTGGTGGAAGGCAAGGCGATTCAGCTGCACCCGCTGGTCTGTGAGGCGTTCAACGCCGACTTCGACGGTGACCAGATGGCGGTGCACCTGCCGCTTTCCGCCGAGGCGCAGGCCGAGGCGCGCATCCTGATGCTGTCGTCGAACAACATCCTGTCGCCGGCGTCGGGCCGTCCGCTGGCCATGCCGCGACTGGACATGGTGACCGGCCTCTACTACCTGACCACCGAGGTCGACAGCGACAAGGGTGAGTACCAGCCCGCAGGCAAGGACACTCCCGAGTCGGGCGTGTACTCGTCGCCGGCTGAGGCGATCATGGCGGCCGACCGCGGGGTGCTGTCGGTGCGCGCCAAGATCAAGGTGCGGTTGAACCAACTGCGTCCGTCGGCCGAGGTGGAGGCCGAGTTGTTCGGCGCCAACGGCTGGCAGCCGGGCGACGCGTGGACGGCCGAGACCACGCTGGGCCGGGTGATGTTCAACGAGCTGCTGCCGCTGGGGTATCCGTTCGTCAACAAGCAGATGCACAAGAAGGTGCAGGCTGCCATCATCAACGACCTGGCCGAGCGTTACCCGATGATCGTGGTGGCGCAGACCGTCGACAAGCTGAAGGACGCCGGTTTCTACTGGGCGACCCGAAGCGGTGTGACGGTCTCCATGGCCGACGTGCTGGTTCCGCCGCGTAAGAAGGAGATTCTCGACCACTACGAGGAGCGGGCCGACAAGGTCGAAAAGCAGTTCCAGCGTGGTGCTTTGAACCACGACGAGCGCAACGAGGCGCTGGTGGAGATCTGGAAGGAAGCCACCGACGAGGTCGGGCAGGCCCTGCGCGACCACTACCCGGTCGACAACCCGATCATCACGATCGTCGACTCCGGCGCCACGGGTAACTTCACCCAGACCCGGACGCTGGCCGGCATGAAAGGTCTTGTGACCAACCCGAAGGGTGAGTTCATCCCGCGTCCGGTCAAGTCCTCGTTCCGTGAGGGCCTGACCGTGCTGGAGTACTTCATCAACACCCACGGCGCTCGAAAGGGCTTGGCGGACACCGCGTTGCGTACCGCGGACTCGGGTTACCTGACCCGTCGTCTGGTGGACGTGTCGCAGGACGTCATCGTGCGCGAGCACGATTGCGAGACCGAGCGCGGCATCCTCGTCGAGTTGGCCGAGCGGCAGCCCGACGGCACTTTGATCCGCGACCCGTACATCGAAACCTCGGCGTACGCGCGGACTTTGGGCACCGACGCGGTCGACGAGGCCGGCAACGTCGTCGTCGCGCGCGGCGAGGACCTGGGTGACCCGGAGATCGACGCCCTGCTGGCCGCGGGCATCACGCAGGTCAAGGTGCGTTCGGTGCTGACCTGCACCACCGGCACCGGGGTCTGCGCCACCTGCTACGGGCGGTCCATGGCCACCGGCAAGCTGGTCGACATCGGCGAGGCGGTCGGCATTGTCGCCGCCCAGTCCATCGGTGAGCCCGGCACGCAGCTGACCATGCGTACCTTCCACCAAGGCGGTGTGGGTGAGGACATCACCGGCGGTCTGCCGCGTGTCCAGGAGCTGTTCGAGGCCCGCGTGCCGCGTGGTAAGGCGCCGATTGCCGACGTCACCGGTCGCGTCCGTCTCGAGGACGGTGAGCGCTTCTACAAGATCACCATCGTTCCCGACGACGGCGGCGAAGAAGTCGTCTACGACAAGCTGTCCAAGCGGCAGCGGCTGCGCGTGTTCAAGCACGAGGACGGCTCCGAGCGGGTGCTCTCCGACGGCGACCACGTCGAGGTGGGTCAGCAGCTGATGGAAGGCTCGGCCGACCCGCACGAGGTGCTGCGTGTGCAGGGTCCGCGGGAGGTGCAGATCCACCTGGTACGCGAGGTCCAGGAGGTCTACCGGGCGCAGGGTGTGTCGATCCACGACAAGCACATCGAGGTGATCGTGCGCCAGATGCTGCGCCGGGTCACCATCATCGACTCGGGTTCGACGGAGTTCCTGCCCGGCTCGCTGATCGATCGTGCGGAGTTCGAGGCGGAGAACCGCCGGGTGGTGGCCGAGGGCGGCGAGCCCGCCGCCGGCCGTCCGGTGCTGATGGGTATCACCAAGGCGTCGCTGGCCACCGACTCGTGGCTGAGTGCGGCGTCGTTCCAGGAGACCACGCGAGTGCTGACCGATGCGGCGATCAACTGCCGCAGCGACAAGCTCAACGGTCTGAAGGAGAACGTGATCATCGGAAAGCTGATCCCGGCCGGTACTGGTATCAACCGTTACCGGAACATCCAGGTCCAGCCGACCGAAGAGGCCCGGGCCGCGGCGTACACGATCCCGTCGTACGAGGACCAGTACTACAGCCCGGACTTCGGTCAGGCCACCGGTGCCGCCGTTCCGCTGGACGACTACGGCTACAGCGACTACCGCTAGCGGGTAGCGCTAGCAGCGCGAGCACCTTCCCTCGCGAGCAGACGCAAAATCCCCCCAAACAACCGTTTTCGGGGGATTTTGCGTCTGCTCGCGCGTGCACAGCCGCGCGCTCGTCCACAAACGGGCGGTCGCTGCCTACTTTCGCGGTCGGATACCGCGCATCATGCGCCCATGGACATCGAAAGTGCTCTCGTAGCCAACGGCGGATTGGCGACCACCGCCGAGCTGCTGACCATGCTGAGCCGCAAACGTCTGGATGGACTTGTCGCGGCGGGCAGGCTCGTTCGGGTGTGCCATGGTGTCTATGCGTTGAGCGGGCAAGACGTGACCGGCAAGCTGGCCGCACTGGATCGCCTTGCCGCGCAACCGATTGTGGCCTGTATGGGCACTGCCGCGGCGTTGTACGGCTTCGACACCGAGAACACGTCGCGCCTGCACATCCTGGATCCGGGGGTGCGCATGCGACCGTCAGCGAATCTCATGGTGCATCAGCGGATTGGGGCACCGCTGCGACGGGTCGAGGGCCGGCTGGCGACAGCACCGTCCTGGACGGTGATCGAGGTGGCGCGAACGTTGCGACGGCCACGTGCGCTCGCGACTATGGATGCGGCGTTGCATATAAGTGCTTGCACGACAGGTGAATTGAGCGCCGCGATCCGTGATCAGAAGGGCCGTCGCGGCATCGTCAAGGTCCGCGAGTTGATCTGTCACGCCGACGGTCGTGCCGAGTCACCGATGGAGAGCGAAGCACGGCTGGTGTTCATCGACCACCGGCTACCGATGCCGGAATTGCAGTATGAAATCGTGGACCACTACGGCAAACTCTGGCGCGTCGATTTCGCGTGGCCGGACGCAATGCTCGTCGCCGAATACGACAGCCTGGAGTGGCACGGCGGCCGAGATGCCCTGCTGCACGACCGCCAAAAAATCGCCCGACTGCAAGATTGCGGATGGGCGATTATCCCGATGACCGTCGACGACATTCGACATGACCCCATCGGCCTCGTCGACCGCATCAACGCTCAGTTGGCGAGCAGACGCAAAATCCCCCAAAATCGGTCTGAATCGGGGGATTTTGCGTCTGCTCGCCATGGGTAGACTGGCCGACGTGCTTATCGGTTCGCATGTCCACCAAGATGATCCGCTGGAAGCCGCCCAGGCGGACGGCGCCGACGTCGTGCAGTTCTTCCTCGGCAACCCGCAGAGCTGGAAGAAGCCCAAGCCGCGCGACGACGCGGACAAGTTGAAAGCATCCCCGATACCGCTGTACGTCCACGCGCCGTATCTGATCAACGTCGCGTCGGCCAACAACCGCATCCGCATCCCGTCGCGCAAGATCCTGCAGGACACCTGCGACGCGGCATCGGAAATCAACGCGACTGCGGTGATCGTGCACGGCGGCCACGCCGACGATAACGACATGGAGGCCGGCTTCGAGCGGTGGGTCAAGGCGCTCAAGTACCTCGAAACCGATGTTCAGGTGTATCTGGAAAACACCGCCGGCGGCGACCACGCGATGGCCCGACACTTCGACACCATCGGCCGGCTGTGGGATCACATCGGCGACAGCGGCATCGGCTTCTGCCTGGACACCTGCCACGCTTGGGCCGCCGGGGAGAAGCTGGTCGACGCCGTCGACCGGATCAGGGCCCTGACCGGCCGCATCGACCTCGTGCACTGCAACGACTCGCGGGACGCCGCAGGATCCGGAGCGGACCGGCATGCCAACTTCGGCGCCGGCCAGATCGATCCTGACCTGCTGGTCGCCGTCGTGAAAGCGGCCGATGCGCCGGTGATCTGCGAGACCGCCGACGAGGGCCGCAAGGACGACATCGCGTTCCTGCGAGAGAACACAAGCGGCTAAGCGCCGCGGCGGGATTGTTCGGAGCTGACGTCGGCTGGCCCCCACACGCGACGAGCGACACCGCCGTAACGATCCCGATGAACCATAACCACCAACGTGACTGCGCCGAAACACTTTTCGGTGTAGATGTAATCGATCGAACGCTATGCCACATAATCCTTGCCGTCCCAATGCAGCACCTTGTTCGTAATCGTGCCTCCCGCGCAATCTGGTTCGCAGTCGTTGCGCGACTGCACGATCGTGTACTTGCCGTCCGGACCCGGACCTTGCGGTTTGGCGTCGTAGTAGGCGCGCTTGCCCACATAGTGGATACCTGGCGTCGACCACCCGGGGTCTTGGAATCCGCTGGGCGTCGGCACGAGGACGAGGACCCCGTCGTATCGGCCTGGGTTGTAGGTGACGAAGGCATTCCCGGTCGAGTCGGTCACCGGATCGGCGAACGCGAGCGAATTACCTTCGATGTCAAGCGGAATGGCGATGATCGCTTTCCCCGTGTCCGCGACCGCGACGACACACCCGTGGTCGCTTACTTGCTTCGTCGCGGTAAGCATCAGCAACAGCCGAACGGTACCCAGCGACGGATGACCGATGTCGCGGTGAGCAGTGACGTCGCCTTGACATCCGGCGTCGGGCGGCGGGGCGTCGGGCAAACTCACCGCCGATGTCCTGCCCGCAGCCCCGGAACTGCTGCCCGGCAACGCGGTTGAGCTGTGATCGCCGCTGCATCCGGTCACGACCGCAGCCAAGATCGCGACGACGGCGAGCCAGCTCACCAATGGATTGCTCATCGAATTTTTTCCTTGCCGGCCCGCCCCCGAGAATCGCCCGGCCGACGTCCCGACGCTAACGGCTTTACCTGGCCGCCGCACTGCCATTACATCCCTTGTGCAGTTGTCGGAGAACTGTAATATGGACACCATGCCAGACACCCATGTCGTCACCAACCAGGTTCCGCCGCTGGAGAACCACAATCCCGCGTCCTCCGCGGTCCTCGTCGAAGCCCTGATCCGCGAGGGCGGTCAATGGGGGCTGGACGAGGTGACCGAGCTCGGAGCTATCAACGGCAGCCACCAAGCCCAGCGTTGGGGCGAGCTCGCCGACCGCAACCGGCCTATCCTGCACACCCACGACCAGTACGGGCACCGGGTCGACGAGGTGGAGTTCGATCCGGCCTACCACGAGCTGATGCGCACCGCGATCGCCCACGGGCTACACGCCGCGCCGTGGGCCGACGAGCGGCCGGGTTCGCACGTGGTACGCGCCGCCAAGACATCGGTGTGGACCGTAGAGCCGGGGCATATCTGCCCGATCTCGATGACCTATGCCGTGGTGCCGGCGCTGCGCCACAACCCCGAGTTGGCAGCCGTCTACGAGCCGTTGCTGACCAGCCGCGAATACGACCCCGAGCTCAAGCTGGCCACGATCAAAGCCGGCATCACCGCCGGCATGTCGATGACCGAGAAGCAGGGCGGATCCGACGTGCGCGCCGGCTCCACCCAGGCGACGCCCAACGGGGACGGCACCTACAGCCTGACCGGCCACAAATGGTTCACCTCGGCGCCGATGTGCGACATCTTCCTGGTGCTCGCGCAAACCCCAAAAGGGTTGTCGTGCTTCATGTTGCCGCGAATCCTGCCCGACGGCACCCGCAACCGGATGTTCCTGCAGCGGCTCAAGGACAAGCTCGGCAACCATGCCAACGCGTCCAGCGAGGTCGAATACGACGGTGCCACCGCATGGCTGGTGGGCGAGGAGGGCCGGGGCGTCCCGACCATCATCGAGATGGTCAACCTCACCCGGCTGGACTGCACCCTGGGCAGTGCCACCAGCATGCGCACCGGTCTGACCCGCGCCATTCATCACGCCCAGCACCGAAAGGCGTTCGGCGCCTATCTGATTGACCAGCCGCTGATGCGCAACGTGCTGGCCGACCTGGCCGTCGAGGCCGAGGCCGCCACCATCGTGGCGATGCAGATGGCCGGCGCCACCGACAAGGCGGTGCGCGGCGACCAACGGGAAGCCCTGCTGCGTCGCATCGGCTTGGCGGCCAGCAAGTACTGGGTGTGCAAGCGCTCCACGCCGCACGCCGCCGAAGCACTGGAGTGCCTGGGCGGCAACGGCTATGTCGAAGACTCCGGCATGCCGCGGCTGTACCGTGAGGCGCCGCTGATGGGTATCTGGGAGGGCTCGGGAAACGTCAGTGCGCTCGATACCTTGCGCGCCATGGCAACTCGACCCGAATGTGTCGAGGTGCTGTTCGACGAATTGGCCACCAGCTCCGGGCAGGACGCCCGGTTGGACAGCCACGTCGACAAGCTACGGCCCCAGCTTGCCGACCTGGAAACCATCCAATACCGCGCCCGCAAGGTCGCCGAGGACATCTGCCTGGCGTTGCAGGGGTCGCTGCTGGTGCGGCACGGACATCCCGCCGTCGCCGAGGCATTCCTGGCCACCCGGCTCGGCGGCCAGTGGGGCGGAGCGTTCGGCACCATGCCCGCCGGCCTGGATCTCGCTCCGATCCTCGAGCGCGCGATGGTCAAGGGATGACGCACGCGATCAGGCCCGTCGACTTCGGCAATCTGAAAACGATGACCTATGAGGTCACCGATCGGGTTGCGCGAATCACGTTCAACCGTCCGGAGAAGGGCAACGCGATCATCGCAGATACTCCGCTGGAGCTATCGGCCTTGGTGGAGCGCGCCGACCTGGACCCCGAAGTGCACGTCATCCTGGTGTCCGGCCGAGGCGAGGGCTTCTGCGCCGGCTTCGACCTGAGCGCCTACGCCGACGGCACCGGGTCGGCGGGCGGCACCGGGGCGTACCAGGGCACGGTGCTGGATGGTAAGACCCAGGCTGTCAACCATCTCCCGAATCAGCCGTGGGACCCGATGGTCGACTACCAGATGATGAGCCGTTTCGTGCGCGGGTTCTCCAGCCTGATGCATGCCGACAAGCCGACGGTGGTCAAGATCCATGGTTATTGCGTGGCAGGTGGCACCGACATCGCGCTGCACGCCGACCAGGTGATCGCCGCCGCCGACGCCAAGATCGGTTACCCGCCGACCCGGGTGTGGGGCGTGCCCGCAGCCGGGCTGTGGGCGCACCGGCTGGGTGACCAGCGTGCCAAGCGCCTGCTGCTCACCGGCGACTGCATCACCGGCGCGCAGGCCGCCGAGTGGGGCCTGGCGGTCGAGGCTCCGGCCCCCGAAGACCTCGACGAGCGCACCGAGCGGCTGGTCCAGCGCATCGCGGCGCTGCCCGTCAACCAGTTGATCATGGTCAAGCTCGCGCTCAATTCCGCTCTGCTGCAACAAGGTGTGGCCACCAGCAGGATGGTCAGCACCGTGTTCGACGGTGTCGCCCGGCACACGCCGGAGGGGCACGCCTTCGTCGCCGACGCCGTCGAACACGGCTTCCGGGACGCGGTGAAACAACGGGACGAGCCGTTCGGTGACTACGGCCGCAAAGCATCCCAGGTGTAACCCGATGCCTACCATGACAGCCCGCTCGGTGGTGCTCAGCGTGCTGCTCGGCGCCCATCCGGCGTGTGCTACTGCTGGCGAATTAATCAGGCTCACAGCAGATTTCGGAATCAAGGAAACGACATTGCGGGTCGCGCTGACACGCATGGTCAGCGCCGGCGACCTGATCCGCTCCGCCGGCGGCTATCGGCTGTCCGATCGATTGCTGGCCCGCCAGCGCCGTCAGGACGAGGCCATGCGCCCGCAGGAGCGTCCCTGGCTCGGAGACTGGATCATGCTGGTCGTCACCAGCGTGGGCACCGATGCCCGCTCACGGGCAGCTCTGCGAAACACCATGTACCACAAGCGCTTCAGTGAGCTGCGCGAAGGCGTGTGGTTGCGTCCCGACAACCTCGACTTCGCGTTGGACGACGACGTCCAGGCGCGGGTACGGGTGCTGAAGGTGCGCGACGACGCGCCCGCTCAGCTGGCCGGGCAGCTGTGGGACCTGTCCGGTTGGGCTGACACCGGCCATCAGCTGCTCGCCGAGATGGCCCGGGCCGCAGACATTCCCCGCCGCTTCGTGGTAGCCGCGGCAATCGTGCGCCACCTGCTCACCGACCCGATGCTGCCAGCGGAGTTGCTGCCGCAGCAGTGGCCCGGTGCCCGGCTGCGCGCCGCCTATCGTGACTTCGCCACCGAACTGGCGGAGCGACGCGACTTGGAACAAGACAACACCAGACTCGTGGAGGCGACATGACCGATCCGGTGCGAGTAGAGCGCAATGGCCCGGTGACCACGGTCATCGTCAACCGGCCCGAAGCGCGCAACGCCGTCAACGGCCCGACGGCCTCGGCGTTGTACACGGCGTTTGACGAATTCGACCGCGACGACAGCGCATCCGTGGCGGTGCTCTGGGGCGACGGTGGAACCTTCTGTGCCGGAGCCGATTTGAAGGCCTTCGGCACGCCGGAAGCCAATGCGGTGCATCGGGACGGGCCCGGCCCGATGGGGCCGTCGCGAATGGTGTTGTCCAAGCCGGTGATCGCCGCCGTCAGCGGCTACGCCGTCGCGGGAGGTCTGGAGCTCGCGCTGTGGTGCGACTTGCGGGTAGCCGAGGAGGACGCCGTCTTCGGGGTGTTCTGCCGCCGCTGGGGCGTGCCGCTCATCGACGGCGGCACGGTGCGGCTGCCGCGGCTGATCGGGCACAGCCGGGCAATGGACATGATCCTCACCGGTCGCGGGGTCAAGGCCGACGAGGCGCTGGCGATGGGGCTGGCCAACCGGGTGGTGCCCAAGGGTCAGGCGCGGCAGGCCGCCGAGGAGCTGGCTGCCCAACTGGCCGCGTTGCCGCAGCAGTGCATGCGCTCGGATCGGCTCTCGGCACTGCACCAGTGGGGATTGCCCGAGGCGCAAGCAATGGACGTCGAATTCGCCAGCATCTCCCGCGTCGCCGCCGAAGCCATGGCTGGTGCCGGACGGTTCGCCGCGGGCGCCGGCCGGCACGGCGCCCCGGCGGGCTAGCTCGGTCCGTTGATCGTGTTGCTCGAGCCGAGCTTGTCCACCTTCGGCTTGCCGTCCTTATAGGTGATCGTGTTGTTCGTCCCGATCACCCTGAGCTTGTTGTCGATCTTGTCGAGGGTGATGTTGTTGCCCGTGCCGCCGACCGTCACCTCCGCACAATGGCCCGTGACGGTCAGCGTGTTGTTGCTGCCGGCCACGTTCAGGTTCTTGCCGTCTTTGCAGTCGATGCTCGACGTGGTGCCCATCGACCCGTAGTTGATCGTGTTGCCCGTCTCGAAGGTCACGGTCGTCGTCGCGCTGCCGGACGAGGTGGCCGATTCCGAGGTTCCGCTGCTCGCCGTCGTCGTTCCGGACGCGGAGGTCGTGCTGGCGCCGCTTGTACCGGAGGTGGCCGCTGGGGGGTTGGCCGTCGAACCGCAGCCGGCCAGCCCGACGGCAGCCACAACGGCCGCAGACGCCGCGACCAGCCCGGCGAATCTGAGTGAGTCAGCAGTTCCATGGACGCGCATAGTTCCTCGATTCCTCGGTAGGGGTTGGGTTCTTACGAGGTATTGATGACTGTGATTGCGTTCCGTCAGGGGCCCACCCGTTGCAGCCGGTTGACCATCCCCAGTTCGCGGCCGCGGTCCCACAGGACCGGGTCGCCGCCGTGGAAGAACACCGTTTCGTCGTAGCCGTAGACCGTGATGTCGTGCGTGACGCTATCCGCGATGACGGTGTTCGACGAGCCCATGACGGTCACCGCCCAGCAGTTTCCCTTCGCGGTGACGTTATTGAACGAGCCATTGACGATCAGCGTCGCGTCGCCGCAGTCCACCACCTGCTCCAGGCCTTCGCCGACCACATGGGTATCGCCGTTCTTGGCGTGCGCGGCAGGTGGCGAGGCGGCCGCGGCGCAGGCAATCGCGATGGCACAGGCGCCGAGTGAGACGGCAGCTGTCCACTTCATCGAGCGCCTCCTTTGCCTGCACGCAATCCGCTCGACTGAGCCTACGTGCATTCGCCCGCCGGAAAACAGAGTTGAGTGCATTTACTGGGCCATTTATCAAGCAGTCCAGCCGTCTCCTGTACACAGCCCGGCAACAGCGAGATATCGACGTGGCGGCCGCCCCGCGCTGACTACTGGCGAGCGTGCGCATTTGTACAGCGAAATGACCCTTTGGGCGGCATTTGCGCACGCTCGGCAGGGTGATTACGAATGCACCGGCGTCGGGCAAGGTAGTCTCGCGCCCTCGTCAATTAGAGTCATTAGTTGATCTTCAAACGGCCATCGGAATCGAAGGGCGATCGCATGGCAGCTCAGCCGGAACCGTCGTCGGCGCCCGGGCGCCAGCGTGCGGCCAAAGCGGGCGCGCGGCCCGCGAAGCTGAGCCGCGAGGGCATCGTCGAGGGCGCGCTGACCTTCCTCGACCGGGAAGGCTGGGATTCGCTGACCATCAATGCACTGGCGACCCAGCTCGGCACCAAGGGGCCATCGCTGTACAACCACGTGGACAGCCTGGAAGACCTGCGCCGGGCTGTGCGCGTTCGGGTGATAGACGACATCATCGGGATGCTGAACAGGGTCGGCGAGGGCCGCGAGCGCGACGACGCGGTGCTGGTGATGGCCGGCGCATACCGCAGCTACGCCCATCACCACCCGGGTCGGTACTCGGCGTTCACCCGGATGCCGCTGGGCGGCGACGACCCGGACTACACGGCGGCGACCAGGAGTGCGGCGGCCCCGGTGATCGCGGTGCTGTCCTCCTACGGACTGGACGGTGAGGAGGCCTTCCACGCCGCTCTCGAGTTCTGGTCGGCACTGCACGGGTTCGTTTTGCTGGAGATGACCGGGGTGATGGACGACATCGACACCGACGCGGTGTTCTCCGACATGGTGCTGCGGCTGGCGGCGGGCCTGGATCGGCGCACCACGCCCGGTGGCGCCCGGTCCAGCTGAAACCGATCCGCTACCCCCGGGCACCGCTTTGACCTGCCAGACCGCCGGCGGGTATTGTGGTAGCTCGTGCCTGGCGGCTTACGACGCCTGACGTAAGGCGTGAATGCCGGGCCAATTCGCATGTCCAGGATGCATCGGAAAAATCCGGGGCAAGCGCATGCGACACACCCGAGAACAGAACGTAGAGCGCAACACAGAAAGCCGGTAGATGCCAACCATTCAGCAGCTGGTCCGCAAGGGTCGTCGGGACAAGATCGGCAAGGTCAAGACCGCGGCTCTGAAGGGCAGCCCGCAGCGCCGTGGTGTATGCACCCGCGTGTACACCACCACCCCGAAGAAGCCGAACTCGGCGCTTCGGAAGGTCGCCCGGGTGAAGCTGACGAGTCAGGTCGAGGTCACGGCCTACATCCCCGGCGAGGGCCACAACCTGCAGGAGCACTCGATGGTCCTGGTGCGTGGTGGCCGGGTGAAAGACCTGCCCGGTGTGCGGTACAAGATCATCCGCGGTTCGCTCGACACCCAGGGCGTCAAGAACCGCAAGCAGGCTCGCAGCCGTTACGGCGCCAAGAAGGAGAAGAGCTGATGCCGCGCAAGGGGCCCGCACCCAAGCGTCCACTGGTCAACGACCCCGTCTACGGGTCGCAACTGGTCACCCAACTGGTGAACAAAGTTCTGCTGAAGGGGAAGAAATCGCTGGCTGAGCGCATTGTTTATGGAGCGCTCGAGCATGCCCGCGAGAAGACCGGCACCGACCCCGTCATCACCCTCAAACGTGCTCTCGACAACGTCAAGCCGGCCCTCGAGGTGCGCAGCCGCCGCGTCGGCGGTGCGACCTACCAGGTGCCAGTCGAGGTGCGTCCGGACCGGTCCACCACGCTGGCGCTGCGTTGGCTTGTCGGCTTCTCGCGGCAACGCCGGGAGAAGACGATGATCGAGCGGCTGGCCAACGAGATCCTGGACGCCAGCAACGGCCTGGGGGCCTCCGTCAAGCGGCGCGAGGACACCCACAAGATGGCCGAGGCAAACCGCGCCTTTGCGCACTATCGCTGGTGACAAGCCACCGGTGATTCTGCCGGGGCGCAACCGATAGCGAACTACCAAGCAACCGAAAGAGTGGGAAGACTTCTGTGGCACAGAAGGACGTGCTGACCGACCTGAGCAAGGTCCGCAATTTCGGCATCATGGCGCACATCGATGCCGGCAAGACCACGACCACCGAGCGCATCCTGTACTACACCGGCATCAATTACAAGATCGGTGAGGTGCACGACGGCGCCGCCACGATGGACTGGATGGAGCAGGAACAGGAGCGCGGGATCACCATCACGTCCGCGGCTACCACGACGTTCTGGAAAGACAACCAGCTCAACATCATCGACACGCCGGGCCACGTGGACTTCACCGTCGAGGTGGAGCGCAACCTGCGGGTGCTCGACGGCGCGGTCGCCGTGTTCGACGGCAAGGAAGGCGTGGAACCGCAGTCCGAGCAGGTTTGGCGGCAGGCCGACAAGTACGACGTGCCGCGCATCTGCTTCGTCAACAAGATGGACAAGATCGGCGCGGACTTCTACTTCTCGGTGCGCACCATGGAAGAGCGGCTCGGGGCGAACGCCGTCCCGATCCAGCTGCCGATCGGCGCGGAAGCCGAATTCGAGGGCGTCGTCGACCTGGTCGAGATGAATGCCAAGGTATGGCGCGGCGAGACCAAGCTCGGCGAGACCTATGACACCATCGAGATCCCGGCCGACCTGGCAGAACAGGCTGAGGAGTACCGCACCAAGCTGCTCGAGGTGGTCGCCGAGTCCGACGAGGAGCTGCTGGAGAAGTATCTCGGCGGCGAAGAGCTGACGGTCGACGAGATCAAGGGCGCGATCCGCAAGCTGACCATCGCCAGCGAGATCTACCCGGTGCTGTGTGGCAGCGCGTTCAAGAACAAGGGCGTGCAGCCGATGCTCGACGCCGTCGTCGACTATCTGCCGTCGCCGCTGGACGTGCCGCCGGCCATCGGGCACCCGCCCGGCAAGGAGGACGAGGAGGTCGTCCGCAACGCGACGACCGACGAGCCCTTCGCGGCGCTGGCGTTCAAGATCGCCACGCACCCGTTCTTCGGCAAGCTCACCTACATCCGGGTGTATTCCGGCAAGGTCGATTCCGGCGCCCAGGTCATCAACGCCACCAAGGGCAAGAAGGAGCGTCTGGGCAAGCTGTTCCAGATGCACTCCAACAAGGAGAACCCGGTCGACAGCGCGTCGGCGGGGCACATCTACGCGGTGATCGGCCTCAAGGACACCACCACCGGTGACACCTTGAGCGATCCGAACAAGCAGGTCGTCCTCGAGTCGATGACCTTCCCCGCCCCGGTCATCGAGGTGGCCATCGAGCCGAAGACCAAGAGCGACCAGGAGAAGCTGAGCCTGTCGATCCAGAAGCTCGCCGAGGAGGATCCGACCTTCAAGGTGCATCTGGACTCCGAGACCGGGCAGACGGTTATCGGCGGTATGGGTGAGCTGCACCTGGACATCCTCGTGGACCGGATGCGCCGGGAATTCAAGGTCGAGGCCAACGTCGGTAAGCCGCAAGTGGCGTACAAGGAGACCATCCGCCGCGTGGTGGACAACGTCGAGTACACCCACAAGAAGCAGACCGGTGGTTCGGGCCAGTTCGCCAAGGTACTCATCAAGCTCGAGCCGTTCACCAGTGAGGACGGCGCCACCTACGAGTTCGAGAGCAAGGTCACCGGTGGCCGCATCCCGCGCGAATACATCCCGTCGGTGGACGCCGGCGCCCAGGACGCCATGCAATATGGCGTGCTGGCCGGCTACCCGCTGGTGAACCTGAAGGTCACCCTGCTCGACGGTGCTTACCACGACGTCGACTCGTCGGAGATGGCATTCAAGATCGCCGGTTCGCAGGTGCTGAAAAAGGCTGCGGCGCAAGCGCAACCGGTCATCCTGGAACCGATCATGGCCGTCGAGGTGACCACGCCCGAGGACTACATGGGCGATGTGATCGGCGACCTGAACTCCCGCCGTGGCCAGATCCAGGCCATGGAGGAGCGGGCCGGTGCGCGCGTCGTCAAGGCGCACGTGCCGCTGTCGGAGATGTTCGGCTACGTCGGCGACCTGCGGTCCAAGACGCAAGGCCGGGCGAACTACTCCATGGTGTTCGACTCCTACGCCGAAGTTCCGGCGAACGTGTCGAAGGAGATCATCGCGAAGGCGACGGGGGAGTAGCTGGGCCAATGCGGGGGAGAGCCGAGCAATCGGCACCGAAGGCGACGGCGAGTAGGTGAAGCCTACGAGTGAGGAGCCGAGCAACGGACACAGAACCTTACGAGTAAGCTGACCCGGTTACCACCGCGGCAAAACCTGTAAAAATCAACACTGCTTTTAAAGCACCAACAAGTCCAGGAGGACACAGAAGTGGCGAAGGCGAAGTTCCAGCGGACCAAGCCCCACGTCAACATCGGGACCATCGGTCACGTTGACCACGGCAAGACCACACTGACCGCGGCTATCACCAAGGTCCTGCACGACAAGTTTCCGGACCTGAACGAGTCCAAGGCGTTCGACCAGATCGACAACGCGCCCGAGGAGCGTCAGCGCGGTATCACCATCAACATCGCGCACGTGGAGTACCAGACCGACAAGCGGCACTACGCCCACGTCGACGCGCCGGGCCACGCCGACTACATCAAGAACATGATCACCGGCGCCGCCCAGATGGACGGTGCGATCCTGGTGGTCGCCGCCACCGATGGCCCGATGCCGCAGACACGTGAGCATGTGCTGCTAGCCCGTCAGGTCGGTGTGCCCTACATCCTGGTCGCGCTGAACAAGGCCGACGCGGTGGACGACGAGGAGCTGCTGGAGCTCGTCGAGCTGGAGGTCCGCGAGCTGCTGGCCGCCCAGGAGTTCGACGAGGAGGCCCCGGTGATCCGCGTCTCGGCGCTCAAGGCGCTCGAGGGCGACGCCAAGTGGGTCGAGTCCGTCGAGGAGCTGATGAACGCCGTCGACGAGTCCATCCCGGACCCGGTGCGTGACACCGACAAGCCGTTCCTGATGCCCGTCGAGGACGTCTTCACGATCACCGGCCGCGGCACCGTGGTGACCGGTCGTGTCGAGCGGGGCGTCATCAACGTCAACGAGGAAGTCGAGATTGTCGGCATCCGCCCGACCAGCACCAAGACCACCGTCACCGGTGTGGAGATGTTCCGCAAGCTGCTCGACCAGGGGCAGGCCGGCGACAACGTCGGACTGCTGCTGCGTGGTGTCAAGCGTGAGGACGTCGAGCGGGGCCAGGTCGTCACCAAGCCCGGCACCACCACGCCCCACACCGAGTTCGAGGGCCAGGTCTACATCCTGTCCAAGGACGAGGGCGGCCGGCACACGCCGTTCTTCAACAACTACCGTCCGCAGTTCTACTTCCGCACCACCGACGTGACCGGTGTGGTGACGCTGCCGGAGGGCACGGAGATGGTGATGCCCGGTGACAACACCAACATCTCGGTGAAGCTGATCCAGCCCGTCGCCATGGACGAGGGCCTGCGGTTCGCGATCCGCGAGGGTGGCCGCACCGTCGGCGCCGGCCGGGTCACCAAGATCATCAAGTAACTTCTGACAGCGTTCGCCGGGCCACGCCCGGCCGCCCAGACGCAAAATCCCCCGAAACGACTGGTTTTCGGGGGATTTTGCGTCTGCTCGCCCGTAGGTGCTTTCGACGGAATTTGTGATCGGTAGCGCCACGACGGCGCTAGTCTGACTCCACTTATCGGGCAACGGGAGGGACAAGCACATGTTGTGGCGCTATCTGAAATTGCAGTTATTCATTCTGACATGCTTCGGCGTCGGACCGGCCTTTCTGATCTTTTATTTCGTACTCGGCCAGCCCGCCGATGCGACGTGGATGTTGTACTCCGGTGTGGGCGTCACCGTCCTTGCCTTCTTGATTCCGCCGGTGTTGTTCACCTACAGCTCGAAATCGGCCGCCAAAAGGGCTGCGTTCGAACAGAGCGGGTTGCTTGGCCTGGCTGAGATCACCGGCATCAACGAGACCGGGACTACCATCAACGATCAACCCTTGGTCAAGTTGCAGCTGCACATCTCCGGATCGGGCTTCGAGCCCTTCGACACTGAAGACAAGGTCCTCGCCGGTATCACCCGCCTGCCGAACATCACCGCGCGCAAGCTGGTGGTCGTCGTTGATCCCACCACCCGGAAACACCAAATCGACTGGGAACGAAGCGCTTTGGTGAACGGCCTGGCGCCCATGAAGTTCACCGTCGCCGAAGACAACAAGACCTATGACCTGAGCGGGCAGGCCGGTCCGGTAATGGAGATCCTGCAGATCCTCAAGGCCAACAACTTTGGGCTGAACGCCGACCTTCGGGCGAATCCCGCAGCTCGTCAGCAGGCCCTGGCGGTGCTGCGCAGGTTCGAGGAGGAGAAGGCAGCGGCGGCGGCGCCACCCGCGCCGCAAGCTTCGACCGTCGAGCGTCTGCAGAATCTGGAGACGCTACGCACCAGCGGCGCGGTGACGGAGCAGGAATACAACACCCAACGCGCCCAGATCATCTCAGATATCTGAGTCGCGATACCCTCGCCGAGCATGGTCGACGTCAAAGTTTCGGAAGCATCTTGGCGGCGAGGTCTTTCTCCGCCTGCAGTTGTCTGTCGTCTCGGGTGCTGGAGTCTCCCGAGGTGAGCACGACGTTGATCTGCATGCCGTGCTTGCCCTTTCGCACTTTCAGGCCCGAGAACGACGTGTACGCTGCGTCGCCGATCCCCGCGACCGGCTGTTCATTCGGCTCACTGACGAGGTGGATCACGGACCACTCGCCGACCATCGCGTCGATCCAGCCGTTCTGACCCTTGTACTGGCAGTGGGTTTCGCGCGGATTGGGTTGCGCAGAGATCGATTGGACGGCATTGTCACCGATCACCGGCTTCGCGAGATCCAGCGTCAGCACCTGACACGCGTTGGCGGCGTCGGTGCCACCACCGAGGCCCGAGCGAATGCTGCCGCATGCGGCTGTGGTCGAAACAACTGCGGCCCCGATCAACACCAATGCCGAACCCGCCGACCAACGGGCAGGCGTTGGCGCCACGATTCGAAGCATCGCTGATCAGAGCTCAGCGATGATCTTCTCGCGCTTCGCGCTGTATTCGGCCTCCGTAATAGCCCCGGTGGCGCGCAGCGTTTCGAGCTCCTGTAGCCGCTGAGAGGCGGGTGCTTGTGGAGGTGGTGGCATTGCGGAACCCCCGGGTTCGGACGGTGCCGCCCCGGCAGGTGCCGGGACCGCCTGGGCGTGCTGGGCGCGTCGCACTACGGCCATCACCTGCTGGCGCACCGCTGGGTAGTTGCGCAGATCGGTCGTGCCACCGAACGGCAGATTGTTCGCTTTGTAGATCTGCAGGATCTCCATCAGCAGGTCGGGTTGACCCCTCAAATCGTAGGTCTTGTTGTCCTCGGTGCTGGTGAACTGTGCCGGTACCACGCCGGCAATCAATCCGCTGGCCTGCCAATCAATTTCGTACTCACGCGTGTTCGGGTCCACCAGTACGACAACCTTGCCCGACGTGACGATGGCCTGTTTGGCGATGTCGACGATCACCCGCTTGTCGCTGTCGAACCCAAACCCGGGACCGGAGATGCGCAGGTTCAATCTGACCACCGGGCGCTCGTTGACACGCATTCCCGTCTCGGAAAGGCCGATGATCTGGGCCACCGTCAGCACCCCGGTCTGGCGCAGGGCCGCGGACTTGGCCGACGAGCGGGCGCCGCGGTTGGCCAGCCACAGGGCAACCGCCACATCCGCAATGGTGATCAACGCCCCGACATACAACATCCATCCGATGTTGTCCTGCACCAGCGAGCCAAGCGAGCCCGTGTCGATTCCATTACCGGAGAATTGCGAACCGATCATGGACGGAAGCAAGAAGTAAGCGGCAATGAAGATCGGCCCGACGATCCCTCCGCAGATCAGGACGAATAGTTGGGCCTTTAGATAACGCGCTAACATTGCCGGCTCCTGTCGTTTCGAGGCAGATCAGAGTGTAATGCTTAGCCCTGCCATATGCGCTGCTCTGCTGGAAAGCGTTGCGACGTCGCACACCGATTTTGAGAGGTACATCCTGTTCAAGATGCCGCCGACGATCCTTTGTCGGTTTCGGCTCGCCCTTGCGCCCTAGCAAGCTGCCCGCCGAGTTCGGGATCGGTAGCGCCGATTTGGCGTTAATGTGACAGGAACTGTCGGGTATCGGGGGGAAGTAGGCACATGTTGTGGCGCTATGTGAAATTGCAGTTTTCCATGCTGGTATGCGGCGTGGTCGGGCCGTTATTTCTGATCGAATATTTTTCAAGCGGCAGGCCCAGCGGTTCTAAGTGGATGTTGTACGTCGGCCTGTTCGTGACCGTCTACGTGTTCTTGGTCCCGCCGATGCAGATCATCCGCGGTTCGAAAGCGGCGGCCAGGAGGGCGGCGTTGGAACAGGGCGGTGTGCTCGCGCTCGCTGAGGTCACGGGCATCGCTCAGACGGGTACGCAAATCAACGATCAACCGCTGGTCAAAGTGCAGCTACACATCTCCGGTTCGGGGTTCGAGCCATTCAACAGCGAGGACCGGCTCGTTGCCAGTGTCAGCCGTCTGCCGAACATTACCGCGCGCAAGCTGGTCGTCGTCGTTGACCCCGCTACCCAGGAACACCAAATCGACTGGGAGCGAAGCGCTTTAGTGAACGGCCTGGTGCCCATGAAGTTCGCCGTCGCTGAAGACGACAAGACCTATGACCTGAGCGGGCAGACCGGCCCGGTAATGGAAATCCTGCAGATCCTCAAGGCCAACAATGTTCAGCTGAACGACGATATTCGGTCGAATCCCGCAGCGCGTCAGCAGGTCCTGGCGGTGGTGCGCAAGGCCGCGGAGCAGCAGGCAGTGGCAGCGCCGGCCGCACCGCAAGCGTCGACCGCCGAGCGTCTGCAGAACCTCGAGACGCTACGCGCCAGCGGCGCGGTGACCGAGGAGGAATACAACACCCACCGGGTTCGGATCATTTCGCAGATGTGACCCCATGTTGGGATCGGTAGCAACTCGGCCCGTGTCTACTTATGCCGGCACAAAACAGGCAGAATTGCCCATCACCCGGGCCTGTCCGCCGGGACATACCATGGCGGAAGGTCCGCGGCGGGCCCGGTAGCAAAGGAAGTCCAGCATGGTCATCACCCGCATGCCAAGACGAGGAGTCGGCCGGCTCGCAACGGCCATGTTGGTGTCCGGCGGTCTGGGTCTGGCCTGCCTGGGGGCGGGCTCGGGTGCCGCCCTGGCCATACCGTCGAGTCCACACCACTGGTGCCCGGGGGATTCGATGAATCCTCCGACCGGCCCGGGGGCCGACAAAGTTTGGGACATGAGTGTCTGCCACACCTGGTATTTCGTCAAAGAAGGATATGGCAACGTCCAAACTAGATATGGCACTGTCAGTGGCAATGTTTTCGATGGAGACAACCCGCCTCCCGGCGCGATCAAAGACTGCGGCTACGACTTGATCGGTATTCCGATCCATTGTTAGAAAGGCGTTTACGAAGTCGACTTTGTCCGTCTGAATCGTACCGAACGCCCCAACTAGAACACGTTTCAGTTTCGCTGCTAGCCTGGCTGGGTGACTGGATCGCTGCAAGGCCGGGTTGCCTTCATCACCGGCGCTGCTCGCGCCCAGGGTCGGTCGCACGCGGTGCGGCTGGCCCGGGAAGGCGCCGACATCATCGCGCTGGACATCTGCGCTCCGGTGTCCGGCACGCTGACGTACACGCCGGCCACGCCGGAGGACCTCAACGAAACCGTGCGGCTGGTGGAAGCTGAAGGCCGCAAGGTGCTGGCCCGCGAGGTGGACATCCGCGACGACCCGGCCCTGCGGCAACTGGTCGCCGACGGCGTCGAACAATTCGGCCGGCTCGACATCCTGGTGGCCAACGCCGGAGTCCTGGGCTGGGGCCGGCTATGGGAACTCACCGACGAGCAATGGGACACGGTGATCGGGGTGAATCTCACGGGCACCTGGCGCACCCTGCGCGCCGCGATCCCCGCGATGATCGAGGCCGGCAACGGCGGTTCAATAGTCGTTGTCAGCTCGTCGGCCGGACTCAAGGCGACGCCCGGCAACGGGCATTACTCGGCCAGCAAGCATGGGCTCACCGCGCTGACCAACACCCTGGCGATCGAACTCGGCGAATACGGCATCCGGGTCAACTCCATCCACCCCTACTCCGTCGACACCCCGATGATCGAGCCGGAGGCGATGATGCAGATATTCGCCAAGCATCCCCGGTTCGTGCACAGCTTTCCGCCAATGCCGGTGCAGTACAAGGGATTCATGACGTCCGATGAGGTGTCCGACGTCGTGGTCTGGCTGGCCGGCGACGGCTCGGGCACACTGTCGGGCACACAGATCCCGGTGGACAAGGGCGCCTTGAAGTACTGAACCGGCGAGCGTGCTATGAACTCCGAGTGACCAGTAGCGCGAAGTCCAACGGACCCAAAAAAGGAATCGTGATCGTCGGCGGCGGACTCGGCGCCGCCCGCACCGCTGAGCAACTGCGCCGGGCCGACTACACCGGTCCCATCACGATCGTCAGCGACGAGGTGCATCTGCCCTACGACCGGCCCCCGCTGTCCAAGGAAGTGCTGCGCAGCGAGGTCGACGACGTCGCGCTCAAGCCGCGCGAATGGTACGACGAAAAAGACGTCGCGCTGCGGCTGGGATCCGCGGCCGTCAGCCTGGACACCACCGCGCAGACGGTGACGCTTTCGGACGGATCCGTGCTCGGCTACGACGAACTCGTGATCGCTACCGGTTTGGTGCCGCGGCTCATCCCGTCGTTCCCCGATCTGGAGGGCATTCGGGTGCTCCGGTCGTTCGACCAGAGCATGGCGTTGCGCACCCATGCGTCGGCGGCCAATCGCGTCGTCATCGTCGGCGCCGGCTTCATCGGATGTGAGGTCGCGGCCAGCCTGCGCAGCCTGGGCGTGGAAGTGGCGTTGGTGGAGCCCCAGCCCACCCCATTGGCGGCCGTCCTCGGCGAGCAGATCGGCGAACTGGTGACGCGGCTGCATCGCGCCGAGGGAGTCGACGTGCGCACCGGGGTGGGCGTGGCCGAAGTGCGCGGCGAGGGCCACGTCGACACCGTGGTGCTCAGCGACGGTACAGAACTGGCAGCAGACCTGGTGGTCGTCGGCATCGGGTCGCGTCCGGCGACCGAGTGGCTGGACGGCAGCGGCATCGAGGTCGATAACGGCGTCATCTGCGACGAAGCCGGACGCACCAGCGCGCCAAACGTGTGGGCACTCGGAGACGTCGCTTCCTGGCGTGATCCCACGGGACATCAAGCGCGCGTGGAACATTGGAGCAACGTCGCGGACCAGGCCCGGGTCGTGGTGCCGGCGATGCTGGGCCAGGACGTGCCGTCGGCCGTGGTGGTCCCGTACTTCTGGAGCGACCAGTACGACGTGAAGATCCAATGCCTGGGCGAGCCGGAAGCCACCGACATCGTGCATCTGGTCGAGGATGACGGCCGCAAGTTCTTGGCCTACTACGAGCGTGACGGCGTGCTCGTCGGCGTGGTCGGCGGTGGAATGCCAGGCAAGGTGATGAAGGTCCGCGCCAAAATCGCTGCCGCCACACCCATTTCGGAAGTGCTGGGCTGACATGGCTGGCCCGCGGTTGTATCGGCCGCGGCCGCCGCTTGCCGAGCACATCGAGTATTTCGGCTACTGGGAGCGGGGTAGCGCGATCGGCGCGCACACCAGCCGGGCGCTGCCTCGAGGAGCCGCCACGGTGATCATCGACGTCGGCGACGGCAACGACCTCGGCTTCTATGCCGCCGATGGCGGCACCCGGCTATCGGTTCCGCCGGCTTTCCTCGTCGGGCCGGGTGTGGCCTCCTACATCACCCGGGTCCAAGCCACTCAGACCGTCATGACGATCCACTTCCGTCCGGCGGGGGCGCAGCCATTCGTCGGATGTCCCCTGGGGGAGCTGGAAGACACCTGCGCTGGTCTGGCGGATCTCTGGGGTTCGGACGCCGACTTGCTGCTGGACCAGCTGGTCGAGACACGGTCGGCAAGGCGTCGGGTGGACTTAGTCGAGACGTTTCTGCTTCACCGCATGCGCTCGCAGTATGTGCCAGCACGCTCGGAGGTGGCTTCGGTAATCGTTGCCGCGGAACAAAATCCGTCGATGAGGGTCTCGAAAGCCCGCGACTTCACCGGCCTCTCAGCCAAGCGGTTCAACGCGGTGTTCCGTTCACGAGTCGGGTTGTCACCCAAGGCTTATCTTCGGGTGCGACGGCTGCAGGCGGCGCTGCGCGCGCTCGATGCGGCGGCGCCGGGCGCGCGAATCGCCGCCGATCTCGGGTACTTCCATCAGGCCCACTTCGTCCGGGAGTTCCAGGCGTTCGCGGCGATAACACCCACCCACTACGTACAGCGACGGTCGTCGATGCCCGGGCATGTCGCGCTTCGCTAGGTGCGGCTGATGTCGTGCCCTCCGCTGCGTGTGAAACGTCGGCGATGGCTGAGAAACGTCGGCAATGGCTGTTAAACCAGGGCGCAGAATCGCCCCTCAAAGAGATTCCGCCCTGGCTGCACACCAAAAGCCCTGCCTTCACACCGAAACCCCGGTGCGACCGAAAAATACAAGCCAGGCCACGGTCCGGCATCGATGATGAACCCATGGACACACATCACCGAGCGGTGGCCGATACGGCGCTGTTGGTCGCCGCCATCCGCGCCCGCGAGTCGGCCCGTGCGGACGGCCTCTTCTGCGATCCATTCGCCGAGCGACTGGCTGGCGACCGCGGGCGAGAACTGCTTGCCGGAGCACTGACCTCGGCCGGCGAACAGTCCACCGCCCAGATCGTCGTGCGGACCCGCTTCTGGGACGAAGCCCTACTCGAAGCGGTGCCGCAAGGCGGGCAGGTCGTCATCATGGCGGCAGGGATGGACGCGCGAGCCTACCGCCTGCCCTGGCCGGACGGCACCGTCGTGTACGAACTCGACCAGCCCCAGGTCCTTTCGGCCAAGGCCCGGTTGCTCGGCGGTGAGAACCCACGCTGCCGGCGCGTCCCGGTCGCCGTTGACCTGGCCGACGACTGGGCCGCCGCCATCCGGTCCGCCGGCCTGACCGAGGGCACGCCCACCGTGTGGCTACTCGAAGGCCTGCTGCAGTACCTCGACGAGAGTGCGGTCCACACGTTGTTCGATCGCATCGACGCGCTGTCCGCACCCGGCTCTGTGTTGCTGTACGAGGTTATAGGCAAGTCGCTGCTCGAATCCGATTCCATGGCACCGGTTTTGGAATCGATGGCGAAGAACGGCGCGCCGTGGTTGTTCGGCACCGATGAACCAGAACAGCTTGCTGCGCGCCGTGGTTGGTCGGCGACGGTGATCGACGTGGCCGAAGTCGGGAATCGCTACGACCGCTGGTTCGCGCCGATGGTCCCGATGGATGTCGAGGGCGTGCCGCGCGGCTACTTCGTCAAGGCGGCGAAGTAGGTCATTGCGGCAATCTCAGAATTGGCCTAGATAGAAGCGGGCGCCCTGGTCGTCGACGCACTCGGCCGTCACGCCGTACGGCTGACGCGACGGTTCGGCCAGCACGGTGCCGCCCGCCTCGCGAACCCGCGTGACTGCCGAGTCGATGTCCGCAACCGTCCACATCGGCACGGTAACCGGACGGGGGCTGCCGCCCGCAGCGCCGGCCATCGGATGGACAGTCTCGACCTGCCAGCCATCCGCCACCCGGCCAGGCGCAAAGGTCCAGCCCAACACCCGGCCGTAGAAGTCGCGGAACGCGGCCGAATCCGGCACCTGGTAGGTGACATACGACAGCTCACCCGGCCCGGAACCGTTGAGTTCGGGCCGTTTCTGGCCACCGGCCGGTTGATACACGGCGAACGCCGCGCCCTGCGGATCGACGGCGTCGAGCAGCACGCCGAAGTCTCTGTGCTCGATTTCGCCGGGCACACCGCCCGCCGCGATGATCGAGTCGCGCGCCGCCTGCACATCGTCGACCGCGTAGCAGCAGAACAGCGTCGGCTCGACGTCATCTGCCGAAATGCCGGTCGGCAGTTCGGTATTCGTCACCTGGTGCGACTGGCGGTCGTAGGTCCAGCCCAAGACGTGCCCGTAGAAGGCGGCCGCGCGATCGGCATCGGGCACCCACACCGACACGTAGCCGATGTCGCCGTGTCGGATGCCGGCAACGGGGGTACTTGTCGGACCGCTGAGCATCCAGCGATGACCGAACGGGTCGATGATGGTCGCGTTGCGCGCTCCGTAATTCTCGTAGATCTCGCGCTCCACCGTGGCGCCGTGTTCGCGCGCCCGCTGCAAAGCGGTGTCGGTGTCGGCGACGTGCAGCATCAGGCTCACCGAAACCGACTGCGGCGCAGGGGCTTTCAACCCGAGTTCGGGATATTCGTCGGCCAGGTACAGCACGCCGTCACCGATCGCGACTTCCGCATGCCCGATTCGCCCGTCGTCCATCACGATCGGCTCACCCAGCACGGTGGCCTCGAAAGCATCGGTGTACCAGGCGATCGCGGCACGCGCGTCGGCTACGGCCAGGTAGGGCAGGGCCGCGGGGCGCGGCGGCCGGTCTTCGGTCGATGGTTCGTTCAGCTCGGAAATGGCTGTGGCGGTGCCGCTCATGAGAACTCCTTCCGGTAGTGACAATGCGGATTCCAGGCGCCGGCGCAGCTGCGCGGCGAAGGCCGGATCTGGTTGCACCGGAAGGTCATCGGTGTGCAGGACGCTGAGCGGGTCCCGACGGTCGCGCAAACTCATGACGTCCCTCCTTCCGGATACTCCTGTTTGAACGCCTTCCGGGCACGGACCAACAGCGCCTCGGTGGCATGCACGGTGCGCCCGATGAGTCGCGCGCATTCGTCTACCGTGCAGTCGTCCATATAGCGCAGCACCAATACGGTCCGGTGCGGCTCGGTCAGCCGGGTCAGGACGCTTTCGGCCACCAGTCGATCCAGTTCGGCGTCCCAGTCGTCGATCGCCCCTTCGAGGATGGGTTCCGGCAGCTCGGCCACCGGGACGGCGGGGCGGGCTTGCCGGCGCCGATAGTGGTCCGCCAGCTTGTGGCGGGCCACGCCGAGCAACCACGGGACCGCTATCGGCAGCGGGTCAGTCTTGCGTGCGGCGTCCATCGCGGCCAGGAACGTTTCCGACGTCAGATCCTCGGCCGTCCCGCGATCGCCACATCGCCGGACGAAGTACCCGTACACCACCGGCAGTGCCTCGTCGTACAGCGCCAACAGCGCGCGTCGAGCATCGGATCGGTCGTCCGCTTCGGCGCTCACACCCTTATCGTCGCGGTGGCGGAGCATTTTCCGACGCACGGGCCCGGAAAAATGCAAAAGAATCTTGCAAAAAGAAGCTATTGCCAGTTCACCGGCGGCCCGTGCGGATGGCATTCGCCGAGCACGCGCAACTCGCCGCCCGGCCAGCTGCGGACCCGCACCAAAAACTTCAGCTCGCCACCGTCGCGCGCGGGTTCGAGGGTCAGGTGTGCAAACGGCGAGCGGGTGTCGGCTTGACCGGCCAGCGCGTCAACCCCGTCGCGGATCGCGGCCCGTTCGTCGACGGACAGGTACTGCCAGGTGATCGAATGCCACAGCACCGTCAGCGCGCCGTCGGTCAGGCTCACGCCGGCTACCGCCGCACTGGCCGTGTCGCGCACCAGCACCGCCGGGACTTCACGGGCGACCGCGATGGCGCCCCGCAGTCGATCCAGGCGGGCCCGCTGATCGGGCCAGACGTAGCTGAGCAACGTCATCTCCCCATCGGCGCGGGAGACGTCAAGGGGTGCGATGTCGTATCCGTACCGCTCGACGATACGCAGCGCACCGGGCGGCGGCAGCGCGCCGTGCCAGGCGTCGTCAATGGTCACCGGGGAGTCGGCCGGTCCCCACTGGCCACCGGCAAAGCGGTAGTGATAGCGGTCGGCCCGCAGGTTGAGCCCGGCGCTGGACCCGATCTCGAAAAGCCTTACGGGCAAGTCGAATCCGTGGTTGATCCGCAGCAGTGCGCCGACCAGCACGGCCGAGCGGCCCACCTCATTGGTCTGCGGTGGCTGGTCCAGAGCCGCGCGCAGCACGCCCGTGTTCGCCGCCGCGACCCGCACGATTTCCGGCCACGCGGCTTGGGCGTCCCAGCTTCCTCCGGTGCTGGGATACCAGCGGCGTAGAGCCGATGCCCGGCCGTCGAGCACCATCCGGTGCAGACCGCCGAGCAGTCGCAGCGGCACCGCTTGGGGCGACGGGGCATCTTCGCGGCCGGCCAGGATGGTCGCGAACACACCGCCGGCTTCCA
Organism: Mycobacterium sp. 1164966.3; assembly: GCF_001665395.1. Taxonomy (GTDB): domain Bacteria; phylum Actinomycetota; class Actinomycetes; order Mycobacteriales; family Mycobacteriaceae; genus Mycobacterium. The sequence goes on from NZ_LZSG01000037.1 coordinate 96,616, forward strand.
CGTCGTCGGCCACCCGCTCGAACAGCTCGTCGTACATCGAAGAGCCGGAGGCGCCGCAGAATCGCCCCTGCGAGCGCAGGGTGTGTACCAGGTGCCCGGAATTCATCTGCCGAGTCCGTTCAGCCCGGCGCCGACGACGTCGAAGGCGTTCCCGAGCGCGATGGGCAACGGCACGGATTCGTCGCCCAGCCAGAGCTCGTAGGCACTCAGCGCCACCCCCAGCATCGTCCAGGCCACGGTCTGGGGCACCAGGTCGGCGGTCTTGACACCCAATCGGCCGGCGACGAATTCGGCGATCACCTCGCGCCAGCCGGCGTACATCGTCATCGAGTAAGCCTGCAGCTCTTCGGTTTTCAAGATGACCCGCATGCGCTGGCGGTGCCGGGCGGTCTCGGATTCGTCAAAGGTGTTGAACGCCAGCAGCGCAGCCCGCAGTGCCTCGCCCAGCGGAACACTTTCCTCGACAGTGTCGAGCAGATTTCGCAGATGCGCGAGGTGGGTGTCGAAGTCGCCCCACGGGATTGCGTTCTTCGAGGCGTAATAGCGGAAGAGCGTGCGCCGGGCAATACCGGCGGCGTGCGCGACGTCGTCGACACTCACCTCCGCGAAACCACGCTCGGAGAACAAGTCGATGGCGACGTCGGCGATGTCGCGCGGCGTCGTCGAGCGGCGCCGGCCAACCCGCGACTGCGGCATCATCAGAACCTGCCCTTCCATTTCGGCACTCGATGCCATATCCTGACGACGATTGTGACCAGCCCGACCCTTCGTTGTCGAGACCTAACGAGAGGCAATTCGTATGGACCACGAGACCGAGACCGACACCGAGCTCGTCGCCGAGACTCTGGTTGAAGAGGTGTCTATCGACGGGATGTGCGGGGTCTACTGATCCGCGTGTTCGATCCTGATCGCGGCTGGCGGCTGCATCCACAGGTGGCCGTCCGGCCGGAACCGTTCGGCGCTCTGCTCTACCACTTCGGTACGCGCAAGCTGTCGTTTCTGAAAAACCGCACCATCCTCACCGTCGTGCGATCGCTGGCCCAGCACCCGGACCCGCGGTCCGCCTGCCGCGCCGCGGGAGTCGACGATGCCGGCCAAGATCCCTACCTGCACGCGCTGGCCGTGCTGGCCGACTCCAACATGCTGGTGGCCCAGGAGGATCCGAGATGACCGCCCCAACAGCGCGCGTTCCGCGACTCATCGAGCAGTTCGAGCGCGGCCTGGACGCACCCATTTGCCTGACGTGGGAACTCACCTACGCGTGCAATCTGGCTTGTGTGCATTGCCTTTCGTCGTCGGGCAAGCGCGATCCACGCGAGCTGTCCACCCGCGAATGCAAGGACATCATCGACGAGCTGGAACGCATGCAGGTCTTCTATGTCAACATCGGCGGCGGAGAACCCACGGTGCGTCCGGACTTCTGGGAGCTGGTGGACTACGCCACCGCCCACCACGTCGGGGTGAAGTTCTCCACCAACGGGGTCCGGATCACACCCGACGTCGCGGCGCGGCTGGCTGCCAGTGACTACGTGGATGTGCAGATCTCGCTCGACGGCGCCACCGCCGAGGTAAACGACGCCGTGCGCGGCACCGGGTCGTTCGACATGGCGGTGCGGGCGCTGGAAAACCTTTCCGCCGCCGGATTCCGGGATGCCAAGATCTCCGTTGTCGTCACCAGACACAACATCAGTCAGCTCGACGAATTCGCCGCACTGGCAAGCCGTTACGGCGCCACCCTGCGGATCACCCGGCTGCGGCCGTCGGGACGGGGCGCCGATGTGTGGGAAGACCTGCACCCCACCGCCGAACAACAGGTAGCGCTCTACGACTGGCTGGTCGCCAAGGGGGAACGGGTGCTCACCGGCGACTCGTTCTTCCATCTGTCACCGCTCGGCGAGTCCGGAGCCCTGGCGGGCCTGAACATGTGCGGCGCCGGCCGGGTGGTGTGCCTGATCGACCCGGTCGGCGACGTGTACGCCTGCCCGTTCGCCATCCATGATCGCTTCCTGGCCGGAAACATCTTGTCGGATAGCGGTTTCGGGACTGGCTTCCAAAACATCTGGAAGCACGCGCCGCTGTTCCGCGAACTGCGCGAGCCCCAGTCCGCGGGTGCCTGCGGCAGCTGCGGCCACTACGACAGCTGCCGGGGCGGCTGCATGGCGGCGAAGTTCTTCACCGGCCTGCCGCTGGACGGCCCCGATCCAGAATGCGTGCAAGGGCACGGCGCCCCGGCGCTGGCGCGGGACCGTGACACACCGCGGCCCCGCGTCGACCACTCCCGTGGACAGCGAGTCCGCGAGCCCGTGCCCCTGACGCTCTCGATGCGGCCGCCGGCACGTCTCTGCAACGAAAGTCCCCTGTAATGCCCGACCAATGGTTTGAAACAGTTGCCATCGCCCAGCAGCGCGCTAAAAAGCGCTTACCGAAATCGGTTTATTCGTCCTTGATTTCGGCCAGCGAAAAAGGAATTACGGTCGCCGACAATGTCGGAGCGTTCAGTGAACTCGGATTCGCTCCCCATGTCGTCGGCGTGGTGGAAAAGCGCGACCTCTCGACCACCGTTATGGGCCAAGAGATTTCGCTTCCGGTAATCATTTCGCCCACCGGTGTCCAGGCGGTGGACCCGGACGGTGAAGTCGCCGTAGCGCGCGCCGCGGCAGCGCGGGGAACCGCGATGGGTTTGTCCTCGTTTGCCAGCAAGCCGATCGAAGACGTCATCGCCGCCAACCCCAAGCTGTTCTTCCAGGTGTACTGGCTCGGTGGCCGGGACGCGATCGCCGAGCGGGTCGAGCGCGCGCGCCAGGCCGGCGCGGCCGGACTGATCGTCACCACGGACTGGACGTTCTCACACGGTCGCGACTGGGGTAGCCCCAAGATCCCCGAGCAGATGGACCTGCGGACCATGCTGCGCATGTCTCCGGAGGCGATCACCAAGCCGCGATGGCTGTGGAAGTTCGGCAAGACGTTGCGGGCGCCGGACCTGCGAGTGCCCAATCAGGGCCGCCGCGGCGAACCCGGCCCGCCGTTCTTTGCCGCCTACGGCGAGTGGATGGGCACCCCACCACCGACCTGGGACGACATCGCCTGGCTGCGCGAATTATGGGGCGGGCCGTTCATGCTCAAGGGCGTGATGCGCGTCGACGACGCCAAAAGGGCAGTGGACGCTGGTGTTTCGGCGATATCGGTGTCCAACCACGGTGGCAACAACCTGGACGGCACACCCGCCTCGATCCGCGCCCTGCCCGCAGTGGCCGCGGCGGTCGGCGACCAGGTCGAAATCCTGCTGGACGGCGGCGTCCGGCGGGGCAGCGACGTGGTCAAGGCGGTGGCCTTGGGAGCGCGGGCGGTCATGATCGGGCGGGCGTATCTGTGGGGCCTGGCCGCCGCGGGCCAGTCCGGCGTCGAGAACGTCCTCGACATCCTGCGGGGAGGTATCGACTCGGCGCTGATGGGCCTCGGCCATGCCTCGGTCCACGACCTGAGCCCGGACGACATCTTGGTTCCGCCGGGGTTTGCCCGGGCGCTCGGTGCGCCCGCCTCGGACACCTAGGCCGCCGCCGCACGCTGTCGCAAATACACGTTCCCGACAATTCTGATACGGGCGTGACAGTGGTGGCGGACGTGTCGTAAATTCCGGGCACTCGTTCACCCGGCGAACAGAAATTTCAATAGAAGCTGGAACAATTGGTGCACGAGAGGTGAATTCGTCCTACCATCGGCAAGTGCCCTTACGCGGCGAACTGGGAAGCCTGACGTCGAGCCAGTTGCCAAGCATCTCGCCGTCAATGCTGATTCCGTTGGGGTCCACTGAACAGCACGGCCCGCACTTGCCGCTGGACACCGACACGCGCATCGCCACCGCGGTTGCCCGAGCGGCCGCGGACCTTGTCGACGATGGTCGAGAATGGCTGGTCGCCCCGGCCATCGCGTACGGCGCCAGCGGTGAGCATCAGAGCTTCACCGGAACGGTCTCCATCGGCACCGACGCCCTGACCACCGTGCTGGTGGAGTACGGCAGGTCGGCCGCCTGCTGGGCCCAGCGCCTGGTCTTCGTCAACGGCCACGGCGGCAATGTCGCCGCGCTGAACCGCGCGGTGAGCGCGCTGCGGACCGAAGGCCGCGACGTGGGGTGGTGCCCCTGCACCGTCGCCGGCGGCGACGCTCATGCCGGCCATACCGAAACTTCCGTGCTGCTGCACATTTCGCCGGACGACGTCCGCATCGACCGGCGACTGGCCGGCAACGGCGCACCGCTGCCCGAGCTGCTGCCGGCGATGCGGCGGGGAGGTGTTGCGGCGGTCAGCCGAACCGGGGTGCTCGGCGACCCGACGACGGCCACCGCAGCCGAGGGGAGGCGCATCTTCGGCGAGATGGTCGACGGGTGTGCACGCCGAGTCGCCCGCTGGTCGCCGGGGCCACACGGGATGCTGACATGAACGCGCCGGCGACGATGCAGAGCGTAAGCGATGAGGTGGGGGCACTCCCCAGCTCCGCGGGGACCCCACCCGCTTGCGGGGGAGAGCGGCGCACATGAGCCAGCCGCGCCTCCCGGACGGATTCGCCGTTCAGGTCGACCGCCGCGTGCGGGTGCTCGGTGACGGTTCGGCCCTGTTGGGCGGCTCGCCGACGCGCCTGCTGAAGCTGGCGCCCGCCGCCCAGGGCATGCTCTCCGACGGCCGGCTGAAGGTGCGCGACGAGGTCAGCGCTCAGCTGGCGCGCGCCCTGCTGGACGCCACGGTAGCCCATCCCCGGCCCGCCGGTGGTCCGTCGCATCGCGACGTGACGGTGGTGATTCCGGTGCGGGACAACACTTCTGGCGTGCGACGGCTGGTGTCATGCCTGCGGGGATTGCGGGTCATCGTGGTGGACGACGGATCGCAGTGCCCGATTCAGGAAGACGACTTCCTGGGAGCGCACTGCGATGTCAAAGTGCTCCGGCACGATCGCAGCAAGGGGCCGGCGGCGGCACGCAACACCGGCTTCACCGCCTGCACCACCGACTTCGTGGCGTTCATGGATTCCGACGTGTCGCCGCGGCGGGGCTGGCTGGAGGCGCTCCTCGGACATTTCTGCGACCCCACGGTCGCGCTGGTCGCGCCCCGCATCGTCGGCCTGTCGCAGAGCGAGAACCTGGTAGCCCGGTACGAGGCGGTGCGCTCGTCACTGGACCTCGGTCAGCGAGAGGCGCCGGTACTGCCGCACAGCAGTGTGTCCTACGTTCCCAGCGCGGCGATCATCTGCCGCAGTACCGCCATTCGTGACGTCGGCGGGTTCGACGAGACCCTGAGGTCTGGCGAGGACGTCGACCTGTGCTGGCGACTCATCGAAGCGGGCGCCCGTCTGCGCTACGAGCCGATTGCGCTGGTGGCCCACGATCACCGCACGGAATTGAAGGATTGGCTTGTCCGCAAAGCGTTTTACGGCGGCTCGGCGGCTCCGCTGTCGGTTCGTCACCCGGACAAGACCTCCCCGCTGGTGATCTCCGGCGGGGCATTGATGGTCTGGATCCTGATGGCCTTGGGCACCAGCCTCGCTCAGCTGGCGTCGCTGGTGATGGCCGTCCTGACGGGCCGCCGGATCGCCAAGGCGATGAGCAAAGCCGACACGTCGCTCCAAGACGTTCTGGTGATCGCCACTCGCGGACTGTGGTCAGCGGCGCTGCAGCTGGCATCGGCCATTTGCCGGCATTACTGGCCCCTGGCGCTGCTTGCCGCCATCCTCTCGCGACGGTGCCGGCGGGTGGTGCTGATCGCGGCCATCGTGGACGGCGTGGTGGACTGGCTGCGTCGCAGAGACGCGGTCGGCGAGGACGTCGAGCCGATCGGGCTGTTCACCTATCTGTTGCTCAAACGCATCGACGATCTGGCATACGGCATCGGGTTGTGGACCGGGGTGGTGCGCGAACGAAACGCGGGCGCGCTGAAACCGAAGATCCGTACCTGACGCTTTGACCGCGAGCAGACGCAAAAGCACCGACGCACTCGGCGTGTCGGGTGCTTTTGCGTCTGCTCGCGCGGCTAGCCCGCACAGCGATGTGCTGATCATCGGCGCAGGCAGTGCTGGATCCGTTGTCGCCGAGCGCCTTTCCGCGGATCCTCGCTGCGCCGTTACCGTCCTCGAAGCCGGCCCGGGACTGGCCGATCCGGGGTTGCTGGCCCAGACCGCAAACGGGCTGCAACTTCCGATCGGGGTCCGCAGCCCGCTGGTCCAGCGCTACCTGACCAAGCTCACCGATCGGCCCGCCCGCCAGTTGCCCATCGTGCGCGGGGCAACTCTCGGCGGTTCCGGCGCGGTCAACGGCGGCTACTTCTGCCGCGCACTACCCGGGGATTTCGACCGCAACGAGCTGCCCGGTTGGGCGTGGTCCGACGTCCTCGAGCACTTCCGGGCCATCGAGACCGACCTCGATTTCGATAGCCCGGCTCACGGCCGCAGCGGCCCCATTCGTGTTCGCCGGACGCACGAGATGACCGGCACCACAGAAGCTTTCGTAGCCGCCACCGAGCGCGCGGGTTTTCCGTGGCTCGCCGACCTCAACGATGTTGGGCCCGAGCTGCCTTCAGGGGTGGGCGCGGTCCCGCTCAATATCGTCGACGGCGTGCGCACCGGATCGGGGGCCGGCTACCTGATACCAGCGCTGAGCCGACCCAACCTGACCCTGCTGGCACACACGCGGGCTGTGCGGCTACGTTTCTCCGGGGACACCGCGGTGGGGGTCGATGGGATCGGCCCCGACGGTCACGTCTCCTTGACTGCCGATCGAATTGTCCTGTGCGCCGGTGCGATTGAATCGGCTCAGCTGCTCATGCTCGCGGGCATCGGGGCGGAGGCGATGCTACGGGACGCCGGCGTGCAGGTCGTCGTCGCGTTGCCCGTCGGGCTGCGCTGCAGTGACCACCCCGAATGGGTGATGCCCACCAACTGGGCGGTGGCCGTGGATCGTCCGGTGCTGGAAGTCGTGCTGAGCACCACGGACGGCATCGAAATACGGCCCTATACGGGCGGTTTCGTAGCAATGACGGGTGACGGCACCGCGGGACACCGGGACTGGCCGCATATCGGGGTGGCGCTGATGCAGCCGCGGTCACGCGGACGCATCACGCTGGTCTCCGCCGATCCCGGCGTGCCGCCCCGGATTGAGCACCGATACGACAGCGAGCCCGCCGACGTCGCGCTGCTGCGGCAGGGCAGCGAACTGGCTCGTGAACTCTGCAGCGCCGCAACGCATATCGGTCCGGCAGTATGGTCGACATCGCAACACCTGTGCGGAAGCGCCCCGATGGGCAGCGATGTTGACCAGTACGCCGTCGTCGATCGTCAATGTAAGGTCCTTGGCATCGAAAACCTCTGGGTGATAGACGGTTCCGTCCTGCCAGTGGTTCCCAGCCGGGGTCCGCACGCGACCATCGTGATGCTGGCACATCGCGCAGCCGAATTCATCTCATGAACCATTGCCGCAGCGAGTAGCGCATCGCCGGATGCACTTCGGGATCGTCGGTGGCACGATATGGCTCGTGGACAATGCTCACGATCGTCCGCGCTTGGCCGGGCTGCACCACCTCGGAATTTCGGTGACCAACCTGGATCGCAGTTTGCGGTTTTATTGCGACGTGGTCGGAGCGAATCTTCTGGTTCCACCCAACCGGGGGCACCAGTTCCGCGTTCACCGGACGGATGGCCATTCTCAGCCTGGGCGGACGCATTCTCGACCTATGCGAGCACTCGGGCAATAAGGGGCAGCAATTCGATCCCGCGCATACGGGGCTCGATCATCTTGCGCTAGAGGCCGAGTCCCTGGATGCGTTGCACGCGTGGGCAGGCTGGCTTGACGCTTCTGGTGTTGCGCGCTCGCCTATTCGGGAGGTAGCGGGTGGGCAGGGGTCGATGTTCGACTTCGTCGACCCGGACGGCATCCAGATCGAGTTCATCTATCTGAACCTCGCGAGCTAGGGGCTTAATTCGCGAATGATGGCGGACCGCGTGGCGCGCCATGCCCAGCTGACGGTGCCAACGTGACCCAGGTGACATGAGAGGTGCCGCAACCCACCGCGTCGACCCAATCTCAGGACCGGTCGCCCCGTGTCTGACCAGGTATTTCGGCGGCGTCGTAGACCTTCGCGGACGCCCATGCGCCGGACCCGCTGGCGGCCCGGCCCGAAATTTGGCCGCGACCGCGATCTGAGGCATACTGTTCAGGTTGCCCTGCGCCAGGTTTGCGCCTGGTCGGGCATACGACCAGCGCCCACAACGGGCGCGTCCGGTCCCCACCTTGGAGCGCGACTGAATTCGGCCGCGAACAAGGCTGCGTGCGGGTGACACGCCCGAGCGCGGGGGTCGGTGGACCACGACAGGTAAACAGCGGCGCAGTAACCGGCGCGACGCTGGACCGGCCCGGGAAAAGGCCCGAGCCGATCAGCGCGCTGGAAAGCACCAGGTCCGGACACGGGCCTCAAGTTGGAGTGAGGGTAGAGAAGCGTGGCGGGACAGAAGATCCGCATCAGGCTCAAGGCCTACGACCATGAGGCTATTGACGCGTCGGCGCGCAAGATCGTCGAAACCGTCGTCCGCACCGGTGCCAGCGTCGTAGGGCCGGTGCCGTTGCCGACCGAGAAAAACGTGTATTGCGTCATCCGCTCACCGCACAAGTACAAGGACTCCCGCGAGCACTTCGAAATGCGGACGCACAAGCGGCTGATCGACATCCTTGATCCCACGCCGAAGACCGTTGACGCCCTGATGCGCATCGACCTTCCGGCCAGTGTCGACGTCAACATCCAGTAGGAGCGCGACGAACTCATGGCAAGAAGAGGCATTCTGGGAACCAAGCTGGGCATGACCCAGGTGTTCGACGAGAACAACCGGGTCGTCCCCGTGACGGTGGTCAAGGCCGGACCCAATGTGGTGACCCGCATCCGCACGCCGGAGCGCGACGGGTACAGCGCCGTCCAGTTGGCGTACGGCGAGATCAGCCCGCGCAAGGTGAACAAGCCGGTGACCGGTCAGTACGCCGCGGCGGGGGTCAACCCGCGCCGGTACCTGGCCGAACTGCGGCTGGACAACTCGGACACCGCGGAATACGAGGTCGGCCAAGAGCTGACGGCCGAGATCTTCGCCGACGGGACTTACGTCGACGTGACGGGCACCTCGAAGGGCAAGGGCTACGCCGGAACCATGAAGCGGCACGGCTTCCGCGGCCAGGGCGCCAGCCACGGCGCTCAGGCAGTGCACCGCCGCCCGGGTTCCATCGGCGGCTGCGCCACTCCCGCTCGGGTGTTCAAGGGCACTCGGATGTCGGGCCGCATGGGAAATGACCGGGTGACCGTTCAGAACCTGTTGGTGCACAAGGTCGATCCCGAAAACGGTGTGCTGTTGATCAAGGGCGCGGTTCCCGGCCGCACCGGTGGACTCGTCATGGTCCGCTCCGCGATCAAGCGAGGTGAGAAGTAATGGCTGCCATCAAGATTGACGTCAAAAGCCCAGATGGCAAGAAGAGCGGCTCTGTCGAGTTGCCGGCTGAGCTGTTCGACGCGCCGGCCAACATCGCGCTGATGCACCAGGTGGTCGTCGCGCAGCGGGCAGCGGCACGCCAAGGCACGCACTCGACCAAGACGCGCGGCGAGGTCAGCGGCGGTGGCCGTAAGCCCTACCGGCAGAAGGGGACCGGTCGCGCCCGGCAGGGCTCCACGCGGGCGCCGCAGTTCACCGGCGGTGGCACTGTGCACGGTCCCAAGCCGCGCGACTACAGCCAGCGCACCCCGAAGAAGATGATCGCCGCGGCATTGCGCGGGGCATTGTCCGACCGGGCCCGCAACGGGCGCATCCATGCGGTCACCGAACTTGTGGCGGGCCAGACCCCGTCCACCAAGAGCGCCAAGGCGTTTCTGAGCACGCTGACCGAGCGCAAGCAGGTACTGGTGGTCATCGGCCGCAGCGACGAGGCCAGCGCGAAGAGCGTGCGCAACCTGCCCGGCGTGCACACCCTGGCGCCCGACCAGCTCAACACCTACGACGTGCTGCATGCCGACGACGTGATTTTCAGCGTCGAGGCGCTGAACGCCTACATCGCCGCAAATACAGCCAACACGGCTACCACCGAGGAGGTTTCGGCCTGATGGCGACCATCGCTGACCCCCGCGACATCATCCTGGCCCCGGTCATCTCGGAGAAGTCCTACTCCCTGCTCGACGACAACGTCTACACCTTCGTGGTGCACCCCGACTCGAACAAGACACAGATCAAGATCGCCGTCGAGAAGATCTTCTCTGTCAAGGTCGCGTCGGTGAACACCGCGAACCGCCAGGGCAAGCGGAAGCGCACCAGGACCGGATACGGCAAGCGCAAGAGCACCAAGCGTGCCATCGTCACCCTGGCGCCGGGCAGCAAGCCGATCGACCTGTTCGGAGCACCGGCCTAGTCGGCCGAGCGAGAGAAAGACCTGATTAGACATGGCAATTCGGAAGTACAAGCCGACCACTCCGGGTCGTCGCGGCGCCAGCGTGTCCGACTTCGCCGAGATCACCCGGTCACACCCGGAGAAGTCATTGGTGCGCCCGCTGCACAGCAAGGGCGGGCGGAATGCGCACGGCCGGATCACCACCCGTCACCAGGGCGGTGGCCACAAGCGCGCGTACCGGGTCATCGACTTCCGCCGCAATGACAAAGACGGCGTTAACGCGAAGGTCGCGCACATCGAGTACGACCCGAACCGCACCGCGAACATCGCGCTGCTGCACTACCTCGACGGTGAGAAACGGTACATCATTGCGCCGCAGGGGCTTTCGCAGGGCGACGTGGTGGAGTCGGGTCCCAATGCGGACATCAAGCCGGGCAACAACCTCCCGATGCGCAATATCCCGGCCGGTACCCTGATCCACGCGGTGGAGCTGCGGCCGGGTGGCGGCGCCAAGCTCGCCCGGTCGGCCGGCTCGAGCATCCAGTTGCTCGGCAAGGAGGGGACCTACGCGTCGCTGCGGATGCCCAGCGGTGAGATCCGTCGCGTCGACGTCCGTTGCCGCGCTACGGTCGGCGTGGTGGGCAACGCCGAGCAGGCAAACATCAACTGGGGCAAGGCCGGCCGGATGCGGTGGAAGGGCAAGCGCCCGTCGGTCCGCGGTGTCGTGATGAACCCGGTGGACCACCCGCACGGCGGTGGTGAGGGCAAGACCTCCGGTGGGCGTCACCCGGTCAGCCCGTGGGGCAAGCCCGAGGGCCGTACCCGCCATCCGAACAAGCAGAGCAACAAGCTCATCGTCCGACGCCGGCGCACCGGCAAGAAGCACTCGCGGTAGAAGCTCAGGAGTAGCCAACCATGCCACGCAGCCTCAAGAAGGGCCCGTTCGTCGACGACCATCTGCTCAAGAAGGTCGACGTGCAGAACGAGAAGAACACCAAGCAGGTCATCAAGACCTGGTCGCGGCGGTCCACCATCATCCCGGACTTCATCGGCCACACCTTTGCGGTCCACGACGGTCGCAAGCATGTGCCGGTGTTCGTGACCGAGGCAATGGTGGGTCACAAGCTTGGTGAATTCGCGCCCACGCGCACCTTCAAGGGACACATCAAGGACGACCGAAAGAGTAAACGGCGATGACCACCACGACCGAATTTCCGTCGGCGACCGCCAAAGCGCGGTTCGTGCGGGTGTCGCCGAGAAAGGCGCGCCGGGTGATCGACCTGGTGCGGGGCAGGTCGGTGGAGGACGCGCTCGACATTCTGCGCTGGGCTCCGCAGGCCGCCAGCGAGCCAGTGGCCAAAGTGATCGCCAGTGCCGCGGCCAACGCCCAGAACAACAACGGACTGGACCCGACCACTCTGGTAGTGGCCACGGTGTACGCCGACGAGGGCCCGACCGCCAAGCGCATTCGCCCGCGTGCGCAGGGGCGCGCATTCCGGATCCGTCGGCGCACCAGCCACATCACCGTGATTGTGGAGAGCCGTCCGAGCAAGGACCAGCGGTCGTCGAAGTCGTCGCGCGCCCGCCGCGCCGAAGGCAGCAAGGCCGCCGCAAAAGCACCCGCGAAATCCCCTGCCGGCAAGGCGCCCGCGAAGAAGGCGCCCACCAAGGAAGCGGCAAAGAAGACGCCCGCAAAGAAGGCTGCTGCCAAGGCTTCTGAGGCTTCTGAATCGAAGGGAGGCTCAGACTAGTGGGCCAGAAGATCAATCCGCACGGCTTCCGGCTGGGCATCACCACCGACTGGAAGTCGCGTTGGTATGCCGACAAGCAGTACGCCGAGTACGTCAAGGAAGACGTCGCGATACGCCGGCTGCTGTCGACCGGCCTGGAGCGCGCGGGGATCGCCGACGTGGAGATCGAGCGCACCCGCGACCGGGTCCGCGTGGACATTCACACCGCGCGTCCTGGCATCGTCATCGGCCGTCGTGGCACCGAGGCCGACCGCATCCGGGCCGACCTGGAGAAGCTGACCGGCAAGCAGGTTCAGCTCAACATCCTCGAGGTCAAAAACCCGGAATCGCAAGCACAATTGGTGGCTCAGGGGGTCGCCGAGCAGTTGAGCAACCGGGTGGCGTTCCGTCGTGCGATGCGCAAAGCCATCCAGTCGGCAATGCGCCAGCCCAACGTCAAGGGCATCCGGGTGCAGTGCTCCGGCCGTCTCGGCGGCGCTGAGATGAGCCGTTCGGAGTTCTACCGCGAGGGGCGGGTGCCGTTGCACACCCTGCGCGCCGACATCGACTACGGCCTCTACGAGGCCAAGACCACCTTCGGCCGGATCGGCGTGAAGGTGTGGATTTACAAGGGCGACATCGTCGGTGGGAAGCGGGAATTGGCCGCGGCCGCGCCGGCGGGTGCCGATCGTCCGCGTCGCGAGCGGCCGTCGGGCACGCGTCCGCGCCGCAGTGGCGCGTCCGGTACCACCGCGACCAGTACCGAGGCCGGACGGGCGGCCGGTAGCGAAGAGTCGGCCGCCGGCGGCTCAGGAGATGGCGCGCCTGCCCTCGAACCGCAGAGCACGGAGAACTGAATCATGTTGATTCCCCGCAAAGTTAAACACCGAAAGCAACACCATCCCCGCCAGCGCGGCATCGCCAGCGGCGGCACGTCGGTCAACTTCGGCGACTACGGCATCCAGGCCCTGGAGCACGCCTACGTCACCAACCGGCAGATCGAGTCCGCTCGTATCGCCATCAATCGCCACATCAAGCGTGGCGGCAAGGTCTGGATCAACATCTTCCCGGACCGCCCGCTGACCAAGAAGCCCGCCGAGACTCGGATGGGTTCGGGTAAGGGCTCGCCGGAGTGGTGGGTGGTCAACGTCAAGCCCGGTCGCGTGCTGTTCGAGCTCAGTTACCCCAACGAGCAGACCGCCCGCGCCGCGCTCACCCGTGCGATCCACAAGTTGCCGATCAAGGCACGCATCGTGACCCGAGAGGAGCAGTTCTGATGGCAGTGGGAGTTTCCCCTGGCGAACTGCGTGAGCTCACCGACGAGGAGCTGACCGAGCGCCTGCGCGAATCCAAGGAGGAGCTGTTCAACCTGCGCTTCCAGTTGGCGACCGGCCAGCTCAACAACAATCGGCGGCTGCGCGTCGTGCGTCAGGAAATCGCACGCGTCTACACCGTGCTGCGTGAACGAGAACTGGGCCTGGCGTCTGGTCCCGACGGCCCCGATGGTAAGGATTCGTGATGGCAGAAGCTAAGACCCCCGCCAAGCGGGCCGCATCGGCGGCGACCAAGGCCGCACCGGCGAAGACAGCCGCGAAGAAGGCTGCGCCGAAGGAAGCCGCCGCCAAGGATGTTGCGTCGAAAGACAAGGGCCCCAGGCACACTCCGGCCACGCCGAAGCCGCGGGGCCGCCGCAAGACGCGCATCGGCTATGTGGTGAGCGACAAGATGCAGAAGACCATCGTGGTCGAGCTGGAAGACCGCATGCGTCACCCGCTGTACGGCAAGATCATTCGCACCACCAAGAAGGTCAAGGCGCACGACGAGAACAGCTCCGCCGGCATCGGCGACCGAGTCTCGCTGATGGAGACCCGTCCGCTGTCAGCGACCAAGCGCTGGCGGCTGGTCGAGATTCTGGAAAAGGCCAAGTAACCCCGCGAGCAGACGCAAAAGCTCCCGTACGCGCGGCGTGTCGGGGGCTTTTGCGTCTGCTCGCCGGGCAGCCTCCCCGCCCGACTTTTGCGATGGGCGTGAATTGTGGGTCTTCAGTGTGAACCCACGGCTTTGAGTGTGCGGCCCGGGCGGAGAAATCGCGATTTCTCGACCCTGGGTTCACAACGAACACCCTGAGTTCACGCCGAACGCCCTGAGCTCACACCCGACAGGGCCGGCCGCCTGATGCGGCCTTCCGGTAGAAATCCTCAGCCTATTACTACTTGACACGTGTAATGTCCACGGACATTCGGTAAGTCCATCGCGGGAGTGAGGCTGGCAGTCATGACGGGGTCGACCGAGTTTCAAGGCAAAATCGAGCTGGATATTCGCGATTCGGTAGCGGATTGGGGGCCGTACGCGGCACCAACCGCCCCGAAGAATTCGCCGAACATCCTTTATCTGGTGTGGGACGACACCGGCATCGCCACCTGGGACTGCTTCGGCGGCCTGGTCGAGATGCCCGCGATGACGCGAATCGCCGAACGTGGTATCCGCTTGACGCAGTTTCACACCACCGCGCTGTGTTCACCGACCCGAGCGTCGCTGCTGACCGGTCGCAATGCGACCACCGTCGGCATGGCCACCATCGAGGAGTTCACTGACGGCTTCCCCAACTGCAATGGCCGGATCCCGGCCGACACCGCGCTGCTCTCCGAGGTGCTCGCCGAACGCGGCTACAACACCTATTGCGTCGGCAAGTGGCACTTGACGCCGCTGGAGGAGTCCAGCATGGCGTCGACCAAGCGGCACTGGCCGACCTCGCGCGGCTTCGAACGCTTCTACGGCTTCATGGGCGGCGAGACCGACCAGTGGTACCCCGACCTGGTTTACGACAACCACCCCGTAAACCCGCCCGGCACACCGGAAGACGGCTATCACCTGTCGAAGGACATCGCCGACAAGACAATCGAATTCATTCGCGACGCCAAGGTGATCGCCCCGGACAAGCCGTGGTTCAGCTACGTATGCCCCGGCGCCGGGCACGCTCCGCATCACGTCTTCCAAGAGTGGGCCGACAAATACGCCGGCAAGTTCGACATGGGCTACGAGCGCTACCGCGAGATCGTGCTGGACAAGCAGAAGTCGATGGGGATCGTGCCACCGGACACCGAATTATCGCCTGTCAACCCGTATCTCGACGTGACGGGACCGAAAGGCGAGCCGTGGCCAATGCAGGACACGGTGCGGCCTTGGGATTCCCTCAACGATGAAGAGAAGAAACTATTCAACCGCATGGCCGAGGTGTTCGCCGGCTTCCTGAGCTACACCGATGCCCAAATCGGCAGGATCCTGGACTATCTGGAGGATTCCGGCCAACTGGACAACACCATCGTCGTGGTGATCTCCGACAACGGCGCCAGCGGTGAGGGCGGTCCGAACGGGTCCGTCAACGAGGGCAAGTTCTTCAACGGCTATATCGACACCGTCGAAGAGAGCATGAAGCTCTTCGACCATCTCGGCGGACCCGAGACCTACAACCATTACCCGATCGGGTGGGCAATGGCGTTCAACACGCCGTACAAGCTGTACAAGCGCTACGCCTCGCACGAAGGAGGTATTGCCGACACGGCAATCATCTCCTGGCCCAACGGTATTGCGGCCCACGGCGAAGTCCGGGACAACTACGTCAACGTCAGCGATATCACGCCGACGGTCTACGACCTACTGGACATGACGCCGCCGGACACCGTCAAAGGCATTTCCCAAAAGCCGCTCGACGGCGTGAGTTTCAAAGCGGCCCTTTCGGATCGGGCTGCCGACACCGGCAAGAGCACCCAGTTCTACACCATGTTGGGCACGCGCGGCATCTGGCACGACGGCTGGTTCGCGAACACCGTGCATGCCGCGACGCCCGCGGGTTGGTCGCACTTCGACCAGGACCGCTGGGAGCTCTACCACATCGCGCAGGACCGCAGCCAATGCCATGACCTGGCCGCGAAGCATCCGGAGAAACTCGAAGAGCTTAAGGCACTGTGGTTCTCCGAAGCAGCCAAGTACAACGGGCTGCCCCTGGCGGATCTGAACATCATGGAAACGCTGATGCGGTCGCGGCCCTACCTGGCCGGCGAGCGAGAAAGCTACGTCTACTATCCCGACTGCGCTGACGTCGGGATCGGTGCGGGCGCCGAGATTCGCGGCCGCTCGTTCGCCGTCCTGGCGGAGGTGACCGTGGATACCACCGGCGCCGAAGGCGTCCTGTTCAAGCAGGGCGGCGCGCACGGCGGTCATGTGCTGTTCCTCCAGGACGGCCGCCTGCACTACGTCTACAACTTCTTCGGCGAGCGCCAACAGCTGGTTTCTTCGAACGGCCCGATCCCGCTGGGCAGACACTTGTTCGGCGTCCGGTATTCGCGGACCGGAACCGTGCCGAACAGCCACACGCCCGTGGGTGACCTCGTGCTGTACTTCGATCACAACGAGGTCGGCACACTGGCCGATGTGACGACGCATCCGGGGACGTTCGGATTGGCCGGCGCCGGCATCACCGTGGGCCGCAACGGCGGTTCCGGAGTGTCCAGCCGCTACAAGGCGCCATTCACCTTCACCGGCGGCACCATCGCCCAGGTCACCATCGACCTGTCCGGACGGCCATATCAAGACGTGGAATCTGAACTTGCCCTTGCGTTTTCGCGCGACTGATTGGCCGCCGCAGTTCTCGGCGCGTTCCTCGCGGGACAGGCCATAAATCCAACGGGCTAAGGAAAATTCGATGTGGCCGCGCCATGGGCACGGCTTCGCTACGATCTGACCTCGTGTTGCCTCCGACAAACAAAAGGTGGTAACCGATGAGTCATCACGCGCCTCCAGCACCCCCGCCTGAAACGCCGCCCACGCCGGAGACACCTGAACCCTCGGAGCGGGCCGTGTCGAAGTCGCGTGGGCGACGGTCCCTGATCGTCGCGGGGATTCTGGTGGCTTTCATCGTGGTCTACTCGCTGTCACTGTTCGGTGTGCACATGCTGGCCAAGTCATCGGGACCGCTGAAGGCGCCGGACCTTAATGCCACGGACGACAGCGTTGTGCTGATCCGGCTCGAGGAGCTCAAGACCGTCGCAAACCGCCTCTCGGTGAAGGTCCTTGTCATTCCTCAGGACAACATGTTCAATCAGCGCCTCGACGTGCTGAAGGTCGACACATCGGTGCGCATGGATCCACCGAACGATCTGGGAGACCTGGTTTACCCGGCAGGAAAGTCGCCGGCACAGGTCGCCACCACCATCGAGGCGCACGGCGATCCCAACAACTGGCCCTTCGACTCCTACAAGACCGATGTCCTCTCTGCCGATGTGCTCGTCGGATCCGGCGATGACCGCAAATATGTGCCCGCCCGTGTCGAGGTGACCGGACACTTGGACGGCTGGGACGTGACGGTTACCCGCGTGCACGACCGCGATGATTCAGCGGACGATCAGAGCGATGTGATCATCACGTTGCACCGGGCCAAGGGGCCGCTGATCTTCGACCTCGGCATCTGCCTGGTGCTATTCAGCCTGCCTGCCTTGGCATTTGCCGTCGCCATCCAAATAGCTTTGGGCAGAAGGAAATTCGTCCCGCCATTCGTGACGTGGTTCGCCGCGATGCTATTCGCTGTCATTCCCATCCGGAATTTCCTTCCTGGCTCGCCACCGCCGGGTGCGTGGATTGACCAGGCCTTAATACTCTGGGTGCTGATAGCGCTGGTCGGGGCGATGGCCTTGTACATGGTTACGTGGTACCGACAATCTGATTAGAACGTGGTGCGGCCGTTCTACCCTGAAGTGGTGCTTACCGAGCTGGTCGAACTACCGGGCGGGTCATTCCGCATGGGGTCGACGAGCTTCTATCCCGAGGAGGCGCCGGTCCACACCGTGACCGTCGGTTCCTTTGCGGTGGAACGGCATCCGGTCACCAACGCGCAGTTCGCCGAATTCGTTGCCGCCACAGGCTATGTCACCATTGCCGAGCAGCCGCTGGACCCCGCGCTGTATCCAGGCGTGAACCCCGACGATCTGCGTGCGGGTGCGATGGTGTTTCGTCCGACGGCCGGGCCCGTCGACCTGCGCGACTGGCGCCAGTGGTGGGACTGGGCGACAGGCGCGAGCTGGCGCCATCCCTTCGGCCCGCACAGCGATGTGGACGACAAGCCCGATCATCCGGTCGTGCAGGTGGCTTATCCCGATGCGGCGGCCTATGCGCGATGGGCCGGCAGGCGGCTGCCAACCGAGGCGGAGTGGGAGTATGCGGCGCGCGGCGGAGAGGCGACCACCTACCCCTGGGGCCACGAGGCGCAACCCAATGGTCGGCTGATGGCCAACACCTGGCAGGGCAGGTTCCCGTACCGCAACGACGGTGCGCTCGGCTGGGTCGGAACTTCGCCCGTTGAAACGTTTCCTCCCAACGGTTTCGGGCTGGTCGACATGATCGGCAATGTCTGGGAGTGGACCGCTACCGAGTATTCGCCACGTCACCGGCTCGACCAGCCGCCGAAGTCTTGTTGCACACCGTCGGGGCCGCCGAATCCAGGAATCAACCAGACGCTGAAGGGCGGTTCGCACTTGTGCGCGCCGGAGTATTGCCATCGATACCGCCCCGCCGCCCGGTCACCGCAGTCGCAGGACACCGCTACCACTCATATCGGGTTCCGCTGCGTGGCGGACTAGGGGCTCGGCTGCCGATCGCTGTTGTCGGTCAGCTGTGGCATACTCGAACGTATGTTCGAACGGGGTGGTGGGTGGTCGCAGGAGCAGGTGATTGCCTACTTCGATGAGTTGGCCGCGCGCTGCGAGCTGCGCGCACCCACCGGCGAGTCGGCGGCGTGGGTGCAGCGGGCCAGCGCGGCGGTGCGTGCGGAGAATCGGGCCGCCGCGGCGCAGTTGGTGGCGATTGGGGAGTTGTTCGCCTACCGGTTGGGGCGGTGTTCGGAGACCGAGGAGTGGGCGGTTGACACCATGGAGGCCGTGGCCGCCGAGGTGGCCGCGGGGTTGCGGATCAGCCAGGGTTTGGCGGCCAGTCGGCTGCGCTATGCGCGTGCGATGCGTGAGCAACTGCCGGCGACCGCGGCGGTGTTCATTAACGGGGATATTGATTATCGGGCGTTTCAGACGATTGTGTTTCGCACCGATTTGATCACCGACCCGCAGATCTTGGCCCGGGTGGATGCGGTGGTGGCCGCCAATGTGACCCGCTGGCCGTCGATGACCACGGCGCGGTTGTCGGGCAAGGTGGATGCCCTGGTGGCCCGGCTGGATGCTGATGCGGTGCGTCGGCGCACCAAGGAGCAGGCTGCCGATCGCCAGGTGTGGATCGGGGGCGACCTGGACGGCATCGCCCGCATCGAGGGCAGCCTGGTCAGCACCGACGCCCACGCCCTCGACCAACGACTGAGCGCACTGGCTGCCACGGTGTGTGCCCATGATCCGCGCACCGCGGCGCAGCGCCGCGCCGATGCGCTGGGGGCGCTGGCCGCCGGGGCCGATCGGTTGGGGTGTCGCTGCGCGCGCTCGGATTGTGCCGCTGGGGCGCGCCGCCCGGCCTCCCCGGTGGCGATCCACCTGATCGCCCCACCCGATGGGCCGGGTTGGGAGGTCGGTGCTGAGGGGTTGATCACCCCCGAACTGCTCGCCGAGCTAGCCACCACGGCAAAAATGGTGCCGCTAAGCCATCCCGGGGATGCCCCACCCGAGGACGGCTATGTCCCGTCGAAGGCGTTGGCCGACTTCGTGCGCTGCCGGGATTTGACGTGTCGCTGGCCGGGCTGC
>NZ_LZSG01000038.1 GCF_001665395.1 Mycobacterium sp. 1164966.3
GAGGTCTTTAACGTGCTCGACGCTGAGCTGGAACGCCTGTGTGAGTTGTCCTTTGACGTGTTGACCACCCCGGAACGGCTGCGGGCTCTGCAGCGCCTGGAACGCCTCACCCGCCAACTGCGCGCTCCCCAACATACGCTGATCAACCAAATCGGCGCCCAGGCCGGCGATGCAGAGTTGGGCGGAACCTTGTGCGCGGCGCTGGCCGACCGGCTACGGATCACCAAAGCCGAAGCCGGGCGGCGCATCGCCGAAGCCGACGACCTCGGCCAGCGCCGGGCGCTGACCGGCGAGCCGCTGGCCCCCGACTGAACGCCACCGCGGCCACCCAACGCGACGGTTTGATCGGCGACGGACATGTCAAAGTCATCCGCAGCTTCTTTGCCCACCTGCCCACCGACATCGACCTGACCACCCGCGAGGCCGCCGACGCCGACCTGGCCGACAAAGCCCGCCACTACCGCCCCGACGAGCTGGCCAAATATGCCCAGCGGGTGATGGATTGGCTCAACCCCGACGGCGAGCTGCACGACCAGGAACGCGCCCGCAAGCGCGGCATCACCCTGGGCGACCAAGAGTACGACGGCATGTCGCGCCTGAGCGGCTATCTGACCCCCGAAGCCCGGGCCACCTTTGAACCCGTGCTGGCCAAACTGGCCGCCCCCGGCACCTGCAACCCCGAGGACGACACGCCCGTCATCGACGACACCCCCGATGAGGACGCGGTGCGCCGCGACACCCGCACCCAAGCCCAACGCAACCACGATGGCCTGCTGGCCGGCCTGCGCGCCCTCCTCGTCTCCGGCAAGCTGGGTCAACACAACGGGCTTCCGGTGTCGATCGTCGTCAACGCCAACCTCAACGATCTGCTCGCCACCACGGGCAAGGGACTGACCGGTGGCGGCTCACTGCTGCCGATGTCGGATCTGATCCGGCTGGCCAGCCACGCCAACCACTACCTGGCCATCTTCGATGGCGCCACCCCCCTGGCCCTGTATCACACCCGACGCTTGGCCTCACCCGCCCAGCGCATCATGCTCCACGCCAGGGATCGCGGCTGCACCAAACCGGGCTGCCCAGCACCGGCCTACCACAGCCAAGCCCACCACGTCCGGGGCTGGACCACCACCCGGCGCACCGACATCGACGAGCTCACCCTGGCCTGCGGCCCAGACAACCGACTCGCCGAAAAAGGCTGGACCACCCGCACCAACAGCCACGGCCAAACCGAATGGATACCACCGCCACACCTCGACCACGG
>NZ_LZSG01000039.1 GCF_001665395.1 Mycobacterium sp. 1164966.3
CCCGCGCGCGCGAGAAGATCACCGCCGCCGGCGGCTCCGTCACCGAGCTTTAGGCGCGCCCCCCCCCCAAAAACCCCCCCCCCCGCGGGGGGTCGGGGGGATTTTGCGTCTGCTCGCGCAAGCTAACGCAACCGCGGAATCACCTCGGCGGCAAGGCGTTCCATCTGCTCCCGGTTCTCCGTGACGTCGGCGCCGACGGGATTGAGCAGCAGCGTCTGGGCGCCGGCCTCGATCACCTGAGCCAGCCCTCGCACGACGTCGTCGGGCGTCCCGGAAACCGGCACCGCATCGATGCCCGACATCTGGCCGTAGATGCGGCGCAGGCCGGCAAGCACCCGCTCGCGGGCGTGGCCGGCATTGTCGTCGACGGTCAGATAGACGCGTTTGCCGATGGTGAACTTCGTTGGGTCTTTTCCTTGCTCGGCAAGCTCGCGCCGGACCACGGCAACGGCCCCGGCAAAGATATCGGTGGTCGACGAACCCGCGCCCAGGAAAGCATCGCCGTGACGCACCGCCCGCGCCAATGCCTTTGGGGCAGCGCCTCCGAACCAGATCGGCGGGTGCGGTCGCTGCACAGGTTTGGGCTGGATGGGCAGGTCGTCGACATCGCGGAACCGGCCGTGGAACGTCACCCTGGGCTCGTCGGACCAGGCCGCCTTCATCAATTCCAGGCCCTCGGTGAAATAGCTTATGTAGCTGGACTTCTCGACACCGAAGGCGGCGAACTTGCGGGTACCGCCGCCGGGCGCGACGCCGATGTCCAGCCGGCCGTGGCTGAGTCGGTCGACGGCGGTCGCGGCTGACGCCAACTGCAGGGGATCATGCAGCGACGTCACAAGCACACCTACGCCCAGCCGTAGTCGCTCGGTGCAGGCCGCGCAGTAGGCCAGCAGCTCCATCGGCGCCAGCAACGGTGCCGGGCCGATGATCTGCTCGAGCACCCAACCGGCTTCGAACCCGAGTTCGTCGGCGCGTGCCAGAAAGCCTTTCAGCCCCAGGGCGTCGAACTTGTCATAGTCGAACTGGGGGATTGCGATCGAAAACCTCACCCGACCACCGTACGGCGGCCGGTCCATATGGTGACGACCCGCGGCGCCCGGCTGCGCCGCGCTTGCGATCGCCACGTCCATATGGTGGCGACCCGCGGCGCCCGGCTGCGCCGCGCTTGCGATCGCCACGTCGGTAGGCTGCAGAGCATGTTCGCGTTCCTGCCTTCTCTTCCTGGTGTCGACGACGTGCGTGCCCTGGCCCACCGCGTCGACACCGCCCGCCACCACGGTGTACCCAACGGCTGCGTGCTCGAGTTCAATCTGCGTTCGGTGCCACCGGAGACAACGGGCTTCGACCCGCTGGCGATCATCACCGGGGGCGGCCGGCCGATGGCGCTGCGCGAAGCGGTCGCCGCAATTCATCGCGCAGCCGAGGATCCCAGGGTCGCCGGGCTGATCGCCCGCGTGCAGCTCGCGGCGTCGCCGCCGGCGGCGGTGCAGGAACTGCGAGAGGCCATCGCCGCTTTCAGCGCCGTCAAGCCCTCAGTGGTGTGGGCCGAGACTTATCCGGGCACGTTGTCCTATTACCTGGCTTCGGCATTCGGCGAGATTTGGATGCAGTCATCCGGCAATCTCGCACTGGTCGGCTTCGCCAGCAACGCGATGTTCTTGCGCGACGCACTGGACAAGGCCGGGATCACACCCCAGATCATCGCCCGCGGTGAATACAAGTCGCGGGCAAGCCTTTTCACCGAGAGCGGATTCACCGACGCACACCGCGAGGCCGTCACCCGCATGCTGGAGAGCCTGCGAAGCCAGGTATGGGAGGCGATCGCCGAATCGCGCAAGATCGATGCCGGCGCGCTCGACGCGCTGGCCGACCGGGCTCCGCTGCTACGGGATGACGCGGTCGCGTCGGGGCTGATCGACCGCATCGGTTTCCGCGACGAAGCCTATGCCCGGATGGCGGAACTGATTGGGTTCGAAGGTGATTCAGAGACGTTGCCACGGCTCTACCTGTCGCGCTACGCGGGAGCCGCCCAGTCGAGGCTGTCCCCGCCGGCGGTGCCGATTCCCGGCCGCCGGTCCAAGCCCACGATCGCCGTGGTCACGGTCGCGGGCCAGATTGTCGACGGACGCGGCGGGCCCCAGCTCTTGCCGCTCGGCAATGCTCCCGCCGGCGCCGACACCATAGCGGCGGCACTGCGCGAGGTAGCCGCCGACGATGCGGTGTCCGCGATTGTGTTACGCGTTGACAGTCCCGGCGGCTCGGTCACCGCGTCGGAGACCATTTGGCGTGAGGTGGCAAGGGTGCGCGAGCGCGGAAAGCCGGTGGTGGTGTCGATGGGCTCCGTTGCCGCCTCCGGCGGCTACTACATCTCGATGGCCGCCGACGCGATCGTGGCCAATCCGGGAACGATCACCGGATCGATCGGGGTGCTCGGCGGCAAGCTGGTGGTGCGCGACCTGAAGGACCGGCTCGGAGTGGGGTCGGATACCGTGCGCACCAACGCCAATGCCGACGCCTGGTCGGTCGACGCGCCCTTCACGCCCGAACAGCAGGCTCAGCTGGTAGCCGAAGCGGACTTGTGTTACAGCGACTTCGTGGAACGCGTCGCCGAGGGCCGCAACATGAGCGTGGAAGCCGTGGAAGCTGTTGCGCGAGGACGGGTCTGGACCGGCGCCGACGCGCAGGAGCGAGGCCTCGTCGACGAACTCGGCGGGCTGCGAACCGCGCTGCGCCGCGCCAAGGCACTGGTTGATCTGGACGAGGACGACGAAGTCCGCATCGTCAGCTATCCCGGCTCTTCATTGCTCGACCTGGTGCGGCCCCGGTCCTCGTCGCAGCCGGCCGCTGCGTCGCTGCCCGAGGCGGTCGGCGCGCTGTTGAGCCGCTCGGTTGCCGCGATCATCGACCGGGTCGAGCAGTCGATGAGTGGTACCAGCGCGCTGTGGCTGGGGGACTCGCGCTTCTAACCGCTCAGGCCGCCGCTGATGAAGATGATTTCGCCGAGTGGGTCGTCGTCTTCCGGGGCGGGCACGTCCAATCCGTTGCGCACGAACAGTTCTGACCGCGTCACCCCGTCGACCTTCCACCCTTTGGCGGTCAGGTAGTCCAGGACGTGGTTGCGCTCCCCGGTGTAGACCAGCGAAGCCATGTCGATGTCCACGCCGTGGTCCCGCAGGGGATTGGGCATGTCCTGTGCCCGTGCGACATCGAAATCGATGATGCCGGGCACGAATTCGGTGGCAATGGTGCTCCCCGGAGCGCTGAGCGCGGTGATGTTGTCGAACAACCGGTCTTGGGCATCGGGCGGCAGGTAGATCAACAGGCCTTCGGCCAGCCATGCCGTCGGTGCCGAAGTGTCCAATCCGGCAGCTTTCAGCGCCGCGGGCCAATCGGCGCGCAGGTCGATCGGAACGGTTCGCCGGATGACTGTGGGTTTGGCACCGATCTCGTCCAAAGTGGTTGTCTTGAACTCGATCACCCGCGGCTGATCGATCTCGTAAACCACCGTGTCAGCCGGCCAGGGCAGCCGGTAGGCGCGAGAATCCAGCCCGGACGCCAGGATCACCACTTGACGGACCCCGCCGCCCGTCACCTCGATGAAGTAGTCGTCGAAATACTTGGTGCGCACCGCCATCCCGTCGGCCATCGCCTGGGCCCGCACCGGCGAAAAGTTCTCGATCGCCGTCAAGTCGAGTTCGCCGTCCATCATCTTGGCGAAGAAGTCCACCCCGACGGCGCGCACCAGCGGTTCGGCGAACGGATCGTTGATCAGACCGCGCGGATCCTTGCTTGCCATCGCGCGGCCTGCCGCAACCAGGGTTGCGGTCGCGCCGACGCTGGACGCCAGATCCCAGTTGTCGTCGTGAGCCCGTGGCATGAGCAAACCCTACCGAAGGGTGGCGGCGACGTAGCTGCCCTTGCCGAAGACTGCCGCCATCTCGTCGTCCGGGAATTCAAAACCGTTGTGTGCGTACAGCTCCCGGGCGGTGCGGGCATTGACGTCCCAGCCGTGCGTGGTCAGGTATTCGATGACGGTGTTTCGTTCGCCGTCGTACATCAGCTCGGACATGTTGATCCCGACTCCCAATCGTTTCCAGCGGTCGGAGAGTTGCTGCGCCCGCTCCCCGAAGAACTGCTGAGGATCGGGGAGATGTTCGGTGGCAACCCGGCTCCCCGGCGCACTGAGCGCGGTGATGTTGTCGAACAATAGGTCTTGAGCTTCGGGCGGCAGATACACCAGCAAGCCCTCGGCCGACCACGCCGTCGGCTGGTTGACGTCAAAACCGTTCTGCCGCAACGCCTCCGGCCAGTCGTCGCGCAGATCCACGCCGATCGGCCTGCGATCCGCGGTCGGGGCAGCACCGAGATCGGCCAGGGTCCGCGTCTTGAAGTCGACGACCTGCGGCTGATCGATCTCATAGACCACCATGCCGTCCGGCCAGGGCAGCCGGTAGGCCCTGGTGTCCAGGCCGGACGCCAGGATCACGGCCTGGCGGATACCCGCCGCGGCCGCCGAGGTGAAGAAGTCGTCGAAGAACCTGGTTCGCACGGTGATCTGCTCGTTCATGGCCTGGCGGGTGAACAGCGGGTCATCGTCGACCGGCATCTCGCCGTCGATCATCCGGATGAACGGGTCCACGCCCACCGCCCGCACGAGCGGGTCGGCCAGCGGGTCGTCGAGCAGCGCCTCGGGTCCTTGGGAGGCCAGGGCGCGAGATACCGCGACCATGGTCGCTGTCGCGCCCACGCTGGACGCCGGGCCCCAGCTGTCGCCGTCGGTTCGTCCTTTGTTCAGCGTGGCACTGACGTAGAACAGATCGGCCCGTGGCATGTCGTCGTCCTCGACGGGCGGGAGCCCGTTGGCTACCAACAGGTCTCGCGCGTTGGTGTTGGTGACCTGCCAGCCATGGTCGACGAGATACGGCGCCGCCTCGTTGCGGTCACCGAAGTACACGAGGCCGGTCATGTCGATGTCGAAGCCGTGCGCCCGCCACCGCTCGGAGATCATCCGCATGCGCTTCTTCATCTTCTCCCGATCGGCGGGGTCGACGTTGCTGACGCTTTCGGTGGCGAATCTGCTGCCCGGCGCACTGAGCTCGGTAACGGTGTCCAGCAGTCGGTCCTGCGCCTCCGGTGGCAGGTAGCCAAGCAACCCCTCGGCGCTCCACGCGGTCGGTTGCGACGGGTCGAACCCCGCGGCGCGCAGGGCGGCGGGCCAGCCGTCGCGCAAATCGACGGCCACTGTCCGCCGGTTGGCGGTAGGTGCAGCGCCAAGTTCGGCGAGGGTGCGGGATTTGAATTCGATGACCTGCGGTTGGTCGATCTCGTAGACCACCGTTCTGGCCTGCCAAGGCAGTCGGTAGGCGCGCGAATCCAGTCCGGAAGCCAGGATCACCACCTGCCTGATGCCGGCTTTGGTGGCTGCGATGAAGAAGTCGTCGAAGAACTTGGTGCGCACGGCCATGTTGTCGGCCATGCGGGCCATCGCGCCTGCAGAACGGCCCGGGTGGTCCTTGTCGTCCAGCTCGGTTGGGTCCACTTCGCCGGTGGCCAGCCGGGTGAGCAGGTCCACCCCGACCGCTCGCACCAGCGGCTCGGCGAATGGATCGTTGATCAGCGGGTTGTCGGCTCGGGTGGCGATCGCACGGGCGGCGGCGACCATTGTCGCCGTCACGCCGACGCTGGATGCGAGGTCCCAGGTGTCTCCCTCGTACCTGATGGAACCGGTGGACGTCATGTTGCCCCCAAATAAGCACAGTTGATACTTAGCCAATATAACAAACGCGGTGCGCAAAAGGTTCCCGCGGACTTGACGCAGGAGGCAACCTGGAGCGATGGCATACTCGGCGGCCGGCAAGCGGGCGCTCATCACCGGTGCCTCGTCGGGGTTGGGGGCGGCGCTGGCCAGGCAGTTGGCCGCCCAGGGTGCGGTGGTGGGGTTGGTCGCCCGTCGGCGCGATCGGTTGAGCGACGTGCTGGCAGACTGTCGGCAGACCTCGCCGACCTCGACGATGTGGGTGGCCGACCTGGCCGACACCGAGGCGCTGAGCGAGTTGGCGCTGGGGGCCTGGGATGGGCTCGGGGGCATCGATGTTCTGGTCAACAACGCGGCGATCCCCAAACGCCGTCCCGTCAGCGAATTGGCCCCCGGCGAGGTAGAGGCCGTCATGAGCGTCAACTTCTTCGCGCCGATGCGGCTCACGCTTGCCCTGCTGCCGAGGATGGTCGAGCGCGGGACGGGAATGATCGTCAACGTGTCGAGTGTCGGGGGCCGGCTCGGGATCATCCATGAAACAGCCTATTGCGCAAGCAAATTCGCGCTGTGCGGATGGAGCGAAGCGATGGCCGTCGACCTGCACGGTACCGGCATAGTGGTGAAGCTGATCGAGCCGGGACCGGTCGACACCGAGATCTGGGACCAACCCGGCAACGAGGAACCGCTCTATCAGGGCCCCAAAGTACCGGCCGATGAAGTGGCCGAGGGCATCATCGCGGCCCTGGGCAGCGACCGCTTCGAGCACTACGTGCCGGACATGAAAGCGGTCGTCGACGCCAAGAACGCGGACCTCGATGCTTTCATCGCCGGTGCTGCGATGATGGCGCCGCGATGAAGGCGCTGGTATACGGCGTACCACCGGAGCCGTTCGAGGTTCCCGACAACGCCAACATGCTGACCCAGAACTTGGCCCGCACCCCGACGGCGCTGCGAGAGGTACCGGAACCGCAACTGCTGCACCGTGATTGGGTGATCACCCGGCCGCGGCTGACCGGCATCTGCGGGTCGGACTCCAAGCAGATCCTGATGGATTTCGGTGAGGACGACGTCGACAACGCCATGGCCGCGTTCTGTTCCTTTCCGCAAGTCATGGGTCACGAGGTGGTCGCCGACGTGGTGGCGGTGGGACCGGAGGCGCGTGGGTTGCACCCCGGGCAGCGGGTGGTGCTCAACCCGTGGCTGTCCTGCGGTCCGCGGGGCATCGAACCACCTTGTCCCGCTTGCCAAACCGGCGATTACAGCCTGTGCTGGAGTTTCACCGACGGCGACATCAAGCCCGGCATCCACACCGGGGTTTCGGCGGACGTGACTGGTGGCTACGCCGAGCTGATGCCCGCTCACGACAGCATGCTGTTCTGCGTGCCGGAGTCGGTGCCCGACGAGTTGGCCGTGTTCGCCGACCCGTTCTCGGTATCGCTGCACGCGATCACTCGCCACCCGCCGCCGCGCTCGGGGCGGGTTCTGGTGTACGGGGCCGGCTCTCTCGGGCTGTGCGCGCTGGCGATCCTGCGGGCGCTCTATCCGGATGTGGCGGTGGCAGTGGTGGCGCGGTTCGCGGCCCAGGCCGAGCTGGCCCGCCGGTTCGGCGCCGAGAAGGTGCTGGCGCACGAGCCGCGGCTGGGTGTCATCGAGGAGGTGGTCGCCTGGGGTGGCGGTCGGCTGCGGCAGCCACTGCAGGGCCTGCCGATGGCGTATCCCGGTGCGGTGGACGTCGTCTACGATACGGTCGGCAAGCCGGAGACGTTCGAGGTCGGGGTCCGGCTATTGGTTTCGCGCGGGACGCTGGTGAAGGCCGGCGTCCACGCACCCGGCCGGTGGGAATGGAGCCCGCTGTACTTCAAGGAGATCAGCTGGGTCGGCTCGAACGCCTTCGGGTTCGAGGAGGTCGAGGGCGAGCGTAAGCACGCCATCGCGCACTACCTCGATCTTGTGGCGGCCGGCCGAATCGACTTGCGGCCCATGTTGACTCACACTTTCCAGCTGGAACAGTGGCGCGACGCGTTCCTGGCGATTGCCAACCAGGGTGAGAGCGGGGCGGTCAAGGTGGCCTTCGATCAGCGATGAGCGGTCGGGCGGGTAGCGCGGTAGTAGGTGAGTCGTCCAACGAAGCGGTGACGCTCGGTGGCGACTTCGGTGCAATCGAATCCCGCCGCCTCCAGTAGGCGTGGAATCGCGTCACCGAGGTTACCGGCCGCGTGCGGGCTGTGCCTGACCAGCCGGGCTGCCAGGCCGTCGTCATCGGTCATGTTGCCGCCCATATCGACCAACTGCAGTCTGCCGCCGGGACACAGGACGCGGAAGATCTCGGCCGCCGCAGCGGGTTTCGTCTCCTCGTCCAGATGGTGCAGCATCATCGACGACAACACTCGATCGAATTCGCCGTCGGCGTAGGGGAGTCGTTGGGCGTAGCCGTGTTCAAAGCGGATCCCGGCCAATCGGCGAGCCTTGCGCCGCGCCCGACTGAGCGCTCGGGGGTCGGGGTCGCATCCGATCAGCTCCGTACCGGGATGATCGCGTTTCGCTTGGGTAGTGAGATTACCTGTGCCGCAGCCGATTTCCAGGACGCGCTGGCCATCGCTGAGTTCGGCCTGGGCGATCAGCTTTTGGTAGACACGGTTGAAGCCCATGAGGCGCGTCAATAGGTCATAGCCGGGCAGCAGAGCATCGTGGCCGGCTGCCGGAAGGTAGTCATGTGGATGATGTTTGACCATAGAATCCATACTGCGCCTGTGCATGGCTCCATAATTGAGTGATCATTGGCCAGAGTAGGACGATCTTTGGGAAGTGATATGACGCAGGCGACTCGGGTCATCCGCCATCTGGACGGTGTGCCCGTCTACCAATACCGGACTGATCCGAACGTTTCCCCCGTATCGGTGCATCGGCACCCCCACGGCGGTTCCGGCGAGCTCGGGCGTCACATTCACGATTTCCCGGCGCTCTGGTACGCACCCTCGGCGGGCATGGTGTACGTGGCGGCCGCCGGTGAGGTGCTCGATCCCGGACAACTGCACCGCCTGGATGATGGGGTGGCGGTGTTCTTCGATCCCGCCGCGCTGGGCGAGGACGGGCGATCGCCGTGGCCGGCGTGGCGGGCCCACCCGTTGCTGTTCCCCTTCCTTCACGGCCAGTCGGGCGGGTTGCTGCGGCTGGAAATCCCTGAGGGGCGAATGCCGTTCTGGGACAGCGTGGTCCAGTCGATCGAGACAGAGCTGACCGCCAGGCAGGAGGGCTATCGGCAGGCTGCGCTGGCGCACTTGACGCTGTTGCTCATCGAGCTCGCGCGGCTGGCCCGCGACGTGGTGGCGGATCTGCGGCGTAGCGGTGAACCGCTGCTGGCTGACGTGTTCGCGGTGATCGACGCGCGTCACACCGAGCCGCTGTCGCTGCGCGACGTGGCGAGCGAACTGGGCATGACGCCGGGACACCTGACCACCGTCGTTCGTCGTCGCACCGGACGCACCGTGCAGGAGTGGATCCTCGAACGCCGGATGGTCGAGGCGCGCGAATTGCTGAGCGAGACAGAGCTGTCGATCGCACAGGTCGCTCGTCGGGTGGGGATTGCCGACCCCGGCTATTTCAGCCGGCTATTCACCAGGACGCACGGCACATCCCCGCGCAACTGGCGCGCACGACCAAAGCCGCGTTAGTCCAGAGCGCCCCGGGATCCGGTCACTGGCAGGTCGATCGGTGTGATGACGCCGGGCTGCGCTTCGCATACGAATGGTATGGCGTTGACGGCTGCCACTGCGGTGCTGTCCATCAACACGGTCATGACGTCCTGTCCCGGATCGCCGAACCGGATCATCGCGTCTACGTGGGGCACGCCTTCGATTACCACACTGAAACCCTCTGGGTCCCGCCACTGTGGATCGAGCGCGTCACCGCTCATGGTCCAGCAGATGGCCAGCTCTACAACTGTGCGACCGTTTCGCAGACCGCGATACGTGCGGCGTTGACCTCCCACGGTTCCGGCCGCGTAGTCGACCCAATCCAGCTTCAGATCCCGAGTCAGCACCGCATTTTCGACGAATGCTTCCTTCGCGTCGAGTTCGGCGGCGAGCATGCGGGCGACCATGTCAAGCGTCTCGAAGTAGCCGAGGCCATAGCGGAGGTTTTTCGGGTCCAGTTGCATTAGGCGTTGGCGCGGTTGCTTGCCGAAGCCGAGCACCCTCCAGACTTCCGGTACGGGGTAGGTGCTGCAGTCCAAGGTCTCCACGAGTCTGACGTGCTGAACCCGTCGGCACGCACCGGTGAGGAAACCGGCGACGACATTGATGAAGCCTGGCTCGAACCCGGTTCCCAGAAATGTCGCGCTTCCGTGTTGCGCCGCCTTCGCGAGCGCAGTGCGTTCGGCGGGGTGATGGGTGCCAGTCAGGAAGTCGCCGGTGGTGACCACGTTGATCCCACGGCTCAGCATCCTGGCGACCAGGTCGAAGTCGATGACACGAGGCATGTAGTTCACACAGTCCGGCACAAGCCCGATCAGTGCGTCGATGTCGTCAGTCGCCTTGATGCCGATCGGGGAGCGGCCGGCGAGCACACCCGCGTCGCGTCCCACTTTGTCCGAGCCGAACGCGTGCACGCCGACTAGATCGAAGTCGTCGCGGTTCAGCAAGATGCCGAGCGCCCGGCTGCCGATATTGCCGGTCGACCATTGGACTACGCGGTACCGCGGCTTGGCCATGACTCACCGTAACCGTTGACAATCCAGTTTGAACACTGTTCTAATCTGAATGTCGTTCGAATTCGATTGCCGTTCGGAAGCGGTGGGGTACTTGGAGACGGTTGTCGGCGCGCCAGTGCTGCGGTATGGCGCGCTGGACCGAGTCCATCTGACCAAGCACCTACTGCAGCTGGCGAAACGAGTGGGCGTCCACCGAGTCACAATGCGCGAGCTGGCAGCGGAAGCCGGAACGTCGCCGTCCTCCGCCTATTACCACGTCCGTGGCAAACGCGAACTGCTCGATTTACTCATCGAATCCGTGCTTGCCGAGATCGAGGTCCCGCAAGAGGGCGACTGGGAGTCGCGATTGATCGCGCTCTACACCAGCGCCTGGAAGGTACTCCTGGAAGTGCCCGGAATCGCGGTCCTGCTTCAGGAACACCCACACACCACCGCGGCCACCGAAATGGATCGTGCCTCCCGCGCGATCCTGCGCGAATCCGGCTTGCGCAAAGCGCATTTCGAAGCAGCACATGCCGCGTTGTATATCCACCTGCTTGGCTCGGTTCAGCTCGAGCACCTTCGGCACGCTGACAAGCCGAACTACCAGTCATTTGTGTACGGCTTGCGCCTGATCATCAGCGGTCTGCGCCACGACATCGAGGGTTCGCTATGACATACACCGCGGTCGACCTCGCAGAGCCGGCGCTTTGGGCATCGCGCTTTCCCGAGGAGCTGTTCGCCGAACTGCGCGCCCGCACGCCGGTGTTCCATCAGCAACTCACTGACGACGTGAAGTCTGCCGTGGGTCGCGAGTTTTGGGTGTGCACCAAGCATGCCGACGTCGCGCGGGTTCACCGCGATCACGAGACGTTCACCGCGACGGGTGGGCCGCTAATCCAGGAGACACCGCTGTTCGACGCCTATCCGGCCATTGTGAGCCTTGACCCGCCGGAACATACCGTCCGGCGCAAAGTCATCTCGCGCGCTTTCACCCCGCGCGCGGTGGCCAAGCTGGAGAAAGGAATTCGCGATCGGGCCAAGGCGATGGCGGGCACTCTGCTGGAGTCCGGTGGTGGCGACTTCGTCGATCTGGCTGCGGGACTGCCGATCTCGGTGATCGGCGACATCGTCGGCATTCCCGAGGCGGACCGGGCGCACGTGTTCGACTTGATCGAGAATGTGTTGAAGACTGCGGGTGCCCAGCTTTCTGTTCCGGACGGCGATGAGGTGCTGCCCTTCATCGAATTGTTTCAGTACGCCAGCGCATTGACTGCGCGCAAACGAGAACATCCCGAGGACGACATCTGGAGTGCGCTGTGCAACTCGCACATCAGCGCCGAATCGGGGGATGATTTCTTATTGCCGTCCAACGAACTCGAGATCTTCTTCTTTGTTCTAGGGTTGGCCGGTGCCGACACCACGCGAAACGCGTTGTGTGACGGCATCAGGGCTTTCGTCGCCAATCCTGACCAGATTGCCGTCTACCGTTCCGACCCAGACGCGCGGCCCACTGCGGTCGAGGAGGTGATCCGTTATTCCACACCGATCATGTTCTGGGTGCGCGGGGCTACCAGAGAGGTGACGCTCGGTGACACGCTCATCCCGGAAGGTGCGCGGGTCGTCACCATGTTGCGTTCGGCCAATCGCGACGAAGACGTCTTCGACGATCCGCACCGCTTCGACATTCGCCGTGAGCCCAATCCGCACCAGTCCTTCGGCGGTGGGGGCGCCCACCATTGTCTGGGCGCGATGCTCGCTCGTGCGGAAGTCAGAGGCGCGCTCGACGAAATATTGTTGAACTCCACCGACATTGAAGTCGGAGAGCCGACGATGACATTGCCCAACCTGATGAACAACATGACGGTTTACGACTCACTTCCGATCAGTCTTTCAAAGCGGATCGATATGTAGCCACTTGTCGATGTCGAAACGGTCCGCGACGGCGCGGATCGTGCAACCCCCGCGACCCGGATAGTGGGCGGGTATGACGACGGCGCCGGAATGGACTGCCTCGGTGAACACGCGCCGGCGGGTAACCGCAGCAGCCGCGGAGTCTACGTCAAAGGCGCAGGGCTGATCGGGCTCCCGCACTTGAAATGGGCTGTGCGTGAGATCGCCGACGAAGACCGCCGGCTCACCCGCATCCAGCCACAGCACCGACGAGCCCGGTGTGTGTCCGGGCGCGGGCCGTAGCCGCAGCGACGGGCTGATCTGACAGTCGTCCGTCCATTGAACGAGCTGCCCCGCGTCCGTTACGGGTAAAACGCTGTCTGCGAACACCAGTTGGTTGCCGCGCTGTTGGGCTGCTTCTGCATCGGTGCGCGGCGATTGCCTTGCCGCCGGTCCGTCGGGTTCGAAGTAGTGGTAGTCGGCGGCGGGCACCAGGTATCGCGCGTTGGGAAACGTCGGCACCCAAGTCCCGTTCTCCTGCAGGGTGTTCCAGCCCACGTGGTCGGAATGGATGTGGGTGTTGACCACCACGTCGACCGCGTTGCGGTCGATGCCCGCCGACCCCAGTGCGGCCAGGAAGCCGGTGTCCAGATGATCGAGGGGCGGCATGTGCGGGCGGGCGCGATCGTTGCCGACGCCGGTGTCCACCACCACGGTCAGGCCGTCGACTTCGATCACCCAGCTCTGGATCGCAATGTGCCATCGGCCGGTCTCGGGGGTGAAGAAGTCCGGCACCAGCAGGTCGGCGTGTTCCTGCCACGCCGACGGTGGGGTGGACGGGAAAGAGCGCGTGCTCAACTCGAACCGCAGTTCCACCACTCGCGCAACACTGGCCGAGCCCAGCCGGAGCCGATCCATCGCTACCTCCTCCGCCCGACATCAGTTGGCACGCAGATAGCCGTAGACGCCGGCGAAGTTGCGGTTCACGTCTTCGGGTATGGGCACCGGCCCGCCGAGAGCCCGTGCGCCCCAAACGATTTGGGCTGTACGTTCCACCAGCGCGGTGATGTGCAGGACCTTGTCTGGCCGGGGGCCGACGGCCACCAAGCCGTGGTTGGCGATCAGCGCGGCGCCGCGGCCTTCCAGCGCCTTGACCGCGTTGATACCGACCTCGGGTGTGCCCGACGCCGCGTACTCGGTACAGCGAACATCCCCGCCGCAGTAGACCGCGAACTCGTCGATACATGCCGGAATCGGCTCGTGCGCGATGGCGAACATGGTCGCCCATACCGGATGACTGTGAATGACGCTGCCGATGTCGTCGAAAGCCTGGTAGCAGGCCAGGTGCAGCTTCATCTCCGTCGACGGCATCCGGCCGTCCTTGGCCTGCAGTACAGCGCCTTCGGGATCGACGACCACGAGGTCGTCGAGTTCCATGTCGGCGTAGTCGACCGATGACGGCGTGATCACCAGGCTGCCATCCGAGCGCCGGGCCGAGATGTTGCCGGCGGTTCCCTCGACCAGGCCGCGACGCAACATGTCTTTGGCGGCCGCCAGCACCGCCGACTCGGGGTCGTCCACGAATTTCATAACCCCAGCACCTCCGGGTTGACGATGTGGGCCGGCCTACCGCCGGACAGCAACGCTTCCAGGTCGTCGGCGACCATCTGCGCCTGCCGGGCCTCAGTGTTCCACGTAGCCCCACCGATGTGTGGCGTCAGCACGACGTTGGGCATCGCCACCAGCGGGTGATCAGTCGGCAGCCATTCGCCGACGAAGTGGTCCAGGCCGGCCGCCGCCACCTTCCCGTCGTGCAAGGCGGCGACGAGCGCGTCGGTGTCGTGCAGCTGTGCCCGCGCGGTGTTGAGGAAGACCACGCCGTCGCGCATGGCAGCAAACTGCCTGGCGCCGATCATCCCGACGGTGTCGTCAGTGACCGGCGCGTGCAACGAGATGACGTCGGCCTCTTCTAGCAACTCGTCGAGGCTGTGCCGCGCCTCGTCGTGGTACGGGTCGTAGGCGATCACATTCATGCCCAGCCCGGCCAGCCGCCACCGCAACGCGCGGCCGACGGCGCCCAGGCCGACCAGCCCGGCCGTCCGGCCGGCGATCTCCCAGCCGCGAAAGCGCTGGTAGGGAAGAATGCCGTCGCGAAAGATGTTGCCGGACCGCACATCTGCGTCCGCGGTCAGCAGGTGACGGGTCGCGGCCAGCAACAGAGCAACCGTTATCTCGGCCACCGCGTCGGCGTTGCGGGCCGGGGTATTGAGCACCGGTATCCCGGCGGCGGTCGCTCCGGCGGCGTCCACGTTGTTGGGATCGCCGCGGGTGGAGGCGATCGCGCGTAACTGCAGATCAAATACCGGCCCGGAAACCGAATCGCTCTCCACCACAACGACATCGGCGCCCTCGTCAACAATGCGTCGGGCCAGCTGCTCGGCGCTGTAGATCCGCACCGGGGTCTGATCGATCCAGGGGTCGTACACCACGTCGGCCAGCCGCCGGAGCTTGTCGAAACCCGGTCCTCGCAGCGGAGCTGTCACCAGAGCGCGTGGTCGAGACGTCACGAATGCCAATGCTGGCGTACGGTGGCGCCCGTGTCACGCGAAGACCTCACAATCGGCATCGACATCGGCACCACCGGGGTCAAAGCGGTTGCCGCCGACGAGAACGGTGACGTCCGGGCGCGCGTCCGGATTCCCCATCGGCTGCGGGTGCCGGCGCCCGACCGGCTGGAGCACGATGCCGACGAGGCGTGGCGGCGGGGACCTTTGGCGGCCCTGGACCAGCTGACCGGCATCGGCGCGAAGGCGGTGGCAGTCGCGGCAATGGTGCCGTCGATGACCGCCGTCGACTCCGACGGCACGCCCGTCTCACCGGGCCTGTTGTATGGCGACGCCAGGGGGCAGGTCGCCGGCACCGCGGAACAACGGGCCTTGCCGCTGCCCGCGGTGGGCGAGGCCGCCGAGTTCCTGCGCTGGACGGCCGCACAGGCGCCTCGCGCGGCCGGATACTGGCCGGCAGCGGCGGTGGCCAACTATGCATTGTCGGGTGAGGCGGTGATCGACTCCGCCACCGCGATCACCAGCCTTCCGCTGTTCGACGGGACGGGATGGAATGCTGCTGCGTGTTCTGATTGCGGCGCGACGGTGGATCACATGCCGCGGGTGGAGTCCTTCGGTGTCGCTGCTGGACGGGTACATGGCACCGATTCGGTGCTGGCCACCGGCGCGGTCGATGCCTTGTGCGAACAGTTCGTCGCCGGTGCCGACCGTGAGGGCGAAGTGCTCGTGCTGTGTGGCACCACGTTGATCGTGTGGACCACGACCTCGGGGACCAGGCGGGTTCCCGGGCTGTGGACCATCCCGCATACGGTTGCGGGGCTGAGCAAGATCGGAGGAGCCAGCAACGCCGGCGGGCTGTTTCTGGAATGGGTGAATCGCCTTGTCGCACCGGGTGATCCGGTGGCCGATCTGCAGAACGCGGATCCGCGGCGGGTACCGGTCTGGTCGCCGTACATCCGCGGTGAGCGCACACCGTTCCACGATCCCCACCGCCGGGCAGTGCTGGACGGGCTGGACCTCACCCACGACGCCGCATCCGTGCGGCGCGCCGCCTACGAGGCTTCGGGTTTCGTGGTCCGGCACCTCATCGAGCTCAGCGGGGCGCCGGTAGCTCGCATCGTGGCCGCGGGTGGCGGCAGCCGGGTGCTGCCCTGGATGCAGGCCATCGCCGACGCCACCGGCCGGCCTGTGGAGGTGTCCGCGGTGGCCGAGGGAGGGGCGCTGGGCGCGGCCTTCCTCGCCCGCATGGCGGTCGGCCTGGAAACGACGATCACGGACGCCGCACGCTGGGCGCGCGTCGAGCACGTCGTCGACCCCCAGCCGACGTGGGTGACGGCCGTGGAGGACCGCTATCGGCGGTTTCTCGAGCTGAGCGACCAGGCATCTGCCGAAGTCTGACGCGAGAGCTGCTGTCTCGTTCTAGGCTTGCGGGATGACCGATCACGATCGCACCGCAGTCCGTCGCGAGATCGCAGACGCCCTGCTCAAAGCCCTTGACCGGCGCCACGAGATAGCCGACGTAGTGGTGGAATCGCCGAACAAGGCAGCCGCGGTCGAGGCGATCGTGAAATTGCTCGACACCTCCCACCAGGCCGCCGAAGCGGTAATGAGCATGAGGTTCGACCAGCTCACCCAGGATGCGCGCAGCAAAATCCTCGCCGAACTCCGTGACCTGAACAAGCAGCTCAGCTTTGCCCTCAGCGACCGGCCGGCAAGCTCGGGGGAGAGCCTCGAGCTGCGGCCATTCTCCCCGGACGAGGACCGTGACATCTTCATCACTCGCACCGAGGAGATGCACACCGCCGGCGACGGATCCGGCAGGCCGGCCGGCAGCATCGACGACGAGATCCGTGCGGCGCTGCGCCGGGTCGACGCCGAGGAAGCGGCGTGGTTCGTGGCCGTCGACTCCGGACAGAAGGTCGGAATGGTGTTCGGTGAACTCGTCCACGGCGAGGTGAACGTGCGGATCTGGATCCACCCCGAGCATCGGAAGCGGGGCTACGGCACTGCGGCGCTGCGCAAGTCGCGCTCGGAGATGGCCTGGTTCTTCCCCGCCGTGCCGCTGGTGGTCCGCGCGCCCGCGGCTAATCCCGGCTAAAGCGGTTGTGCCCGTCGCATTTTCGGGCTGAACACGGCATGGCAACTTCTAGGGAACGGTGGTCAAATTGAGTCGTCAATGGTATGAGCATCCCTCGCTTGTTCTGCAGCTCAGAGCGCTGGCGGGCCTGCGCGACGACTTGCGCAACCACAACTTGTTCGAAGGCGACGGTATTCGCCCCAAAGACGACCTCGGAGAGCCAACCGAGGAAGTCAAGCGGGCGCGCACCCCGGACGGGACATTCAACGACCTGTCCGATCCGTGGATGGGCTCCAAGGGATCGGGCTTCGGGCGCAATGTCCCGCTGGCCAAGACCGTCACCGACACCAAGCGGATACTCGACCCCGATCCACGGGTGGTCAGCCGGCGCCTGATGGCGCGCGACGAATTCAAGCCCGCCGGAATCATCAATGCGCTGGCCGCGGCCTGGCTGCAATTCGAGAACCACAACTGGTTCTTCCACGGTGACGGTGTGGCGGACAAGACGATCGACATTCCGTTGCGCCAAGGTGACGACTTCCCCGAGAGCCCGATGCGCATCCGCTGCACCATCCCCACTCACGGGGAGATCGTGGACGGCTGTCCGGCACCGGTTTTCGGCAATGTCGAGACCCATTGGTGGGACGGTTCGCAGATCTACGGCAGCGGCACGGAACGTCAAGCCGAGGTCCGCACATTCGTCGACGGCAAGATCAAGGTCGGCGGCGACGGCAGGCTGCCGAAGAGCGATATTCCCGGTATCGATCTCACCGGCATGCGGGAGAACTGGTGGGTCGGCGTCGGGCTGTTGCACACCTTGTTCGCCCGCGAACACAACGCCGTATGCGACGAACTGAAGAAGGCGTACCCCAGCTTCGACGATCAGCGCCTGTTCGAGTTGGGCGTCCTGGTGGTCTCGGCGCTGATCGCCAAGATTCACACCATCGAATGGACGACCTGCGTACTGCGCCACCCCGCGCTGCAAATCGGCATGAACGCCAACTGGTTTGGTGCTCTCGGCGAGACATTCAAAGACCGGATCGGCCGCATCGGTGACAGCGAGGCACTGTCGGGCATCATCGGGTCGTCAGCCGATCACCACAGCGCACCGTTCTCGCTGACCGAGGAGTTCGTCTCGGTCTACCGCATGCACCCGCTGATTCCCGACGACTGGAACTTCTTCTCGCTGGAGACCGGCGAGCATCTGGAGAAGCGCGACTTCACCGAGCTACAAGGAAGTTTCACGCGCGACTTCATGGATCGCATGGAGATGGGCGACATGTGGTATTCGTTCGGCCTGGCCAGTGCGGGCGCGGTTTGCCTGCACAACTACCCGAACGCGCTGCGCCGGCTGACCCGCGTCGACGGGCAGATCACCGACCTGGCGACACTGGACATCGTGCGCGACCGGGAACGCGGGGTGCCGCGCTACAACGACTTTCGCGAGGCCCTGCGGATGCCCCGTCGCAAGACCATCGACGAGATCACGCCGAACAAACAATGGGCCGCCGAGATCAACGAGATCTACAACGGCGACGTGGATTCCGTCGACCTGCAGATCGGCATGCAGGCCGAGCAGCCGCCGAAGGGTTTCGGCTTCTCCGACACCGCATTCCGCATCTTCATCCTGATGGCATCGCGGCGGCTGAAGAGCGACCGGTTCTTCACCAACGACTTCCGGCCGGAGGTTTACACCCAGGTCGGATATGACTGGGTGAACCATACGACGATGAAAGATGTGCTGCTGCGCCACTATCCGGAGCTGCAGCCGGTGATCGGCGATGTGGAGCGGGTCTTCGCGCCGTGGCCGAAGCTGGGTGCAGCGGTGGAGGGCAAGAAGCATCCCGTGCTGCGCCTTGCCGACTCCGTCCGCGCCTACATGCCCTGGGGGTAGGTCCGTGACTGATTTTCCGCACGCATCCGTTCTGGAAGGCCTGCGATTCACGGCCCAGATCGGCGCTCCCAACATCATTCTCGGGTTGTTCACCAAGCGGGAGGTGCCGACCCGGATCGCGTCGATGGTGGCCGCCGACTACCTCGGCTACCGGCTGGTCGAGGGGATGGTGCGCAGCTACGGGCCCGGACCGTTCTACGTGCGCGTCGCGCGCGACGAGGCGCTGTTGGTCCACGATCCCGACGACTTGCGCTTCGTGCTCGGTGGCTCGCCGGACCCGTTCGCCTCGGACCCGGAGGCCAAACGCAAGGGGATGGTCGCGTTTCAGCCTGAGGCGCTGACGATTTCGCGCGGTCAGCAATGGCATGAGCGGCGCAAGTTCGCCGAGGCCGTACTCGACACCGACAAGCCCGTGCACCGGCTCGCCCAACCATTCGTCGACATCGCCGCGGACACTGCGGCCGAACTCGCCCAGGAAACCATCCGCTGGCAGAACTTCAACGCGGCTATCCAGCGCATGACCCGGAGAGTGGTGTTCGGCGCCGCGGCCGCCGACGACACCGAGCTGACCGAGCTGCTGGGCGAGCTGATGTCGGCCGGTAACCGCATGCCCGGTGAACCCGCATCGCGTTACGACGAGTTCATCTCCCGTATCGAAAGCTATCTGGCGGATCCCGAAGCAGGCAGCCTCGCCGCGCTGATCCCGCAGGCGCCCGATCCGGGGGTGGCGCCCGCCGGACAGCTGGTGCACTGGTTGTTCGCGATGGGAGACACGTTGGCCGCCAATGTGTTCCGCACGCTGGGCGTGCTGTCGACCCATGGCGAACAGCTGCGTGAGGTGAAGCACGAGATGGCTGGTGCGGACATCTCCTCGGCCGCCGGGATCGCCAAGCTCGATTATCTGGCCGGCTGCCTGTACGAGACGATGCGGCTATGGCCGACCACCCAGCTGTTCGGCCGGGTGACCACGCGTGATGTCGAGTTCCCGAACGGCGCCGTGCTGCCCGAAGGCCAGCAGGTGTTGATCTACAACGTGTTCAACCACCGCAACCGCAACCGTATCCCCTACGCGGACAAGTTCTCGCCGGGCGAATGGGTGAGCGGAGACGCCGGCAACGACTGGTCCTACAACTTCCTCAGCCACGGCCCGCAGGGCTGCCCGGGAGCCAACTTGGCGGTGTTACTGGGACAGGCGGTGCTGGCTCACCTGATCGACGCGGGCGCAACCAATTGCTCGGGCACCCGCCTGAACCCCGGTAGGCCGCTGCCGCACAGTTTCGACCTGTACGGGTTCAGCATGGCCTGCAGCGTGGCCGAGGACTAGCGCGATGGTGGCGACCCGCTTCGTCCGGCTTCGCCGCCCTCGCGATCGCCACTAGCGCGATGGTGGCGACCCGCTTCGTCCGGCTTCGCCGCCCTCGCGATCGCCACTAGCGCGATGATGGCGACCCGCTTCGTCCGGCTTCGCCGCCCTCGCGATCGCCACTAGCGCGTCGCGACGACGGCGGTGATGTTGCGGAACTGCGCCGCAGTGTCGTCGTCGGGGAAGCCGCGACCGAAGTCGGCGAACATGTCCCGTCGTGGCCGGGTGGTGATCTGCCAGCCCTGTTCGTTCAGGTAGTCGACGACATTGCTGCGCTCGCCGGTGTAGAACAGTCCGGACAGGTCGATGTCGCAGCCCAGGTTGACCCACCGTTGGTTGAATTCCTGCGCGCGCTGCGACATCGTTGCGCTGCCGTCGGGGTGATATTCGGTGGCCAGCCTGCTGCCCGGGGCGCTGAGCTCGGTGATGTTGTCGAACAGCAGGTCCTGGGCTTGCGGCGGAAGGTACATCAGCAAGCCCTCAGCGCTCCATGCGGTGGGCCTCGTCGCGTCGAATCCGCTGCGGCGCAAGGCGGCCGGCCAGTCTTCGCGCAGGTCGATGGCGACCGTCTTCCGGTGTGCCGCGGGAGTGGCGCCCAGCGCGGACATGGTTGCGGTCTTGAACTCCACGACCTTGGGCTGGTCCACTTCGTAGACCACGCTGCCCCTGGGCCACGACAGCCGGTAGGCCCGGGCGTCGAGGCCGGCGGCCAGAATCACGAATTGGCGGACACCCGCATCGGCGGCGTCGAGGAAGAACTGGTCAAAGAAGCGGGTCCGCACCGCCATCGAATCGGTCTCGAACTGCAAGTCCCGTTCGGCGTCGGTGTAGTCCTCGGGTGGGCTTATCTGGCCGTCGACCATGCGGGTGAAGAAGTCCAGGCCGACCGCACGCACCAGCGGAGCCGCGAACGGGTCATCGATGATCGCGTCCGGCTCCTCGCTGGCCAGCGCGCGAGCGGCGGCGACCATGGTCGCCGTGGCACCAACACTGGAGGCCAGGTCCCAGCTGTCTCCAGGGGATCGTGGTGAGTCAGTGCGTGTCATGGGGTTCCTTCTCGACAAGCCGCGTTGGATATTTAGCAAATGCAATGAGCTACCCAACTCTACTCGTCCCGCCGCCTCCCCGGCGGCCCTGGGCGGACCCGCGGGCACCAGCTGTTAGTCTCGTACACGGCTTACGCCGTACGTCCTGACCTGCGGGTGTTGGGCGCGTAACTCAGGATGACCCCCGGTGCGCAGGAGGAAGAGTGCTTTCGGCTTTCATCTCGTCGCTGCGGACAGTCGACTTGAGACGGAAGATCCTGTTCACGCTGGGCATAGTGATTCTGTACCGGGTCGGCGCCACGCTGCCGTCGCCAGGTGTCGACTTCAAGGTCGTGAACGAGTGCGTCAAGCAGGCCGAGGGCGGCCAGGCCGGACAGATGTACTCGCTGATCAACCTGTTCTCCGGTGGTGCGCTGCTGAAGGTGACGGTGTTCGCAGTCGGCGTGATGCCTTACATCACCGCCAGCATCATCGTGCAGCTGCTCACGGTGGTCATCCCGCGGTTCGAGGAGCTGCGTAAGGAAGGCCAGGCCGGCCAGGCCAAGATGACGCAGTACACCCG
This sequence comes from Mycobacterium sp. 1164966.3, assembly GCF_001665395.1. Lineage (GTDB taxonomy): Bacteria > Actinomycetota > Actinomycetes > Mycobacteriales > Mycobacteriaceae > Mycobacterium. Next base: position 21,842 of record NZ_LZSG01000039.1, read on the forward strand.
CTATCTGGCGATCGCGCTGGCGATCCTGCAGGCCACCAGCATCGTGGCGCTGGCGGCCAGCGGCCAGTTGCTGCAGGGCTGCCGGGAAGAGATCATCTCCGACCAGAGCATCTTCACGCTCGTCGTCATCGTGCTGGTGATGACGGCCGGTGCCGCACTGGTCATGTGGATGGGTGAGCTGGTCACCGAACGCGGTATCGGCAACGGCATGTCCCTGCTGATCTTCGTCGGCATCGCCGCCCGCATCTACCCCGAGGGGCAGCAGATCCTGGAAAGCCGCGGCGGTGTCATCTTCGCGGCCGTGTGCGGGGCCGCGCTGGTCATCATCGTCGGGGTGGTGTTCGTCGAGCAGGGCCAGCGCCGCATCCCGGTCCAGTACGCCAAACGCATGGTGGGCCGGCGCATGTACGGCGGTACCTCGACGTATCTGCCGCTCAAGGTCAACCAGGCCGGCGTGATCCCGGTCATCTTCGCGTCCTCGCTGATCTACATTCCGCATCTGATCACCCAGCTGGTCCGCAGCGGCGGCAGCTCCCGGACGGCCAACGGCTGGTGGGACAAATTCGTCGGGACGTACCTGTCCGACCCGAGCGACCCGGTCTACATCACCATCTATTTCGGGCTGATCATCTTCTTCACCTACTTCTACGTGTCGGTCACCTTCAATCCCGATGAACGTGCCGACGAGATGAAGAAGTTTGGTGGCTTCATCCCGGGTATCCGGCCGGGACGGCCGACCGCGGACTATCTGCGCTATGTGCTGAGCCGGATCACCCTGCCGGGTTCGGTCTACCTCGGCGTGATTGCGGTGCTGCCTAATCTGTTCCTTCAGATCGGAGCCAGCGGAGGGGTACAGAACCTACCCTTCGGTGGAACAGCCGTTCTGATCATGATCGGTGTCGGTTTGGATACGGTCAAACAGATAGAGAGTCAGCTCATGCAGCGCAACTACGAAGGGTTCCTCAAGTGAGAGTGGTTTTGCTGGGACCGCCGGGAGCGGGCAAGGGGACGCAGGCCCAAAAGCTCGCCGAAAAGCTCGGGATCCCGCAGATCTCCACTGGCGAACTGTTCCGGCAGAACATCGAGAAGGGCACCAAGCTGGGTCTCGAAGCCAAGCGCTATCTGGACGCCGGCGACCTGGTGCCCTCCGAGCTGACCAATCAGCTCGTCGACGACCGGCTGAACAACCCCGACGCCGCCAAGGGCTTCATCCTGGACGGGTATCCCCGCTCGGTGGAGCAGGCCAAGGCGCTGCACGACATGCTGGGACGGCGCGGCACCGACATCGACGCGGTGGTGGAGTTCCGCGTGTCGGAGGAAGAGCTGCTGGAACGGCTCAAAGGGCGCGGCCGCGCGGACGATACCGAAGAAATCATCCACAACCGGATGAAGATCTACCGCGAGGAAACCGCGCCGCTGCTGGAGTACTACAGCAGCGAGCTGAAGACGGTCGACGCGGTCGGAAGTCTCGACGAGGTTTTCGCCCGCGCGTTGCGCGCACTGGGGAAGTAGCCATGAGCGCTTTGGCACGCCTGCGGCCTCGCAGGGTCGTGCCGCAGCGCAGTGCAGCCGAACTCGACGCGATGGCCGCCGCCGGTGCCGTCGTCGCAGTCGCACTGAACGCCGTCCAAGCCGCGGCTGTTGCCGGGGTCTCCACGCTGAGTCTCGATGAAATCGCGGAGTCGGTGATCCGCGAAGCCGGCGCCATACCGTCGTTCCTGGGCTACCACGGCTACCCGGCGTCGATCTGTGCATCGGTCAACGACCGGGTGGTCCACGGCATCCCGTCGGCCGCCGAGGTCCTTGCGGCCGGTGACCTGGTCTCCATCGACTGCGGTGCGGTGCTGGACGGGTGGCACGGCGATGCCGCGGTCACCTTCGGCGTCGGCATCCTCGACCCGGCCGACGAAGCACTCTCGCAGGCGACCAGGGAATCACTGGAAGCCGGAATCGCGGCGATGGTCATCGGCAATCGGTTGACCGACGTCGCGCACGCCATAGAACTCGGCACCCGAGCGGCTGAGGTCCGCTACGAACGCGCATTCGGGATCGTGGAGGGGTACGGCGGCCACGGCATCGGCAGGCACATGCACATGGACCCGTTCCTGCCCAACGAGGGACCGCCCGGGCGCGGTCCGCTGCTGGCCGCCGGTTCGGTTCTGGCCATCGAGCCGATGCTGACCTTGGGAACCGGCAAGACAGTGGTCCTCGACGACGAATGGACGGTCACCACCGCCGACGGGTCGCGAGCGGCGCACTGGGAGCACACGGTGGCGGTGACCGAGAGCGGGCCACGCATCCTGACCCTGCCCTGAATCCGGCCAACGACCGGCGCGCGGACACCGTGCCACGATGAACCAAGCACCTACTCGGCTCGTGTCCGTGGTGGGAGGTGATCGAGTGGCTCGGGTGGCCGGTGCTTGGGGCGCGTCCGGGGCTGCTGAGGCCGCTCTGATGAAGGCGCTCTACGACGAGCACGCCGCCGTGTTGTGGCGCTACGCGCTGCGGCTGACCGGCGACGCGAGCCAGGCTGAGGACGTGGTACAGGAGACGCTGCTGCGGGCGTGGCAGCATCCCGAGGTGATCGGCGATTCGGAGCGCCCGGCGCGGGCCTGGCTGTTCACCGTGGCCCGCAACATGATCATCGACGACCGGCGCAGCGCCCGCTTCCGCAACGTCGTCGGTTCGACCGACGAGGAAGGCGCGCCGGAGCGGTCCACGCCGGACGAGGTGAACGCCGCACTGGACCGGATGTTGATCGGCGACGCGATGGCCCAGCTGTCCGCCGAGCATCGCGCGGTCATCGAACGGTCCTACTACCGCGGATGGACCACTGCGCAGATCGCTACGGACCTCGGAATCGCGGAAGGAACAGTGAAGTCGCGATTACACTATGCGGTACGGGCATTGCGGCTCACTCTGCAGGAACTTGGAGTAACCCGATGACAGCGGAATTTCTTGGGGATCTCGGGCCCATCCGGCTGGCAATCGGTTCCGAATACTTGAGGGTGACGGGAGAAACGACATGAGGATGCCGCTACGGGGAATCGGCCCGCCGGGCGACACGCCCGGTGACAAAGAGATACGCGATCTGGCCATGGATGAGGACCGGTACGCGACGTGGGACGCCGCTTACGTGCTGGGGTCACTCTCCGCCGCCGAGCGGCGCGAATACGAGTCCCACCTGACCCAGTGCCCGCCGTGCCGGGAGGCCGTCGCCGAACTCAGCGGCGTGCCCGCCCTGCTTTCGCAGCTCGACCGTACCGATGTGGCCGCGATCGCCGAGTCGGGCGGGACCGCCGGGACCGCGTTCGCGACACCTGAGATGTCGCCGCAGTTATTGCCGACGCTGTTGGAAAAGGTGCGTTGGCGCCGCCGCCGCACCCGCATGACGGCGTGGGTGGCGTCGGCCGCGGCCGCTGCGGTGCTGGCAATCGGCGTGTTCGTCGGGATCCAGGGTCATTCGGCAACCCCTGCTCAGCAGGTGACGGCGTCCGCCCAGCCGATGGCACAGGTCGGCACCAACCTGCTGGCCTCCACGGTGGCGGTCACTCCGCAACACTGGGGCACGTTCATCAACCTGCGCTGTGTGTGCCTGGCACCGCTAACCGCTCACCACGACACGCTGGCGATGGTTGTGGTCGGGCGCGACGGCAGCCAGACCCGGCTCGCCACCTGGGTGGCCGACCCCGGCCACACCGCGACGCCCGCGGCAAGCATTTCGACGCCGATGGCCCAGATCGCCGCGGTGCAAGTGGTTTCCGCGGACGACGGTCACGTGCTGCTGCAGCGTTCGCTGTAATTCCTGCGGTGAGGTGAACTCAACGCCCCCACATGTCGTGTCAATGACATGCCAGGGCAGTACCGGGTGGTCGACTACATCGTCGACCGGCTCGCCGCAATTGGCGTCGACCACATTTTCGGTGTGGACGGGGCCAACATCGAGGATCTGTACGACGCGGCGCACTTTCGGACCGACATCACCGCGGTGCTGGCCAAGCATGAGTTCTCCGCCGCCACGATGGCCGACGGGTACAGCCGTGGCGGGCCGGGTTCTGGATTCGGCGTTGTCGCGGCGACCTCGGGTGGGGGCGCGCTGAATCTGGTTGCGGGACTGGGCGAGGCGCTGGCCAGCCGGGTCCCGGTGCTGGCTTTGGTCGGCCAGGCCCCCACCGCGATGGACGGGCTGGGCAGCTTTCAGGACACCAGCGGCCACAACGGATCGCTGAATGCCGGGGCGGTGTTCTCCGCGGTCTCGGTGTCGTGTGAGCGTGTGCTCACACCAACCGGCATCTTCGCGACGCTGCCCCGGGCCATCGCGGCAGCCCGCACCGGCGGGCCGGCAGTGTTGTTGCTGCCCAAGGACATTCAGCAGGGCCGGGTCGAGATCGAGAGCCGGAACAACGGGTGTGCCATCCACGAGCCGCGACCCATCGGGAATCCGCATCCAATCGTCAAAGCGCTGCGCGGCGCCAACGGTCCGGTCACCATCATCGTGGGCGAGCAGGTGGCCCGCGACGACGCCCGCGCCGAGCTCGAGGAGCTGCGCGCGGTACTGCGGGCACGGGTGGCCACCGTCCCCGACGCCAAGGACGTCGCGGGGACACCGGGTTTGGGGTCGTCGTCCGCGCTCGGCGTAACCGGCGTCATGGGCCATCCGGGCGTGGCCGAAGCGGTGGCCGCCAGCGCCGTGTGCCTCGTGGTCGGCACGCGACTGTCGGTCACCGCGCGCACCGGCCTGGACGACGTGCTGCCGAAGTTGACCGTTTCGATCGGCTCGGCGCCGCCGTACATTTCGTGCACCCACGTGCACACCGACGACTTGCGCGGGTCGCTACGCATGATGATCCAGGCCTTGTCCGGCCGTGGACGGGCGACGGGGGTGCGGGTGCCCGACGCGGTGCGGCGCACCGAACTGGTGCCGCCCCCGTACTCCGGGCCGGGTGTGCGGTACCGCGACGCCATGGACGTGCTTGACGGCGCGCTGCCGGAGGGGACGGATGTCGTGGTCGACGCGGGCAACACGGGCGCGGCGGCGATCCACTACCTGCCGGCGCGACGGGGCGGCAGGTTCGCGGTCGCGCTCGGCATGGGGGGCATGGGCTATAGCTTCGGGGCCGGCATCGGGATGGCGTTCGGGCGGTCCAGCTCCGGGCGCGGCCCCGGACGCACCGTCGTAATCGCCGGTGACGGAGCGTTTTTCATGCACGGCATGGAGGTACACACCGCGGTGCAGTACCGGCTTCCGGTGACGTTCGTGTTGCTCAACAACAACGCCCACGCCATGTGCGTCACCCGCGAGCAACTGTTCTACGACGACCTGTACAGCTACAACCGATTCCGGCCCAGCCGGCTGGGTGCCGGTCTGGCCGCGATGTTCCCGGGCCTGGCCTCCATCGACGTCAGCGACCTCGACGGCTTGGCGGCCGCGATGCGCGCAGTCTCGGACATCGACGGCCCGGCAGTCGTCAGTGTCGAATGCAGTGCCGACGAAATCCCGCCCTTCGCGCCATTTCTCAATGGTTTCCAACGACATTCGGTCCAAGAAACGATTACCACCGCTAAGGAGAACCGCACAGATGTCGCTGCCAGCGCTTGACGATATCCCCACACCCATCGACGGTGTGGTCCGCATCGAAACCAGCCCGAGGGAAAAAGCCACCCCGATCATCATGGAGATGATGCGGTCGGTATACCCGCACGACGTTGTCTTCGGGGAGTACTGCACCGTCAACGATTACGTCGACTGTCCGCCTGATGAGCTATACGACTACATGGCCGACACCCGCAGCCTGGAGGAGTGGACCTATAGTCTGCGCGGATTCACCACCACCGACGAACCCGGTCTGTGGCTGGCCTACGACCGGCTCGGGTCGGAGACGAAGATCTACACCCGCACCATCGCCGACAAGCAGGCCCGCACCGTCGATTACCACTGCGCATGGGACCAGGGCAAGCACTTGTGGATGATCTATCTGATGCGCGTCGTCGACGCCCAGGTGGTCCTCGACAAGCCGGGTTCGGTTGTGCTGTGGACCAATTGCCACCACCCCTTCTATGACGAGAACCCGTACCCCGAGACTGCGCCGGCGCAACGCCCGGTGTGGGTCGGCGATTTCTGGGACATGTTCGGCGCCGGCCATCTGCTGGAACTGAAGAATCTCAAGGCGATCGCCGAGTACCGCCACCGCAACGGGCTGCCGGTGACCCCCGAGTGGATGAGCTGAGGAACGATATGAGCAACGTCAGTCTGATCGACGTTTCCACCTACCTGCCCGGCGAACCGATCGGCGCGGAGTACTACGCACAATTCGCCGAAACCGACGACCTGCGTGACAATCTCATGTTCCGCGCGCCAAAGTTTCGCCATCACGTCGCGCCGGACGAGACCGCGATCGACATGGTAGAACGAGCGGCACAGGGTTTGATCGACCGGCACGGCCACGATTTCATCGAGAGCGTCGACGTGCTGATCACCCACACCCAGGTACCCGACATGGCCTTCTATGGCGAAGGCGGCGGCATCGCCCATCGGTTGGGGTTGCGACCCTCGTGGGTTCTGGATTTGAACAACGGCGGATGCGCGGCATTCGTGTTGGCGCTCAACGTGGCTCGCAAACTGCTGTCGTCGGGAGAAGGGCGTACCGCGCTGATCGCCATCGCCCAGAACGCGGCCGGGCAGTTCTTCGATCAGCCCACGATCCGCCGCAAGGCGCAGTCTGCGGTGCCGGGCGACGCGGCCGCGGTCGGCCTAGTCACGCTGTCCGACCAGTCGCCCATTCTGGCTGCCGAATGCCGTACCTATGGCGAGTACGCCGGTGAGATGACGCTCTCTTACGAACCGCCGCGCAAGTGGTGGGCGGCCGGACCCGGTGAGGGCAGCATCGGGTTCACGGAAAGCAAGATCACCAAGGTGCTGGCCCGCGGCAACCGGCAGGTCCCTGAGGTGGCACTGGCAGTGTGCGACCGAATCGGAGTGGCTCCCAAAGACGTCGATCTGCTGGTGACCAACCAGCCCAACCGGGTGTTCTTGCGCAATTGGCGCGAAGCGCTCGAGCTGCCCAAGGAACGTCATCGGGACACCTTCGACCAGTGCGGCAACCTTTTCGGCGCCGGCATTCCGGTCAACCTGGACCGCGCGATATCCGAAGGGCAGGTCAAGAACGGCGACCTGGTCCTGATGGCGGCCTTCGCGCACGCCGGCGACTTCGCCGGCGCTGCGGCGGTGCGCTGGGGCGGGCGCGACTGATGGCAGCCTTTGCCAGCCCGGTCACCGCGGAAGTCGGAGACGGCTTCCCCGATGCTATCGATCCATTTGCATTGTCGCTCAACGAGAATCCGTATCCGCCGCTTCCCGCGGTCCGCTCGGCACTGTATCGCTCGATCGACGCGGCCAATCGGTATCCGGAATTCCTGCCCGAGCGGTTGCGCAGCCTGATCGCCGGCCGGATCGGCCTGCCGCCGGACCAAGTGGTGCTCGGTGCGGGTGCGACCGGTGTCGTGCTGCAGGCGCTGCAGGCTTTGACCACCCCGGGCGACGCGATCGCTATGTCGTCGCCGACGTTCGACGGATATCCGATTATCGCGAAGATGGTCCGGCTGAATCCGGTGACGGTGCCGCTGGACCACTACGGTCACAACGATCTCGACGCGCTGGCCGCCGCTGCGGCCGACGCCCGCGTCGTGGTGGTGTGCCGGCCGCACAACCCCACGGGCACGCTGGACCCGACGGCCGAGATCGTCAGGTTCCTGCGGCGGATCCCGCGCGACACCATCGTCTTGCTCGACGAGGCCTATATCGAATTCGCCGCCCCGCAGCACCGGATCGACGTATGGGGCCTGACCAGTTATTTCCCCAACGTCGTGCTGGTGCGCACCTTTTCCAAGGCGTACGGGCTGGCCGGCCTGCGAATCGGATACGGCCTGGCATCCCCGGAGCTGGCCAGGACACTGTGGGCACAGCAGCTGCCGTTCGGCATCGCGATCACCAGCCTGCTTGCGGTCGCGGCCTCCTACGATGCCGAAAATCAACTGCTGCAACGAATTCGGGCGATCACCGCCGAACGACGCTATCTGCGGATGCGGCTGATCGCGATGGGAATCTACACGCCCGATGCGCACGCGAACTTCGTCTACCTGCCGTCCAGCGGTGGGCGGGGGCGGCCGTGGAGCGAGGTATTCGCCGGCAGCGGCCTGCACATCCGCTGCTACGCCGACGGCGGCGCACGAATCACCGTGGGCAGCCGCGAGTCCACCCTGGCGGTCCTGGACGCGGTGGCAAAACCGGCGGCGAGCGCAAGCTGAATCCGGTGACCGGTTTCCCCCGGCGAGGGGGCGGGGGAGACCGGGCTCCGGATCTGCGGTAAGAAAAGGCGTGGCTGCCTCGAGCCCTCAGAAACGTGACCCGATCGCTGCGGCGCGCGCCAATTGGGAGCGAGCCGGATGGGGCGATGTCGCAGCGGGCATGGTCGCGGTGACCTCGGTGATGCGTGCGCACCAGATCTTGCTGGCCCGCGTCGAGACGGCGCTGCGCCCCTACGACCTGAGCTTCTCGCGATTCGAACTGCTCCGGCTGTTGGCCTTCAGCCGGACCGGGGCGCTGCCGATCACCAAAGCGTCGGATCGGCTGCAGGTCCACGTCACCAGCGTCACCCACGCGATCCGGCGATTGGAGGCCGACGGGCTGGTGCAGCGGGTTCCGCACCCCACCGACGGGCGAACGACGCTGGTGCAAATCACCGACCTCGGGCGCTCGACCGTCGAAGATGCCACCGTCACACTCAACGAGCAGGTGTTCGCCGACATCGGGATGGCCGCCGACCAATCGCAGGCCCTGGTGTCGTCTATTGAAACGCTGCGGCGCAACGCAGGAGACTTCTCGGACTGAACCTAGAGAAAGGCAGGACAGTGGACCCACTAGTTGCTCACCAACGCGCTCAGGACGCGTTCGCCGCCGTCCTGGCCAACGTCAGCCCCCGACCAGTTCGGTTCTCCCACGCCATGTTCAGAGTGGACAATCCGAGATCTGATCGAGCACGTCGTTGGCGGCAACGAGCATGTCGGGCTGTGGGCGAGCAGTCCTGTCCAGCCGCCCGCGCGGCCCGACGACGTCGCTGCAGCCCACCGGACTGCGGCCGCCGCCGCTCAAGAGGTCTTCGCGGGGACGGACGCCATGACGACGACATTCAACCTGCCGTTCGGGGAGCTGCCGGGGCAACTCTTCATCGGGATCCGCACCACCGATGTGCTGACTCACGCGTGGGACCTGGCCGCTGCCAATGGGCAATCCACGGATATTGATCCCGAGTTGGCGGTCGAGCAACTCGGGATCGCGCGGGCGGTGGTGGGGCCTCAGTTCCGCGGGCCGGGCAAGCCGTTCGGTGACGAGCAGCTGTGTTCATCCGAGCGTTCGCCGGCCGATCAACTGGCCGCTTTCCTGGGCCGAAAGGTGCAGTGAGGCACGCCTTTTAGGCCTCGTCACAAGCTCTTGGCGACAACCGTTGCGCATCTTTTGACTTTTGGTGTGAATCCTTGGCTTTGGTGGTGAAGCTGGGCGGAAAACTGCGCTTGATTCACGCCCTACAGTCACACCGAATCGCGCAGCGTCTCGATGATGGCGCTGAAGTCCTTATCGCCGTGGGAGGCGTCGGACGCGAAGAACTCAGCATAGATCTCGGCGGCGTGGGTGCCCAGCGGCGCCCGGGACCCGGTTGAGGCCACTGCATCCATGGCCAAGCCCAGGTCCTTGTTCATCAGCGCCGTGGCGAAGCCCGGCTGGAAGTCGTTGTTGGCCGGCGATGTCGGCACCGGGCCGGGCACCGGGCAATTGGTATGCACCGCCCAGCAATTCCCCGTCGCGCCGGTGATGACGTCGAACAGCGACTGCGCCGACAGGCCGAGCTTCTCGGCCAACACGAATGCCTCGCCGATGGCGATCTGCTGCACCGCCAGGACCATGTTGTTGCACACCTTGGCGGCCTGACCGGCGCCCGCCGCACCGCAGTGAATGATCTTGCCGGCCATGGGATTCAGTACCGGGCGCGCTCGCTGCAGGGCTGCCTCGTCGCCGCCGACCATGAACGCCAACGTGCCGGCGACGGCCCCCTTGACGCCACCCGAGACCGGAGCGTCGAGCTGCGGCATGCCGTGTGAGCCGGCCAGGGCATGCACCTCGCGGGCGTCGTTGACCGAGATCGTCGAACTGTCGATGAACAATGCGCCGTCTCGGGCGGCGGGCAGGATCTCGGCGTAACAGCGTTTCACCACGTCGCCGTTGGGCAGCATCGTGATGACCACGTCGGCGCCGGCCACCGCGGCAGTGGCGCTGTCGAACACCGTGGCGCCGTTGCCTGCGGCGGCTGACCTCGCGGTGGGGACCGGGTCGAAGCCACGCACAGCATGGCCCGCCGCGACCAGGTTGGCCGACATCGGCGCGCCCATATGACCCAACCCCAAGAAGGCGATGGTGAGATGCTCCGTCATGGTTCCCTTTCTAAGGGATCGCACGGAAGCGCGCGGCTTCGGCCCTGCCGATGACTACCCGCATGATTTCGTTGGCCCCTTCCAGAATCCGATGCACCCGCAAGTCGCGGACGATCTTTTCCAGACCATACTCGCGCAGATAGCCGTAGCCGCCGTGCAGCTGCAGCGCCTTGTCGGCGACCTCGAAGCAGGTGTCGGTGACGTAGCGCTTCGCCATCGCGCACAGCTCGACCTTGTCGGGATCGTCGGCGTCGAGCGCACTTGCCGCCCGCCACAACAGCATTCGTGACGTCTCCAGTCCGGTGGCCATGTCGGCCAGGCTGAACCGGATGGTGGGCTCGTCCAGCAGGGAGCCGCCGAAGGCCTGCCGGTCGCGAACGTAGGCGCCCGCCTTGTCGAAGGCGGCCTGTGCGCCGCCGAGTGAGCACGCCGCGATGTTGAGCCGACCGCCGTTCAGCCCGTTCATCGCGATGCCGAAGCCCGTACCCGCACCGTCCGCGCCACCCAGCATCGCCTCGGCCGGGACCCGCACCCCGTCCAGGATCACCTGCGCGGTGGGCTGTGCATGCCAGCCCATCTTCTCTTCGGGCGCGCCGAAACTCAGTCCGGGAGTGCCCTTTTCGATGACGAACGTGGATATGCCGCGCGGACCCTCACCTCCGGTTCTCGCCATCACCACGTACACGTCCGAAGCTCCGGCACCGGAGATGAACTGCTTGACACCGTCGAGCACATAGTCTGAACCCTGTTTGACCGCACGCGTGCTCAACGCACCGGCGTCCGACCCGGCGCCGGGTTCGGTCAGACAGTAGCTGGCGATGATGTCCATCGACGCCAGCCGCGGGATCCACAGCTTGCGTTGTTCCTCGGTGCCGTAGCTGTCGATCATCCATGCGCACATGTTGTGGATGGACAGGAAGGCCGCGGTGACGGGGTCGGCGATCGCCAACTGCTCGAAGATGCGTACCCCGTCCAGTCGGCGCAGGCCGCTGCCGCCCACGTCATCGCGGCAGTAGATCGCAGCCATCCCGAGTTCGGCGGCTTCGCGCAGCACGTCGGTCGGAAAGTGTTCGGTGCCATCCCATTCCAGGGCGTGCGGGGCGATGCGCTTGGCGGCGAACGCGGCCGCGGTCTCGGTGATCACCCGTTCGTCGTCGTTGAGGGTTTGAAACAACATGGCGTCAATTCATCGTCGGGATGACGAATTCGGCGCCATCCTTGATGCCCGACGGCCAGCGCGACGTCACGGTCTTGACCTTCGTGTAGAACTGGATCGACGCCGGGCCGTGCTGATTGAGATCCCCGAAGCCGGAGCGCTTCCACCCGCCGAAGGTGTGGTAGGCCACCGGAACCGGGATCGGCACGTTGACCCCGACCATGCCCACCTGCACCCGGGAGACGAAGTCGCGGGCGGCGTCGCCGTCGCGGGTGAACACTGCCACGCCGTTGCCGTACTCGTGTTCGGAGGGCAGCCGCAACGCCTCTTCGTAATCGTGTGCGCGCACCATGCACAGCACCGGCCCGAAGATTTCGTCGGTGTAGATCGACATGTCCGGGGTGACGTGGTCGAACAGCGTCGGGCCGATGAAGAATCCGCCCTCCAGGTTGGCGTCGGCGAAAGTCAGGTCGTCGCTGGTTCGTTCGCGGCCGTCGATGACCAGCTCGGCACCGGCGTCCACTCCCTGGGTGATGTAGTCACGCACCCGGGTCAGTGCGGCCTCGGTGACCAATGGCCCGTAGTCGGCCTTGGGATCCAGGCTGTGCCCCACGCGCAGTCCGTTGATCCGCTCAATCAGCCTGGCGCGCAACCGTTCCGCGGTCTGCTCACCGACCGGAACCGCGACGCTGATCGCCATGCAGCGTTCGCCCGCGCTGCCGTAACCCGCGCCGATCAAAGCGTCTACGGCCTGATCCAGGTCAGCGTCGGGCATGACGATCATGTGGTTCTTGGCGCCGCCGAAGCACTGCGAACGCTTGCCGGTCGCGGCTGCGGTCGCGTAGATGTATTGGGCGATATCGGAGCTGCCGACGAATCCGACCGCCATGATGTCGCGGTGGTGCAGGATGGCATCGACGGCTTCCTTGTCGCCGTGCACCACCTGGAAGACGCCCGGCGGCAGGCCCGCTTCCAAGAACAGCTCCGCCAGCCGTACCGGAACCGACGGGTCGCGCTCACTGGGCTTGAGGATGAACGCGTTTCCACATGCCAGGGCCGGCCCGGCCTTCCACAGCGGGATCATTGCGGGGAAGTTGAACGGGGTGATGCCCGCGACCACGCCGAGGGGCTGGCGCAGCGAGTACACGTCGATACCCGGCCCGGCGCCCTCGCTGTACTCGCCCTTGAGCAGATGCGGGATCCCGATGCAGAACTCGATCACCTCGATACCGCGCTGGATGTCACCGCGCGCGTCGGCCAGCGTCTTGCCGTGCTCGAGCGACAGCAACTCGGCCAGCTCGTCGTTGTGCTCGTTGACCAGCTCGATGAACCGCATCAGCACCCGGGCGCGGCGCTGCGGATTCCACGCCGCCCAGCCCCGTTGCGCCGCGACTGCCGAGGCCACCGCGGCGTCGATGTCCGCCTGGCCGGCCATCGGCACTGTCGCCTGGACCTCGCCGGTGCTGGGGTTGAAGACGTCAGCGGTGCGGGTGGACTGGCCCCCCGTGCGCTTTCCATCGATGAAATGCGGGATTTGTGTGGTCATGGCCATCCAAAAGCTAGATAAGGGAGAAGTTTGTGGCGATACTTGCATATCCTAGTAATGCCCTGGGGCCTTGGCAAGGCGGCCCCCTTCCCTGGCGTGTAACCCGAGCGGATATTGATTCGGTGAAGGAGGCACGTGACGGGACAAAACGAACCCGCCGGGCCGCGACCCCTGCGCGCGGTGCCGGATCATGCTTTCCAGGGTTACGCCGACTGGGAAGCCGTGTACGCGGACAACGCGACCTGGGTGTACCGCACGCTGTTTGCCCGGGTCGGCAACCGGGCCGACGCCGAGGACCTCACCGCCGAGGTCTTCCTGGCCGCGCTGCGACCGCTGCGCCTGACCGCGAGCGTTGCCGAGGTGCGCGCATACCTGCGGGCCACCGCCCGCACGGTGCTGGCTGCGCACTGGCGCGAAACCTTGGGTCGCGAGATCACCTCCATCGAGGACATCGGACAACAAGGCCCCAATAGCTCAAATAGTGAGGAAGCGATCAGCACCGCGCCACAACGTGTCGCCCAGGTCCTGGACCAACTGCCGGACCGCTATCGTCGCGTCTTGGAATTGCGTTTCTTGCAAGCCAGTTCGATCAAGGAGACCGCAGGCGAGCTCGGGATCAGCGTCGCCAACGCCAAAGTGCTGCAACACCGCGCCTTGCGGTTGGCGGCACAAGTCACCGACGAGGGACAGCCATGAACGCGCGCGATCTGCGCAGGTATGTCGACGATCTACTGCGGGGACGTCGGCCAAAGCCGTTCCAGCCCGACGACTTCGAAGCGGCGCAGATCCGCACGGCGATCGAGCTGCGGGCGGCCCGGCCGGGCGGTGACACCCCCAGCGCAGAATTCCTTGCCGATCTGCATCGTCGCCTGGCTGAGCAGATGACCGGCACATCGTCACCGTCCTCGCCGAAGCAGAGCACGACCCGTCGCCAGGTGATTGTCGGTACGTCGGCTGCGGCGGCCGCCGCCGTGGCCGCGGTTTCGGTGGATCGGCTCGTCACCGGGGAGCACACCACCGAAAACCCCTCCGCCCAGGGTGAACTCACGCCAAACGACGGCCGCTGGATGCGTGTCGCGGCCAGCTCCGACGTGCCCGACGCGCAGATGCACCCGTTCGATCTCGGCACGGTCAGCGGATTCGTCCGCCGGGTCGGCGGCAAAGTCGAGGCGGTCTCGGGAGTGTGTACCCATCAAGGTTGCCGGCTGTGGTTCGACGCACCCGAGGACCGGCTGCGCTGCCCATGCCATACCACGTCGTTCGCGCCCAGCGGTCAGGTGCTCAGTCACCAGTTGCCGATCGCGCCGAAACCGTTACCCACGCTGATGGTTCGGGAGGCCAACGGCATCATCGAAGTGTTCGCACCCGCGGAACGGGCTTGACGGTTTCCGCAGCGCCGAACTGCATCCAGGGCGGTCAAACTGCGGGCAGGCTCGATGCCGCCAGTGCATGTTCGATGCGGCCCGCCGGTCCCGAACTGTAACCCGCTGCGCTATCTGTTGGCATGATTCGAAAACACTTGGTGTGGTTGACGTTGGGCGTCTTGGTGTTGGCGGGGTGCTCGACGTCGCGGCCCAGCGCCGGTGCCGGCGCGCCCTCGGTCAGCATGTCGGCCACGGCACCGGCGGGGCCGGTGAGCGGAAATCAAGTCAACATCGACGATTTCGCTTTCGTACCGCTCACCCTGACGGTTGCCGCGGGCACCACCGTTACGTGGACCAATCACGACGAGGAGCCCCACACGGTGGCGGCCAGCGACGGTTCGTTCCGGTCACCCGGCATGGGCACGGGCGGCACCTTCTCGCATACCTTCGCTGCCCCGGGGAAATTCGACTACATCTGCTCGATTCACCCGATGATGCACGGCACCGTGGTGGTTACGTCATGACACATGACCCGAACACCATGAGCCGCCGCCAGCTGATCCGGCACACCGCATGGTTCGGCGCCGCCGGAGGCTTCGCCGTCGTCGGTGGCGAGGTCATCTCGCATGCCGGTGCGGCCAGACACGCCGGACACGCCGCCGCCCGACCCACCCTGCGGTTCGCCCAAGTCAGCGACAGCCATCTCGGATTCACCGGACCGGCCAATTCCAACGTCAGCGACACATTCGGCCACGCGATCGATCGGATCAACAATCTGGGCTACACACCGGATTTCGTCATCCACACCGGTGACATCACGCACCTGTCCACTCCGGAGCAGTTCGACCAGGCGAAACAGATGATGGGCGGGCTGAAAACGCCCCACGTGTTCACGGTGCCCGGTGAGCACGACTCGGTCGACGACGCGGGGCAGAAGTATCGAAGCGTCTTCGGGGCGAATAGCCGAGGCGATGGGTGGTACAGCTTCGACGTCGCAGGCGTACACGTGATCGCACTGGTCAATACGTTGAACCTGAAGAAGCTCGGCCACCTCGGTACCGAACAGCTCGAGTTCGTCGCCAAGGACGTCGAGCGGCTGTCGAGTGACACTCCCGTCATCGTGTTCAGCCACATACCGCTGTTCGCGATGTACCCGGACTGGGGATGGGGCACTGACGACGCCGTCCAGGCGCTGAGCCACCTGCGCCGGTTCTCGTCAGTGACCTGCCTCAACGGGCATGTCCACCAACTGTTTTCCAAGACGGAGGGAAACGTGACGTTCTACAGCGGAACGACGACGGCTTATCCGCTGCCTCATCCCGGTGACGGGCCGGCGCCCAAACCGGTCACCTTGCCGGCCGGCAAGCTCCGCGACGCGCTGGGCATCCGCGAAGTCGGATATACCAGAGGGCAGGGTGCATTGGCGCTGAAAGAGTCGACGCTGCAATGACGTCAAAGGATCTGTTGGTTCGGTTGGGTATCGCCGTGTCGTTAGTCGTCAGTGCGGTCAGCCATGCGCACCTCTATCGCCATGGTTACCAACATATCCCGAACATCGGCGACGGGTTTCTGGCACAGGCCAGTGTCTCGTTCGCGTTGGCCCTGCTGATTCTGCTGGGCGGGCCTTCTTGGCTGCGGTGGGCGGCGGCCGCCGTGGCCGGCGGTTCTGTCGTGGCGTTCGCCATGTCGAGGACCGTTGGCCTGCTGGGATTCGTCGAACAAGGTTGGGATCCGTCGCCGTATGCGGCCCTCAGCCTGGGTGCCGAACTGGCGACGGTGGTGTTGTGTATCGCGGGCCGACGAATCGTGAACGGCCGCGCCGTTATTCGCCTCGCAGATTGACGAGGAACTCCTGTGTCTCCTCCCAGGTCGGCAGGAGGCCGGCCGCGCATACTTCCTCGAGGCTGGGGGCGGCGGCATCGCGGTCCGACATGCTGGCAGCGACCCCGCCGACCAGCGGCCATTCGATCGCCAGGGCGGGATCAGCGGCGCAGATGGTGTGCTCGCGCTGCGGGTTGTATTCCGTCGAGCACAGGTACATCACCGTCGAATTGTCCTGCAGGGCCAAAAACCCGTGCGCAAGGCCTTCGGAGATGTAGATCGTCCTGCGGTCGGAGTCGTCGAGCAGGACCGAGGCCCAGCGCCCGAATGTCGGTGAGCCCAAACGGACATCGACGACGACGTCGAACACCGAGCCGGACACGCAGGTCACGTACTTGGCCTGGCTGGGTGGCAACTGGGCGAAGTGCAGCCCACGCAGTACGCCGGCCGCAGACACCGAGCAGTTCGCCTGCCGGACGTCCAGGCTGTGACCGGCGAAGGCGCGAAACTCGCGGTCGGTGAGCCATTCGAAGAACAGCCCGCGGGAATCGCCGTGCAGGGCGGGGGTGATCTCCCACGCGCCCGGGACGTCGAGTTCGCGGACGTCCATCTACTGGCCGCGCTCTTCGTACCGGGACTCCGCCGCGTCCTTCAGCGGACGCCACCAGGATTCGTTGGCGCGATACCACTCGATGGTCGCGCGCAAACCCTCGTCGAAGTCGGTGTGCTTTGGGGCCCAGCACAATTCGTCATACAGCGCCGTCGGATCGATGGCGTAGCGCAGATCGTGACCGACTCGGTCGGTGACGTGGTCGAAGTCGTTGGGATCGCAGCCCATCATCTTCAACAACGTGCGTAGCACGGTCAGGTTGTCGCGCTCGCCCTCGGCGCTGATCAGGTAGGTCCGGCCGGGCTGCCCCTTTTCCAGGATTCGCCACACCGCGTCGTTGTGATCGTCGACGTGAATCCAGTCGCGGACGTTGGCGCCGGTGCCGTAAAGCTTGGGCCGCCGCCCGGTGAGCACGTTGGTGATTTGGCGCGGGATGAACTTCTCGACGTGTTGGTAGGGGCCGTAATTGTTGGAGCAATTGGAAATGGTCGCACGCACCCCGTACGACCGCACCCAGGCCCGGACCAGCATGTCGGCGGCTGCCTTGGTGGCGGAGTACGGACTCGACGGGTTGTAAGGCGTGGCTTCGGTGAACCGCCGCGGATCGTCGAGCTCGAGGTCGCCGTAGACCTCGTCGGTCGAGACGTGGTGTAGCCGCACGCCGTGGCGTCGCACCGCTTCCAGGATCGCGAACGTCCCGATCACGTTGGTGTGCAGGAAGGGTTCGGGATCATCCAACGCGTTGTCGACGTGGGTTTCGGCGGCGAAATGCACTACCGCGTCGGACTCGGCGACCAACCGGTAAACCAGCTCGGCATCGGTGATATCACCCTCGACCAGCCTGATGGCATTGTCGACGCCGGCCAGCGACTGCCGCCTGCCGGCGTAGGTCATCGCGTCCAGCACCGTCACCTCTGCGTCGGGACGCTCGCGGACGGTGCTGTGCACGAAATTCGCGCCGATGAAGCCGGCGCCACCGGTGACCAGCAGCCGCATGATCACGACCCTAACCGAACCGGGATAACGCCTCAGGAATTCAGACCCAGCGGCCCGGCCAGTTCGGCCAGCGCGGGAACCAGATCCTCGCTCTTGGTGAGGACCTGGACGGGCACATGGTCGGCACCAGCATCCAGATGCTCTTTCAAGCGGGCCGCGATCGCATCGGGCGTGCCGTAGGCGACCACCGCGTCGACCAGGCGATCGCTGCCCGGCCGGGCGACATCGTCGTCGGTGAACCCAAGCCGTTTCCAGCTGTTGAGGTAATTGGTCAGGTTGAGATACATGTCCAGCGCCTTGCGGCCCACCGCGCGCGCTTTGTCGGCGTCCGTCGTCAGGACGACCTTGTGCTCCGGTGCCAGAAACGCCGACGGACCGATCAGCTCGCGGGCCTGCGCAGTGTGCTCCGGCGTGGTCAGGTACGGATGCGCGCCGGCGCTGCGTTGCGCGGAGAGCTGGAGAACCCGCGGGCCGAGCGCCGCGACCACGCGACGGTGGGCAGGCACGCCGTAGTCGTCGAGCCGATCGAGGTACTCGCTCAGCGCGTCATACGGCTTGCGGTACTCGCTGATCGCCTCGCGATGGCCGACGCCGATCCCGAGCAGGAAGCGGCCCGGGTAGGCCTTATCGATCCGGTGGAAGGAGTCGGCGACGGGCTTGGCGGCGGCCGTCCAGATGTTGACGATGCCGGTGGCCACCTGCAGCGTGGTGGTCGCCTCGAGTATCGGTTCCACCCAGGCGAGCTCCGCCGGCGGTGAACCGCCCACCCAGACGGCGCCGTAGCCCAGGGCCTCGATTTCTTTGGCTTGTTGTGGTGTCACGCCGCGTCCGAAGGATCCGAACCGGCCGAGATCGGGTTTGCTGCTCGGTTTGCTGGTTGGTGCAGTCGCATTCGCATCGGTCATGGTTGCTCCAACCCGTAGCCTGGCCCGTCCTATTCCGGCTCACACCCGACGAGTGGCCAGCATGTCGCGGCGCGGTGGCCGATCGTCTTGTGCGAATCGAGTTCACTAATGTTGAGTTAGCTGAAAGAAATTGGCGTGCTGGAATGGGCTGACCAGTCGGTGATTGCCCTTTTGTGATAGCGGGCAGCAAATTTGACGAATTGGCACCGTTGTACGAACTCAAACACGGCGGGATAGCCCGTGAAATCATCGTGCGCATACCCGAATTGGTATCGTCTACTTATGTCCCTTCTGCGGGAAGGTCGCCTCGTGGGCGGGGCGCACGATCGGGTGACAGGTCCACCCGTGCAGTGTCTGGCCGGGCTCCACGCCGCACCGCAGCGCACGGAAATACCTGCCACCATTGTTGGTGGCGCGCTAGGGTGCTGAGCAGTTGCTGTGGGAGGCTCGTTGCAGGGAACTTCGTTCGGACATTACCAGCTGATCGAGTTGCTGGGCCGCGGCGGTATGGGCGAGGTATGGCGGGCCCATGACACCGCCATCGACCGGATCGTGGCTATCAAGATCCTGCCTGCCGAGATTTCCCAAGACGAAACCTTTCAGAAGCGGTTCCGTCGCGAGGCGCATGCCGCCGCGCGATTGAGAAGTCCACACATCGTCCCGATTCACACCCACGGCGAAATCGACGGACGGCTGTTCGTGGAAATGCAGCTGATCGACGGCCGAGACCTACAGTCGATCCTCGATCGCGGTCCGCTGCCGCCGGCCCGGGCGGTGAGCATCATCGAGCAGATCGCCAAGGCGTTGAACGCCGCGCACAAAGTCGGGCTGTTACACCGGGACGTCAAGCCGTCCAACATCCTCATTGACGACGACAACGGGGACGCGTACCTGATCGATTTCGGAATCGCGCTGGCGGTGGGTGAGCGGGGATTGACCACCGTCGGCGACGTGATCGGCACCTTTCACTACATGGCCCCGGAACGGTTCAAAGCCCAGGAACCGGGCGCTCCTCCGATCGACGCCCGATCGGACATCTACGCCTTGGCCTGTGTGCTCTACGAGTGCTTGACCGCAGAGCATGCGTTCCGCGGCGACAGCCTGGAACAGCAGATCGGCAACCACCTCGTCACGCCGCCGCCGCGGCCGTCGAACACCAACCCCGGGCTGCCCCGGACCCTGGACGGCGTAATCGCCAAGGGCATGGCGAAGAACCCGGCCGATCGCTACAGCACCGCGGTGGAGCTTGCGCGAGCCGCCCGCCAAGCCATCACCGCACCTGTGCCCGTGCCGCGGCCGCCGGCGCCGCGGCCCCCGGTTCGGCCGCTGCGGCCCGGGCCGCAGCCGCCCATGCCGCGGCCCCGCGCTGACTATGGCCGTAGGCCGGTCCCAGCACCGCAGACCGAGACGGGCCCAGAAACCCTCCGCAAACCAGCACTGAATCCGAACACGCCCGTCCGGCGCGAGCAGGTGATCATCCAACCGCCGGCCAGCCCGCCGCCGGCGCCGCCTGCCCCCCAGCCAACGCCTCCGTCGCATCCGCCGTCGCCGGCGCGGCCGTGGTGGCGCGGCAAGGCCGGCATCATGGCCGGGGTGGCCGTGCTCACCGTCGCTGCTGTCGTC
This sequence comes from Mycobacterium sp. 1164966.3, assembly GCF_001665395.1. GTDB lineage: Bacteria > Actinomycetota > Actinomycetes > Mycobacteriales > Mycobacteriaceae > Mycobacterium. The sequence goes on from NZ_LZSG01000039.1 coordinate 42,345, forward strand.
GGCGCCATGGCATTCATAGGCCACAACGGCTCAGGACCCGCAAATTGCAAGCAGACGACGCTGCCCTTCACCGGCCTCCGTTTGCAAGGATTGTCGGTTGACAGTGGCGGCACGGTTTACGTTGCCGACACACTGCACAACGACGTATTTGAGCTACCCGCGAACGGGCAAGTCCACCAAATGGGTCTTCAGGGGCTCAATTTCCCGACCGGTGTGACGGCTGACAGCAGCGGCAATATCTACGTGAACGATGCCGGCAACAAGCGCGTGGTCAAGGTCGACGCGGGCACGAGGAAGCTGAGCCAACTCCAGTTCACCGGCCTGGAAAGGCCGACAGGACTTGCCGTTGACAGCGCCGGCACCGTCTACGTCACCGACACGGTCAAAAACAAGGTGTTCGCCCTCGACCGCGGCTCGGGTGCGCAACGGGAGATCCCGTTCACGGGTCTTAATTCTCCAACCGGTTTGGTGGTGGGCAAAGACGGAAAGATCTATGTCGCCGATGGCGGCAACAAAATTGTGCTGGTTTTGGATCCCCGTACGAACCAACAAGACAAGGTGCCCTTCGCCGGCCTCTCCGACCCCGGCGGACTGACGGTGGACGGCGACAGCTCCGTGTACGTCACCGACAGAGGGGACAACAGCGTGCTGAAACTTCCCGCGGGCTCGAGCCAGCAAGCCGTGCTGGGGTTCTGCGGCCTCGACTATCCGTGGGGCCTGGCCGTCGCCAACAACGGCACGGTCTACGTCGCGGGCAACAACAACAAGGTCTACGCACTGCCGCAGAAATGAGCCCGCACGACGGGCGCGGGCGCGGTTTTGCGCCGACTACGTCGATGCGGGTAAGGTGGGACGACGGTACGGCGTCCTGTGCCGGCTCTTGGCGTGCCCAGTTCTGAAATTTCTCGGAGCACTTCGCGGAATTTCCACCACAGGTTCACGTTTTAGTAGTCCGGACACATGCTGCGCCGAATCAGGTGCATTGACGAGGGATAGAGAAGGATCGCCGAAAAGTAATGGCCAAGAAGGACGGTGCCATCGAGGTCGAGGGTCGCGTGGTCGAGCCTCTGCCCAATGCGATGTTTCGCATTGAGCTGGAGAACGGCCACAAAGTGCTCGCCCATATCAGCGGCAAGATGCGGCAGCACTACATCCGCATCCTGCCCGAGGACCGCGTCGTGGTGGAGTTGTCGCCCTACGACCTGTCCCGGGGCCGCATCGTGTACCGGTACAAGTAGCCCCCCGACAGCTAGACATTTAGACAGCAAGCCCAGAGAACAGGACCGAGACTGCCGTGAAGGTGAACCCGAGCGTCAAGCCGATCTGTGACAAATGCAGGGTGATCCGTCGGCACGGACGGGTCATGGTGATCTGCTCGGATCCGCGTCACAAGCAGCGGCAAGGCTGACAACAGCGACACAACTGAATGCAGACCTCCCAGTACCAATAAGCGGATAGGCCGCTTGGCACGCCCGGACGGAGGCCGGGCCCCGACCCAAATTCATTTGGCAGGGAACGGACTGGGACCAGACCTCCGCCAAGAAAGAGGAACGCCAACCATGGCTCGACTAGTCGGCGTCGATCTACCGCGCGACAAGCGGATGGAGATCGCCCTGACCTACATCTTCGGCATCGGCCGGACCCGCTCCAACGAAATCCTGGCCGCCACCGGCATCGACAAGGACCTGCGCACCAGGGACCTCACCGATGACCAGCTGACCCACCTGCGTGACTACATCGAAGCCAATTTGAAGGTAGAGGGTGACCTGCGTCGCGAGGTGCAGGCCGACATCCGCCGCAAGATCGAGATTGGCTGCTACCAGGGCCTGCGGCACCGCCGCGGCCTGCCGGTGCGCGGCCAGCGGACCAAGACCAACGCGCGCACCCGCAAAGGTCCCAAGCGCACCATCGCAGGCAAGAAGAAGGCCAGGTAACCGATGCCACCCGCAAAGAAAGCAGCAGCTGCCAAAAAGGGACAGAAGACCCGGCGGCGGGAAAAGAAGAACGTCCCGCACGGCGCCGCCCACATCAAGAGCACCTTCAACAACACGATCGTGACGATCACCGACCCGCAGGGCAATGTCATCGCCTGGGCCTCGTCGGGTCACGTCGGCTTCAAGGGATCGCGGAAATCGACACCCTTCGCCGCTCAGCTGGCGGCCGAGAACGCGGCGCGCAAGGCACAGGAGCACGGCGTGCGCAAGGTCGACGTGTTCGTGAAGGGCCCGGGCTCCGGCCGCGAGACCGCGATCCGGTCGCTGCAGGCGGCGGGCCTCGAGGTCGGCGCGATCTCCGATGTCACCCCCCAGCCGCACAACGGCGTTCGCCCGCCCAAGCGCAGAAGGGTCTAGGAAAAGAAATGGCTCGTTACACCGGACCCGTCACTCGCAAATCGCGCCGGCTGCGCACCGACCTCGTCGGCGGCGACCAGGCGTTCGAGAAGCGTCCCTACCCGCCCGGCCAGCACGGCCGCGCTCGGATCAAGGAGAGCGAATACCTGCTGCAGTTGCAGGAGAAGCAGAAGGCCCGCTTCACCTACGGCGTGATGGAAAAGCAGTTCCGCCGCTACTACGAAGAGGCCGTTCGGCAGCCCGGCAAGACCGGTGAGGAACTGCTCAGGATCCTGGAAAGCCGGCTCGACAACGTCGTCTACCGCGCCGGACTGGCCCGGACCCGGCGGATGGCGCGTCAGCTCGTGACTCACGGCCACTTCAGCGTCAATGGTGTGCGCGTCGACGTCCCCAGCTACCGGGTGTCGCAGTACGACATCATCGACGTCCGGGACAAGTCGCTGAACACCGTGCCGTTCCAGATCGCGCGGGAGACGGCGGGCGACCGCCCGATCCCGAGCTGGCTGCAAGTGGTCGGGGAGCGCCAGCGCATCCTGATCCACCAGCTGCCCGACCGCGCGCAGATCGACGTGCCACTCACCGAACAGCTGATCGTCGAGTACTACTCGAAGTAAGTTTCCTGCACCGTCGGTGCAGGTCTTGACGGCATCAAATAGCGGGTGCCGAGAAGGAGAAGAAGAAAAGAATGCTGATCTCACAGCGCCCCACCCTGTCCGAGGAAATCCTCACCGACAACCGGTCCCAGTTCGTCATCGAGCCGCTGGAGCCCGGATTTGGCTACACCCTGGGCAATTCACTGCGTCGCACGCTGCTGTCGTCGATACCCGGCGCGGCGGTCACCAGCATCCGCATCGACAGCGTGCTGCACGAGTTCACCACCGTGCCAGGTGTCAAAGAAGATGTCACCGACATCATCTTGAACCTCAAGGGCCTGGTCGTGTCCTCGGAAGAAGACGAGCCGGTGACGATGTACCTGCGCAAGCAGGGTCCGGGCGAGGTCACCGCGGGTGACATCGTGCCGCCGGCCGGTGTCACCGTGCACAACCCGGCCATGCACATCGCCACCCTGAACGACAAGGGCAAGCTGGAAGTCGAGCTCGTCGTCGAACGTGGTCGCGGCTACGTCCCGGCGGTGCAGAACCGGGCTTCGGGTGCCGAAATCGGCCGCATTCCAGTCGATTCCATCTACTCGCCGGTGCTCAAGGTGACGTACAAAGTGGACGCCACCCGGGTGGAGCAGCGCACCGACTTCGACAAGCTGATCCTCGACGTCGAGACCAAGAGCTCGATCACGCCGCGCGACGCGCTGGCTTCGGCGGGTAAGACGCTGGTCGAATTGTTCGGCCTGGCACGCGAACTCAACGTCGAGGCCGAAGGCATCGAGATCGGGCCGTCGCCAGCCGAGGCCGACCACATCGCCTCGTTCGCGCTGCCGATCGACGACCTGGACCTGACCGTGCGCTCCTACAACTGCCTCAAGCGCGAGGGTGTGCACACCGTGGGCGAGCTGGTTTCGCGCACCGAGTCCGACCTGCTCGACATCCGCAACTTCGGTCAGAAGTCCATCGACGAGGTGAAGGTCAAGCTGCACCAGCTCGGCCTGTCTCTGAAGGACAGCCCGCCGAGCTTCGATCCGTCGGAGGTCGCCGGCTACGACGTCGCCACCGGCACGTGGTCCACCGAGGGTGCCTACGACGACCAGGACTACGCCGAAACCGAACAGCTCTAAGGAATTCCGTCCCGGTCCTACCTGATACGGGGATCGGCCTCATTGAGGAGAAGTCGCAATGCCTAAGCCCACCAAGGGGCCTCGCCTCGGCGGGTCGTCTTCGCACCAGAGGGCGATTCTGGCCAACCTGGCTACGTCGTTGTTCGAGCACGGCCGGATCAAGACCACCGAGCCCAAGGCACGTGCGCTGCGTCCGTATGCCGAAAAGCTGATCACGCACGCCAAGAAGGGCACCTTGCACAATCGCCGCGAGGTACTCAAGAAGATCCGCGACAAGGATGTGGTGCACACGTTGTTCGCCGAGATCGGGCCCTTCTTCAAGGACCGCGACGGAGGCTACACCCGCATCATCAAGGTCGAGCCGCGCAAGGGTGATAACGCTCCCATGGCGGTGATTGAGCTGGTGCGGGAGAAGACGGTGACCGCAGAGGCCGATCGCGCGCGCCGGGTGCAGGCTTCGAAGAAGTCCGCACCTGTCGCGGCCGCGGCGGCGCCGCAAGCGGCGGTCGAGCCGGAAGCCACCGAGGGCCCGACCGCCGACGAGGTCGTCGAAGAAGTTGCTCCGGCGGAGGAGACTTCGGCGGCACCAGAGGCGGCGGCCGCGGCTCCGCAGGCGAGTGTCGAGGAACCCGAAGAGGCCACTGAGAATTAGCGAGGACGTCCGTCTTCGGCTCGACATTGCCTACGACGGAACCGATTTCGCCGGCTGGGCAGCGCAGCCGGGGCAGCGGACGGTCGCCGGTGTTCTCGACGAGGCGCTGACGACCGTCTTCCGTACTCCGGTGCGCCTGCGCGCCGCCGGGCGCACCGACACGGGCGTTCATGCCACCGGGCAGGTGGCCCACATGGATGTTCGGGCGGAGGCCGTGCCCAACGCGTACCCGCGCTCGCCCGACCGGGACAGTCGAGAATTCTCATCGCTGTTGCGGCGCCTCGGCAGGTTTCTGCCCGCCGACGTCCGGGTCCTTGGAATTGCCCGCGCGCCAGCGGGTTTCGATGCGCGGTTCTCGGCGCTGCGGCGACACTACAGCTACAAATTGTCGACGGCATGCTACGGGGTGCAACCGCTGCAGGCGCGCTACGTCACCGCGTGGCCACGCGCCCTCGACGTGACCGCGATGAACTCCGCATCACGAGAACTGTTGGGACTGCACGACTTTGCGGCTTTTTGCCGGCATCGCGCCGGCGCTACGACGATTCGGGAGTTGCAGCGGTTCGACTGGTCGCGCGACGGCGACTTGATCACAGCGTGCGTCACGGCCGACGCATTCTGCTGGTCGATGGTGCGATCGTTGGTCGGGGCGCTGCTCGCGGTCGGCGAGCACCGGCGCAGCGTCGGTTGGTGTCGCGAGTTGCTGAGCGCGACAGGCCGATCCAGTGATTTCGTGGCTGCTCCGGCGCATGGTTTGACGCTCGTCGGGGTGGACTATCCGCCCGATGACGAGCTCGAGTCACGCAATCTGATCACCCGGGATCTGCGGACGCGCTAGCGGCGATCGCAAGCGCGGCGGAGCCGGGCGCAGCGGGTCGCCGCGAATTGGGTTAGCGGCGATCGCAAGCGCGGCGGAGCCGGGCGCAGCGGGTCGCCGCGAATTGGCTTAGCGATCGCAAGCGCGGCGGAGCCGGGCGCAGCGGGTCGCCGCGAATTGGCTTGGCGGCGATCGCAAGTGCGGCGCGGCACGCGAGTCACATCGGCCACAGGAGTCCCTGCGATCTTCGGCCGGTGCTTTCGCAATGCGATAGCACCGGCGATAGCGCTTTGGGCCTAGAGCCTGCCTGCGGCGAAGGCGGCGGCCTGATCCACCAGCCCGGAGTTGATGTATGAGGGCTGCAGGTGCGACGGCCAGTTCGTGCCTCTCCCACAGATGGGATCGCCCGCCGCGCATTGATCGATCGTCTTACCGGCAAACGCGGGCGCGAGCCGGCGGGTGCCATTACCGAACAAGGCGACCGCCGCGACATTGTTCGGCGGCAGCCCGCCCCAAGTCGCGCGGTCGACCACCTCAGCGCCAAGTGAATAGCCGCCGAGCACCTCGCGGGTGTTCGGGCAATTTCTGGCCATGAACTGAACGTGACCGCTCAAGTCGTTGGCGCCGCTGATGGTGGTTATGTTGGCGGGGTAGTTGACCCCGTACACGCCGACCGACATGCGTGTCTTGCCGCGCAGAGAGTTGACAAATGCATCGCCGACTGCGCCGACGCCGGGTGGTTCCTCTCGGCCGCGTGCGAAAACCACCTCAGCATCCGGGCACGCCGCCGCGACCGCGGATGGCGGAACGATCCCCAACGTCGGCGCGAGTAGTGCGACGGCCGTGAGGCGGCGAAGCCTCATGATCCGATAGTACGAGGGTGCGAAGACCAGAAAGATTTGTATTAGCTATGCCTTTTGGCGGCGGTTGCTCAGTGGGCCTGCACGCCGGCCCCCGGGGCGCCCACGACGGAGCCGTGCGCGGCATCAGGTGCGACGGGCCCGGGCGCGACGGGTCCGGGCGCGACGGGACCGGGAGCCTGCGGGTAGAGGCCCGGCGGCTGAGAACCGAACCCGGGCACCTGCTGGCCGCGGGAGGCCAACAGCTTGGACGCGACGAAGGTCGCTGCCTGGGTGGTGTAGACGGGAACGTAGCCCTCGGTGTGCCCGCTCCACTCGTTTCCTGGACCCGCGTGGCAGATCGGGTCGCTGGGGTTGCACAAGTCGACCGCCTTGGATCCGAACATCGCGCTCTGGCTGGTCAGTGACCCGCCTGCGCGGTTGGCGACGTTGCCGAAGACCGCAACCGCCGCGACGTTGTCGGCATACTCAGGCGGCAGTGGGCTGCCGAAATTGAGGCCGCCGATCGGCACGCCACTGACGATGTCGATCACATCGGCGCCCTGGGAATAGCCGCCCAGCACGATCTTGGTGGCGGGGCACGACGAGGCCATGGACTTGACGTGGGAGACGACGTCGTTGGCGCCGTCGCCGCCGTGCAGCTGGAGGCGACTGGCGGGGTAATTCACCGCATAGACCCCGATGTTCATGCCGGGCGTCTGCTGGCGCAGGGAGTCGATGAAGGCCTGGCCTACCCGGCCGACGCCGGGTGGCTCGCTGGTACCGCGCGCGAAGACGACCTCGGCATCCGTGCAGTCAGCGGCTGACGCCGTTGGAAGGGCGTCGCGAATACCGCTCGCAGTGACCAGCAGGACGGTGGTGGCGGCCAGGGCGGCAGCGCCCGAGCTGGCCCGGCGACCCATGCGGTTGATTTGCACGCCGAAATTTTAACCGCAACAGGCGACAGGAACCGTCCGCGGCGGTGTAACGGCTGTGCAGAATGGTCAGCTTGCGACAGGCGTGAAGCCTATTTTTGGCCCAGACAATTCGAGCCGACCCGATTCTCTGGGGGATCAGTGCCGCGTCCACCGATGACAAGGCTGCATGTCAGCGCTCACCGATTTCTGCTGCGCCGACTCGAGTGCGCATTGCTGCGCAGAGACCTCGGCACGGTCGGCGACCCGCTGCGCACGCGCGCGGCGGCGTTGGCGCTCGGGTGTGTGCTGACGTTCGCCGGGCTGGCCGGATGCGGGTTACTTTCCTTGGTGCGGCCGCAGCCGGCGCTCGATCGAGCGCAGATTGTGATGGGCCAGGAGTCCGGAGCGCTGTACGTGCGGGTGGGCGACACCTGGCATCCGGTGCTGAATCTGGCTTCGGCGCGATTGATCGCGGCGGCTGACGCGAACCCGCAACCGATACGTGAGTCCGAGCTGAGCCGCACCAAACGTGGTCCGCTGCTGGGGATTCCGGGTGCACCTCAATTCCTCGGCCGGCCGCTGGCCGCCGCCGAATCTGCTTGGACGATCTGTGACACCGATAGCGGCGCGGCGACGACCGTAGTCGTCGGGCCCGCTGCGGGAGCATCCTTGCGCCGTCTGGCACCCGGGCAGGCCCTCCTGCTCGCACCAGCCTCGGGTTCGCCGGCGTATCTGTTCTACGACGGACGACGGGCCGCGGTGGATCTTGCCGACCCCGCGATCGTGCATGCGTTGCGATTGGACGGCCGGGTGCCCGTCAGGGTCGCACCGTCGTTGCTGGGCGCCGTACCGGAGGCACCGCCGATAACGGCCCCTGTCATCCGCGGCGCGGGCGGCCGGGCCCCGGGCAGCCTCGCCGGATTTCCGGTCGGCAGCGTCCTGCGCATCACCCGCGGCGACGGCGAGGAATACTACGTGGTCTTGGTCACTGGAGCGCAGCGAATCGGCCCGCTCACCGCCGATCTACTGCGGTTCATCGACTCGCGTGGCGCCGCCCACGTCATCTCGGTGGCGCCGGATGTGATTCGCGCCGCCCCGATAGTGAACACGCTGCCCGTCGCCAGCTTTCCCGACCGGGCGCCGACCCCGGTGGATGCCGGGAACACCTTGTGCGCGACCTGGGCTCCCGGACCGGCCGGGCGTGCCGACATCGGATTCCTCGTCGGCAGTGGCTTGCCGGTTCCAGCGGGGCAATCGCCGGTGCGACTCTCGCAAGCCGACGGCAACGGCCCCGCGCTGGATGCGGTTTACCTGCCGCCGGGCCGCAGCGCCTACGTGCGGGCGGGCAGGCGATACCTCGTCACCGATACCGGCGTGCGGTTTGCCATCCACGACGACGACGCAGCCAGCGACCTGGGCTTGACGGAGGCGGCGACACCGGCGCCGTGGCCGGTGCTGGCGGCGTTGCCGTCGGGGCCGGAATTGAGCCGGCAGGACGCGTCAGTGGCCCGCGACATCCTGGCTGCGGGATCGCCGTAGCCGGCGCGATGCGGCGCCTGCGGCCAGCGCCGCCGTCAGCACAATCAGGCATATCACCGTGCCGTGCAGGGCGGTGTCTCGCGCGCGACGATCCGGCGGCCGGGGAGGCGGCGGCACGACTACCGGCACCGGTTGGGCCCTGGCGGTGGTGGGTGGCGGGACCGGATCGCTGCTGACCGCGGCCAGAGCATCGATCGTGCCGTTGCCGACAAGTGGGTCCCATCCGCCGGGCGGGTGGTGCGCAGTGGATTCGATACGTCGCATCACCTGCCGCGCGGTGAGCGCTGGAAATCGGGCCCGGATCAGCGCGGCCAACCCGCTGACCACCGGCGCCGCGTAACTGGTGCCGGACAGTGGCGCCGAACCCAGCGGGGTCACCTGCTCGCCGATCGCGGCCACGTCCACCCACGGTCCGGCGAGACTGAACGCCGACGGCGCGCCGTCAGCGTTCACCGAACCGACGGTCAACACGTAGTCGTCGTACCAGGCCGGGCTGACCGCAACCGTGACGGTTTCCCACGTCGCATCGGGCCGCTGAGTCGGACACTGCGCGGCGCCGCCGGTGTTGCCGGCCGCGGCGACGACGACGGCGTTCTTGACGTCGACCGCGTAGGCCAGCGCGGCCCCGAGCGCGCGGTCGTCGAGAGCCGATGCGGCGGCGACGCAGGCAACCGAGGAGATGTTGATCACCGACGCGCCGAGGTCGGCGGCCGTCCGGACGGCCCTCGCCATCGTGTCGACGTCACCAAACCCGCGACTCGACCGGTTGGCCACAGCACCGAACTTGGCGCTGGACTGCCGGATGCTGATCAACGTGGCATCGGGAGCCACGCCGCTCGAGCCGTCTGATTTGAAATCGGTTGTGGCAGCGATAATCCCGGCTACCAGCGTCCCGTGTGCGTCGCAATCCTGGGTGCCGTCGCCGGTGAAGACGTAGTCGCCCCCGGCCACCACTTTGGGCAACCGCCGGTGCCGGGCCACGCCGGTGTCGATGACCGCGACCCGTTGTCCCGCACCGCGAGTGAGTTGCCAGACCGCCGGCAGGTTGAGGTCTGCGAACTGCGGCGTGGGTGCGGCGGCGTCGCGTGGTGACCGGTCCGGACCATCGTCGGCCGGCGGCACCGCGCATATCTCCAACTGCACGGTCGGCTGCGGCGGCGCAGGGAATGCCGGTTGCGGCAACCACTTGTCATCGACCGGCGGCGGTGTAACCGCTTGCGCCGTGGGCGCCACGCACAGCAAAAGAAGCGCTGTTATCGCCGGCAGGCGTGCGGCACGCATCACCTCAGGTCCATGCTGCGAACGGCGCTGTAGAGGCCACATACCCAGCAGGTCAACGGCACCATCGCTACCAGCACCAGACATTCCAGCACCTCGATGCGTCGTCGCGCGACGGGCGCGAGCGGTTTCGCGGGAGCCACGAAACCGAGGTAGATCGCGGCGGCAGCCGCCAACGCGGTCATCCCGGCAATCCATGCTCCGCACGTCGGCAAGCTGACCGCGACAATCGCGAATGTTGTTCCTGCCGTGGCGATTCCGCTTACAACATACACGATCACATTTCTCCCGTCGTTGATGCGCAGCAACAGCGCTGCACCGGTGAGAGCGGCCAGTGCGATGCAGCTAACGCGCGTTGCTCCTCGGCCGGCGAGCGTGGTGACGATGGCGCCGGTCGCGGCCGACGCCGAGAATGCCGCCGACAGGCTGGTCAACCAGGCGTCCGCGCGGATGGCTTTGGAGCTCGGGCAATCGGCAGCGGGCTCGGCCTGATCGACTGTCAGACGCGGGGACAGTCCCGCTAATGTCAGGGACAGCCGCGCGGATGCCTCCAGCAGACCCAGCGACACCAGCGCGGATACCGATCCGATGACGTGCAACGGAGCTGTGGTAAGTACAGCCGCCAGCGCGGCCGCGGCGACGACGATCGCGAAACACGACAGTGCGGTCAATGTGATTGCGCCGCAGCCGGTTACGCGCATCGCCAACACGGATGCGACAACCGCCGTCATCGCGGCCAGCAGCACATGGGCGGCACCTGGAGGACCGGGAATCGACATCAGGCCGGCAACCGCCGCGAAAGCGATGGCGATGACGCTGAGCGTGAGAGCCGCGGCCGGATCCCGATAGCCGCGATGCGCTAGCGCGGCGCCCGCAAGTGCGGCCAAGCAGGCCAGCGCCAGAACTGCCGGCGCGCCAGATACGTTGTGATACAGGGAGTTACGGGCAAGAACAAGGCATCCCACCGCGGTGATGCAGCCGGCGGCAGTGGCACCGGCTAGCTGCGCCCGTTGCCGGTTCCAGCCCGGGTCGGCCATTTCCAGCGCCTCGGACACCGCTTCGGCCGGGTCGTCGCAAACCGGCGCGGAAATGTCCACGGCGGCCGGATACAACACCAGCGCGGCGCCGTCGCGGATACCGTTTTGCGCCAACGTCGTCGACGACGGAAGCGGGGAGGAGCCGGGGCGGCACAATTGGTACCGCGCAGCTTTGCCCGTCGGGAAAGGATTGGCGCTGCGGCTGTCCAGGATGTCGATGATAGACGGGATCAGGGTGGCGACCGGCACCGCGGCGGGCAGCGCCAAGTCGACGACAGACTCGCCGGCATGAACGCAGACCCGGCGCAGCCCAGGATCGGATGCAGAGAACATTGGCCCCTCGCAGGCTCGCAGTGGCGGTGCCGCATCGGCACGCTACCGGGATTGCGGTCCCGCGGTATCTGTCGATCCACAGGTGACTTGCGATCGGTCTTTGACACCACCTAGCGTCGGCACGCTGTCAGGAAAGGCTCTCATGACAACAACTTTCGCGTCCATTACGCGGCGTCCGCCGCTCGTAGTCGGTGAAGCCGACATCGCGGTCGCAGCACCGCCCGAGGTACCGCACCCGACAGCGTCGGGCGTGTTGGTGCGCCTGCTGCCGGCACTGACGTCCGTTGCGAGCCTCGGGGTAATGGCGGCGGCCTTCTTCTCGGGCTCGGCGATCAGCCGCAACCCCACGTTCTTGGCTCTACCGGTGGTGATGCTGATGTCGGTGGTGGTGTCGGCGCTGACGGGACGTGGCGGCGGGCAAGGCGCGAAAATCGCGGCTGACCGCGTCGACTATCTCGGCTACCTGAGCGGCCTGCGCCGAACCGTTACCGCAATTGGCGCAGCACAACAGTGTTCGTTGCGCCGCGACCATCCCGACCCGGATACGTTGTGGACGCTGATCGGCGGACCACGGATGTGGGAGCGGCGAGCCGACGATCCCGACTTCTGTGTGACCCGCTTCGGCCTGGGAGAACGCCCGCTCGCTAGCCGTTTGATTGCGCCGGAGCCGCGGCCCGGGCAACGGTCGGACCCGGTCACCACTACCGCGCTGTGCCGGTTCCTGCAGGCGCATTCGACGGTCGCGGACCTACCCGTCACGATCGCGTTGCTCGTCGGTGAGACCGTGGTGGTCGACGGCGATTCGGCCGGGGTGCGGGCGTTGATACGTGCCGTGGTCTGCCAACTGGCCGTGCTGCACCCGCCGGACCAGTTGCTGATTGCCGGTGCCATCGGCGAGCCGCGGCACGCCGAGTGGGAGTGGCTGAAGTGGTTGCCGCACAACCAACATCCGAACACCGTCGACGCCATCGGCTCAGCCCGCATGGTGTACTCGACGCTGGCGGAAGTTCACATGGCACTCACCGATGTTGCCGCACCACCGCGTGTGGTCGTGCTCTGCGACTCAGACGAGCCCGCCGTCGGCTGCTCCATCCCCGGCGCATGCGTCATCGCTGTGGGCAGTACCGGCGACGCAGTGCCGATGGTGGTCAGCCATGGTGGCGAAGCGGAGGTGTTGACGCGTCCCGACCAGATGACGCCGTTGGACGCGGTGATATGCGCCCGCCGGCTCGCGGCCTACCGAGTGGGCGAAGCATCCCGCCGTGGCCGCGGTGCCGGCTGGCTGGATCTGGTCGGCATCGGCGACGCCGATTCCTTCGACCCGATCATGTTGTGGCGCAGCCAGGATCGCCGTGATCGGTTCCGCGTCGCGATCGGAAACACGACGGACGGGATGCCGGTGGAGCTCGACCTCAAGGAGCCCGCCGAGCACGGGATGGGGCCGCACGGACTCTGCGTGGGAGCCACTGGCTCGGGTAAATCGGAGCTCCTGCGCACGATCGCACTGGGCATGATGGCACGCAACTCGCCGGCGGCGCTCAACCTGTTGCTGGTCGATTTCAAAGGCGGCGCAACGTTTCTCGACATGGTCCGGGCGCCTCATGTGGCCGCGGTGATCACCAACCTCGCCGAGGAAGCACACCTCGTTGCGCGGATGCGCGACGCGTTGGCCGGTGAGCTGAACCGTCGCCAGCATGTGCTTCGCGCGGCAGGCAATTTCGTCAGTGTCGCGGCATACGAGCAGGCGCGCCGCGCCGGCACACGGTTAGCGCCGCTGCCGACGCTGTTCATCATTGTCGACGAGTTCTCCGAACTGCTCAGCCAGCATCCCGATTTCGCCGACATGTTCGTGGCCATCGGCCGGCTCGGCCGTTCCCTGGGCATACATCTGCTGCTCGCCAGTCAACGGCTCGACGAGGGCCGGCTGCGCGGGCTGGAGGCCCACTTGTCGTATCGGCTGTGCCTGAAGACGCTGTCCGCCAGCGATTCACGGACCGCATTGGGGACACTGGATGCCTATCAGCTGCCCAATAGCCCGGGCGCGGGCCTGCTGCAGTCGGCGACGGGCGAATTGGTCCGCTTTCAGGCCGCATACGTCTCAAATCCGATTGAGCCGGAGACGATGCCGATGCGCGCCGACTCACCATCGGTACAGTTCTTCACCGCAGCGCCCAGAGGAGCGGGCCCGGCGACCGGCGCGATGCGGCCGAGCGGGGAACCGGCACGTACCGTTTTGCAGGCGGTGCTGGACCGGCTGGCCGGCCACGGACCGTCCGCACACCAGGTTTGGCTGCCGCCACTGGAGGCGACGAGGGAACTGAGCGGCGTGCTGTCCGAGGCGGGCTCCGGGCTGGACATACTGCGCGTACCGATCGGCGTCGTCGACAATCCCTTCGAGCAGTGCCGAACCCCGCTGATGGCCGACTTATCGGGGGCCGCAGGCAATGTCGCGATAGTGGGCGCACCGCAATCGGGCAAATCGACGGCGTTGCGGACGCTGATCACGGCGCTCGCGGCCACTCACGACGCGGGGCAGGTGCAGTTCTATTGCCTGGACTTCGGCGGTGGAACCCTCGCCACATTGCGCACCTTGCCGCACGTGGGCGATGTCGCCGGCCGAGCCGAGCCGAGGCTGGTCGGGCGCATGGTGGCCGAATTGCACTCGGTGCTGCGATCGCGAGAGGAGCGCCTGCGCGGGCACGGCGTCGCTGGATGGAGTCATATCTTCCTGGTCGTCGACGGCTGGGGGAGTCTGTGCCGTGAATTCGACGGTCTGGAAGAGTCGATCACCGCCCTTGCGGTCCAAGGGCTTTCGTTTGGGATGCATGTGGTGGTGTCCGCGTCGCGGTGGGCCGAGATCAGGCCGTCGTTGAAGGACCAGCTCGGCACCCGTATCGAGTTGCGACTGGGCGATCCCGCCGATTCCGACGTGGACCGGAAGCGAGCCCAGCAGGTGCCTCACGACCGGCCGGGGCGCGGCCTTTCTCGCGGCGGGCTGCACATGCTGATCGCGTGGCCCGGAGATGATGTCGCAGTGCGGCGGGATGGCGGGTTGGTCGCTCCTCCGATACCGCTGCTGCCCGCTCGGGTGGACTACGAGGACCTGTTAGCGAGTGACGAACTCGGGCCAGAAATCCTACTGGGCATCGAGGAACGTCGACTTCACCCGGTCGCAGTCGATTTCGAACGTAGCCCGCATCTGTTGATCCTGGGGGACAACGATTGTGGGAAAACCGCCGCGCTGCGGTTGCTGTGCCGCGAGATCGTCCGCACCAAGACCACCGCACAAGCGCAACTGCTGATCGTCGACTATCGGCGCACCCTGCTCGGCGCCGTCGATTCGGAACATGTTGACGGTCATGCGATGTCGCCGGCCGCCCTGCAGGCCTCGTTGCCTGATTTGGTCGAGTCGCTGCGGATGCGGATGCCTCCGCCGCACCTGAGCCATGCCCAACTGCTGGCCAGGTCCTGGTGGTCCGGGCCGGACATCTACCTGGTGGTCGACGACTACGACCTGGTTGCGACGGCTGGCAACCCGTTGCTGGAGTTGCTCGAATACCTGCCGTATGCAACCGATCTCGGTTTGCACCTGATCGTCGCGCGGCGCAGTGGCGGAGCTGCGCGCGCCATGTTCGAGCCACTACTGGCAGCATTGCGGGAGCTCGGCTGCACGGGATTGATGATGAGTGGAAATCCTGATGACGGCGCGCTGTTGGGATCCAGCCGTCCGGAAGTGCTGCCACCGGGCCGCGGCGTTCTGATCGCCGGCGCCGGTGACGAACGGCTGGTGCAGATAGCCTGGAGTCCGCCGCGATGAGTCCGCACCGCGCCGTGATCGAGGCGGGACCGGGGATTGTCCGCCGATTATGTTGTGGCACAGAGGTGCTCGCCGACGCGGAGATGACCGCAGCGGCACTGGGCGCGATTGACGATCCGGTAGCGCTGGTGGACGGAAGTCCGGTTGCCGTCGACTCGCTGTGGCGATCCCTGTTGCGGTCGCTGTGTTGCGGTGGCTCGGGTGTGACCATGGTGCACCCTTCGTGGTGGCCGCCGACACGTGTCGGGTTGATCAGCGCGGCGGCCAATGCGTCGGCCCCCGACGCCGACGACGTAGAAGTGCAACCACGCTCGTGGTTGCTGAGTCGAGCGTCGCCGGATGCTGCTCCCGATGAGAAGGTCGTCGTGGAAATCGGCGAACGGTTGGTGGCGATCGTCGGCGCGGGAATCCAGGCGGTACCCCGGCGGTCGGACCCGCAGCCGGTTGCCAGGGACGTCGCCGACGTCATCGCCGGTATGACGCGGGGCACGTCGCCGGTGGTGCTGATCGACACCCCGGGTCATATCGCCGGGGCGATGGCGCTCGCGGATGCGATCACTGATGCAGTGCGCGACACGGCCCGGAGGGTATTGCACATAGACGGCGGTCTGCTGCCCGGACTGGCCCGGCTGCCGGGGGCGACGCCGCCGCCTGATGAGTTGGGGCCGCCGGCCGCCGGCACCGTTGGGCCCCGCGGACGAAAGCTTGCGGGCGTCGGAGCCGCCGGTGCTGTCCTGGCCGTGCTGGTGCTGGCCGCGCCCACGCGGGACCCGGCGCGCCGCCACGACGTGCTGTCCGCGGCGCGGGCCCCCGCGACGTATCTGGTGGAAGGCCGAGTGGCGCTGACGGTTCCGGCCGACTGGCCCACTCAGCGGGTGCTCGACGGCCCCGGCTCGGCGCGGATCCAGGTGACGTCACCGTCGGATCCTGAGGTGGCGTTGCACGTGACTCAATCGCCAGTCGTGAGCGAGACGCTGACTCGGACCGCCGAGCGGCTAAAAGAGGCCATCGATGCCGAACCCGCGGGTGTATTCGTCGACTTCAATCCGGCAGGGTCCAGTGCCGGCCGGCCGGCGGTCACCTACCGCGAGGTGCGTGCTGCACACCAGGTGCGGTGGACGGTGCTGCTGGACGGGGCCGTACGGATCAGTGTCGGGTGCCAGAGTCGGCCAGCCGACGAGGACGCTGTTCGCGATGCATGCGATCAGGCGGTGCTGTCGGCCCACGCGATCGGATAAGTCGGTGGAACCAAATCGGGTCCCACACGGTCGTACTTGATATCGGAACGGAAGGGGAACAGTGAGCACACCGTCAGGTGCCAACACGCTGAGCACCGATTTCGACCTGATGAGGTCGGTCGCGGCCGCGACCGATGCCCGCAACGAGGAAATCCGGGCAATGCTGCAGGCGTTCATCGGCAGGATGAGCTCGGTGCCGTCGTCGGTGTGGGGCGGGCCGGCGGCCGCCCGCTTCAAGGATGTGGTGGATCGGTGGAACGTCGAGTCGACGCGGCTCTACCACGTACTGCACACGATCGCCGAGACCATTCGGCACAACGAAGCCGTGCTGCGCGAGGCCGGCCAGCACCACGCCCAGCACATCGCCGCCGCCGGCGGGAACTTGTGAGGAGATGGCCAGTGGACCCAGTGCTGTCGTACAACTTCGGCGAAATCGAATACTCCGTTCGCCAGGAGATCCATCACACCTCGGCCCGCCTAAATGCAGCGCTGCAAGAGCTCAGGTCACAGATAGCGCCGCTGCAGCAGCGGTGGACCCGGGAAGCGGCCGCCGCGTATCAGATTGAGCAGCTCAAGTGGCACCAGGCGGCGACGGCGCTCAACGAGATCCTGGTCGACCTCGGCAACGCGGTACGCGACGGCGCCGACGGCGTGGCCGACGCAGACCGCCGCGCCGCCGGCATCTGGGCGCGGTAGCGGCTAACAGGCACCGCGCGGCGGCGGCCGCGCCTACAAACTCTGTGTGGTCCCGACGGAGGAGAGCCGCCGGGACCACACAGTCATTTTGACCTGCGGGGATGCGCCTCGGTAAGCTGCTCGGTTGGCGTACGGGATGCGGGGCCTCGGGTCAATGTCGGTCGCCGAGACCAACCCCGCCGTAGACGCCTGACCGGCACCCGGCCAGCACCGGGATCCACTCGAGAGAAAAGGTAAGCGCTGTGCCTACATACGCGCCCAAGGCGGGTGACACCACGAGGTCGTGGTACGTCATCGACGCCACGGACGTGGTGCTTGGCCGCCTTGCCGTCGCGGCAGCCAACCTGCTGCGCGGCAAGCACAAGCCGACGTTCGCCCCCAATGTCGACGGCGGTGACTTCGTGATCGTCATCAACGCCGACAAGGTCGCCATCAGCGGCGACAAACTGCAGCACAAGATGGCTTACCGCCATTCGGGTTATCCCGGCGGCCTGCACAAACGCACGATCGGCGAGCTGATGGAAAAGCACCCCGACCGCGTTGTGGAGAAGGCGATTGTCGGCATGCTGCCCAAGAACAAGCTCAGCCGGCAGATCCAGCGCAAGCTTCGCGTCTATGCCGGGCCGCAGCACCCCCACACCGCTCAGCAGCCGGTTCCGTACGAGATCAAGCAGGTGGCGCAATGACCGAGACCAGCCTGGAAACCACGCCGGCTGCGGAAACACCGGAGGCCCCGGCCGAGACTTCGACGAGGCCACACGAATCGTTCGTGTTCGACCGGCCCATTCAGACCGTCGGCCGGCGCAAGGAGGCTGTGGTACGGGTGCGGTTGGTTCCGGGCACCGGCCAGTTCAACCTGAACGGCCGCAGCCTGGAGGACTACTTCCCCAACAAGGTGCACCAGCAGCTCATCAAGGCCCCGCTGGTCACCGTGGACCGGGTGGAAAGCTTCGACATCTTCGCCCACCTCCACGGCGGCGGTCCGTCAGGTCAGGCCGGCGCCCTGCGGCTGGGCATCGCGCGGGCGCTGATCCTGGCGTCGCCCGAGGACCGGCCCGCGCTGAAGAAGGCCGGCTTCCTCACCCGCGATCCGCGCGCCACCGAGCGCAAGAAGTACGGACTGAAGAAGGCCCGCAAGGCGCCGCAGTACAGCAAGCGCTGAGTCACTTTTCGGCTGCGAGCGTGCATCTTTGTGCGCGTTCGGCGGCGTGTCCGCGTACCGCCAGGCACGCTCGGGGCCAAAAGTGGGTATATGCACGATCGCTGATTGTGAGAGGTTTGTCCGCATGGGTCGACTGTTCGGCACCGATGGCGTTCGCGGGGTCGCCAATCGTGAGTTGACCGCCGAGCTGGCACTGGCGCTGGGTGCCGCGGCGGCGGGGCGATTGGCGAGCTCGGGCGAACCGGGCCGGCGGGTCGCCGTGGTCGGTCGCGATCCGCGGGCCAGCGGGGAGATGCTGGAGGCAGCCGTGATTGCGGGCCTGACCAGCCAGGGCGTCGACGCGCTGCGGGTCGGGGTGCTCCCCACCCCCGCGGTCGCCTATCTGACCGGTGCTTATGACGCCGACTTCGGAGTGATGATCTCGGCGTCGCACAACCCGATGCCGGACAACGGCATCAAGATCTTCGGCCCGGGCGGCCGCAAGTTGGACGACGACACCGAAGACGAGATCGAGGACCTGGTCGCGGCGGGACCGGGGTTGCGCCCAGTCGGCGTGGGAATCGGCCGTGTCGTCGACGCCGACGACGCGATGGACCGCTACCTGCGCCAAGTGGGCAAGGCGGCCGGCACCCGGCTCGACGGACTGGCCGTGGTCGTCGACTGCGCCCACGGCGCGGCGTCGTCCGCGGCACCGCGCGCCTATCGCGCGGGCGGCGCCCGAGTCATCGCGATCCACGCCGAGCCCAATGGGCTGAACATCAATGACGCGTGCGGCTCGACGCACCTTGATTCGCTGCGTTCGGCGGTGATCTCCCACCGCGCCGATCTCGGCCTGGCGCACGACGGCGACGCCGACCGGTGCCTGGCCGTCGACGCCGAGGGGCAACTGGTCGACGGCGACGCCATCATGGTGGTGCTGGCGCTGGCGATGCAGGAGGCCGGCGAGTTGGCTTCGAACACTCTGGTCACCACCGTGATGAGCAACCTGGGGTTGCACCTGGCGATGCGTTCGGCCGGCGTTAGCGTGCGCACGACCGCCGTCGGCGACCGTTACGTCCTGGAGGAATTGCGCGCCGGGGACTACAGCCTTGGTGGCGAGCAGTCCGGCCACATCGTGATGCCGGCCCTGGGCTCCACGGGCGACGGCATTGTCACCGGCCTGCGATTGATGACGCGCATGGCGCAGACGGGGCGTTCGCTGGCCGACCTCGCTTCCGCGATGAAGACGCTGCCGCAGGTGCTGATCAATGTGGGGGTTGCCGACAAGGCGACGGCCGCCGCGGCGCCCTCGGTGCAGGCCGCCGTTGCGGAGGCCGAGGCCGAGCTGGGCGACTCCGGGCGAATTCTGTTGCGCCCCTCTGGAACTGAACCGATGATCCGGGTGATGGTGGAAGCGGCCGAAGAGGACATCGCACGCCGGGTGGCCACGCGGGTCGCTGATGCGGTGAGCGCACAGCGCTGAGCTGAGAATGCTGGAACCCGGGCGTGCTGCCCGGCGTCGGATTAGGTATGAGATCCGACAAGAGCTATGGGCATGCCGGTATCGACGTGGCGGCGGTACGGGCGGCGGCCGACCAATTCGACGCGGCCGCCGATCTACTTGATCGCGCCGCCTGCGACCACCTGGCGAGGCTGGCCTTCGACGGGGCCAGTGCGGGCCGGGCGCATGTCGCCCGTGGTGACGCGCTGCGGGTGGGGCTGCAACGCCTCGCCGCCGAGTTGTCGCAATGGTCGCGGGCGGCCGGTGAAATCGCCGTGGCGCTGCGCGTGGGCGCCGGCCGCTACGCCGACGCGGAACTGTACGCAGCGGCCCGGATCGCCTGATCATGGCCGACCGGTTGAACGTCGCGGAGCGCCTCGCCGAGGGCCGGCCTGCCGTCGAGCACACCCAGGCGTACGTGCGGGCCTGCCAAGGGCTGGGCTACCAGCATCCGGACCTGACCGCGCATCCCGCCCAGCTGCGTGACTGGTACGGCAGCGAGGACGGGCTGGACCTGCGCGCGCTCGACAGCGACTGCGCCGAGCTGCGCGCGGCCGCGGCCGCGGCCACCGAAGCGCTGCGGATGCAACGTGCCCAGGTCGCCGTATTGGATGGCGCGTGGACAGGACCGGGAGCCGATTCCGCCATCTGGTTTCTGCAGCGTCATTGCGATGCGGCAAACGTGGTGGCCGCCGAACTCCGCGCGGCCGCGCAACGGTGCGAGTCGCTGCGCGATAACCTGTGGCACCTGCTCGACGCGAAGGTCACGACGGTCATCGACATCGACGACCGTACCCAGGGCCACCGGTCGCAGTGGTTGGCCGCCGCCGATGCGCTCACCACCGGGACAGGTGATCGCGCAACGGCCGAAGAATTGGTTCGCCAGCAGATAATTCCGTACGTCGACAGCGACGTTCGCGTCGAGTGGCTGACCGCGATGCGTTCGACGCAGGCCGGGGTGGCGGCGTCGTACGACATGGTCACCGATCGGTTCGCTGCTGCGCCGGCGGCATCCTTCGAGATCCCCGGCGACCTCGGTCCCAGTGGCCACCCGTTCCAGCCGGCCTCGCCGAGCCCCCCGGCAACACCTGCGGCAGCCGCCGCGGTCGCACCCGTCGCTACCCTCCCCACCCGTGCGGCGGATCCGGCACCGCCCGCGCCGGCCGAACAGTTGCCGCAACCTGTGCCTACACAGGGGGCCTTGCCGGCCGACGGCGCGGCCATGTCCCCGGTTGGCGGCGGCGGGCTTGACGGGCTCGGCGGACTCGGTGAACTCGGCGGAGGCGGCGGGCTTGCCGGACTGGCCAACCGGATCGTCGAGGCGATGGGTGACCTGCTGGGTTCGCAGGCTGATCAATCGTCCGACCCGTCGACGTTGGACGGCCCGCTGGACCCGGAGGAGCCCTTCGACGACGACCCGGCTGAACAGGCCGACGAGGCCGGAAAGCATCGCGGGACCAGCGCAGCGGAAATCAAGGCGCCGCCGGCCAACGGGACTCCACACGCAGACCTGCCGCCGGCGGCCGAGCCGTTGGTCGCGAGCCAGTCGCCACCACCTGGTCAGCCGCCCGCCGGCGAGATGCAGCCGGCACCGCCGTCGGGTGTGCCGCCACCCACGAATGGGCCACCGGCGGCCCCGGCCGGTGCCTCATCCCCCTGCGAGATCGCCGCCGACGAACTGCCGCAGGCGGGACAGTGACGAATCAGGCGGGACGCATCTCCAGCAGCTGCTCGACATAGCGCACGGCTTCGGCGGGGTCGCCGCTCACCGGCCGCACCAAAAGCGTGCTGACGCCGGCCTCGGCGAAGGCATCCAGCCGTTCGGCGATGAAGCCGCGCGGGCCGATCAGCGAGATCCCGCGCGCCAACTCGGCAGGTACCGCGTCGATGGCTTCCCGCTTGCGGCCGGAAAGATACAACTCCTGAATCCGGTCAGCGACCTCGCCGAATCCGTAGCGAGTCGCGAGATTGTGGTAGAAGTTACGCTCCTTGGCGCCCATGCCGCCGATGTAGAGCCCAAGTGTCGGCTTGGTCGCGGCAAGCCGATCGTCTACGTGGTCGCCGATGGCCAACGACGTCCCCACCATCACGTCAAGCGGCCCCAGACCGGGATCCCGCTTGGCGGTACCGGCCGCCAGTGCCTCACCCCATACCAAGTGGGCCTTGTCGGGATAGAAGAATGCCGGTTGCCAGCCTTCCGCGATCTCGGCGGTGAGCTCGACGTTCTTCGGGCCCAGCGCCGCGATCGATATCGGAATACGTTCGCGCACAGGGTGATTGATGAGCTGAAGCGGCTTGCCCAGACCCGTCCCGCGATCCGCGGGCAGCGGCACCTGATAATGCTTGCCGGCGAATTGGACGCGCTCGCGGCGCCACACCTGCCGGCAGATCTCCACGACTTCGCGAGTGCGCCCCAGCGGCACATCGAACTCCACGCCGTGGAACCCCTCGATCACCTGTGGCCCGGATGTGCCGATCCCGAGGTTGAACCGGCCACCGGACACGTAGTCCAAACCGGCCGCGGTCATCGCCAGCAGCGACGGCGTGCGGATGTAGATGGGAAGCACGCCCGACGCCAGTTCGATGCTGGTTGTCTTGGCGGCCAGATAGCCGAGCTGGCTGATCGCGTCATAAGAATACGCCTCTGCCACCACGGCCATGTCGATGCCGGACTTCTCGAGTTCGACGACCCGGTCGACGGCTTCGCGAAAGCCACCGGAGTAGTCCAGGGCGATTCCGATTCGCATCAACGATGCTTACCACGGCGATGGCGCGGCCAAGTCTCCGCTGTGCTCACTTCAGCAGCGCGACGATCTTCTCTTCAGGAGCGACGGGCTCGGCTTCGGGGTCGAGCGGGGTGGTCTTGGGAAGCTGCACGTCCGGGTCGGCGAAGTCGCGATAGGTCTTGTCGCCGCCGAGCGTGTAGAGCAGGTAGCCGGTCACCAGCGCCCGCACCGATCTTTGCGTGGCACGGTGCGAACCGGGCAGCCCGAGCACCGACGCCAGCCGGCGGCCTTCGGCCAGGCCACCGGATTCGGCTTTGCTGACGATGCGCAGCGTGGCCGCGTCCCAGGCCCGGGAAAGCCCGAGGGCGTTGGAGTTCAGCGTTTTCGGATCGCCCGGTGAGGTCAAAATCAGACCCGGAACTTTCAGCGTCACCGCCGGCTGTTCCGCCGGTGGACTGGTCACCGTCGGGAATATCGGCACCACCGACGCGAGCTTGTTGGGCATGCCGGCGGCGGCGAACACAGCGGCCGAGCCGCCGAAGCCATGACCGGCCAGGCCGAGCTTGGCGGGATGCACACTGATCTTGCCGGGTCCCAGTCGCACACCAGCCGCGATGTCCAGCGCGGTACCAAGATCGAACGCCAGGTTGAGCACCGAGGGAGCCAGACCCCGCTGAGTCTCGGGCGCGGCCGCCACGATGCCCCACGACGCCAGATGCTCCAGCAGACCGGAATAGCGGGCGGCACCGGTAAGCCAGTCGTGGCCGAACGCGATCGCGGGCAGGTTCATCCCGGCTTCGGGGGTGTAGACCACTCCGGGTAGACCGGCAAAGGCCAGGTCACCACGCAGAACCCGGTGCGGGCCGCGACGACGCAGGGTGGCGAAGAGCTTGCGGATGCGGGGCACCCGTCGACGTTAGCTGTGACCGGGCGGATTGGTCCACTGGGTCCACCCCGTCCCGTCCCAATAGCGCTGTCCGGGGCCCGACGGGTTGGGATACCAGCCCGCAGGCGGCGCTGACGGCGGACCGGATTGCAGCGGCGCGACGGGCTGGATATAGCCGCCGGTGCCCTCGCGCGCCATCGTCCGCACCTTCCGGATCGCGCTCATGTTGGAAAACAGCGCAATCCAGTTCATCAGCAGCAGGGAGAACATGCTCCACCAGCCGAGGGCCAGGTTATAGGTCTGCGCCGAGCGGTACGCGGCTTCGCATTCCGGCAGGGTGCCGGTGACCGTATAGCTGTGCTGGTGCCACAGGAACAGCGCTCCGGTGTGCTTGATCAACCTCATGTAATAACGGTCGTTCTGCGGATTCTGGTAGCCGGGTCCGGGGCTGGTCTGGTGTTGCGGGTAGGACAAGGCGGGCCTTTCGGGCGGGTTGGGCAGCTAAAACGATACCGGCCGCCCGTGGGGAAATGCCCAGCTAAAAGCACGCCCGCTGGCTCCTAGGCGACGATGTCGATCACCCCGACACGCCAGAGCGCCGCGTACATGTGGCGCAGCGGGATGCACAGCAGACGAGCTGCCGCGTCCACCATCGGGTCCCCGGCGCCGATCGGCCGTCGCGGACTCCGCTTAGGCGAAGGCGCCAACGTGAGCTTGGTCGCTGGCCACGTCGCCAACTCATCGATAATCGGAACAGCAGTCATGATTTCCCTCCAATGGAACGCGGGTCTTTTCCAGATCTCACCGCTGTGTGCCTGATCGGCACTGCGTATTTTTCGAATCGCCACGGAAATCGCTTATTTCCGCCGTGGACATTGTCTTGTTACCCGTTGTATGCATTTGTGCGCCGGATTTATTTCCTTCGCTGACACGCCGTGCACGCAGCAGGCCAGGAAGTCGTTTCCATGCGGATACCGCAGGTAGACGAGCGGCTCGACCAGCTCTCATCTCCCGGATCAACCGTCCCTCAGTCGTTGCCAGTGTTGCCTACGCCTGGATTTTAAGTCTGCCCTACCGACGCATTAATGACGTCGTCGAAAACGTCAGAAATACATAAGGTGAAGCGCTTTCCCCGAATAGGAATCTGCTATGAATTGAAATGCATAGACGGCGCTGCAGTCGATATCCGTGGTGTGCTGGAGGGTGGCGTCCCGGTCAACTGGCCTGGCTGCGCCGACTTCGCCGCGCTTGCGACCGCCGCACCTGCCGGATAGCGGCGGCCCGCTGCGCCCGACTTCGCCGCGCTTGCGACCGCCGCACCTGCCGGATGGCGGCGGCCCGCTGCGCCCGACTTCGCCGCGCTTGCGACCGCCGCTACCCTGGTCTGCTATGTGCGGAATCGTCGGCTACGTCGGGCAGCGTCCTGCCTGCCAGGTCGTCATGGACGCACTGGCCCGGATGGAGTACCGCGGCTACGACTCGTCGGGTATCGCCCTGGTCGGCGACGGAAAACTGACCGTACGGCGCCGCGCCGGCCGGCTGGCGAACCTGGAGGCGGCGGTGCCCGAAATGGCGCCATCGAAGCTGACTGCGACCACTGGCCTGGGCCACACCCGCTGGGCCACCCACGGCCGCCCGACCGATCGCAACGCTCATCCGCACCGGGACGCGGCCGGCAAGATCGCCGTCGTCCACAACGGCATCATCGAGAACTTCGCGACGCTGCGCCACGAGCTGGAGATCACCGGCGTGGAGTTCGCCAGCGACACCGACACTGAGGTGGCGGTGCACATGGTCGCCCACGAGTACCACCACGGCGAGACGGCCGGGGACTTCGTTGCGTCCGTGCTGGCCGTGTTACGCCGGCTGGAGGGCCACTTCACGCTGGTGTTCGCCAACGCCGACGACCCGGGCACCATCGTCGCCGCCCGCCGGTCGACCCCACTGGTACTGGGCGTCGGCGACGGCGAAATGTTCGTCGGCTCGGATGTGGCGGCATTCATCCCGCACACCCGGCGCGCCGTCGAACTGGGCCAGGACCAGGCTGTGGTGATCACCGCCGACGGCTACCGGATCAGCGACTTCGAAGGCAACACCGATGTCGAGTTCCGCGAGTTCCATATCGACTGGGACCTGGCCGCCGCCGAAAAGGGCGGCTATGAGTACTTCATGCTCAAGGAGATCGCTGAGCAGCCCACCGCGGTCGGCGACACCCTGCTCGGGCACTTCGTGAACGGCCGGATCGTGCTCGACGAGCAGCGGCTGTCCGACCAGGAACTGCGGGAGATCGACAAAGTCTTCGTCGTCGCCTGTGGCACCGCCTATCACTCCGGGCTGCTCGCGAAATACGCCATCGAGCACTGGACCAGGCTGCCGGTGGAAGTGGAGCTGGCCAGCGAATTCCGCTACCGCGACCCCGTGCTGGACCGCAGCACGCTGGTGGTGGCGATCTCGCAGTCCGGTGAAACCGCCGACACGCTGGAAGCGGTCCGGCACGCCAAGGAGCAGAAAGCCAAGGTGCTGGCGATCTGCAACACCAACGGCTCACAGATCCCGCGCGAGTGCGACGCGGTGCTGTATACCCGCGCCGGCCCGGAGATCGGCGTGGCTTCGACGAAAACCTTCCTGGCCCAGATAGCCGCCAACTACCTGCTTGGGCTGGCCTTGGCGCAGGCGCGCGGCACCAAGTACCCCGACGAGGTCGAGCGGGAATACCGCGAGCTGGAAGCGATGCCCGACCTGGTGGCCCAGGTGATCGCTTCGGTCCGGCCGGTGGCCGAGCTGGCCTACCGGTTCGCCCAGTCGTCGGCCGTGCTGTTTCTGGGTCGCCACGTCGGCTATCCGGTCGCACTCGAAGGCGCGCTCAAACTCAAGGAATTGGCCTACATGCATGCCGAGGGGTTCGCCGCCGGCGAGCTCAAGCACGGCCCGATCGCGCTGATCGAAGACGACCTGCCGGTCATCGTGGTGATGCCCTCGCCCAAGGGATCGGCCACCCTGCACGCCAAGCTGCTGTCCAACATCCGCGAAATCCAGAGCCGCGGTGCGATAACCATTGTGATTGCCGAGGAGGGCGACGACACCGTGCGTCCCTACGCCGATCACCTGATCGAAATCCCTTCGGTGTCAACACTTCTGCAGCCGCTGCTGTCGACCATCCCGCTGCAGGTGTTCGCCGCGTCGGTGGCCCAGGCCCGCGGTTACGACGTGGACAAGCCGCGCAACCTGGCCAAGTCGGTCACCGTCGAATAGCTTGGCCGCTTCGGCCATATCGCCGACGGTCATGCCCTCGTTGTGCTAAATGTCATCAGCAGAAACGCATTTCAGCCGGTGAACAAGCGCCGCGGCAGCGGGGGGTGTGGTTTGAAATTCGGCGTCGTGGGCTTGATCGTCATCCTCGTCGGGGCCTACATCGCGGCGGTCGTGTTGTATGCCCAAGGCGGAACGCTCCGGCAGCCGCCGGAAGCCCCTGCTGCCGGCGACCGGAGCACGGCCAGGCTGTCGGTGGAAGAAATCCAGTCCAACTACCGGGTCGTCTCGGCCAACCTGACCATCTCGCCCGGACCCGCCCTGCTGGATCCGCAAACCCAGCACCTGAACCAGGACGTCACCCTTCGTGTCAGGTCCGCGGCGATGCCTACCCGCATCACCTGGACGAGGGGGATGCTGCCCGGTGTCATCGCCGTGCAGCTCACCATCGCAGGTGAGATCGAGGACTGGCCGTTCGATCGTTACCGTTCCGGGCCGATCGAGGTCGAACTGCATCACGGCGCCGGTGACGCCGTCGTCGAGCGCGTCCCAGTCACGTTCGTCGCCGACCTTCCTGGCTGGCACGTACTCGTCAGCGAAGACAGCGGGGTCGGTCCCTACCGCGTGAGCCTGCAGCGATCGCTCAGCGCAGCGGCGTTCGGACTGGTCATCCTCGGCGTGCTGGTCGCCATCGCCGGTCTGGGCCTGTTCGTCGCGGTTCAGACGCTGCGTGACCGGCGACCGTTTCAGCCGCCGATGACGACGTGGTACGCGGCGATGCTATTTGCGGTGGTGCCGCTGCGTAACGCGCTCCCCGGCTCGCCGCCGTTCGGCGGCTGGGTGGACATCACACTCGTCGTCTGGGTGCTCGTCGTCTTGGTGATCTCGATGCTGCTCTACGTCGCCAGCTGGTGGCGGCACTTGCAACCCGTCGTCAAGCAGTCGGAAGAGCCCGTCAAAGATTGACCCCGTGGCCGAATCGGTGAAGGCACGACTTCGCAGCGTGGGCCTGGCAGTGTGGCAGTTCGTCAGCAACGCGCCACTGACCTACAGCTGGCTGCTTGCGTTGCTGACTACAACCGTCTGCCAACACCTGCTCACCGGCCAGCAACTGCACACCTTGCTGCTACACCGCTCCACCAACCTCCACAAATTGGCGACAGATCCGCTCGGCGTGCTGTTCTCCAGCCTGTTCTGGATCGACGGCAAAAGCCTGGAAGCCTACCTGCTGCTGTTCACCCTGTTCCTGGCGCCCGCAGAGCATTGGCTAGGCCAGGTGCGTTGGCTCGCTGTGGGATTGAGCTCGCACATCGTGGCCACGTATTTCAGCGAAGGCATGCTCTACTGGGCGATCGAAAACATGACGCCTCTGAGCGGTATGTGCACGCCCACGATATCGGGGTCAGCTACTTCCTGGTCGGTGTGATCACCGTCCTCGCCTATCACATCGCCCGGCCGTGGCGCTGGGGTTATCTTGCCGTGCTGTTTCTCATCTTTGGTTTCCCGTTGATCACGATGGACCGCCTAGGGCTGGACTTCACTGTGATCGGCCACTTTGCCGCGATCCTCGTCGGCCTCGCGTTCTACCCGATGGTCCGGGAGAGAGACGGCAGACAGTGGCGCCCAGCACGACTCAAAGCCGCGCTCCGACGGTCCCGCTCCCGCGAGCAGTCAGCCCGAGGGAGTCGCGACCAAACTTTGCCGCAGTAACTGATCAGTTAACGCGACGGTAATCGCGTGCCTTATAACGTGGCTGAATGCGACGCATGTCGCCGCGAACGCTGGGCGCAGAAGAGGAGTTTCACCTTGTCGATCTGAAGACAAGGCGACTCACCGCACGTGCCCCCGAACTTCTTGCCGAGCTGAGCGGGGAGTATGTCGCGGAACTGCAGCGTTGCGTCGTCGAAACGAACACCCGGGTGGTCGATTCACTCGAAGGTTTGCGCGGTGAACTCGTCCGGCACCGCCGGATCCTCGCTGAAGCCGCAGCCGGCATTGGCGTAGGGGTAGTGGCCGCAGGAACGGTTCCGTTGTCGGTACCGGCCGAAATGCAGGTCACTAGGACTCCGCGATATCGGCAAATGCTCGCCGACTACCAACTGTTGGCACGCGAGCAGTTAATCTGCGGCACTCAAGTGCACGTCGGCGTCGACAACCGCGACGAGGCGGTCGCGGTGGGCCATCGAGTGGGTGCGTTCCTGCCCACGCTGCTGGCGCTGTCGGCCAGTTCGCCGTTCGCGGCAGATGGCTCGGACACCGGCTATGCGAGCATGCGCACGCTGGTCTGGCAGCGCTGGCCCACGACTGGCCTGTCCGCCCCGGTGCAATCGGCCAAAGAATACGACGAGCTGGTCAACGACTTGGTGGCCAGCGGAGTCATCAGCGATTCCGGAATGGTGTACTTCGACGTCCGGCCGTCGAATTCCGCGCCGACATTGGAACTGCGGGTGTGCGACAGTTGCCCATCCGTGGACACTGTCTTGCTGATTGCCGGGTTATTCCGGGCTCTGGTCGAGCGCGAGGGCGAGGCGGCGCGGACCGGCGTCGCCCCGACGATCCTGTCCCCGGCGCTTGGGCGGGCCGCGCTGTGGCGAGCCGCCCGGTCGGGGCTGGAGGGCGAGCTGGTCGACGTGAGTGGCCCGGTCAGCCGCCCGGCGTCAGAGGTGGTGACCGAGCTGGTCGACTCATTACGCCCGCAACTGGAGCAAAGCGGTGATTGGGACACCGTGAGCGAGTTGAGCCGTAAAGCGCTGACCGCGGGTACGTCGTCGGCTCGGCAACGTCGGGCGCTGCGCCGTCGCGGACGTCTCACCGACGTGGTTGATCAGCTGATCGCCGAGACGGCCAGGTACGAACAAAGCCTGGCGATCACGGTCGGGGACGACCCCACTTTGCTGTACGGTTACCACCCCGGCAGCAAACCGGTTGTCGAT
Organism: Mycobacterium sp. 1164966.3; assembly: GCF_001665395.1. Classification (GTDB taxonomy): domain Bacteria; phylum Actinomycetota; class Actinomycetes; order Mycobacteriales; family Mycobacteriaceae; genus Mycobacterium. The sequence continues at coordinate 72,024 of NZ_LZSG01000039.1, forward strand.
GCGGGCCGCCGCCATCTCGACCTCAGCTATGACGAAGCGGTCGACCCCAACGGTGAGCCACGACTTCATTATCGGAACGTCCTCGACACCATTGCCGGCCTTGGCGCGGCGAAGCTGCGGTCCCGGGAGGCGGCCATAGAGCAGGAGCAGCGCGCCGACAACGTCACCTTCCGCGTGACCGGTCAGAGCCGAGCTCAGCTGTTTCCGCTCGACTTGTTACCGCGCATCGTAATCGCCGAGGAGTGGGCGCAGCTTGCCGAAGGCCTGAGCCAGCGGGCCACGGCGCTGGATGCGTTCCTTCGGGACATCTACTCCGAGCAGGCAATCGTGGCGGACGGGATCATGGGTGTGCACGTTCTCGACCGGGCCCCAGGCTTCCGCTCGACGGGCCGCCTGGCAGGCAACACGGTCCGAGCGCACATCAGCGGTACCGATATCGTGTGCGACCGTGCTGGTCACTGGATGGTGCTCGAGGACAATCTGCGAGTGCCGTCCGGCGTCGCGTACGCGATCGTCAACCACCGGTTGCTAAGCAGGTACTTCCCAGAGCTGCAACCGCCTGGCGCGATCGAGGACGCCGACCGGACCCCCCAGATGCTGCTCGAAACTCTGCGTGCAGCGGCACCGGCGCACGCGCCGGACGAGCCCAGGGTGGTACTGCTGTCCGCTGGCTGGGAAGACTCCGCGTGGTTCGAACACACGTTTCTCGCTGAGGAAATGTCGATTGCGTTGGTGCAGCCGTCAGAGTTGTCGGTTCGCGACGGGAAGCTGGTGCAGCATGTCGGTTCAAACGTCCGGCCCATCGACGTCGTCTACGCGCGGATGGACGAGGACATGCTGCTGTCTTCTACCGGATACGACGGCGTGCCACTGCGGCCGGGCCTGCTTGACGCGATCACCGAGGGCAACCTGACCATCGCCAATGCCCTCGCGAATGGAGTGGCCGACGACAAGGCGATCTACAGTTACGTTCCAGCCATGATCGAGTACTACCTGGGCGAAAAGCCCCGTCTGGCTCAGGTGCCGACCTGGATCTGCGCTGAGCGCGAACAGCGTGATTTCGTCCTGGCCAACCTGGGCGAGCTGGTAGTGAAACCGATCGACGGGTTGGGCGGAAGCGGTGTGCTGATCGGGCCGGAAGCCTCCGATGCCGCACTAGACGCACGCCGACGAGAGCTGGAAATACAGCCGGAGCGGTTCATCGCCCAAGAGGTGATCAACCTGTCCACCCATCCGACCTTCGACGGTGATGGCCTATACCCTCATCACGTCGACCTGCGGGCGTTCGTTCACCTTAGGGCCGGCAGCAGCGGTCAGACGTCGGCGCACGTGATGCCTGCGGCGCTGACGCGAGTCGCCAGCCGCGGGTCGCGAATCGTCAACTCGTCGTTCGGCGGGGGCAGTAAAGACACCTGGATTCTTGAGAATTCCCGGGCCGACGGGCGGGCTGAATCCAAGGGAAGTGGGTGATATGTGCGGTATCTGCGGTGAGATCCGCTGGGACGGACGAGCGGCCGATGTCGCGGCGGTCGCCCGGATGACCGGCGCAATGACCTCGCGCGGACCCGATGCCGACGGCGTGGTGGCTCATGGACCCGTCGCTCTCGGGCATCGGCGACTGGCGATCATCGACCTATCCGCCCACGGGGCACAGCCGATGCTTGATGCCGAGCTCGGGTTGACGTTGGTATTCAACGGCTGCATCTACAACTACCAGGAGCTGCGCAACCAACTTCAAGCCGTGGGGTACCGCTTCTTCTCGACCGCCGACAGCGAGGTCGTGATCAAGGCGTTCCATAGGTGGGGCGTGCGGTGCGTCGAGAAGTTCAAGGGGATGTTTGCGTTTGCCATCGCCGAGCGCGACACCGGTGTGGTGACGCTGGCGCGGGACCGACTGGGCATCAAGCCGCTCTATCTGGCGTCGGCGCCCGGCCGGCTGCGGTTCGCCTCCACACCGCGGGCGTTGCTTGCCCCGGGCGGCGTGGACACCGAACTGGATCGTCATGCGCTGCACCACTACATGACCTTCCACTCGGTGGTGCCGGCGCCGCGCACGATCTACCGCGGAGTGCGCAAGCTCCCCCCGGCGACGGTGCGGGTGATTCAGCCTGACGGTTCACACGCCGACACCGTGTATTGGACACCGGCGTTCGGCCGCGATCCGGCCAAGGCGTCTTGGTCGACCCGTGACTGGGAGGCCGCGTTGATGGAGGCGCTGCGCACGGCCGTCATACGACGGATGGTCGCCGACGTACCGGTCGGCGTTCTGCTGTCCGGAGGCATCGACTCTTCGATCGTGGTGGCGCTCCTTGCAGAGCAGGGCCAGCACGGGTTGGCCACCTTCACCGTCGGTTTCGACTCGTCCGACGGCGACGCCGGCGACGAGTACTTCTATTCCGACCTGATCGCGAAGACGTTCGACACCGACCATCACCAGATCCACATCGACGCCTCGCTCCTGACGCCTGCGGTGCCGAAAACCATTGCGGCGATGAGCGAACCGATGGTGAGCCACGATTGCGTGGCCTTTTACCTGCTCTCAGAACAAGTCAGTAAATCGCTGAAGGTGGTGCAGTCCGGGCAGGGCGCCGACGAGATCCTGGCCGGCTATTCGTGGTATCCGCCGCTGGCTAATATCGCCCGGGAACAGGCGACCGAGGCCTACGCCAAAGTGTTCTTCGACCGCAGCCACGACGATGTGCTGTCGATCTTCGCCCCCGAGTACGGGATTGACGTCGACGTCAGCCGTGACTTCGCGGCTGCGCATCACGCAGCGCCCGGGGCCGACTCGGCGGTGGACGCGGCACTGCGGCTGGACACCGAGGTCATGCTCGTCGACGATCCGGTCAAGCGCGTCGACTCGATGACGATGGCGTGGGGTCTCGAGGGGCGCGTGCCGTTCCTCGATCACGACTTCGTCGAGCTGGCAGCCACCTGCCCGCCCGAGTTGAAGCTGGCGTCGGGCGGCAAGGGTGTGCTCAAAGACGCGTCGAGAGCGCTACTGCCGTCGGAGGTGATCGACCGGACCAAGGGACACTTCCTGGTACCAGGCATCCGCCATCTGCACGGCGAGGTGCTCGACATGGTGCACGACGCGCTGACCAACGATGCGGCCCGCACCCGCGGACTGTACCGCCCCGACGCCGTCAAGGCGCTGTTGGCCGCACCGAACCAGACACGGACCACGCTGGGCTCAAATGCGTTGTGGCAACTGGCGGTGCTGGAGATGTGGCTGCAGAGCATGGAGGCCTGAGCGATGGAGCAGCGGGTGCGCACCACCTACGGCGCGTCACTGTCCCCGGACGCGACGGCGTTCGCTCACCTGATCGACGAGGGCGGTTATCCCCGTGCGGTGCAACGCTTTCTGCGCGGCCGTCGGGCCAGCTCGTCGAGAGATGTCGTATTACCGGTCGAGGGACCGGTTTCCCGTGTCATCCACTCCGCGGACGGCCAGTGGCTGGCGTGTGAGGTAGCTCCCGGGGGGAGCACCCGTCACCAGATTTGGGTCGTCACCACCGATCCCGACGACCGGATGGCCCGGCGTATAGACAGCCAAACGGCCGGGACCGCTGAGTTGATCGGGTGGGACGGCACCCGAGTGTCGGCGATCCTGACGGGCGAGGACGGAATTGGGCAGTCTTCTCTGATCGATCCGGCCGACGGCCATTGCACCGTGTTGGACCGCCGATCCGGCGGCCGACTAGTCGATGCGTGGGCCGAGGCGTCGCTGATTCGGGTCGGGCCACGCGGCTACCACGAAATGATCATGCGGTACGAGCAGACCGACATCGCTCTGCTGCCTTCCGATCCCGGGTCCACGACCGACGACGGCGTCATCCTCGACGACCACCACCCCCGACGCGTTCGTTACGGCCCCACCGGGGAGCTGACCAAGCTGTACTACCCGGGATTAGGTGGCCCGGGATACGTAAGGGCGCTGATCCGCAGCGACAACGGATGCGAGCACGCCCGGCTGCTGGAAGTAACGGTGACGCGAGACGGCGTCACCTACTTTGTCGTGGCCGAGCGCGCGGACTGTGATCTCGATGAGTTCGCTGTCAGCGACGACCTTTCCACTGTCGCATTGCTGTGGAACCTGCAGGGCCGCAGCGAGTTACAGATCCTCGAATACGCCGACTACACGATGACCGAACCGATCGCGCTGCCCGGTCTGGTCGCAACCGAGCTGTCCATCAGCGCCGGTGGCTCGATGATCGCGATGACGGTCGAAGGGCCGGCCATGCCTCCCACCGTCGAGCTGGTCAACCCGCGCTCGCGTGAATGGGAACCCATCGACCGCGAACCCAGTCGCGGTCCGGTGATCCCGGGATTCACCGCCTCGACAGGACCAGAGACAATCACCGCGCGCGACGGGCTGAGCCTGAACGCATGGCTGTACCGGTCGGCAGCAAACAGTGGCGTTGGGGGCGCGGTGGTCTACCTGCATGGAGGGCCAGAGGGTCAGTCCCGGCCCGATTACAGCGAGGTCTTTGCGCGATTGGTCAACGACGGGATCACCGTGCTGGTGCCGAATGTCCGCGGCTCCGGTGGGTTTGGCCGGACCTTCGTCCACGCCGACGACAAAGAGAAACGATTTGCGGCCATCGACGACGTCGCTGACTGTGTGCGCTTCCTTGTGGACAACGACCTGGCTGACCCACGGCGCGTTGCGTGCGCGGGCAGGTCGTACGGCGGCTTTCTGACCTTGGCGGCACTCACGTTCCACCCCGAATTGTTCGCGGCGGGCATCAGCATCTGCGGGATGAGCGACCTCACCACCTTTTACCGTCACACCGAACCATGGATCGCCGAAGCCGCATATCCGGAGTACGGCCACCCGGTCAACGACCGCGTGTTACTCGAGCAATTATCGCCGCTGCGCAGGATCGACGCCTTGACCGCGCCGCTGCTGGTGGTACATGGGGCCAACGACAGCAATGTTCCGGTCAGCGAATCGGACCAGATCGTCGACGCGCTGCGCCAGGCTGGTCGCGACGTGCGCTACCTGCTCTTCAGCGACGACGGACACGAGATCGTCAAGCGCGAGAATCGGGAGGCGCTGGCCGCGGCAATGAGTGAGTGGCTGACCAGGGCATTCGAAGCTACGAAAGGCGGTGGGCGCGCGGCTGTTTAGTGTCCTATGAGCGCGTCGAGTGTGGGGGATACGCACTCGTTTCGGTCCTTTTTCATGCATAACACCCACGTTCGGCGAGGGAGACCTACGGACGAGTCCTACAAGTGCTGTGTGTAGTTCGTGGGCGAGCATGGAAAGCTGGCCTTGATGCGGCATTACTACTCTGCAGACCAGATCCGCGAGGCCGAAGCGCCGCTGCTGGCCAGCCTGCCCGATGGGGCGCTGATGAGGCGCGCGGCGTACGGACTGGCCACCGAGATCATCCGCGAACTGACCGCGCGCACCGGCGGGGTCACCGGCCGCCGGCTGTGCGCGGTAGTGGGCTCCGGTGACAACGGCGGTGACGCGCTGTGGGCGGCGACGTTCCTGCGTCGTCGGGGGGCGGCCGCCGATGCGGTGCTGCTCAAGCCTGACCGCACTCACCGCAAAGCGCTGGCGGCGTTCACCAAAGCCGGCGGCCGCGTTGTCGAAAGTGTCTTGCCGACAACCGATCTCGTCATCGACGGGGTGGTGGGCATATCCGGCTCCGGCCCGCTGCGGACGGCCGCAGCCGAGGTGTTCGACGGTGTCGCTGGCGACGGGATCCCGGTGGTGGCCGTCGACATACCGAGTGGAGTCGACGTGGCGACCGGAGCCATCACCGGTCCCGCGGTACGCGCCGCGCTGACGGTGACCTTCGGCGGCCTCAAACTCGTACACGCGCTCGCCGACTGCGGCCGCGTCACGTTGATCGACATCGGGCTGGACCTGCCGCCCACCGACATGCTGGGTTTCGAGGCGGCCGATGTGCTCGCCCGCTGGCCGGTGCCCGGTCCCCGCGACGACAAGTACACCCAGGGCGTCACCGGGGTGATGGCCGGCTCGTCGACGTATCCGGGTGCCGCGGTGCTGTGTACCGGTGCCGCCGTCGCAGCCACGTCCGGCATGGTCCGGTACGCGGGAAGCGCACACCGCGAGGTACTCGCCCAGTGGCCCGAGGTCATCGCGTCGCCCACCCCGGCGGCGGCAGGGCGGGTGCAGGCCTGGGTCGTCGGGCCGGGGCTGGGCACCGACGACGCCGGCGCGGCCGCGCTGTGGTTCGCGATGGAGACCGACCTGCCGGTGATCGTCGACGCCGACGGGCTCACCATCCTGGCCGCCCACCCCGACCTGGTCGTCAACCGCAGCGCGCCCACGGTGCTCACCCCGCACGCCGGCGAATTCGCCCGGCTGGCCGGCGCACCGCCGGGGGAGGACCGCGTCGGCGCGTGCCGCAAGCTGGCCGACGCGTTCGGGGCCACGGTGTTGCTGAAGGGCAACGTCACCGTCATCGCCGATCCGGGCGGGCCGGTGTACCTGAACCCGGCCGGTCAGTCCTGGGCGGCCACTGCCGGGTCCGGCGACGTGCTGTCCGGCATGATCGGCGCCCTGCTGGCGTCCGGCCTGCCGGCCGGTGAGGCCGCCGCTGCCGCGGCCTTCGTGCACGCCCGCGCCGCTGCGGCTTCGGCGGCCGACCCGGGACCCGGCGACGCGCCGACGTCGGCTTCGCGAATTCTGCACCACATCCGGACCGCCCTGGCCTCCTTGTAACCAGCACCGAAAGGATTCCGCCGTGTCCCACAGTCATCAGTTGATGGCCCTGCATTCGATCGCCCCCGCCTACACCGGCCGTATGTTCACCGCGCCGGTACCGGCGCTGCGGATGCCCGACGAGTCGATGGATCCCGAGGCGGCGTACCGCTTCATCCATGACGAGTTGATGCTGGACGGCAGTTCGCGGCTGAACCTGGCCACGTTCGTCACCACTTGGATGGACCCACAGGCCGGAAAACTGATGGCCGAGACTTTCGACAAGAACATGATCGACAAAGACGAATACCCGGCGACCGCGGCCATCGAGCAGCGCTGCGTATGCATGGTTGCCGACTTGTTCCACGCCGAAAACCTCAGCGACCAGGACCCGTCCAGCGCCTGCGGGGTGTCCACCATCGGCTCCAGCGAGGCGGTGATGCTGGGCGGGCTGGCGATGAAATGGCGCTGGCGGCAAAAGGTCGGCAAAGATTGGAAGGGCCGCACGCCCAACCTGGTGATGGGTTCCAACGTGCAGGTGGTCTGGGAGAAGTTCTGCCGCTATTTCGACGTCGAACCGCGCTACCTGCCGATGGAAGAGGGGCGCTACGTCATCACCCCCGAGCAGGTCGTCGATGCCGTCGACGAGGACACCATCGGCGTGGTCGCGATCCTGGGCACCACGTATACCGGTGAACTCGAGCCTGTTGCGCAGATCTGCGCGGCGCTGGACAAACTAACAGCCGGCGGCGGTGTGGACGTCCCCGTGCACGTCGACGCCGCCAGCGGCGGCTTCGTGGTGCCATTCCTGCACCCGGACCTGGAGTGGGATTTCCGGCTGCCCCGGGTGGTGTCGATCAACGTCAGCGGACACAAGTACGGGCTCACCTACCCCGGCATCGGGTTCGTGGTGTGGCGCAGTGCCGAGTACCTGCCCGAGGACCTGGTCTTCCGGGTCAACTATCTGGGCGGCGACATGCCGACGTTCACGCTGAACTTCTCTCGCCCCGGAAATCAGGTCGTCGGCCAGTACTACAACTTCCTTCGGCTGGGCCGCGACGGCTACACCAAGGTGATGCAGGCCCTGTCGTCGACCGCGCGCTGGCTGGGCGAGCAACTGCGAAACGGGGAACACTGCGAGCTGATCTCCGACGGCTCGGCGATCCCGGTGGTCGCCTTCCGGCTGGCCAAGGATCGCGGCTACACCGAGTTCGACGTCTCCCACGAGCTGCGGACTTTCGGGTGGCAGGTGCCCGCCTACACCATGCCCGACAACGCCACCGACGTAACGGTGTTGCGCATCGTGGTGCGCGAGGGACTCTCTTCCGACCTGGCCCGCGCGCTGCACGACGATGCCGCCAAGGCGCTGGCCTCGCTGGACAAGATCAAGCCAGGCGGGCACTACGACGCGCAGCACTTCGCGCACTAGTCCGGCAGTTTTTCGGCTCTGGGACAATGGTCGCCGTGGCCGTTACGCCGATCTCGCTGACGCCGGGCCTGTTGGCCGAGGCCGTCGTCGACCTGGGCGCCATTGAGCACAACGTGCGGGTGCTGCGCGAGCACGCCGGCGCCGCGCAGGTCATGGCTGTTGTCAAGGCCGACGGCTACGGCCACGGCGCGGTCCGGGTCGCCCACGCCGCCCTGGCTGCCGGTGCGGCCGAGCTCGGTGTCGCCACCGTCGAGGAGGCACTGGCGCTGCGTGCCGACGGCATCACCGCGCCGGTGCTGGCCTGGCTGCATCCACCGGGCGTGGACTTCGCGCCCGCGCTGCTGGGAAACGTGGAGATCGCGGTGTCGTCGGTACGCCAGGTCGACGAGCTGCTGGACGCGGTCCGCCGGACCGGCCAGCCGGCCACGGTGACGGTGAAGGTGGACACCGGGCTGAACCGCAACGGCGTGGCAGCGGCGCAATTCCCTGCGGTGCTGACCGCGTTGCGTCAGGCTGTCGCCGAGGATGCCATCCGGATGCGCGGGCTGATGTCCCACATGGTCTACGCCGACCAACCCGAAAACCCCATCAATGACATTCAGGCTCAACGGTTTACCGAAATGCTAGAGCAGGCCTGCGACTTGGGCGTGCGATTCGAGGTGGCACACCTGTCGAACTCGTCGGCGACCATGTCGCGACCCGACCTGGCCTTCGACCTGGTGCGGCCGGGCATCGCGGTGTACGGTCTGAGCCCGGTGCCGCAGCTCGGCGATATGGGGCTGATTCCAGCGATGACGGTGAAATGCGCTGTCTCGCTGGTGAAGCCGATCCGCGCAGGGGAAGGCGTGTCGTATGCGCACACCTGGGTCGCGCAGCGTGATACCACGTTGGCGCTAATGCCTGTCGGCTACGCCGACGGCGTATTCCGCTCGTTGGGCGGGCGTCTGGAGGTACTGATCAACGGAAGGCGATATCCCGGCGTCGGGCGGATCTGCATGGACCAGTTCGTCGTGGACCTGGGCCCGGGCCGCGTGGATGTCGCCGAGGGCGACGAGGCTGTCCTGTTCGGGCCCGGCAGCTCAGGCGAACCCACCGCGCAGGACTGGGCGGATCTGCTCGGCACCATCCACTACGAGGTGGTCACCAGCCCGCGCGGGCGTATCACCAGGACCTATCGCGAGGCCGAGAAACGTTGAGCGATAAGCAAACTCGCAAGCGCAGCGCCTGGCTTGCGGGAGGTGCCGGCCTGACCGCTGTCGCCACGATCGTAGGTGCTTCGGCGCGGCGCTCGCTGGCCGAACGGGCCGCTGATCGCGAAGACCCCTGGGCTGACGAGGATTTCGAGCGGTTCGACAGCGACCGTGCCCGAGTGGTGACGACGCCCGACGGGGTGCAGCTGGCCGTGCGCGAAGCCGGTCCGGTGGACGCACCGCTGACGCTGGTCTTCGTCCACGGATTCTGCCTACGCATGGGCGCTTTCCATTTTCAGCGGACGCGGCTCGGACAGCGGTGGGGCCCAGGCGTGCGGATGGTGTTCTATGACCATCGCGGGCACGGGTTGTCGGGCGAGGCCGAGCCTGACAGCTACACCCTGACCCAGCTCGGGCAGGACTTGGAAACCGTGCTGCAGGCGGTGGTTCCCCACGGGCCGATCGTGTTGGTCGGTCATTCGATGGGCGGCATGACGGTGCTGTCGCATGCCCGGCAGTATCCAGAGCGCTATGGCCGCCGGATCGTAGGCGCCGCGTTGATTTCATCTGCGGCCGAAGGAGTTTCCAGGTCGCCGTTGGGTGAGTTCTTGAAAAACCCTGCGCTGGAAGCGGTCCGGTTCACAGCTCGCTCCGCGCCGAAGCTGATGCACCGAGGACGCACCGCCTCGCGGTCGCTGATCGGCCCGATCCTGCGCGCCGCGTCGTACAGCGACCTGCGCATCAGCCGGAGCCTGGACGCGTTCTCCCAGCGGATGATGAACGGCACCCCGATCCCCACCCTGATCGGATTTCTGCACGCCCTGGAGGTGCACGACGAAACCGCCGGGCTGTGGACGCTGCTGAAAATCCCGACCCTGGTCGCGTGCGGCGACCACGACCTGCTCACCCCGGACGAATACTCCCGCAAGATGGCCGGCTGCATGCCGCAGTCCGAGCTGGTCATCGTGACCGGGGCAAGCCATTTGGCGTTGCTCGAGAAGCCCGATCCGATCAACGACGGACTCATCCGCCTGGTCGATCGAGTCACGCCGAACAAGATGGCGTTGCGCTACCGCAGATTCCGGGATAGGTGGCGGCACCATGCGTGACGGATCCTCCGGCACAGCGACTTTGGAGCACGTGGAGGACACCGTGGCGCTGGGTGCCCGGCTGGGCGAGCAGCTACGTGCGGGTGACGTGGTGGTGCTATCGGGGCCATTGGGCGCCGGAAAAACGGTGTTGGCCAAGGGTATTGCCGCGGCCATGGATGTCGACGGCCCGGTCACCTCGCCGACGTTCGTGCTGGCCCGCGTACACCCGGCCAGGCGGCCGGACGGTCCGGCGATGATCCACGTCGACGTCTATCGGCTGTTGGATCATCGCGGCGCCGATCTGCTGGCCGAACTAGACTCGCTGGACCTCGACGCCGAACTCGACGATGCGGTAGTCGTGGTGGAGTGGGGCGAGGGCCTCGCGGAGCGGCTGTCCGATCGGCACCTCGACGTCCGCCTGGAACGCGTCAGCCATTCCGACGTTCGGATCGCGACCTGGGAATGGAGTCGCTCGTGACGGTGATCTTGGCTCTCGACACCGCCACGGCGGCGGTGACGGCGGGCATCGTCCGACTCGAGGACGGCGCTGCGCTAGCCGAGCGGGTAACCGTCGACGCGCGGGCGCACGCCGAGCGGCTGACACCGAACGTGCTGGCCGCTCTAGCCGATGCCGGGCTGACGATGGCGGATCTCGACGCGGTGGTGGTCGGCTGCGGTCCCGGCCCGTTCACCGGTCTGCGGGCCGGCATGGCCACGGCGGCCGCGTACGGCCACGCGTTGGACGTTCCGGTCCACGGGGTGTGCAGCCTGGACGCCATCGGCGTGCAGACCACTGGCGACACGCTGGTGGTCACCGACGCCCGGCGGCGCGAAATCTACTGGGCGCGTTACCGCGAAGGGATTCGGACTCATGGACCCGCCGTCGCCGCGCCCGCCGACGTCGACCCCGGCCCCGCGCGCACGGTCGCCGGCTCGCCCGAGCACGCGGCGCTGTTCGGCCTGCCGGTATCCGGCCCGGCGTCCCCGGCGCCCGCGGGTTTGGTGGCCGCGGTTTCGGACTGGGCCGCCGAACCGGCGCCGCTGGTGCCGTTATACCTGCGCCGGCCGGATGCCAAGCCCTTGGCGGCTCGAACGTGACCGCCCATATCGAACCCGTGACCGTCGGCGCGCTCACCCCCGCCGACGCCGGTCGCTGCGCAGAACTGGAAGCCCAGCTGTTCGACGGCGACGACCCGTGGCCGGCGGTCGCGTTCAACCGCGAACTGGCCAGCACCCACAACCACTATGTGTGCGCCCGCACCGCCGACGGCACGCTGGTCGGCTACGCCGGCATCTCGCGGTTGGGCCGTAAGCCGCCGTTCGAGTACGAAGTGCACACCATCGGTGTCGACCCCGTCTATCAGGGACGGGGCATCGGGCGCCGGCTGCTCAACGAACTGCTGGAATTCGCCGGCGACGGGGTCGTCTACCTCGAGGTCCGCACCGACAACGAGGCGGCCATCGCCCTATATCGCAGCGTCGGCTTCGACCAGGTGGGCCTGCGCCGGCGCTACTACCGGGTCAGCGGCGCCGACGCTTACACCATGCGGAGGGGCGCGCAGTGACGACCATCCTGGCCATCGAGACCTCGTGCGACGAAACCGGTGTGGGCATCGCGCGGCTCGACGCCGACGGCACCGTCACGCTGTTGGCCGACGAGGTGGCATCCAGCGTCGACGAGCACGTCCGGTTCGGTGGCGTCGTACCCGAGATCGCCTCCCGGGCGCACCTGGAAGCGCTCGGTCCCGCGATGCGGCGCGCGCTGGCCACGGCCGATCTGAGCCGGCCCGATGTCGTCGCCGCCACCATCGGGCCCGGGCTGGCCGGCGCCTTGCTGGTGGGAGTTGCTGCGGCCAAAGCGTATTCGGCCGCCTGGGGAGTGCCGTTCTACGCCGTGAACCATTTGGGCGGGCACCTGGCCGCCGATGTCTACGAGCACGGGCCGCTGCCCGAATGCGTGGCGTTGCTGGTGTCCGGCGGTCATACCCACCTGCTGCACGTGCGGTCGCTGGGCGAGCCGATCGTCGAGCTGGGCAGCACCGTCGACGACGCCGCCGGCGAGGCGTACGACAAGGTGGCGCGGCTGCTGGGGCTGGGCTATCCGGGCGGCAAGGTACTCGACGATCTGGCCCGCACCTGCGGCCGGGAGGCCGCGGAGATCCCCATCTTCCCGCGAGGCATGACCGGCCCGGCCGACGACCGGTATGCGTTCAGCTTCTCCGGGCTCAAGACCGCCGTGGCCCGCTATGTGGAGAGTCACCCCGAGTTCCGGACCGCCGACGTCGCGGCCGGCTTCCAGGAGGCCGTCGCCGATGTGCTGACCAAGAAGGCGGTGCGGGCGGCCACGGAGCTCGGTGTGTCGACCCTGCTGATCGCGGGGGGCGTGGCCGCGAATTCCCGGCTGCGCGAACTGGCCGAAAGGCGTTGTGCCGTAGCCGGTTTGACGTTGCGGATCCCCAGGCCGCGGCTGTGCACCGACAACGGCGCCATGATCGCCGCCTTCGCCGCGCACCTTATTGCCGCGGGGGCGCAGCCGTCGCCGCTGGACGTCCCCAGCGACCCCGGCCTGCCGGTTGTCAGAGGGCAGCTGCCCTGACGGGTCAGCGGCCGGTTTGCCGGGTGACGATGAGCAGGTTGTTTCCGGTGGACCAGGCTTGCGTGAAGGTGGCCATCGGGATCTGCTCGTCGCGGCCGGTGGGGGTGCCACTGTCGTTGAGATGGACGATGCCGGTGCGGGTGTCGACACCGGTCACGACCACGGCGTGGTCGACCTGAGTCCGCTGCCCCTTGCCCGCGGGGTAGTTCCAGATGGTTTCGGCGTTGACCGCGGCGATCACTTTGTGGCCGCCGGCCAGATCCTGCTCCAAGCCCTCCATGGTGTTGCCGGTCGTGAGGTCGGATTGGATGCCGTATTTGCCCAGCAGCACGACCAGGTCTTCGGGCGAGGTGCCGTCGAAGCGGTAGATGCTGCCGTGGTGGACTTCGCTTTTAGTGAACACGCCGCGTAGCTCGATGCCGACCTGGGAGGGCTCCCTTCCGGTGAGCTGGCCGACCACGTCGGCGACGGCCATCAGGCCGCAATCTTCCTGGTGCTGATACCGCCAGTAGGGGGCGGCGGCTCCGGGGTCGCCGTACATCTGACCGTTGGGGTCGGCCCACGCGACGCCGGCCAGTCCGATGGTGGCGGCGACAATCACCGTGGCCAGGGCGAGAATGCGGTTGATATTGAAGATGCCCGTGAACATGCGCGCATTATTCGCCTCGCTCCTGACGGATTCCTGAAAGAGCATGTCGACCAGGAAGCGCCGGGCCGCCCTTGAGTGCTAGCACTCTCGTGTATAGAGTGCTAGGTGGCAATCGGACGAGCCCTGTGCCGGCACCCGCGACGACGGCGCTTGGACCCGGACGGATGCCGAATCACCTGGTAATTCGGACGGTTCGGGGGCAAGCCCCCGACCGACCGCCAACTCTGGTCGGGGTGGATGCCCCGAACCCGAACGAACTAGTGGAGGGCTCCAATCGTGGCGAAGGTGAACATCAAGCCACTCGAGGACAAGATTCTCGTACAGGCCAACGAGGCCGAGACCACGACCGCGTCCGGTCTGGTCATTCCTGACACCGCCAAGGAGAAGCCCCAGGAGGGCACCGTCGTCGCAGTCGGCCCCGGCCGCTGGGACGAGGACGGCGAGAAGCGGATCCCGCTGGACGTCGCAGAGGGCGACACCGTCATCTACAGCAAGTACGGCGGTACCGAGATCAAGTACGGCGGCGAGGAGTACCTGATCCTGTCGGCACGCGACGTGCTGGCTGTCGTCAACAAGTAAGACACCGTGTTCCGCCCCGGCGATCCCCGCGTTTCTCCGCGGGCGATTTCCGGGGCGGCATGCGTTAACGCCCGTGGCGATCGCAAGCGCGGCGGAGCCGGGCGAAGCGGGTCGCCACCAATGAACCCCGTGGCGATCGCAAGCGCGGCGGAGCCGGGCGAAGCGGGTCGCCACCAATGAACAGGGAGCCTTATGAGCAAGATCATTGAGTTCGACGAAACCGCGCGGCGGGCCATGGAGGCCGGCGTCGACAAGCTCGCCGGCGCGGTCCGGGTGACGCTGGGTCCGCGCGGCCGGCATGTCGTGCTGGCCAAGTCATTCGGCGGGCCCACCGTGACCAATGACGGCGTGACCGTCGCGCGTGAGATCGATCTGGAAGACCCGTTCGAGAATTTGGGCGCCCAGCTCGTCAAGTCGGTGGCCACCAAGACCAACGACGTCGCCGGCGACGGCACCACCACCGCGACCGTGCTGGCGCAGGCGCTGGTGAAGGCCGGCCTGCGCCTGGTAGCGGCCGGCGCCAACCCCATCGCCCTCGGGTCGGGCATCGGCAAGGCCGCCGACGCGGTGTCCGAGGCCCTGCTCTCGTCGGCCACGCCGGTTTCCGACAAGCACGCGATCGCCCAGGTGGCGACGGTCTCGTCGCGCGACGCCCAGATCGGTGAGCTGGTCGGTGAGGCGATGAGCAAGGTCGGCCACGACGGTGTGGTCAGCGTCGAGGAATCCTCGACGCTGGGCACCGAGCTGGAGTTCACCGAGGGCGTCGGCTTCGACAAGGGGTTCCTGTCGGCGTACTTTGTGACCGACTTCGACGCCCAGGAGGCCGTGCTCGACGACCCGCTGATCCTGTTGCACCAGGACAAGATCAGCTCACTGCCCGATCTGCTGCCGCTGCTGGAGAAGGTTGCCGAGTCGGGCAAGCCGCTGCTGATCATCGCCGAGGACGTCGAGGGTGAGGCGCTGGCGACCTTGGTGGTGAACTCCATCCGCAAGACGCTGAAAGCCGTGGCCGTCAAGTCGCCTTACTTCGGCGACCGGCGCAAGGCCTTCATGCAGGACCTTGCGGTGGTTACCGGCGGCGAGGTGGTCAACCCCGACACCGGCCTGCTGCTGCGGGAGGTTGGCATCGAGGTGCTGGGTTCGGCGCGGCGCGTGGTGGTCACCAAGGACGACACCATCATCGTCGACGGCGGCGGCTCGGCGGACGCGGTGGCCAACCGCATCAAGCAGCTGCGTGCCGAGATCGAGGCCAGTGACTCGGAATGGGATCGCGAGAAGCTCACCGAGCGGCTGGCCAAGCTGGCCGGCGGGGTGGCCGTGATCAAGGTCGGTGCTGCCACCGAGACCGCGCTCAAGGAGCGCAAGGAGAGCGTCGAGGATGCCGTCGCGGCAGCCAAGGCCGCCGTCGAGGAGGGCATCGTCGCCGGCGGTGGATCGTCGCTCATCCAGGCCGGCAAGGGACTGCAGGAGTTGCGTGCCTCGCTGTCCGGCGACGAGGCGCTGGGCGTCGACGTGTTCTCCGATGCACTGCGCGCGCCGCTGTACTGGATCGCCACCAACGCCGGGCTGGACGGCGCGGTCGCCGTCAACAAGGTCAGCGAGCTGCCTGCCGGCCAGGGCCTGAACGCCGACACGTTGAGCTACGGCGACTTGGCCTCCGACGGTGTGATCGACCCGGTCAAGGTCACCCGGTCGGCGGTGCTCAATGCGGCCTCGGTGGCGCGGATGGTGCTCACCACCGAGACGGCTGTTGTGGACAAACCTGAAAAGGCCGACGACCACGACCACCATCACGGCCACGCGCATTAGTTGTTTGACGCCCGACCGTGGGGCTTAGGTACGAAATCGCAAGGTTTTCGTACCTAAGCCCCACGTTCGGCGTTCTCCGCTTTCCGCCGTGGTAGCACCTGCTGACGGTCGTGTCAGTCCTCGACAACGAACACTCGCCATTCGTCGGGGACCCCTTTAAGCATGTGGGATCCCCGGTCGGTGAACGTGATACCGGAGCCGGCAACCAAATCCTTGACCGTTGACGAGACAAGCACCTCTCCCGGCCCGGCTAAAGTCGAGACGCGCTGGCCGATGTGGACTGCGATCCCACCGATGTCGGCACCGCGGAGCTCGATCTCACCGGTGTGAAGGCCCGCACGCACCTCGATACCCAGCTGCTGCACCGCGTTGCGGATCGCTTGCGCGCAACGTACGGCGCGCGCCGGGCCGTCGAAGGTGGCGAGCATGCCGTCGCCCGTCGTTTTGATTCTGCGACCGCGATGACGCTCGACCTCGCGGGCGACGACCTCGTCGTGACGATCCAACATCCGCGTCCACGCGTCATCTCCCACGGCGGCGGCTTGTTCGGTTGAGGAAACGATGTCGGTAAACAGCACAGTCGCCAGGACGCGGTCCGGCGCGGGCACGGGCCGAACACCGGTGAGGAACTCCTCGATCTCGTCCAGGAGCGCATCCTGATCCCCAAGATGCGGGAAGTAGGTATTGCCTAGAAGCTCAACAACTTTCGCGCCGGGGATGTGCGCACCGAGGTAACGGCTGCCCGCGGCATGCCCCAAATCCGCCGTTCTATACACAACAAGCGTCGGCACCCGGATCGTCGGCAAGAGGTGGCGCACGTCGATCTCGGTGATCATGCGCTGCAGGGCGGCGGCGGCACCCGGACTTGCGGATAGCCGCTCCCATCGGGCGTGTGCTTTGAGCCAGGCGGGATCGTCGGCGAGGTCGGGCGCGAACAGCCAGACGGGCAGTCCTCCCTGCTCGCGGCCCCAATTCTGCTCAATCTGCTGAGCACCTTCAGCCCAGAGTCTTCGGGAAAACCATCCGGGTAGTCAGGCGCCCACGTCATGCGCGGATATGCGCCGTACAACACGAGTGTCAATCAGTAACGCCGCCACATACCAAAAGCCATAAAGATCGCTGCGTTCGCCCGGGACGAGCAGCCTGACCCGATAAACCAGTTCACATCCGATCACTGGAGCCACCTGGAACTCGCCTCCCGCGCCGATTACCGGGTGAGCCGCGACGACTTCCAATCGGTGAATGCTGTTGCGTGCCTTACCCGCAAACTGGGAACCGAGGTGAAGTCACTCACTTGCGACTTGCAGACCGAGGCGGGCGAACACGTTGCTGTCGACTATTACGTTGTGCAGTACAACATCGAACTTCGCGAGGCCGCGACCGGCAAGCACATCGAACAACTGGGCGCAGTAGACGGTCCCGCAACCACCTGCCCCTTCTTCGTATGGGTCAAGAAGCGCGATCCGAAGACGTATGCAGATCCAGATCCTGGGGCAGCCAATGCCAAGCTCGCCGAATTCGCGCACAGGTGATTGGTTAACCGGTCGGCAGAGCGACTTCTATCTCAGCAGGCGGAAGCCGCTGCAGAGCGAATACGGTCACGGTTACCGCCATCGGCGCTATTCATGCGTAGGTGTCAGCCGCCGGGGCGAGTCGTTACGGTCGTTGTCGGCGGGTACGTCGTCGGGTACGTGGTGGTCGGGCCGCTGGTGATAGTGACGGTACTGGTGCTGGTACTCGTGCTCGTGGACGCCGGCGGCACAGCGGTCGTAGTGATGACCGTCGTGACAGTGGTTGTCGGCGTGGTAGACGAGGTCGTCGTCGCGGCCGCCGCTGCAATCACGCCGCAGGCCAACCGCTTACCCGACTCACCCGCAGCGCCGTTGCTGAGGTAATCCACATCTTGATGAATGACGAGGGCGGTACCCGAGCTATTTCTCAAGTCCGCGGCGGTGAATGAGTTAGTGGTGGTGACCAATTTCGCCGAGCCGTCGGGCCGTACTTGCAACGCAGTTAGGTCGCCGCTGGCGGGATAGCCAGTGTGACCTGACGCCTGGTAGACGCTTCCTGCGGAGTAGAAGTCGCCGGTCGCGCCTCCCGCCGGCGCAGCCGAACTGGCCTCACATCTGCCGACGGAGTGGACCCGGAGCCCGTGGAAGCCAGGGCTCAGGACGTGGTTCGGTCCGGCTTCCACGGTCACGGTGGCGTAGCCATTGGTGAAATCGATTGTGGCGGTGCCGACCTGACTGCCGTCGGCGCCTTTCAACTGCGTGGTCATCCGCTCTGTGCCGGGCGGCGCGCCAGAGGACGGCGACGTAGTGGACTGGTTACCGCCCTGGTTTGAGCAAGCGCCTAACGGTGCGATGGTTGCGGTAAGCGCCGCGACCGCGAAGAATACGCCCTTTTTCATGGGCCGTGCCTACCCGGATTTACCGACGTCGAAACGGTTGCGAATGGTCGATGAGATTGGTTTGCTCTCCGCGAGACTTAAGCCATGCGACCGTTCTCGGCGAGTCTCTGCAGCCATTTACGCGTCGTCGTGCGCCGCCGTCGACCTTGCCACCTCGGCAAGCTGGCTATTTCACCGAGATTCCGCCGTCCACCGGCAGTGTGATCCCGGTGATGTAACGGCCCGACTGCCCGCAGAGGTACACCATGGCCTCACTCACGTCGGCGGCCTCGACGAGCTCTACCGGCAAAGCCGCTTGTAACGCGGAAGCACCTTCGGGATGTTCTGCCATCATTTGCGCAAACGGCTCGTTGACGATCATTGGCGTGTTGACACCGGTGGGATGCACGGTGTTGACCCGAATGTTCTTCTCCGCCAACGAGGTTGCGTAATACCGCATCAGGCCGACGACGCCATGCTTGCCGGCGTGGTAGCCGGCCAGGCCGTGGCTTCGACTGCTGAACGTCGGACAGAGGCTGTTGAGCCCGGCCGTCGAGCTGGTGATCACAATGGCGCCGCCCTCGTCGTGGTCCAAGAGCGCGGGCAATGCGGCCTCGATCGTGTAGTAGACACCGTTGAGCAGCACGTCGACCGAATCGACGTAGGCGGAGATGTCATGGCGTTCTTCGCCGACCGCCGGCAGGATTCCCGCGTTCGCGAGCACGAAGTCCAGCCTGCCCAACTCGGAAACGCCCTCGGCTACAACGGCTTTGAGCCTCTCGAAGTCCCGGACGTCGCCCTGCTCCGCGACGATGCGGCTGCCGGTCTTCTCGACCAGGTTGACGGTCTCATCCAGATCTTCGCGGGTCGTCATCGGATAGGCGACGCTGGCGATCTGATCGCAGAGATCGACGGCGATGATGTCGGCGCCCTCCTCGGCGAACCGAACAGCGTGTGACCGGCCTTGGCCGCGCGCGGCCCCAGTAATGAACGCGACTTTGCCGTCGAATTGACCTGCCATGACCGTCTCCTTCCGACTATCGGATTCGAGTATCCGCCGCCGGGCCTCGCCTTGATCGAGTAATCGATTACTCAACTTTTCGTGCCCCGAGACTTAAACGGCTGCGGCATTCTTGATGTGTCGGCGCAGCCATGTAAGTGTCGCGTTGGGTTGTTGGCCTATCAGCCCGCCAGGCCGGCGGCGGACGCGAATGCGTTGAGTTCTCGTTCGATGTCGGAACCTGCTGGCTGATAGACGATTTCAGTCACTCCCAGGCTGGTGAATCCCGCAATTTTCTCGACTATTTGCTCCGCCGGGCCGGTCAGCGCCGCCGAGCTGGCGAAGGGGAGTAGATCAGCAACGTGCGGCTCATCGCTTGGGTTGGCCTTGACCAGATGCCCCGCATGGATCGCCAGATGGCGCTCATCCGCTGGGTGGGCCTCGATCGCCTTCCGCCAGCTTTGCCCGCCCGGCAGCGCATCGACCGCCGCGGCGCCGCCGCGCTCATACATGGCGTGATAGAGCACCACCGCACCGGGCGCCGCAGCAGCGACGGCACGCGGCGACGTCAAGTCCTCGCCTTTGTCCAGCACCGTGCCGAAGCAGAGCAGCGCCCGCCAATCGGAAACTTTCGCGGCATCGGGCTGGGGGACGGCGGCGGAGAAAACGCCGTCGCCGAGCTCGGCCGCCACAGCCAGTCCCTTCGGGCCGTCGGCGCCGATCAGTATCGGCACATCGATCGGTCGCTGCGCCCCGAAGCCGGGCAGATGGAGCATACGGATCTTGGCTCCGTCCCACTCGGCGGTCTCGCCGGCGAGGAGCGCCCGCAGGCACCGCACGTACTCGGCGACCTGGCGCCATGGCATCGGCCGCTGGCCCAGAGCCATTCGGCCGGTGAAACCTGAGCCGACGGCCACGACGACCCGACCAGGCGCCTGGTTCACCAGCTCGGCGATCGCTGCAGCGTTGACCATCGGATGACGCAGGTTTGGAACCAGCACACCTGGCCCGAGGCCGATCCGCGACGTGCGCTCTGCGCATCGATTCAGGATCATCCACACGTCCGGATAGAGAGCCGGCGAGTCGTAGAGCCATGCACGCCGGTAGCCGAGAGCCTCGGCCAACTCCACGTGGGCCGGGGTTTCGGACGAAGTTGCGAACGCACATGAGATGTCCATAGCCGGACCCTACGCGGGTGCAGCTACTGGTTCAGATGGACGCTGATCACCGGGGCGACACGGGTTTTGAGCTCCTCGGCGGGCTGCGACGCGATCGGCTCCACCTGGATGATGTAGCGCAGCAGGGCAACGCCCAATAGTTGAGCCATTGCCAGATCGACCCGTAATTCACCGTCTGGACCTTGCACCGCCTCGGCGATCA
The DNA here is from genome assembly GCF_001665395.1 of Mycobacterium sp. 1164966.3. Taxonomy (GTDB): domain Bacteria; phylum Actinomycetota; class Actinomycetes; order Mycobacteriales; family Mycobacteriaceae; genus Mycobacterium. The sequence continues at coordinate 92,818 of NZ_LZSG01000039.1, forward strand.
GCGGATAGAGCTGCCCGGTGATGAATTGCCGGACCAGGGCGGCGGACTCGTCATGGGTTGCCGCGCCGCGCAGGATGGCCAACAGTGCGGCGCGCGACTGAGGCTGCTCCCAGGCGTTGAAGAAAACCCCCGTCAGCCGCTCCGCGAGGCCGCTGCGGTCGCCTTCGGTGATTTGTGCGGCGATCTGCGCCGGTTCGAACGGCCACCCCATGGTTGCCCGGAACAACCCTGCTTTGCTGCCGAAATAGTGCCTGATCAGCGCAGGGTCGACCCCCGCCGCGCCCGCGATGTCGCGCACCGAAGTCTTGTCGTAGCCCGCCTCGGCGAACCTGTGAGCCGCGGTTTCCAGCAGCATGCGGCGGGTGTCGGTCTTGCCCGGTCGTCGTCCCGTACGAGGCATAGTGTCAGGAATTCTACAACCGTTGACTTCTGTGGCGAATCGGCGCTAGCCTCGATACAAGAATTCCACAAGTGAGGAGTTTTACTCATGCCAACCCCTCGATGGGTCGCCCACCTCAATAAGGTCGGGCTGAACCAGCTGACCAAATTCATCGCGCCGTGGGCTCCGGGATGGGCGGTGATCGTCCATCGTGGTCGCAAATCGGGCCGGATCTTCCGGACACCGCTGTGGGCGTTTCGCCGGGGCGACGGCTTCGTGATCGCGCTGACCTACGGGCCCGGGGCGGATTGGGTGCGGAATGTCCTCGCCGCCGGCGGCTGTGAAATCGACGCCCGGCGGCGGCACTACCAAGTCGGCAATCCCACGGTCTACCGCGACGAAAAAGCCAGCGATATGCCGCTACTGATCCGGTTCATGCTGCGCTGGGTGATCAATGCGCCGGACTTTCTGCGCGTCGACGTGATACGCGAACTGCGAGCTGCCTAATAAGCCGAAAAACCCGCCATATCCGCAGGATTTCGTAAAATTGCGTCATCTCGACGGAGGGCGGACCGATGCCAGGCTTCCCCACCCTGCGCGGCGCCGGTGATCGCTACCGCGGCACCGTCGAGCTGTATTGGAATCACGGGCAGACCTCTATCGGCGACCTGGCCGCCCAGTACGCCAGCTGGCGATAGCCGTTGTCTTGGTGCCACAGCTTGGCCCCCAGGAAGATGCCCGGCACGATCTGCACGGCCTCGTCGCGGATGCGGTTGATCGGCCACGGGTTGGTGCCGATGGTCTCGTAGTCCAGTACCAACACGCGCGTGTCCGGTGCGACGACGCTGGCCTCGACGCGGTTGAGCATGTCGAAGCCTTCCCAATGACCACCGACGCGACGCAGCCGGTAGCTCGGGGCCAACAGCTTGGTGAGGATCGTGGCCGTGACGGTGACCGCGTTGGTTCCCCGCTGAGCCGGGCGGTCGAATTTTTTGCCCAGCCATGGCATCAGCCCCAGCTGATCGGTCACGGCTTTCGCAGCCGCGTGCAGTAGCCGTCCGGTCTGGTCAAGGTCGGCGTCGGGCTTCGTCCAGCCCACCAGCATGCCCTCGGTCTGTCCGTCCACCACAGCGGGCGTGCCTGCCGCGAACAGCTGGGCCAACTCGATCTCCGCGGCCTCACCCGGTAGCCCGGCGCCCAACCGTTCTATCCATGCCCAGGCCGCGTCCCGAGCAGCCTGCGGGTCGATCCCGGAAATCTGTCGCAACCGGGAGATTCGGTCGTCTACCAGGGAATGTGTCGCTGCCTGTGCCGTCATCCGTAGCGCTCCTCGATTGTTGATGGGATATACACCACCATAACGGAATCACGATTCCGCTCAGGAATCAAATATCCTGGCTCGGTGACTCGACCGTCGTACGCCGAACGCCGCAAGCTGCAGCTGCGCGAGGAGATCATCGATGCGGCCATCGACATATTCACCGAATCGGGCTATCACGACGCCGGTGTCGCCGATATCGCCAAACGCGTTGGCATCGGGCATTCCACCTTCTACCGGCACTTCGAGAACAAGCGCGCGATCCTCGACGAGGTCGTCAACACTGTCATCGAGCGGGCCATGGCGGCGATCGCCGCCGAGAACGCGCCGGAAGCCGCGAGCACGCTCGACGAGTACCGGGATCAGGCTGCGCGCATCGCCGCGGCGCTGGCAGATATCAGCAGCGATGTTCGGGTGGTGCGGCTGTTACTCATCGAAGCCGCCAGCGTCGACGCCGAGCTGCGCAAACGCATAGACGACGTGTTCGACCTGGCCGTCCAGATGAACGCCAACTTCTACGAGCATGGTCGGGAGCACGGCTATCTGCGGGCCGACCTGGACACCACTGCCACGTCGCGCGCCGTCATCGGCATGATCTTCGGCTTGGCGATGATGAATCTCAACCCGGCTCTCGACGACGACGAGCGGGCGAGCACTGTCCATGCCGCAGTCCGGTTGATGTTCGAGGGCATCGCAAACTCGTAGCGCGAACAGACGCAAAATCGCCCTGAAACGTGCCGTTTAGGGGACTTTGCGTCTGCTCGGCCAGTTAGGCGGTGCGTCGGCGACCGAGGGCGCCCTTGAGCAGCATGTCGCGCTCGGCTTCAGAAAGCCCGCCCCAGACGCCGTAGGGCTCACCGACTTCGAGGGCATGCGAACGGCACTGCTCGATCACCGGGCAACGCCGGCACATCTCCTTGGCGCGTTGCTCGCGTTGCATCCGGGCCCGGCCGCGTTCGCCGTCGGGGTGGAAGAACATCGACGAGTCGACGCCGCGGCAAAGGCCTTGGAGTTGCCAATTCCAGATGTCGGCATTCGGTCCAGGTAGCTGCTCCGGTTGTGGCATAGCTTGGTCCCTTTCTACACAGCACGCCCAAGTGAGGTCAGGGTTTGTGAAGCGAGTTATGCGACTAAGAGTGGCGTCACCGATGACTACCTGCCGCTTAGAGTAGACGCTAAGCGGGCCGCCAAATTTCCGTCAATGACCGCACGGAGTGATCAAATTCCTATGCGTTGCAAGAGAATTAACTCTGCGTTCATGTGTTATGCATTCGGAGAACCCTAGGTGTGCTAACAGCAGCCCGACCGAGACAGAGATTTCCCAGCTCACGAAGGTGCGGGCAGCCCGAAGCAATTAGCACACTGCCGCTCGTGAGTAATATCTCGGTAACGCAGAAACCACAAACTGTTTACCGAATGACACTCCGTTATCACCGTGAGCGAAACTTTGCAGGCTTCGATGATTGAGCGCACGCTGGCCGCTGCCGCCTTTGGCGACCGGCCCGAAAGTTGGCCGCTGCCAACGGCGACGACGCCCTACGAATTGTGGCTGCGCGCAATCGCTTCCGGCGGGCAGGGCCGCTACGGCAGCGCCTACCGCGATCTGGCGGCGCTGCGCGGCGGAGCAGCGAATGGTTCGCTGGTCTCACTGGCTCACAGCACGCAGGGATCCTTCCTGCGTCAGCTCGGCTGGCACACATTGGCGCGCGGCTGGGACGGACGTGCCCTGGCGCTGGCCGGCAGCGATCCCGAGGCCCGGGCCGACGCGCTGGTCGGGCTGGCGGCCGACGCCCTCGGCGTCGGCCGGTTGGCCGCCGCGGCGACGTTGTTGGCGCGCGCGGACACCCTGCCCGAGGCGGCCGAGTTACCAGCGCGGGTCGCCGACCGGCTGCGAGTGCGCAGGCGCTGGGTGGGCGCCGAGCTGGCGATGGCGTCCGGCGACGGGACAACCGCGGTGCGCCACGCCTCCGAAGGCGTCGAACTGGCTCAGGCCATGGCCGTTCCGTCGGCCCGGCACCGCGTCAAGAGTGACGTGGTGCTGGCCGCGGCACTATGCAGCGCCGGTTCCATCGAGCGCGCCCGCAAAGTCGCCGAAAACGCGCTGGAAGCCGCCGGCGAATTCGCGCTGATTCCACTTCGCTGGGCATTGGCTTGCTTGCTGATCGATATCGGAAGTGTCACATTTTCAGCACGGGAACTTGGCGAATTTCGCGATATCTGCGCAGGTCAGGTGCGACGCGCCGGGGGGACCTGGCGTACCGGGTGAAATTGCTTTCGACGGTTATTGTCATCCTTACGAGTTAGCCCCGGGATGTGTCCAGTTCGTAACGTTGGAGATACCGCCGTCGATGACAATTCGAGGGGAAAGTCTCGACGCTGTGGTTGCAGAGGCCGTAGCAGGAGACCGAAATGCGCTTCGGGAGGTACTGGAGACCATCCGCCCGATCGTCGTCCGATACTGCCGCGCGCGAGTCGGGACGGCCGAGCGGGGCGGCCTGTCAGCAGACGACGTTGCCCAGGAGGTTTGCTTGGCCACCATCACGGCGTTGCCGCGATACCGGGACAGGGGACGGCCGTTTCTGGCGTTCCTCTACGGCATCGCGGCCCACAAGGTTGCCGACGCTCACCGGGCCGCCGGCCGCGATCTCGCCTACCCCGCGGAATCGGTGCCTGAGCGCTGGTCGGCCGACGCCGGCCCGGAGCAGTTGGCCATCGAAGCCGATTCGGTCACCCGGATGAACGAGTTGCTCGAGATCTTGCCGGCCAAGCAACGCGAGATCCTGATCCTGCGGGTCGTCGTCGGCCTGTCCGCCGAGGAAACCGCCGCCGCCGTCGGCAGTACCACGGGAGCGGTCCGGGTGGCCCAGCATCGCGCGCTCCAACGGTTGAAAGATGAGATTGTCGCGGCAGGTGATTATGCGTGACCTAGGTTCCGATTTGGGCTTTACCGGTGATGACTCGTCGGCCTTCGACGCGGGATTGGGCGAGCTGGCCCGCACCGATTTGATGCTCGACGCGCTCGCCGAGCGTTCCGATATCGATTTGGACGATCCCGACGGCCTGGAAGACAAGGCGCTGGCCGCCCTGCTGGGACAGTGGCGCGACGATTTACGGTGGCCCCCGGCCAGCGCGCTGGTCTCGCCGGACGAGGCGGTAGAAGCGCTGTGCACCGGAATCGAGGAGCGTCGGCGTGCACGGCACGGCCTGGCGGCGGTCGGTTCGGTGGCTGCGTCGCTATTGATGCTGAGCGGCTTCGGGGCGGTGGTCGCCGACGCCCGTCCGGGCGACGCGCTGTACGGCCTGCACGCGATGTTCTTCGACGAGCGGCGGGTCAACGACGATCAGGTCGTACTGTCGGCCAAGGCCGATCTGGCCAAGGTCCAGCAGATGATCGCCCAGGGCCAGTGGGCGCAGGCCCAGAACCAGCTGGCCGAGGTCAGCAGCACGGTGCAGGCCATGAACGACCCCAGCCGCCGGCAGGACCTGATCAACCAGCTGAACCTGCTCAATACGAAGGTGGAAAGCCGCGACCCCAATGCGACGCTGCCGCCGGCCGCCCCGCCGACGGCAAATTCGCCGGCGACCCCGGCCCCGCAGTCGAAGACCGCCCCGGCCAGGACGACGACTCCCTCGGCACCGACGGCCACCACGCCGTCGACCGTGGCCGGCACGACTTCCCCGCCGCCAAATCCGTCCGCGAGCGAATCCGCGACGCCGTCACCAACCGCGCCGGCAACTCCCTCGTCGACCAAGCACAAGCATCATCACGGTTCGACAACAACTACTTCGATGGACCCGACAGCACCCTGAAATCAGGGTCAGTGGCGGTGATACCCGTCGGCGTCGGATGTCGCTTCGTTGAGCGAAGCGTCCGCGTAGCCACGGCAGTAGTCCCACGTGACATAGGAATCCGGCTCCGGATCGTAGGCCGGCTCGTGCGGGCGAACGGTGCCGTCGATCAGCAGCTGCAGCAGGTTGGCGCGCAACATGTCCCAGTCGTGATAGTGGTCCTGCTGGCACTCGTCGCAACACACCACCAGTCCGCGAATTCCCTTGTGCGCCAACAGGGCTTCGTAAACGGCGAGATCGGCCAAGTCGGCCTCGACCGCCATCCGCTCCTGCTGATCCAGGGGCTGACCGGGCTCGACTGCATCCAGGGCCGCCGACGGGTCATAGGGGTCGTCGGCAAAAGGGTCGGGCGGCAAACCCGGGGGGAGGTGGTCGCGCACGCCTCCTAGCGTACGCAGGCGGGCCGCCATAACGCTAGCGGCCGGTCCGGTGCCCAACCTCATCGTCGGCGCGCCCAAGAGCTGCAAGTAGCGACACCGGGGAGCCGATAGGATGGGTTCTTCACCGCAAAGCATGGTTAAGGAAGGCCCGCCGATGTCCCGTGGCATGTCCGGCCTCGAAGACAGCTCTGACCTGGTTGCCAGTCCCTACGTGCGCGACGCTTCCCTTGGCGGCCTGGCCCCCGAACCCGTGGCGACCGGAGGCGACAACCCGAACAAGATCGCGATGCTGGGTCTGACGTTCGACGACGTCTTGCTGCTGCCGGCAGCGTCCGACGTGGTGCCGGCCACTGCTGACACGTCCAGCCAGCTCACCAAGAAGATCAGGCTCAAGGTGCCGTTGGTCAGCTCGGCGATGGACACCGTCACCGAGGCGCGGATGGCCATTGCGATGGCCCGGGCGGGCGGCATGGGTGTGCTGCACCGCAATCTGCCCGTCGCCGAACAAGCCGGCCAGGTCGAGATGGTCAAGCGGTCCGAAGCCGGCATGGTCACCGACCCCGTCACCTGCCGGCCGGACAACACGCTGGCCCAGGTAGACGCGATGTGTGCCAAGTTCCGGATCTCGGGGCTGCCCGTGGTCGACGACTCCGGCGCCTTGGTCGGCATCATCACCAACCGCGACATGCGATTCGAGGTCGACCAGTCCAGACAGGTCGCCGAGGTGATGACCAAGGCGCCGCTGATCACCGCGCAGGAAGGCGTCAGCGCCGACGCGGCGCTCGGTCTGCTGCGGCGCAACAAGA
>NZ_LZSG01000040.1 GCF_001665395.1 Mycobacterium sp. 1164966.3
CCAATATCGTCGCCGCGGACCTCGCACTCACCGGTGTGCAACCCCGCGCGCACCTGCAGACCCAACGCCTGCACCGCATCGCGAATCGCCACCGCACAACGGATCGCGCGCTGCGGACCGTCGAACACCGCCAAAAAACCGTCCCCCGAGGTGTTGACCTCACCACCCCGAAACCGACCCAACTGCGCGCGCACCACCGCATCGTGCGCGTCCAGCAAGGCATGCCAGTCCCGATCACCCACCTGCGCAGCCCGCCGCGTCGAATCCACAATGTCGGTGAACAACACCGTGGCGAGAACCCGATCATCGGCAACCTCGGGCTGGTGGCCGGTGAGGAACTCGTAGATCTTCTCGAAGGACGCCCGCCAGGGTTCGACGAAGTGATACATGTTGCGACCCGGCACGTCAACGTATTTGGCGTCGGGGACCTGACCGGCGACATACTTACCCCACTCAGGCGGGATGAACGGGTCCTCGGTGTGCTGGACGACTAGCGTAGGCACGCGGATTGCCGGGAAGACGGCCCGCACGTTCAACTCGGCTACCAGAGGCAGCATGAGCGCTACCGTCCCTGGGCTGGCTGCCAGCCGCTCTTGTCGTGCCCAGCTTGCCCGGATCTCCTCGTTCCAGGGCATGTCCGGATTGATCACATGTTGGAATTCGCCGGTTCCCCACCCGTCGACCATGTCCGCAAGAACTTGCTTCGAGTCAAGCCCATCCCTGCGCTCCGTCATCGGATCCGCATAGCCTTCGAGCACGACCAGGGCGGTGGTGCGCGACGGATGAGTTGCCGCAAACAGGGCCGCTGGCGACAAGGCGCCGCCGAACACGAGAAGGACCGCTTCGCTGCTGCCCAGATCGTCGAGGACCGCGGTGATGCTGTCGGCCCATTGCTCCAGCGTCGGCGGCGCACTCACGGTGACGGGATCGGATGCGCCAGTACCCGGCTGGTCGAAGAAGATCAGTCGCCCCAGCGATGTCATCGCCTCGACCCAGCCCTGGACGGACGGCAGTTCCGGGAAGATCTCGCTATTTGTGAACCATCCCGTGACGACGACGATGTCGCGAGGACCTGGACGTGTCGTGCGATACGCGACGCGCAAATCCCCGTTCAGCGCATAGCGCGTCTCCGAGAACACCGCAGAAGTCTAAGCCGAAACGGCACAAACGCCCCGAGAGCAAACCCGCGTCACCCGGCGTCCTGCACCCGGTCGGACGAAAACCGCGGGACCCGCAGATGTGCCATGATGACCACGCTGTCTAGGACTGCAGGGAGCACCAGGAGCAGTAGTGGATCTCAATTTGTCGGTTGTCACACGACCCGTCGAGCGTTTGGTTGCAACGGCACAGAACGGTTTGGAAGTCCTTCGATTGGGGGGCTTGGAAACTGGCAGCGTCCCATCGCCGTGCCAGATCGTCGAGAGCGTGCCGATGTACAAGCTCAAGCGGTACTTTCCGCCGGACAGCCGGCCGGGGAAGGCGCCGGTAGGCCCACCGGTGCTGATGGTGCACCCGATGATGATGTCGGCGGACATGTGGGACGTCACCCGCCAGGACGGCGCGGTGGGGATCCTGCACGCCAACGGGCTTGATCCCTGGGTCATCGACTTCGGCTCGCCGGACAAGGTCGAGGGCGGCATGCGGCGGAACCTGGCCGACCACATCGTGGCACTCAGTCAGGCGATCGGCACGGTCAGGGACGCCACCGGCCGAGACATTCACCTGGTCGGATATTCGCAGGGCGGAATGTGGTGCTATCAGGTCGCGGCATATCGCCGTTCGAAGAACCTCGCCAGCATCGTCACGTTCGGCTCCCCGGTGGACACGCTCGCGGCGCTGCCTATGGGCTTGCCGGCGAACATGGCTCCCGCCATTGCAGATTTTATGGCCGATCACGTCTTCAACCGCTTGAGTATCCCAAGCTGGATGGCGCGTACCGGTTTTCAGATGATGGACCCGCTCAAGACCGCCAAGGCCCGGGTCGACTTCGTGCGTCAGCTGCACGATCGCGAGGCGCTGCTGCCGCGCGAACAGCAGCGCAGGTTCCTCGAGCGCGAAGGCTGGATCGCCTGGTCCGGCCCGGCGATCTCCGAGCTGCTCAAGCAATTCATCGCCCACAACCGAATGATGACCGGTGGTTTCGCCATCAACGGGCAGATGGTGACCCTCACCGACATCACCTGCCCGGTACTGGCGTTCGTCGGCGAGGTCGACGACATCGGCCAGCCGGCTTCGGTGCGCGGCATCCGCCGAGCCGCACCCAATGCCGAGGTATTCGAATATTCAATCCGCACAGGGCATTTCGGTCTGGTCGTGGGATCCAGGGCGGCCAAGGAAAGCTGGCCGACGGTAGCGCAGTGGGTGCGATGGGTGTCCGACGGCGGCGACAAGCCGGACAACATCGACCTGATGGCCGACCAGCCGGAAGAGCACAACGACAGCGGAGTCGCATTCAGCTCCCGGCTCGCCCACGGTTTGGGCGAAGTGTCCGAAGCGGCGCTGGCGCTGGCCCGCGGTACGGCCGAGGCGGTGGTCGCGGCCAACAAATCGATGCGGACCCTCGCCGTGGAGACGGCCCGGACGTTGCCGCGACTGGCCCGGCTGGGACAGCTCAACGACCACACCCGAATCTCGTTGGGCCGCATCATCGACGAGCAGGCACACGAGGCCCCACAGGGCGAATTCCTGTTGTTCGACGGACGCGTGCACACCTACGAGGCCGTCAATCGGCGTATCAACAACGTGGTTCGCGGTCTGATCGAGGTCGGGGTGCGGCAAGGCGACCGGGTCGGCGTGCTGATGGAGACGCGGCCCAGTGCGCTGGTCGCGATCGCCGCGCTGTCCCGGCTTGGGGCCGTCGCCGTGGTAATGCGGCCCGACGCCGACCTGGCCGCGACGATCCGGCTCGGGGGAGTCACCGAGATCCTGACCGACCCCACCAATCTCGATGCCGCCCGTCAACAACCGGGACAGGTTCTGGTGCTGGGTGGTGGCGAGTCGCGCGATCTGGACCTTCCCGAGGACGCGGACGTCATCGACATGGAGAAGATCGACCCCGACGCCGTCGAACTCCCGGCCTGGTACCGGCCCAACCCAGGGTTGGCGCGGGACCTGGCGGCCATCGCCTTTACCACCGCCAGCGGCGAGCTGGTAGCCAAGCAGATCACAAACTACCGCTGGGCGGTGTCCGCGTTCGGAACCGCATCGACGGCCTCGCTGGACCGTAAGGACACCGTCTACTGCTTGACGCCGCTGCACCACGAATCGGCGCTGTTGGTCAACCTGGGCGGCGCAGTCGTCGGCGGCACCCGCATCGCGCTGTCGCGTGGACTGCACCCGGACCGGTTCGTCCAAGAGATACGGCAATACGGCGTCACGGTTGTCTCGTACACGTGGGCCATGCTGCGCGAGGTCGTCGACGATCCGGCGTTCGTGCTACAGGGCAACCATCCCGTGCGGCTGTTTATCGGCTCCGGGATGCCGACCGGATTGTGGCAGCGGGTGGTCGAGGCATTCGCGCCTGCTCACGTCGTCGAGTTCTTCGCCACCACCGACGGGCAGGCGGTATTGGCCAACGTCTCAGGCGCCAAGATCGGCAGCAAGGGGCGTCCGTTGCCGGGTGCCGGCCGCGTCGAGCTCGGCGCCTACGACGCCGAACACGACCTGATCCTGGAGGACGACCGCGGTTTCGTACAGGTCGCCGACGTCAACCAGATCGGTGTCCTGCTCGCGCAGTCCAACGGCCCGATCGATCCGACCGCGTCGGTCAAGCGCGGTGTCTTCGCACCCGCTGATACCTGGATATCGACCGAGTATCTGTTCCGCCGCGACGAAGACGGCGACTACTGGCTGGCCGGCAGGCGCGGTTCGGTGATCCACAGCAAGCGGGGCATCGTCTATCCAGAGCTGGTCACCGACGCACTTGGCTGCATCAACGGCGTCGACCTCGCGGCGACGTACAGCGTGTCGGTGGGGACCAAACAGGTGGCGGTTGCGGCGGTAGCCCTCTTGCCGGGCGCCACCATCACAGCGGCCGGTTTGACCGAAGCCATTGCCCACATGCCCGTCGGGCGCGGACCCGACATCGTGCACGTGGTGCCGGACTTGCCGCTCAGCCTCACCACCTACCGTCCCGACGTCAGCGCTCTGCGGGCGGCCGGCATTCCCAAAGCGGGACGCCAGACGTGGTTCTTCGACGCGGACGGCAAAGAGTTCCGGCGGCTGACTCCGGCGGCACGGTCAGAGCTGATCGGGGACCATCGGCGAAGCGATGCTTGACGATTCGCTGCTGAACATCCTGGTGTGCCCGGCTGACCGGGGCCCGCTGGTGCTCAGCGACGACGGTCACGGTGCAGTGCTCTACAACCCGCGGCTGCGACGCGCCTATCGGGTCGAGGACGACATCCCGGTGCTGCTGGTGGACGAAGCGCGGGACGTCGACGACGACGAGCACGCCCGGCTCATCGCGCGAGGCCGTCCGGTAGATCCCCGGTGAGGTAACGCTGCAGATTCGGCGCGATGGTCTGCACGATCTGGTCGGCCGGCAGCGACGCGAACGGCTCGATCTTCACGATGTAGCGCGCCATCACCACGCCCATCAACTGGGATGCGACGAATTGCGCACGGATCTTGCCCGTTCCCGGCGGATTGTCAACGCGTGAACCGACTTCCACGCTGATGACCTCCTGCAGGAACGAGCGTGCCAGACTGACCTCGGAGCCCGAGATCAGCGACCGTAACGTCGCGATCAGGCCGGCGCCCAGTTCGGAATCCCACAACGGCAACAACAACGACGGCAGCTTGTAGCCGAGTTCCTCGACCGGGGTTTCCCGCATCGGCCCGATCACTTCCATCGGATCGATCGGCAGGTGGATGGCGGCGGCGAAAAGCTGTTGCTTGGTTCCGAAGTAGTGGTGCACCAGCGCAGCATCCACACCCGCCCGGGCAGCCACGGCTCGTACCGAGGTTCGGTCGATTCCGTTGTGCGCAAACAGCTCCCGTGCGCTGGCCAGGATGCGGTCGCGAGTGTCCGAATTGCCGGCGGGGCGGCCGGGTCGCCTGCGAGTTGCTTTGGTAGTCAACGCGTTACGGTGTCCGTCTGCGCAGCGTCGCGGCCGCCAGGCACAGCGACGCGAGGGCAAATGCCAGCACCACGACGATGTCGCGAACGGCGATGTAGGTCAGTTCCGGATGTGCGCCCACCTGTTGCAGGGCTTCCAGCGCGTAGCTGGCCGGCATCGCGTTGCTGATCCATTGCAGCCAGTGTGGCATTGTGCTGCGTGGGGCGATCACCCCGGCCAACAGCAGTTGGGGCACCATCACCAGCGGGATGAATTGCACGGCCTGAAACTCGGTGCGGGCGAAGGCGCTGCAGAGTAGTCCCAGCCCCACGCCCAGGATCGCGTTGACGATCGCTATCACGAACACCCAGATGGGACTGCCGGCGGTGGTGAAGTCCAGTAGCCAAAACGAGAACACGCAAGCCAGGCTGGCTTGTGCGGCCGCGGCGACCGAGAACGCGGTGCCATAGGCGAGCAGCAGGTCGGGCCGGCGCAACGGTGTGGTCAGAATGCGCTCCAGGGTTCCCGAGGCCCGTTCCCGCTGCATGGTTATCGACGTGATGATGAACATCACGAACAGCGGAAAGAGGCCCAGCAGGATCAGGCAGGCATTGTTGAACGGCGTCGGGGCGCCGGGCCGGTGTGGGGCGTTTTCGAACATGAAGTACATCAACGTGATGACCACGAGGGGTACCACCAGGATCATCGCGACGCTGCGGTGATCGCCGGCCAGCTGACGCAGGATCCGCGTCGTGGTGGCCGCGTACGGCTTCAGTTGTCCGACAAGCCCTACCCGGCTTGGAGTTCGGTGCTGCGCCGGATGATGGACAGAAACGCTTCCTCCAGTGACGTGCATCCTGTGTCCTCTCGTAGCTGGGTCGGGGTGGTGTGGGCGACGAGGTGGCCCTCGCGCATCAGCAGCAGGTCGCCGCAGTGGTCGGCCTCGTCCATCACGTGGCTGGAGACCAGCAGGGTGGTTCCGCCCTCGGCGAGGTCGGTGAACTGCTTCCAAAGGTCCACGCGCAGCACGGGATCCAGGCCCACGGTGGGTTCGTCGAGCACCAGCAGCTCGGGTTGGCAGACCAGTGCGCAGGCCAGCGACACGCGGGTGCGCTGACCGCCGGACAGGTTGCGGCACAATGCGGTTCGGTGATCGGTCAGGCCCACCCGATCGATGGCCTCGTCGGCGGCGTCGGCGTCGAATCCGTAGAGCGACGCGAAGTAGCGGACGTTGTCGACGATCCGCAGGTCGGGGTAGATGGTCGGGTCCTGTGGCAGGTAGCCGACCCGGTGGCGCAGGTCCGCGGAGCCGGCGGGGCGGCCGAGCACGGTGACGCTGCCTGACGCGACGATCTGAGTGCCGACGATGCTGCGGATCAGCGTGCTTTTGCCGCAGCCCGACGGGCCGAGCAGACCGGTGATGGTGCCGCGCGCGATGTCGACCGAGAAGTCGTGCAGCGCGGGCCGTTTCCCGCGAATCACCCTCAGGTGCTTGATGCTGACCGCGGAATCAGCCTCGGCTCGAAATAATTCATCGTGCGATGAAGTCATCATATGATGAATAATCGCCCTCTGGCAGAGCGTTGTCAAGGGCCGGGCACAATCTGACCGGTGAGCGCTGTGCAACTGGACGTCGACCCGGTGGCTGCCGCACATCGATTGCTCGGCGCCACCATCGCCGGGCGGGGTGTGCGTGCCACCGTCGTCGAAGTCGAGGCCTACGGCGGGGTTCCCGACGGGCCCTGGCCGGACGCCGCGGCCCACTCATATCGCGGCCCCAACGGCCGCAACGCGGTTATGTTCGGGCCACCCGGGCGGCTCTACACCTACCGCAGCCACGGCATCCACGTCTGCGCCAATGTCGCCTGCGGACCCGACGGCACCGCCGCCGCGGTGCTGCTGCGGGCCTGCGCCATCGAGGACGGCCTCGACGTCGCCCGCTCCCGGCGCGGCGAACTGATTCGGACGGCCGCACTCGCCCGCGGGCCGGGCAACCTGTGCTCAGCATTGGGAATCACCATGGACGACAACGGGATCGACGTGTTTGATCCGGCCAGTCCGGTAACCCTCGAGCTCAACGAGCCGGTCGCGGCGGTGGCCGGCCCGCGCGTCGGGATCAGTCAGGCCGCCGACCGGCCGTGGCGGTTGTGGCTCGCGGGCCGGCCCGAGGTATCGGCCTACCGGCGAAGTCCGCGAGCGCCGGCCGCAGGCGCCAGCGACTAGAGTTCTGCGCGATGTCTGAGACTTCCGGGATCGTCGACGAGCTGGGCTGGCGCGGGCTGATCGCGCAATCCACCGACCTCGAAGCGCTGACAGCTGAAGCGCAGCGCGGGCCGATGACGGTCTACGCCGGCTTCGATCCCACGGCGCCCAGCCTGCATGCCGGGCATCTGGTGCCGCTACTGGCGTTGCGCCGGTTCCAGCGGGCCGGTCACCGTCCCATCGTGCTGGCCGGCGGCGCCACCGGCATGATCGGTGATCCGCGGGAGATCGGCGAACGCACCCTCAACGAGGCGGCCACCGTCGCCGAATGGACCGACCGGATCCGCGGACAGCTCAAGCGCTTCGTCGACTTCGACGAATCAGCCACCGGCGCGATCGTCGAGAACAACCTCGAGTGGACGCGGGCCATGTCCACCATCGAGTTCCTGCGTGACATCGGAAAGCACTTTTCGGTCAACGTGATGCTGGATCGCGACACGATCCGGCGCCGCCTGGACGGCGAGGGCATCTCCTACACCGAGTTCAGCTACATGCTGCTGCAGGCCAACGACTACGTGGAACTGCACCGGCGGTACGGCTGCACGCTGCAGATCGGCGGCTCCGACCAGTGGGGCAACATCATCGCCGGTGTGCGCCTGGTCCGCCAGAAGCTGGGCGCGGCGGTGCATGCACTCACCGTCCCGCTGGTGACCGCCGCCGACGGCTCGAAGTTCGGGAAATCCACCGGCGGCGGCAGCTTGTGGCTGGACCCGCAGATGACCAGCCCGTACGCCTGGTACCAGTACTTCGTCAACACCGCGGATGCTGACGTGATCCGCTACCTGCGGTGGTTCACCTTCCTGTCGTCCGATGAGTTGGCCGAGCTGGAGCAGGCCACCGCCGAGCGCCCCCAACAGCGTGCGGCCCAGCGCCGACTCGCCGCTGAACTCACCGTGCTGGTACACGGCGAGGCCGCCACCGCAGCCGTCGAGCATGCCAGCCGCGCGCTGTTCGGCCAGGGCGAGCTAAGCCGCCTCGACGAGGAGACGCTGGGCGCGGCATTGCGCGAGACGACCGTCGCCGAGCTCAAGCCCGGCAGTCCCGACGGAATCGTCGACCTGCTGGTGGCCAGCGGCCTGTCCGAAAGCCGGAAAGCGGCGCGTCGCACGATCGGCGAAGGCGGTGTGTCGGTCAACAACCTCCGCGTCCAGAGCGACGAATGGACCCCGCAGCCGTCGGACTTCCTGCATGGCCGCTGGCTGGTACTTCGCCGGGGCAAGCGCAATATCGCCGGGATAGAAAGGCTGTAGCGCGGCGCGGCTGGGCTGTCCGTAACCTTGACGAAGTGGGTGACGACAGACATAGTGAGCGACGACCGCAAGCGAAAGCCTGGTCGGGTCCGGGTCGGGCGCGCCCAGTCCAACCGCAGAGCACTCCTGCTAACGGCGACCGCGCCGTTGAGGACGGCCCGCCGTTGCCACCGGGCGTGGACGCAAGGCAACTGGCACCGGAAATCCGGCGCGAATTGAGCACCTTGGGCCGTGCCACCGCCGAGGTGGTCGCCTCTCACCTGGTTGCCGCCGGCGAGCTGATCGACGACGACCCGGAAGCCGCCCTGAGCCACGCACGCGCGGCGCGGGCCAGGGCCACCAGGATCGCGGCGATCCGCGAAGCCGTCGGAATTGCTGCCTACCACTGCGGCGACTGGGCACAGGCGCTGGCCGAATTGCGGGCTGCCCGCAGAATGGGCAGCAAGTCCCCACTGCTGGCCCTGATCGCCGATTGCGAACGCGGGCTCGGGCGACCGCAGCGAGCCATCGAACTGGCCCGCGGACCCGAAGCGGCCGAGCTCACCGGTGACGACGCCGACGAGTTGCGCATCGTGGCCGCCGGTGCCCGCGCGGACCTGGGACAGCTGGAACAGGCGCTGACCGTGCTGTCCACTCCGCAGCTGGACCCCGCCCGCACCGGCTCGACGGCCGCGCGGCTGTTCTACGCGTACGCCGACACATTGCTGGCGCTAGACCGCAAAGACGAAGCGCTGCAATGGTTTCTGCGTGCCGCCAGCGCCGACGTCGACGGCGTCACCGACGCCGAAGAGCGGGTCGGCGAGCTCGGGTGACGAAAAGCATTGCGCAGGAATACGACTGCCTACTGATCGACCTCGACGGCACGGTGTTTCGCGGCCGTCAGCCCACCGACGGCGCGGTGCAGTCGTTGGCCGAGATACACAGCCGCAAGCTGTTCGTCACTAACAACGCATCGCGCAGCGCCGGGGAGGTCGCGGCGCACCTGCGCGAACTCGGGTTCTCCGCCTCCGGCGACGACGTCGTCACCAGTGCGCAAAGCGCCGCGCACCTGCTGGCGGGTCAGTTGTCGGCGGGTTCCCGGGTCCTGGTCGTGGGCACCGAGACATTGGCCGACGAGATCACCGCCGTCGGCCTGTGCCCGGTGCGGCGCTTCGAGGACCGACCCGATGCTGTTGTGCAGGGGCTGTCCACCACCATCGGCTGGTCCGAATTGGCCGAGGCGGCGCTGGCGATCCGGGCCGGCGCCGTTTGGGTGGCGGCCAACGTCGACCCGACTCTGCCCACCGAACGCGGCTTGCTGCCCGGTAACGGGTCGTTGGTGGCCGCGCTGCGCACCGCCACGGGTGCCGAACCCCAGGTAGCGGGCAAGCCAGGGCCACAACTGATGACCGATGCAGTGGGCCGCGGCGACTTCCACGCGCCGCTGGTGATCGGGGACAGATTGGATACCGACATCGAAGGGGCCAACGCGGCGGGGCTGCCCAGCCTGATGGTGCTGACCGGGGTCAACAATGCGCGCGACGCGGTCTTCGCTGAGCCTGACCACCGGCCCACCTATATCGGCCAGGATCTGCGCTGTCTGCACGAGGAGGCCAAGCTGCTCGCGGTAGGGCCGCAGCCGGACTGGCGCGTCGACGTCGGCGACCACGCGGTGACGGTCAGCGCGGACGGCGACCGGGACGGTGACGGCTTGTCGATCGTGCGTGCGGTGGCCAGCGCGGTGTGGGAAGCAGACCGATCGGTGGAAATTGAGGCCGGCGACGACCGCGCCCGCGACGCGTTGCGCCGCTGGTCCCTGGTGCAGACCGACTAGCCGGTGACTAGCGTAGGAGCGCAATGACTATCGATCCCGACCAGATCCGCGCCGAAATCGAGGCGCTGATGGCCCAGTTGCCCGATCCCGCCCATCCGGCCGACGACGAGAAGGGGCCATCTCTCGCCGAGCTCGAAGAGATCGCGCGTCGTCTTTCCGAGGCGCACGACGTGCTGTTGCGGGCTCTGGAGTCGGCGGAGAAGGGCTGAGTGCGCGCGTGCCTCGGCGTGCTCGCGTCGACGCCGAACTGGTCCGCCGTGGCCTGGCGCGGTCCCGTCAGCAGGCCGCGGAGCTGATCGGTGCCGGCAAGGTGAGCATCGACGGCCTGCCCGCGGTCAAGCCGGGGACCGCCGTCGCGGTCACCGCCACCCTGACGGTCGAGGACGATGGCGAACGCGCCTGGGTGTCGCGGGGAGCGCACAAACTGATCGGCGCGCTGGACGATTTCGGCATCGCCGTCGACGGCCGGCGCTGCCTGGACGCCGGTGCGTCGACGGGCGGATTCACCGAGGTGCTGCTGGACCGCGGGGCCGCCGAGGTGGTCGCCGTAGACGTCGGGTACGGGCAGCTGGCCTGGTCGCTGCGCAGCGATCCGCGGGTGGCGGTCGTGGAGCGCACCAACGTCCGCGACCTGACGCCCGTGGCGATCGGCGGTCAGGTTGACCTGGTGGTGGCGGACCTGTCGTTCATCTCGCTGGCCGCGGTGTTGCCCGCGCTGGCTGGATGCGCTTTGCCTACCGCGGATATCGTTCCCATGGTGAAGCCGCAGTTTGAGGTGGGGAAGGGCCAGGTCGGTTCCGGCGGGGTGGTCCGCGACTCGGGATCGCGAGCTGGCGCGGTGCTGGGCGTGGCGCGGCGCGCCGCGGAGCTGGGTTGGCACACCGTCGGTGTGGCGCCCAGCCCGCTACCGGGTCCGTCGGGCAATGTCGAATATTTCCTGTGGCTGCGCGTCCAAACCGATCGCGCACTGGTTGGCGACGGACTCGCGGATGCGGTCCGCCGGGCCATCGAAGGGGGCCCGAGATGACCGCTGAACGTACCGTGCTGCTGATCGTGCACACCGGGCGCGACGAAGCCACCGATACCGCACGTCGTGTCGAGAAAGTATTGGGCGACAAAGGAATTGGGCTGCGCGTGTTGTCCGCGGAGGCCGTTGACCGGGGATCGCTGCACCTGGCTCCTGACGATATGCGCGCGCTGGGCGTCGACATCCAGGTGGTCGACGCCGACCCGCACGCCGCCGAGGGCTGCGAGCTGGTGGTGGTGCTCGGCGGTGACGGCACGTTCTTGCGCGCGGCCGAGCTGGCCCGCAACGCGGGCATACCGGTGTTGGGCGTCAATTTGGGCCGGATCGGTTTTTTGGCCGAAGCCGAGGCCGAGGCCATCGATCGGGTGCTGGAACACGTCATCGCGCGCGACTACCGGGTGGAGGAGCGGCTGACGCTCGATGTCGTCGTGCGCCACGAGGGGCGGGTCATCGAGGAGGGCTGGGCGCTGAATGAGGCCAGCCTGGAGAAGGGGCCGCGGTGGGGCGTGCTCGGGGTGGTAGTCGAAATCGACGGCCGTCCAGTGTCGACGTTCGGCTGCGACGGGGTACTGATATCCACGCCGACCGGATCCACCGCCTACGCGTTCTCGGCGGGCGGGCCGGTGTTGTGGCCCGACCTGGAAGCGATCCTGGTGGTACCCAACAACGCTCACGCGCTGTTCGGCAGGCCGATGGTCACCAGCCCCGATGCCTGCATCGCGATCGAGACCGAAGCGACCGGCCACGACGCCCTGGTGTTCTGCGACGGCCGGCGAGAAATGGTGATACCCGCCGGCGGCCGACTCGAGGTGACCCGCTGCGGCACACCGGTCAAATGGGCACGCCTGGACAGCGCGCCGTTCACCGACCGCTTGGTGCGCAAGTTCCGGTTGCCGGTGACCGGCTGGCGCGGGAAGTAAATGCTCACTGAGATCCGCATCGAGTCGCTGGGCGCCATCAGCGTCGCGACGGCCGAGTTCGACCGCGGCCTGACTGTCCTGACCGGCGAGACCGGCACCGGCAAGACCATGGTGGTGACGGGGCTGCACCTGCTCGGCGGTGCCCGCGCGGACGCCACTCGGGTCCGCTCGGGAGCCGACCGCGCCGTCGTCGAAGGTCGGTTCACCACAACCGATCTCGACGACGCCGTAACAGCTCAGCTGGACCGGATCCTGGACTCGTCGGGCGCCGAGCGCGACGAGGACGGCAGCGTGATCGCGCTGCGCTCGGTCAGCCGCGACGGACCGTCGCGCGCGTATCTGGGCGGCCGCAGTGTGCCGGCCAAGTCGCTGAGCGGTTTCACCACCGAACTGCTGACGCTGCACGGGCAGAACGACCAGCTGCGGTTGATGCGGCCCGAGGAGCAACGCGGTGCGTTGGACCGTTTCGCAGGCGCAGGGCCGGCGGTCGAGCGTTATCGCAAGCTGCGCGATGCCTGGCTGACGGCGCGGCGCGATCTCAGCGACCGTCGCAGCCGGGCGCGAGAACTCGCGCAGGAGGCCGACAGGCTGAAGTTCGCGCTCAACGAGATCGACACCGTCGACCCGGAGCCTGGAGAGGACGACGCGCTGGTTGCCGACATCATCCGGCTGTCCGAATTGGACACGCTGCGCGAGGCTGCAAATGGTGCGCGCGCGGCGCTGTCCGACGACGAGTTCGGGGCAACCGACCGGCTGGGGCGGGCAAGGGCTGCGCTGGAATCGACCGATGACGCGACGCTGCGGGCGCTCGCCGAGCAAATCGGGGAGGCGCTGACCGTGATCGTCGAGGCGAACCGCGAACTCGGCGACTATCTGGAAGCGCTGCCGACCGACGCCAGCGCGCTCGAATCCAAGTTGGCCCGTCAAGCCGAGCTGCGCTCGCTGACCCGCAAATACGCTGCGGACATCGACGGGGTGCTGCAGTGGGCGGGCCAGGCGCGCGAAAGACTGGCCCAACTCGACGTCTCCGAGGAGGGGTTGGCGGTACTGGAACGTCGGGTTGACGAGCTGGCACGCGAATTAGCCCGAGCCGCAGACGATCTGAGCAAGACGCGCCGCAAAGCCGCCAAGCGGCTGGCCAAGGAGGTGACCGCGGAGCTGTCCGCACTGGCGATGGGTGACGCCGAATTCACCATTGCCGTCGTCACCGATCCGGTTGAGCCCGACGACCAGGCCGCCCTGATGTTGGGCTCCGGCGACGTGGTTCGGGCCGGCGGCGACGGGGTGGACCAAGTTGAGTTCGGCTTTGCCGCACACCGCGGCATGACCGTGCTGCCGCTGGCCAAGAGCGCGTCCGGCGGCGAGCTATCCCGGGTGATGCTGGCCCTGGAAGTGGTGCTGGCCGCGTCCGCGACAGGTACCACGATGGTGTTCGACGAGGTCGACGCCGGTGTCGGCGGCCGGGCGGCGGTGCAGATCGGGCGGCGACTGGCGCGGCTGGCCCGCACGCATCAGGTCATCGTGGTCACTCACTTGCCGCAGGTCGCTGCGTATGCCGACGTGCACCTGGTCGTGCACGCCGGGCCCAAGGGCGCCAGCGGCGTGCAGCGAGTGACCGACGACGACCGGGTTGCTGAGCTGGCCCGGATGATGGCCGGGCTCGGCGAGTCGGACAGCGGCCGCGCGCATGCCCGCGAATTACTCGACACCGCCCAGAACGACGCTCTCTCCTAGCCGCGAGCGTGCGCAAATGTACGCCGTAACCCCATCAGATGCGTACATTTGCGCACCCTCGTCGAAATGAAACTGTTACGGATGTGACACTAGATAACTTCTGAGGCAGATGTTACGGCGCGCCTCCACGCCACGCCCGTGCTTGACGGACAGAATCGCACCCCATGAGGATGTCCACACTTCTGACTCGTAACACCACCCGGCCGGGCATTGTCGGTACCGCTCGGGTGGATAGGAACATCGACCGGTTGCTGCGCAGGGTCTGCCCCGGCGACATCGTGGTCCTCGACATCCTGGACCTGGACCGCATCACCGCCGATGCGCTCGTCGAAGCCGACATCGCCGCCGTCGTCAACGCATCGCCGTCGGTTTCCGGCCGCTATCCCAACTTGGGCCCGGAGGTACTGGTCAACAACGGGGTCACCCTGATCGACGAGACCGGTCCGGAGGTCTTCAAGAAGGTCAAGGACGGCGCCAAGATCCGCCTGCACGAGGGCGGGGTCTATGCCGGTGACCGCCGCCTGGTCCGCGGCACCCAGCGCACCGACCACGACATCGCCGACCTGATGCGAGAGGCCAAAGGTGGACTGGCCGCCCATTTGGAGGCGTTCGCCGGCAACACGATCGAGTTCATCAAGAGCGAAAGCCCGCTGCTGATCGACGGCATCGGCATCCCCGACATCGATGTCGACCTGCGCCGCCGGCACGTGGTCATCGTCGCCGACGAGCCCACCGCCGCCGACGACCTCAGAGCCCTCAAGCCGTTCATCAAGGAGTACCAACCGGTGCTGGTCGGTGTCGGAACCGGTGCGGACGTATTGCGCAAGGCGGGTTATCGGCCGCAAATCATCGTCGGCGATCCCGACCAGATCAGCACCGACGCCCTGAAGTCCGGTGCGCAGGTGGTGTTGCCCGCCGACGCCGACGGCCACGCGCCCGGCCTGGAGCGAATTCAGGACCTGGGTGTCGGAGCGATGACATTCCCGGCCGCCGGCTCGGCAGTCGACCTGGCCTTGCTGCTGGCCGATCATCACGGCGCAGCGCTGCTCGTCACCGCCGGTCACACGGCCAACATCGAGACCTTCTTCGACCGGACGCGGACCCAGAGCAACCCGTCGACCTTCCTCACCCGGCTGCGGGTAGGGGAGAAGCTGGTGGATGCCAGGGCCGTTGCCACGCTGTACCGCAACCACATGTCCGGGGGAGCCATCGCGCTGCTGGCGCTGACGATGCTGATCGCCGTCATCGTCGCCCTGTGGGTGTCACGCACCGATGCGACCGTGCTGCATTTCGTTGTCGATTATTGGAACCGCTCCTCCTTCTGGGTGCAGCACCTGGTGTCTTAGGACGTGCAATTTCATGATCTCGTTACGCCAACATGCGATCTCGCTGGCCGCGGTCTTCCTGGCGCTGGCCATCGGGGTGGTGCTGGGTTCCGGCTTCCTGTCGGACACCCTGTTGTCCAGCCTGCGTGACGAGAAGCGCGACCTGCACACGCAAATCAACGGCCTCAACGACCAGAAGAATGCGCTGACCCAAAAGCTCAGTGCGGCAAACAACTTCGATCGCCAGCTGGCCGGCCGGATGATGCGCGACGCGCTGGCGGGCAAGTCGATAGTCCTTTTCCGCACCCCGGACGCCAAAGACGACGACATCGCCGCGGTGTCGAGAAACGTTGCTCAGGCTGGCGGTACCGTCGTCGGGACCGTGTCGCTGACCCAGGAATTCGTCGAGGCCAACTCGGCGGAAAAACTGCTTACCGTCGTGAACTCGTCGATCCTGCCGGCCGGTACACAGTTGAGCACAAAGCTGGTCGATCAGGGTTCGCAGGCCGGCGACCTGCTGGGCATCGCGTTGTTGCTCAACGCCAACCCGTCCGCGCCGGCGATCGACGAGACCCAGCGTGCCACGGTCCTGGCGGCGCTACGCGACACCGGCTTCATCACCTATCAGCCCAGCGACCACTTCGGGGCGGCTAACGCCGCGATCGTCATCACCGGGGGCGGTCTGCCTCCGGATGCGGGCAATCAGGGGGCCAGCGTCGCCCGGTTTGCGGCCGCGCTGGCGCCGCACGGGTCTGGCACGCTGCTCGCCGGCCGGGACGGTTCGGCGACCGGGACCGCAGCGGTTTCGGTGACCCGCGCAGACGGCGGCATGGCCAGCGCGATCAGCACCGTCGACGACGTCGATTCCGAGGCGGGACGCATCACCGCGATTCTGGGCCTGCACGAACTGATCAACGGCGGCCACACCGGGCAGTACGGCACCGGGCACGGGGCTACGTCCGTCAGCGTGCCGAACTAGGGCGCCGTCAGCAGGGCATTCCCCGCGCCCGGGCGTGTACGCCGCGGCGCCGCGTCGCGGGTGTTAGGGTGGGATTCCGTGGTCGGCAGGCCCAGCTGGTATGTCCCCAGGCAAACCAAAGCCCTGCCCGTCTTCACGGAGGTCGCCTGTGCGAAAGCACCCGCAAACCGCCACCAAGCACCTCTTCGTCAGCGGTGGGGTAGCTTCCTCGCTCGGCAAGGGTCTGACCGCCAGTAGCCTCGGCCAGTTGCTGACTGCCCGCGGCTTGCATGTGACGATGCAGAAGCTCGACCCGTACCTCAACGTCGACCCGGGCACCATGAACCCGTTCCAGCACGGGGAGGTCTTCGTCACCGAGGACGGCGCCGAGACCGACCTCGATGTCGGGCATTATGAGCGGTTCCTGGATCGCGATCTGTCCGGTTCGGCGAATGTCACTACCGGGCAAGTGTATTCGACGGTCATCGCCAAGGAACGTCGTGGCGAATACCTCGGCGACACCGTCCAGGTCATTCCGCACATCACCGACGAGATCAAGCGACGCATCCTGGCGATGGCCGAACCGGATGCGGACGGTAACCGGCCCGACGTCGTCATCACCGAAATCGGCGGCACCGTGGGTGATATCGAGTCTCAGCCCTTTCTGGAGGCGGCACGACAGGTTCGGCACGACCTCGGCCGGGAGAACGTTTTCTTCCTCCATGTGTCGCTGGTGCCCTTCCTGGCTCCATCGGGCGAACTCAAGACCAAGCCCACCCAACACTCGGTGGCAGCGTTGCGCAGCATCGGTATCACACCGGATGCGCTCATCCTGCGCAGCGACCGAAACGTTCCCGAAGCGCTGAAGGACAAGATCGCACTGATGTGCGACGTCGACATCGACGGCGTCATCTCCACCCCGGATGCACCGTCGATCTATGACATCCCCAAGGTGCTGCATCGCGAAGAACTGGACGCCTATGTGGTGCGAAGGCTCAACCTGCCGTTCCGGGACGTGGACTGGACCGAATGGGACGACCTGCTGAGACGGGTTCACGAGCCGCATGACAATGTCCGAATTGCCTTGGTAGGCAAATATGTTGAGCTTTCCGACGCCTACCTGTCGGTCACCGAGGCATTGCGCGCCGGCGGGTTCAAGCACCACGCGAAAGTAGAGATGCGCTGGGTGGCTTCCGACGACTGCGAGACGCCAAGTGAGGCCGCGGCGGCACTGGCCGACGTGCACGGTGTGTTGGTGCCCGGCGGGTTCGGCATCCGGGGGATCGAGGGCAAGATCGGCGCCATTCGGTATGCCCGAACGCACGGGCTGCCCGTACTGGGGCTTTGTCTGGGCCTGCAGTGCATCGTCATCGAGGCCGCCCGCGCGATCGGGCTTACCGAGGCCAATTCGGCCGAATTCGAACCGGCCACACCAGATCCCGTGATCTCGACGATGGCCGATCAGACGCAGATCGTGGCGGGCGAGGCGGATCTGGGCGGTACCATGCGGCTGGGATCCTATCCGGCGGTGCTGGAACCGGACTCGATTGTGGCGCAAGCCTATGGGGCGACCCAGGTTTCCGAGCGGCATCGGCACCGCTACGAGGTCAACAACGCCTACCGCGAGCGGATCGCCGAAGGAGGCCTGAGGATTTCGGGCACGTCCCCCGACGGGCATCTCGTCGAGTTCGTCGAATACTCGCCGGACGTGCATCCGTTCATCGTCGGCACCCAGGCACACCCAGAGTTGAAGAGCCGACCCACCCGGCCGCACCCGCTGTTCGTCGCGTTCGTCGCAGCGGCAATCGAATACAAGAACGCCGAATTGCTGCCCGTCGATATCCCAGAAGTCCCGGAGCAAGCGTCCAACGGCAATCAGCATCGAGACGGTGTCGCACAGCCGTTACCCGAACCTGCCACCCGTGGCTGAGCACGTTTTCGAGACGACGTCGTCCGAAACTCTGCACACCGGAAAGATATTCGCGTTACGCCGAGACCAGGTTCGCATGCCGGGCGGCAAAATTGTCACCAGGGAGGTCGTCGAGCACTTCGGCGCGGTGGCCGTGGTGGCGCTCGATGACAATGGCAACATCCCAATGATCTACCAGTACCGGCACGCGTTCGGTCGCCGGCTGTGGGAGTTGCCGGCCGGACTGCTCGACGTGCACGGCGAGGCGCCGTATCTCACCGCCGCCCGAGAGCTCAAAGAGGAAGCCGGCTTGGAGGCCTCGACCTGGCGGGTGCTTGTCGATCTCGACTCGACACCAGGGTTCAGCGACGAGTCGGTGCGGGTCTACCTGGCCACCGGGCTCACCCAGGTCGATCGGCCCGAGGCGCATGACGAAGAAGCCGACATGACGTTGCAGTGGTATCCCCTTGCCGAGGCCGCGCGCAAGGTGCTCAGCGGCGAAGTCGTCAATGCCATTGCGGTTGCGGGCATTTTGGCCGCATATGCCGTGACGACCGGTTTCGCGAAGGCGCGTCAACTGGACAGCCCATGGACCGACAAGCCGACGACGTTCGCGGCCCGGCAGGCCAGAACGTGACGACGGGGACGACGCTGCCGCTCGAATCGCAAGTGCAGGGTTACCTGGACCATTTGACCATCGAGCGGGGTGTGGCGGCCAACACACTGAGCTCGTATCGCCGCGACCTGCGTCGTTACTCGAAGCACTTGGCGGAGCGCGGGATTCACGATCTGGCCAAGGTCGGCGAGACCGACGTCAGCGAATTCCTGGTGGCATTGCGCCGTGGGGATCCCGATTCCGGGGCGGCGGCGCTGTCCGCGGTGTCGGCGGCCCGGGCGCTGGTCGCGGTGCGCGGTTTGCATCGGTTCGCCGCCGCCGAAGGGCTGGCCGAACTGGACGTGGCGCGCGCCGTCCGGCCGCCGACACCGGGCCGTCGGCTGCCGAAGAGCCTGACCATCGACGAAGTGCTGGCGCTGCTGGAAGGCGCGGGCGGGGACAGCCCTGCCGACGGTCCGCTGACGTTACGCAACAGGGCGCTGCTCGAGCTGCTGTACTCCACCGGAGCGCGGATCTCGGAGGCCGTTGGCCTCGACGTCGACGACATCGATACCGAGGCCAGGTCCGTGCTGCTGCACGGCAAGGGCGGCAAACAGCGGTTGGTGCCGGTGGGACGTCCCGCCGTGCAAGCGCTGGACGCCTATCTGGTGCGAGGGCGTCCGGAGTTGGCGCGCCGCGGGCGTGGTACCCCGGCGATCTTCCTCAATGCGCGCGGCGGGCGGTTGTCGCGGCAAAGCGCATGGCAGGTTCTGCAAGAAGCCGCCGAGCAGGCCGGGATCACCTCGGGTGTCTCGCCACACATGCTGCGTCACTCCTTCGCCACCCACCTGCTCGAGGGCGGCGCCGACGTGCGCGTGGTGCAGGAGCTGCTCGGGCACGCGTCGGTGACGACCACGCAGATCTACACCCTGGTGACCGTGCACGCGCTGCGCGAAGTGTGGGCCGGGGCCCACCCGCGGGCTCAGTAGCCGCGTCAGCCCAAGTACTCCGACTCGAGGACCAGGTCGGACACCAGGCTCTGGTACTCCATATGAGTCTTGTGCTCGATGGTCTGCCAGTGCTCGCCCTGCTGCTTACGCATGTACTCCCGGTACTTGGGGGCGCCGGGCACCCGGACGTTGTCGGCAACCACAATCGAGCCCGCGTGCAACCAGCCTCGGTCAAGGATGCTGAGCAGGTCGGTCAAATAGGCGTCTTTGTCGTGGTCGAGGAACACGAAATCCAGTGCCTCAGTGGTGAATCCGTATTCATTGGCAAGCACGTCCAAGGTTCGCCCGCCGTCGCCGACGGTGCCGACCACACATGTGACCCGGTCCCCGACCCCGGCATGCTCCCAGATTCGACGGGCATTGGTGGCGTTGGCCTCGGCAAGTTCCACCGAGTACACCTTGGCGTCCGGTGCGGCGCGGGCGATCCGAAGCGCGCCGTAACCACAGTAGGTGCCCAGCTCGAGTGCCAGCTTCGGAGCGGCTTTGTGTACCGCGGCGTCGAGCAGCAGCCCTTTTTCATCACCGATGTTGATCAGCATCGACTCTTCGTAGGCGAACTTGTCCAGGGTGGACAGGACGTCGTCGACGTCGCCGGCAGTGGCGTGCCGCAGGACGTAGTCGACCGCCGCCGCTTCGCGCCCGTCGCCGATCTGGCCGGTGGTGTTGATATTGCGGATAGCGGGGGCCATCCGCCACACGGACCAGCGGAGTAGTGGAATCCGTCGCTTCAGACTCATGGACACCAACGATAGGCGTTGCGGCGTTTGTCAAGTCTTGTGGATCGGTGAATGCACGCCCGGGGCCAGAGCCCGTAAAGAGATGTGGTGATTTCCCTGCGCGCCATGATGATGCGTGGCGGTACGTCCAGAGGGGTCTACCTACTAAGGGCGGATCTGGATGGAACCGGCTTGCACCCGGATCTGCTGCTTCCGGCCCTCATGGGGTCGCCGGACGGCCGGCAGGTCGACGGACTCGGCGGCGGCACCTCGACGACCAGCAAGGTGGCGATCGTCGGCCCGTCAAGCCGCGAGGATTGCGACGTCGATTATCTGTTCGCTCAGGTTGCTGTCGCGACATCGCGGGTGGACTGGACGCCGACGTGCGGGAATCTGCTCACCGGGGTCGGACCGTTCGCGATCGAACGGGGCCTCGTCGCGCCCGCCGACGGAAACACCGCGATGCGGGTGCATTTGGTGAATACCGGTGCTGTGGTGGACGTTTCGGTGCCGACACCCGATGGGCGCATCGGGCATGCCGCGCCGATCGACATGGTCTTCGACGACTTCTGCGGCGGGCGGACAGGAATGCTGTTCCCCACCGGAAGACCCGTCGACCTCGTTCAAGGAGTACGGATTACGGCGATCGACGCCGGAGTGTGCGCGGTGATCGCCGAAGCCGACGGGTTCGGGATCGCCGGTGACGCATCACCGCGCCAGCTCAACAATGATCGAGCTCTGCTGGAGCGGCTGGAATACGTGCGGCTGCGAGCGGCGTTGGCGATGGGCTTGGGCGATTCCCGAGGGTGCGTGGTGCCGAAGGTCATGCTGGTGTCCAAATCGGTTCGCGGGCATATTCGCTCGCGATATTTCGTGCCGGACAGCTGCCATCCCGGCCACGCGGTGTCCGGAGCTATCTGTCTTGCAACAGCGGCCGCGGTCGGCGATACGGTGGTCGCCAGACAACTCGAACAGCCTTTCCGGGCCGGTGAATTTGTGGTCGAGCATCCTGCGGGCCTGATGAGCATCGAAATCATTCCTCCCGGTGGAGGCTTCGGACTGCGGGCGGCGGTGCGCAGCACCGCACGAAAGTTGTTCGACGGCTATGTGTTTGCCGATCTGAGCGACCGGACGGGTTGAATGCGGGCCGGGGCGTGCACGCTGTTGCTGACCGCAGCGCTGGGCTGGCTGCTCTCGGAGCTACGGGTGCCGTCGGGATGGCTGATCGGCGCATTGATAAGCGCCGGGGTTGTCGCGGTGCTGACCGGCCGTCAGCTGATCCCAGCCCGCGCTCTGCTACGTCCGGCGCAGGGCTGCATCGGGTTGCTGGCCACCGCGCCACTGGCTGGAGAGGCCGCGTCGACGGTGGTCCGCTATCTGGGTATGGCGGCGGTGTGTTCGGGTGTCACGCTGATCGTCTGCTTGTTGTGCACTCTGATTCTGGTTCGGGTCGCCAGGACGCTGTCGCCGGCGACCGCGCTGCTGTCCACGCTGGCCGGCGGTGCAAGCGGCATATCGACAATGGCGCCCGATTTGCCAGTGGACCACCGCTACGTGGCGCTATCGCAATACCTGCGACTGGTGGTGGTCACGTTGACCCTCCCCGCCGTCCTCGGTCTCGTCGGAACGCCGTCCGGCGTGCCGCACCTAGCCGAGGGCAGGGTGTCGGTGTTCAGCTCGGCGTCGGCAGCAGCGGTCATTACCGCCGCCGGGTACGCCGCTCTGAAACTGAACTGGCCGGCACCATTCCTGCTGGGCCCGATGCTCGCCGGGCTGCCGATCGCCATCGCCGCGCAGGGCGCCCTTGTCCTCGGGGTGCCGTCCATGGTCAATACGGCCGCCTACGTCGTGATCGGTTGGCAAGCCGGCGGCTCCTTCACCCGCGGCGCCATCCGGCATTTTGTCCGGCTGCTGCCGCTGACCTGCGCTTTCATCGGCATGACAATTGGCGGATGTGTCGGGTTGGCGGTGCTGGTGTCGTACTGGGCCAAGGGTTCTTTTCCACAGGCATATCTCGCGACCACGCCGGGCGGGATCTACGCGGTGCTGGCAACGGCGGCGGACTCGAGAGCCGGTCCGATGGTGGTGACCATGCAGGTTTTTCGTCTGCTGGTGATGTATCTGGTCGCTGTCATCGGAACCAAACTGCTGCGCACCCGCACGCGGTCGGCGTGTGCACCCACGAGGCTGTCGCCGTCGCGCACCTCCTCACGAGTACTCGCTGGTTGAATTGCCTGCGGGTCGCCCGGCGCAGGCGTACCGACCCGTTAGACTTCCTGCGATGTTCACGCGTTGGACCACGAGCGGCAGGGTATGACCGACCACCCCGACAGCGCTCCCGAGATCGGCCTGACCGGGCGACCGCCGCGGGCGATCCCGGAGCCCGGGCCGCGCACCTCGCACGGCCCGGCCAAGGTCGTGGCGATGTGCAACCAGAAGGGCGGCGTCGGGAAAACCACCTCGACCATCAACCTGGGCGCGGCCATCGCGGAGTACGGCCGCCGGGTGCTGCTGGTGGACCTGGACCCGCAGGGCGCACTCTCGGCGGGCCTGGGTGTGCCGCACTACGAACTGGACCAGACGATTCACAACCTGCTGGTGGAGCCACGGGTATCGATCGACAATGTGCTGATTCACACCCGGGTCAAGAACATGGATTTGGTGCCGAGCAATATCGACCTGTCGGCCGCCGAGATCCAGCTGGTCAACGAGGTGGGCCGGGAGCAGACGCTGGCTCGCGCGCTGCACCCGGTGCTGGACCGCTATGACTACGTCTTGATCGACTGCCAACCGTCACTTGGCCTGCTCACCGTCAACGGGCTGGCCTGCTCCGACGGCGTCGTGATCCCCACCGAGTGCGAGTTCTTCTCGCTGCGCGGTCTGGCGCTGCTCACCGACACCGTCGACAAGGTGCGCGACCGGCTCAACCCGAAGCTGGACATCAGCGGCATCCTGATCACCCGCTACGACCCGCGCACGGTGAATTCGCGCGAGGTGATGGCCCGGGTGGTGGAACGGTTCGGTGATCTGGTTTTCGACACCGTGATCACCCGGACGGTGCGTTTCCCCGAGACCAGCGTCGCGGGCGAACCCATCACGACGTGGGCGCCGAAGTCGGGTGGGGCAATCGCGTACCGTTCGCTGGCCCGCGAATTCATCCACCGATTCGGCGCGTGAACGCCCCGCAGACCGGTGCGAACGGCGAGGCGGCACAGCAGAGCGGCTTTCAGGTCCGGCTGACCAACTTCGAGGGCCCGTTCGATCTGCTGCTGCAGCTGATCTTCGCCCATCGGCTCGACGTCACCGAGGTCGCGCTGCACCAGGTCACCGACGACTTCATCGCCTACACCCGCCAGATCGGCTCCCAACTGGGCTTGGAGGAGACCACCGCGTTCCTGGTGGTCGCAGCGACCCTGCTCGATCTCAAAGCCGCCCGCCTGCTGCCGGCCGGCCAGATCGACGACGAAGAGGATCTCGCTCTGCTCGAGGTGCGCGATCTGCTCTTCGCGCGGCTGTTGCAATACCGGGCGTTCAAGCACGTCGCGCAGATGTTCGCCGAGCTCGAGGCCGCCGCATTGCGCAGCTATCCGCGCGCCGTGTCGTTGGAAGACCGGTTCGCCGACTTACTTCCCGAGGTGATGCTCGGCGTCGACGCCGAACGGTTCGCCCAGATCGCGGCGATCGCGTTCGTCCCGCGGCCGGTCCCGACGGTGGGCACCGAACATCTGCACGAGGTGAAGATCTCAGTTGCCGAACAGGCCCAGCACTTGCTGCGGATGCTGCAATCGCGGGGCAGCGGACATTGGGCGTCGTTTTCCGAGCTGGTCGCGGACTGCGGGGCGCCCATCGAGGTCGTCGGGCGGTTTTTGGCGCTGCTCGAGTTGTATCGATCCAGGGCGGTAGCATTCGAGCAGTCCGAGCCGCTTGGCTTGCTCCAGGTTTCGTGGACCGGGGAACGGCCGACCAGCGAAGTGCGAGACGAATCATGACCGACCAGCCACCTGATCTGGACCTGGGCCTCCCGGAGATCGCCGAGCCCACCGA
Organism: Mycobacterium sp. 1164966.3; assembly: GCF_001665395.1. GTDB lineage: Bacteria > Actinomycetota > Actinomycetes > Mycobacteriales > Mycobacteriaceae > Mycobacterium. The sequence goes on from NZ_LZSG01000040.1 coordinate 24,624, forward strand.
AGTTGAAGTGCTCGATCCCGAGGAGCTTGGCTCGGTGCTGGAAGCGTTGCTGCTGGTGGTGGACACTCCGGTGACCGCTGAGGCGCTGGCGGCGGCCACCGAGCAGCCCGTCTACCGGATCTCCGCCCGGCTGCAACAGATGGCCGACGAGTACACCGGCCGCGACAGTGGCATCGACCTGCGGAAAACCGGCGAGGGCTGGCGGATGTACACGCGCGCCCGGTTCGCCCCGTACGTGGAGAAGCTGTTGCTGGACGGCGCGCGATCCAAGCTGACCCGGGCCGCGCTGGAGACGCTGGCCGTTGTCGCCTACCGCCAGCCCGTGACGCGTGCGCGGGTGAGCGCGGTTCGTGGTGTCAATGTGGACGCCGTCATGCGGACGCTGCTGGCCCGCGGCCTGATCACCGAAGCGGGTTCAGACGCCGACACCGGGGCGGCGACGTTCGTCACGACGGAACTGTTTCTGGAGCGCCTGGGGTTGTCGTCGCTGACCGAGCTGCCCGACATCGCACCGCTGCTTCCGGACGTCGACACCATCGATGATTTGAGCGAATCCCTGGACAGCGAGCCACGTTTCATCAAACTCAACGGCGGCCAGGCTCCAGAGACAATAGCGTTCGACGTGGACCAGGACTGATGGCCGAATCCGACGGCGTACGCCTGCAAAAGGTGTTGTCCCAGGCTGGGATTGCGTCACGGCGGGCGGCCGAGAAGCTGATCGTCGACGGTCGCGTCGAGGTGGACGGCCAGTTGGTGACCGAGCTGGGTACGCGGGTCGATCCGGATCTTTCGGTGATCCGCGTCGACGGGGCCAGGGTGGTGGTCGACGAGTCGCTGGTGTACCTCGCGCTCAACAAGCCGCGCGGGATGCATTCGACCATGTCGGATGATCGTGGCCGGCCATGCATCGGCGACCTGGTCGAGCGCCGGGTGCGGGGCACCAAGAAGCTGTTTCACGTCGGACGGCTGGATGCAGACACCGAGGGACTGATCCTGCTGACCAATGACGGCGAGCTCGCACACCGACTTATGCACCCCTCCCATGAGGTGCCCAAGACGTATCTGGCGACGGTGGCGGGGTCGGTGCCTCGCGGGCTGGGCAAGAAATTGCGAGGGGGCATCGAGTTGGACGACGGCCTGGCGCGCGTCGACGATTTCGCGGTCGTGGACGCCATCCCGGGAAAGACGTTGGTGCGCTTGACGTTGCACGAGGGGCGCAATCGTATTGTGCGCCGCCTGCTGGCGGCGGCGGGCTTTCCGGTGGAGTCGCTGGTGCGCACCGAAATCGGCGCGGTGTCATTGGGCAAGCAGCGTCCGGGCAGCATCCGGGCTCTGCGTCATGACGAGATCGGGCAACTCTACAAAGCGGTTGGCCTGTGAGTGACGTGGTCGTGGCAATCGACGGTCCGGCGGGAACCGGAAAGTCCTCTGTGTCAAGGGCATTAGCGCGTGCACTGGGAGCGCGTTATCTGGATACCGGGGCGATGTACCGGATCGTGACGCTGGCAGTGCTGCGCGCCGGCATCGACCCTGCCGACGCCGAGGCGGTCGGGGAGCGTGTCGGGGATGTGCCACTATCGCTCGATCGCGAGCCCGACGGGGACCGCTGTTACCTTGCCGGAGAGGATGTTTCGTCGGAAATCCGCGGCGACGACGTCACCAGGGCGGTTTCTGCGGTGTCCTCGGTTCCCGCAGTGCGCAGTCGGCTGGTCGAGCTGCAGCGCCAGCTGGCCGACGGGCCGGGCAGTGTGGTGGTCGAGGGTCGCGACATTGGCACCGTCGTGCTGCCCGATGCGCCGGTGAAGATCTTTCTGACCGCGTCGGCCGAGACACGGGCCCGGCGCCGCAACGACCAGAATGTCGCTGCCGGGCTTGCCGACGACTACGACGGCGTGCTGACCGATGTGCGTCGGCGCGATCATCTGGACTCCACACGAGCGGTGTCGCCGCTGCGCGCAGCATCCGATGCGGTGATCGTCGACACCAGCGACATGACCGAGGCCGAAGTGATCGATCACCTGCTGGAGTTGGTGACGCAGCGAAGCGGAGCGGTGCGGTGAGTCAGGACGGCACCTGGGCCGACGAAAGCGACTGGGAGCTAAGCGGTTCCGAGGACGCCGAGGTTGGTCCCGCTCCGGTGGTGGCGGTCGTCGGTAGGCCGAACGTCGGCAAGTCGACACTGGTGAACCGGATCCTGGGCCGCCGGGAGGCCGTGGTGCAGGATGTCCCCGGCGTGACTCGGGATCGGGTCTCCTACGACGCGTTGTGGACCGGCCGGCGGTTCGTCGTGCAGGACACCGGCGGGTGGGAGCCTGACGCCAAGGGTTTGCAACAGCTGGTGGCCGAACAGGCATCGGTGGCCATGCGTACCGCGGACGCGGTGATCTTGGTGGTCGATGCCACCGTCGGGGCTACCGCCGCCGACGAGGACGCGGCCCGAATCCTGCTCCGCTCGGGCAAGCCAGTCTTCTTGGCGGCCAACAAGGTTGACAGCGAGAAGGGCGAAGCTGACGCGGCGGCGTTGTGGTTGCTGGGTCTGGGGGAGCCGCACGCGATCAGTGCGATGCACGGTCGCGGCGTTGCCGACCTGCTCGACAAGGTGCTGGCCGTGTTGCCGGAGGTGGCTGAATCGGCGGCGGGTGGCGGCGGTCCCCGGCGGGTGGCGCTGGTAGGAAAGCCCAACGTGGGCAAGAGTTCTTTGCTGAACAAGCTGGCCGGTGACGAGCGATCGGTGGTGCACGAAGTCGCGGGGACGACGGTCGATCCGGTGGATTCGTTGATCGGATTGGGCGGCAAGGTCTGGCGATTCGTCGACACCGCCGGCCTGCGCCGCAAGGTGGGTCACGCCAGCGGACACGAGTTCTACGCATCGGTGCGTACCCACGGGGCGATCGATCTCGCCGAGGTGGTGATCGTCCTCATCGACGCGTCGCAGCAGATTACCGAGCAGGATCTGCGGGTGCTGTCGATGGTTATCGAGGCCGGGCGTGCGCTGGTGCTGGCGTACAACAAGTGGGATCTGGTCGATGAGGACCGCCGCGAACTGCTGGAACGTGAGATCGATCGCGAACTGGTCCAGGTGCGCTGGGCGCAGCGGGTCAACGTCTCCGCCAAGACGGGGCGGGCGGTGCAAAAGCTGGTGCCCGCCATGGAGAGTGCGCTGGCCTCATGGGACACCAGGATTGCGACCGGCCCGTTGAATACGTGGATCAAAGAAGTAGTGGCGGCCACGCCGCCGCCGGTGCGTGGCGGCAAGCAACCGCGCGTTCTGTTCGCCACCCAGGCCGCCGCCCGACCGCCGACGTTCGTGCTGTTCACCAGCGGCTTCTTGGAGGCGGGCTATCGCCGGTTCCTGGAACGGCGGCTGCGCGAGACGTTCGGCTTCGAGGGCAGCCCGATCCGGATCAACGTGCGGGTGCGTGAGAAGCGGTCAGCCAAGCGGCGTTAGCGCAGTCCTGGTCGGGAAGGCCGCCGACCGGTGCAGCAGCGGGCAGCCGGTACTCCGAATACGCGGCGAGCCGGATCGCCGTCAGACCGCCGACGGCGGCCATCGGGATCAGGTAGTAGCCGTAGTCACCGTCGACAACGAAGAAGTAGTCGATCTCGTCGGGGCCATATGTCGCGCGTTCCTTGCCGGAATTGGAGATCCATGCGGTCCACGCACCCCCTTGCTGCACCGTGGTCGTCTTGACTTGGACGCGCTGGGGCGCCGCACCAATCCACACGACGAGGTCATAGCGGCAAGGCTCAAGCGGCCAGGAGACGGAATGGCCACACAGCTCGAACCATGCCGCTGCCATGAGCAGGCCCGCCCTCGCCAGATTGGAGCGTTGCGGACGCATCATGGTGATTGGCATCTGCGGCTGTCGCGGCCAGGCAAGGTGTGTGGTGTCGAGGCCGAGCCGTACCGCGTGTCCGCGTATCGTCGTCGTACTTGATCCGCCGGCCAGCCCGAGCTCCTGTGCGACCTGAGCCCAGCTCGTGGCAGATGCGATCGCAGCGGCGAGCTGTTGGTCGGTCCAACGCCGCTGGCCCGTGAAATGGTCGGGCTGACAGGATTTGAACCTGCGACCCCTACACCCCCAGTGTAGTGCGCTACCAAGCTGCGCCACAGCCCGTTCGTCCGCCGCAACAGTTCGACAGACGCGAGGGAACGATACCTCAATGTTGCGCATAACTATTCATGAGGCGTGCTGGGTGAGCTCGCGGGGGCTTCAGGAGCGCAATGGAGTTCTGTGAAGCACACGTCTTTCTCGAAGCCCGCCCGGTCGAGACGTCAGCGGTTGAGCGTTCTCGGACGCCGGTGGCGTGCCCGTGGTCGGTGCGAAGGGTGGAGCTCAGGCTTCGAAGCCGTCCAGCGATGCTCAGGCTTGTCGGCGTGGGTCGGAAATCCCATTCTGATCTAACCGGGTGCTTCGGCACTTGTCGGGTTGTTCGGCGGGAAACCGGACACTCTGACCCTGGTTGGTACGCAACTCGAAGTCTTTTGCTCTCGATATCGCGACCAGCGCAAATTCCACGAAAGCACGACATTTGCCGGCCCTCCGCAATAGCCTGAAGGCCCGCGCGGCGCTGCGATCACACAAGGGAACCTCATGACCATGACCGATCACCTCCACCAGACCGCTCGGCTCAAGCTGACAAGGTTGGCCGCCAGAACCGTTCTCGCCGCCGGGTTGGGGATGGCTGTTATGGGGCTGAGCGCCGCCGTGGCCAATGCAGACCCCGGAAACACCCCCACCCCAACACCAACCCATCCGCACTCAGAATCAGGCCTCTGTAATCAGGATTCAGGCCGGCCGCCTCCCCCGGGGTTCTGCGGGCCGGGATAGCACCACTTCAGAGGCTGTGTCGTCGCACTCGCCAATTGCCTCTCTGAGAATGGTGAGCGGGCATACACTCACTTGATGTTCAAAGTTATCCTCGCGGGCGTTTTGCTGGCATCCGGTGCGGTGTTGTCGCCGACACCAGCGGCGCAGGCCGATGTGTGCGGCGACGTGGGTGGGCGCCACGTCTCAGTCGGCGGCTGCACTAATCCAGGGGCGAGGGTAGCCGTCGCCGCCGACGAAGAGGCGGCCGCGCAGGCCGCCGCCGGTCAGCCGCCGTGCTACACGGTGGAAGGCGTGCCCTACTACACCCCAGACGGCGACCCCTGCTGACGCTAAGCGTTACCAAAGTCGCTGTTGTGCAACGTAATTCACGTTAGCTATACATGCCACATGTGCAGCTAAGGGCCCCTGTACGGCGGTAGTTTCGGCGGAACTGGAGCTTCTGTCGACAAACTGTGATGTGCGTCCTGAGGGTTTAACGCCTCTGACGTCCATTGGGCACCTAAAATTCTCCGGGTGTTCATCGGCGATGTGCGACCGACGTCGGTGCGCGTCCAACTGACCCGCACCTGGCCGACGATCGCCGCCGCATTGATAGTCATATTGCTCGTCGGGTCGCAATTCACGGCGAATAGGTCCGGATTTCAGGGTCCGCTGCACAGCCTGATCAGCGATTACGTCGCCACCCCGAAGTCGGCAACCGTTCCGTGGGTCGGTTTAGGCATGGCCATGGCCGGATTGCCCAACCGGTGGCGGATCGTCGCACTGTCCTTAGCCGTGGTCCTCGACGTTGTTTTCGCTGCGGAGAGACTGCTGCGCGGCGGTGCGTTGACGTTCGGCAACGGGCCGCTGATCGTGCTCACCGGATTGGCGCTGGTGGCAATGCGGCGCCGGGCGAACGCCGAAATCACTCCCGCCTTGCCCGGAATCGCCTTCGGCCTTTTGGTGATAGTCGCGACAAAAGTCGGCGATAGCTGGTTGCGGATCACCGCGATCGTTCGGCCAAAGGTCTTCGACGAATATGCGCTCCTAGCCGATCACGCGCTCGCACAACCCTCCTGGCTGTTCGGGCGGCTCGTCCACGCAGCCGGCCCGGTTCTCAGCGGCGCGCTGCACTGGGTGTACATCGAACTGCCTGTCGCGGCAATGCTGGTTACGATCTACCAGCTGCGCAACGTCCGCACGAGCGGTTGGCCGCGGCATTTTCTGGTGCCGACCTTCCTGCTGCTCGCACTGATCGGGCCGGTGATCTACGTGTTGTTTCCCGTTGTCGGTCCCGAGTTTGCGTTCGGCGACGCGGGCGGGGGCTTTCAAATCTGCGACTACTGGCCACACTCTTTGCCACCGGTTGATCTGTCGCCGCGAGCCGTGGCCTTCGACGGCCAAACTCCGCGTAACTGCATGCCGTCGATGCATACGGCGTGGGCGCTGACCGTTTTCATCCACTCCCGTAATGGACCGCGCTGGCTTCGCGTGGGCGGCACGCTATGGCTGGTATGCACCGTCGCAGCGACACTGGGCTTCGGCTACCACTACGGCGTCGACTTGGTGGCGGGCGCGGTGTTGTGCCTGACCGTGGAGGCGACCTTGCGCGAACCGTTACGCGGCCGGATCTGGTCGCGGATGGGATTGGTCGCCTTCGGTGCGACGTTCTTGGCAGTCCTGCTGTTGTGTTGCCGCTACCTCGCAGAGCCCATGGCACGCCACCCGCTCCTCTTCGGCCCGCTCATCGTCGGGGCGACGGCGGTCTTCATCGCGGCCTTCCGCGCCACCTTCTTTGCCGGACTAAGCGCACCAATGGAAGCCACGACTCTGTCCGTTCGTAGCAGCTTGGCCGCGGCCATGATTGCCGGGGAGCCCTCTCCCTGCGCCGAGACTAAGCCGAGTCGGGCTTAGTGGGGGTTATGCAGGGCGGCTCAAGCGGGATGTTCGCGCTTGATGCCAGGTGATCAGCAAAGCCCCGCTACAGGCGACGTCGCGACACATGCGTGGCGGACGAACACCCGCGAAATCATGACCATTGCCCCACAGCAGAAGTGGGTAAACAACTCACTAGCGCCGGCGGGCGCTTCATTGTTGGGATCAGTCACTATTTGGGAGGCGGGCATCGAATGGTTAGCGAGGAGGGCGGCCGCTGGGACGTCGGCGCCAAGGACAATGCGGTCTATCTTGAGCGAATCTCTGACAGCAACAAGCGGGTGTTCGACGATTCGTTGACACCTGAGGAGGCCCGCGACCTGGCTGAGCTCCTGACGAAGTACGCAGACAAAGCCGACGAGTCCAAAGAATCCGAGAGATCCGACGAGTCCGACGATTCCGATAAGTCTGAGGATTCGAAGGATTCCGACAAGTCCGACAAGTCCGACGAGTCCGATGACTCGGACGAGTCCGATGAGTCGGATGATTCAGACGAGTCAGATGATTCAGATGAGTCCGACGACTCCGACGATTCTGACAAGTCCGACGAGTCCGACGAGTCCGAAGACTCCGACAAGTCATCGGATTAAATTCGGGTTCCGTCCCGCGGTCTTCTCGACGATCGTCTACGCGGAATGTAACGGACCCGGGTCGTGGCCTAGCTGCCGGGGGACTTGTCAGATTGGCGCACCGTTTTGCGCAGGTCGGCGAGCGAGTTGCGAAGTCCGCCGTCCAGGCGGATCTGTACGGTTGCCACCGCGATCATCACTGCTGCGGTAACCAAGTGCACCACCGCATCGGTGGTGTTGTTGGGAAAGGTGAGGACGACGGCGACCTGATGCGAGAAGAAGGCCCAAATACCTGGTAGCGCACCGGCTATCGCGGCGAGCATGAGGTACATCACCGCCCAGGACTTGCGCAGCGCGAACACCAGCCCCGGGCCGAATAACGCCAGACCGGCGATGGCGTGCCAACCGTTGTAGTCCATACCGAGCAGTTGGACGGTCGGCGCGCCGGGCCCGGTGGCGAAGCTGGGTTCCAAGATGAAGCCGACAACTGCCTGGATGACGTGCAAAACACAGATAATCAGCAGGCCGATCTGGGCAAAACTCCACCTCACGTGGCACCTCCTTGTGCGCGGTGGGATAGAGCACATACTACGCAATGTAGTAGGTCGTGGCAATTGCGTCCTGTAGCTGTCGAATCGTCTTGCGTCCGCACGGAACAAGGGAGTCAGTGAGCGTCAAAGACATTGGGGCAGTGAGAGTTTAGATGCGTGCGTCCGGCGTTGATCAGGTCCCCGCTTGGCGGCTTCATCACCGTGCCCAGACCGGCCCGAGTCGTGCCTTGACGCCGAGTTTCTGCCGGGTTGCTCGCGCGGGTGGCTTTATGCGGCTCGTGCAGTCCAGGTGAAGCTCTGCATCTCTGGGATGTGCGGAGCCAATGCCGAAGCTACGCTGCGACCGATCTGATCGGCCGCTGCGAGCGTGGTCCCGGGATCGAGGAAGCCTTCCATCTCGACGCGCAGGGTCCGTCCGGTCCAGCGGGCCCGGGCATGTGCGTGCCTGACACCGGGAACCCCGATGGCGACGCTTTCTGCGGTGGTAATGATTTCGGGGGCTACGCCATCGAGGATGCGGTGAGCGATATCCGCGGTCACCTCCCAGCCCACGTGCAGGATGAATCCGGTGACGACGAGTCCGGCGATCGCGTCAGCCCAGCCCCAGCCGAGTGCTACGCCGACGAGCCCCAGCATTGCCCCGGCCGACGACAACGCATCTAGCCACGAATGCTTGGCGTCAGCCATCATGGTTGCCGAGCGGATCTGTCGCCCTACCGCCATCTTGTAGCGGGCCACGAGCTGATCTCCTACGATGCCCACCGCCGCCGCGGTGATGCCCCAGCCCAGATGAGCGGTGCCTCCATGGCGGAGCAGCTTGCTGACACTTTCAAGACAGGCGAAGAGTGCGCTGGCCCAAATCACCAGCGCCACACCTATTCCGGCGAGATCTTCGGCGCGTTCGTATCCGTAGGGGTATCGCTCGGTGGGGGTTTTGCGGGATGCCCGAAACCCGACGAACACCAGGCCGCTCGTCGAGACATCCGACAAGTTGTGCAGCGCATCGCCGAGCAGCGCCACCGACCCAGACACAAGGGCGACCGCCAACTCGATGAGACCGGTCAGCGCCAGTCCGACCGCACTGACCGCGACAGCACGGTTGGCCTGATGACGCTCGTCTACATCGTCCACTGCGGTGCTGAGCGGAAAACTCGCGGCCGGATCGCGAACACCGTCAATCGTATGCATACCGTCCAGGATGCCCATCGGGCAGAAAGATCAAAGTGGCCACGCAGGCAAATGGCCGTCGAAATCAGCTGCGGACGGCGCTGCGAAATCTGTCGCGATAGGCCTTCGGTGATACCCCGAGGTGGTCGACGAATGCCCTTCGGAGGGTTTCGGTGCTGCCGAAGCCCACGAGGCACGCGGTGTCGCTCACGCTGCGGCCGGCGTCGAGCGCGGCGCGGGCGGCATCGATCCGGACCATCTCGACGTAACCGGCCGGCGTGGTACCCAGCTCGGATCGAAACAGCCGCGTCAACTGACGCGTACTCAACGAGGCGCGGGCGGCAAGGTTTTTGACGCTGTGGTCGGCACCCGGGTCGGCTGCAATCGCATCGGTGACAACGCGGAGCGCAGACTGCGGCGGTGGATTGGCCTCGACCAGGACCGAGAATTGCGATTGCCCACCCGCGCGTTTGAGGTAGACGACCAACCAGCGAGCCACGTCGCGCACGAGTTCGGTGCCGCAGTCCTGTTCGACCAGTGCGAGCGCCAGGTCGATTCCCGACGAGATCCCGGCCGAGGTGAAGACATCGCCGTCGCGGACGAACAGCGCATCGGGCTCGACGGTGATATCGGGGAATGCCCGGGCAAGCGATCGGCTCTCTCGCCAATGTGTGGTGGCGCGCCGGCCGCTCAGCAGGCCGGCCTGCGCGATGATAAACGACCCGGTACAAATGGATCCCAGACGCCGGGTGCGACCCGCCAGCGATTTGACCGCCTCGATCAGCGCGGGGTCGATCGCCCGGGCGGGCAAGTTGTCACTGCCGGCGACCAGGACGGTATCGGCGGATTCTATCGACGAAATGCTGTGCGTGACGCCCAACCGAGTACCGATCGAGGTCGTCACATCGCGCCCGTCCACCGACGCGATCCTGATCTCATAGTTACCGCCGAAGCGGTTGGCTTCGGTGAAGACCTCAGCCGGTCCTGCGACATCCAGCAGCGTCACCTCGTCGAAGACGACGATCACGACCACCCGAGAACGCGCATCGGCTTCCGCCACAGAGCCATTGTGTCGCTTTTTGTGGACAAGAGGGCTCAATCGCCGTGCATGCGCATCGCTGTAAGGGCGCATTGTTGTTGGAGTTCACAACCGAGGAGAGTTGTCATGGCCACTCAGTCACTTCAGACAATCGCCGACGTCGTAATCCCCGACACCGCACTGGTACGCGAGGCGACCGAATTCATTCGTGACGCCGAAGACGACCTGCTGTTCGATCATTCCCGCCGGGTGTTTCTGTTCGGCGCGCTGCGGGGCCGGCGCCTGGGGCTGCAACCAGATCTCGAGCTGCTCTACGTCGCGGCGATGTTCCACGACCTGGGCCTAACTGAGCGCTACCGCACGTCCAAACTGCGCTTCGAAGTCGACGGTGCCAACGCGGCGCGAGACTTCCTGTTACAGCGCGGCGTCGATCCCGCCAATGCCCGCACGGTATGGCTGAGCATCGCGTTGCACACCACCCCAGGCGTGCCGCAATTCCTGGAACCCGAAATCGCCTTGGTCAACGCAGGTGTCGAGACCGACGTGGTCGGCATCGGCCGTGAGGAGCTCTCCTCGGAAGCCCTCGCGGCCGTCACCACTGCCCACCCCCGCCCGGACTTCAAACGTCGCATCCTGGCCGCCTTCAACCACGGCATGAAGCACCGTCCCCACACCACCTTCGGAACCATGAACGCCGACGTGCTCGCGCACTACGACCCCGCATTCGTGCGCGACGACTTCGTCGACATGATCCTCAACAACGCCTGGCCTGAATAGCCTGTCGTCGTACGTCACGTCCTGCCGGGAAGCTTCATCACCGTCCGCACGATGGGCAGCAGCGACTTCTGCCACACCGTCGTCGGAATCCCAAGGGGCGCATCGAGGTTGAACACGCGCGCGGTCGCGATCGTCTGCGATTCGGTGTACTTCAACAGGCCCTCGGGGCCGTGTCTGCGCCCGACCCCCGAAATTCCCATGCCGCCCATCGGCGCGCTGAGGCTGCCCCATGCGAACGCGTAGCCCTCGTTGACGTTCACCGTTCCCGACCGCAACTGGGCTGCGATCTTCTCGCCCTCGGCGGGGGAGCCGGCCCACACGCTGGCATTGAGCCCGTACTCGGTGTCGTTGGCTTTCTCTACGGCCTCGTCCACGTCGGCGACCGGGTAGATCGAGACGAGCGGTCCGAACGTTTCCTTGGCGGCGCACTCCATTTCCGGGGTGACATCGGTCAGCACGGTCGGCTCGTAGAACAGCGGACCGATGTCCGGTCTGGCTTTGCCGCCCGCAATGACCTTGGCGCCTTTGGCCGTTGCGTCGTCGACATGTTCCGACACGGCTTTGAGCTGTCCTGGGGAAATCAAACTGCCCATGTCGACGGAGAAGTCATAAGCGGTGCCCAGCTTCATGTTTCGCACAGCATCGCCGAACCTGCGCGCAAAATCGTCGGCGACGTCCTTCTCGACATAGATCCGCTCGATCGAGATGCACAGCTGGCCCGCGTTCGAAAAGCACGCGCGGGTAGCCGCTTTGGCGACCTTGCCGAGGTTGGCGCCGCGCGTCACGATCATCGCATTCTTGCCGCCCAGTTCGGCCGAGAAACCGATCAGCCGACGTCCACACTGCTCCGCGAGATGGCTGCCGGTGGCCGACGAGCCGGTGAACATCAAATAGTCGCAGTTTTCGGTGATTGCGGTGCCGACCACCGAACCCGGTCCGGGCACGATCGCGTACAGGGCGCGCGGCAGCCCGGCCCGGTACAGCAGTTCGGCACAAGCCAGCGCACAGTACGGTGTCTGGCTGTCCGGTTTGAGCACCACCGCGTTGCCCGCGAGCAATGCAGGCACCGAGTCGGACGCCGTGAGCGTCATCGGGTAGTTCCACGGCGAGATCACTCCGACCACGCCTTTGGGCTGATAGCCCACCGTGGTCTTGCCGATCGCCGGCAGCAGTGGCTGCACCTTACGCGGCTTGAGCAGGTCGGCGGCAACGCGTACGTAATAGTTCGCGTTGGCCATCAGATCGACGATCTCCTCCTGCGCCGCCCACCGGGCCTTGCCCGCCTCGGCCTGCAGCAGGTCCATCAGGAACTCGCGATTCTCGACGACCAGGTCGCGATAGCGGCGCACGACCTCAATCCGCTCGGTGACCGGGCGTTTAGCCCAGTCGGTTTGCGCCGCGCGGGCTTCGGCGAATGCGGCCTCGACGTCCTCAGCGGTGCCGACCGGGATTGTGGTCAGCGGCTTGCCGGTGAAGACCTCGTCGATCGTCTTGGACGGGCGTGCGCTGATGTCTTTGATCGCGGACAACTGCCGCAGGCGATCGAAGACCTCGGCTGACGGTGCAGGCATGTCGTTACCTCCCACGAAGCACAAGCTTCGAAAGCACCAGCCTATAGGCCTGCAGTGCCCGATAGGAATGCGTCGATGAAGAGGTCAATTCGGCGCGGAAAGCCGCATGGAATTGATGTAGTAAACCTCGTGTCCGGACGGGTATCCGCCGCCGTCAGTGGCGATATGGACGTGGTCGTAGTGGTTGGCGGTCTCGTTGCCGTAGTCGGCCGTCCAACTTCCCGCGCCGACACCCGGGTAGATCTTCTGCCGCCAGATCACGTGGTTGACGCCCCATCGCTTGGCATTCGCCAGGGCGTACCCGGCGATCTGGTTGCCGAGTTCAATGCCCTCGGGGCTGCCGTGGTTAGGGATCATCACGTCGATGGCCAGCCCGTTGGGATGCCACGGCAGGGGGTCCTGCCGAAAGCCGCCGATGGTGGAGATCTGCGGAAACAGCACGCTGATCACCCGCGCCGCCCAGATGGTGTGGATCTGCAAGCCACCTTCCGGTGCGCGGCCGGCGGGCAACGCGAATTGGAAGTCCGTGGCACTGGTGGGAGCGGTCGCCGCCAACGCGGCCAGCGCTTGCACCTCTTCAGGGCTGGCGGTGTGCGGCGCGCCCGACGGTGCGCCGGCCGGCCCGGCTGCCGGGCTGGCCTGGCTTGGCGGTGCTGCCGCCGGAGCCTGAGCGCAGCAGGCGGGTTTTGCGTCCTGGGCATAGATCATGCCGGCAGAGACGACGAGTGAGGCCGCGATGGCCAGCCACCGGCCCCGCCCATTGGCCAACAAGTCTCTGCGCACGAACAGCACTTTAGTGTCCTGTGGGGCGGGTGGGGCGGCGTTTGTTATAGCTTGGTTGCAATTTTTAGCGGCCGGTGCGCTCGCGGTGCTTGCATCCCGGCCAGCAGCAGGGCCGGCGCTTGCCCTCTTCGAGCTCCTCCTGGGTCCGGCGGATGCGGCGCGCTCGAGTCGTATCCTGCTTGGCATCCTCGACCCAGCAGATGAACTCGTTGCGCGCCAACGGCGTGATGTCCTTCCAGGCGGTAAGTGCCGTGGTGTTGGCGATCAACGCCTTGCGCAGGTCGGTGGGCAGCTTGTGTACGACTCCGCCGGGGACTCGCTCGGTCACCGGATCAGGGTAGCCCGTTCCCGTCAGCGGCCTGCTTCGATATCAGCGACGACGGCCGCCGCGTCGGGACCACAGATTTTCTGCAGGCTCACGTTGCCTGCGGCCAGCAGGGCGTCGATGCGGTGTTTGAGATCTCCGGACATGAGATGGGAGTAGAGGTTCGCCCCCGGGCAGGAGGTGGTCGGCGCGACGTCGCGGTGGCCGGCCAGGGTGTCGCTCGCCAAGCCGAACGTTTGTGCGGCCCACGCGAATACCAAAGCGGCTCCGTTGAGTTGAGCTTCGGTTATCTCCTCTACGTCGAAATCCCCTTCGCAGAGCACGAGGAAGTGGCCGGTCGTGTCGTAGTCGGTTGCGGTGTCGCCGGCCAACGTCGGCGTCCGCAACTCGTAGATGTCGCCGTTGCGGTCGACGCTTACGTGGTAAGCGATGTCGATCCAACCGAGCTGGTCTTGGTGGTAACGCTGGTGCTGGCGCAGGCGGCCCGGCGCCTTGCGATTGTCGCCGAGGACGACCCCGGAGTGGTGGATGGTCATCCGGGTGAGGGTGTGCGGCTTGCCGCCGGGCCGGGCGGGACGGGCTCCCCAGGAATCGCGGCACAGCAGCATGCCCGCGCTGCTCGTCGTGGGGAAGACCCGAGTCGGGCTTGGCGCAGGGACGGTGGTGCTGGGCGCAGCGGTGACCGGAGTGGGGCTGGGGGTCACGCTCGGCGCCGTGCCGGGTTTCGTCGACGCGCAGCCGCCGACGACGGCCGCCAGGCTTGCGCCACCTGCCAGTTGAAGTGCTCGGCGGCGGCTGACGCTGACCGGAATGTGACGACGCACGGATCGATCAGGCGTCGATCACGACGCGACCGCTTTTCGCCCGCGACACGCAAACCAGCATTTCGTCCTGATCTTCCGCAGCCCGCCCCCGGCGATCGACTTCGCCGCCAAGCACTTTGACCTTGCAGGTCCCGCAGAAGCCTTGCTGGCACGAATACGGCGTGGTCGGGTCGCCGTCGAGCATCACGCCCAGCGCCGACCGGTTCGCCGGCACGCTGAGCACCCGCTTCGAGCGCGCGAGTTCCAACTCGAACGGCACACCGTCGACGACTGGCGGCGGCCCGAAGCGTTCATAGTGCAGCGGCGCATCGGCTTGCTCGTCGCGGGCAGTGCGCACCGCCTCCAGCAGGGCGGTCGGGCCGCACACGTACACCGCCGTCGTCGGCCCGGCATCGGCAAGCAGGTCCGCCGCCGCGGGCATCCGGCCTCGCTCGTCGTCGGCCCACACGGTGACCCGGTCCGGCGCCACTGCAACCACTTCGTCCAGCAGCGGCATGTACTGGCGGCTGCGACCGGCATACACTGCACGCCAACGCATTCCGCGCTGCTGAGCCAGTTGCATCATGGGCAGGATCGGGGTCACCCCGATGCCGCCGATCACGAACAACAGCTCCTGCTCGTCCGTGACGAGATAAAACGCGTTGCGGGGACCTTCGAACACTAGCGTGTCGCCGAGGTCGAAGGTTTCGTGCATCTCGATGGAACCGCCGCCGCCATCGGCGATCCGGCGCACGGCGATGCGGTAGTCGGTGCGCCGCCCGGGTGAACCGCACAGCGAGTACTGCCGGCGGCGCCCCGAGGGCAGTCGAACGTCGATGTGCGCGCCGGGTGTCCAGGACGGCAGCAAGGCGCCGTCGGGGTCGGCCAGGGTCAAGGCGACCACGTCGGGCGCGACCAGTTCGCGCTTGGTGACCACGGCGATGCTGTTTCGCTGCACCGGCACTATCCGCGACGGATTCCACCGGGACAAGGATGCAAAGCTGCCGAAAAGGGTGCCGGCGCCGGTCAATGCGGTGAAAAAGCGGTCGCGCGAGCGGCGGCCGTACAAGTCGGCTGGTCTGCTTTCCCAAATAGTCTGTGACACAGGGGTTCTCGCTATCTCTGTCTAATGTCTAGTCGCGCGAACAGGCGAATGGACGACGGACTGATGCGGCGTGCCGCATAGCCGACTCGGGACTCGGGCGTAACCGGCAACACCGCTGGGCCGGTCCGGACTGCTTTGACAATCGCCTTGGCGGTGGCTTCCGGCGTGTAGTTGCGACGCCGGTACGCCGCGTCGGCCTGCTCGCGGGCGTGCTCCTGCTCCTCGGCGGTCATACCCGCATAGATCATGCTTTTGGCGAAATTCGTGTTGACGAATCCTGGGCATACCGCCGTGACGGTGATGCCCTCGTCGGCGAGATCGGCACGCAACGATTCGCTGAACGCGAGCACCGCCGCCTTCGTCGTGACGTACGCGACGGCCGATTTGAACGGCACATACGCCGCGCCCGACGACAGGTTGATGATCGTTCCGCCTTGGCCCCGTTCGACCATCTGCGCACCGAACGCCCGACTGGCGTGGATGACGCCGCGCACGTTGACGTCCATGATCGCGTCCCACTGCTCCGGCGTGGTCTCAAAAAACCGGCCCGCCAACCCCATGCCAGCGTTGTTCACCAGGATGTCGACCACACCGTGCTTGCTGAGCACTTGTGCCGCAAGGGTATTCATCGCCGCTTCGTCGCTGACGTCGACCGGGTAGACCGCCGCCTCGGCGCCGGCAGCGCGGACGGCATCGGCGGTGCCTTCGACGCCGGCCAGATCGCGGTCGACCACCAGGACGGTGGCGGCACCCTGGCGGGCCAACTCCACCGCGGTGGCCCGGCCGATCCCGGCGCCTGACCCGGTGACCAGGGCCAATTTGCCCCGCACGTCACGAGGGCCGCTGGCGACGACCGACTCGGCAACCGTAGCCCCGCCCTCGATGACGAGGTCGATCCACTCGGCGGTGAGCCGTGCGATGACGTCGGGACGCGAGGCCACCACCCAGTGCCCGCCTTCGATCGGGAGAACCCTGCTGCGGGCCGGGATCGAGCCGGTGAACCGTTGCAGGGCGGGCGAGACGAAATAGTCCTGACGCGCTGCCAGCACCTGCACCGGGACGGTGGTCTGCGGTAGCCGCGCCGGCGGCTTCAGCATGGGCGCGGGCATGTTGGCGCGATACAGGTTGAGCCCGTTGAGGTAGTCACGGGTCGACCGGTAGTCGGCACGGCGCTGGGTGCGGGTGCTGGTCTGGCCGATATGTTCAACTGTCTCAAATATTTTCGCGCCTGCCCCGGTGCGGGCCGCCAGCTCGGGAACGACCGGGCTCAGGATGAACCAGATGTATGACGAGGCGAAAAATTGCTTCACCACGTCGGTTACGGCTCGCGGGGTACGCGCTGACCGCAGGAACTTGCCGGCATAGTTCAGGTGCGGGCCGGAGATCGACGTGAATGATGCGACCTTGCCCATCACCGAATCGTCGGTGACCGCCGCCCAGGCCTGGATGGAGCCCCAGTCATGAGCCAGCAGGTGCACCGCGTCGACGCCGAGGCTGTCGATCACCGCGCCGATATCGGCGACCAGCTGGGGGAGTCGGTAGCCGGATCGTTCTGCGGGCGTTGACGATTCGCCGGCACCGCGCACGTCAAACGCAACGAAGTTGTACTTGCCGTCATGTTGCTGGCTGAGTTCCCGTGCCACACCGTCCCAGACGTGATGGTTGTCCGGGTAGCCGTGGACCGCAAGGATGGTCGGCCGCCGGTTGTCGATTTCGGTGTAGGCGTGAACCGCCAAGTTCACGCCGTCCGACGCGGGCACGGTTTTAGCAGCGGCCTCGATGGTGGTCATGAGTCGTCCGCGCTGCGTTCAGTGAGATGCGCGCGCTGCAGGCGATCGCGCCAGGTAGTCGACCGCGCGTCCCACGCCGCCCAGCTGGGACGGGTGAAAACCGGGCTTGTAGTAGGCGCTGATGACCGGCAGGAACTGCGTCGGCCCGGGCAGCAAGCCCCGGCGTGCCGCGGACAGGTAGTCACGCCAGCGCGCCTTGGTCCCCGGTGGCAAGTGCGGGTCGACCGAATACATGAAGCGCACGCCGCGGACCCACAGCAGCGCCAGCGCCGGCGTTATCAGCAGCTGGGTGCGCACCTGCCGCCAGTACCCGGCGCGCAGATGCTTCATGGTGTCGAAAGCGACGGCTTTGTGCTCGACCTCCTCGGCACCGTGCCAGCGCAGCAGGTCCAGCATCACCGGATCGGCGCCGGCGGCGTCGAGTTGCGGCGTGTCGAGAATCCACTCACCCAGGATGGCGGTGTAGTGCTCGAGGGCCGCCACCATCGACACCCGCTCGAGCAACCAGCTCTGCCGCCGCCGCCGGCTCCACCGCGGCCGGTCTCCGAGCAGCTTCTGGAACATCCAGGTGACCTGGTCGATGAACGGCGTCAGGTCGATTCCCCTGGCGGCGAAGTGGTCCAGCACCCCCGAGTGCGCCTGCGAATGCATGGCTTCCTGGGCAATGAAGCCCTGGACGTCGAGCCGCAGCTGATCGTCCTTGATCAGGGGCAGCGCCTCTTTGAATATCGCTGCGATGAACTCCTCGCCGGCGGGCAGCAGCAGGTGCAGGACATTGCAGAAATGCGTGGCCATGACCTCGTTGGGCACATAGTGGAAAGGCAGCTTGGCCCAATCGAAGTCGACGTCGCGCGCCTGCAGGACAAGTCGCTCGTGGTCGAGCGACTCGTCATGCCGGCCAGTTGCCTGGTCATCGACGGTGAACATGGTGAACCCTTTCGCAGAATATCGCTTTACGACACCGGAGTGTGCCTAGGCACTGCATCGGGTCTCGGTTTCCGCCTCGCTGATCAGACCTTCGCTCCGCACGAACCGAAGCAGATCGTCGACAGTCTGTCCCAGGGCCGGCTCGCTGAGCCGGACCTTGGCCAGCGAGCGCGCGCGCCGGTACTGGGTGTTGTCGTAGCGCTTGTCCCGCATTGCCGTGATCTTGCTGGCCGAACGGGTGAGGAAATCGACCAGCGGATAAAGCGGATCGCCAGGTCCGGCCAGCCGGTTCACCTGCTCGGTGAACGACGGAATGTCGTGGTACTCGAAGTGATAGCCGTGCCGCTCGGACAACAGCCGGGTGACATCCATCAGGCCGTAGTAGTCGTCGGCGGTGATGTTGAAGACGGTGCCCACCTCATCCGGCAGGTCCGTTTCCATCAGCTCGACGATGTGATCGGCGACCAGGTCCGCCGGCAGCAGACTGATCTGGTTGAACGCTTCGACGGCCACGCCGTGCTGAATCATGAACGCCGTCAGGCGGACCAGGATGTCCTCGCTGCTTCCGAAGCCCGCGCTGGTCGGGGAGATGAGCGAAGGCCGGTAGATCCGCACGTCGAGTCCTTGACGCTGGGCTTCCAGCACCAGCTGCTCGGCGACCCACTTGGTCTGCGAGTAGCCGAAGTCCAGACCGCTCATCACTTCGTTCGCATCCCACTCACCGACCACCGGCAAGGTGCTCCACCCGTAGATAAAGGTGCTGGAGACCAGGTGGAACGCCTTGCGGTGGGACGTCATGGCCAGGCGCAGCAGCTCCCAGGTGCCGCCCACATTGGCGGGCCGCAGGGCGTCGTAGGTCCGCACGTAGTTGACCAGGGCGCCGTTGTGGACGATGGCGTCGATGTTCTCCGCCAGGTGCTGGAATGCCGCTTCGCCGATGCCGAGGTGCGGCTCGGCCAGGTCGCCGCAGATCACCCGCACCCGAGCCCGGACCTCGGCTTCCAGCTCCGCAGACCAGAGCTGAGCCCGCCGCAGCGAGGCGACGATGCGGTCCAGACCGTGGTCTGTATCCGTGGCGCGCATCAGCGTGTGCAAGGTGTAGGACGTCTGCGTGAGCAGGCTGCTCAGCAGGAACGGCCCCAGGAACCCGGTGACGCCGGTGACCAGGACGTCGCTCACCACCTCCGGCCGGGCTTCTGGAAGCGCCGGCAGCGGCAGTTGGGCGTCGGCGCGCATCTGCCTGGTCTCGTAGGCCTCGTACTCCGCGGAAATCTGGACCAGCGCCTGCCGCACAGTCTCGAGCGGTTGCCCGTCCTGATCGCCGAATTGGCTTACCAGGCGGAAGAACTCGGCGACGGTCAGCCGCTGCAGCAGCCGCGTGTTGACCTCTTCGGCCAGCTCTGCCGCGCCGTGCTCTTCGAGTAGGGCTTGCAGGTCGTTGCGCAGCTCGGCCAGGCTCAGCGAGTCGATGCCGAGGTCGGCGAAGGAGCAGTCCTCCTGACCGGTCAGGTCGTAGCTGTCGATGAGGTGGCGGAAGCGCTCCATGGGTCCCGCGCTGGCATCCAGCGCTTCGTTGGTGGCCCGGTGACCGACCCAGGTCGCCACCGCGGAGAGCTTGCCGTCCAGCCAGAGCTGCCGGGTCTCCCGGCGCCTGATCTTCCCCGACGTGGTCTTGGGGATGCTGCGCGCCGGCAGCAACGCGATGGTGTGCGGTTCGATGTGGCAGTGCTTGCGGATCGCCCGCGCCAGGGTTTTGGTGTCCGGAAGCGTGTTCTCATCACGCACCTCGGCGACCACAACCAGCGCCTCCTGCTCCTCGTTCTCGACTGAGAAGGCGGCGACGCAGCCGTGCCGGATTTCCGGCGCCGCTCGTTCCACGACGGCCTCGATGTCGGCGGGGTAGCAGTTGACGCCCCGCACGATGATCAGGTCCTTGGTCCGGCCGCAAACGAACAGCTCACCCTCGTACATGAAACCGAGGTCACCGGTACGCAGGTAGGTGTGCCCTTCGTCGCCGGCGATGTGGGCGCCGAACAACTCGGCGGTGGCGTCCGGACGATGCCAGTAGCCGTCTGCCTTGGACGGTCCGTCCACCCAAACCTCACCGACCTGGCCCTCGTTCAGAGCCTGCCGGGTTTCGGGATCGACGATCCGGACGATGTTCTCGGGAAGGGGCTTGCCGGAACTCACCAGCAGGGCCTGATTGTTGTTCTCCGGCAATGTCTTCTCGACTCGCGCGACGTTCTGTTGCAGCGCTCGTTTGTTGACGGCCAGAATCTGGCGTCCGCGGAGGGTGACGATCAGCGTGTTTTCCGCCAGGCCGTAAGCACCGGTCACCGCCTCAGGCTTCAGTCCGTAGGGAGCGAAGCGTTCACGGAAGCGGATAAAGGTCTTGGCGCGCAGTGGCTCTGCCCCGGTGACGAACGAGTCGAGGCTGCTCAAGTCGAGGCCGGCCAGGTCCGAGGTGGGCAGCTTGTCCTCGCGCAGGCAGTACTCGAGTGCGAAGTTGGGGCACGGTGAGTGCGTTGCACGCACCTCACTGATGAGCCGGAGCCAGGTCGCCGGCTTCTTGAGGAAGTCCTCCGGTGACATGCCGTGATTCGTCCCGCCGATCAGCAAGACGAAGAAGTAAGCGGAGATCAGGCCCATGTCGTGGTGCTGGGGTAGCCAACTGACGCTCACCTCGCCGCCCGTGAAGGCGCGGGCGTTGGCGATGACGTTGGCGTGACTCACCATCACCCCCTTGGGGTCGCTGGTGGAGCCAGATGTGTACTGCAGGAACAGGATCGGGTTAGGCGTGTCCGCCACCAGCGGCCCGCCGAACTCCCGGGTGGCGTCCGTCGCGAACCAGGGGAGCTCCGGAAGGCGCTGGGCATCTGACCAAGCTTGGATCCCATCGAGGTGACCCACCATCAGCCGGTAGTTGTACTCCAATTCCTTGGTCGACAGCACGGCCTTGGCCTGGCTGTCCCGCGCGATGAAGCTGAGCTTGGCCAGGCCGGCTTCGAAGGCCATGGGAAGGGGAGGGCTGACCGGTACCGCGACGACCCCGATGCGGGCGCAGGCGATCAGAGCCGCCACCATTTCCAGGCCCGGTGGGTAGACGAGCAGCGCCCGCTCTCCGGGCTCGAGGCCGACCTCGGTGGACAGGTAGGCAGCAAGTTCGCGGGTCCTCTCGGCGAAGCTCTGGTAGGTGTATTGCTCAAGCTCTCGTCCGTCGACATCGACGAACCGGTAGAGGACTTTGTCTGGTTGCTGCTTTTCCCACATGTGCAGGAAGTCAATAAGAGTCTCCATTGGAGTCGCTCCGTTTCACGTCGGTGGTCGGCCCTCAGACCGCGATCACTGAGCACTTCCCCCGTCGCAAGTGCTGTTGATGACCGATAGTAGCCGCCGACGAAGCTCAAGCAAAGATATCGGAAGAAATTTTTTGCGCTACATATGAATTTCACAGCTAACCCAACTAAACGAGTAATCGCTCGCTATTTATATCCTGCCGTACCGTGTTCGCGAACGCGGACTCAGTTTTTCAGTAGTCACTATTGTCAGTATCTCAGTACTCAATCGGCACCCTGTTTTGCCTGGTAAACCCGCCAGCTCCGGAGATACTGACATACGATCCTCCGTATCTCAGTATTTAATGAAACCGGCGGCACGACGGTCGGACAAACGATGTCCGGCCATTTTGGCTGCCAGCGGCAGGCGCGTACTGGCAAACAAGATCTGTGGGGGATAGACGCTTGATACCTGGTTGCGGGACGGTGCTGTAGCAACGAGTCTCGGACCCTTGCACGTCCCAGCCTCCGGACCGCCCGAGCAGCCCCAGCGGCTGCGAGCCTGATACTGACGTACTGACGTACTGACGCCAAGCTGCCGAGTTCGGCGGCTTTGACCTGCGACAGTTCTCGGAACTGCTCGGTCTGGATGCGGTCTCCCGCTCGGTGCCCTACGCGAGCGCGGCGACGGAAGGTTCCACCCGCGCGACGCGGATGAGTGGTCCGGCGCGAGCCACCAGCCGCACGATGTCGAAGAAGCGCTCGCCGTCGACGATCGGCGACAGTGGCTCGTCGTCGCCCTCGATTTCGATGATCATCTCGCGTCCGTTGACGTCGCGTAACTCGAAACCACCGCGGATCTTGCCGCTGCGGAGCGCTTTGGGCATTTGCGCGATGATCCTCGAGGGCCGCAGGTTCCCGGCCTGGAAATGCAGCAGTCCAGGCTCGGCCGCCTTCGGGAAAAGCCGGAACCCGCCACCGATAACCAGGTCGATAGCGCCGGCGTTGAGAAACCTGTGTTCCCGGGTGGGGACCTCGTCGCCGTCGATTACCACGCGTGCCTGCGTCGGTATGAACAGTTTGGTCGCATAGTTCGGGGTGATCGCGTGGCTGGGCTGGATCTTGTTTTGCACGTAGTCGCGGGCCGAGCGTGCGATCACCTTGACGACGTCTGCCCGGCCGTGAGTGTGGTTGTCGTAGTACCTGTCGTAGAACCGGTTGCCGACGCCTCCGGCCGCGAGCCCGAAGCACAGGCGATGAAACTTCTCGCCGTCCTTGGTTTCGCCGTCGAGTGTCAGAGTGTCGAGGCGCATTTCCGGTGGGGGCCGATCCGCCTGCGCGGCCAGCGCGAGTTCCCGCAGGATCTCCTTGGGCCGCCCCTTCACTCCCGCCTTACGTCCGATGGCGTTGACACTGCCGCCCATGCTGGGCACGAACGTGGGCCAGTCGTGCGGATCGGCGACGCAGTGCTCGGTGTCGTTGACCAGCCAGTTCAGCGATCCGTCGCCGCCGTCGCTCACCAAGTGGGTGATCCGCGGTAACAGCTCCCCCAGGACCTTGCGGACGTCGTCGGCGGAGTGGGTTTCGTGCACCTCGCCGTACTTGCCGAGAATGTTTTGCAGCTCGCGGCTGCGCCCAGGAGCAGCGATATTCCTGCGGGCGTGCGGATTGAAGATGACGCCTATGTACATCCGCGGTCACCCACGTTCAGAAGGGCTGACAGGGCGGGGTAGATCGCGTCCCAATTGAGTTCTCCTCGAGAAAAGACTTGGGTGTCCGGGTGGGCTTCCGCGGTATTTCCAGCACCCTACCGCGAGGTCCGCTGGATAAGGGGCAACTCTTCGATCTGCTCGAGCACATATCCCGCCGAACGAAGCTCCCACTACTGTGACTGCCATGCCTGAATGGACTGCGGCAGACCTGCCCTCGTTCGCCGGACGCACGGCGATAATCACCGGCGCCAACGGGGGACTGGGCGAGGTGACCGCGCGTGAGTTGGCCAGGGTCGGTGCTCGCGTGGTCCTTGCCGTGCGTGATACCGGAAAGGGCGAGGCCGCGGCCGAACGCATGACCGGGGACGTCGAGGTGCGTCAGCTCGACCTGCAGGATCTGTCCTCGGTGCGGCGCTTCGCCGACGCCATCGACGATGTCGACGTCCTGGTCAACAACGCCGGCATCATGGCCGTCCCGCACGCCCTCACCGTCGACGGCTTCGAGAGTCACCTGGGTACCAATCATCTCGGTCATTTCGCGTTGACCAACTTGCTGCTGCCCAGGCTGACAGACCGGGTGGTGACGGTGTCCTCGCTGTTGCACATGATCGGCTACATCAGCTTCAAAGACCTGCACTGGCAGTCCCGGCCGTACTCGGGATTCCTGGCCTATGGCCAGTCGAAGCTGGCCAACCTTTTGTTCACCAGTGAGTTGCAACGCCGCCTGGATGCCGCCGGTTCGCCGCTGCGCGCCCTGGCCGCCCACCCCGGCTGGTCGCACACAAATTTGCAGGGCCGCTCCGGCAGCAGGGTGCGGGACGGCCTGGTGCTGGCCGTTGATCGGGTCGTTTCCAGCGACGCCGACTTCGGCGCCCGCCAGACGTTGTTTGCGGTGTCGCAGGATCTTCCCGGCAATACGTTCGTGGGCCCGCGATTCGGACTCTGGGGCCGCAGCCGGCCGGTCTGGAGGACGTGGCTGGCCAAGCGCGCATCCACCGCCGCCGAACTCTGGGAGCGGTCCGAGCAGATGACGGGTACCAAGTTTCCGCTTTAAGGGTGGGCCGACTGCCGAACCAGCTTTCGGGACTTTCGGCGGAAGCCCTCTTGGCGGTCTCTCGGAGACTAGAGTCATCGCAAAAGAAACCGCTGGTAAGCGGCGGGGTGTACTGCGCCACATCAGGGCTCGGCGAGGAGGGCAACCGTGTTGAAGCAGGAGATTATTCCTGGAATCTTGGCCCTGCTCGCCGCGCTGTCGGCCGCAATCGGAAGCGTGGTCCGCCAGCGGTCCGCTCATACGGTCACCGAGGGAGAAGTCGGCCACCTGACGCTGTTCAGCATGCTGGTGCGCAATCGCCGCTGGTGGCTGGGCGGCCTCGGGGACGTAGCCAGCTACATATTCATTGCCATAGCCCTGGACTACGGCTCGGTCATGCTGGTCACCTGCCTGCAGGTGACGGTGTTGCTGTTCGCCATGCCCATCTACGCGAGAGTGACCAACCATCCCATCACCCGATCGGAGTGGGTGTGGGCGGTAATACTTGCCGCGGCGTTGGCGCTGCTCATCAAGGTGGGAGATCCCACGGCCGGCGAGAAACGGGGCGCCGTGGGCGACTGGCTCATCGTGGCCATGGTGATGGGTCCGGCGTTGGTGCTGTGTGTGCTTGGGGCCCGCGTTCTCAAAGGCCGTCCGGCGTCGGCAGTGCTGCTGGGGGCGGTGTCGGGATCGTCGCTGGCGTTGTTCGTCGTACTTACCAAGGGCATTACGCAAGTGATTCATCACGGCGGCCACCACTTGCTGCACACCTGGGAGTTCCCTGTCTGGATCCTCGCCGGAGTCTCCGGAATGATCTTCCAGCAATCGGCCTTCCGCGCCGGCTCGCTGACCGCCTCCCTGCCGACGATCACCGTCGCAAAGCCCATAGTGGCTGTGATATTGGGTATCGCCGTCCTCAAGGAGTCGCTGCAACTCGAAAGTGGCCCAGAGTGGGCTTTGCTGATAGCGATAACTGTGCTGGTGATCGTCTCCACGGTGATGCTGGCGCGTGGTGAGGCCGCGTCCATTGCGGAGGACGAGGAA
Source organism: Mycobacterium sp. 1164966.3 (assembly GCF_001665395.1). Classification (GTDB taxonomy): domain Bacteria; phylum Actinomycetota; class Actinomycetes; order Mycobacteriales; family Mycobacteriaceae; genus Mycobacterium. The sequence continues at coordinate 49,841 of NZ_LZSG01000040.1, forward strand.
CATGCCGCGCCTGTCACAGACGAACCCAACAAGGTGCCGTCAGAACCCGTGAGCGACTGAGGCGCGTCACCGAAACGGCCCGGTGACGGCCGCGCTGCCACGGGGTTGTCGCTTGGCCCGAACCGGGCAAGACGCGTAGTCCTACTCATCCGCAGCGGCCCGCGGGCCCGCATGCTGATTGCATGCCTTTCGCCCTTCCACGACGTCGCCGCGTGAGCTGCGGTCGTGCCGCAAGGATTTCGCAAGAGTTTCGCGAGCAGGCGGCAAGCCGGGCATCGCAATCTATCTGCGCTGGGACACGGCGGACGACTCGCCACCACCTACGCGATCCGGAAGTTGGGACCGGTAGCGGCAGGCACGGGGTCCACTTGCCCGCAGACAAACCCCCCACCGGGCCCAACCGGCTTAGACGAGTCGAAAGGAAATCACAGTGAGCGCCACCCGCGACAGCGTCTTGACGCTTCACAAGCCGAGCCTGCACACACCGGCCGCAGCCGAGCCTCGCGTCGCGCACCGCGGCTGCTTGACGACGGGTTCCCGCGCGCTCACGCTTCCCCGAATCAACACCGTCGCCGAGGTAGCGCCACTTCCTATCGCGCCAACCGCCCCACGGAAGTGGTTGGGCCTGTACGCGCTCAAGCCGTGGTACACCCGTCGGCTGACACCGATCGTCAACGTCGCAGTGACGCATCAAGTTTCGCCAGATGTCTGCACCGTCACCGGGGTGGTGGCGGCGGGCGCGGCCGGGGTGGCCGTAGCACTGGGATGGTGGCCGCTTGCGGCGCTGTTTCTCGCGCTGCGCCTGGCAGGCGCCAATCTCGACGGCGCGGTTGCCCGAGCCCGCGGGGTCAGCCGGCCGTGGGGATTTGTGGTCAACGAGATAGGTGACCGCGCATCCGACTTCCTGACCTTCGCCGGACTCGCGGTCTGGGCTGCCCGTCAGCAAGGCCCGGGCCTGCACTTCTTGTCCTGGCCAGTGTTCATGGTGATGGCTGCCGCACTAGCCGCCACGCTGCCCACCTTCGCGTCGCTCGCCGCGGCCGGCGCGGGCGCGCAGCGGCGCAACGGCGGCCCGCTGGGCAAGACCGAGCGTTGCCTTTTCGTGCTGATAGCCACCGCATTTCCGGTTGTCCTGCCGGTGGTTTGCACGCAACTGGTGAACGGCTCGCTCATCACCACGGTGCTGCGACTGCGGGCCGCCCGCCGTGAGCTGGCCGGGCAGCAGCCGCAACAAGACACTGTCGCCGCCGAGCCGTTGGGCGAGGTCCGCGCATCATGACCGCGACCAGGATCTCCAGTGTGCTGCGGCATTGGCTGTGGCGGTCGGTGGCCGCCGTTTCGGGCGGGTTGGCCGTGACCGGGCGTTGGCGCTCAGGCGGTGGCTGTGTGGTGGTGGCCAATCACTCCTCGCACGCCGACACCGCGGCGCTGCTGGCCGCCTTACCGCCGGCTGCGCAGCCGGTGTTCGCTGCGGCGGCGGACTACTGGTTCGAGGTTCCGGTGCGCCGTTTCGTGGCGTCCACGGTGGCCGGCGTGCTCCCGGTGCGGCGCTCGGGCCGTGGCACCTACGCCGAATTGTTGGCTGCGGCGCGTCCGGCGCTGATGGCCGGACGCACCGTCGTCATCTACCCGGAGGGGACGCGCTCGAAGAACGGCAGCATCGGTGAGTTCCGTTCCGGCGCTTTGCGATTGGCACGCGACTGCGGTGTGCCGATCGTTCCGGTCGCTGTGCTTGGCACCGCCGACGTGCTGCCCAAAGGCAGCAACTTCATCTCACCCGCCCCGATGCAGGTTCGCATCGGCGAGCCCGTCGACCCGAACACCGTCTCGGGATCGCAGTTGCGCGAACGGGTCATGGTTTTGCGTGGAGATCATCTGCCGGAGCCTTCTCATCGATACGCGCTGGCAGCGTGACAGCGGCTACGACCAGGCGGCGATCACTGCGGAGAGTGCGGCGGTGAAAACCACGCCAGTGATGATCAGGTAGACGCCGTAGCAGCGTCGCAACCACCGATGGAAGACGCTGGACAGCAGCCACAGCACCAATCCCACTGTCGAGATTCGCAGGCCACGCTCTAGCAGCGTCCAGCCAGCCAGCCGCCAGAGCTCGACGCCGTGCTGACCGGCGGCGCGCGCGTACACCTTGACAGGTATCCCCGACAGCGCCTGATGCATTATCGCGCTGGGCCCTTCGGCGAACTGGCCAAAAGCGGTCGCGGCCATCCGCCCGGTCGTCAGGGGTGCGGGCAATAGGACACCGCGAGACGTCAGATACGCATTGGTCAGCACGCCGAGCACCGAACCGGCGATCACCGCCGCGGCCAACGGCATCACGCGCCGCGGCACGGCGACGGCAAACAAGGCCAGCGCCATCTCGGCGACGATGAACCAGCTCAGCGCCTCGGCATAGCCCCAGAGAAACGCTAACGGCAGGCCGTACCGACCGGAGACCAGGCCGGCGAGCGCCGCCCAGACCCGCGATGGACGGGGACCGGATTCGCCAGGCACGTCGATCATTTCAGCCGAGGAGATACGCCAGCGGAAGGACAAGCAGGAGCGAGTCAATGCGGTCGAGCAGGCCTCCGAAACCCGGCAGCCACGATCCGGCGTCCTTGACCTGGGCTTGCCGCTTCACCATCGATTCGACGAGGTCACCCAGCACGCCGCCGAGCCCGACCGCGATGAGCAAACCGATTGAGATGGTGCCCAGTAACGTAAGCACCAGAAACGCCCCGATGATCGCGCCGATCAACCCGCCGACAGTCTTGTTGGGACTCAGCGGTGACAACGGGCGGCGAGCCCAGCCCAAGCTGCGCAACCCTTTTCCGCCACACCAGGCGGCGACGTCAGCGGCAGCCGCAGCGAAGCACACTAGATACGCGTCCGACCACAACACCACCAGGTGCGCCAGGGACCAGCAGATCCAGACCGATCCGAACGCGGTGAACGTCGTGCGCCGGCCACCGTGTTCGACGTCGCCGCTGATCACCGAGGGCAGTGCACACGCCAGCACGACGATCGGCGCGAGACTCAGCAGGGATGGACGCAGCCAGGCCGCAAGTGAATACAGCACCGCCAAGCCGAGCAGCAAGCCGAGGTCCACCTTGCCGAGCTTCACCAGGCGCTCGTACTCGGTCACCGCGACCACCGCGAGTGCAGCGGCTAGCACGGCAGTGGTGCCGTGGCCCAACCAGATTGGGATCCCGACAGCCGGCGCGATCATCATCCAGCTCGTCCACCGCTGAATCAATTCCCGTTTGCGCGATATCAGCACCGCAATTCCGGCGATCGCCAAAACCGCGACGGTCACCCACATGAAGAACACAGACCGGGAGAAGAGGTGGATGTGCACCGGGCCGAGGTCGACGTTGAGCGGCAGCCGCCGATCGAAGTGAAGGATCCGCAGGTAATCGTCGACGAGCATCAACGTCCCAAGACCTCCGACAAGTTGCGTCTGCTCGGCACACTAAACCATCGTGCGGCCGACGCCGCGGTGAAATCAGGTATCGCGCTCCCGGTTGCCGATTGCCGGCCGGGCGTAACCCGCCGTGCACGGTCCCGGTTTGCCGTTGCACGGCGATATCACCCAGCGGCAGTTGCCTTTCAGGCTCAGGCTGGCCATCTCGGGTGACAGCTTGAAACCGAAGTACTGCCCGACGTTGTTGGTCCTGATCTCGGATGGCCGTCCATCGGAGAATGATTGTTCCTCAACGCATATCGCGTCTGTCGTCGACCCGACGCCGTCCCACCAATCGCCCAAATTGACGTCGCCGGAGTACAGCGTTTCAGTCGGGCCATACGTGTAGAAGCTGTGCACCGGTCGCTGCAAGCGGTCGATCTGCTGCCATCGCCGGCCTTGAAACCCGACACACAACAGGACCTCGGGCTCTGCCGTACCGGATCGAGGCTTTGCAAACGTTTGCGAATCCGGGCCGGCCGCATCGCACGGGGCGCCGTCCTTCGGCTGGACAGCCGGGTCGGCGGAACCGACGGGCGCGACAAACAGCGTCGCGACTACCGTAGCGGCGAAAGTGGCCAGTGCGCGCGCGTAACCACGCCTCATGCTGCTAAACGCTAAGCCCATGCCGTCCTGCACGGGAGGGCTTTGGCCGAATCGGTGGTGCCACGCGGGACGCAAGAATTTCACATGAATTCCGCGATGATGTGGCAAGCGTTGTGCGGCAGCGTATCTGTTGTCGGTCACGGTGATCGGCCCCGGCAGGGATGCATTCGACAGGACCGCAAAGTGAGCACCATGCACAGCCTGAAGCAGATCATCGCCGGGGTTCTGCTGGCAGCCGGTGTACTGGCGGCAGGATTTGGCGCAGGCACCGGCGAACCGTCCGCCGTATACGGGACTGGAAACTGTCCCGTCGGACACTATTGCGGTCTGTTAGGGCGCTGACCGTCGGCAGGATTCACTGGCTCGCCCTGCGTCCAATACCCAATTCCGCTGTGTTGGAGAGCAATTCAGATAGGAGTCTTGGTGCCTGATACCTCCGATGACGGGCTTCACGGATCAGCTCCGAAATTGAAGGTCGGTCACGTGTTCGCGGGTTACCGGATTTCGAGGGTGTTGGGCGCGGGCGAGATGGGCGCAGTGTATTTGGCTACGCACCCGCGGTTGCCGCGTGAGGAAGCGCTGAAGGTGTTGCCGGCGCATCTGACAGCCGATCCGGAGTTTCGGGGCCGTTTTGACCGCGAGGCCGAACTGGCGGCCGGGCTGTCGCATCCGCACATCGTGGGAATTCATGATCGCGGCGAAGCCGACGGCCAGTTTTGGATCTCGATGGAGTACGTCGCCGGCACAGACGCCGCACGCCTGTTGAGCGAGGACTACCCCGCCGGGATGCCGTTGAGCGAAGCGCTGCCGATTATCACCGCGATAGGCTTGGCACTCGACTATGCCCACTACCGTGGGCTTCTGCACCGAGATGTCAAGCCGGCCAACATCTTATTGACCGATGATGACGCACAAGGGCGGCAAGTGTATCTGGCTGATTTCGGCATCGCTCGGCTCATGGACGACGCCGCAGGATTGACCGAGACAAACATAACGGTGGGAACGGTGTGGTATGCCGCCCCGGAGCAGCTGCGGGGCGAGGCGATCGACGGGCGGGCCGACCAATATGCGTTGGCGTGTACCGCCTTTCACTTGCTGACCGGGGTTCCGCCGTATGGCGATGCCAACCCGGCGGTGGTGATCAGCCGCCACGTGAATGCTCCGGTGCCTTCCCCCGGTATCTATCGGCCCGAGCTGGCCGCGCTGGACCCGGTGTTCGCCATCGCGATGGCCAAGGACCGCTCGGACCGGTTCGGCAGCTGCCGAGAATTCACCGAGCAACTCGACCGACGCCTGCACCCCGATTTCGCGTACGCCGACCAGATTCCGTATCGCGCCAAAGCCACGAATCCCCGATTGGGCGCAGCCGCGCCCGCCGTGCCGCAACCGGAACGAAGGAGGCGGGCGCCGCGGCGCGGTCTGCTGATAGGGGCGGTGGCCGCGATGCTCATCGCAGGCGGCGTGTTCGGGGGTACAAAGCTGAGCCGCCAACACAATCTGGCCAACCTCACTGCGCCCACCAAGATCACCGCGTCGCCCACGCCTGCGTCCAACACCGGTCCGTTCACCGGAATATACCGGGCCGATTTCGGCCGAATCAGCAACGTGGAAGGTGAACCCGCCAAAGGTGTGGGGCCGACAACCGAAACGTGGGCATTCCGCTCGGTGTGCGGCAACGCCGGGTGCATGGCGACGGCGTCCCGTCTTGACGGGGAAACCATGCAGGTGCCGGCGATGGTGCTGGATCAGGTCGACGGAAATTGGCTGGCCGTCAGCGTGGGCTCCAGCACCTGCGGCCCACTCGAAGGCGAGGTCTGGGAGGCCTTCACACTGCGAACACGTCCGGACGGCACCTTTGTCGGCGAAGCCACTCAGACGATGACGAAGGGCTGCGCCAACAAGCGCACGGTGACCTTCACCCGCACCGGGGATGTGGATGTCAGCACCCTTCCGAGCCCGGGCACTCTGCCGGCGCGGGTGGTGTCGCCTGCAGAAGCTCTGCACGGCCGATATCACCAATCGAGTGTCCAGCCCAACGGCTTCAAAGAGCAGAACGACTATGTCGTCGAAACGACCTGCCTGCGCGCCGGCGATCGGTGCATGAGCCTTTTCCACAGACCCCCGGCCGCTGCCATGGCGATGGTGTTCGGCGCCGGAAACTGGTTCTACGACCGCGAGTTCGACGCCCCGTGCGCAAAAGGTGGCACGACGCACGTGAGAATCGTCGTGCCGTTCCCGTTGCCGCAACCGCTCCAGGATCCGGTCGCTCTGATCACTGGGCACGGTCATGAGGAGCTGACGGGGGCAGCGGGCTGCGGTAGTACCGACGTCGACGTGAAATTCGTTCGCATCGGCGACTAGCGCTGACGCGGGCGTCTCACCCGAGCCCGAATCGGCGAGTCGACAGGCGGTATGGTCGACGGGTCTTTGATCGGCCGGCAGTGGAAGCACATGGATCTCTCGTTGGCAGTTCCCCACAGTGAACTCGAGGCGCTGTCCCGCCGGTATGCGGCAGCGGTCGATCGCCGGGACCGCGCCGCGCTGCTTTCGGTGTTCACCCCGGACGCGACCTTGCGGGTGGAACGAGCCGGGCGTGAAGCCTCGGTAATGACCGGTCACGAAGAAATCGAGCGGGTCATCGACATCGTCTCGCGTTGGCCACGAACGGCTCACCTGGTCGCCCAAGGCCTGTTCGTCGTCGAGGGCAAGTCCGCTGTCGGCGAAGTGTATTGCACGGCAAACCATTTCGGTGGCGGTGAGACACAGCCGGGACGCAATCACGTCATGCACATCCGTTACCTCGACCGGTATCTACTCGGCGGCGACGGGCGCTGGCGGATAGCGCAACGCACCGTCGCCGTCGATGCAACCGAGGACCGGCCGGTGGGCGAGAGGATCCGGTGACCGCAATGCAGCTTTCGATGGGGATTCCCTCGTTTTCGGCCGAGGCGCCGCCCAACTGGGATCACCTGACGGACTGGGCGCAACTCTTGGAAGGCTGCGGCTTTGACCGCGTGTTGGTGTCGGAGCACATTGCCTTCGGAATGAACATGGATGCCTACGGAGACCCGAAAACCGGCGGAACCAAGGGCGGTCGCCAACCCACCGGGCCCGACGGTCATTGGCTGGAACCGCTGACCACGCTGACCTACCTGGCGGCCAGGACCGAACGCATCCGACTGGGAACGAACATTCTGCTGGCCGCCCTGCGCCGGGCAGCGGTACTGGCCAAAATTCTGGCCACGATGGATGTTTTGTCGGGCGGCCGGGTCGACATCGGGGTCGGTGTCGGGTGGCAGCGTGAGGAATACGACGCGGCCGGGGTCGACTTCGAAAGCCGGGGCGCTGTGCTGGACCGGACGCTCGAGGTGTGCCAGCGGCTCTGGCGGGAGAACGAGGTCAGCTACGCCTCACCTGAACTCAGCTTCGAACGCATACACCAGATGCCCAAACCTGTGCAGCCGGGTGGGGTACCCATCTGGGTGAGCGGGACCGTGAACCGGGCTGTCGCACGCCGGCTGGCCCGCTTCGGAACGGCCTGGATACCTTGGGGCGCCGCCGCGCGCGACGTCGCCGGCGGGATCGCCAGGATGCGTGCGGCGGTTGAGCGCGCCGGCGGCGACCCGCAGGGCTTCGGTGTCAGCGGCACGCTGCGGATACGGACCACCGCGGATGAACGGCCCGATCTGGCTGCCGCCGCCGCGACTGCGGCGTCATTCGCGAAGGCCGGCGTCACCGACCTCAGGATGACGCATTGGCCGCTACCTGCCGGCGACCGGGAACGTGACCTCGCCGCACTCGTCGGAGCCGTGCGCGAGGCCACCGCCGGCTGACCAGACGCGTCTGCGTCTCTCCGAACGGTGAGATCGCGCGACCAAAAGGCGAACTGTAATGTCTACTGTTGATCACCTCAAAGGAGACATTCCATGAAGGTTGGCCTGCGCGGTTGCGACTGCGACGGCTTGGTGGGCGCGGAGTGACCGAAGCGAACATTGCCGCAGATATCGACCTGCCCGCCGCGGCGCCGGCGCCGTACTTCGTGCGCGACGAAAACCTCTACGTGCCAAGCGGAATCGCACGCGGGGGATGGGGGCCGTCGATCAGCGGCCATGTGGTCGGCGGGCTGTTGGCGTGGGCAGTCGAGTGCGTGGTCGACGATCCAGAGCTGCAACCTGCGCGGTTGACGGTCGACCTGCCACGCCCCACCGCACTGGAACCGATCGAGGTGCGCACCCGGGTCCAACACGCCCGACGACGCCTGCGGCTCGTCGAGGCTGTTCTCATCCAGCACGACGTCCCGGTAGCGCAGGCAAGCGCGCTGTTCCTGCGGCGCGGACCCCAGCCCGATGGCGTCGTGTGGACAGAGCCGGTGCGAATGCCGCCGCTTCCGACCGGGCGGGACGGGGCTCATCCCTCGATCTTCATGCGAACCTACGGCTGGGGCGTCGATATCCAGAATCCCGATCCGGGCTGGCTGGACAGTTCGGGACGAAAATACACCTGGCTGCATGAAACGCGTCCCTTGATCGACGCCGAACCGCTCAGCGCGTTCACCCGCGCGGCGATGGCCGGCGATGTCACCGCCTCACTCGCCAACTGGGGAACCAACGGCCTGCAGTTCATCAATGCCGACTACACGCTCACCCTGAGTCGACTGCCCGAAGGACCCCACATCGGGCTGGCCTCGCTAACGCACTACAGCCAGGACGGGATCGCCACCGGCTCGGCCGTCCTCGTGGACCACATAGGCCCGGTGGGCAGTGGTGTGTCCGTCTCGATCGCCCACTCCGGATTCCTTCCCCCGTCGCCGCCTAGATGACCACGCAGGACGCCGTCCACGGCCGACCGGGCGGCAGGACGTTCTGGACCTTGATCGCCGAAGCCGCTGCGCGCCAACCGAACCGGCCGCTGCTGAACGACGATCACCTCAAAGGACCCCAATGCTTCCTCGGCTACGCAGACGCCGCTCTTGACGCCGACGCATTCGACAGCGAAGGTTGGCTGCGCACAGGCGATCTCGGGCTGATCGATGCGAATGGCAATGTCCATGTCACGGGTCGCATCAAAGATGCGATCATCCGCAACGCGGAGAACGTCTCGGCTTTAGAGGTGGAGAACGTTCTCATCGCCCATCCCGCGGTCGCCGACGTCGCGGTCATCGGCGTTCCCGACCGCGGTAGCGGCGAGCGGGTATGCGCAGTGGTGGTACCTCATTCGGCCGATGGGGTGTCATTAAATCCCTGGCGGAACACTGCCGTTCGCGGGGGCTGAGTCGCTACAAATTCCCTGAGCGCCTCGTGCTGGTCGACGACCTGCCGCGCAACCAGTTCGGGAAAGTGATCAAGAAAGACCTGCGCGACGCCTGGGGATGACAGTGCTGTCGATGGCACACCTCCCGGTTGCACACCTCGAAATCTGGTTATGGCGTGTAGTCCGATCCGATATCACCGCCGATATCGATTTACAAAATCGACGGCCGAGCCCCGCCGAGGCACGCGTGACCGATGTGACGGCTGTGCCTTCTGGAGGAGTTAGCCGTCATCTGACTCGTTCAAGCGTGCGGCGCCCATGAGATGAATTGCCGCACAAATCCGTTAGTCTCGTTTGTGCAATTGCCGCTCGCAAACGCGACCTCAAGCGTCCGCGCCAGACGATTAATTCGAAATCGGTTCGGGTAAGGACACATGCATGCAGCCGCCGCAACGACCCGATGAACCGGTGCAGTCCGTTCCTGCGAATGTCCGGGCGCGAGTGATGCCGGCAGTCTTCGACGAGTTGGTCCGCTGGGGTGTCGAACGGTTCAGCGTCGAGGCAATGGCAGAGCGGCACCACCTCGACGCCGCAATGGTGTACCGCTACTGGGGAGATCGGCAGCGCCTGATTGTCGATGCAGCGCTCGGGGACAACGAGACATTGCGTTCGGTGACCGACACGGGCTCGCTGCAGGGAGACTTGCTGGCACTGGCTCGCAGCGCGGCCGAACACGTCAATACCGACGGCGGGCGTACATTGGTGCGCGCGCTGGTCATGGATGGTCGGGGCCGGCACGACGAGGGTACCCGAATGATGTTCTGGCGACAGCGTTTCGCCGTCTTGCGTGCGATCGTGGATCGGGCGAGGAGGCGCGGCGAGTTGCGCGCGGGAGTGCACCCGGTGGCTGCTGTGCAAATCGTCATGGCGCCGATGTATGTTCGCGCCCTCTACTCGAACGACATCATCGACGACGAATACTGCTCGGCCATAGCCGATTTGGCTTGGCATGCCGTGGCGCGCAGATAAACAGTTGTCTCCGGCTCATCGCGGATAGCCGCGCCGCACGGTACGGTCGAGGATGCCCAGGGTCGCCCGCAGCGCACCCTCGGACAAGACGGGAAAGATTCCGGCGTCGCGCCACTTCGGGTCGATGTTCGTCCAGTCGTAGAACGAGGTGACGATCGTGGCGGCGCCGTCGTCGGTGGGTTGCAGGCGGTAGCCGTAGACGTGCCCGATCTGGGGCCGGATCTGGCCGAGGATCGTCCACGCGATCAGCCGATCCGGCTCGAAATCGGTGATCTCGACCGTGACGTCATACTTACCCAATTGCGGAAAGTCGTTTAGCGCCTCGCGATCCATGTGGACGACGAAGTTGTCGCCTACGGCACGCACGGGGTCGCCTTCGGCGTCCTGCAGCATCCCCGACGAGTCGATCGCGACATGGCCCTGCGGGTCGCACAGCACCGCGAAGATCTCGGCGGCGGGCGCCGCGATGGTGCGTTGGGTCTCGATACGTTCGGTCATGTAACCACCTGACTTGCAATGGATTTCACCGGGATTGCGCCCTGCGCCGGATCTGGCGAACGACGACTGCCACGCCGCAGAGGAGGATCGCCGCAAGAAGGGACTGCAACCCGATGATCGCGAAGGCATTGACGTCGTACCAGCCCGCTGCACTGATACAACGGTAGTTCACGCTGGTGCCCGACTGACCGGGTTTGTAGCTGTAGCTCGAGGTGCTGGCGACCAGGTGGTAGGGGCTCCGGCAGACGATTCCGCTCATCCACAGTGCCGTCGACGGGAAAATGGCAGTCAGCGCAGCCGTGCCTCCGACGCACAGGCCGATCGCCCCGCCGATTATTCCGACGATGGCTCCCAAACGATCGGCTCCGGTGAATCTGCTCCGCGGCCGCTGGGAGCCGACCCACGTCTGCCGGCCAAGTGTCTGTCGGTGGGCGGATGTTGATGCGGCGTCAGCGGCGCCGCTGAAGCGCTGCTGGCCGATTGGGTCCGAATACACGACGGAATGGCCCGTTTTGATCGTCACCCGCCCGTTCTGCAGCACGTCATCGATCTGCGTCTGCGACATGCCCGCATCGGTCGCGGCACGCATAAAGGCCTCTCGAAGCTGCGCTATCTCGGGACGGGAAGGCCCGTCGGGTCCCGCAGGAGCACCCGTGCGCAAACCTTCCCACAGGGCTTCTGCGCGGCGGCGAGCCCGTTCGTTACCGTCCTCGCCGGCCGACTGTGCGTCGGTCGAAGGACGCGACGGTCCGGGATGATGCTCACGATGCGCCGCTTTCAGCTCGGCCAGCTGACGCTCCAGCTCGGCAATCCGCCTCTCCGCGTCGTCCTCTGTCACCACCAGATAATCCCACCTCAGGACTGCTGATGTAGCAGGTTTTGCGCGCTGCGTGCGGTCCGCAATTGAACCGAGTGCGCTGCCGCCTCGTGCAACCTAGATGGCCCCCAAGAGGTACGGAGCTTTTCATCACGGGCATGCCTCCTTTTCCGCGTGGCGGCGTGGCGTCGGCGCGCAATGACGCATCTCCGCCATAAAGGCGGTGACTCCAAGAGGGAGTGAACTGTGGCTGAGCTATCGAACGCTGCCGACAATTCGGTCCGAGAGGTCGGATCACGGGTGGTGGACACGATCGGAAGCCAAACCTGGCTGGATCGGCCGAGCTATCGCCTCGAACACATCCTGACGCTGGCGTTCGCATGTCTGGGGAAACATCGCGAGCGAGCCGTCAATGTGTTGCACGGGATCTGGCTCGGCCATCCGCTGCATCCGGTGCTGGCCTCGCTGCCGACGGGAGCGGCGGCGACCACCCTGGTGCTGGATGCCGCAAGTGCTTTGCCGAGTCGGAAAGAACTTCAGGACGCGTCGCAATATGCGTTGGGTGTGGGCATCGTCGCGAGCTTGGGGGCAATGGTAACCGGCGTGACGGATTGGCAGCACACGCACGAGCAGTCCAGGCGAATCGGCCTGGTGCACGGCGTGTCGAATGTAGTCGCCACTGCCTTGTACGCGAAGTCGTGGCAAGACCGTCGCCGCGGCCGCCGCATCCGTGGGATGGCCGGGAGCACTGTCGGTTACGGGATCACGCTGGCCAGTAGCTATTTGGGCGGTGCGCTGGTGTACGGGTCGGGTGCCGGCGTCGATCGTTCGGGGCCGCGGCTGACCGGCGAAGCGTGGACGCCGGTGTTGCCGGTGACGGCGCTGGACGGACGGCCGCGTCGGGTCGAGGTGGCCGGCGTCGGTGTGGTTCTTTTCCGGAATGGCGGACGGGTCGAGGCAGTCGGCGCGCGCTGCCCGCATCTCGGGGCGCCGATGTGTGACGGCTGGATTGACCAGGGACGAATCGTATGTCCTTGGCACGGTTCCTGTTTCGCCTATGGGTCGGGCAAGGTGTTACGCGGACCGGCCACTGCGGCGCTGCCGTCCTATCCCACTCGTATCCGCAACGGCGTGGTCGAAATCCGCGGTGCTTCGTCATGAATGCCTATGACGTGCTGACCGAGCACCACGTGGTGCTGCGTGGATTGTGCAAGGACATCACCGCGCTGCCGCCTGCGTCCGCCGAACGCAGGCGGCAGCTCGACGAGCTGTTGATGGAATTGGACATTCACATGCGCATAGAAGATGACTTGTTCTATCCGGCTGTTTCCGCGGCGAGTGACTTGGTCGCGATCGCACACGCCGAGCACCGCCAAGTGTGGGACCAGCTCGCGGTGGTGTTGCGGACGCCCCCGACAGCGTCGCACTATCAGCAAGAGTGGCTGTCCTTCGTCACCGTGCTGGATGCGCACGCAGACGAAGAAGAACGTGACTTATGCCCCGCGCCAATCGATTTGGATCGGAAGAAGCTCGACGAGCTGGGTGAAAGGATGCGCGAACGGATGCAACAGTTGCGCCAGTCCACCTTCGAGAAGCTTCATGTCAAGGGCCGTACCGCCATTCTTCGTGCGTTGTGATGGGCGTGCCTGGCGGACAGGGCATCAACGCAGCGGGTGGTTTTCGCGCACGCCCCGATACATGCCCCACCTGACGATCATCGGCATCACAACCCGGTTGACCGACCAGGGCGGGAATCGAAACGCATGGCCGGTGGGCAGAAAGACCTCCAGCCCGTCGGCCTGGATGCCGAGCACCGAGCCCCATCGCCGCCCCGGCGCGCGATAAGCGCGCAGCTTGCGGCCCGTGAACTCGGCGCGAACGTTGTGCGCCAGCAGCGCATCCCCCCGGTTACGTGCCGAACTGCGCAGCGGGTCGGTCGCCGCCACGTCCCCGATCGCGAAGACGCCTCGGTGACCCGGCACCGTCAGTTCAGGAGTCACCCGAACGAACCCGCGCTCGTCAAGCAGCTCCGGCGGCAACCAACCGGTATTGGGTCGCACCCTGCCTATCGCCCAAAGCACGGCGTCTGCGACAGCCGCGGGTTGCCCGGTGCTCCACTCGACCGGTTGGCCGGTGATCTCGTCGCCGGCGAAGCCGTTGGCGAGCGCCGCGCGGTGCCCGGGGTGCAGGCCGACGCCGAGGTCCGTCAGTCGGCGTTCGATGCGTTGCCAGATGCGCGGGTGATGACCGGCGAGCGCACGATCTCCCGGGAAGTAGAGATCGATCTTCTTGTGCGGCCATGTGATCGCCAGATTGGCGGCGCTGCTGACGGCAGCCGCGCCGCCACCAACGACGATCACCGATTTCGCGGCGGCCACCCGGTCGTGTGCAGCGTGCAGGTCGGCGCGGATATCTGCGGCGGACTGTAGTGTCGGCCGGCGCCAGAAACCGTTGCTGACTCCCGTCGAGATGACCAGCACATCGTAGGGCTCGGCGATCGTCGCGCCGTCGTCCCGAGTACCGAAGACGGTGCGTGCCTTCAGGTCCAGCCCGGTCAGCGTGGCCTGAACCGTCCGGACCCGATCCAAGCGGCGGAACCTGTCGAACGCAATCCAGTTGTCGTGAGCCCAGTCGGCCGGGCGGGCCAGCCGGATTCCGAGTTCTTGGCCGCTGACCAACGCCGGCTTGACCGAGATCCCGACGACGTCAGCATGCTTGGCCAGCCGGATGGCGGTGAGGACTCCCGCGTCTCCCAGTCCCGCGATGACAACGCGTCTGCGGTTCATGTCACGATCTCGCGCCTACCGGGCTCGGGGCGCGGCGCAGAAACCACGTGCAGCACCAAGGTATGGTCGCACGCACCATCAGATCGCCGGGGAGCACATGTCGGAGTCCGAGACGCCAATGCACCAGCACCTGCGCGCCGCGGTGCGCGCCGGTGTGCGCGCGTCGTCCCCTCGTCCCGCCTCGGCTGAGCGGGCCGCCAAAGACCTGAAGAAGCCGTTGTGGCAGGCGGTTGGGGCGGAGATCCGGTGGGCGTTTCACCCGCCGCGCACCTGGCTGTCGGGGGTGGTGGCCAACTTGTTCCTCGCGGTGGCCTGGTTGGCGGTGCAGCCGTTGACCTCCGCCCACTCCCATCCCGCCCGCCACATTCACCATCACCATTTGGATTGGGTCGTTCTGGTCGGCAGTTATTTCTCGTCGTTCATCCTCGCCGACGTCACCACCACCAACACCCTGGGCGGCGATCACTACCGCGTGACGAAGGGTCTGTCAGACGGCGTACCGGTGTGGCGGGTCCTGCTGATCAAAAATTTGGCCCTGCTCGCCCTGGTCGGGCTGCCCACCCTGGCGGTGGCCGTCGGGCTGACGCTGTGGCTGGAAAACCCGGCGCGCCTGGGCATCACGATCCCCGACGTCGCGGTGCCGATCGTGTCGTGGTTGGGCGTCGGCAACGTCATCTCGGTACTGCACCCGGTGAGCGCGGAACCGCTGGTCCGGCGGTGGCGGCAACGTCGCGATTGGCGCCGCATCGTCGGCTGGCTGTCGGCCCTGGCGCTGCCCTACGCGGTGTACTACGTCGCAGACCCGATGGGCGGGGTGGAGCACCGCATCTTGTGGACGCAGCTACCCTCGGCGATCGGGCCGGTGCTCGGCCGCGATACGAAAAGCTTTGTGCATCTTGGCATTGCCATGGTGGTCTGGATGATGGGCACCGTCGTGGCACAGCTGTGGGTGCGCAAGCGTGGGCTGCAGATGCGGTAAGGCTCAGCCGGGTGGTTGCGCGGCCATGACCGAGTTGGGTGCGGACCAGTCGGTCGACACCTTGCGCTGTTTGATCAGCCAGGTGTCGCCGTCGGGCACGAAGATGTCGCGGTAGCGGCCGAAATGGTCGAGGCCGATATGGGTGATGACGGTGAAGTAGCACGAGACGTGGGCTTGCTCCGGCGTCAGGGCGGTGAACAGCACGTTGGACACGTTGTGCCGGACGACGGGCTTGACGCCGGCGCCGGTTGCGATGTTGCCCGTGACACCGCCGAGGAACGCCGCGATCTCGGACCTGCCGCACAAAGGCTGCGCGTCGCGGATCTCGAGGACGCCGTCCGCGCAGAATGTCTGGGTGAGGTCGTCGAGCCGCCCGGCATCGCCCGACCAGTTGTACCGCGCCAGCGTGTCGCGGATCTGCTCACGTGCGATCAGTTCCCACATCTCCACCGTGACTCCTCACTCCACCGCCGCATAGGACGATAGTCGTGGCGAGACGAGCCGTTACTTGACGATGTAGGGCCGGAAGCTCCGTGGGGCCGTTGGAGTGATGCCGTTCAGGTCGAAGACGGCGATGAGGGCCCGCAACAGGGCGGGGGACCAGTCCTCGAAGGGTTGCGCGTCGACTCGGTCGAGCAGTTCACAGCGTAGGTACTCGATGCTTGTCGGCTGATGATCGTCGATCATTGAGCCGGTTCCTCCAAACGAATCGGCGATTAATTCCGGCAACCTCCGCCCCCGCGCTGCGCGGGTATCACGAACGACTAGGAAGCCGCTATCTGTATTCGTGGTGTGAACTCGACGCTAGGACAGCTGCGTCGCACTTGTACAGCGAACTGGTCAAATTCAAATTTCATTCAGCGACGCCGACCGTGGCCGCCGCGGGACCGACTGCCAGCCGGTGGGCACAGCACCGTCCTTCCCCGAAGGCGCTTTCGTAACTTCTTTGCTCACAACGCTTTACCTGACTACACCGGATCAGTCGCCAAATCTATTCTCGGCCAAATGATTTGCGTAGTTGCTGCCCGCCTGTCGAACAGCCCTGTTGAACGGCCACCAGTACTTGGGCATCACGACAGCCACTTCCGTCGCGCACGGGTAGCGCAATACAGTGTGTGGGTGGCGACGGCGACTAGCGGGACGACTGGGCGCTTGCTGATCACGGGTGTCGATTCGTCGGGGCGCTCCTGCGCGGTGCAGAATCACGAGGTCACTTTGCAGGGCGATGCCGGCATGCCCGGCGTTCTCTACTCGGTGCTTTTCGGGACGCCGGCCACACCGTCCATACCCGACGGCGGGCGCGCCGCCAACGTGCTCGATCTGGGTATCACACCGGGCGCGATCAACTGGATGACGATCGAGTACGCGCCGGGCACGACATTGAGCATGCACCACACGGACACCCTCGATTACGACATCGTGCTGTGGGGCTCGATTGAATTGATTCTCGACGACGGTGTCCACCCACTGGCCCCCGGCGACAGCGTCGTGGTCACCGGTGTCGATCACGCCTGGCATGCGGGCCCGGACGGGTGCCGGCTCAGCGTGGTGGCGATCGGTGCTGCACCGTCGCCGGCGCGGACTCAAATCCGTGGGTGAATGAACACACCTTCGGCCGAGACCGTCACTCCGCCAATGTCGCTGACTTTTCCCGCAGCGAAAGTCTTTACCCCGTCCACACTTTCGATCCAGGCTTCCGCGCGCAGGGGCCGCTGCAGCGGCGTGGGCCGGTGATAACGCAGCGTCAGCGTCCCGGTATAGGCCGGCAGTCCCGGTTTGTGGGCGGTGGCCCCCAGAACATGATCGAGGATCATGGCGGAGACGCCGCCGTGCACGTGACCGGGGGGACCTTCATAGGCGGCGCCGAGGACGAACTCCGTCCATACCGATCCGTCGCTCTCGTGGTGGATGACGAGCGGGGGAGCAGACGGGTTTCGCACGCCGATGACGACATTGCCCGCAGCTGGGCCCTGCCCGTCGTCGACGACACGCTGCCCGAACGATCCGGGCAGCAGCGCCGCGCTCAGCTGGGTCGTGACGCTGTCGTCGTGGCCGCGGCCGTGGCGACCGTTTCCGGGTTCACCTCAGTGCGGATCGTCGCGTCGATCAAGCGCCGCACCGAGCTGGCCAGCGCCTCGTACTCCGGCGACGAATCGGCCATCGCGGCAATCGGATCCACCATGCCAGCCACCATAGATCAGTGGCGGAGCTCGGTCGGTGGGGCGGCGGTCATTGCGCAAAGCGTGGAGCGCAGGGACAGCTGTCGGAACCCGGCGTCCCAACCAGCGGTCGAAAATGCGCAACTTACCTTCCGTGTTGTTAATCTGGCGAAATGTCCCCCGGAGTGGACCCGACCGGCGAGAAGTCGGTGAAGTCGGCGCTTGCCGCCACCAGTTGGGCGTTGCTGGGCATGATGTCCTACGAAGAGGAGGTCTCCGGCTACGACCTGAAGAAATGGATCGACTGGAGCGTGGACCTCTACTACTGGAGTCCGTCGTACAGCCAGATCTACACCGAGCTGAAGAAGCTGGAGAGCTTGGGCCTGGTGACATCTCGGGTCGAGCGCGACGAGGGAATCCGGAGCCGGCGGCTCTACAAGATCACGCCGGCCGGGATGGACGCGGTCGCCGAATGGACCAACGAAGCACCGGTGGATCCGCCGGTACTCAAGCACAGCGTGCTGCTGCGGGTGACGTTCGGTCATCTCAGCAATCCGACTCGGCTCAAGGAACTGCTGCAGGAGCATGTGGCCTACGCCGAAGCGCGGCACCGGAAAGCGGTCGAGGACGCCGACGGCGCCGAGGCCGAACCCGCCTGGGCCTACTCGGTGATTGCGCTGCGCTGGGCGGCCAAGTACTACGCGGCCGAGCGTGAGTTCGCGTTGGAGCTCATGAAGGACATCGACGAGGCCGACGCAGTTTTGAAGAAGGCGGCCAAAGGAGGTTACGGGCAGCCGCGCCCTACGCCGGGGTATTGGCGAGAGGTCGAGAAGCAGGTCGAGGCTAAGCGCTCCGCTGACTAGTTCGCGATCACCATGTGGGCTGCGTCCAGGGCCGCAATGTAGCCGTATACCAGTCCTTGGGCGATGGTCGCCCCGGCTCCCGGGTACGTCGTGCCGAATGCGTTGGCCGCGGTGTTGCCGATTGCGTACAGGCCGGCAATCACGCTGCCGTCCTCGCGCAGCACGCGGCCGCGTGCGTCGGCCTTGAGCCCGCCGCATGTGCCGAGATCGGACAGCACCATTCGCACGGCGTAGAACGGACCTTTGAGCAACGGACGCAGGTTGGGATTGGGACTTATCGTCGGATCGCCATAGTAACGGTCATAGGCACTGCGGCCGCGGTTGAAGTCGGGATCCTCACCGGCAGACGCGTTTTCGTTGAAACGGGTCATGGTTGCGACGAACTCCGGCACGTCGACACCCATGCAAGCGCCCAGCTCGGCGAGGCTGTCCGCGCGACTGGCGATACCCCGGTCGTACCACCCGCGTGGCAGTCGCATCCGTGGAAACAGTTCGGCGCCAAAGACATAACTGTTGCGATATTGCTGGTCGAAGACGATCCACATGGCTTCCACCGGACTGCCGCAGCGCTCCAGCTCGAGCAGCCGCTGACCGAAGGACATGTAGTCTGTTGACTCGTTGACGAAGCGACGGCCGTGCTGGTCCACGATCAGGGATCCCGGAAGGGATCGTTCGGCCAGCATTACCGTGGGCGGCTTGCCGGGCACTGGTGCGACGGCAGGGAACCACCAGGCCTGATCCATCAGATCGATGCCGGCGCCCAACTCCTGCCCGGCGCGGATCCCCTCGCCGGTGTTGGCCGCCGCACCCAGGCTCAGGTTGGCGCCCAGCGACTCGGACTGGAACTTCCACCGCATGCCCATGTTGTGGTCGAAACCGCCGGTGGCCAGCACCACCCCGCGGCGCGCGATGATGGTGACTTGCCTTCCGGCGTGGTCGACGACTGCACCGGTTACCCGATCGCCATCACAGCTGAGGCGCGTCAGCGTGGTTTCTGTCCACACCGGGATGCCGGCGCGCAGCACACCCGCGAACAGCCCGGCCGCAAGGCCCTGGCCACCTGCGGCGTAGCGCCGTCCGATCAGCCGACCGCCCACGCCCTGTGCGATTCGTTTGGCGAAGGTGGGAATTCCCTTGCGCGGCAATCGCATTACCAGGTTCATCCAGCGGTAGTCGGCACCCGTCGTCGGTATCGGGACAGTGGCCTCCATGACACCGGGCTGTAACCGAGTGCGGTATGCGCCGAGCATCGACGTGTCGAACGGGTGGCATTCGCAGGTGCGGCCCGCGGCGCTGCCGCCCGGCTCTTCGGGGTGGTAGTCGGAATAGTCACGGGCCCAGAGGAACCGCAGCTGAGTGGTTCGGCGCAGCATTTCGACCGTCGCGGGCACGTGCGTCAGAAATCCCGCCGACCGCTGTGGCGGCGCGGTTCCGGCAACCACCGAATCAAGGTAGGCGGCCCCCTGCTCAGCGGTGTCGTCGGCGCCCGCCTCGCGCAGTATCGGGCCCCCCGGCAGCCACAGGGCGCCTCCGGACCGGGCGGTCGAGCCGCCCACATGCGGTGACTTCTCCACAATCAGCACCGACAGTCCGAGTTCATCGGCGGCCAGCGCTGCGGCCATGCCGGTGCCCGACCCGATCACAAGCGGGTCGACGCTGGTGTCGGCCACGGGCAGCCCAGCCGGGATCGTCATACTGCCGGCGGTCACGCCTTTCGACGGTAGGCCGCGTATACGCGCGGTACGAAGTGGCGTCCTGATGAGTGGAACACTTCGGCTGCACCGGTACGGCCATGGGAGTTGAATGGCCCCTATGAAGTCGCAGTCCGATGCCGACGAAGTTCAGGAAATTCGGCAGATAGAAGCGCAGGCAGCCCCTACGCGGTTCGCCCGGGGTTGGCATTGCCTGGGTCTGGTGCGGGATTTCGGAGACGGCAAACCGCACTCGGTCAATGCGTTCGGCCAGAAGCTGGTCGTATTCCGCAGCGGAGACGGCAGGACCAACGTGCTCGACAGCTACTGCCGGCACATGGGCGGCGACCTGTCGCAGGGCGAGGTCAAGGGCAACGAGCTCGCCTGCCCGTTTCATGACTGGCGCTGGGGCGGCGACGGCAGATGCAAGCAAGTGCCCTACGCGCGGCGAACGCCCCGACTGGCCCGCACCGCAAGCTGGCTCACCCTAGAGCAGGACGGCATGCTGTTCATCTGGAACGACCCCGAGCGCAAGCCGCCGCCATCCGAGGTCACCATCCCGCGCATCGAAGGCGCCACCAGCGACGACTGGACCGACTGGCACTGGTACACCACCGTCGTACATGCCAACTGCCGAGAAATCATCGACAACGTGGTGGACATGGCGCACTTCTTCTACATCCATGGTTCGATGCCGACCTATTTCAAGAACATCTTCGAAGGGCACGTGGCCACCCAATACATGAACGGGGGCAACCGGCCTGACCTGAGTGGACCCAAAGGATCTCAGATGCTCGGTACCACCTCGGTGGCGTCGTACTACGGGCCGTCCTTCATGATCGACGACCTGACCTATCACTACGAACAGGGTGATGCGAAAACCATACTGATCAATTGCCACTACCCGATCGACTCGAATTCCTTTGTGCTGCAATATGGAATCATCGTCAAGAAGTCGGACACGCTGCCCGCCGAGGAGGCCATGAAGACCGCGATCAGCCTCGGCGACTTCGTCAAGCTGGGCTTCGAGCAAGACGTCCAAATCTGGCGGCACAAGGCGCGCATCGACAATCCGCTGCTGGTGGAGGAAGACGGTCCGGTGTACCAGCTGCGCCGGTGGTATCAGCAGTTCTATGTCGACGCCGCAGATGTGAAACCAGATATGGTGGACCGCTTCGAGTTTGAGCTGGATACGACGAGGCCCTACGAGGCGTGGATGAAAGAGGTGGAAGCGAACATGGCGGCTCGGGCGGGCTCGGTGTGATGGGGTCGCCGGCCAGGGTCGACAACCGGCTCGACGAGATGCCCATGGTGCCAGTGGTATGCCGCAACTGTGGGGCAAACGTGCTGGCGCGTAAGAGCACCTGGAATCAGACCAACGTGCAGTGGAATTCCGACGCGACGGCCCGTTGTGCCGAGCGCCGGGAGGCTCGGAAAATGCCAATGCCCGGCAGCCGGGGCGTATTCCTGATGTGCACGGCGCTGAGCGAGTCTATATGCGACGCCGTGCGGCGCGGGGAGTTGTGCATCGTCGACGAAACAATCAGCGCGGTGGGTAGCTGAAAACCGCACCTCACCAAGGCGTTTCGCTATGCAAGTTGGAATGCGCTGATCGGCGCCTCTTCGGGGTAGCTGGATGGGCCGCCGATGTCGTAGGCGGCGTTGAGCGCATTGATGAACGCCGGGTCGTGTAGCGGTTCGCTGGGAATGTCGAGCTTGATCCCCCTGGCGTTCACGTCGTCGACCATGATGTCGATAGCCTTCTCGACGGTCAGGTCGGCGGAGCCATCCATGTTCTTCTTGAGTTCGTCCAAGTCCGAGAACACCTCGGCCGACCAGTGCACCAGAAACCGCAGCTCGTCGGTGTGATGGCGGGCGATCACCTCGTCACTGTTCTTCAGCAGCCAGTGCTCGCGATCGTCGGGGTCACCGGCGAACACGGTGTCGAATGTCAAGCCGGCCGGAATCTGTTGGTCCAGTGGACCATTGGCTTCACCGCGATGCACCATCATCTCGTTCTGCACCACCACCCCGCGGTTGTTGATCGGCGGCAGCACCCGCTTCGGTGCTTTCAGCGGCCCGTCGGGCCAGAAGGTGAACCCGCTACCGGTGTCCAGTGAGAACCAGGTGATCACCTGGGCCATTTTGATCAGGTAGTCGCCGAACAGGCCGGACTTACCCATGACGCTGGTCAGCCACGTCGGCGCGTTCTCGTGGCGCACACCCCGGAAGCTCGGCGAATCCAGATGTCCCGGATCACGATTGGCGCACGGACCGTTGATGTTGAACAGCATCAGCTGAGGTTTGGCGTACTCGGCGTTCCAGTAGCTCTTGGCCATCTGAAGAAACCGCGCGTTGTAGAAGCAGTCGTGCAATTCGGGGTAGAGCGCGGCGCCGTAGTTGGCCAGGTAGCCGCGGAAGGTCGGTGTCAGGAACAGGTCCAGCGAAGGGGTGAATCCGTCGGGGAAGAGGCCGCTCATGGTGGCGATCAACTCGTCGGCGGACGCGAAGTGCTGGGCGATGATCAGCTTCCAGGGTCCCTCGGTCCGCACCACATCCAGCAGGCGCTCGCGTTGGTCTTCGGTATAGACGTTGTCGATTTCGCGGGGCGGTGCCGCCGGGCGCAACACCTGGGAAAGCTCCATCCGCCGCTCATTGGTGAGCATCAGTTCCTCCCCGTATCTGATCTCAGAAGATTGATGTGATCGTGTGCGCTGTCAAAGTGCAAGGGGTGGGCGAACTTCGCTCGCAGCAGCGCCCCGATCTCGGCGATGGCCAGCCGACCGCGAGCGGTCGCGTCGGACCGCATGAGAAAACCGTGGTGCATACCCGGGTAGCGGGTGGTGGTGGTCTGTACGCCGGCATCGCGCAACCTGGCCGCGTACCTCTCACCCCAGTCGCGTATCGGGTCGCAGCCCGCGGTCACCACGATGGCCGGCGGCAGCCCGGTGAGGTCGGCGGCGTAAGCCGGGACGAGGTAGGGGTCGCTGGGCCGACCGGACTCGCCATCAGCCAGGGCGTGCAGGTAGTCGATGTCGTCGCGGCCGAGCATCGGTGCATCGGCAAGGGCGGCGATGGACGGCGCGGTCATGTCGCGATCCAGGCCGGGGTAGAGCAGCACTTGTGCGCAGATGGCCGGTCCGCCACGGTCGCGCGCGGCCAATGCCACCGCCGCTGCCAGCGAGCCGCCCGCGCTGTCGCCTACCACCGCGACCCGCCCGGAGTCGAGCCCCAGGCGCGGCGCCTGTCGCGATACCCACTCGGTCGCGGTGTAGGAGTCGTCGAACTGTGCGGGCGGCGAGGCCTCAGGTGCCAACCGGTAGTCCACGGCTACGACGGCAGCAGCCGATGCCGCTGCCAGTTCGCGGGCCAACGGTTCGAACGAGTGGTTGGATCCCATGACAAGTCCGCCGCCGTGGAAGTACACCAGCGCGGGCTGGCCGGAATCGCTTGTGGGGCGGTAGATCCGGATCGCCAACGGCCCGGCCGATGTGGGGATGACGTCCTCGCTGACGTCGGCCATGGCCGGCATGGCGTCGGGCAACGGCGCCGACTCGATCGCTGCCCGCACCGCAGCGAGACCACGCTGGCGCATCGGCAGAATCTCGCCGAATGATGCGATTCGCGCGGCGGCGTCCGGGTCCAGCATGGTGGTCATTGCTTGTTTGCGGCGGCGCTGTCGGCCGTGAGCTCGGACAGCAGGACGGAGTTGGTGGTGTCGAGGACGACTTCCATCCGACTCAACTCCAGCCCGTCGGGTCCGCGCCGGACATCTACGTTGGCCACACCGCTGGACACCGCGAACGGCACGAAGTTCGCGACTTGGTTGACGAATAGGTAAAAGCGCACATGCGTGACGTCACCGTCGGCGCCGGTGCGATGCACGTTGGTGGCGTGGTGGCGCAAGGGGTGGGGGCTCTGTTCGCGGTGCTGCGACAGCCACTCCATGACGGCGTCGCGGCCGTGCAGGTCGGGCGACATCAGTTCCTCGAACGGGCTGGTTCCGGAATCGCTGCGGCTGACGTAAGTCACGTCCATCGCACAGCGCGCGGCCAACTCGTCGTAGTGCGCCTCGTCGTAGTGGTACCAGAATCCGGCGATGAACTCCTGAAGATCCGGCAGCGTGATCATGTTGGTGAGTCAACGCCGCTGCGGGCGGCCGCACACCGGGACTGTCCGGTCAGTGGAACATCCGCTTCGTCAGTCGGTGATCAGGCTCCACAGCTCGGTCGCCCCCGCCTGCAAAGCAGCGGTGGTGACTCGATCGTCCCAGTACCGGACCGTTCCGAACTCCGAACGCCAGGCGAGTGCCGGTCGGGTGAACTCGTGCAGCCGGTGCTCGCGAGTCGTGCCCATCGCGCCGTGCACCTGATGGGCATTGCGCACCACAACCGAGGCGGCGTGCCCCGTGCACGAACGTGCCACGGCAACAAGGAAATCGAGGTTGGACGCCGACCATTCGCTGGTGACCGCCGCGGTCAGCGCGGCCTCGGTTGCGGCGCGCCCGAGGGCCGCTTCGGCGGCGGCATCCGCGATCAAGTTCTGTACCGCCTGGAACTTTGCGAGCGGACGGCCGAACTGGTTGCGCGACGTCGCGTGCTCGATCGAAAGCTGTAGGGTCCGGTCGAGAGCGGCACAGACCTGAATGGAACGCACCAGCGCCGACTTCAGCTGCAACCGCGCGACCAGGGAGCTGGCCAAGGGAATCCCGTTCAGGGTGGCGGGCTCGGCGACGACGGTGTCCCGCGGTTCGCCGATCATGTTGGTGCTCCGGGTGATGTCGAGAGCCGCCGATTCGACATCGGCCGCGCGGTACTGGCCATCAACGCGCCAGACCACCACGACGCGTTCGGCATCGCTCGTCCACGGCACCGCGCTCGCCGTGCCGCGGTCGTCGAGCAGACACACCGTTCGCACCGCGTCGTCGCAATCCATGCCGTTGGCATCCAGCAGCCAGCAGGCCAACAAGTCGTGCTCGGCCAATGGAAGTCGTACCCCATGGCGGACCGCGGCGCTGAGCAGCTCGGCCGCTTCATACCAACTGGCTCCGCTGCCGCCGGCCTCCTCCTCGCCGGTAAGCCGCACCAGACCGAGATCCTGCAACCGTCGCCAAAGTGTCGTGTCGAGTTCACAGGGCAGCGCGGGCGAATGCGTCTCGCGATACTCGGCGAAGACGGCGTCCATCATCTCGGCCAGGGCTGGGTCGACGCCGTTCGGAGCGATTGTCATCGCAGCCCCAGTCCCCGGGCGATGACGCCCCGGAGTATCTCGTTGGTACCACCGCGCAGCGTGAAACCGGGGCGCTGGTCTATCGCGGCCGCCACCAGGTCCGCGAACGGGGAATCCACGACGCCGTAGAGGGCGGCGAATTCGGCGATGTCGCCCTCCGTGGTGGTGCCGAGCACCTTGACCACCGCGGCGGGAACCCCGACCTCGGGGTCGTGTCGCTGCAGGGCGCCGGCAACCGCCGACGATATTCGATGCAGGGCCGCGACGCGCGCCACCAGGCGGCCCAGGTCTGCATTATGCGAAATACGTTGTACGGCCATGCTTTCGGCTGTCGCTGCGAGCAGCATGAACGTGGACAGAAATCGCTCAGGCCCGCTGCGTTCAAAGCTCAGTTCTGATGTCACCTGCCGCCAGCCTTCGCCGATCTCGCCGAACACCATGGTGTCGGGCACGAAAGTCTGATCGAGTATCACCTCGTTGAAGTGATGTGCGCCGTTCATCGAGACGATCGGGCGGATCTCGATGCCGGGCCCGCGCAGGTTCACGATGAACTGGCTGAGCCCGGCGTGCCGATCCCTGGTGTCGACCGGCGCGGTGCGGGCGAGCACGATGAACGCGTGCGCGAGATGTGCCCCAGATGTCCAGACTTTCGTACCTGACAATGACCAGCCACCGTCGACCCGCATCGCTCGGGTGCGCACGCTGGCCAGATCGGAACCCGAGTCCGGCTCGCTCATGCCGATGGCGAAAAAGCATTCCCCCCGCACAATTCGCGGCAGAAACTCCGACTTCTGAGCCTCGGTGCCGTACTTGAGCAACGACGGCACAATCTGGCGGTCGGCGATCCAGTGCGCCGAAACGGGCGCCCCGGCCGCCAGGAGCTCCTCGGTCACCACGAACCGGTCCAGGAACGAGCGGCCATGACCGCCGTATTCCACCGGCACCGTCATGCCCAGCCAGCCGCGCGCAGCCAGTGCGGCGGTGAAGTTCTCGTCCCAGCCCGACAGCCAGGCATCGACTGTCGACGTGAAGGCACCGGCAGCGAGTTGTTCGGCGAGGAACTGCCGCACCTCGAGTCGCAGGGCTTGGGTCGATGCGGCGTCGACACTGGCGGGCGGCACCAATCGCGGCAGCGGCGAAGGCGCCGTCACTGGGTTTTCCATCTTGCGATGCGCTGCAGGTGCTCAGGGTCGCGGTGGGCCAACGATTGCATGGCCGCGGCCATGCCCAGCGTCGATTCGAGAGAACCCTTGCGCGACTCTTGCAGTAGTCGTTTGGCCATCCGCAATGCGTGCGGGGGGTTTTTGGCGATGCGCTCGGCGAGTTCGTGCGCTGCGGGAAGTAATTCATCGTGCGGCACCACTCGGCTGACCAGACCCCAGTCCAGGGCCGTGGCCGCATCGATGCGGTCACCGGTGAACGTCATCTCGGCCGCGCGCTCATAGCCGATGGCCCGCGGCAAGAACCAAGTGCCGCCGTCGCCGGGGATGAGGCCGAGTTGGACGAAGCTTTCGGCGAACGAGGCGCGTTCGGAAGCGATGCGGATGTCACACATCATCGCCAGGTCGCAGCCGGCCCCGATCGCGGCACCATTGACGGCCGCGATCAACGGCACTTCGAGGAGACCCAGCGCCCTTGGGACGCGCTGGATTCCGTCGACGTACGCGTGTCGTTGGTCCAGTGGGCTCAGACCGAACATGCCGGCCTGGTCGGCCATCTCCTTGACGTTGCCGCCGGCAGAGAAGATCTTGCCCGTTCCGGTCAAGATCACCGCACGGACGCTGGTGTCGGCGTTCGCGTCGTCGACAGCGATCTCGAATGCGGCGATGAAGTCTTTGCCAGTGATCGCGTTGCCGACTTCGGGCAGGTTTATCGTCCAGACCTGGGTCGGTCCGCTGATGGTGATGTCGAGGGGCAAGCTCATGCGGGTAACTGTAGGGACTCGGCCCGTGTCGGCCCTAGGCGCGTCTCTTCGGCCCGAGTCAAAGTGTCCCGCTGAGTAGGCAGGGTGTACCCGCAATCGCGGGCGGGCGTCGATACTCGCCGGCATGGGCACCCGCGCGGCTCTGGATCCCGACGAACTACGGGCCAATCTGCGTCAGGCCGACCCCGGCGTGCTGGTCGCCGTATTGGCGCAACTCACCGGCGACCATGCCGTGGTCGACCGGTTCGCATCAAAGATCACTCATGTGCCCGATCCGCCGGAGCAGGCCGGTGTCACCGATCCCGAGACGACCGAAGCGCTGGTCGAGGCCGTAGTCGGCGCGCTGGATCAGGGTAGGCCTCCGTCAGGCGGCGACGACCCCGAATTGTTCGCGCGGATCGCGCCGGTCGCACTCGGGGGAGCCGTCGGCGCCGAGTATCTCCCACTGCTGTTGGAGCAGGGGGGATTTCGGCCGTCGCAGCCCATACTGCCGCGCACCGCGAAGCTGCCGGACGGTTTCCGCGTCGCGGTCGTCGGTGCGGGCATCTCCGGACTGACCGCCGCGCTCGAGCTGGCCGAGGCCGGCATCGACTGCCAGATTTTCGACCGCAACGACGAGGTCGGCGGCACCTGGTACACCACCACCTATCCGGGCATCGGGGTGGACACCCCGTCGTCGTACTACTCGCTGTCACGCGACATCAAAGGCGACTGGTCGAGTTACTACCCGCTCGGCGCGGAGTACCAGGCGTACCTGGTGTCCGTGGCCGACAAGAACCGCCTGCGCGAGCGCACCCGGTTCGGCACCGAGGTCGAAGCGTTGTGGTGGGACGATCGACGCCGGCAGTGGCAAATCCACGCAGTCGGGCCCGACGGCACCCGCGAGGTGAGTTATGCCAATGTGGTGATCCCGGCGGCCGGTTACCTGAACCGGCCGCGCTGGCCGGAGCTTCCTGGCCGCGGCACGTTCTCCGGAGTGGAAATCCATTCGGCGCAATGGGATCCCGGGCTGGATCTGACCGGCAAGCGGGTCGGCATCATCGGAGCGGGCTGCACCGCGGTCCAGATCGTCGACGCGTGCGTGGACCAGCTGGCGCACCTGACGGTGTTCCAGCGTCAGCCGCACTGGGTGGCGCCGCGGCGGCGGCTTTCCGACGACGTTCCCGACTATCAGCGCTGGCTCGGCACCCGGGTGCCGTATTACGCCAATTGGGTTCGGCTGAAGTCGTTTTGGGGGACCGCGGACAACAACTACCCGGTGATTCTGCGTGACGCCGGTTGGGCGGCCGAGCATCTGTCGATTTCGCCCGCCAACGACGTCTTGTTGCGGATCTGCCTGGACTACATAGACCGCGTTTTCGGGGCAGGCAGCGAGCTTGCCCGCAAGGTCACCCCGGACTTTGCGCCGTATGGCAAGCGGATCATCCGCGATCCCGGTGGATACTACGCAGCGTTGGCCCGCGACCACGTAGACGTTGAGGTCAGCGAGCCGGCCCGGGTCAACGAAGCGGGGATCGTGACGCGCGACGGCCGCCAGGTCGACCTCGACGTCATCATCTACGCGACCGGCTATTACCTGGACTTCCTTTCGACCGTTGATGTTCGGGGCCGCGACGGCAGGAAGCTGGCGGACGAGTGGGGCGACAGGCCGCGCGCCTACCGCGGCGGGACTGTCCCCGGTTTTCCGAACATGTTCATCTCGTCCGCGCCGAATTACAGCCCGGGGCACGGCGCCGGCCATAACTTCGGTGTCGAGGTGATGGTGCACTACGTCATGGAATGCCTGCAGTTGATGGCGCTGCGGAAGGCATCCGTGATGGAGGTTAGCCGACGCGCCTACGACGAATACGTCGCCGACATCGACGCGACAATGGCCGGCACCGTCTGGTGCCATACCCCGACGGCACATACCTACTACCGGTCGGGCGGGGGCCGGATCGTGACCGCATTCCCATATCGTCTGGTTGATATGTGGCACAGTCATCGGGCTCCGATCGAAACGCATTTCGAGCTCCGATGACCGGATTACTCTGCGGCAAAACCGCTTTGGTCACCGGCAGTAGTCGGGGCATCGGCAGGGCGATCGCACGACGGTTGGCGGCCGAGGGTGCCACGGTGGCGGTCACGGCTCGGTCACATGTTCCGTCGTCGTCTGTGCGGGCGGGAGTGACGTCGATCCTGCCGGGGACCATTGGCGAGACGGTGGGGTTGATCGAGGCTGACGGTGGCCGCGCCTTTGGGGTGACGGCCGACCTCGAGGACCCCGAACAGCGCGACGGGTTGCTCGACGCGGTGCTGGACCGGACCGGCCGGCTCGACATCCTGGTCAACAATGCCGGCTTCGCCGACTACGCATTGATCCAGGACATGAGCATGGAAACGTTTGATCGCACCGTGTCGCACTATCTGCGTACGCCCTTTGTATTGACGAAAGCCGTTGTGCCGCAGATGCGTAAGCAGGGGTCGGGATGGATCGTGAATATCGGCTCGGTCACCGGCGTCGCGCCGGCGAGGCCGTACCGGCAATACAACAAGACCGCGGGTGACGTGATCTACGCCTCGATGAAGGCCGCGCTGCACCGGTTCACCCAGGGTGTGGCCGCTGAGCTACTCGACGCCAACATCGCGGTCAATTGCGTCGGCCCTTCGACGGCCGTCCGGACACCCGGCGCGGCGCAGCTGATTCCCGAGGGCTTTCCGACCGAGCCGGTGGAATACCTGGCCGAGACCGTGCTGGCGATGTGTCACCGGCCCGCCGCCGAGCGCACCGGACTGGTGGCATTCAGCCTGCACTATCCCTGGTCGCGGCAATTGCCTGTGCACAGCCTGGACGGAAAGACGTTGCTGCCAGCGTTGGCACCGCCGGCTTCCGCCAACCCGAATATCTCCTAGGCGACCAGACGCAAAAGCTCCCTAAAACCGGTGATTTCGGGTGTTTTTGCGTCTGCTCCTTATAGGACCGGGTGGTCGACCGTACAGAAGCTGTGGCAGATGCGGTCGCGGACGATGACGTCGGT
The DNA here is from genome assembly GCF_001665395.1 of Mycobacterium sp. 1164966.3. GTDB lineage: Bacteria > Actinomycetota > Actinomycetes > Mycobacteriales > Mycobacteriaceae > Mycobacterium. The sequence continues at coordinate 80,146 of NZ_LZSG01000040.1, forward strand.
GGTTTCCGGGTCGAACCAGCGGTCTACCACGGCCCAGTGGATCGGATGCATCAGGTAAGGCCCCAGCAGACCTTCGGCGTCGGAGAACTCCTGCTCGAACACATGGGTCCAGCGCACGTCTCCGACGGGTTCGACGACCCGGCTCAGCTGCCACGCCCGGATTGTCGAGACATAGTGCGGCATTGACGAGAGCTCGTGTTCGAAGCGGGTGACCGTTTCTTCGTCCGCGTCGGGCTGGACCCGCAGCAGCAACGTACGGTACACGATGCCGGGTGTATCGCCGGAGCGTCGCGGTTCACCCCAATAGGCTGCGCCGTTGATGCGGGTCACGGTAGGGCGGGCCAGCAGCGTATCGAATTGGTCTGCCGCGCAACGCCAACCGTCCTCCTCGCTGAAGCGCAGGTGCATAAGGATGTCACCGCCGTTCCGCGAGCCGGTCAGCGTCCGTCCGACGACGGAGCGCAGTGCATCCGTTTCGGCGGCGGCGCAACGCAACTCAGTGACCAGTCGGCCGCGATCATCGTCGGCCACATCGAGCAAGCGGGTGACACTATACATCGCACAGGCCGTCCACGTCTTCGGCTACTGCGGCGAAGGTTCGCGACCGTTCCTGCACCAATTCGCTTATCTGCGACCACCATTCGCCCAGTTTCGGGTCCAGCCGGCCTATCCGCGTCATCTCCCACCACGCCTGCGGGGACGGCAGCGTCCAGGTGATCGTGAGGGTGTTCACCTGATCGTCGAACCAGATAGGCGGACTGACCAGAACGTCGCGCAAGGTCATTCCCCGGTCGCGCGCGCCCGGCGCGTACTCCGCGAGGTAGGCGTCGACGAACCGTCGGGCGCACCCGGGCCGGGTCACCACCCGGTCGATCACGAATACCTCGCCGTCAGCCATGCAGTTGACCATATGGCCGGCGACGCTCGCAGTGCCCTTGACTCCCGGCCACCGGGAAATGCAGTCTGTGTCGGCGGAACCGGTCCCGCGCCGACGCTCGCTCGGTAGCATGTTTGCCCAGGCAGGCGAGGGAAGGCCGGTCTGTGGACGAGCTGGAATTCGGGCGGTACCGGCTGCAGTCGGTGATCGGTCAGGGCGGCATGGGAACGGTTTACCAGGCCCACGACACCGTCATCGGCCGCGATGTCGCCGTCAAGGTGTTGCCCGTCGAGCTGGGCGAGGAACCAGGCTATCGGGAGCGGTTTCGCCGCGAAGCCCACACCGCGGCACGGCTGAGTGAACCGCACATCATCTCGATCTTCGACACCGGCGAGATCAACGGCCAACTGTATTTGGTGATGCCGATCGTCAAGGGCATCGACGTGCACGAGCTGCTGCAGCGAGATGGGCCGATGAGTCCTCAGCGGGCCGTGCACGTCATCGAGCAGCTGGCCGCCGCACTGGACGCCGCCCATGCCGCCGGACTGGTGCATCGCGACATCAAACCGTCCAACGCACTGGTGACGGGCAACGACTTCGTCTACCTGATCGATTTCGGGATCGCCCACGATGGGTCGGCCACCAAATTGACGAACACCGGGATGCTGGTGGGCACCCTTGCCTACATGGCCCCGGAACGCTTCACCGCCGGCCGGGCCGATGCCCGTTCAGATGTGTATGCGTTGGCGTGCGTGTTGCATGAATGCCTGACCGGCGACCCCCCCTTCCCGGGCGACAGCATGGAACAGCAGATCGCCGGTCACCTCACACTCGAGCCACCCCGGCCCAGCGAGCTCCGATCCGGGGTACCGGCCGGATTCGACGAGGTGATCGCGACCGGCATGGCCAAGGATCCCGCCCAGCGCTATCAAAGTGCCCATGAGCTGGCCAGCGCCGCCCGGCACGCCCTCAGCGCCGCGCCCTCCCGCGGCCGTGGCACCGCCGTCGCCCCGCCCGAGCCGGCTCGGCCGGCTTACCCGACTCTCACTGGAACACAACAACACTCGCGCAGTTGGTCGGCTGTCGCGCCACCCCGACCGGTAGACCGGCCACGCCCGCGGGCCGCTGAACAGGCGAAGGCGCAGCACCCACCCGCACGGCTGACCTGGCTGCTAGTCGCGGCGATCGTCGTGCTGGTCGGCGGCGCGGCCGGCATTACCGGCTATCTCCTGAGCAAACCCGGCAGCGCTTCCCGGGCCCCCGCAGTCGTGGCGCCCTCCAGCCCGGAACCGTCGGCCATCTCGACGCCCTCCACCGTCGCCCCGCCCGCTCCGACTTCGGCGACAACTACGCCCGCCGGTGTCGCAGGAATCGGACCGTTCGTAGGGCGCTGGCAGGCTCACAAGGAGGGTCTGGTTATCGACGCCAACGGCCACGGCCATCAGACGTTCACCGGCGGCAGCGTGGACTTCGCGCTGACCTCGGTGTCTGGTGACACCGCCACCGGTACCGTGACGGCCAGTTCGGCACCCGACAGCACCGTCGTGGGGGACCCCGTGACGGTGACGCTGGTCGGTAATGGGCAGGGGCTCAAACTGAGTCGTGGCAAGGAACAGCAGTTCCCATACTGCAACGCCAACTCTCCCAGCAACTACTACTGCGGCGCGTAGGGACCCGGCCGTTCACGCGTATTGCAGGGCAGGACGCGGACCATGGGGGAGCAGCGGCCGCAGCGGTTGCAGGGTGGGCGCCACGCGCTGCGGGCCGTCCTCCACATTGCGCCAGATTCCCATTGCGGTCATGCGAACCGGGGCGGTCAGCCGCTGATCGAACTTCATCCGGCTCATCGGACCGCACACCGAGACCGCGGCGACGGCCTCACCCGGGCTGCCGATCGGGGCTGCAACGCAACCGAATCCGAGTAGGGACTCCTCGCGCTCGAACGCCACCCCGTGCGCTCGGACCTTAGCCAATTCGACTGCCAGTTGGGAGTTGGTAGAGATCGAGTACTTGGTCTTGCGCACCTGCAGGTCCACCTCGGCGTCGTCGCTGTAGGCCAACATCGCCTTGCCCAGCGCGCTACAGTGCGCGGGCTGACGGCCACCCACCCGGCTGGGGAGCGAGCCCACTACCCGGTCCCCGACCTTGTCCAGGTAGACGACGTCAGATCCCTCCAGGACCGCGAGGTGAACCACAAGCCCAGTGGCGCGGTGCAATTCACCGAGCAGCGGCCGGGCGGCCCGCACCAGGCGGTCCTGATGCACGGCCAGCGAGCCCAGTTCCACCAGGCGCATGCCGAGCTCGTAGTCGCGACCGTTTCGGCGCAGCCAGCGCAGCTGCACCAGACGCTCGAGCATTCGATGCGCCGACGAACGGGGTAACCCGGTGCGACGGACGATCTGGGCCAGCGTCAACCGTCCCGGCCCTTCGAACGCGTCCAGCACCAGCGAGATCCGGTCGATGACTGCGCTAGGGGTGCCTGAATCGACGGCGGCGGCGGTTGTCCCTGACATCGGTCCTCCAAGAGACTGGGGTATCTGACTGCTATATTCCTAATAGGAATATGACAGTTTGTATCACACTGGGACGGCATTGTCACGCATCTCACTGAGAAACCACCCGTCCGGGGCGGTAACGCGGGCCGGCCGCGGCGGTCAGCTCGCGTACGCCGGCCCTTCGGCGAGTAGATGCCGGCGCACCAGCTTGTGCCATCGCCGTTGGCGGTAGCGGAATATTCCGGTGGCCACAGCGGCCACGATGACGGTGGCCGGGCCGGCGTCTATCTCGATGGTGTCGCTGTAGCGGCAGGAATCTTCATCGAGCGCTTCGGCGTGCAGCGTGTGGTTCCAGGCCTTGAGCATGCCGCCGTGCTCGTGCGTGCGCACTGTCTTGGTGGCCTCGTCGACCTCGATGACCTCGATCGTGTGCCGGTAGGCCGGTATGAGGTGGAAAGCGACCAGCCATCCGGTACCGCGCTCGCCGAGGCGCAGCGGCTCCGAACGTCCGGCCAGGGCGGGAAAGCCGAATAGACCCTTGCACACGTAGAGGAAGGTGACCGGTGACAGCATTGCCGACCACACTCGGTCAGCGGTGGTGGGGAGGATGGTTTCGAGGTGGATCGTTCGCACGAGGCCTCCTTGTGCCAGCGGTTAGGGTACCCTAATTTTGCTGGTCGCAGCCCCACTTGACTACTCGCTTTTGGAAGGAGACGCGCGATCGCCCCGACGGATCGGTTCCGGCCGCGCAAGCAGCCCAAACAGGAACGTGCCGAGAAGACCAGGCAACGGATCCTGGATGCGGCGGCTCACGTTTTCGCAGAGCACGGCTACGTCGCCGGAACCACCAATCGCATCGCCGAGCGGGCGGGAATATCGATCGGATCGTTGTATCAGTATTTCCCGAACAAGGACGCCATCCTGCGGGGGCTGATGGACGCCCACGTCGATACCGGAGCTCGTCTGCTCAGCGAGCGGCTGGCTCAGGGATTGCCGCAAGGGCTCGAAGACACCCTGCGGGTGTTCGTGCGCGCGACGATCGACAATCACCGGGACAATCCCCGGCTGCACCGGGTGCTGTTCGAAGAGGCGCCCCGCGCACCGGCGTTTCTCGCGCGTCTGCACGAATTAGAACAACTGTCGGTGGACGCGGCAGTCCGGCTGCTCGCACAGCAATCCGACGTGCGCGCGGGCGGCAGGCTCAATGCGCGCATCGTGGTGGCAACCATCGAATCGCTTGTACACCGGCTCGTCACGTCGGAGACTCCGGTGGACCCGCAACAGCTCGAAGACGAGATCGTCGACCTGCTTGCCGGATATCTACGCTGAGGTGGCACCGCGCTCTCGATCGCGATGCTGCGCGTTCACTGTGCGGTGACGGCTTTCATTGTGCGCCTATAGCTTTCGCTGTGATTCCCGGGTGTCACTCGGGCGCGAGTTTCCGCCCAGTTACAGCCGCATTGCCGCGGGCATCTCACCGACCCATTGATGACCCCAGTAGCTGTCCGCTGTGATTTCCTCTGCGGTGTAATAGGTTTCGTCGACTCGCATACCGTCGGTGCCGAACTCGATGTCCCAGTCGCCGGGTGCGCGGACATAGAACGACACCATCTTGTCGTTGGTGTGGCGCCCCAGCGTGGACGACAATTGGAAACCTTCGGCGTTGACGCGGTCCAGCGCCTGACCCACCGCGTCGAGGGTGTCGACCTCGACCATGATGTGGACCAACCGCGGGTCGCGCTGATGTGCGGCCGGGACTATCGCCAGGCTGTGGTGCCGCTGATTGATGCCGAGGAAACGGACCCGCACCGGGCCGAACTCCTTCGGGAGCGGAACCCGGAAAGCGCCGCGCGATCGGAACCCAAGTACGTCGGTATAGAACTCGAACAGCCCGCCGGGATCGGTGGCCGGCAAAACCACATGTCCCAGCCCCTGATCGCCGGTGACGAATCTCGCGCCGAACGGCGTGACCACCGGGCTGTGGTCGAGCACCGCACCATGAAAAACCTCGACGGTGATGCCGGCCGGGTCCTCGAAGGTGATCACCTCTTCGACGCGGCGCACCTCGGCGTCATCGACGGACAATTGCTTGAAAGCCACTCCGGCGCCGTCAAGAGTCGCCTTGACTCGTTGCAGGGCAGCGTGATCGCGCACCTCCCAGCCGACGGTGCGCACCCGGTCGGTCTCGCCGGGGACGACGATGATCCGGGCCGCCCGCTCGTCCATCCGCAGGTACAGGGCCGACGGGTCGGCACCCCTGAAATTGGGCGAGCCTTCCGCGAAACCCAGCACACCGAAGGCGAACTGCCGCCAACGCTCGATGTCGTTCGTCGAAATCGTAATGTAGCCAAGGCTTTTCAGGTCTGACACCAGGCCACCCTTAGATCAGGGCCCGCAGCGGACCCTGCGGCGGATCGATGCCCAGCGAGCTCAGTGCCGACGCGTGATAGACGGTGCCCGGCACATGGATGGCGTGCAGGTGGCCGACGTGCACGTCCCGCCAATACCGTTGTAGCGGCTTGTCCATGCGGGCCGCGTTGCCGCCGGAGCGGGCGAAGATCTCGTCGACGGCCGACACCGCGCGCCAGACGGCGCGTATCTGGGTACGACGACCCGCGGCCCGGTCGGCGAATGACACCTCTTTGCCGGCCGCGACGATGTCATAGATGCGGTCGGCGTTGGCCAACAGCTCTTGACGTGCGGCGTTGATGTCGGCAGCAGCCTCGCCGATGGCGTGCATGACGTAAGGGTCGTCCTTGATCGCGGTTCCGGTAGCGCCGACCCGCTCGCGCTGGTAGTCCAAGTGCGCGGCCAGCGCCCCCTCGGCGATGCCGATGGTGGCCGCCGAGATGCCCAGCGGGAACATCGTCGACCACGGCATCAGATACAGCGGCTCGGTCATGCCGGCCTCCCGTTGCGCGGTGCCGTCCATGACCTTCGTCGCGTCCATCGTCCGATAGGCGGGGACGAACGCGTCCTTGACGATGACGTCCTTGGAGCCGGTTCCGCGCAGCCCCACCACATTCCACGAGTCCTCGACGATCTCGTAGTCCTTGCGCGGCAGGATCATGTGCAGCATCTGCGGCGGCATCAGCGGAACGCCCTTCGCGTCGCCGAGCATCGCCCCCAGGATGATCCAGTCGCAATGGTCGGTGCCCGAGCTGAACTGCCAGCGCCCGTTGAAGATATAGCCGCCGTCCCCGCCTTCCAAAGGCGTAGCCACACCTTGCGGCGCGTACGGCGAGGCCATCCAGGTGTCGACGTCGTCGGCCCAGACCTCGGCGGGAACTTTCGGGTCTGCGTATGCCAACTGGTAGGGATGCACTCCGACCACGCCGACGATCCAGCCGGCGGCCGGGTCCAGCGCCGCGGTCGCCATCACCGTCTCCGCGAACTCGCGGGGATGCGCTTCAAACCCGCTGTACTGCTTGGTTTGCAGAAGCCGGATCAGCCCGGCCCCTTTCATCATCTTGACGGACTCGTCGGTGAGCCGGCCGATCCGCTCTGCTTCCGGGGCCTGATCGCGCAGCTGGTCGGCCATCGCTACAACCTGGTCAAGTACCCGCTCGGTCATGGTGTCGTCCTTACGTGTGTGGGCTTCCTAATGGTGTACCGCAGTCCGCCTCCGGCCCTGCCACCGCTCCCGGTGAGTGGGCGAAATCCGGTCAGAATTCGACACGCAGCCACCCGCTCAACGGGCGAGCCTGACAGGCGAGGATCAAGCCGTCGCGCAGGTCCTCGGGCTCGAGAACTTCGCATGCCGGCATGTCGACGTTTCCTTCGATCACGGTCGCCACGCACGAGCCGCAGCGGCCTTCCCGGCACGAGTGGGGCACGTCGATACCGGCATCAATCAGCATGTCGACCAGGCTCTGGCCCGGCGGCCAGGGCAGCCGGTGCCGTTGGCCATCCAAGTCAACCTCGACGTCGTGCATGAACTCTGACATGAGCGCATGGTCGCTGATTGGCTGCTCGCGGCATGGCGGCGCGCCCAATGGCCGGGAAATCAGGACCGGATCGTCCGGTCACCGGGACGGGGCACGGCTCGCGATCAGAGAACTCCTATGGTGAGTGCTTGTGAGCAATGCCGGCGACGAGGTTTCAAATCCACCGTTGGACGTGGTCGTGGTGGGCGCCGGGTTCGCCGGCCTGTATGCCCTGCACAAACTGCGCAGCCAAGGGCTGCGGGTACGGGTGCTCGAGGCTGCGCCCGAGGTGGGCGGCACCTGGTACTACAACCGCTATCCCGGCGCGCGGTGTGACGTCGAAAGCGTCGACTACTGCTACTCCTTCTCCGACGAGCTGCAGCAAGAGTGGAACTGGACCGAGAAGTACGCCACCCAAGCCGAAATCCTCAGATACCTGAACTGGGTCGCCGACAAACTCGACCTGCGCCGCGACGTCGCGTTCAACACCCGCGTGGTCTCGGCGGTCTTCGACGAGACGACCCTGCGCTGGACGCTGTCCACCGACGGTGGAAAACGGCTCACCGCGCGATTCTGCCTGATGGCGACGGGCCCGTTGTCGGCCGCGCTGACCCCGGACTTCCCGGGCCTGGACACCTTCGCGGGCAAGATCTACCACACGGCTGCCTGGCCGCACGAGCCGGTGGACTTCACGGGTAAACGGGTGGCAGTCATCGGCACGGGATCGTCTGGCATACAGTCGATTCCGATCATCGCCGAGCAGGCAGCACATCTGTACGTCTTCCAGCGCACGCCCAACTACAGCGTGCCGGCCGGCAACAAACCCTTGTCTGTCAAGGAACTCGACGACATCAAGGCGCAGTATGCCCAACGGCGCCGACTGTCGTGGCGCAGCGGCGGAGGGTCGCCGCACATCACCGCCGCCAAGCCGACGCTGGAGTTCACGCCGGAGGAACGCCGCGCGGCGTTCGAAACCCGCTGGCAATTGGGCGGTGTGCTGTTCTCCAAGACCTTCCCGGACCAGGTGATCGACCCGGCGGCCAACGAAGAGGCCAGAAAGTTCTACGAAGAAAAAGTCCGAGCCGTCATCAAGGACCCAGCGGTAGCCGAATTACTGATTCCGAACGATCACCCGATCGGCACCAAGCGAATCTGCACCGACAGCAACTACTTTCAGACCTTCAACAAACCCAACGTTTCACTGGTGAGTGTGCGCAGCACTCCGATCAAGTCCGTGGACGCCACCGGCATCAACACCACCGATAGGCACTACGATCTGGACGCTATCGTGCTGGCAACGGGTTTCGATGCGATGACCGGAGCGCTGGCCAAGATCGACATCGTCGGCCGGGCCGGCGCTAGACTGCGCGACGACTGGGCGCACGGACCGCGCACCTATCTGGGATTGGGTGTCGACGGCTTCCCGAACATGTTCATGATTTCGGGTCCCGGAGCTCCGGCGGTGCTGGCCAACATGGTGCTGCATGCGGAAGCACAGGTGAACTGGATCGCGGACGCCATCACCTACCTCGACGAGCATGGTTACGCCGCAATCGAAGCCACCGCGGAGAGCGTCGACGAATGGGGCGCGGAATGCGCCGAGCGGGCCGCGGCGACCCTGTTCACCAAGGCGAACTCCTGGTACATGGGCGCGAACGTCCCGGGAAAGCCGCGCGGTTTCATGTTGTTCGTCGGGGGATTCGCGACGTACAACGACATCTGCGCCGAAGTCGCCGTTGCCGGCTACAAGGGATTCGATCTGGTCAAGAAGTTCAAGCCGTAGGTACGGATTCGGCCTTTTCAGCCGGCCGCTGCACGGGATCAGGCCACGGCGAAGGAACCGGCCGCTGCCGAACCCGTTGCGGCCACCAGAACCACTTGCCCAGCAACGCGGCGATGGACGGCGTCATCAGCGATCGGACGATCAGGGTGTCGAACAGCAGACCCAGCCCGATTGTGGTGCCGACCTGCCCGATCACGATCAGCTGGCTGACCGCCATCGTCATCATCGTGAAGGCGAACACGAGCCCCGCCGACGTCACCACCGAACCTGTGCCACCCATCGACCGGATGATGCCGGTGTTCAGCCCGGCATGGATCTCCTCCTTGAACCGGGACACCAACAGCAGGTTGTAGTCGGCGCCGACGGCCAGCAGGATGATCACCGACATCGCCAGCACCATCCAGTGCAGTTCGATGCCGATGAGGTGCTGCCAGATCAGCACCGAAAGCCCGAAAGACGCACCCAGGGAAAGCAATACGGTGCCCACGATGACAGCCGAGGCCACCACGCTACGCGTGATGATCAGCATGATGATGAAAATTAGGCACATGGAGGCGATCCCGGCGATCAGCAGGTCGTAGTTGCTGCCGTCCTGCATGTCTTTGAAGGTCGCCGCGGTCCCGCCGAGGTAGATCTTGGAGCCCTCCATAGGGGTGCCCTTGAGCGCCTCGTAGGTGGCCTTCTTGATCGCATCGATATGCGAAATGCCTTCTGGTGTCATCGGATCGCCGTCGTGGCTGATGATGAAGCGCACGGCATGGCCGTCGGGGGAGAGGAAGTTCTTCATGCCCCGCTTGAATTCGGGGTTATCGAAGGTTTCCGGGGGCAGGTAGAACGAGTCGTCGTTCTTCGACGCGTCGAACGCTTTGCCCATGGCCGCGGAGTCGCGCTGTGCCCGTTGCTGCTGTTCCAGCAGACCCTTCTGGGTCGAATACATGGTCAGCATCATGGTTTTCATGTTCTTCATGTTCTGGATCATTTCGGGCATCAGCGCCACCATCTGCGGCATGAGCGTGTCGAGGTGATCCATGATGGGCATCAGGCTCTGGATGTCGTCGGTCATCGTGTCGACGCCGTCGAGGGCATCGAAGACCGAGCGCAGCGACCAGCACACCGGGATGTCGAAGCAGTGCTTCTCCCAGTAGAAGTAGGAGCGGATGGGCCGGAAGAAGTCCTCGAAATCGGCCATGTGATCGCGCAATTCGGCGACGTCGATCGTCATGGCGTGCATCTTGCCGACCATCACGTGCATGTCGTCGGCCATCTGTTTGGTGATGCTCTGCATCTTGACCATGCTGTCGATCGTCGTCTGCATCTCGTCGGACTGGCGCTGCATGTCAGCGATCTGATCTTCTTGGTACTTCTGCGTCATCTGCTGGCTGACGCCCTGCATGCTGATCTGGAACGGAATCGACGTGTGCTCGATCGGCGTGCCCTGGGGCCGGGTGATCGCCTGCACGCGACTGATCCCGGGGACCCGGAAGATCGCTTTGGCGATCTTGTCAATGACCAGAAAGTCCGATGAATTGCGCAGATCGTGGTCACTTTCGATCATCAGCAGCTCGGGGTTCATCCGGGCCTTCGAGAAGTGCCGATCGGCGGCCGCGTAGCCGGCGTTCGCCGGCAGATCGGCGGGCAGGTAGTTGCGGTCGTTGTAGTTGGTCCGGTATCCGGGCAAAGTAAGCAGACCGACCAGAGCAATTCCGATCGTCACCACCAGGACGGGGCCCGGCCAGCGGACGACGAGCGCGCCGACCTTGCGCCAGCCGCGAATTCGCTGAGCGCGCCTGGGCTCGAGTGTCTGGCGGAAGCGCGATGCCACCGAAATCACTGCGGGGCCAAGCGTCAACGCGGCGAGCACAACGACCACCATGCCGATGGCAAGCGGGATTCCCAGTGTCTGGAAATACGGCAGGTTGGTGAAGTGCAGGCAGAACGTCGCACCGGCGATGGTCAACCCCGACCCGAGCACGACGTGTGCCGTGCCGTGAAACATGGTGTAGTAGGCGTCTTCTCGCGATTCGCCGACCGCCCTGGCTTCCTGATATCGGCCGATCAGGAAGATCGCGTAATCAGTGGCGGCCGCGATCGCCAACGTGACCAGCAGGTTGCAGGCGAACGTGGACAGTCCGATGATTTTGTAATAGCCCAGGAAGGCGACCGCGCCGCGGGCGGCGGCCAATTCGAACACGACCATTGCCAACGTGAGCAGCACCGTGACGATGGACCGGTAGACCATCAGCAGCATTGCGATGATGACCAGGAACGTCACGGCCTCGATCATCTGCAGGCTGCGGTCGCCGGCTAAATGCTGGTCGGCTTCCAGCGCCGAAGGGCCGGTGACGTAGGCCTTGACCCCGTTGGGGGCCGGGGTGCCTTTCACGATGGTCTGGACGGCCTCGACCGAGTCATTGGCCTTCGTCTCACCCATGTTCCCGACGAGGTAGACCTGAACGTAGGCCGCCTTGCCGTCGTTGCTCTGCGCGCCGGCCCCGGTGAGTGGATCGCTCCAGAAATCCTGAACGTGCTCAACGTGTTTGGTATCGGCCTCGAGCTTCTTGACGATCTGGTCGTAGTAGGCATGCGCCTCGGCGCCAAGCGCATTCTGGCCCTCCAGCACGATCATCACCGAGCTGTTGGACTTGTACTCCTTGAACACCTCGCCGACGCGTTTGGTCGCGATCACCGATTGCGCGTCGTCGGGACTCATGGAGACCGAGCGCATCTTCCCGACCTCGTCGAGCTGGGGCACAACGACGTTCAGCGCCGCGATGAGCGCGATCCAGCCAAGGATGATCGGCACGGCGAACGTGCGGATGAAGTGTGCGATCTTCGGGCGCGCTGCATGCCTGGCGACTGGGATGACGTCGGTGGGCGCGTCTTGAGTGGGAGCGCTCATGCGGATTTCACTAAGCAGGATGTCAGGGCGTGCACGCCGGTGGATGTTTGCTCGTCCTTGATTTCGTCGTCGACGGTGATGCGGCAACCGAGGTAATCACCGTCGCTTTGCGCCGAGATATTGGGAAACACCGAGGGCGCGGTGGTGCTGAGCACCAAGGTCCAGGGCAATGGCGCGCCGTCCAACCGCCGCGGCTCGGCGCTGAGATCCAGGTAGTTGACATTCGCGTGGGCCGCCGAGCCGAAGATCTCATACTTGATGACCTTGGGTTTGAACGGTTTGGAGTCGTCAACCTTTGCGCTGGTCAGGGTGTCGGCGTTGTCGGCGCCGTAGAAGGACTTGACCCGTACCACCGCAAAGCCGCCGATCACCACCACGGCAACGATCAGCAGCGGCAGCCAGGCGTTGCGCAAGACCTTAGCCATCGGTACCTACGCGATCCTTTCCCGGCCACGAAATGCCAACGCGGTCGTCGTGATGTACTGCTGGGTCGAGAAGTGTTGCGGGGCAACGAATGGTGTTGGCGCTGTCGGCTCAACGCGGTCGAACGTCAGGCGTGTGGACGGCTCTAGCCAGCCCCATCTGGCTCGAGAGGTAACGGCAGATGCTTCGTGTCGCCGAGGCACACTGAAGAACCGCCGCCGCCCGACCATGTGTACATGATCTGCATATTTTGCACACCATGCAAGTTTATGTGTTTCCGGTCACGCCGTCATTTCGTGAAAATGCTGTTGACCAGCGCGGCGGCCCGCTCGACATAGGGCATCGGCGTGTCGTCGGCGTCCTGGGGATCGCTGCTGGACCAGCGTTCGATGCCCGAGCGCACCGCCGTCAGCGCCAATGCGGAGATCAGCGCGGGTATTTCGTCATCGGATGGCATGCCCTGGCGTTTGGCCACGATATCGGTCAGCTGGGTCTGAAAGCGCTCCAGGTCGGCCAGAAATGCCGCCAGCACCGCCGGGGTGGTTTTTGCCAGGTCCAGCATGCAAACGGCCTGCTCGCGCTGCGGGGGCATGTCGCGAAGATGGTGTGCGGCCAGCGTGATCAGCTCGGCCAGGATCACCGAATAGGGGGCGGGTCCGGCGGCGACGAATTCGGCGGCCAGCTCGGGGGGCAGGTCCGACGGGCCGTAGGCGATCGCCGCCTCTTTGTTGGGGAAGTAGTTGAAGAACGTGCGGGTCGAGATTCCGGCCTGGACGCAGATTTCCTCGATGGTCACCTTGTCCCAGCCGCGCGCCTGTGCCAGCCGCACCGCCGCCCCGCGGATGTCCGCGCTGGTCTGACGGCGACGCCGCTCGCGCAGGCCGATCTGGTTCATCATGACATTCATAGTTGCACGAACTGCACATTCTGCACGCCACTCGGGACGAGCAATAGGCGCAAGCGCGCTCGTGCTATTTGCGTAACAGGAAACCCAGAACGGTGCTCTCAAACGCTTCTTTGGCCTCGATCATGGCCCAGTGCCCGCATTTCGGGAACACGTGGAGTTCTGCGTTGGGGATGGTGCGCATCGGAATGAGCGCCATGTCGGGCGGGCTTACCCTGTCGTCACGGCCCCACGTCAGCAGGGTGGGCGCGGCCACCTTGTGCATCACCGCCCACGGCATCGGGGTATCGGCGGCCTCCATCGCCGACGTCATCGCCGCGAAGGCCGCCTTTCCGTACATCCGGCGCGCGGCGGCCAATGTTTCCGGGTCGGTAGCCAGTTGCCAACGCTCCTCGATCAATTCGTCGGTGATGACCGACTGGTCGTACACCATCGACTTGAGCCAGTCGACAAGCCGTTGCCGCGTCGGGTCCTCCGTGAATTCCTGCAGCAGTCGGATGCCTTCGCTGGGGCTGGGGCTGAAGATGTTGGTGCCGACCCCGCCGATCGTCACCAGCCGATCGAGGCGGCCCGGATTGCGGATCGCGAAATTGATGCCCACGCCGCCACCCATCGAGTTGCCGACGATGCTGACGCGGTTCACATTCAGTGCGTCCAGGAACGGCACCACCGTGCGTTGCGCGGTCACCATCGGGTGGCCGCCGAAGTCGTCGCTGACGCCAAAGCCCGGGAATTCCAATACCAGGCAACGGAAATGCTCGGCGAACGCCGGCAGGATGCCGCGGAAGTTGCGCCACCCCGTGACCCCGGGGCCCGAGCCGTGCAGGAACAGCAACACCGGCGGTGCTGCGGAATCGGGCCCGCAGTCGCAGTAACGCAAAACGCCAGCCGGAGTGCTGATTTCACGAAGATTCTGTTCGAAGACCGGGTTGCGTCCAGAAGTGTCTATCACGGATGCCACCCTGCCATGCCGCGTCCGGGAAGGTCAGCCGGCGTCCGCATGGCGGGAGAGGAAGTCCAGGACGGCCTGAGCGAAGATGTCGTTGCGGTCCCCGGCGACCATATGGCCCGCGCCGCGGACATCGACGAATTCGACTTGGGGGAATCGTTCGAGAAATTCGTCGGCCCGCTCTTGACTGACGAGGTCACTCATCTGGCCTCGTACCAAGAGCATGGGCACGCCGTTGCGCAGAATTGCGTCGACGGCAGCGTGCATGCGGTCGGTGTCGGTAACCTCCATAGGCGGGAATGGCGAAGTGCCACTGATGAATTGCGGGTCCCAGTGCCAATACCAGCGATCGCCGCGACGGCGCAGGTTGGTGCGCAGGCCGTCGAGATCAGTGGGACGCGGCCGATGTGGGTTGTATTCGGCGATCATGTCGGCGACTTCGTCCAACGAGTCGAATCCCGAGGCCACCCGGTCGGCCATGAACGCGTGAATGCGGCTCGCCCCGGACGGGTCCATGTTGGGCACGATGTCTACCAGGACGACCGCGCCGGCGATGCCGGGCGATAGCTCACCTGCGAGGAGCATCGAAGTGAATCCGCCCAAAGACGCGCCGACCAGCACCGGCCTGGGCGGCAGACGGCGCAGCACCTCTTGGATGTCGCTGGCGAAGCTCACCACGCGGTAGTCGCCGTCGGTAGACCAGTCCGATTCGCCGTGCCCGCGCAGGTCAACGGTGACCGCCTGCCAGCCGCGCTCGGCAACAGCTGCCGCCGCGCGGCCCCACGAACGGCGGGTCTGCCCGCCCCCGTGCAGGAACACCACGGCTCGCGCCGCAGGATCGCCCAGGCGATCGCACACGATGCGAACGTCGCCGGGGCCGTAGGTCGAGAACAGTTCCGGTGTGGTTGTCACTGATGGGATGGTAAGTGCTGGTCGGCTGACACCCTACTGACCACCCACCATTGGCGCGGCTCCGATGTCGTGATCAGGGCATCCAGGAGCCCTGGTCAACCGGAGCGGGTCCCAGCGGCCTGGGCCGGAAGAACAGCGAACCCGCGACTGCGCGGTTGCGCAGCGCCGCCGCCCGCCAAGTGTTCACCGGATGCGATGCCAGCATGTTGGCCAGCCAAACGAAGAATCCGGTCTCGGTCGCGGCCCGGTCGGCCATGCCGTTGAAGTCCACCCGCCTGAGCAGATATTTTCCGGCGCTCAGGACTCCGATGGCTCGGGCCGCTCCCGACGGGCGAAACGCGTGCCCGTAGTTGTCGGCCGTGTACTCCATCGACCGCGACAGCGTTTGGCCGAGGAGTGGGATCCTCATCGCCAGCTGGCTCAGTTGGCGCCAGTAGGACGTGTGGCCGGCAGCGATGTGGCCCACCTCGTGGCCGATCACGAATGCCAGCGCTTCGGGATCGCGGGCCTGGCCCCCGATCTCGAACAGGTCGCTGTAAACGGCCACGTAGCGGCGGAAGCCGTGTCCACTCGCGAAGGCGTTGATCTTGCCGTTGCCCAGCACGACATAGGCGTCGGGTACTTCGGGCAGGCCGAACCGCTGGGCCGCCTCGACGACGAGCCAATAGCCCTCGGGGAACTGGGTGGGCGACATCTTGACGCCGCTCACCCGCTGCCTGCCATACGTGAGGCCGCGGCCGAAATACACCACCACGGGCCAGGCCAGAATCCCAAGCCACAGCGTGCTCGTACGGCCCGACATCACCACCGCGATAGCGAGCAGATAGAGCACGACGCTGGATGCGATGACCAGG
Organism: Mycobacterium sp. 1164966.3; assembly: GCF_001665395.1. Classification (GTDB taxonomy): domain Bacteria; phylum Actinomycetota; class Actinomycetes; order Mycobacteriales; family Mycobacteriaceae; genus Mycobacterium. The sequence continues at coordinate 96,168 of NZ_LZSG01000040.1, forward strand.
ACGAGAAGTCCGATTTCCCAGGGGTGTCGATGGGGTTGTGCCACATATGGAACGGGCGGGTGCTGGTGCCCCGGCAATTGCACGGTAGTCATGAGCGCGCTGGACTCCCTCTGTGATGTCAATTCCCCGGTTCTGCCCGGGCGACTTCACAGTTCAGGGCTGCTCTTGAAAGATTCTCCGCAATTTCTTGGCGCCCAGCAGCGTCGGCTCACGGCGCGACAGGCCGATTCGTCCATTCCCGATCGGCCCGGCGCGCCGAGCGGAACCAGCCGCCGGCGGCGCCGGTACCGCCGTCGGTCGGGATCGTGTGGCCGGTCACGAAGGCCGACAGCTCGCAGGCCAGGAACAGGATCACCCGGGCCTGGTCCTCCGGCAGTCCCATCCGTCCGACCGGAACCCATTGCGGCCACTGCCCTTGCTCATCCGGCGACAGCCACTGCGAGTAGGGCACCTGCAGCGACTCGGTGACGTCTGGGCCGATCGCGTTGATTCGCACGCCATCGCGACCCACCTGGACCGCGAGGCTGCGGGTGAAGTGGATGACCGCCGCCTTGAAAGCGGCGTAGACCGGATCCTCCGGATAGCCGCGCAACCCTTCGACGGACGAGACGTTGACGATCGCTCCCGCGCGTCGGCCGATCATCGCCGGCAGGAACGCGCGGGTCACCAGGAATACGTGGTGCAGGTTGATCCGGTAGAGCTCGTCCCACAGCTGCGGGTCGGTGTCGACGAAGTTGCCCGGATGCCGCAGCCAATGCCCCACGTTGTTGACCAGCACGTCGACCCGGCCGTAGCGATCCAGCACAGTGTGCGCCAACGCGCTGACCTGCTCGGACTCCCGCACATCGACTGCGACGGCCAAGCCGCCGATCTCGTCGGCGATCGCCTGGCCACGTCCGGCGTCGATCTCGGCGACGACCACCCGGGCGCCGTGCTGGGCGAACAGTCGCGCGGTCGCCGCGCCGATGCCACCTCCGCCGCCCGTCACCACCGCGACCCGGTCGGCCAGCAGCGCCACCGGTGTTGGTTCCGGGTTTCTCACAGGTGACCGATGGCGAAATCCGCGGCCTGGCCGACCATGCCGTTGAACGGATACGCACCGTGCTGTCGGTCTGGCGGGCCGCCGGGAGCGCCGTCGCAGATGTTGTCGCCGGGGGCGCACAGGTCGATGGTCTTGCCAGCAAACTGCGGGCCGATGACGATCGGCGGCGAGCCGAACGTGCGCAACCAATTCGGCGACGGTTTCCCGAACAGCGCGACGGCCGCGACGTGGTTGGCCCCATCCGCCGATACACCGCCCGCCGTCATGTTGCCGGTCACGGCCGCGCCCTGGGAGTAACCTCCGACGATCATTCTGGTGTTCGGGCAGCTGGCCGCCATGGATTGGATGTGCCCGCGTTCGTCGCCGACCCCGGCGTTGAAGGTCCCACGGAAACCGGGGTTGCCGAAGTCACCGCTGGCCGGGTAGTTGACGCCATACTCGCCGACGGATCTGCCGCCGGCCCGCCCGCGCACTGCATTGACGAATGCGCCTCCGACCCCCCCGACACCGGGTGGCTCGCCGGTGCCGCGGGCGAAGATGACCTCGATGTCGGGGCACGCCTGCGCGGACGCGACCGGGACCGGCGAGGCCGTCGTCGCTGCAGCAACCAGGGACGCGGCGAGCCAGGACGCGCGCCGGCGTAAATCGGTCATCATCGGGTTTCTCCATCACTATGCAGCCGCACCAGACGCGTGGTGCTGCTCTCGTCGAGGTCGACGATGTCGCTGCGCGAGCGCAGAAAATCGCTGAATGACTTGAATCCCAGCGACTTCTCGCTGAACGACGGGTTCATCCGCTTCATCTGCGCCTTGACCACCGAGTTGTGCAGCCAGTCGGCGTCGTCCTTCTCCTGACTGATTCGCAGCGCACGCTCGAGCAGGCTGGTGGCCGCGGCTTGCGGATCCGGGGGCGGCGGCTCGTCCTCGGGTTCGGAGGTCGCGTGCCGGCCACGCTTCTTGGGCTGGCGCACCGGCGCGCTTTGGGTGGGTATTCCGGGCAGGGTGTCGTAGGTGACGAACTCGTCGCAGGCGGCGGCCAGCGACTGGCTGCTGGCACCGGCCACGCCGATGCCGACCACATAGCGGCCGAGCCGTTTGCAGCGCTGGGCAAGGGCGATGTAGTCGGAGTCGCCGCCGACGATCACGACGTGGGTCAGGTCGGGCAGCCGGAACATGTCTTCGACGGCGTCCACGGCAAGGCGGATGTCGGCCCCGTTCTTGCCGTAGACGGTCGCCGGAAACAGTTGGACCAAATCCACCGCGCGACCCACGAGCTGGCCGTGATACCGGGCATTGACGTCGGTAGACCAGTCCGCGTACGCGCGGGTGAGGACCAGCGTGCCGAACGAGGAAGCGAAATCCATGACGGCGCCGAGGTCGACGGTCGCCGCCTCGAGCCGCTCATTCTCCAGGCCCTTGGCCTTGTCCCGTTGGAACGCGTTCCGGCCGTGCACCTGGTCGTAGTGCGAAATGACGATGTTGTCGAAATCGAAATAGACCGCAACACGGTCCGCACCGGATTCGGTCATTCGGTCATCGTGCGCCTCACCGGCGGAATTCATCAAGCTTCCGTCGTCCGACAATGGTCTTCCCGGCCAAGTAGGGTTTGCAACTGTTAGCAACTAGTACGAGCGTTCTGCACCAAAAGTTCGGACAGCCGCGGCAAGGGAGCCGGAATGGATTTCGAACTCGACGCCGGCCAACGGGCCTGGTTGGACGAGGTCCGCGAATTCCTCCATGCCAACGTGACCGCGGAGTTGCGTGCCGAACTTGCCGAGCATGATCTCGAATTTCCCGACGGCGAGGTCGCGCAATTTCGCCGCAAGATCGGCGACAAAGGGTGGTTCGGACTGAACTGGCCGCCCGAATACGGAGGTTTAGGGCTTGGCGCTGTCTATCAGCACCTGCTGATGAGCGAGTTCGAATATTGGGGAGTGCCAGGACCCGACCTGACGGTCACCTCGGTGGCGCCGATGATCATGCGACACGGCACCGAGCAGAACAAATCCGAATGGCTGCCGCTGATCGCCAAAGGTGAAATGGTTTGCGCGGTAGGGTATTCCGAGCCTGAGGCCGGCACCGACTTGGCCAACCTGCGCACTCGGGCGACGCGCGACGGCCGGGAATGGGTGATCAACGGCAGCAAGATCTGGAATAGCGCGGCGCAGCGCGCCACCCATGAATGGCTGTGCGTGCGCACCGATCCGACCAGTACGCGCCATCACGGAATCTCGGTGATCATCGTCCCGGTCGACAGCCCGGGCGTAGAGATCCGCCCGCTGTACGCGTGGTCGGGGTATCGCACCAACGAGGTGCATTTTCGCGACGTGCGGGTGCCCCTGACCAACCTGATCGGCGAGGTCAACCGGGGCTGGAGGTACATCACCGGAGCGCTCGATCTCGAACGCGGGGCGCTGACCAACGCCGGCGACCTGCGCCGGGCGGTCGACGACTTGCGTGAGCTCGCCGTGCACCCCCGGCGAGACGGCACGGTGCCCGCTCGCAACGCGGTGCTTCGGCGCCGCCTGGCACAGGCCGAGGCCGACGTGGAGGCGGCCACGTTGATGGGCTACGAGGCAGCCTCGATTCTCGACACCGGCGTCGTCCCGACCGTGGAGGTAAGCGTCGAGAAGGTCTTCACCAGTGAACTTCGTCAGCGCATCGCCGATCTCGCGCTCGATCTGCTCGGCCCGGACGGCTTGTTGGCACACCGCAGCGCAGAAGCGCCGCTGGGCGGCAAGTTCGAACGGCTCTACCGCTCGGCGCCGTTGATGCGGTTCGGCGGCGGCACCAACGAGGTGTTGCGCGACATCATTGCCCAGCGCGGCCACGGGATGCCCACTTATGGACGTTGAGATGGACGCTGCCTGATGAGAGCCATACCGACCGCCGTGCAACGCGAGTTCGGCGCGAGTGTGCGTGCGCTGCTGGCCGCGGAGAGTCCGGTGAGCCTGATCCGGGCACTGAATGAATCCGCCGCCGATCGGAGCACTCCGGCGCTGTGGAAGGCGCTCGCCGACGCCGGCGTGTTCGGGCTCGCGATCGCCGAGGAGTACGGGGGATCTGGCGGCACACTTGACGAGCTCGCCGTCTTCTACGCCGAGGCCGGCCGCGCGCTGTGCCCGACGACGGTGCACAGCACCGTGCAGGCCGCACTGGCGATCGACCTACTCGGCACCGCCGATGCCCGCGCCGCGTGGCTGCCGGCGCTGGCAACCGGCGAGGCTCGCGGCACGACGGCACTGTGGAGCGCCCGCGACGCCGCCGTCGTCTCGGCTGTGCTGGGCGCCGAACCTGTCTCCAGCGGTGCTTGGCGGGTGAGCGGAGTCGTCGGCTATGTCGCCGACGCCGACCTCGCCGACCTCATCGTGGTATCCGCCGCGACACCGGAGGGCACATCGGTCTTCGTCGTCGACACGCGAGCCGCCGGTGTGAGTATCGAGCCGCTCACCATGGCCGGTAGGCATCGTGCATTCACCGTGCGATTCGACGATGTGGTTGTCGGATCCGACGCGCTGGTGGACCACCGGGTCACCCCGTTGGCGCTGCGCCGGGTGGCCAACGCCGCGGTGGCGTTGGGATCACTCGACCTGGTCGGGGTGGGGCAGGCCGTGCTTGACCGCACGGTCGACTACATCAAACTGCGCCACCAGTTCGGGCGGCCGATCGCGTCGTTCCAGGCGGCCCAGCATCTGGTCGCAGACATGCACATCGCCTTGGCCGCAGCGCGATTGGCCGCACACTCGGCGGTCTTCTGGATAGCGCGTGGCCGTACGGCGACCAGGGAAACGGCCATCGCGCGCATGCACGCGGCGACCGCGGCCAGACTGACAACCCTGGATGCCCATCAACTGCACGGCGGCATCGGCTACGTGACCGAGACCGATCTGCATTTGTGGTCCGAAAGAGCGCGCATCGGCTCGACTATCGGCGGCGGGCCCGACGTCGCCGCGGCATGGCTGGAGGAGAGCATTGACGACTGAGCAGTCCCTGATCGATGCCGAATCGGCGTCCCGCGTGGGCACCGTCGCCGCATCCGCGACGGGCGAGGTCAATCGACGAGATTGGCAGCGGTGGGCTGCGGCGGTCGGTGACCACAACCCGCTATGGTTTGATCCGGATTATGCCCGCGCCAACGGCTTTCGGGACATCACCTGCCCGCCGCTGTTCGTGCAATATGCCGTGCTCGGTGTCACTCGGCTGGACGGGTTGCGGCCGGACGGTTCCTCCGGCGCGGCCTCGGGAAGTCTCGCGTTCCCGAGGGCTCCCAAACGGATGGCCGGGGGTGAGAGTTTCACCTTTCATTCGCCGGCCTATCACCGAGATCAGATCGAGATGGTCCGCACCATCGAGTCCATCGTTGAAAAGCAGGGCCGCTCAGGACGATTCGTCCTCGTTACCTGGCATACGGTGTATCGCAACCAGCGCAGCGAGCTGATCGCCGAAGCGTCGACGTCGATGATCGCGCGGCCCTAGGAGCGGCGGTAATGACGCGCGCCGGCGACGATGCAGAGAGTAGCGATGAGGAGGAGCGGCGCAAATGACCGAACCGCAGGTGTTTTACGAGGATGTCGGCGTGGGCGAGCAGATTCCCACCCTGAGCGTGACCGTCGACGAAACCCAGCTGTTCTTCTTCAGCGCCGCCACCTACAACGGTCACCGGATTCACTACGACAAAGAGTGGGCTGAAAGCGAGGGCTACGACGACGTGTTGGTCCAGGGTCCGCTTCAGGCGGCGCTACTGGCCCGTGCGGTGTGCGAGTGGATCGGAGGTCGCGGCCGCCTGGTTTCCTTCTCGGTGCAGAACCGCGCGGTCGCGTATCCGGGTCAGCAGCTCCTGTTCGGCGGCATCGTCACCGGCAAGCGCCTCACCGACGCGGGGGCCGGACTGCTCGATCTAGATATCGCCGGCCGCCGCGACTCCACCGTGCTGATGCCGGGCACGGCGACCGTCCAGCTGCCCCGGCGCGGAACTCCGTCGTGACCGGCTTACGTGGTGAGGCGGCCATCGTCGGCATCGCCGAGCTGCCCGCTGAACGCCGCCCGAGTCGACCGCCGATGTTCACCCTCGACCAATACGCGTTGCTGGCGAAGATGGTCGTCGAGGATGCCGGCGTCGATCCGGCATGTATCAACGGACTGCTGACGCACGGGATAGCCGAATCGACGATGTTCGCACCGGCTACCTTGGCTGAATATCTCGGTCTGCCTTTGGATTTCGGTGAGCGAGTCGATCTGGGTGGAGCGACATCAGCGGGGATGGTGTGGCGGGCCGCTGTCGCCGTCGAACTCGGCATCTGCGACGCCGTGCTGGCCGTGGTGCCCGGATCCTCCGCCGTGCCCCAGTCCGGAAACCGTCCGCCCTCCGCGCCGAATTGGTTTGGGGCGTCGTCGAACAACTACGGTTCGCCCCAAGCGGAATTCGAAATCCCGTACGGCAACGTGGGTCAGAACGCGCCGTACGCGCAGATCGCACAGCGGTACGCGGCGGAGTTCGGCTATGACCCCGCCGCGGTCGCCAAGATCGCCGTCGACCAGCGCACCAACGCGTGCGCGCACCCGGGCGCGGTTTTCCACGGCACCCCGATCACCGTCGACGACGTGCTGGGCAGCCCGATGATCGCCGACCCGATCCACATGCTGGAAACGGTGATGCGGGTACATGGGGGAGTCGGCGTCCTGATTGCGAACGCCGATATCGCGCGTCGCGGTCGTCACCGGCCGGTGTGGATCGCCGGGTTCGGCGAGCACATCGCGTTCAAGACCCCGACCTACGCGGACGATCTGCTGCGCACCCCGATCGCGCGGGCGGCGGAGAAAGCATTCGCGATGGCGGGCCTGAGCCGATCAGATGTCGACGTCGCCTCGATCTACGACTGCTACACGATCACCGTGCTGATGAGCCTCGAGGACGCCGGCTTCTGCACCAAAGGTCAAGGCATGTCTTGGGTTAACGAACACGACCTGACTTATCGCGGCAACTTTCCGGTGAACACGGCCGGGGGACAGCTGTCTTTCGGTCAGGCGGGGATGGCGGGCGGCATGCACCACGTGGTCGACGGCGCCCGCCAGATCATGGGTCGAGCGGGCGACGCGCAGGTTCGGGACTGCCACACCGCGTTCGTGACCGGAAACGGCGGCATCATGAGCGAGCAGGTGGCGCTGCTGATGCGGGGAGACTGACCGTGAGCCGCACCGAACCCCGCCCTGTTCCAGAACCCACGCCCGTCTCGCGGCCATTCTGGGACGGCCTGGTGCAGCACCGCATCCTGGTGCAGTACTCGCCCTCGCTGCAGCGCTACGTCTTCTACCCGCGAACGCTGGCCCCCGGGACGCTGGCCGACGACCTGGAATGGCGCGAAATCGATGGTGCCGGAACGCTGTACACCTTCACCATCGCTCGCCGGCCCACCGGGCCACCCTGGGCCGACGCGACGCCGCAGTTACTCGCGGTGGTGCAGTGGGATGCCGGGCCCAGGATCAGCACCGAATTGGTCGGTGTCGATCCCGAAGGCCACGAAGCCATCCGGGTCGGAATGCGGGTGAGGCCGGTGTTCTACGATCTGCCCGAGGCCGGAATCACCCTACTGAAGTACCGTCCGGAATGACTCGATGGTGCGGTCGGAGGCGCACATGGACGATGCCGTGCAGGCAATGCTGCGTGACCTGGATGCCGGATTTCCACGTGTGGAAATCATGACCGGCCCGCAGGCCCGCGCAGCAGTGGCTGAGCGACGGGTTCCGGCAACCAACCTGGAAGATGTTCGCTGCACGGTCGATCGCACGATTCCAGCTGACGCCGGCGACATCCCGGCGCGGTTCTACTACCCGCACGGGGACCCATCGGAACACCGCCCCGGGATCGTGTATTGCCATGGCGGAGGTTTCGTCTTCTGCGACATCGAATCCCACGACGGCTTCTGTCGGGCACTGGCTCGCGGCAGCCAAACCGTCGTGGTTTCGATCGACTATCGACTTGCGCCCGAACATCCCGCGCCCGCGGCGGCGTTCGACGCTTTCGCGGCGTTTCGCTGGGTGGTGGAAAACGCCCGCGAGTTGGGGATCGATCCGGCGCGGATCGCGGTCGGCGGCGACAGCGCCGGCGGAAATCTCGCCGCGGTCACCGCCATTCTCTGCCGCGAACGAGAAGTCAGCGCACCCGCCGCACAACTTCTCATCTACCCCGCGATGGACCCCTCGTTCGACACCGACAGCTATCAGCGCTACGCCAGTGGATACGTCAACACCCGTGCGGCGATGATCTGGTACTGGCGCCAATACCTAGGCGGGCAAGAGCTTTTCGACCCGCCGTACCTGGTGGCCCCGGCACGCGCGGAATCCCATGCGGGGCTGCCACCGGCGGTGATCGTCACAGCCGGCCTGGACACGTTGCACAGCGAAGGGTGCGGCTATGCACGGCAGTTGCGCAGCGCGGGGGTGCGGGTGATACACCGTGATTTTCCCGGCCTCTTCCACGGGTTCATGACCATTCAACTCTTGCCCGCGGCAGTGTCGGCCCTGCAGCTGGTCTGCCGCGACTTGCGGCAGCTGCTGTCTCCGAGCCTGGAGCCACGGTGACGTCGGCGACCGACGTGATCGTCATCGGCGCAGGGTTCGCCGGACTCTACGCCGTGCACCGGGCGGTGGCGGCGGGCCTTTCGGTGACCGCCCTCGAGGCGGCGCCCGACGTGGGTGGAACCTGGTATTGGAACCGCTATCCCGGCGCCCGCTGCGACGTCGAAAGTGTCGACTACTCTTACTCATTCGACGAAACGCTGCAGCAGAGCTGGCAGTGGAGCGAGCGGTTCGCCGCGCAACCGGAGATCCTGGCCTACCTGCGGCACGTCGCCGAGCGCTACGACCTGCGCCGCCATTACCGGTTCGGTTGCGACGTGGTGGCCGCCGAGTTCGACCAGGACTCCTCACATTGGCGTGTTCGCACCGCGGCGGGTGACACCCATACCGCGCGGTTTCTGTTGTGCGCCACGGGCTGCCTGTCGGCCCTGAATCGCCCCGACATTCCCGGCGTCAACGATTTCACCGGCGAGGTGTACTTCACCGCGGCGTGGCCGCGCGAGGATCCCGATCTGCGGGGCAAGCGCGTCGGCGTTATCGGCACGGGTTCGTCTGGCATCCAAGTGATTCCGATCGTCGCCGAGCAGGCCGCGACGCTGGTGGTCTTCCAGCGGTCGGCGAACTACAGCATTCCCATGCCCAACCGGCCATGGTCGGCCGAGGAGCAACGGCAGATTCAGGCGGAATATCCCGAACGCCGGCGGAAATCGGCATACGCGGCTGCGGGGACTCCGCACGGTACGTATCACAAGAAAGCCGTCGACACCGAACCCGCCGAGCGCACAGAGGCATTGTGGCGGCGCTGGCGGGAGGGCGGCGTGCTTTTCGCCAAGACCTTCCCCGACCAGACCAGCGATCTGGCAGCCAACGACATCGCTCGCGAGTTCGCCGAGCAGCGGATTCGCGAAATCGTCAACGATCCAGTCGTAGCGGCCGATCTGATCCCGGTCGACCACCCCATCGGCACCAAACGGATTTGCACTGATGCCGGTTACTACGCCACCTTCAACCGGGACAACGTCCGGCTGGTGAACCTGCGCCGCGAGCCCATCGAGACGATCACCGCCGAGGGGGTCAGAACCTACGGCACCAGCTATCCGTGTGATGCACTGATCTTCGCCACCGGCTTCGACGCGATGACCGGTGCCCTGACCCGCATCGACCCCAGCGGCCCGAGCGGAGAGCGATTACGCGACATCTGGGCCGACGGCCCGCTGACGTTCCTGGGCCTGATGGTGCCCGGCCTCGCAAACCTGTTCAGTGTCAGCGGACCTGGCGCCCCTTCGGTGCTGGCGAACATGGTGCTGCACGCCGAGGTTCAGGTCGACTGGGTCATGGACCTGATAGTGACCGCGCGCCGCCTCGGGGTCAGCGAAGTCGAACCGCGCCTCGACGCCGCCCGGGAATGGACCGACCACGTGGCAGCAGCCGCCGAGCAGACGCTGTTTCCCCGGGCGGCATCATCGTGGTACCTGGGCGCCAATATCGAAGGCAAGAAACGGATGTTCATGCCCTACGCGGGAGGCTTCGGCGCTTACCGCCGCCACTGCGACGAGGTAGCCCGGCGCGGCTATGCCGGCTTGGTGCTGACAACCCAGTGACGAGGGCCAGGTAGACAGAAAGCGAGACCGTGCCGGAGACCGTTCAGCAGATACTGCGGCAGCGCAGAGACGACGACACCCCTGCCATCGCCTACGGCGACCGCACCTGGACCTGGCGCGAACACCTCGCCGAGGCCGAGGCCGAAGCGGCCGCCCTGATCGGACTCGCCGACGTAACCCGTCCGCTGCACGTCGGCGCGCTGCTCTCCAATTCCCCGGCGATGCTTCGCGCGATGGCCGCCGCGGCGCTGGGCGGCTATGTGCTGTGCGGCATCAACACCACTCGGCGCGGAGCCGGACTGCTCGCCGACCTCCGTCGCTCGGACTGTCAACTCCTTCTCGTCGACACCGAACACGTGTCTCTGCTGAACAGCTTGGAGCTCAACGGGATTCAGGTGCTCAATGTGGACGAGGCGCGTTACACCGAAGCGGTGGCCACGGCGTCACCGCTGGTTGCGCACCGTGAGGTCACCGGTCCCGACACGCTGATGATGATCTTCACCTCCGGCACCAGCGGCGATCCCAAGGCCGTGCGGTTCGCGCACGGGATGGCTGTCATGTGCGGTGCCAGCCTGATCTATCAGTACGACGTGACCGCCGACGACGTTTGCTACCTGTCGATGCCGTTGTTTCATTCCAACGGCGTTGCGGCAGGCTGGGCGGTCGCCATTGGAAGCGGCGCGACGATGGTCCCGGCCCGGTTCTCGCCGTCACGTTTTCTCGACGACGTACGCCGCTATCACGTGACGTACATGAACTACGTCGGCAAACCGCTCGCGTTGATCCTCGACACCCCTGAACGCCCCGACGACGCCAAGAATACGCTCCGGGTGGCGTTCGGCAACGAGGCGACCGATCGCGATATCGCCGAATTCGCAAGGCGTTTCGGATGCCGCGTGGTGGACAGTTTCGGCTCCAGCGAGTTCGCGGTGATCGTCGTGCGGGAGGACGGCACGCCTCCGGGGTCGATTGGCAAGCCCTACCCGGGAGTGAGCATCTACAACCCGGAGATGTTGACCGAGTGCGCGGTCGCGCAGTTCGACGAACACGGCGCCCTGACCAATTTCGAAGAAGCCGTCGGCGAACTCGTCAACACCCAGGGCGCGGGGCCGTTCACCGGGTACTACAAAGATCCCTCGGCAACGGCCCAGCGGATGCGGCACGGCATGTACTGGTCCGGCGATCTGGCCTATCGCGACGCTGCCGGCTGGATTTACCTCGCGGGTCGCACCGCCGATTGGATGCGCGTCGATGGCGAGAATATGGCCGCGGCGACGCTGGAGCGCATTTTGGAGCGGCTGCCGCAGATCAGCCAGGCAGCGGTCTATGCGGTCCCCGACGACAGAGTCGGGGACCAGGTGATGGCGGCCCTGGTCCTGCGCGATGGGACGTGCTTGGAAGCCGCCGACTTCGAGGACTTCCTCGCTTCACAACCCGACCTGTCGCCAAAGGCCTGGCCGCGCTATGTCCGGATCAACGACGAACTACCGGTGACGGCGACCAACAAAATCCTCAAACGTCGGCTGATCGAGGCCGGCGCCAATGCGCAAGGCGGCGTGTTGTGGACCCGGCCGGCTCGCGGCCGGACCTACAGGCCCGGTGGCTTGAAGACCCTCCGCTGACCACTGGTCATCTAACTCCGCGGGGGTGACCTGAGGGTCGATGTTTGCGCTGCGCCGCCGGTGGGCAAGCCAATAGGTGTTGTCGTCGACGGCATTCATGCGCATATTCAACCGACGGCCCCCGCCGAGTTCACTTGAGTGAACGTCTGTATCAATTTCAACTGTGAGAACGTATTTCGATTTGCTTATAGATCACTGCGATTGATCGCTGCGGTTGAATTGAGTGAACAACTGTGTACTATAGCACTATGGCGGAGCGAGGTGCGCAGCCCCAAGTCCCACGCGGTCGCAGGTTGTTCCTGCGGGCCGTGCGACGGCTGTTCAGCCCGTTGCAGCCCGACGACTACCTGGAGATGATCAACCCGCTCTGGACCACGAAGGAGCTGCGCGGCAAGGTCGATCGCGTTGAGCCCCAAGGCTCTGAAGCGGCGAGCGTTCTGATTCGGCCGGGGTATGAGTGGCCCGGTCACAAGCCCGGTCAGTACGTGCGCCTGGGTGTCGTGATCGACGGCGTCTACCACTGGCGGGCCTATTCGCTGACATCGGATCCATCGCCCGAAGACGGCTTGATCAGTGTCACCCCGAAAAAGGTGGACGGCGGCGTGGTCTCGCCCTATCTGGTGCAGAAAATCCAGTCCGGTGACTTGGTGCGGCTCGGCGAAATCGAGGGTGTGTTCACGCTACCCGAACCGCTGCCACCCAAGATGTTGTTCATCAGCGCCGGCAGCGGCATCACACCGATCATGAGCATGCTGCGCAGCCTCGACCGTCGTGACCAACTGGACGACGTCGTCGTCATCCACTCGGCTCGGACCCGCGAACAGGTCATGTTTTTGTCCGTCCTCGAAGACCTCGATCGCCGCCACGACGGGCTGCGGCTGGATCTGCGCCTGACGTCCGAGCGGGGCCGGCTTGAGCCGGCAGACCTCGACGAGGTCTGCCCGGACTGGCGCGACCGTGAGGCCTTCTGTTCGGGGCCGGGGGAGATGCTCGATGCGCTGACCGAGCACTGGAAGAACAACGGCGATTGCGATCGTCTGCACATGGAACGGTTCCAGCCCAAGATCGGTGGTGACGGCGCTACCGGTGAGGGTGGCGACATCTGCTTCCTGGACAGCGAGAAGACCGTCGAATGTGACGGCGGCACATCAATTTTGGAAGCCGGCGAGAAAGCCGGTCTCAACCTCGCCTTCGGCTGCCGCATCGGAATCTGCCACACCTGCGTCGGCACGCTGAAGTCCGGCAAGCTGCGGGATTTGCGCTCCGGCGACGTCATCGAACCTACCGGGCAGGATGTGCGGATCTGTATCAACACCGCCGAAGGCGACGTCGAACTCGAACTGTGACGAAAGGATTTGGGGTGACTTCTAGTTTGCAACGCTCAGAATCCCCGTTCGCTCATTTGGGCGAGCAAGAACGGGAGAAGCTGGCGAAGGAACTCGACGCGATTCACGACGAGGTGTTCGCCGATCTCGGCGAGCGCGACCGTCGCTATATCAAAACCGTCATTTCGGTGCAGCGGCAGATTGTGGTGGTCGGTCGGGTGTTATTGCTGGCATCGCGATCTAAAACCGCATGGGTCCTCGGCACGGCGTGCCTGGGTATGGCCAAGATCTTGGAGAACATGGAGATCGGCCACAACGTCATGCACGGCCAATGGGATTGGATGAACGATCCTGACATTCATTCTTCGGTGTGGGACTGGGACACCGCGTCGACCAAGGAGGCGTGGAAGCACTCGCACAATTACATCCACCACACCTACACCAACATCCTGGGCAAGGACAAAGACCTCGGCTACGAGATCATGCGGATCGATCCCAACCAGAAGTGGCATCCGCGTTATCTTGGACAACCGCTCTACAACCTGCTCCTCACGGCGCTCTTCGAGTGGGGCGTGGCCGTCCACGATATGGACATCGAGGCCATCCGGGCCGGAGAGAAGCCGTGGTCGGAGGTGCGCAAAGACCTCAAAGGTATTGGTGGCAAGGCACGTTCGCAGATCTTCAAGGACTACCTGGGCTGGCCGCTGATCAGTGCGGGCGCGTTCGCGCTGGTGCAGCTGGTGTCGCGCGGCCGGCTCGGGCAACCGGCGGAGTCGCGTATCGGCAGGCGGCTCCGGAGGATTTCGGGCAGGGGGCGGGTCGGGGCGGCGGCGACGTTCCTCGACCGGACACTGCCCGGCGTCGAAAGCACCTATCTGCGCACCCTGGCCGCCGACGCCGCGGCCAACGTCATCCGCAACGTGTGGGCGCACGCCATCATCTTCTGCGGACATTTCCCCGACCAGACCTACACGTTCACCGAACAAGAAGTCGAGAACGAGACGCGTGGCGACTGGTATCTGCGACAACTCGTCGGTGCGGCCAACATCGAGGGCAGTCCGCTGTTCCACGTCATCAGCGGCAATCTGGGTTATCAAGTCGAGCATCACCTGTATCCCGACATGCCGAGCAGCCGCTACTCGGAGATCGCCCCGAAGATCAAAGACATCTGCGAACGCTACGAGCTGCCGTACAACACCGGCCGGTTTTCCAAGCAATGGTTCACGGTGCACCGCAGCATCTTTCGATTGGCCTTCCCGGGTGGCAAGCCCCGGCCAAAGCCCGGGCCGTACCGCAGCGACGATCGGCGTTCCGAGCCGCGTACCGACGGTGAGGCGACTCGATTCCGTGAGCGTGTTCCGGCCGAACACCCAGCCGCCGGCCCGGAGCACGAGTCGAGCGGTGTAGAGGTGGAGCCGCCACCGCGCGGCAACGATTGAGCCGGCTCGTCACTCAGTCTGTTTCGGCGGGGGTTGGCGCTTCCCCGAATCGGGCCAGCATCAGGGTGCCGGCGACCGCTATCGCAAATCCCAACACAACCAGCCAGCCGAGCCCCTCGCGTGCGCGGTCACCCAGCCACACCGCCCCGACGAGTGCCGGTGCGACAGTTTCACCGACGACCATCGCGGCGACGGTCGTGGTTACGGATCCGCGCTGCAACGCGGATGTGAACAAAAGAAATCCAATGGCGCCGCCTGCGATCGCGGCGTACAGGGCCGGATTGATGTAAAAGGCGGCCTTGGTCGGGGCGATAACGTCGATCAGGCGCACGCCGACTTCCACCACACCGAAGCCGGTGCCCGCGCCGAAGCCGAGGGCCAGCGCACGCTCTCGATCACTTAATCGACCAGCGGCGACACCGGCGATGAGGATCGCGACTACCACCCCCAACAGGGCCCAGCCGAGGCCGGCCGGTGCGCGCCGAAAGTGCCCGGGTCCGGCGGCGCAAGCGAGCACGGCGAGGCTCACACAGACAATGCCTACCGCTGTCCACTCTGCCGGCGACAGTCGCGCAGACAGGGCCCACGCGGACACGACGCCGGTGACCGCGATCGAAGCGGCGAGCGCAGCGGCGACGACATAGATCGGTACCAAGCGCAGTGCTATCACCTGCAGGACAAATCCGAGGCCGTCAAGACCGATGCCGGCGAGGTATCGCCATTGCCGGGCAGCGCGCAATACCAACGCAGCGTCGACACCCGACCTGCTCTCGCCTTGCACCGATCGGGCCGCTACGGCTTGCAATACCGAAGCCGTGCCGTAGCACACCGAACAGCCCAGGGCCAGCACGAAACCGATCAGCACAGACCGACAATATGCTGCGGCGGGGGCATGCCGTCACCTCGTTCCCTATCATCGGTTGATGAGCGTTGGTGGACTGGAGGCCGCGGGATCGCCGGCTTTCACCGCCGAGGACGCCGCCTGGTATCGAGCGCAGGGCTGGTGGTCCGACGTCACGCTGTCCGACGCGGTACGCGCCAACGCCGCCCGCACACCCGGCCGGGCTGCCTACGTAGACCAGCCGGGCATGTTGCTGACATGGAATGAATTCGACTATGCGGCGAGCACTCTGGCGCAACAGCTGGCCGGGTCTGGCGTCGCGCGCGGCGACCGGGTAGCGGTTTGGCACGGCGACTCCGCCGCCATCCACGCGCTGTTCGTCGCGGTCGAACGCTGCGGCGCTGTCGTCGTCGGCATCGGGGCGCGCGCCGGTACCCGAGAGGCCGCTGCGGTCCTGCGCGGTTCGCGGCCCAAGGTCCTGATCAGCGATCAACAGCGCAGCGCGGCCGCGACGCAGGTGGCTGTCGACCTCGAACTGCCGCTATCAGTCTTGAGTCGCGACGCAGGCGTCCTGCGGCTGGACACTCAAGCCGACCCCCGGGCGCCGTCACTCGAGTCCCAGCTCGGCGCCGACGATGTCTTCCTGATCAACTCCACCTCGGGCACCACCGGGTTGCCCAAATGTGTCGTGCACACCCAGACCCGTTGGTTCTACTTTCACCAGAAGGCCGTCGCCAACGGGCTACTGACCAGCGACGACATCTTCTTACCCGTCATACCCATGCCGTTCGGCTTCGGAATCTGGACCAGCCATACCACCCCCATCTACCTTGGTGCCACCGCGGTGATCCTGGATAGGTTCACGGCGAGGTCGGCCTGCGAGGCGATAACTCGGCATCAGGTGACCGTACTATGTTGTGTCAGTACGCAATTGACGATGTTGATGGCCGACCGTGCGTCCCGGGATTTCGACCTGAGTTCGTTGCGTGTCGTATTCGCCGGCGGGGAGGCATTGCCGTATCGGCCGGCCGCCGAATTCGAGGAACTCACTGGGGCCAAGATCCTGCAGTTCTACGGCTCCAACGAGACCGGAATGCTGAGCGCGACCACGCTGGATGACTCCCGCGAGCGCCGCCTCCGCACGAGCGGCCGGATCGTGCCGGAGATGTCGGTCCGGCTCTTCGACGGCGACACGGACGTCACCGCGACGGGGCAAGGTCAGCCGGTGTGCCGCGGCCCGGCGACCAGCCTCGGCTACCTCGGCGGTGCCGACCACGACAAGCTGTTCACCCTCGACGGGTGGATGCGGATGGGCGATATCTGCCGGATCGACGCCGACGGCTACCTGAGCGTCACCGGCCGAACGTCGGATTTCATCCTGCGCGGCGGTAAGAACATCAGCGCGGCACAGGTCGAGGACGCGGTCACGACGCATCCCGCGATCGCGGTGGCTGCCGCGGTCGCGATGCCGGACCGAGTGTTCGGCGAAAAGGTTTGCGTCTACGCCGAAGTCGTCGACGCTCACACCATCAACCTAGCGGAGCTCGTCGAGCATCTGCTGTCGCTGGGGACTTCGAAGGAGCTGCTTCCCGAACGACTCATCGTGGTCGACGAGCTACCCCGATCGTCCGGGGGCAAGGTCGCCAAAGGCGCGCTGCGCGCAGACATTCGAGACAGGATGGAGGCCAATTGTGAAAGCTCCTGACGCACGCCGAGGCGGCCTCGAGGTGTGGGCGCCATCGCTAGTGCCGCCGATCGGAGTCGAGCTGTCGAAGGAGCAGGCGCTGGCAGTGGCCTTCCGCCATCTCGCCGCGATCGGGTTCGCGGAGAATATGGCCGGACACATCACCTGGCAGCCCGACGGGCAAACGAACATGTTGGTCAATCCATGGGGCCTGTGGTGGGCCGAACTGACCGCATCCGACATCTGCGTGGTGGACAGCGACGCGCGCGTCGTTCGTGGTCGTTGGGACGTCACTCCGGCGATCCATATCCACACCGAACTGCACCGGGTACGCGATGACGCCCGCGTGGTCATCCACAATCACCCGTACTACGTATGCGTGCTTGCTGCCCTGGGCCGGCTGCCCGAGTTGGTGCATCAGACCGGTTCACTGTTCCTGGACGACCTCTGCCTGGTCGACACCTACGATGGCGAAATCGACAGCGCTTCCCGCGCAGCCGAACTCGCGGCCCGCATCGGCGTCGCCAACCTCACAATCCTGGCCAACCATGGCGTTATCGCAACCGGCCGCAACCTGCCCGAAGCCGTCTATCGTGCGGCATCGATCGAGCGGGTGTGCAAGCTGGCCTATGACGTCATGCTGACCGGCAAGGAGCCGGTGGCGATGAATTGGTCGGACATGGCGGGGATGAAAAGGTCGCTTGTCGAACGTGCCGCCGACGTCTATTGGGCCGGGGCGGCGCGGCTGACCATCAAAGCCGATCCCGATGTGCTCACCTGAACCGCGAGCAGAGGGAGATTGCCGACCATGAAATCGATTGACGAGCTGGCCGCGAACCTGAACTTCACCACAGCCAAGACCGGCGCGGACCGTTCGGTCACCTTCCTGCCCGATCCGCCGCGGGCGCGGCGCCGCTACACGGTGATCTCCGTCGACGACCACATCGTCGAACCTCCGGACACCTTCACCGGACGTCTGCCGCGAAAGTTCGCCGACCGTGCCCCCAGGGTCGTGGACACCGGGGAGGGCGGACAGACGTGGGTCTACGACGGCCAGGAGCTGCCCAATGTCGGCTTCAACGCCGTGGTCGGGCGGCCGGTTTCGGAGTACGGCTTCGAGCCGGTTCGGTTCGACGAAATGCGCAGGGGCGCTTGGGATATCCATGCGCGCATCAAGGACATGGATCTCAACGGCATCTACGCCTCACTCAACTTTCCGTCGTTCCTGCCGGGCTTTGCCGGCCAGCGGCTGCAGCAGGTGACCAAGGATCGCGACCTCGCGCTGGCTTCGGTGCGGGCATGGAACGATTGGCACCTTGAGGTCTGGGCGGGTTCGTATCCGGACCGGATCATCGCGTGCCAGTTGCCGTGGCTGCTCGATCCCGAGGTCGGCGCCAACATGATCTACGAGAACGCCGAGCGTGGCTTCCACGCAATCACTTTCAGCGAAAACCCGGCAATGCTCGGACTGCCGAGTATTCATTCCGGGCATTGGGACCCGATGATGGCTGCGTGCGCGGAAACCGGGACTGTGGTGAATTTGCACATCGGATCTTCGGGTTCGTCGCCGTCCACCACCGCGGACGCGCCGCCCGACGTCCAGGGTGTGTTGTTCTTCGCCTACGCCATTTCGGCCGCGGTCGACTGGTTGTACTCGGGACTGCCCAGCAGGTTCCCCGATCTGAAGATCTGTTTGTCGGAAGGCGGAATCGGCTGGGTAGCCGGTCTGCTGGACCGGCTCGACCATATGCTGAGCTACCACGAGATGTATGGCACCTGGCAGGCGCTGGGTGAGAGTTTGACGCCCGCAGAGGTTTTCATTCGTAATTTCTGGTTCTGCGCGGTCGAGGACAAGTCGTCGTTCGTCCAGCGGGACCGCATCGGCGTGGACAACATCATGCTGGAAGCTGACTACCCGCACTGCGATTCGACGTGGCCGCACACCCAGGAGACGATCCATGAGCAGATCGGCGACCTCCCGCCCGACGTGATCCGCAAGTTCAGCTGGGAGAACGCTTCGCGTTTGTACCGCCACCCGGTGCCGGCGGAGATACAGGAGGATCCGGACGCTTTCTGACGGCTTCAACGGCATTGCGCACCAAGTTATTTTGTCGCGGACGTAAAGATGCACTTGCCCGGGGCGGCATTCGTCGCCTGAGGCGTTCGGTGTGAAGCTTCACACCCAAAGCCCAGGCTTAATGGATTTGGTTGGCCAGTTTGCCGACCAACGCTTGGTTGAGATAGGCATTCGCGGCTGGGCCGCCGGTGTTCAACGCGGTGATGGTGGCCGGGTCGTCGACGATGACCAAGATACCGGTGTATGCGTTGAAACCCGTTGGCAAGCCGTTATATCCGCCGCCACCAGCGGCTGGATCGGTGCGGCACAAAATCAAAACCGCGGTCGACAGAGCCTGGAAAAAGGCGCTCGGGGTGTCCAGCGGGACTTCGGGGAGGTCAGTAGGCCCGCGCCGGAAGTTGGTGTTGTAGCTGAACCCCAGATTTTCCAGGTAGCTCGTCGGCCGCGACACGCGCGCCGCCGCGGTGGTGGCGGCACCGGAGAAGTTCACCACGGTGATCGATTTGCCGCCAAAGCCCGGATGTTGGGATTTGATGGTGGCAATCCGCGACGCTTCTTCGGCGATCAGTGATTTCGCGGTATCGGAGCGGCCGAGCGCCTGAGCGATCCACGTCAGCTGCGCCTGCCAGGTCCAGTCCTGCGTGCTGTCAGCCGGTCGGGTCAACGTGGGCGCGACGGCGGCCAACTTGTCGTAGGTGGCTTTGTCAACGTCACCGGTGTCGATGATCAGGTCGGGTCTGGCGGCGGCTACCGCTGCCGGATTAGGGGCTCCGAGCACCGGCGGGGACGAATGCACCAGGGACTGAATCCAATTGGGCAAGTTTCCGGTCATGCCCCCGATCGCCACCGGCTGGACGCCTAGTGACAACACCGCGTCGGGATCGCCCGGTCCCAGGGAAGCGATGGCCAGCGGCCGCCGATCGAGATGAACGGCCCCGTTGACTCCGGTGAGCGTCTGCGGTTGATACGGCGCCAATCCGCCACCACGGTGGTGTCCTACCAGAGACACCGTCACGGCGGTGACCACTGCGGCCACGGTGAGTGCCAACGCGGTCAGGATTAGGCCCCGCCTAGGCCGTCGCCGGGGTAGTTGGCCCGGACCAGGAACGAAAGATGGGCCGGCCGGCGGCGGGTGCGGCACGGGAGCAACCTGATGCCCAGGTGGTGTCGTCGGCTGCGGCGGCGGGATCGGATGCGACACCGGCGTGGTCGTCCAACTCCGTGTCTGGGACCCACTGCCTGATGAGGGCGTGGCGGCATGACCGGTTAGTGCGGCCGCGGTCGCGGTGGCCAACTCGCCCGCGGTGCTGAACCGGTCGGCTGGATTCTTTGCCATCGCGCGGGCGATCACGGCGTCGATGGCCGGTGGCAGGCCCGGGGTCACCTCGCTCGGACGTGGCACGGGCCGCATCATGTGGGCCATCAACATCGCTGGCAGCGAACCGGTCTCGCCGTACGGAGTTCTCCCTGTCACCAGCCGAAACAGCGAGCAGCCCAGCGAATAGATGTCGGCCCGATGGTCGACCGTTTCGCCTTCGATTGCCTCCGGCGCGGCATATGCCGCGGTGAAGACCAGCGATCCGGTCGCGGTCAGTGAGGAGGCGTCGTCGAGCGCGCGAGCGATCCCGAAATCGGCGAGCAGAACTTGCTCCTGATCGGCCGCCGGGAAGTCCATTGGTCCGGAAATCAGGAAGTTCCCGGGTTTTACGTCGCGGTGCAGTACCCGCCTGGAGTGGGCGTAATCGAGCGCCCTGGCGACGCCGGTGGTAATACGCGCGATCCGTGCTGGTGTGAGGTTCACGCTCGAGATATCGTTGGCCGCAGTGCCTTTGACATACTCCATGGCTATCCACAGCTGGCCGTCGGCCGTTTCGCCGCGGTCGAAGACGGTGACGATATTGGGATGATTCAACGTGGCGGCCAGATCGGCTTCGCGGATGAATCGGGCGCGAAACTTTTGGTCCAGGGAGAGCTCGGTGGACAGAATTTTCAGCGCATCGCTGCGGGGCAGAGTCGGATGGCGCGCCAGATACACCGTGCCCATCCCCCCGGAGCCCAGCACACCCTCGATCCGGTAGCCGGCGACCACCGTTCCCACAGCTAGCGGCATTGAACGATCCTGATCAGGGCTTACCGAGATGCGGATGGTAGCTCATGCTACCAATCGAGGGCTCGTTATCGTCATGGAGATGAAGCGTCCCAACTTCCTGGTCATAGTGGCAGACGATCTCGGATTTTCCGATATCGGCGCGTTCGGCGGCGAGATCAACACGCCGAACCTGGACCGGTTGGCGTACGCGGGATGCCGCCTCACCGATTTTCATTCGGCGCCGGCCTGCTCACCCACTCGGGCGATGCTGTTGACCGGCACCGACCACCACATCGCCGGCATCGGCACGATGCTCGAGGTCGCGCTCCCCGAATTCGCCGGCGCACCAGGCTATGAAGGCTATCTGAACGATCGGGTGGTGACCCTGCCCGAGCTGTTGCGCGACGGCGGCTATCTCACGTTGATGTCGGGCAAGTGGCACCTGGGCGACACGATCGAGACCTCACCGTGGGCGCGAGGATTCGAGCGTTCGTTCGCCCTGCTGCCGGCCGGTGCCAGCCACTATGGCGGTGCACAGGGTGGCGGGTTCTCCCCGGTGCCAACGCTTTACACCGAAGACGACCGATTTGTCACGGTCGGCGACGACTTCTACTCGTCGGACTCCTTTACCGATACCTTGTTGCGCTACTTCCGGGAACGCTCCGACGGCGACCACCGGCCCTTCTTCGCCTACCTGCCCTTTCAGGCGCCGCACTGGCCGCTACAAGCCCCTCGAGAATCCGTCGCGACGTATCACGGCCGCTACGACGCCGGGCCGGACGCCTTACGCGACGCCCGCTTGGCCGCGCTGAAGCGACTGGGCCTATGCGAGCCCGATGTCACGCCGCACCCGGTCGTGGCCGATGGCGCCCCCGAGTGGACGGACATGACGGCCGACGAACGCGCGCGCTCGGCACGCAGTATGGAGGTTTACGCCGGCATGGTCGAGCGCATGGATTGGAACATCGGGCGGGTGATCGACTACCTGACCGAGACCGGTGAACTTGACGAGACGGTCGTAATCTTTCTGTCCGATAATGGCGCAGAAGGCGCGATCGTCGAGGCGATGCCGCTGCGTGGCCCGCAGATCGCCGCACAGATCGAAAAGTATTGCGACAACAGCCTCGACAACCTCGGCGAGCCCACTTCCTATATCTGGTACGGCCCGCGCTGGGCACAGGCCGCCACCGCGCCGTCACGTCTGCACAAGGCATTCACCACCGAAGGCGGGATCCGTGTCGTCGGCTTCGTCACCTGGCCCGGCTTCGCCCGGCAGCAGGAAATCGGTACCGCGTTCGCGACGGTCATGGACATCGCCCCCACCGTGCTGGAACTCGCGGGCACCGCACACCCCAGCACCTACCATGGCCGCGAAGTGGTGGGCATGCGTGGCCGCTCACTGGTGGGCTATCTGTCGCGGACCACCGATGCGGTGCACGACGGCGACACCGGTACCGGTTGGGAGTTGTTCGGCCGGCGCGCCATCCGACAGGGCAACTGGAAGGCGCTCTACCTGCCGCCGCCGTATGGACCGGGCACCTGGCAACTCTATGACCTCTCGAATGACCCGGGCGAGATCGACGATCTCGCGCGCTCACAACCCGACAAGCTGGCCGAGCTCCTCGAGCTGTGGGAGCGCTACGTGCAGGACAACGGCGTGATCCTGGATCCTGTCTCGGTCTACGAAGTCGACTTGCCTTCGTGAGATTGTGCGTTGTGCGGGAAGCGGTTTCGTGTGGAACGGCTTGCGCGTTGTGGCGGCCGGTTGACTGGCCCGTATGCTGAGCGACGATGGCTGATTCGACCACATGCGCGATAATCGGCGGCGGCCCGGCCGGAATGGTCCTCGGGCTGCTGTTGGCCCGGGCAGGCGTCGAGGTCACCCTGCTCGAGAAGCACGGCGACTTCCTGCGCGACTTTCGCGGTGACACGGTGCATCCGACGACGATGCGGCTGCTCGACGAGCTGGGCCTGTGGGAACGCTTCGCTGCTCTGCCGCACACCCAAGTGCACAAGGCGACATTCGAGGCCGACGGCCGCTCGGTGACGTACGTCGATTTCGGACGTTTGCGTCAACCGCATCCCTTTGTCGCAATGGTGCCGCAATGGGACTTGTTGAAGCTCCTGGCCGAGGCCGCCAAAGACGAGCCCACTTTCATGTTGCGAATGAACACCGAAGCCACCGGTCTGTTGTGGGAGGCCGGCAGGGTTGCCGGGGTGCACTACAAGGGACCCGAGGGTGCCGGCGAGCTGAAAGCCGAACTGACCGTTGCGTGCGACGGTCGCTGGTCGATCGCTCCGCACGAAGCCGGGTTGAAGCGACACGAATACCCAGTCAATTTCGACGTCTGGTGGTTCCGGCTTCCGCACGAGGAAGACACCCAGTTCTCCTTCCTGCCTCGGGTCGGTCCCGGCAAGGCGCTCGGCGTCATTCCGCGCGAAGGCTATTACCAGATCGCTTATCTCGGGCCCAAGGGCACGGATGGCCAACTGCGGGCGCGGGGCATTGAAGCATTCCGGCGCGACGTCGGCGCGTTGCTACCCGATATGACCCATTCCGTGGCCGCGCTGGAATCCATGGACGACGTCAAGCATCTCGACGTCCGGGTAGATCGGTTGCATCGCTGGCACGTCGACGGGCTGTTGTGCATCGGCGATGCCGCGCACGCGATGTCTCCACTGGGCGGTGTCGGCATCAACTTGGCTGTCCAAGATGCCGTCGCGGCGGCGACGGTATTGGCCGAACCGTTGCGCCGGCACCACGTCACCGAACGCGATCTGGCGGCGGTCCGCCGACGCCGGCTATTTCCCACCGCCGTCACCCAAGCAGTGCAACGGATGCTGCAGCGGACGCTGCTCGGGCCACTGCTGCGGGGAGCGGACCCCACCCCTCCGACGGCCCTGCTCGGCTTGGTGCAACGACTGCCCTGGCTGTCGTTCGTGCCCGCGTACTTCATCGGGGTCGGGGTGCGGCCCGAGCGTGCCCCCGCTTTCGCGCGTCGTTGACCCGGCGGCTGCTAGCGTTCACTTCGTGACTGGACAAGCGGGTCCGCTGCGGATCGGCGTCCTGGGTGCGGCACGCATCGCGCCCATGGCGGTGGTCAACCCGGCCAAAGACAACCCCGAAGCCGTTGTGGCAGCGGTGGCCGCACGCGATGTGGCACGCGCCCAAGCTTTCGCGACAAAACACGGTATTGCCGGGGTGCACAGCAGCTACGACGCGCTGATCGCCGACCCGGAAATTGACGCCGTGTACAACCCGTTGCCGAATGGCTTGCACGGCAAGTGGACTCGAGCCGCCCTGGCCGCAGGAAAGCATGTGCTGTGCGAAAAGCCTTTCACCGCAAACGCTGTCGAGGCCCGCGAGATCGCGGAGCTTTCCGCGGCGTCGGATCGCGTCGTGATGGAGGCGTTTCACTATCGCTACCATCCGCTGGCCCTGCGCGTCGAGGAGATCATCGCCTCATGCGAGCTGGGGAAGCTGCGGCGGGTCGAGGCGGCCCTGTGCTTCCCGCTTCCGCGATTCTCCGACATCCGCTACAACTATTCGCTCGCCGGCGGCGCCACCATGGATGCGGGCTGTTATGCGGTCCACATGGCCCGCACCTTCGGCGGTTCCACCCCGGAAGTCGTTTCCGCGCAGGCGAAGTTGCGCGATCCTCAGGTCGACCGCGCGATGACGGCAGAGTTGCGCTTTGCCGACGGGCACACCGGGCAGGTCCGTTGCTCGATGTGGTCAAAGCACCTGCTGCAGATCGGCGCGAAGGTCGTCGGCGAACGCGGCGAGCTGCGTGTTTTCAATCCCGTGATGCCGCAGTTCTACCATCGGCTCGCCGTCCGATCGCCAAACGGCAAACGCGTCGAACGTCTCGGGCGCCGACCGTCCTATGCCTACCAGCTCGACGCGTTCGTCGCCGCCGTCCGGCGCGGCGAGCCGGTGCGGACGACGCCGCAAGACGCGGTCGAGAACATGACCGTCATCGACGCGATCTATCGCGCGGCCGGCCTCCCGCTGCGTGAGCCGAGCTGAATCAGTCCGCGACTTCGGACAACAACCGTCGCGCCGCTTCGACACCGGGGCGCAGACGATCAGCCGGACTGACTCCGGCCAATGCCAGTGAGCGCTGCGGAATTTCGAGTTCCATCATGATGTCGCTGGGCAGCGCGGCGAGGATGGCGTGCAGCGGCAGTTCGCCCTCCCCGGGAAGCATGCGTTCATACATGGCTTCCTCCATGTAGTTGTCTATGCGTGGTCGCAGCGTGGTGTCGTTGAGCTGGGCGTAGCCGATGTAATCGGGATTCAGTGCGGCCAAGTCGGCTGCCCCCGATCCAGATCGCACTAGGTGCATGGTGTCGATCAACAGGCGGAAGTCCGGTCTGCCTACATGCGCCAATGCGGCCAGCGCAGTGGATAGATCGCCGACGGTCAGGCCGGGCACAGGTTCGACGACGGTTTGGATGCCACGCTGGGCGGCGAGTTCGGCGAGCACCGCGAACTGGTCGAACGTGCGCCCGAGATCGGGGTCCAGGCTGACGACGTTTATCCGCGGAACACCGAGCTCGGCCAACACGTCGAGATCCGCAGCGTGCGTGCTCGTCTCAGCGCCCGGCAGCACCAAAAACCCGTCGCCGAGTGTGATGGTCACGCCGCGATCCGTCATCGCAGCGAGCAATTCCCTCCGCATTCCGGTTTCATGTCGCAGCGAGTACGGCGGATAGCCCAGCGGCAGCAATGGCACTCCCTGCATAACCGTGGAGATGTGCCGACAGCCAAGGTCCGCCGCAAGAGTTACGAATTCTATTGGTGGAAGCGCGAATACGCTCAAAAATCCAATACCGAGCGGCCTCATCCAGGTTGGCCCGCGAGCCGGGCCAATTCGTCGGCCGCGGGTGCCGTTTGGGTCGTCAGCGCAATCTGTCCGGAGGTGACCGGTTCCTGGATGGTCGGTGCCTCTAGCACGAGATCGTCGCGGACGAAGGCGATGTGGGCGTGCAGGTGGTCGGTGGTGAACGACGCCCAGGCAGCCGCCGACGACGGGTCCATGGTCAGATGCACTTCGAAGTAATCCGCCGTCAATGGCGTGGGTGGGTCCACCCTCGTCAGCGTCAGCTGCATCGTCTCTGGACCCAATGTGTAAAGGTTGGTTCGGGCAAGGTCACAGGTGACCAGGACGTCGGTCGGTGCGACAGGGGCGTTCGGGTCGGTGGCGGGGCACTTGTCGGGTGTGGTCATCTTTGACCTCTGCACCGGCCGAACGGGCAATGTCCGAATCCGCGGCGCAGGCGCCATCGAAGAGGTCATCGTCGCCGCCGGCGGTGGCGACGATGCGGTCGTGGTCTTGGTGGTGCTGGACGCGGCGCGCGGGTGATGGGTGGTCGAGTGGCAGCCACACAACAGTGTGCCGAGGACGACGACCGCCGCTATCCCGTGGTGAGCCCTGCCCTCGATTCGGCTTTGGCTCACTGCCCGGCCTCCCGTCGCGCAACTCAGCTCAAGGTAGACGACCGTGGCCACCCGTCACGCCGCCCGAAGCGGCGTGTCGCACGCCGATTTTCACCAAGCGACACAGGAGAACCGCTGTACCACGGACTGCCCTTTGCTCACACTACGAACATAGAGTAAGCTTCTCGGTCCAGGCACCGGACCCACCACAACGAGGAAAGTTTCCGCCGCATGGCCCAACGCGCCGACGTCGCATCCCAGCGGCGAAAGCCAAATCCAGTGGAGCGCCGCCGGGATCTGTGCGACGCGGCGATTCAGCTGTTGGCCGACGATGGTGCTAAGGGGCTGAGCCATTTGAAGGTGGACCGCAAGGCCGCCGTGCCCGACGGCACCACGTCGTTCTACTTTCGCACCCGCTCGGCGCTGCTGCGGGCCGTCGCAGAGCGGCTGGCGGAGCTCGACCTGGCTAGCCTGCAATCCGTGGTCGACGGCGCCGACGGCCGGGGCGACAATCCGTCACCCTCGCGGTTATCGCAGGTGGTCATACAAGCCGGCAGTGAGCCCCAGTTATCCCGCACCAAAGCCAGATACGAGCTGACCATGCAGGCCACTCGCGATCCGGCGCTGGCCGCGATCATGCAACAGGCCACCGACGGATTCACCAAGCTGCATCGGGAGATTTTGGTCCAGCTGATGCCGCATGGCGCTCAGTTGGAATCGGCTGTGGTGGAGGATCTGAGCAACATCACGCTGACCTTCATCAACGGTCTGCTGCAGCGGGTCGCCCACGGCGACCGGATCATCCAGAGCGCCGAGCAACTCGACGGGATCTTGGCGGCGATCGCCACCGGCATCCTGAAGAGTCCGGACAAGGGGCGGCTTACCCGGGCCGGCGGACAACGTCCGGCCAGGCGCCGCCCGAAAGCACCATCCCGTGCGTCTGGCTGACTGCAGCGGAACCACAAGCGGTAGGAGGGATTTCGTGACCACGAGCACCGAGAGCCACGTTCGATTCGATCCATACGATGTCGAGCTCATCGCCGACCCGTATCCGATGTTCGCGCGGCTGCGCGACGAGGCGCCGCTCTACTACAACGCCGAATACGACTTCTTCGCGGTGAGCCGGTTCGCCGATGTCAACACGGCGCTGGTCGACCACGTCACGTTCAGCTCTGCGCGCGGCGCGATCCTCGAGTTGATCAAGGCCAATCTCGAGATCCCGTCGGGAATGCTCATCTTCGAAGACCCCCCGATTCACGACGTGCACCGCAAGCTGCTCTCGCGCATGTTCACCCCGCGCAAGATCAGCGCGCTGGAGCCGATGATCCGGCAGTTCTGCGCTCAGGCGCTGGATCCGCTGGTGGGATCGGGCCGCTTCGACTTCGTCACCGACCTGGGTGCGACGATGCCGATGAAAGTCATCAGTGCCTTGCTCGGCATCCCCGAAGACGATCAGGAGTACATCCGCGATCGGGCCAACGCGCAGCTGCGCACCGAGGCCGGCAAGCCCATGCAGGCTGCGGAGAAAGGCCTGTCGGTTGGCGAGCAGTTCGCCGCCTACATCGATTGGCGCGCGGAGAACCCATCCGACGACATCATGACCGAACTCCTCAACGTCGAATTCGTGGATGAAACCGGCACCACACGGCGACTGACGCGGGACGAGATTCTGGTCTACCTCAACGTCGTCGCCGGCGCGGGCAACGAAACAACGACGCGTCTGATCGGTTGGGCGGGAAAGGTTCTCGCGGAGCACCCCGATCAGCGTCGCGAACTCGTCGCGAACCCCGGGCTGATCCCGCAAGCGATCGAGGAGCTGCTGCGCTACGAGCCGCCGGCACCGCACACGGCTCGCTATGTCACTCGCGACGCCGCCTTCTACGGACGGACCGTCCCCGAGGGCAGCGTGATGATCAACCTCATCGGCTCGGCCTGCCGCGACGAGCGTCAGTTCGGGCCCGATGCCTGCGAGTTCAACATCCATCGGGTGGCCCGGCCGCACCTGACCTTCAGCGTCGGGACACATTTTTGTCTGGGCTCAGCACTGGCGCGCCTGGAAGGCCGGGTCGCCTTGGAGGAGATTCTCAAACGGTTCCCCGAGTGGGAGGTCGATTTGTCTCAAGCCACGCTCAGTCCGACGTCGACGGTGCGCGGCTGGGAGACCATGCCGGCGCAGGTGGCGTCATGACGGGCCGGGTCGAGGGCAAGGTTGCGTTCATCAGCGGGGCCGCCCGCGGGCAGGGCCGCAGCCACGCGGTGCGGTTGGCCCAGGAGGGCGCCGACATCATCGCCGTTGACATCTGCGCGCCAATCGAGAACATGGCATACCCGCCGTCGACGCCGGCCGACCTGGCCGAGACGGCCGACTTGGTCAAGGCCCAGGACCGCCGCATCGTGACCGCTCAAGTCGATGTGCGTGACTACGACGCCCTCAAGGCCGCGGTGGACGGCGGTGTGGAGCAGCTCGGCCGGCTCGACATCATCGTCGCCAATGCGGGAATCGGCACGATCGGCAAGAAACTGCACAAGATTCCCGAAAACATCTGGCAGGACATGATCGATGTGAACCTCTCCGGCGTGTGGAAGACGGTAAAAGCCGGTGTGCCGCACCTGATCGCCGGGGGACGAGGCGGCTCCATTGTGCTCACCGGATCTGTCGGATCACACAAGGCCCTCGCCTACACCGGTCACTACATCGCAGCCAAACACGGTGTGATGGGGTTGATGCGCTCTTTCGCAGTTGAGCTGGGCCAGCACAGCATTCGGGTCAACTCCGTTCACCCCAGCCAGGTGAACACGCCGATGACCATGAACGACTTGACGTTTCGGCTGTTCCGCCCGGATCTGGAAAACCCGGGGTCGGAGGACTTCGCCCCGTTCTCGCAGATGACGCACACGCTGCCGGTGCCCTGGGTAGAACCCATCGACATCAGCAACGCCGTCTTGTTCCTCGCCTCCGACGAATCCCGCTATATCACCGGCGTTTCGCTGCCCGTCGACGCGGGCGCCTTACTCAAATAGGAGAAAACACATGCCCGAATACGACTACGAAGAGATGAAGAAGGAAGCCGAGCAGTACATCAAGTTCGAGAAGGACGTCAAGAACAGAATCGCCTACATTACGTTCGACCGTCCCGACGCGCAGAACTCGACCACGTTGGGGATGCGGCAGAATTATGCCGACTTGATCCACAAGTGCAATGTCGACGACGACGTCAAGGTGGTGGTAATCCGCGGCGAGGGTGAAGATTTCGGTAGTGGCGGAGACCTCCCCGAACAGCGCGGAATGCTGGAAAACCCAGGTATGCCGCTGCTGCACGAACTCGCCATCAACGATGACGACGTCAAATACCCGCCCGGCGGGTCATACCGCTATCTGTCCACCGTCACCGACTTCTATGCCAAGGCGCGCGCCGGAAACCGCCCACTACAGGAACTCCGCAAGGTCAGCATCATCGAGGCCAAGGGCTACTGCTACGGGTGGCACTTCTACCAGGCCGGCGACGCCGATCTGGTGATCTCGTCGGAAGACGCGCTCTTCGGGCACCCGGCCTTCCGCTACGTCGGCTGGGGACCTCGGCTGTGGTGGTGGGCGGAGACCATGGGCCTGCGGAAGTTCTCCGAAATGTTGTTCACTGGAAGGCCGTTCAGCGCCAAGGAGATGTACGAATGCGGTTTTGTCAACAGCGTGGTGCCTCGCGAGAAGCTGGAAGACGAGACACTGAAATACGCGATGGCATGTTCACGGTCACGCCCGACGGACACAGTCGCGGTGCAGAAGACGTTCCTGGAGCTATACAAGCAGCACAAGGGTGAATACTTCGGCAGTCTGCTGACCGGCATGGTCGAAGGGATGCTGCCGATGATCGCGAACGACCGGGACAACGAAGTCGACCTCACCGAGGGCACTTTCAGCAAGGGCCTCAACAATGTGGTGAAGGACAACGACATGAACTTTCCGCCAGAGTGGCGCCTGAGCCGTTCCGGGCGAAACAAGCCCTGAGCCACGCATGTCGGCACTGTCCGGTATCCGGATCGTCGAACTGGCTGAGTCTGTCGCGGGGGAGTACTGCGGCAAGCTGCTGGCCGACTTCGGCGCCGAAGTCATCAAGGTGGAGGCGCCAGGACGAGGCAGCCCCACCAGGAGGATGGCACCCATCGTCGGGCGTGACGCGGGCCTCGAGGGCAGTGCCCTGTTCGCCTACCTGAATACGAACAAGTCGTCGGTCGAGCTCGATGCCGCCTCGGAAGAACTGACTCGACTCATCGCGACGGCTGACGCGGTTGTCGACGACCGCGCAACGGACCGCGCCGAACAGCACCCGGATGTGGTGTTCTGCTCGATTACACCTTTCGGCCGTGGCGCGGGTGCTGAGTTCGGTAACTCCAAGAGCATCAACGTGTTCCATGCCAGCGGGTGGGGCTATCACACGCCCAGCCATGCCGACCCGGCCCGGCCGCCGCTGCAGGGGCCCGGCCGATTCCTCGCCGACTACGAAGCGGGACTGGATGCGGCGCTGTGCATCGCGGCGGCGTTGTTCGGACGGCTGCACACCGGCGCGGGAGAGTGCATCGACATTTCGCAACATGCGGTGCTGGTCTCTCGCGCCGATTGCATCCTGGGCCGCTTCGTCACCGGTGAGGTTCCCGCACGTGGCACCCGGGACGACTACGACCAGCAGGGACCGGCCTCGTTTTTTGCCTGTGCCGACGGCTTTGTCTATCTGTACATGACCAGTCGCGCACATTGGCTTGGCATCAAGGCACTGATGGGTCAGCCGGAGTGGCTCGACGACTTCGACGACGACTGGCTGGAGTTCTCCGTCACTGCCGAAAAAGTCGTCACCTTTCAGCGTGGGTTCGCAGTCTGGGTCAAGGGGTTGACCAAAGATTCCGTCGCAGAGCAAGCACAGCGACTGAACGTGCCGCTGGTCCCGGTGAACGACGCCGCGGATCTGCGTGACTCGCCGCAATACCGGCACCGCGGCTTCTTCCGCGAAGTGATCCACCCGGTACTGGGCGCCGCCGCGTATCCCACCGTTCCCTACGCGCTGAGCGAATCGCCGGCGGAGATCAGCTCTGCGGCACCGTCTCTCGGCCAGCACACCGCGGATGTCGTACGCACGCTGGACTTGCCGCGCACGCCCGCTGCGGTCAAAGCACCTCAGCTCAAAGTTCCCATGCGTCGCCGTGGTGGTCCGTTGGAAGGGGTGCGCGTCGTCGAGCTCACCAAGGTGTGGGCCGGCCCGTACGCGGGAAAGCTGTTGGCGCTGCTTGGGGCTGAGGTGATCAAGGTCGAGACGGCCGGCAGTCCAGAGGAGATGCGCGCCTATGGCGGAACAGACATCAACCATGCCCCATACTTCCTGAGCATCAACCCCGAGATCCTCAGCATCGACCTCGATATCAAGTCGGCCGATGGTATGACGCTGTTGCGCGATCTGGTCGCTCGCAGCGACATCGTCATCAACAACCTTCGTCCCGGCGCGATGGAACGACAGGGCCTGGGATACGACCAGCTGAAGTTGATCAAGCCGGACATCATCTCGGTGTCGATCAAGATGTGGGGCAACGACGGCCCGCTGGGCCATCAAACCGGCTATGCGCCATCTTTCGCCGCCCTGGCGGGGCTGGCTGCCCTGGTCGGCTACCCCGGTGGACCTCCCCTCGGGATGAGCATGCGTTACGGCGATTCCACGGTCGGAGCGGCGGCGGCATTTGCGGCCGTCGTCGCGCTGTTGCATCGCGAACGTTGCGGCGCAGGGCAATTCGTCGATGTCTCTGCCGTGGAGACTCTTTCCGCGATGATCGGGGACTGTCTGCTGGAGCAAAGTCTCACCGGCAAGGAGCTCGAGCCCAGCGGCAACGACCATCCCGACATGTGTCCACACGGTTGCTACCCCTGCCTTGATGGTTCCTGGGTCAGCGTGGCTGTAGCCACTGACGGTGAGTGGCAAGAGCTTTGCGGCGTGCTCAACGCCGGTGCCCTGGCCGGACGCTACCCGACGATGAGCGGCCGGCGCGCTGCGAGTGTGGCGCTCGACGCCGAGCTCGCGACGTTAACGCGAAACCACCAGGCAGAGCAACTCGCGCATCGTCTGCGGATGGCGGGTGTAGCGGCAACCAAGAGCGCCACGGCCGTCGATGTCATCAGCGACCAGCGGCTCTGGGATCGCGAGTTGTTGCGTTTCGTTTCCGACCACCGGGAGGGCCAGCGTCCGATACTGGGACCTTCTTGGCGGATGACACGAAACCCCGCACGGATTGAACGCGGCGCACCCGACCTCGGTGAGGACAATGACTATGTTCTGGGCGAGATACTGGGTGCCGCTTGGCAAACCGGGGCCTCGACATGACACCGGCACTTGCCGACACCGCAGCACTGGTGACCGGTGCCAGCAGCGGCATCGGCGCCGCGACCGCCAAGGCTTTGGCTGCACAGGGCGCGGCGGTGGCCCTGTTGGCGCGCCGGGCGGATCGGTTGCAGGATCTGCTGGCCGAGGTCGAATCATCGGGTGGCACAGCGCTTGTCGTGCCAGCGGATGTCACGGACTCCGGCGAGGTATCGCAGGCGGTGCAGCATGCCGTCGGGGAGCTGGGGCGCCTCGACATTGTGGTGAACAACGCCGGTGTGATGCATTCAGGGCCGTCGGCCGAGGCTGTACTGCAAGACTGGGATGACATGGTGGCCGTCAACGTTCACGGCGTTCTCTATGCCACCCGGGCGGCACTGCCCCACCTGATCGACGCGGCAGCGGACTCCCCGCGCGGGGTAGCCGATTTGGTTACCATCGGCTCGACTGGGGGGTGGGTTGCCAGGCCGGACACCGCGGTTTACTCGTTGACCAAATTCGGTGTGAACGCCTTCAGTGAAGGCCTCCGCCAAGAACTGCTGGGCAAGCGGGTCCGCGTCGGCGTGGTGAGCCCGGGAACCGTCGACACCGAGATCTTTGATCACCTGGCCGCGCCCGCGCGGGAGGCGTTCAAGCAGCGGACTGCCGGAATGGTCAAATTGCGACCGGAAGACATCGCGGACGCGGTGCTCTATATGGTGACCCGTGACCGCAGGGTTGCGGTCAACCACATGTTGGTACGCGCGGCCGAACAGACTTGGTGAGTATGGCTGCACAGACTGACCGTTGGGTCACCGGCGATCGGTTCGGGCAGGCGATTCCTGCCGACCCCGAAGCGTTGCGGAACGGTGGGCCAAAATTTCTCACCGACGCATTCCGGATGTCGGGTGTGCTGAGCGCGGACAACGCCGTCAGGAGCATCACAGATTTTCGCAAATTCGCCGGTGGCAGCACCGGACGCAAGGTTGTCCTGTCGGTCGAATACGACAAGCCGTTGCCCGGACTGCACACCGAGTTGTTCGTGAAGTTCTCCCGCGATTTCAGCGATCCCGCACGTGACCGCGGGAAGACGCAGATGGAGTCGGAGGTACGTTTCGCGGCATTGTCACAGGCACCTGGATTTCCTATCGCAGTACCCGATGTGCTTTTCGGCGACTACCACCGCCCTACCGGGACGGGAGTGCTGATTACCGAGCGAATCCGGTTCGGCACCAACGGAATCGAACACCAATATCACAAGTGCCTCGATTACGAGATGCCCGAACCCGTCGAGCACTATCGCGCGCTGCTCACAACGGTGGCCCGCCTTGCTGGCTGGCATCGGTCTGGTCACCTGCCTGCCAGCTCGACTGCGCACTTTCCGCTGGACCTACGTGCCGCGACGGTGGGTGAGCGGGCACCGATGAGCATGGACATGCTGGACCGGCGGTTGAGCCAGCTCGCCGAATTAGTCGAGACCCATACTGGCCTGCTGCCCGCCAATGTGGATTCGGCTTTCCTGGCCCGACTGCGCGACGAGGCGCCGCGGCTGATGCAGCACAATGGCTTCGTCCTGGACCAACTTGCCGCTGACGACGACTACGTTGCGCTGTGCCATTGGAACGCCAACGTCGACAACGCATGGTTTTGGCGCGACAACGACGACGTGCTGCACTGCGGCCTGATGGATTGGGGATGCGTCAGCCAAATGAACATGGGCATGGCCATCTGGGGAGCCATGTCCGGCGCCGAAACCGACTTGTGGAACCGGCATCTCGACGAGTTGCTGCATTCGTTCGTCGCCGAAGTCCGTCGTTGCGGCGGCCCTCATCTTGACGCCGACCGGCTAGTCCGGCACACCGTGCTCTATGCCGCTTCGATGGGCGTGGCCTGGCTGCTGGACGTACCCGCGTTGATCCATAGGCGATTCGGAGGCTCGGCACCGAGCAGTCACACGGATCCGCGCATCAAGGGTGACGAGAGCGTGCGTGCACCGCTGCAGATGTTGTCAAATGTATTGAGCCTGTGGGAATGTCATCGCGTAGGCGACCTACTCGAGGAAGCGCTCGACGAAAATGGGATCGACGGTACCGAGGGACGGCGGGTCGGCTAGGGGGGTTCCGCGCACTGTAATCCCTTGTGTCACTTTAGTTTCAGTGGTCACACGATTGCGATTCTTGTCGGTGGTGCTTCGTAGAGTTTGGGGCATGGGTTCGAGCAGTCGTGAGGAGATCGTGGAGGTCTTTAACGTGCTCGACGCTGAGCTGGAACGCCTGTGTGAGTTGTCCTTTGACGTGTTGACCACCCCGGAACG
>NZ_LZSG01000041.1 GCF_001665395.1 Mycobacterium sp. 1164966.3
CGGGCCCCCCCCCGCCCCACCCCCCGATCCCGCCGGCCCGCTCCCGCGGATCGCGGGACGACCGGCCGGCCGCCCCGCGGGCCGCGCGCCGGGGCCGGCCCCGCGGCCCACGCCGACACCAGGCCGAATCCTGGGAGTACGACTTCTAAGCCGGCTCAGAGCACTTTCCGGATTTCCCGGGGCAGGGCGAACACCAGCGTCTCGTTGGCCGTCGTCACCGGCTGCACCACGTCGAAACCGCAGTCGGCCAGCCGTTCCAGCACCCCACGCACCAGCACCTCGGGAACCGACGCACCCGAGGTGACGCCCACCGTGGTCACGCCCTCCAGCCACGCCGGGTCGATGTCGTCGGCCCAGTCGACCAGATGGGCGGCACGCGATCCGCCACCCAGCGCCACCTCGACCAGGCGCACCGAGTTCGACGAATTGCGCGAACCGACCACAATCACCAGCTCACACTCGGGCGCCATCGCCTTGACCGCGACCTGACGGTTCTGGGTCGCATAGCAGATGTCGTCACTGGGCGGGTCCTGCAACTTGGGGAACCGCTCACGCAAGCGCTCGACGATCTCCATCGTCTCGTCCACCGACAACGTGGTCTGCGACAACCAAACGACCTTGTCCTCGTCGCGCACCGTCACGTCGGCCACGGCTTCGACGCCGTCGACGAGCTGCACGTGATCGGGCGCCTCCCCCGCCGTACCGACGACCTCCTCGTGGCCCTCGTGGCCGATCAGCAGGATGTCGTAGTCGTCGCGCGCGAAGCGCCTGGCCTCGTTGTGCACCTTGGTGACCAGCGGACAGGTGGCGTCGATGGTCTGCAGGTTCCGCTCGGCGGCGGCCGCATAGACCGTCGGCGCGACACCGTGCGCGGAGAACACCACGATGGCACCCTCGGGAACCTGGTCGGGCTCTTCGACGAACACCGCACCGGCCTTGGCCAGCGTGTCGACCACGTGCCGGTTGTGCACGATCTCGTGGCGCACGTAGACCGGCGGCCCGTACTTCTCCAGCGCGCGCTCGACCGTCTCGACGGCTCGATCCACCCCGGCGCAGTAGCCGCGCGGCTCGGCCAGCAACACCCGTTTACGGACCGGACCGTCGACAACGGAGCTGCTCGCACCGGGAATCCCCATGTCGACAGTGGGTGGCATGACATTCAGGGTACTGACTGCCGGCACAGGCCGGCCAGGTCACGGCCCTCAGCTTGGCGTTAGCGGCCGCTTGAGGCAGGCTTGGGGCCATGGCTACTGCACCGTATGGGCTTCGGCTATTGGTCGGCGCGGCGACGGTCGCCGTCGAGGAGACGAAGAAACTGCCGCGAACCATCCTCATGTACCCGATGACGCTGGCCAGTCAGGCCGCGCACCTGGTGATGCGTTTTCAGCAAAACTTGGCTGACCTGGTGATCAAGGGCGACAGCACCCTCGAGGCGATTTTCCCGCCAAAGGACGAGCAGCCGGAGTGGGCGACGTTCGACGAAGATCTGCTCGAAGGCGACCGGACTGTGACTGCGCTGCCCGACGCCGGCGAGGGCGATCGCCGCGCGGAGGGCCGGTTCGCGTTGTACTCGGTTTCCGACACGTCAGACCCGCCGACCGAGCCGATATCCGCCAAGCAGTCGAAGAGGTCAGGGCCCAAGGCGACGGTTCCGGTGCCGGCGGTGGCGACCGAGCTCGACTACCCGGCGCTGACGCTGGCTCAGTTGCGGGCCAGGCTGCAATCGCTGCATGTCGACGAACTCGAAGCCCTGCTGGCCTACGAACAGGCCACCAAGGCCCGCGCCCCGTTCCAGACGCTGCTCGCCAACAGGATCACCCGCGCGAACGCGAAGTGACGCGATTGGATTCGGTGCCGAATTCCGCCGAGAATCCGTTCCCGGTTCGCGCCGTGGCCATTCGGGTCGCGGGCTGGATCGACAAACTGGGCATCGTGTGGGTCGAGGGACAGTTGGCGCAGATCACGATGCGGCCCAACAGCAATACGGTGTTCATGGTTTTGCGTGACCCGGCTGCCGACATGTCACTGACCGTGACCTGCTCGCGCGACCTGCTGCTGAGCGCACCGGTGAAGTTGGCCGAGGGCACCCAGGTGGTGGTGTGCGGCAAGCCGTCCTTCTACACCGGCCGAGGGACATTTTCGTTGCGGCTCAGCGAGATTCGCGCTGTGGGTGTGGGCGAGCTGCTGGCCCGCATCGATCGGCTGCGCCGGCTGCTGGACGCCGAAGGTCTGTTCGACCCGCGGCTCAAGCGGCCAATTCCATTCCTGCCCAACATGATCGGTCTGATCACCGGCCGCGCGAGTGCGGCCGAGCGCGACGTGACCACGGTGGCCGCCGCCCGCTGGCCGGCGGTACATTTCGCCGTCCGCAACACCGCCGTGCAGGGCCCCAACGCCGTTCCCCAGATCGTCGAGGCGCTGCGTGAACTCGATCAAGACCAGCACGTCGACGTGATCGTGCTGGCTCGTGGCGGCGGCAGCGTGGAGGATTTGCTGCCGTTTTCCGACGAGACGCTCTGCCGTGCGATCGCGGCCTGCCGCACCCCGGTGATCAGTGCGGTCGGCCACGAGCCCGACAATCCGCTGTGCGATCTGGTCGCCGATTTGCGGGCCGCCACCCCGACCGACGCGGCCAAGAAAGTCGTCCCTGACACCGCCGCCGAGCAACAGCTCGTCGACGAGCTGCGCCGGCGCAGTGCCCAGGCGCTGCGCAACTGGGTGTCCCGAGAGCAACGCACACTGGCCCAATTGCGCAGCCGCCCGGTGTTGGCGGCGCCCCTGACGGCGATCACCACCCGCGCCGACGAGATCCACCGGGCCCGGTCGGCGATTCGCCGCGACATCACCAGGTTGGTCGCTGCAGAGACCGAGCGTGTCGGTCACCTCTCCGCGCGGCTGGCGACGCTGGGTCCGGCGGCTACGTTGGCGCGCGGGTATGCCGTGGTGCAGACGGCCGTGCCCGGCGAGCCGACGCGGGTGTTGCGGTCGGTCGACGACGCCCCGGCCGGTACTCGGCTGCGGGTTCGGGTTGCCGACGGCGCGGTGGCGGCGGTCAGTGAAGGGCGCACCGATGGTTCCTGACGAAGAAGGCGTTCAGCCCGCTTCGGTTACGCCTATTAGTCAGCTTGGCTATGAAGATTGCCGGGACGAGCTGATCGAAGTCGTGCGCCTGCTGGAACAGGGTGGGCTAGATCTGGATGCGTCGCTGAAACTGTGGGAAAGAGGCGAGCAACTAGCCAAAAGGTGCGAAGAGCATCTGGCCGGCGCCCGTCAGCGGATAACCGACGCGCTCGGCGGCGGCCAGTCCGAGCAAGGGTGATCCGAGCCGTCGAGGCAGAGAATTTCCCGACCAAACTGGAACACGTTTCAGTTATTTTCGGCTATGCTTCGCGACACTATGGGTGATGCATCGCTGACAACCGACCTCGGCAAAGTCCTGGTCACCGGCGGCTCCGGTTTCGTCGGGGCCAACCTGGTGACCACACTGCTGGATCGCGGACACCAGGTACGTTCCTTCGATCGCGCGCCGTCGCCGCTACCCCAGCATCCGAAATTGGAGGTGCTGGAGGGTGACATCACCGATGTCGCCGTCTGCGCCGCGGCGGTGGACGGCATCGACACGATCTTCCACACCGCGGCGATCATCGAGCTGATGGGCGGTTCCTCGGTGACCGAGGAATACCGCAATCGCAGCTACTCGGTGAACGTGGGCGGTACCAAAAACCTGGTGCACGAGGGGCAAAAGGCCGGCGTTAAGCGGTTCGTCTACACCGCATCGAACAGTGTGGTGATGGGCGGCAAGCGGATCTCCGGCGGAGACGAGACAATGCCCTACACCGACCGGTTCGCCGACCTCTACACCGAAACCAAAGTGGTCGCAGAGAAGTTCGTGCTGTCCCAGAATGGCGTCGACGGCTTGCTCACCTGTTCCATTCGGCCCAGCGGCATCTGGGGCCGCGGCGATCAGACCATGTTCCGGAAGCTATTCGAAAGTGTGGTCGCCGGCCACGTCAAGGTCCTAGTCGGCGGCAAGAACGCCAAGCTGGATAACTCTTACGTGCACAACCTGATTCACGGTTTCATCCTGGCCGCCGAGCACTTGGTGGAGGGCGGCACCGCCCCCGGGCAGGCCTACTTCATCAACGACGGTGAGCCGATCAACATGTTCGAGTTCGCGCGGCCGGTCGTCACGGCGTGCGGGCAGCCGTGGCCGAAGATGCGGGTATCGGGCCGGCTGGTGCGCGATGTGATGAAGGTGTGGCAGTGGCTGCACTTCAAGTTCGGGCTACCCAAGCCGCCGCTGGAACCCCTTGCGGTGGAACGGCTTTACCTCGACAATTACTTTTCCATCGCGAAGGCCCAGCGCGATCTGGGCTACCGTCCGCTGTTCACCACCAAGCAGGCCATGGACGAGTGCCTGCCTTACTACGTCGACCTTTTCGAACAGGTCAGGGCGGCGTCCAAGCCCCACCTGGCGTCCGTCGTCACCGCGCCCCCGCCGGAGTAGCCTCCGGCGGCTGCGACCGCGAAAGTGCAACTAGGTAAGCCGCTGCGTCAGGAATTCGACCACCCGTTTGCGGGCCTCGTAGGCCGCTTGGCCCTCGACCTCGCGGACCTCGTCGGTAAGCACCGAGTGCGCCATCTTGCCGAAACCGCCTTCGTTGCCGGGGCCGGAATCGATCTCGATCACCTCGAAAGCATCACCGAGCCGCTCCTTGAGCACCGTGAACCGTTCGCCCGGGGCCATCTTGTCCGCGCTGAACCGCAACCCCATGGCGCACAAGCCGTCGTTGGCGCACCGCTCGGCAACGCTGGTCAGCTCGGATTCGCTCAGCCCGGGGTCACGGCGATGCGCCGCGGCCAGCGCAATCGGAACCGACGGCTGACTGAGCACCGGAGCCAGCACGCTGTCGTCGACGGCGGCGGCCAGCGCGAAGCCGCCGGTGAAGCACTGGCCGATCACCCCGACGCCCTTGCCCGGTGTCGAGGCATTCAGGTCGCGAGCCAGCGCACGCAGGAACGACGACACCGGCCGCTGCTTGTTCAGCGCGAACGCTGCGAATTCCCTTGCCACACAAGCCCGCGCGATGACTGCGGCGGTGTAGCCGACCGTCTTCGGCTTGCCCGGCTGACCGAACAGCGACGGGATCGCGACGGTGAATCCGTTGTCCACCAGGTGATTACCGAGCCCCAGCACTCCGGGATGGATTCCCGGGATCTCCGGAATCAGCACCACCCCGGGGCCGGCACCTTTGCGATAGACATCGTGGGTGTAGCCGCCACCGCTGAACGGTGCCGCCGACCATCCGGACAAATCTGCTTCGGGTGCAGTCACTGGTGTCCCTCCTCGGAGGCGCTATCGGGCCGGTAACGGCGGCTGCGATTGCGTCGCGGACGCCAGCGTACGGAATTGCTCGGTGCTGCCGGCACCGGTGATCGCGACCTGAGTGCGGCCGCCAGGACCGGTGAGCGCGGTCGTCCACACCGGCTCGGAGTCGACCCCTTGCCCGCTGCTCTGGTAGACCACCCAATTGGTGCCGGCGACGTCGACGGCACCGGTCGGATACGCGGACCGGTGAATCGAGCCGACCAGTTTGTCCTCGTCGGCGTTGCTCTGCGTCAGGCTCAGATACCGTCCAGTAGGGGTGATGTATCCGACGGTCGAGGTCGCCGCGTTCAGCCGCTGACCGGTCGACGGGTCGGTTCGCCCGTTCTCGATACCGCCGCGGCTGCCGGAGTTGGACCGCCAGCCCGTCGGCAACTGCGGCATGCGGATCGGAAAGCCCAGCGTGGCGGCGTCGGCCCGCAACGCCGCCGCCGCGTCGTAGGACGGGATGCGTCCCTCGTGGGTGCGTCCTGGCTGGAACGAACACATCCCGACCAGCGCCGCCAACAGAATGCACCCGATCACCAGCGGCGCGAGCGACCAGAACATGTCCCGGCCGTCCTGCAGCAACCTCGGTTTGGCCGGCTTAGGAACTGGCCCCTGTGCGGGCCCGGGTGCCGCCGTATCCGGGGCGTTCGGCGTCGGGTCCGCGGTCACGTCGTCGAGTATCCCAGCCGAACGGTAACAGCCCAGATCCAGGCGACCGATCTGCTTCTGGGACAATCAACAACCATGACAGCTGAGGGCGACCGCTCGTCGCAGCCACGGCCGCGCGGTGAAGCCCCCGATCGCAACCTGGCCCTCGAACTCGTGCGGGTCACCGAGGCTGGCGCGATGGCCGCGGGCCGCTGGGTCGGCCGCGGCGACAAAGAGGGCGGCGACGGCGCGGCGGTTGACGCCATGCGTGAACTGGTCAACACCGTCTCGATGCGCGGCGTGGTCGTCATCGGCGAGGGCGAGAAGGATCACGCGCCGATGCTCTACAACGGCGAGGAGGTCGGCAACGGCGACGGCCCGGACTGCGACTTCGCGGTGGACCCGATCGATGGCACCACGCTGATGAGCAAGGGCATGCCCAACGCCATCTCGGTACTGGCGGTGGCCGACCGCGGCGCGATGTTCGACCCGTCGGCGGTGTTCTACATGAACAAGATCGCCGTCGGCCCCGAAGCCGCGCACGTGCTGGACATCACGGCGCCAATCGCCGACAACATTCGCGCAGTCGCCAAGGTCAAAGACCTGTCGGTGCGCGACATGACCGTGTGCATCCTGGACAGGCCCCGGCATGCGCAGCTGATCGACGACGTCCGCGCCACCGGTGCCCGGATCCGGCTGATCACCGATGGCGACGTCGCCGGCGCGATCTCCGCGTGCCGGCCGGGCTCGGGCACCGACATGCTGGCCGGCATCGGGGGTACCCCGGAGGGCATCATCACCGCGGCCGCCATCCGCTGCATGGGCGGGGCGATCCAGGCGCAGCTGGCCCCCAAGGACGACGCGGAACGCGACAAGGCACTGGACGCCGGCTACGACCTAGACAGGGTGCTGACCACCGAAGACCTGGTTTCCGGTGAGAACGTCTTCTTCTGCGCCACCGGTGTCACCGACGGCGACCTGCTCAAGGGTGTGCGCTACTACCCCGGCGGGTGCACTACCCAATCGATCGTCATGCGTTCCAAATCCGGCACCGTGCGGATGATCGAGGCCTACCACCGGCTTTCGAAGCTCAATGAGTACTCCGCCATCGACTTCACCGGCGACTCCAACGCCCAGTATCCGCTTCCCTAACCGAATCAAGGATCCGCATGTCTGACGAATACCGCATCGAGCACGACACCATGGGCGAGGTGCGGGTGCCGGCAAAAGCGTTGTGGCGCGCCCAAACCCAGCGTGCGGTGGAGAACTTCCCGATCTCGGGCCGCGGCTTGGAGCGCACTCAGATCCGCGCGTTGGGCCTGCTGAAGGGTGCTTGCGCGCAAGTGAACAAAGAACTCGGGTTGCTGGCACCGGAAAAAGCCGACGCGATCATCGCCGCGGCCGCTGAGATCGCCGACGGTCAACACGACGACCAGTTCCCCATCGACGTCTTCCAAACCGGCTCAGGCACCAGCTCGAACATGAACACCAACGAGGTGATCGCGTCCATCGCGGCCGCCAACGGCGTTCAAGTGCATCCCAATGACGACGTCAACATGTCGCAGTCGTCCAACGACACCTTCCCGACCGCCACCCACATCGCCGCCACCGAAGCCGCGGTGCGCTACCTCGTTCCGGCGCTCGAAGAACTGCACGAGGCGCTGGCGGCCAAGGCCCGCGAGTGGCACACCGTGGTCAAGTCGGGCCGCACCCACCTGATGGACGCGGTGCCGGTGACGCTCGGCCAGGAGTTCAGCGGGTATGCCCGCCAGATCCAGGCCGGTGCCGAGCGGGTACGGGCCACGCTGCCTCGGCTGGGTGAACTGGCGATCGGTGGTACCGCGGTGGGTACCGGCGTCAATGCGCCGGACGGCTTCGGGGCCAAGGTGGTGCAGACGCTGGTCTCCGAGACTGGCCTCACCGAATTGCGCACGGCGGAAAACTCTTTCGAAGCCCAAGCCGCCCGCGACGGGTTGGTGGAGGCGTCGGGCGCGCTGCGCACGATCGCCGTGTCACTGACCAAGATCGCCAACGACATTCGCTGGATGGGATCCGGCCCGCTGACCGGCCTGGCCGAAATCCAGCTGCCAGACCTGCAGCCGGGTAGCTCGATCATGCCGGGCAAGGTGAACCCCGTTCTGCCCGAAGCGGTGACACAGGTCGCCGCCCAGGTGATCGGCAACGATGCCGCGGTCGCTTGGGGAGGGGCGAACGGCGCGTTCGAACTCAACGTCTACATCCCGATGATGGCTCGCAACATCCTGGAGTCGTTCAAGCTGCTGACCAACGTGTCGAGGCTGTTCGCGCAGCGCTGCATCGTCGGGCTGAAAGCCAACGTCGAGCACCTGCGCGAGCTGGCCGAGTCGTCGCCGTCCATCGTGACCCCGTTGAACTCGGCCATCGGCTACGAGGAGGCCGCCGCGGTGGCCAAACAAGCGCTCAAGGAACGCAAAACCATCCGCCAGACCGTCATCGACCGCGGCCTGATCGGCGACAAGCTCTCGATCGAGGAATTGGACCGCCGGCTCGACGTGCTGGCGATGGCTAAGGTGGCCCAGGACCAGACGTAAGTCGGTCAGATGAGCGCGACGGCGAGGTTGCGCACATAATTGCGTGACGCGGTCGCGTGATCACCTCAAGGGAGGTGGTCTTTAGAGCGAAGGGTGAGTAAGGGTGATTCGGCGATGACGGCTCCTCCGGGTGGTCCCTACGGCCAGGATCCCTACGGAGCGAATCCGTATGGGCAGGACCCAACACAGTGGGGAGGTCAGCCGCAGGGCTACCCGTACCCGCAGGGCGATCCCTACCAGCAGGGCGGGACCTATCCCTACCCGCAAGGTGGTGTCAACCAGCCGGGCGCGCCCGGCTACTCGCCCCAGCAGTACCCGCAACCCGGTCAGCAGGCTCCTCCGGGCTGGTCCACCGGGTCTTATCCGCCGGGTCCCCCACCGAATCGCTCGAAGCTACCGTGGTTGATCATCGCCGGCATCG
The DNA here is from genome assembly GCF_001665395.1 of Mycobacterium sp. 1164966.3. Taxonomy (GTDB): domain Bacteria; phylum Actinomycetota; class Actinomycetes; order Mycobacteriales; family Mycobacteriaceae; genus Mycobacterium. Next base: position 9,014 of record NZ_LZSG01000041.1, read on the forward strand.
CAGTGCTGGGCGTCATCGCGCTGGTGTTGATCTTGGTGTTCGCCGGCGGCAAGGACAACAAGTCGACCAACGCCGCGACGACGACTGCCGGGCCCAGCCCCGCGACGTCGGAGCCGCCCAATACCGAGCAGACCGCAACGGACTGCACGCCGAATGTCTCCCCCGGCGACAAGCCCACCGGCGACATGATCAGCGCGGGCAAGCTGTCCTTCCCGGCCAGTGCTGCACCCGGGTGGGAACCGTTCGCGGACGACCAGACCCCGAATCTCATTGGCGCAGTGGGTCTTAGCGCGGAGGTGCCCGGAGCCAGCCAGTGGATCATGCAGGCCGAGGTCGGTGTCACCAACTTCGTGCCCAGCATGAATGTTTCTGCGCAGGCGTCGAAGTTGATGCAGTGCATCGCCGCCGGCCCGGGCTACGCCAACGCCGCGCCGAGCCTCGGCCCGACGAAGTCGTCGTCCATCAAGGTCGACGGGGTCACGGCAGAACGACTCGAGGCCGACATCTCGATCGGTGACACCGCCCGCAACGTCAAGGGGGACACCGTCACCATCGTCGCGGTCGCGACCAAGCCGGTGACCATATTCATGGGCGCCACACCGATCGGCGATGCGGCTTCGGCCGGGGTCATCAACGGCGTCATCGCGGCACTGAAGGTCGCCAAGAGCTGATAGCGCCCTACGCCGGGCCCGTCGGCGTCGAGACCTGAGTGGCTTCGGAGCGTCCGCGCAGCACGGTGGAATAGCATTCCGTCCAGCGTTCGCGCTCACCGTCGTCGGCTCGTTCGATGGCCGCGGCGGCGCACAGGATCCGCCGGTCGGACGTTTTGGCGAGATCGGCCAGCCGCGCGGCCTCGTTGACCGCGTCACCGATAACCGTGTATTCGTAACGGTTTTCGGCTCCAATGTTGCCTGCGAATACTCGGCCCGCCGACACGCCGATGCCGAAGTCGACCACGGGCAGCCGGCGCAGTTCGGTGGCCAGCGTGCGGGCGGCCGCCAACGCTGCGGATGCCGGATCGGCCATCTTCAGCGGCGCCCCGAAGATGGCCAGTGCTGCATCGCCTTCGAATTTGTTGATCAGCCCGCTGTGTTCATCGACGGCCTCGACCACTATCCGGAAGAAGTCGTTGAGCACCTCGGCAACCTCTTGCGGCGGACGGCTTTCCGCCAACCTTGTCGAGCCCACCAAGTCGATGAACAGCACGGCCGCCTCTACCACGTCGCCCGACAACGACGCGCCCTCCTCGAGGGCGCGCTGGACGACGTCCGTGCCGACGTGGCGCCCGAAAAGGTCGCGCAGCCTGTCGCGTTCGGCGAGGCCGGCAACCATTCGATTGAAACCCGTTTGCAGACGCCCGATTTGGGACCGCTCGTAAGCACCGACGGAAGTCTCGATGTTGCCGTGTTCGACTTCGGCCATCGCGTCGACGACCTCGCTGACCGGATCGGCAATGGACCGGGAGGTCAGAATCATGATCGGTAGCCCCAACACCACCGCGGCCAGCACTACGACCAAGACGGGCACATCCACCGATGCGTCTTTCGGAATGATCCAGCCGTTCGAGCGAAGAATTATCAGGATCGCGATGATCGCGACGGGGAGCGCAGTGCACAAGAACCACATCAACACCAGGCGCGCGAGCACGCCCGGTGTCGACAGCCGAGGTTCGCAGTCGCGCGTGGCCGCGACCATGATCGGACGCAGGGTGCGTTGTGCCAGCAATAGTCCCGTGCCCGCGGCAGCAATGCCGCCGAGCACCACACCCAGCAGGATGGGCAGCAGAAGCGAAGCGCCGCCGTTGTGGTTCACCAGCATCAGCACTGCCCCGCACCCCGCCCAGGTCGCCAACAGGATCGCCGACTGCCGACCGGCCAGTTTCATGGCGGTTGCCCGTTGGCGCGAATCCGGCTGATCGCCGCTGACGTACCACCGCAGGGTGGGTGCCAAGTTCACCATTCCGGCCACTGCCACGATGGTGAGCCCGAGCACGATCAGCACCAGCACCAATGGCGTGTTGTTGCGCGCGAAGTCGACGTTCAACGCGCCCGAGGTGCGACTTCTGAGCGGGATCATGATTGCTGCGGCGCCCGTGACGGCACAGACATAGGACAGCGCAAGCTCCCCGGCGTACTGAATCAACAACTGGCGGGAGCGCTTTCGGAATTCCACGCCGGCGGGTGCCGGATCACGCGGTCGTCGCGCACCCCAAGTTTGGAGCCAGCCCGCTTTCGCCACCCAATCAAGGTAGCGGGCTGCACTTCTAGGCGCCGTTGTTCGGCCCCCCGGAGTTCTGCCCCGGAATGTCGGTGATCGGGAAGTTGGGCATCGGCTTGGGCGACGGCGTGTTGGGCAGCGCCGGAATTTCGCCGGCTGGAATGTCATGCAGTTCGTTGACGGGGGGGCCGTTTTCGCGGCCGCCGTAGCTGCTGCCCGGGGCACGCGGGCCGAGCAGCTCGCTGACCGTCACCAGGTGGTATCCGTTGGCCTTGAGCACCGGGATGAACTGGTATACCAGGTCGACGGTGCTCGAATAGGTGTCATGGAACAACACCACAGAGCCCGGCTTGATCTGCCGCATCAGCACCGACCGGGTCGCGGCCGTGTTCGAGTCGTTGGCCCAGTCGAAAGGGATGACGTCCCAGAGTATTTCGGCCAAGCCGAAGCGGCCGGCGGTCTGGCGCACCGCATCGTTGGAAAGCCCGCCCGCGGGCCGAAAAAGCGCGGGCGTGCGACCGGTTGCAGCAGTTATCGCATCGTTGGCCTTGGCGAACTGGGCGGCGATGTCCTCGGCGGGGATTGTCGTCATGTTGGGGTGTTCCCAGGTGTGGCTACCGATCTCCATTCCAGCGTCCGCGATGCGCTTGGCTCCACCCGGGTTGGCGGCCACTTTGTTGCCGATCAGGAAGAAGGTTGCCTTGGAGTCGCTGTTCTTCAGTACTTGCAGCAGTCGGTCGGTGTACGGGCTCGGCCCGTCGTCGAACGTCAGCGCAACGCACTTCACCACCGCGCAATTTTGGTTGTCCGCGCGCGTCAAGTGTCCGGTGAGACCGCCGATGACCAGCACTGCCCCGGCCGCTACGACGCCGATGACGGTCCGCCAGTAGCGCCAGGCCTGGGTGTCAGGTCTTTTCGGCACGATGGCAGCCTACCGGGCGTCGAGTGTGAAGCCTGGGCGTCGAGTGTGCATCCTGGGCTTTGCGGGTGAATCCCGGGCGGAAAAATTGCCGAGTTCCCGCCGTGGCTTCACGCGCAAAGCCCACGATTCACGACGAAAACCCTGCGTTCACTGGCAACGCCCTGCACGCACACTCAGTGCGGACCGGTGATCTCCTCGAGCATCTCAGTCACCAGGGCGGCGATCGGCGATCGTTCGCTGCGGAGCAGCGTGATGTGGGCGAACAATGGGTGCCCTTTGAGCTTCTCGATCACCGCTGCCACGCCGTCGTGGCGGCCGACCCGCAAATTGTCCCGCTGGGCGATGTCATGGGTCAACACCACCCGAGAACCCGTGCCGAGCCTGGACAACACGGTGAGCAGGACATTGCGCTCCAGCGACTGCGCCTCGTCGACGATCACGAACGAGTCGTGCAACGAGCGGCCGCGGATGTGGGTGAGCGGCAGGACCTCGAGCATGCCCCGGGAGAGCACCTCGTCGAGCACCGCTGGGCTGGCCAGGCCTTCGAGGGTGTCGAATACCGCCTGCGCCCACGGGCCCATCTTCTCGCTCTCGCTGCCGGGTAGATAGCCGAGTTCCTGGCCGCCCACCGCATACAGCGGGCGGAACACCACCACCTTGCGGTGGGTGCGTCGCTCCAGTACTGCCTCCAGGCCGGCGCACAGCGCCAGCGCCGACTTTCCGGTGCCGGCCTTACCACCCAGCGACACGATGCCCACCGATTCGTCGAGCAGCAGATCCAGCGCCACCCGCTGCTCGGCCGAACGCCCGCGCAGCCCGAACACCTCGCGGTCACCGCGCACCAGCTGGACGCGCTTGGCAGGCGTTACCCGGCCAAGCGCGTGCGAGCTGCCGCCCAGCAACCGAATTCCGGTGTGGCAGGGCAGGTCCCGAGCTTCGGCCAAGTCGATCTCGCCGTCGGCGAACAGTGCGTCGATGTCCTGGGGCGCAGTCTCGATTTCACGCATTCCAGACCACCCCGATACCACGACGTCCTGAGCGTGATATTCGTCGGCGGCAAGGCCGACGGCGGCGGCCTTCACCCGAAGCGGAATGTCCTTGCTGACCAAGGTGACTCGCTGACCCTCCGCCGCCAGATTGGCCGCGCAGCACAGGATCCGGGAGTCGTTGCTGTCCGTCCGGAAGCCGGCGGGTAGCACCGCCGGATCGGTGTGATTGAGCTCGACACGCAACGAACCGCCTTGTGTGCCAACCGGAATAGGCTGATCAAGCCTTCCGTGCTCGAGTCGAAGGTCGTCGAACAAGCGCAGCGCCTGGCGAGCGAACCAGCCGAGTTCGTGATGGTGGCGTTTGGCCTCCAGCTCGCTGATTACCACCAGGGGGACCACTACGTCGTGTTCGGCGAACCGGCTGCACGCCCACGGATCGGACAGCAGCACGGAGGTGTCGAGCACATACGTCCGGGTATCGGTCACGGAGCGCTCCTATGGGCTTATGGGCTTCAAAAGGCCCAGTCGCCCGCGCGGACCCACACGGGCATGTCGGCGGGGGCCGCGGCACCAGGACCGGGGCCGGTCCTGCCTTCACGAAAACCGGAGCAGTAACCGGGAGTGCCGCCCTGGCAGCTGGGAATGTCGCTGGCCATCGGATGCGACGCTACTCCGGTGGCGACATGCCTGCAGGGCAGGCGCGCCGACGTCGGGAATTCTCCTTAGCCGGTGACGAATTGCTTCAATTGCGGCTCGCCGGCCACGCCCCATTCGGTGATGCGGTCGGAGATCGCCAGGCGCAACTGCGCATCGTCGAAGATGCCGGCCTGGGCGACGTTGCGCACCTTGTCTTGGTAGGCGTCGATGTCAGCGCCGAGCACCTGCAGGTCGGCGGCACGGGAAGCAATCGCGGCGATGGTCTCGTCGCGCGTGTACTCGAGGCAGTGCGCGACGAGCTTGGCGAACAACTGCTCGTGTCGCTGTTCGTCGCGGGCGATCCGGTCGATGAGCCCGGCCAAGACCGGCTCCTCGAGCTGCGCCGCTAGGTTGCGGCAGAAGACGGCGTAGCAGCGCTCCGACAGCGCCATCTGAACCAGGAGTTCGACCTGTGAGAGCTTGTCGGCGCGATAGCCCTTCATCACGTACTGGACCCGAACCTCCTCGTTGGCGGTCGGGTCGACCTCACGGGTAACTACCAGGTATTCGCGCAGTGCGATGGCGTGCAGATGCTCCTCGGCGGTCCATCTGCCGAGCCAGCGGCCCCACCACTCCTCGAGAATGAAGTGCTCGACGAGCTCGCGGTGATGGCTGGCCAGGTTGTCCTTGAGGATCAGCAAGATCTCGCAGGCGTCCGTGAGAGTTCGGGGCAGTGTCGCCTGGGAAGGATCCCAATCGCGGCCGCCGAGGAAGGCGAAGTTCTCGCCGCGGTCGAACGGCACGTAGTCGTGTGCGAACCAGAGCTCCTCGGTGTTGAGGTGGCGGTCCATTTCGGCTTCCACCACGGGCTCCAGCTCGAGGATCAGCGCGTTAGGGACAGGTTTCTGTGCCATGCGGTAACTGTAACCCGCGTACACAGGTTCCCTCAAATTGCCGATGTGGCGTGTCGTGCGGCGCTAGCCGCCGGCCAGACTCCAGTCTTCGAGACCCTCGTAGAGGGGGAATTCCCTGGCCAGCCGGGTCGTCCGCTGCCGCAGGCCGGCAATATCGGCACCGCTGCCGCCGGCAAGGGCCGTCGCGATGATGTCGGCGACCTCAGCGAACTCGGCGTCGCCGAAGCCTCTGGTGGCCAGTGCCGGGGTCCCGATCCGCAAGCCCGAGGTCACCATCGGCGGCCGAGGGTCGTTGGGAACCGCGTTGCGGTTGACCGTGATGCCGACCTCGTGCAGCAGGTCCTCAGCGGCCTGGCCGTCGAGCGGCGAGTTGCGCAGGTCTACCAGCACCAGATGGACGTCGGTGCCACCGCTGACCACCGACACGCCGGCCTTGGCGACGTCGTCGGCCAGCAGTCGATCGGCGAGGATGCGCGCGCCCGAGAGGGTGCGTTGCTGCCGTTCGGCGAATTCGGGGGTGGCCGCGATCTTCAGCGCAACCGCCTTGCCGGCGATCACATGCATCAGCGGGCCGCCCTGCTGGCCGGGGAAAACCGCGGAGTTGACGGCCTTGGCGTACTCCTGCTTGCCCAGGATCATCCCGGAACGTCCACCGCCGAGGGTCTTGTGGATGGTGGTGGACACCACCTCTGCGTGCGGCACCGGCGACGGATGCAATCCCGCGGCGACCAGCCCCGCGAAATGGGCCATGTCGACCCAGAGCTTGGCGCCGACCTCGTCGGCGATGGACCGGAATGCGGCAAAGTCGAGGATCCGCGGATAGGCCGACCAGCCGGCGATGATCACCTTCGGGCGGAACTCGAGCGCCTGCGCCCGCAGCGCATCCATGTCGATCAGGTGCGTGATCGGGTCGACGCCGTAGAAGCCGTTTTCGTAGAGCTTGCCGGAGAAGTTCAGCCGCATGCCGTGGGTGAGGTGCCCGCCGTTTGCCAGGTCGAGGCCCAACAGCCGCTCCCCCGGTGTCATCAGTGCGGCCAGCACGGCGGCGTTGGCCTGGGCACCGGAATGCGGCTGCACGTTGGCGAAGTCCGCGCCGAACAATGCCTTGGCGCGGTCACGGGCAATGTTTTCGACGACGTCTACGTGCTCGCATCCGCCGTAATAGCGCCGGCCGGGCAGGCCCTCGGCGTACTTGTTGGTCAGCACACTGCCCTGGGCCTGCAGCACCGCACGCGGTACGAAGTTCTCCGACGCGATCATCTCCAGGGTGTCGCGCTGGCGGCCCAGTTCTTTGCCCAGCAGCTCGGCGATGTCCGGATCGACCTCGGCGAGCGGGGCAGACATCACGGACGCGTTTTGAGCAGTAGCAGTGCGGGCGTCAGGTGCGGCAGTCACGGGGGCCAGTCTATCCAGCGGCACTGTCCAACTGAGCTGCCTGCGCCGGCAGCGCGCGATCAGCTGGTCGCGACAAGACGCAAAAGCCCCGGCTTAGGGCCGAAGCAGGGGGCTTTTGCGTCTGCTCGCGCCACCCCTGCAACACTGAGACCTATGCCGCGGCTTAGCGAGCCGAGCCCCTACGTGGAGTTCGACCGAAAGCAGTGGCGTGCGCTTCGCATGTCGACGCCGCTGGCCCTCACCGAAGAGGAATTGATCGGCTTGCGCGGCTTGGGTGAGCAGATCGACCTACTGGAGGTCGAAGAGGTCTATTTGCCGCTGGCCCGGTTGATTCATCTGCAGGTCGCCGCCCGCCAACGGCTGTTCGCGGCGACCGCGGAGTTCCTCGGCGAGCCGCAGCAAAACCCGGACCGGCCGGTGCCGTTCATCATCGGCGTGGCCGGCAGCGTGGCCGTCGGCAAGTCGACCACCGCCCGTGTGCTCCAAGCGCTGCTGGCCCGCTGGGATCACCACCCGCGGGTGGACCTGGTCACCACCGACGGCTTTCTGTATCCCAACTCCGAGCTGGATCGGCGAAACCTGATGCACCGCAAGGGTTTTCCCGAGAGTTACAACCGCCGGGCCCTGCTGCGGTTCGTGACCTCGGTGAAATCCGGGTCCGACTATGCGTGCGCGCCGGTGTATTCACATCTGAAATACGACATCATTCCGGGGGCCAAGCACGTGGTCCGCCACCCCGACATCCTCATTCTGGAAGGGCTCAACGTATTGCAGACCGGGCCGACCCTGATGGTGTCGGACCTATTCGACTTCTCGCTCTACGTGGACGCCCGGATCGAAGACATCGAGCAGTGGTACGTGTCGCGATTCCTGGCCATGCGGGGCACCGCGTTCGCCGACCCCGAATCGCACTTCCACCACTATGCGGCGCTGTCCGACCCGCAGGCCGTCGTGGCGGCGCGGGAGATCTGGCGGTCGATCAACCGGCCCAATCTGGTCGAGAACATTCTGCCGACCCGTCCGCGTGCAACCCTGGTGCTGCGCAAGGACGCCGACCACTCCATCAACCGGCTTCGTCTGCGCAAGCTCTGAGGGGCCGTAAACACCGGAGCGGGGCGCGCCCCGCCCGGGCCGCGGTGGCGCCCCGCCGGTCGGGACTCACACGACGAGTCGGCGCACTCCCAGGTACTGCAGCCCCGCGAATATCGCGGTGTACACACCGCTGGCCAGCGTCAGGGCCACCCCGATGCCCGTCATCGGCACCAGCTCAGCGGCAACGATCGCACCGAACGTGTACACGATGTTGGCCACCACGACGCCGATCCCGGCGCGGCGCAGGTCGGGCGACGCCGCGATGCTGAACACCACGAGCCCGTACAGCACGAAGAAGGCACCCATGCTGTATTCCTGGAGGGACGTCAAACCAGTGAGCGACGACAACGGGTCGGCGATGAAGGCGACGGACAGACCCAAAAGTCCCGTCAGGGTGGCGTCGGCCCGCATGGCGAACCGCAGCAGCGAGTCGGTCGAGTCGTATAGGGGCCGCGTAGTCAAATTGGTTACAGCGGTCATGTCATTTACTCCTTCAGGCTCCACGAGGGGATGGGTCGAACATGTTTGAGAGTGCCGTCAGAGCACTGCCATATCGACTCGTGGCACTGCCACTTACTGCCACGAGTACAAAGACCAGCTAGTTCAACCGGCTATTCCCGGATTGGCGAAAATAATGTGAGCCAGGTCTCGGCCAGCGGGCGAACGTTGGGCCTAAACCGCCTGTGCTTCGAGCACGCTGAACGGCGAGGCGGTGGCCACCACCCGCGTCATCCGAAATCCGGCGCGGCTGAAAAGTCGCTCGAACTCAGCGGAGGAACGCTCACGAGCATCCAGCGCGAGCAGCATTTCCAAGTCCAACCAGTTACCCATGTATTCGCGGTGGTGATCGGGAACCACAAACTCGACGAGCAGAACGTAACTGCCGGCCGCTGCCGCACTCCGCACGTTGCGCAAGATCCGGATGGCGTCGTCGTCAGGCCAATCATGAATCACGCTCTTGAGAACGTAGGCGTCACCGCCGGCGGGTACCGACTCGAAGAACGACCCTTCGTCGATACGGATCCGGTCTTGCACCCCGAGCTCCGCGAGCACGGCCGGAGCCCCCGCGACGACTTGAGGTTGGTCGAACAGCACACCCCGCGCCGCGGGCGTGGCAGCAAGGATCTCGGCCAGCAGCCGGCCGTGGCCGCCACCGACGTCGACGATGGTGGCGAAGGAGCTGAAGTCGTATGCGGCGATCACTGGCCCGATCGAGAGTGCGGATCCACCCGTCATGGCCTCGTTGAAAATCTGGCCGAGCTCAGGCTCGGACGCCAGGTACTCGAACATTGGTTTGCCGCGCAGACGGGGGATGACGGACCGGCCGGTACGAATGGCATCTGCGAGGTGGCTCCAATGCTCGCGATGTTGGGGTGAACCCAGCCATCGAGCCCAGCCGGCAATCGGTACCTCTGAGTCTCGTCGGAGAGTGTCCGCCAGCGGGGTGAGGTCGAAACGGCCATCACGGCGCTGCCGGAAAATGCCGCGGGTGATCAACGCGCGGAGAAGTCGGCTCACCGCGTCGGCGTCGGCATTGACCGCGGTTGCCAACTCGTCGGCCGACAACGGCCCCTTGGCGAGCGCGTCGGCGATGCCAAGCTCAGCGGCGGCGGTGATCGCTTGAGCCACCCATGTGTTGACGACCATTTCCATCATCGCGACCGGCGGCGGGACCATGCGTCGGTGCAGCCGGGCAAGTTGATGACGAACTGTGTCAATCGTCCGCACCAGCTTGGCCGGCGGAACCTTCGAAGTAGTCATGGGTTGGTCAGCCTAATCGCTGGGAACCGCGATGCGCCCCCGCAGATCGGCGGCGATGAGCCTCGCCGCGGCGTTTTGCCAGTTGTGCAGTGAGCGCTGCGGGACTTCGGTGACCAGCCACTGCCAGGCCTGCCGGGCCGTCGGGTCGAGCCCGGCCGCGGTGGCGTTCTGCGCGTAGGCGCGCACGCCGACGACATACGGGAAATAGAGCGAGTTGTAGTAACGCCACTCCTCGGTGGTGCCGAAATCGCCGGCGTCGCGCGGCTTGAGCCGCCCGATACCGTCGGCGAGGACGGCTTTGAGCTCGTTGGCCCGCTCCAGCGGGTGGTCGGGTGCGCCGCGGGCGGCCAGCCGCTGATCGATCACCGGCAATGCGGTCAGTGGGCTGGCGACGAGCTTGGTCAGGTCGGCGTAGTGGCCCAGCGCCCGACGGGTGAGGCGGACGAAGGTGTCGTCGTCGACATCGATGAGCGGATCTTCGGAGCGCAGCGGCAACGCCGCCCCGGTGTGCCGGAGCGCGGCCCGGTCGGCGCGCAGCGCCGGCGACTTGGAGAACGCCAGCCGGTCCAAGATCCCGGCCAGCGGATCGGCCAGCACCTGCACTGTTATCGCGATCGCCAGGCTGGTGAACAGCAGGATGGTCAGCGCGATCTGCGCGGTGGGCACATTGCTGGTCAGCGCTAGGCCGATCAGCGCCTGGCCGCCGAACAACACGGCGATCGCCACCGAGCCGGCAAACGAGCGCTGCATGTCGGCCCACAGCGCCTGACCCTCGTCGAATGCGTCCCACCGGGCCACCGCGACACCGAGCAGCAGTACGTCCACACCGGTCGACGCCAAGGCCAGCCAGCTGGGCAGCAGACCCAGCGGAATGACCAGGATGGCATTGGACAGCGCGAAGAACAGCGTCGCCAGTACCACTACCCCCGCGACGGGCTGCGCGGTCCGCCGCACCGCTGCGACCATGGCGCCCAGGGTGGAAATCGAGATCACCGCGAACATCATCAGATGGCCCGGCCGCAGCGGACCTTCGACGCTGCCCGCCATCGTCGCCCCGAGTAGGGTCAGCGCGCCGACGCCGGCGACGAGCAACAACTCGCCAGTACGCGCCCGCCAGCTTTCGCACGGCCGGGACAGCTCGACGAGCACCGCAAACCAAGCCACGCTGGGCACCGCGGCCAGGTAGATCTCGAGCTGACTGAGCAAATGGATGTGCTGTTGACTAGCCGTGTTGCGCACCGCGTCCAGCGCCACCACCAGCGCGAAACCACACAGTCCGACTGCGGCCAACACGAGTACCGGTTTGCGCGGATCGCGGGCCAGCAGGTACAAACCGAGCCATCCGCTCAGCGTGAACACCACCGCCGACAGCGCAGCCATGCAAACCAGTGTGGCACGGGATTAGTTTGGCGCCGACCCGCTTCGCCCGGCTTCGCCGCGCTCGCGATCGGCACGGGTTGACGACCCGCTTCGCTACTTGCCGTACCGGCGATGCCGCTGGCTGTAGTCGCGCAGCGCGCGCAGGAAGTCGACCCGGCGAAATGCCGGCCAATGCGCCTCGGTGAACCACATCTCCGAATACGCGCTCTGCCACAGCAGGAACCCCGACAGGCGTTGCTCCCCGGAGGTGCGAATCACCAGATCGGGATCGGGTTGCCCAGAGGTGTAAAGGTTTTCGGAGATCGCTTCGACGGTCACGGCGTCGACGAGCTCCTCGGCTGTGGCACCGTTGGCAAGTTCCTTGCTCAACAATGCGCGCACAGCGTCGACGATCTCCCGGCGACCGCCGTAGCCCACGGCGACGTTCACGTGGAAAGGCGCGATGCCCGGAGTCGACTCCACCGCGCCCCGCAGCCGGCGGGCCGGCTCCTCACCGAGCAGCTCCAGATCCCCGACAGTGCGCACACTCCAGTGATTCGCCGGCGCGCAGATCTCCTCGACGACGTCGGTGATGATCTCGATGAGTGCGGCAAGCTCGTCCGGATCGCGCTGCAGGTTTTCGGTCGACAACAGGTACACCGTCGTCATCTCGATGCCGGCTTCCTGGCACCACCTGAGCATCTCGGCGATCTTGGCGGCGCCCATCCGGTAGCCGTAGCTGACGTCGTCGTAGCCCGCGCTGCGCGCCCATCGCCGATTGCCGTCACACAGCACCGCGATGTGCCGGGGCAGCTCGGATTTCGAGGCGGCCAGACCCTGCTTCAGCCGCAGCTCGTAGACGCGATACAACGGTTCCTTGAGCCGCGGCGGGATGATCTCCACGAAGATCCAGACTACTGTGACGGGCAACCATTCCCGGCCCACATTTCCGCCGACATCACGTTTCGCCGAACAGCGTCGGACGGCCGTCGACGCTAGTGTTGATGATCAATAACGACCACCGCAATGGCGAGGCGATCAGCAGAAGGGACCCGGCCCCAGGTGAGCACGGTCACGAACGCGGAGCCCGATTCCGGGGCCTCAACCGCAGACGCCAATTCCGGCACCGTCGCCGAGCAACTGGTCGAAGGCGTAGCCCGGGTACTGACCAGGCCACGTTTCCGCGGCTGGATTCACGTGTACGCCGCAGGGATCGCGGTGTTCGCCGGTGCATCGCTGGTCGCAGTCTCGTGGGCGCTGGCATCCACCCGCGCCGGCCTGGCGACGCTGGGCTATACCGCGGCGACGATCTTGATGTTCACCGTCAGCGCCACCTATCACCGCGTCCAATGGAAGTCCGCGACCGCCCGAACTTGGATGAAGCGGCTGGACCACTCGATGATCTTCGTGTTCATCGCCGGCAGCTACACGCCGTTTGCGTTGCTGGCGCTGCCCCGGGATCAGGGCCGTCTGGTGCTGTGGATCGTGTGGGGCGGCGCTCTGGCCGGCGTCCTGCTGAAGATGTGCTGGCCGTCGTCACCGCGCTGGGTGGGCGTGCCGCTGTACCTGATGCTGGGCTGGGTTGCGGTGTGGTTTACCGGCACGATCCTGCACAACGCCGGAGTGGCCGCGATGGTGCTGCTGTTCGTCGGCGGCGCCCTGTACAGCATCGGCGGCATTCTCTACGGCCTGCGCTGGCCCGACCCGTGGCCGACGACATTCGGATACCACGAGTTCTTCCACGCCTGCACCGCGGTAGCGGCGATCTGCCATTACATCGCCATGTGGTTCGTGGTGTTCTAACCTGCATCGGCTCGCGAACGTGCGTGTCGGTACAGCGACACGCCGCGTGGACCGTCATTTTGCACGCTCGGGCTAAGCCCCGGGCACGCCCAAATTATCCGCGAGCTGCGCGGCTCCGGTGACCGGTAGGTCGCATGTCCTGCCGCGGCACACATAAGCGGAGTCGGCGCCACCAACGCGGTCCCGGCCGATCAACAGGGCCGTCGAATCCCGCTCACCGCCGACGACTATCGACCCGCCTGGTGCCAGCCGACGGGCCTCCCCCAGCAGAGACGACGTCGACGGGTCGCACGCCACCGCGATCTGCAGCGGTCCGCGCACCGCGGCTTCGGCGACGGCCAGCCAATGCCCGGCCGAGCGCGGCGCCCGCGCCAGCAGGACCGCACTCGTGCGCAGCGCGTCGGCCGCCGCCCGCAGATAACGCTCGGCCCGTTCGCCGTCGACGAGATGCGCGGCGGTCAACAACGCCTCCGTGATCGACGACGCGCCCGCCGGAGTCGCGCCGTCCAGCGGGTCGGCCGGCCGGACCACCAGCTGCTCGGCGTCGTCGGCCGTGTCGAACCAGCGGCCGGGCTGCTGCGGGTCAGCGAAGTGCCGCAACGCAGTATCCAGCAAATCGGTGGCCGCCGTCAGCCAGCCGTCGTCGGCGGTGAGCTGGTATAGCGCCAGCAGCCCGGTGGCCAGCATCGCGTGGTCCTCGAGGATTCCGGCGCTGTCGCCCACCACGCCACCGAGGCTGGCCCGGCGCAGCCGACCGTCGACGACATGCAGGTTCAGCAGCTTGGCCGCGCATCGCTGCGCGGCTTGCGCCAACTCGGGTTCGGCTAGCGCGACACTGGCTTCGGCCAACGCCGTAATCGCCAGCCCGTTCCACGAGGTGACGACCTTGTCGTCGCGTCCGGGCTGGACCCGGTTAAGTCGCGCCGCGAGCAGCGCGGTGCGAATCCGTTCGCCGCGTTGCGGATCGTCCGGATCGGTCGGCAACTGCAGCACCGAGGCCCCGTGTTCGAAGGTGCCGGCCGGGGTGACCGCGAAAAGCTCTGCCGCCCAACGGCCGTCGTCGGCGCCGAGTACCTCCGTGAGCTGGGTGGGCGTCCAGACATACGTCGAGCCCTCGCGGCCGTCAGCGTCGGCGTCCAGCGAGGACGTGAACATGTCGTCGACAGCTAGGTCGTCCAGCAGAAACCGTGCGGTCTGCGCGGCGACCCTGCGCGCCAAGGGATTTTCGGTGCGCCGTGCCCAGTGCGCATACACCCGCAACAGTAATGCGTTGTCGTACAGCATCTTCTCGAAATGCGGTACCACCCAAGCGTTGTCGACGCTGTAGCGGGCGAAGCCGCCGGCCAGTTGATCGTAAATCCCACCGCGTGCCATCGCATTGCCGGTGCGTGAGACAGCCTCCAGCGCTGCGGGCGAACCGGTGCGTTCGTAGTTCCGCAGCAGCGCCTCCAGCAATGCCGACGGCGGGAACTTGGGCGCTCCGCCGAAGCCGCCGTGAACCGTGTCCTGATCGCGCAGCACCGCCGCGACGGCGTGGTCGCACAGTGCCGGCGCCACATCCGTGCCAGCGGCCCCCGGGAATGCCGCAGCCATGGAGCGCAATTCGCCGGCGATCCGGTCGGAGGCTTCCTCGACCTCGTCGCGACGCCTCCGCCAGGTCTCGGACACAGCTGAAAGTAATTGCAGGAAGCCCGCTTTCGGATAGTAGGTGCCGCAGAAGAAGGGCCGGCCGTCGGGCGTGAGGAAACAGGTCATCGGCCAACCGCCCTGCCCGGTGAGCGCTACGGTGGCATTCATGTAGACCGCGTCGATGTCGGGCCGTTCCTCCCGGTCGACTTTGACGCAGACGAACCCCTCGTTCATGACGGCAGCCACGTCGGCGTCCTCGAACGATTCGTGAGCCATCACATGACACCAGTGGCAGGCCGCATAACCGATGGACAACAGGATCGGCACGTCGCGCTCGGCGGCGTCGGCCAGCGCCTGCGCCGTCCACTGCTGCCAATGCACCGGATTGTCGGCGTGCTGGCGCAAATACGGGCTCGTGGCCAGCCCGAGGGTGTTGGTCTGCGAGGCGTCAGCCGGGCTCATCGCCCGGTCCCGGGCGGGGCTCGTGCCCGGCCCCGCCCACGGTGTCGGTGCCCTCGTCCGCCGCCTGGTCGAGCTCAGGGTTGTCGCGGTCGAACGACTTGGGGACCTTCTTGAGTTGCCGGTTCATCGAACGCAGCAGGAACAGTGTCGCGATCACCAGCAGCACGATCACCAGCAGCCCGAACGGGCTGGCCTTGCCGAAATCGGGACCGGTGTTGTGCGGGGTCCCTTCAGCGAGCAACCGGGCGCTCGTCGCGAACAACAGCTGATTCACCCGTCCGACTCGATTCCGGCGAACAGGTCGCTCTCGGGCAGGGCGACGGGCACCCGCGAGCGGGCCAACTCGTATTCCTCCGTCGGCCACAGCCGCTGTTGCCACGCGATCGGCGCGGCGAAGAATTCGGCGTTCGGGTCGATCTGGGTGGCGTGCGCCCGCAGCGCGTCGTCGCGCCGGCTGAAATATCCCGAGCACTCGACGCGGGTGGTCACCCGGTCGGCGAACACGTCATGGCTGGCGTCCCAAAGCTCGAGCCATTTCTTGAACGGCCCCTCTTGCCCGTGCCTGACGAATTCGTCCTGCAGTACCTGCATCCGCTGGCGCAGGAAACCGTGAATGTAATACAGCTTGGAAACCGTCCAGGGGTCTCCGGCGTCCTTGAAGCGGCAGTAGTCCCCGGCCGCCTCGTAGGCTGCCACCGACACCTGGTGGCAGCGGATGTGGTCGGGATGCGGGTAACCGCCGTTCTCGTCGTAGGTGAGCATCACGTGCGGCCGGAACTCGCGGACCACCCGGACCAAGGCAGCGGTGGACACTTCCAGCGGAACCAGCGCGAAACAGCCGTCGGGCAACGGCGGCGGAAGGTCGCCTTTGGGCAGCCCGGAGTCGACGAAACCCAGCCAGGTGTGCTCCACCCCGAGGATCTCGGCCGCCTTTGCCATCTCGTCGCGCCGGATCTCGGCGATGTGCCCGTGCACGTCGGGCAGGTCCATGGCGGGGTTGAGGATCTCGCCACGTTCGCCGCCCGTCAGCGTCACCACCAGAACGCGGTGCCCCTCTTCGGCGTAGCGGGCAAGGGTGGCGGCACCCTTGCTGGACTCGTCGTCGGGGTGGGCGTGCACCGCCATCAACCGCAGCTCGCTCACGTGTCCCCTCGTCGGTCCGCCTGATCGCCCCTTGGGGTCTTCAGCTGACCCTATAATTCCAAATTCCGATGGCTGCATCCTGTTCGCCCGACCCCGGCACGGACGTGTCACGTCCCGAAGCGCGCTATGGACGTGCGCGGCTGTCCAGAAGGTCACGTCGCCGTGTCGCCATCGCGCTTACTTTGCTGGTGCTGGTGGCCGGCGTTGTCATCGCCATCATCGGCTACCGACGGCTGGGCACCAGCGCTGTGTCGGGCACGCTGGCCGGCTATCAATTGATCGACGACGAGACGGCATCGGTGACGATCAGCGTGACGCGCTCGGACCCGTCGCGGCCGGTGGACTGCATCGTGCGGGTCCGCGCCAAAGACGGCAGCGAAACGGGCCGACGGGAAGTGCTGGTGCCGCCGTCCAGCCAGGGCACGGTGCAGGTGACGACGACGCTGAAATCCAGCAAGCCGCCGGTGATGGCGGACATCTACGGTTGCGGCACCAACGTACCGAGCTATCTACGCTGACGGCCACCGCGCGTCTGGGCTCGTGATAGGCACAAATGCCCACATCGATTGTTTCCGCAGTGGTAACATAGATGAATGCACGGTTCCGGCTGGGGCCGTGTATTGCTGCATTAGTGGCCGTAAGCAGAACGGGGCGGCAGCACGACGGGTCGGGGGCCCAGACGGGTTGGGAACTCAGGCGCGGTCCGGTCAGCCTGGATCGAAAGCTTGCGCGGATACGCGGAATCGAGAACACAAGGAGCGCGACGAGATGACGGATACTCAGGTCACCTGGTTGACCCAAGAGTCACATGACCGACTCAAGGCCGAGCTCGATCAGCTGATTGCGAACCGTCCGGTCATCGCCGCGGAAATCAACGACCGCCGTGAGGAGGGCGACCTGCGCGAGAACGGCGGGTATCACGCCGCCCGCGAGGAGCAGGGCCAGCAGGAGGCCCGCATCCGACAGTTGCAGGACCTGCTGAACAACGCCAAGGTCGGCGAGGCGCCCAAGCAGTCGGGTGTGGCGCTGCCGGGTTCGGTGGTGAAGGTCTACTACAACGGCGACGAGTCGGACACCGAGACGTTCCTGATCGCTACCCGCCAAGAGGGCGTCAACGAC
This sequence comes from Mycobacterium sp. 1164966.3, assembly GCF_001665395.1. Classification (GTDB taxonomy): domain Bacteria; phylum Actinomycetota; class Actinomycetes; order Mycobacteriales; family Mycobacteriaceae; genus Mycobacterium. Next base: position 26,455 of record NZ_LZSG01000041.1, read on the forward strand.
GGCAAACTCGAAGTGTTCTCGCCGAACTCACCGCTGGGCGGCGCCCTGATCGACGCCAAGGTGGGCGAGACGCGCAGCTACACCGTGCCCAACGGCAACACCGTCGAGGTCACACTCGTCAGCGCGGAGCCCTACCACTCGTAGCCTCTGTCGCGAGATGGGCGATCGCCAGCCCCCGCATTTCAGTGCAATCCCTGAACGGGCTTTCGGTGTCGGCTTTGGTTGTGACTGACGGCTTTCGTTGTGAACTGACGGCTTTCGGTGTGTACTGACGGCTTTGGGTGCGAATGCAGGGCGGGGATCGGCGCTTATTTCCGCCCTGGCTGCACACCGAAAGCCGCCAATTCACACCCAAAACCAAGGATTCACTCCCACAACCAGAACTATGAATGTGGCCGCGGGCACCTCGACACGAGTCTTCTGTCCACCCGCAGCAAATTGTTTGGGGTGCAAAAACTTGACGCTGCTCGCGGTGCTTAGCCGAGGGCCTGTTCCAGATCGGCCAACAGGTCGGCGACGTCCTCGATGCCGACCGACAGCCGCACCAAGTCGTCGGGTACTTCCAACTGCGAACCGGCCGTCGACGCGTGCGTCATCGCGCTGGGATGTTCGATCAGCGACTCCACCCCACCCAGCGACTCCGCCAGGATGAACACCCGCGTGCGCGCGCACAGATCCTCCGCGGCCCGACGCCCGGCCCGCATCCGCACCGACACCATCCCGCCGAAGCCCGACATCTGCCGCGCGGCGATCTCGTGCCCCGGATGGGTCGGCAGACCCGGATACAACACGTCGCTCACCGACGGATGCCCAGCCAGGAATTCCGCTACGGCAAAGGCGTTTTCGCTGTGCCGCTGCATCCGAAGCACCAGAGTCTTCAAGCCGCGCATCGTCAGGTAGGCGTCGAACGGGCCCGGCACCGCGCCGGCCCCGTTCTGCAGAAAGGCGAAAGCGGCGTCCAGCTCTTCGTCGTTGGTGACCAACGCGCCGCCCACCACATCGGAGTGGCCCCCGATGTACTTGGTGGTCGAATGCAGCACCACATCGGCGCCTAGTGTCAACGGCTGCTGTAGCGCAGGTGAGGCAAACGTGTTGTCCACCAACACTTTTACCGGCTTGTCGGCGGTGTGTCGGGCAGCCAGCCCGGCGATTGCCGCGATATCGGCGATGGAAAGCAGCGGGTTGGTCGGTGTTTCCACCCAGATCACCCGGGTCCGGGGTTTGAGCGCCGCAGCGACAGCGTCCAGGTCGGCCAGCGACACCGGGGTGTACTCGATACCCCACTGCGTGAACACCTTGTCGATCAAGCGAAATGTGCCGCCGTAGGCGTCGTTCGGGATGACCACATGATCCCCGGGTCGCAGCATCGCCCGCAGCGCACAATCGGTCGCCGCCATCCCGGAACCGAAGGCCCGTCCACAAGAACCGTCTTCCACCGCGGCCAGCGCAGCTTCCAATGCGGCCCGCGTCGGGTTGCCGGTGCGCGCGTATTCGAATCCGCCACGCAGACCGCCGACACCATCCTGGGCGAATGTGCTGCTCGCGTAAATCGGGGTGTTCACCGCGCCCGTCGAAGGGTCGGGGCGGTATCCGGCGTGGATGGCTTTGGTAGCCAGTCCGGTAAACGCTTCGGAGTTTTCGGTCATCGGCGTCTTCAGATCGGCAGACAAACCGTCGTCATGATCTTGTCCGCCAGGGTTTGACGCTTCCCGTCCCACAGCGGCAGCAGAAAACCGATATAACAGATAGCCGCGTCGGCCGTGTGCGCGAGTTGGCGCAAGACGGACATCCCGAAACCGAGCGGCTGCCCGGTGATTTCGCTGACCACCTTGAACTTCATGAGCGACTTGCCGATGCTCGACCCGGTGGTGCCCTGGCGGTAGCCGTTATTCCACAACATGTAGCCGAACCCGGCCGACAGCAGCACGACCAACAACACTGCGCCGATGACCGAGGGCTCGGAGCACTGCGTGGTTGCGGTGTACCCCGAGACATTGCTGACGCACGAGCCCGAGCTGAGCACGGCGTTGAGCACTGCGCCGATGCCGATCACAAGGTAGACCGGGCCGTAGTCGATGAGCCCCGCCAGCGCCCGGGTGGTCCACGGCGTGTAGTTCTCCGTCGGCTGAGCCCGCACCGCCGGCCCCGGTGGTGGCGGCGCAACGGCACCCGATGGCGGGGGCGGCGGCGGATAGGACATGCCGCCGGGCAGCGGAGGTGGCGGGGGCGGTGGGGAGATCTCGCCAGGAGGCGGATGTTCGGTCATGGGCAACCTTCCACTCGGAAGACACAAACCAGGGAAGAAGTTGAACTAGGCCGCATTACCGTACCTGAGCGCCTTGATGCGGCAGTGTCGTCGGGGACCTTCGGCTACCGTCGCCGCGGCCCTTCGGAGAGGAAGCCCAACAAGTCGTACCGGGTGATGACGCCGACCGGTTTGCCTTGTTCCACCACCATGAGCGCGTCGAAGTCACGCAAAGCCTTGCCTGCCACGCTGATCAGTTCACCGGCGCCGATCATCCGCAGCGGTGGACTCATGTGCTCGGCCACCGCGTCGGCCAAGTTGGCCCGTCCCTCGAATACGGCGGAGAGCAGTTCGCGTTCGGAGACACTGCCGGCGACCTCGCCGGCCATCACCGGCGGCTCAGCGCCGACGACGGGCATCTGGGATACCCCGTACTCGCGCAGGATGCCGATCGCGTCGCGCACGGTTTCCGACGGGTGGGTGTGCACCAGGTCGGGCAGCTCGCCGGATTTCCGGCGCAGCACGTCGCCGACAGTGAACTCGTCGGTCGACCCGTCGAGGCGGCTGCGCAGGAACCCGTAAGACGACATCCACGCGTCGTTGAAGATCTTCGACATGTAGCCGCGGCCGCCGTCGGGCAGCAGCACGACGACCAGCGCCTCCGGCCCGGCCTCGGCGGCAACCTTCAGCGCGGCCACCACCGCCATGCCGCATGACCCACCCACCAGCATCGCCTCTTCGCGCGCCAACCGCCGGGTCATGTTGAAGGAGTCGGAGTCCGACACCGCGATGATCTGGTCGGGCACGGTCGGGTCGTACGCGGCCGGCCAGAAGTCTTCACCCACCCCCTCGACCAGATATGGCCGGCCGGCGCCGCCCGAATAAACCGATCCCTCGGGATCGGCGCCGACGATGCGCACCCGACCACCCGACACCTCCTTGAGGTAGCGACCCGCACCCGTGATCGTTCCGCCAGTGCCGATGCCGGCGACAAAATGTGTCACCTTGCCATCGGTGTCGGCCCACACCTCCGGGCCGGTGGTCTCGTAGTGGCTGGCCGGGCCCGCGGGGTTGGCGTACTGGTCCGGTTTCCAGGCACCGTCGATCTCCTCGACCAGCCTGTCGGACACGCTGTAGTAGCTGTCAGGGTCGTCGGGAGGCACCGCGGTCGGGCAAACCACCACTTCAGCGCCGTAGGCGAGCAGCACATTGCGCTTGTCCTCGCTGACCTTGTCGGGGCAGACGAAGACGCATTTGTAGCCGCGGTGCTGGGCGACGAGCGCCAGCCCGACCCCGGTGTTGCCCGACGTGGGTTCGACGATCGTGCCGCCCGGCTTGAGCTGGCCGCTGGCCTCGGCGGCGTCGATCATCTTGGCCGCGATCCGGTCTTTGGAGCTGCCGCCGGGATTGAGGTACTCGACCTTTGCCAACACGGTGCCGGCACCGGGCGGGACGACGGAGTTCAGGCGAACAAGTGGCGTACCGCCGATGAGGTCACTGATGTGCTGCGCAATCCGCATGCATTCATCGTCTCAGGCGATTTCGGGCCGCGCACAACCACTCCACCGGCCCGGTACAGCCGGACCGTCTCATCGTTACCCGGTGGCCTCGCGGATGTACTCGCCGATCTGGCGCAGCGAACGGAGCGCCTCGGGCACCAGTGGAGCAGCCAGTTGGAAGTCGTGAACCTGGCCAGGCCAGACACGTACCTCGGCGGGCACCCCCACTGCCGCCAGCCGACTGGCAGCCAACTGCGCGTCGTGCAACAACACCTCCGACCCGGAAACGTGGATCAGCGTCCGCGGCAGGCCGGGTTTGATGTGCTCCAAAGGCTCGTAAATCTCTTCGGGCTTGCCGTCGACAATGTGCTTGGCGGCCGCGCTAGCAACCAATTGGATAAGCGCGTCGAACGCCTTCGCCGGGAACATCGCATCGCACTTGATGTTGGGATGCGCCTGCTTGCATTCCTTTGCTAGCTGAAGCAGTGGCGAGATTGCCACCAGTCCGGCGGGCTCCTCGCCTTCCTCCTGCAGACGCTGCGCGAGGGCCAGCGCGAGGTAGCCGCCGGCGGAATCTCCGGCCAGCACGATCTGGTCCGGCTCGTAACCGCGCGACCGCAGCCAGCGGTAGCCGTCGTAGCAGTCGTCGAGGGCCATTCCGATCGAGTGCTTGGGCAGCAGCCGGTAGTTGACGATAAGCACCGGCGCGTCAGCAAACTTTGACAGCGATTCGACGAGGCGCCCATGGGAGTTTGCTCCGCACGTCAGGAACGCGCCGCCGTGCAGATAGACAACTACCCGTCGAGTGCCATCCGCGGGCAACACGCCAGGGGCCCGCACCAGTTGAGCGGATGCATTGGGCAAGGTCACCTCGGCCCGGACGGTCGCGGACGCGGGAAGCAGCATCTTGGCCGTCAGATCGACGAGACTCCACGGCCATGGCAGATTGGGAACATAGCTGCCGACGGCAAGAACTGGTCGGATTGTCAGCCATGACGCCAGCGTGGCTAATCGCGCAAGGATGCTGGGCCCGGACTCGAGTACCTCGACGGGAGCGGCGTCGCTGATGGCGAATATGCGGGTTTCGGCCCTACGTGCCCGCAGTACGTCGCGCGGCCGGATGGCATGGCGGGGCGAGCCGGATACCTTACTAGGTGCGGTCATGCTCAACACTTCCTACGCCGTTGTAGTCCGATACAGCATGTGACGAAGCGGCTTGGGCTTCGGTTCAACTGCTTATCCCCAGGCTTTGGGCCTACCCCGCAAACTTAGCTTGACAGCGCTTTCTGGGTACAACATGTGAAGAAGCTAATTCGATACCACATTTCTTCCACAACGTGATGGCGCAGTTTGTCGGCGGCACACGCAAACTCTGCAGACGACCTAAACTTGATGCCGTGACCATACGGGTGCCGCGTCGCTCGACGATCGCTCTGGCCACAGCGGGTGCGCTTGCCTCGACGGGTACGGCCTACTTGGGGGCGCGCAATCTACTGGTCGGCCAGGCGACGCAGGCGCGCACCATCATTCCGAAGTCGTGGGACGTCCCGCCGCGCGCCGATGGCGTGTACACCCGGGGTGGCGGGCCGGTGCAGCGCTGGCAGCGCGGCACGCCCGTCGACCTACACCTGATGATGTTCGGCGACTCGACGGCCGCCGGCTACGGCTGCACCAGCGCCGACCAGGTGCCCGGCGTGTTGATCGCCCGCGCGCTGGCCGAACGCACCGGCAAGCGGGTCCGGTTGAGCACCAAAGCCATCGTCGGCGCCACCTCGAAAGGCGTTGGCGGTCAGATAGATGCGATGTTCGTGGCCGGGCCACCGCCGGACGCGGCAGTCCTGATGGTCGGCGCGAACGACATCACCGCGCTCAACGGCATCAGCCAATCTGCGGCACGGCTGGGCATGGCGGTACACAAGCTGCGCGCCCGTGGTGCGGTGGTGATCGTGGGCACCTGCCCGGACTTGGGCGTCATCACCGCCATCCCCCAGCCGCTGCGCTCGATCGCGCACACCCTCGGTCTGCAGTTGGCGCGCGCACAGGCCACCGCCGTCAAGGCGGCCGGCGGCGTGCCGGTTCCACTGGGTCAGATCATGGCGCCCCACTTCCGGGCCAGGCCGGACGTGATGTTCTCCCCGGACGGTTATCACCCCGCCGCCCCCGCGTATGCGCTGGCGGCCGAACAGTTGCTGCGCGCGCTGTGCGATGCGCTGGGCTTCGCGATGGATGAAAAGGGCGCCGGCCCAACGCTTCAACTGCCGTCGCGGCCCAGCGCGCCGGTGCTGGGCCAGGCGCACACGCGTCTCAGTGTCATGTCGCGCCTCTGGCCACGTCCTTCGTCGGCTTCGTCGGCCGGGGCTGCCCCGTCCTCGTGTCAACCGGTGAGCAGCGACTAGATTTGTCTGCGTCTTACTGAAGCCGGGCCGGGGTGGTTCTACCACTCGATCCGAGGTGAGCCCGCAGCCCGAATTAAGGAGTCGTCATGCCGGAAGCCGTCATCGTCTCAACTGCCCGCTCACCAATCGGCCGCGCCATGAAGGGGTCGCTGATCAACATGCGGCCCGACGACCTGGCCGTACAGATGGTTCGCGCCGCGCTCGACAAAGTCCCGGCGCTGAACCCGCATCAGATCGATGACCTCATCCTGGGCTGCGGGCTGCCCGGCGGCGAGCAGGGCTTCAATATGGCGCGGGTCGTCGCGGTGGCGCTCGGCTACGACTTCTTGCCGGGTACCACCGTCAACCGGTACTGCTCGTCGTCGCTGCAGACCACCCGGATGGCGTTCCACGCGATCAAGGCGGGCGAGGGCGACGCGTTCATCTCCGCGGGCGTCGAGACCGTGTCCCGGTTCGGTAAGGGCAACTCCGACTCCTGGCCGGACACCAAGAATCCGCTGTTCGATTCGGCTCAGGAACGCACGAGCGCCGCGGCTGCGGGCGCCGACGAATGGCACGACCCCCGCGCGGACGGCAATGTGCCCGACGTCTACATCGCGATGGGGCAGACTGCCGAGAACGTGGCGATCATGACCGGTATCAGCCGCGAGGACCAGGACCATTGGGGGGTACGCAGCCAGAACCGGGCCGAAGAGGCGATCAAGAGCGGGTTCTTCGAGCGCGAGATCAGCCCGGTCACCCTGCCCGACGGCAGCTCCGTCAGCACCGATGACGGCCCACGGCCTGGAACCACCTACGAGAAGGTCAGCGAGCTCAAACCGGTGTTTCGGCCTAACGGCACCGTCACCGCCGGCAACGCCTGCCCCCTCAACGATGGCGCCGCCGCGCTGGTGATCACCAGCGACACCAAGGCCAAGGAGCTGGGGCTGACGCCGCTGGCCCGCATCGTGTCGACCGGGGTCAGCGGGCTCTCGCCGGAAATCATGGGCCTGGGGCCGATCGAGGCGTCCAAGCAGGCGCTGCAACGGGCCGGCATGTCGATCACCGACATCGACTTGTTCGAGATCAACGAGGCCTTCGCCGTGCAGGTGCTGGGCTCGGCCCGCGAGCTGGGTATCGACGAGGACAAGCTCAATGTCTCGGGCGGGGCGATAGCCCTTGGCCATCCGTTCGGCATGACCGGCGCGCGCATTGCCACCACCCTGCTGAACAACCTGCAGACCCACGACAAGACGGTTGGCCTGGAGACGATGTGTGTGGGTGGCGGCCAGGGCATGGCGATGGTGCTCGAACGGCTTTCGTGATTTGTGGCGTTGACTTTGCGTCTACGGCGTTCGACAAGCTCAGCGAGACTGCAGTGAGGGCGTAGATTTCGGCGAATCGGCGACCTGTATACAGTCTCGACGCCACCAGCGCAGCCTCGGCGCAGAAGTGCGAGTAGTTCACGCCGTCAGCGCAAAGTCAAGGCGACAAGAGCCTCAACGCAGAAAAGCCCCCGCGCGTCGCGGGGGCTTTTCTGCCAGAGCTAGTCGCTCTGAAGCAAGCTGAGCAGGTTCAGGATCTCGACATACAGCCAGACCAGCGTCACGGTCAGGCCCAGCGCGGTAACCCACGCGGCCTTCGCCGGCGCTCCCGCACGGATCATCTGATCGGCGGCGTCGAAGTCGATCAAGAAGCTGAAGGCCGCAATCCCGATGCACAGCAGTGAGAAGCCGATTCCAATGGGCCCGGCACTGCGCAAGCCCAAGCCTTCACCGCCCCCAACGTGGAACATGGCCAGCACGATGTTGGCAATCATCAGAATCAGCACACCGATAAGCGCGGCGGACAACATGCGGGTGAACTTCGGCGTGACGCGGATGGCCCCCGTCTTGTAGACGACGAGCATGCCGATGAACACGCCGATGGTGCCGACAATGGCCTGGAAGATCAGCGCCCCGGCACTGACATGCTTGGAGCCGATCGTCAACGGAAATGTGATCAGGAACGAAAGGGCGCCCAGGAACAGGCCCTCAAGCGCGGCGTAGGTCAGCACAATCCCCGGGTTGTACTTGCGCCCGAACGTGGCCACCAGCACCATCGCCAGCCCGCCGAACGCGCCGACGAGCACGAACGGGGCAGCCAGTGCGTGATTCGAGGCCACCATGAAGAACGACACGACGGCGACGGACGACAACACGGCCAGCGTGATGCCGGTCTTGGTGACGACGTCGTCGATCGTCATCGGTCGGGAGGCTTGGGCCTCCTGGTAAGGCGCATAAGGGTTGGCCTGATACGCCTGCATCTGGGCCGGGCCAGTGCCGAACTGCGCGTATCCGCCCCGCTGTTTGGGCAGCGAACGAAATACCGGGTTACTTGTCTCCCGCACCGTCGGATCCTCTCTTAGGGCTGTGGCTCGAGCCGTGCGAACAACTACTCAACGATCAGATATCCGCCCGGGTTCCGGGCGGAGCCGCCGATATTTCCGGCTTCGAATCTGATCGTCCATGGCAACAGGAAAACCTTACCCCCGGGCACTGCCGAGTCGCTGACGATCTAGATTGCTGGTCAAGTCTTGATCAGCATTTCCGGACAGCTTGGCAACCCGCTTGAGGGGAGACTAGAGCGTGACTGAGGCCGTGACCGGCGAATCCGACGAGGTCCTGACCAGGGTCGACAACGGCATCGGCCTGATCACACTCAATCGGCCCAAGGCGATCAACTCGCTGAACCAGACGATGGTGGAGTTGCTCAGTTCGGTGCTGATCCGTTGGGCGCGCGATGACGAGGTGCGCGCGGTGGTGCTGTCGGGAGCCGGCGAACGCGGACTGTGCGCCGGCGGGGACGTGGTCGCGATCTATCACAGCGCCCGCAAGGACGGCGTCGACGCCCGACGGTTCTGGCGAGACGAATACTTGCTCAACGCGCGAGTCGGCGCGTTTCCGAAGCCGTACGTCTCGTTAATGGACGGCATCGTGATGGGCGGCGGGGTCGGTGTCGGCGCACACGCGAACGTCCGCGTGGTGACCGACACCTCGAAGATCGCGATGCCCGAAGTCGGTATCGGGTTCATTCCCGACGTGGGCGGGGCGTACCTGCTGTCCCGGGCACCCGGGGCGCTGGGCCTGTATGCCGCGCTCACCGGGGCACCGTTTTCCGGCGCCGACGCCATAGCACTGGGTTTCGCCGACCACTACGTGCCGCACAGCGAGCTCGAAGCCTTCCGCGCAGCTATCGTCGCCGACGGCGTCACCAGCGCTGTCGCCCACTATGCGACTGAGCCGCCCAAGAGTGACCTTGCCGCACAACGCGATTGGATCGACGAATGTTTTTCCGGTGACACCGTCGCAGACATCATCGCCGCGCTGCGGGGCCACGGCGGGCCGGCCGAGGATGCCTCCAAGCTGATCGGCACCCGCTCACCCATCGCGTTGTCGGTCACGCTGGAGGCGGTCCGCCGGGCCGCCAAGCTCGAAACGCTGGAAGACGTTCTGATCCAGGATTACCGGGTGTCCTCGGCGTCGCTGCGGTCGCACGATCTGGTGGAAGGGATTCGCGCGCAGCTGATCGATAAGGATCGCAAACCGAAATGGTCGCCGGCGACGCTGGCCGAAGTCACCGTGAACGGAGTCGCAGAGTACTTTGCGCCCGTTGACGACGATTTGACTTTCCCGAAAGGTACCGAATGAGTTACGAAACCATCCTGGTGGAGCGTGATCAGCGGGTTGGCATCATCACGCTGAACCGGCCGCAGGCACTGAACGCGCTCAACAGCCAGGTGATGCACGAAGTAACCAGTGCCGCAACGGAACTGGACAACGATTCGGATATCGGAGCGATCATCATCACCGGCTCTGCCAAGGCCTTCGCGGCCGGCGCCGACATCAAGGAAATGGCCGCCCTGAGCTTCGCCGACGCGTTCGGCGCCGACTTCTTCGCCCCGTGGGGCAAGCTGGCCGCCGTCCGCACCCCGACGATCGCCGCGGTGGCCGGACACGCGCTTGGTGGCGGCTGCGAGCTGGCGATGATGTGCGACCTGCTGATCGCTGCCGACACAGCGAAATTCGGCCAGCCGGAGATCAAACTCGGCGTGCTGCCCGGCATGGGCGGCTCGCAGCGGCTGACTCGGGCCATCGGCAAAGCCAAAGCCATGGACCTCATCCTGACCGGGCGCACCATCGACGCCGCCGAAGCCGAACGTAGCGGCCTGGTCTCGCGGGTGGTACCCGCCGACGACTTGATGGCCGAGGCCAAGGCCGTCGCCACCACCATCTCGCAGATGTCGCGCTCGGCGGCCCGGATGGCCAAAGAAGCCGTCAACCGGTCGTTCGAATCGACGCTGTCCGAGGGACTTCTCTACGAGCGCAGGCTGTTTCACTCGAGCTTCGCCACCGACGACCAATCCGAAGGAATGGCGGCGTTCATCGAAAAGCGGCCGCCGCACTTCACCCACCGATGAGGTCACCCACCGATGAGCGAAAGTCCTGTCGCGGCAACAGCGGAAGAACCGGTCGAAGCTGAGCCCAGCCCCAAACCGCCTGAGCCGCAACGGGTCCGCAAGCCATGGTGGGTCCGTCATTACACGTTCACCGGCACCGCGGTTGGGCTGATTTTCATCTGGTTCTCGCTGACGCCGTCGCTGCTGCCGCGCGGTCCGTTGTTTCAGGGAGTGGTCAGCGGATGTTCCGGTGCCACCGGCTACGGCCTGGGCGTCTTCCTCGTCTGGCTGGTCCGCTTTATGCGCTCAAAGGGTTCCAGCCCGCCGGCGCCGCGGTGGGCCTGGCTGCCGCTCATTGGTATCGGCGTGATCGGCCAGGTCGCGATGGCGATCTGGTTCCACGTCTGGCAAGACCGCGTGCGCGACCTGATGGGTGTCCAGCACCTGCACTGGTATGACTATCCGCTGTCCGGAGTCTTGTCGCTGGTCGTGCTGTTCAGCCTGGTCGAAATCGGCCAGTTCACTCGCTGGCTGGTCAGTTTCTTGGTGGGAAAGGTCGACCGGATCGCGCCGTTCCGCGTTTCGGCGACCATCGTGGTGGTCCTGCTTGTGACGCTGACCATCACCGTGCTCAACGGCGTGGTGCTCAAGTACGCAATGCGCAAGATGAACTCGACGTTCGCGCAGGTCAACGACGAAACGAATCCCGACACCGTGGCGCCCAAAACCCAACTGCGCTCAGGTGGTCCGGGATCGAAAGTGTCGTGGAAGTCGCTGGGGCATCAGGGCCGGATCTTCGTCGCGTCCGGCCCCAGCGTCGAGCAGCTCACCGCGTTCAACGGAGCCTCCGCCGTCCCGCCGATCAGGGCGTACGCCGGACTCGACTCCGCGGCCGAGCCGGGCATCACAGCCACCGCAGAGCTGGCCGCGCAGGAGCTGCAGCGCACCGGCGGACTCCAGCGTGCGGTCGTCGCCGTCGCCACTACCACCGGCACCGGCTGGATCAACGCTGCGGAAGCCGACGCACTGGAATACATGTACAACGGCAACACCGCGATCGTGAGCATGCAGTACTCCTACCTGCCCAGCTGGCTGTCCTTCCTGGTCGACAAGGAGAACGCCCGCCACGCCGGCCAGGCACTGTTCGAGGCGGTCGACAAACTGATCCGGCAGATGCCCGAAGGGCAACGCCCCAAGTTGGTGGTGTTCGGCGAGAGCCTGGGATCCTTCGGCGGCGAGGCCCCGTTCATGAGCCTCAACAACGTCCTTGCCCGCACCGACGGTGCACTGTTCAGCGGACCGACGTTCAACAACACCATCTGGAACGACCTGACCAACACCCGCGACGCCGGATCGCCCGAGTGGCTGCCGATCTACCACAACGGCGGCAATGTCCGATTCGTCGCCCGGCCAAGCGATCTGCAGCGTCCGAATGCCGATTGGGGCACACCCAGGGTGGTCTATTTGCAGCATGCCTCCGACCCCATCGCCTGGTGGACGCCGGATCTGCTGTTCGCCAAACCGGACTGGCTGCGGGAAAAGCGGGGCTACGACGTGCTGCCCGAGACGCAATGGATCCCGGTGGTGACGTTCCTGCAGGTCACGGCCGACATGGCGGTGGCCGTCGATGTGCCGGACGGCCACGGGCACAAGTACGTGGCCGACGTCGCCGATGCGTGGGCGGCGGTCTTGTCACCACCTGACTGGACGCCGGACAAGACCGAACGGTTGAGGCCGCTGCTGCACCCCAGCGGCGACGGCTAGATCCACCGCCGACCAGCGGCGTCGGCCAATACGCCGTGCCGTGGGTCGCCCAAGCCACCGGCCAGCTGATCCAGCACTCCGGAACCCGCCAGCGCGTGATAGCCGCCGATGACGTCGGTGGCGCGGTGCAGGCCCAGATCCAGCAGCGCCGCCGCGGCCAGGCTGGACGTGTAGCCCTCCGAGCACACGATCACCCACTCGACGTCGTCGCCGACGGCCTCGGGCAGGCCGGCGTCGCTGGTCGGGTCACAGCGCCATTCCAGAACGTTGCGTTCGATCACCAGCGCCCCGGGGACCTCGCCCTCGCGGAATCGCTGGGCCTGCGGCCGGATGTCGACCAGCAGCGCGCCGCGCCGCAGCGCGTCGGGCACCTCGGCGGCGGTGAGACGGCGGTACCGCCGCCGGGCGGCGGTGAGAACGCGGTCGATCCGACTCATCAGGGCCCTTCCGGTTGGTCGGTCAGTTCGGTGCGCTCACGGCGCAGCGTGTTGCGCTCGGTGACCTGGTAATAAGACATCGCGGTCAGCGGCGGCGAGTAGGCATGGACGCTCAGCGTCGGCTGTAGCGGCGCGGCAGGCGCCGAAACAGGCCTCGGCGCCCACACCACGTCGTGCACCCATCCCAGCGGGAACCCGGCCTGGTCCCCGGCGTCCAGGCGGCGGCGCCGCAGCCGCCGGCCATCCCACCGGTATTCGTTGAGCGAGCCGGACAGCAGGGTCAGCGCGCCGAGCGATCCACCGTGATCATGCAGCTCGGTGGAGTGTCCGGGAACCCAGCTGATCAGCCAGAGGTCCAATTCGTCGTCGCCGTGGATGCGGGTGAACCAGCGCTCGTCGACGGGTACCCCGCCGGCGGGCAGCAGATGGTCGCAACGTCCGCTCAGCACGTCGTCGGCGGCCCGGTCGGTGGCGTTCAGCAGGTCGGGCACGCGCAGCCGGGTAGGTCCCGCGGAGGGCGGCGACGTGGTCAGTGAGCGCAGCGCAACTGGGGTGGCAACTGGGGACGACATCAGGGAGCTCCAGGGTGAACGGATCGGGCAAGCGGCGGCGCGTCAGGGCCGACAACACTCGCAAAATCCGAACTGCTCCATCACGCCCGACAGTGTTGCATAGATTTGGCAACGTGCGCTGTCGCCGTTGTCGCCCATGGCTGGGGGTCATGGCGGTCTTGGCGAGCGGTTTGGCGGCGACAATCGGCGGTTGCTCGCAAGCCGTGAGCGGGGAGCCGACAGCGGCCCACACCCGCTCGTCGGCGGTGGCCGGCGGCGCGGGTTCCCTTCCACCGGGAGCCATCGGAGTCTCGCCTGCCGGTGTGACGACCAGAGTCGACGTCCCGGCGGATTCGACCGAGGAGGAGTACTTCCAGGCCTGTCACGCCGCAAAACAGTGGATGGAGACCCGCCCCAAGAACGGTGAGTCACCGTTGGAGCCCTACCTGGCGATGGTTCAGAGATCGCCATCCGGCACGGCGGGAAGCTGGAACAAGAGGTGGGCGGATCTGACCCCGGCACGGCAGGCGGCAGTGATCACCGCAGCAAAGGCTGCCGCCAACGACGAATGCGAATGAGGTGGCGCCTGCAGGCCCCAGAGCATTTGCGATCACGGGTGTACGAAATTGGCCACCCGGGCCGATGACGGAGGTATCGCCGCGCAAAATGAACGAATGCCCGAGGGAACTGCCGCTGTAGTTTCGCGCTCACGCGGGTCGTCACCGATTCGGGTAGCACTGGCGCTCGGGAGCGGCGGAGCCCGCGGCTACGCCCACATCGGGGTTCTCCAGGTGCTGCGAGAACGCGGCTACGAGATCGTCGGAATCGCCGGCTCTTCGATGGGCGCGGTGGTCGGCGGTGTGCAGGCCGCCGGACGGCTGGACGATCTCGCCGAGTGGGCGAAATCGCTGACCCAGCGGACGATCCTGCGGCTGTTGGACCCATCGATCACCGCCGCCGGAGTGCTGCGGGCGGAGAAGATCCTGGACGCGGTGCGCGACATTGTCGGCCCCATCGACATCGAGGACCTCGAGATTCCATACACCGCCGTGGCCACCGACCTGCTGGCGGGCAAATCGGTGTGGTTTCAGCGCGGGCCCCTCGATGTGGCCATCCGCGCGTCCATCGCCATCCCGGGTGTGATCGCGCCGCACGAGGTCGACGGGCGGCTCTTGGCCGACGGCGGCATCCTGGACCCACTGCCGATGGCGCCGATCGCGGCTACCAACGCCGACCTGACCGTCGCGGTGAGCCTCAACGGCAGTGAACCGGGCGCCAGCCACGACGCAGAGCCGGGCGCCACGGCGGAATGGTTGAACCGCATGATGCGAAGCACCACCGCGCTGCTGGACACCAGCGCGGTGAAATCGCTGCTGGACCGGCCCACGGCCCGCGCGGTGCTGGGTCGACTAGGCGCGACGCTGCCGGAATCGGAAACCTGGTCCGCGGACTCCGAGGACGAGCAGCTCCCCGAAGTGCGGGACGAGCCAGACGAGGCGCCCGAAATCCCCAAATTGGGCAGCTTCGAGGTGATGAATCGGACCATCGACATCGCCCAGTCGGCGCTGGCGCGGCACACGCTGGCGGCCTACCCACCCGATCTGCTGATCGAGGTGCCCCGCTCGACCTGCCGAAGCTTGGAGTTCCACCGGGCCGTGGAGGTGATCGCGGTCGGTCGGGCGCTGACCACCAGCGCCCTGGACGCGTTAGAGGCCGAGGACGACAGTGCGCCCGCAATCGAGGGCTAAAGCGTGTCGACGAACCGCGCGATCGCGGCGGCTGCACGGCGGCCCTGCCAACGGCCGGCCAACGCCGATTTGCCCCGGCAGGCTGGATCCAGTGGATTCGGACCGAAAGCCGCCAAGGAGTCGTCGTCTGCGAACACGGTGAACGACTTGCCAGGGAATTCGGCGATCTCGGCGGCCGGCCCGGCGCCGAACGGCGACGGGGTGTCCTCGCCGGAGGGCACCAATATGACCGCCACGTCGCAGTCGTCGGCCACGCATAGGTTGACCGAACTGGCCACCCCGCCGTCCATGTAGCGTCGTCCCGCGATGCTCACCGGCGGCCACGCCCCCGGCACCGCGCAACTCGCCGCGACGGCGTCGACGAGCTGCACACCGCTGTCCCCCTCGAAGACGACCAGTTCACCGCTGGCGGCATCGATCGCCGTGATTCGCAGCACCCGGTCCGGCCACTCGTGGGACGGCAAGCGCTGCTCGATCACCTGACGGCGGACCGGCTCGGGAACCGTCTCGGTCGTCAGCGCCACCGACCCGATTTGTTGCATCCGCCGTCGCGTTCTGTCCAGTGGTCCGTCCGACCGCGGCGGCTCGCGCAGCGCGGACAGGAAGAGGTCGGTGATGGTGTCGACGTCCACGCCCGGGTCCAATTCCGCCGATGCCTCGGCGACCTGCCGCTCGTACAACTCCTCGAGGGAGCAGCCGCTACTGATCTGAGCGGCAACCGCCGAACCGGCCGACGTCCCGACCAGCACGTCCGAATCCAGCAACAGCTGTGCCGTCACGGGCGACTCGTCGGCGATGCCCAGCAAAATACCTGTCTCCCAGGCGATTCCCGCTAACCCTCCGCCGGCCAGTACCAGCGCCCGTTTGGTTGTCACGCGGGTCCACTATGCCATTCAGTGTTGCGCCTGCTGAACGGCCGGGGTCAGATCTTCATGGCGCAGCAGCTGTCTGGGCGGGTCGGGCAGCACCAGGCTTCGGGTGATCTGCAGCCCGTCTTGGGCCTGCGCCACGTGAACCAGCTCCCCCGGCGCGATCAACCGCCAGGCCGGGTCGTCGTCCATGCGTTCGGTGGCGAACACCACCGACCGCCGGGTGCACAGATGCTCGGATCTGGCGTGGATTCGCTTGGTGCGCAAGTCGAATTCGGGCACCGCCGGCCGGTCCAGGAGGTAAAGCTCGTTGGTGTCCGGATAACGCAGCGCCCACATGTCGGTGGCAGTGCTCAGCAATATGTTGACCGCATAGATCGGCACGTTCGCCGCGAGCCACCTCATCGCATCGACCAAACCGGCTGTCACGTCGCCGTTTTGGGCGCGGACCGCGCCGGTGATCAAGGCGAACACCCGCTCGGAATCGGTCTGCCCCAAGACCAGGCCGTCGGTGCCGAGCTCGTGCAGTCGCTCGTCGATGACGTCGAGGCCCTCCAGCACGCCGTTGTGCGCAAAGATCCGTCGGTCCTGCAGGAACGGGTGGGTGTTGCGGACATCGAGCGACCCGGTCGTGGCATAGCGGACGTGTGCCACAAAGGTGGTGGCGGTCAGCTCGTGGGCTTCGGTGGCGAAGTCGGTGTCCTGCCAAGCGGCTATCGGCTCTTTGTGCAGCTGTGGCTCTCCGTGCTCGTCGAAAATGCCGAGGCCGGTGCCGTCGGGGTTGCGTCTGCTCTGCTCGGAGAGGCTGTCCGGGGCGTCCAGCAGCCAGAATGTCGCGGTGCAGACGGTGTTGCCGGCGTGCAGGCCGAAGAGGCGGCACATCCGGCTCAGCCCACCAGCTGCCGGGACAGCTTCTCGAGCGTCACGCGGGCGTAGCCCTGCCACATCTTGCCGAGCACCGGCAGCAGGCGGGCGGTCAGATCCGACTTGGCATGAATGGTCCATTGCCAGGTGACATTCGTCCCGGTGCCCGCGGGGGTGAAACTCCACTTGCCCTCGATGTTGCTGACCAGCGGCGCCATCGGACCGGTGATGCCGGAGAGGGTGTAGCCGAAGGACTGCGGGGGGTCGACGCTGGTCAACTGCTCCCGCAGGCTGCCGCCGCCGACCATGGTGATGACGCGGGTCTGGCCGGCGGCATCCCAGTCACCGCTTTGCTCGCGGACCTCTTTGATCGGCGGGAACAGCCCGTACCACTGCGAACAGATGTCCGTCAGGGGTATGGGCAGCGTTCGGGCGAAGGCGTCTTCGACGGTCACGGGTATTGCCCGCGATTGCTCGACGACGATGGACCTTGCCATTGATACTCCTCACCCTGCTCGTCTGTATTCAGTCGCGGACCTCGGTGACGTCGTAGCCGTCGTCTGCGTAACGCGACCGGATGGCCTTCTTGTCGTATTTGCCCACGCTGGTGCGCGGAATCTCGTCGGCAAACGCCCAGCGCTCCGGCAACCACCAGCGAACGACCTTGTCCGCCAGGAACTTTCGCAGATCGGCGGCGGATACCGACGCGCCCTCGTTGAGTGCCACGACCGCTAGTGGCCGCTCCTGCCAGCGTTCGTCGGGAACACCGACCACCGCCGCCTCCAGCACGTCGGGATGCGCGATGAGGCAGTTCTCCAACTCGACCGACGAGATCCATTCCCCGCCGGACTTGATGACGTCTTTGGCGCGGTCGGTCAGCGTGATGAAGCCCCGCTCGTCGACCCTGCCGACATCGCCGGTGCGCAGCCAGCCCGACGCGAACTTGGACTCGTCGCGTCCCAGGTAGTAGGAGCCCGCGATCCAGGGGCCGCGAACCTCCACTTCGCCAACGGCTTTGCCGTCGTTGGGCAGCACCTTGCCTTCGTCGTCGACGATTCTGGCTTCCACTCCGCAGACCGGTTGGCCCTGTGTTCCGCGGTAGGCCCAGTGCTGATCCGCCGGTGTTCCCGGCGGCGGCCAGGCCATGGTCGCCAGTGGCGACGTCTCCGTCATGCCCCACAGCTGGCGGATCTCGACCCCGTGTTTTTCTTCGAAGGTGCGCATCAGCGACACCGGGACGGCCGAACCGCCGCAGACCACCAGGCGCAGCGACGACATGTCGTGGTCGGGGTCTTTCTCCAGGTAGTGCATGACGTCGTTCCAGATGGTCGGCACCGCGCCCGCAACCGTGGGCCGCAATTTCTCGACCATGTCGATCAGCGATCTGGCGTCCAGGTGGCAGTCGGGCAACACCAGGTCCGCTCCCGCCATCAGCGCCGCGTAGGGCAAACCCCACCCGTTGGCGTGGAACATCGGCACGATCGGCAGCACGCTGTCGCTGGATCCCAAGCCCATGCCGTTGGCCGTGCAAGCCGCCATCGTGTGCAGGAAACTCGAACGGTGGCTGTACACAACACCTTTGGGGTTGCCGGTGGTACCACTCGTGTAGCACATCGCCGCGGCGGAATTCTCGTCGAGCTCCGGCCAATCGAATTCGGTCGACTCGTCATTGATCGCCTCGGTGTAGCGCAGCACGTTCTTGCCCGATTCCTCCAGCGGCGCCAGATCTCCGTCGCCGACCGCGATCACGGTGTGCACGGTGTCCAGCGTGGGCAGGATCGGTGCCAGCAGTTTCGCGAGCGACATGTCGAGCAGCACCACCTGGTCCTCGGCCTCGTTGGCCACGTAGGTGACCTGTTCGGGGAAGAGCCGGATGTTGAGGGTGTGCAGCACCGCACCCATCGTGGGCACCGCTAGGTAGGCCACCAGGTGCTCGGCGTTGTTCCACATGAACGTCGCGACGCGCTGGTCGCCGCTGACGCCGATGCGGCGCAGCGCATTTGCCAGCTGGGCGGCTTGCTGACCCACTTCGCGGTAGGTGGTCTTCCGGTACCCGTCACCCGTGTCGGTGGTGACCGTACGCGCTCCGTGGACGCTACAGCCGTGCCGCATGACGGCGGCCAGGGTCAACGGGAACTCCTGCATCGTGCTGTACATCGATGTACCGCCTTATGATCCTCGGCGCAGCACCGCCTCATGTTCGGTCGGGCGAAATGGTATCGCCGCATCGACTTATCAGAAACGGATTCCCCCGAGAAGCGTGCTCTACCCACACATGGGTTAGACGAGAGCCGCCTCGTACTGCATCAGCTCGGGCATGGTCCACTCGCCCTCGTGCGTCACACCCTCGAGGCTCGTCATGCTCGGGTCGACCGGCGCGACGGTCACCGTGCCGTCGTAGCCGGCGACGTACAGGTACTTTCCGTCCGGACTTTCCACCAGGCACGACGGCTCGGTACCCACCCGGACTGTGCCGATCACGTCGTGCGTGAGGGTGCACAGCACGGTGACGCCGTCATCGCTGACC
This sequence comes from Mycobacterium sp. 1164966.3, assembly GCF_001665395.1. Taxonomy (GTDB): domain Bacteria; phylum Actinomycetota; class Actinomycetes; order Mycobacteriales; family Mycobacteriaceae; genus Mycobacterium. The sequence continues at coordinate 45,772 of NZ_LZSG01000041.1, forward strand.
AGGTAGGCGCGGTCACCGTCGCCGCTGATCGTCAACCCGGTGAGCAGGCCGGCGATCTCGGTGATCTTGCGCGTGCCGGTGATCTTGTTGGTGCGGGTGTCGACAACATCGAGGACGGCTCCGGCGTCGGGACCGCAACTGGCCACGTAGGCGGTGGTGCCGTCTGGGCTGAGTGCGACGTCACGGATGGGCAGGCCGATCTCGACCGTGTCGACGACGCTCAAGCCGTGTTCCAGGCTCTTGGCGGTCTTCCGCCGCCGCCAGCGCGAATGCCCTGGGGCGCGGCCGTCATCGACGCGGGTGCCGATCACGACCAGCTGACCGCCCGTCGGCCCGTTGGTGCCGGCATAGAGGCGAGACCCGTCGGGGCTGACGCGCAGGCACTGCGTGCTGGTACCGGGAGCATCCGCGATCTCGATCACCTCGACCTTGTCCGTCTCGGTGTCCACCGCCGCAACGTCAGCGGCACGAGCGTCGTTGCGGCCGGCGTAGACGTACCTGCCGTCGGAGCTCACGGCCAGGTCGCTGATGCTGAGCGCCAGCGGATAGGTCGCGACGACGGCGCAGGTGGACGTGTCGATGGCGGCGATCGAGTCAAACGACAGCGACGCGGTGCTGACGTACGCCCGGGCGCCGTCCTGGTTGCCGACGACGATCGCATACGGCTCGTCGATGGCGTCAATGGTCTGGACTACCCGGTGGCTGCCGGTGTGGATGACCGAGACGCTGTTGTGGCCGAAGTGAGTCACCAGCAGCCGGCGGCCGTCAGGGCTGACGGCGATGCCGCTGATCGGGCCGTGGCTCACCGGGATCTCGACGAGCTCCGCGTCGCCCCGTGCAGCCTGGAAGTCCAGTGCCTGTTCGGTATGGCCATAACGGGCGACCTGTCGGCCGTTCACATCACTCACGTGGGCACCGCCTTTGCTTGTCGGACGTGCATAGGGGCCGGTAGACGTCGCGCCAAGCCCTGTGCGACACCGGCAGCCCTGATGATTCAGCGCCAAAATAAAGCGCTGTTACGACTGCTTTGAATAAAAAGCTTACCGGCGTGAATTTCAGCTAAATAGAATTTCTATCCGGTCGTGTAACCCACGTCACATTATTGACTCAGGCGCACCTTATATTTGTGTTGTCGCATAATTCGGGAGGCGTCCGCAGGCAAAACGAATTACCATGCCCAGCAGGAGACTTGGAGATTGTCGCTAACGACCTTGCGTTTCGCCAGCTGTATGGCAAAAATAAGAACCTCTTAGAATTAGCGGGCAAAAGAGGCACATCTCACATTGCGCGCAATTGGGCGTGTCGACGCCAGCTGGCCGCGCGCAGTAGGCGCACTTCTAGCTGAACTGCGTGCGCGGGCGCGGCAACGCGGCATCGTCCACGCTGATGTCGAGCTTCTCGTTGTAGAACGCGACCAGACCCGCGATCGGCGCGACGGCGGGCAGCGGGTAGTGGTAGGTCCACGCGAGGTCCGGATACACGCTCTCACCCACCCGCACCGACCAGTACCCCGACGTCGTTCCCTTGTACGGACAGAGCGTCTGCGTGGAGGAGGGTTCCAGATGCTGGAACAACACGTCGGTCGGATCGATGTAATACCTTGTGGGCAAGCCAGTTTCAAACAGCAGCACCGGAGAGTGGGTCTCGGCGAGCAACACGCCGTCGAGCTGAACGCAGACGTGGCGGTGCGATCGCAGCGCGTCGACCCGTGAATAGGGATTGCGAGGGTGGCCGTAGATTTGCTCGTCTTCCTCGAACCAGCGCAGCGGCGCCAACTCAAACCGCACGAACCCCGCCACGGGGCCGTCGCCGTCGAACACTCGCGCGGCCGACTTATGCGTTTGACCCGCCCCGACCAGTGAGTGCAACCGCGACGGGCCGAACTGCACTTTCTGCGGGTGGTCCTCGTCGCGCAGCAACTCCGCGCGGACGTCCCGCAAAGGAATGTAATACGCCGGGTAATAAGGGATTTCCCAGACATAGCGGGCCGCGGTGGTGTCGAAGACCAGCTCGTGGCCGAGGAAGCCCCGCACGCGGCGTGGCGCCGGTTCAATCCTCCCCCGGGTCGCGGCCACTTGAGGATAGTCGGTGCCGGAATTGATCGCAGTCATCGTTTCAGCTTGCCACCGGCGCGAGTACTGTCCTAGCCGTGGCACTTCTACGCGAAAGCCCCAGAAGAGGGCGCCGACTCCGACTCGACGAAGCCCTGTTCGAACGTTTCGCCATGAGCCGGGCCGGATACCAGTTCGCACTGCATCTGGCGCCGCGTATCGACAAGGTTTTGATCCCCCGGACCAAAGGCCGGCTCAGTGCGATGGGTCTGGACAAGGTCGGGCTCGTCACCAGTAAAGGCGCCAAGACCGGAGAGCCGCGCACGCACCCGCTGGCGCTGATCGAGGACGGCGACGGGCTGCTGGCGATCGGCTCCAACTATGGACGCGAAAGCCATCCGGCGTGGAGCGCCAACCTGAAGGCGCACCCCGAGTGCACGATCGAGTTCAAGGGTCCGCCGAAGAAGTACCGCGCCGAGTTGCTCACCGGCGAGGCCCGCGCCAAGGCGTGGGAGAACGCCGTCGACTTCTACGCCGGCTATGAGAGTTACCGCGCCAGCTGCGCGCCTCGCGAGATCAGGGTATTTCGCCTCAAGCCCATCGACTGACGTACGCCGAGCGCCGCCTAGCCAACTTTGATCGGCACCAGCACCGTTTCCATCTTGGCGGGCAGCAAGGTTGTGTCGATGGTCAGAACCTCTCCGCTGTCCTGAGTGCCGTTGGGCAGAATCTTGGGCGTGAGGGTGAACGGCGGGGTTTGCGACGCCAAACCCGCCAGCCCGAAGTCGCTGTCGTTGGCGATCATCAGCGTCTTGCCGCCGTCTCGGCTGATGATGCCTTCGATCTTGTCGTGCCCGAAGAAGTTTCCGTTGGCCGACAGCGAACGCACCAGTTCTCCGACGTCGAGCTTGAGAGTCTTTGCAGCGACGGCGATTCCGGTGGCTTTGAGTTTGTCAGCAGCGGCGGCGTCGGTGCTGACTCCGACAAGCGTCTCGATCGCGACGCCGTTGACCAGGAGTCCGCCCGCGTCAGCGCGATAGGACGTGCCGGGGACCGTCGAGCGCGGGCCGACATCGCTGGCTCCGGAGATGTCGGCCACGTAGATCTTCTTGCTGCCGGTGGGCGCAGGCGCCCCGTCGCGCTCGTCGATCAGGAATGTGGTGGCGCTGAGCGCGGTGATGTCCGAGACCCCCACTCTGGTTTCCTGCGGGTTGGCCAGCGGATACAGGTACTCGTGCACATTCGTGCGGTCGGCGAGGTTGACGGTGACGATCCGGGTCAGCGGGACGGACTTGGCCGAGCCGGCCAGCCCCGGTGCGTTGAGGGCCGACTGCATGATGCCCACCAGCGTGGTGCCGTCGGGAGTGATCGTCAGACCCTCCATGCCCTGGTTCGGGCTGCGCAGCGCCAGCTCGCGCGGCAAGGTTCCGTCGAACGGCGAAAGACGTTCCAGCTCTTTACCCTTGGCGTCGAAATGGACGACGAAGGGGCCGTAGTCGTCGGACACCCAGAACGTCCCGTCGGCCATCGCGACCAAACCCTCGCTGTCCAGACCGTGATCGGAACGTGCCAGCGGGTTCCCGTTGAGGTCCACCAGCGTCTCGCCGGTGGACGCCTGCGGATCGATGAGGCCCACCAACGGCTTGCCATCGCGTCCGCTCAGCACGATGATCTGCTGCAGCGACGCCACGCCGCCGGCGAGTTTGAACTTGGCGATCTGCGGATGGAAGTCGGGTAGTGGCAGCACCACTTCGTTCGGCGTACGTCCCGCAACGGCCGGCCCACGGTCGGTGAGTCCATAGATCTCGTCGGCGCTGCCCGGCACCGCGGCGATGGCAGATCCATGCGCGTTGGCCTGTATCGCGACCTCACCGACGATGGTCAACGGAGACTGGTCCTCGGCGTAGAGCCGGACGGCGCGGCTGACGGTGACGGGGAGCTGATCCGTGCCGCTGAACCCGGCGTCGGGCGTGTAAACCATCGCCCCGTAAGAGCCGTAGGCGATGGTGCCATGCGCGGGTTTGCCGAAGGCCACCGGCGTCATACCATTCGTGACGGCCAGCAACTGTCCCGGCGAAATCGTCAGGACTGCACCGGGTTTCGTGCTCGGGGTGCCGCCGACCTGTTGGGCAGGCTCAGTGGGCGGGTCCAGCGACGAGCACGCCGCCAACGGCATCAAAACCGTTGCCGCCGCGGCCCGCCAAACCTTCGCGGATGCCAACCCCGCCTGCCGATCAGTGTCGCTTGTCGCGCACTTTGTAGGTCGACGGCCACGACTTGCGGGACTCGTCGCCGGTCAGCGGGGTTCCCATGCCGCCGACCTTGACGTTGTAGGCCTCTTTGCCCGGCCCTACTTCGCGATCGGCATGCTGCTGAGCGAGGTAGTACAACTCGTCGATGGTGGCTTCGTCGTACGCGACGAACGACGTCTCCCGGGCGACGTCGTCGATCCCGGCCAGCATCTTCTCGGGCAGCAGTCGCGATGCGATGGCCGCCGCGCCGAACAGCCCGAAGGGGATGATCCAGTAGCATACGTAGGACAGCGGAGTGCCGGCGTGCGCGAACGTCGGGATCAGCGACGACACCGTCATGCCGGCGAACGTGCCCACCCAGAGCCAGGTCAATACCCTGGTCAACCGGCCGAAAAGCTCGGTTTTGACCACGTCGGCGGGGTGTTCGGCCGCGGCGAACTCGTGCGCGAACGGCCTGCCGACCAGCACGCTGATTAGTGCGACGACGAAGAGCCCCGCAGTGCCGAGCGGCAGAATCCAGTGTGCCGCGAACGAGTCGCTGACCACGATTACGACCAGGGTCAACACTGAAAACGTTGCGATAGAGCCTATTTCGAGCAAAGTCACCGGCTTTCGGGCGGCCCGCCCGATCGCGAACCCGGCGACCGCGATCGCCAGTGCGACCAGTACGGCGGCCAGGAAGGGCACGTTACCGACAAGCACCCAAAAGACGATCCACGGCGTCAAGCCAAAGAGCATGCCCACGATGGGCCAGTGTATGAGTCGCAGTTTGCCGGGACGACGGCGGTCAGGGTGGCTTTACCGCGACTTGCGGCCGAGTGCCGCGGTGAGCGCCGCGCACTGGCTCTCGAAGAACTGCCGCGACACCCCTTTCTTCGGCGCCAGCAGGTCGAAACCGTGGAACGCGCCTTGCACAACCTCCAGCGCGCATGGGACGCCGCTTTGTTTGAGCCGGTCGGCGTATTCAAGACTCTCGGCGAAGAGCAGATCATGGGTGCCGACGCCGATCCATGCGGGCGGCAAACCGGTGAGGTCTGTGGCCCGGGCCGGAACCGCGCGGTTCGGGTCGGCGCCACGTAGGTAGCTTTCCCAGCCGAAGCGGTTCATGCCTTGATCCATCATGCGACGGCGCTCGGGCTCGGGATCCGGGCGGAACGCCGGCCGATCGTCCAGCATCGGGTAGGTCAACAACTGGATCACCGGCTGCGCAGCAGATCCCTGATCACGCAGCCGTAGTGCCAGGGCGGCGGCCAAACCTCCCCCAGCGCTGCCGCCGCCGATGGCGATGCGCGACGGGTCCACATCCGGCTGAGCAAGAAGCCACTTCAGCGCGGCCTCGCAGTCGTCCAACGCAGCAGGATACGAATGCTCGGGCGCCACGCGGTATTCGACCGAGGCGACGACGGCGCCGAGCGCACTGGCGAACCGCCGGCACAGTCTGTCGTCCTGCGCGGCACAGCCGATGACGTAGACGCCGCCGTGAATCCACAGCAGACCCGGCGCCGGTCCCGTAAGCCCCGGTGGTCTGTGCACACGCACACCGACGCCGGGTCCCAGTGACACCACTTCGACGTCGCGTGGGCCGCCGAAAGCGCGCAGCGCCACCACCGTTCGGGCAATCGGCAACGTCCGAGACGTCATTGTCATCCCGCGGCTGGGTGTGAACCTAGCGATCCTGCGCAGATCAGGGTGAAAATCGTCGACCACGAGAGCCGACGCTACTTGGCGTTGAATCCGGCGTCGACGGGAAGCATGATGCCGGTGATGTAGCGGCCGGACTGCCGGCACAGATAGACCATTGCTTCGGTCACGTCGGCGCAGTCCACCATTGGGACCGGTAACAGGTTTTGCAGCCCACTGTTGCCTTCGGGATGTTCGACCACGTTTCGTGCCACGGCCTCGTTCAGGATCATCGGTGTCGCCACCCCGCTCGGGTGCACGGTATTGACGCGAATGTTCTTTTCCGCCAACGTGGTTGCGTAATAGCGCATCAGCCCCACGACGCCGTGTTTGGCAGCATGGTAGCCGGCAAAGCCGTGGCTTCGAACGCTGAAGGCCGGGCATACGCTGTTCAGGCCGGCGGCTGAGCTGGTGATGACGATCGCCCCGCCCTCACCGTGGTCCAACAATGCGGGCAGCGCCGCCTCGATCGTGTAGTAGACACCGTTGAGCAACACGTCCACCGCGTCGATATAGGCTGAGACGTCATATCGCTCGTCACCTACGGCGGGCATGATCCCGGCGTTGGCGAGGACGAAGTCGACCCGTCCCAACTCGGAAACCCCGTGCGCGACAACGACCTTCAGCCGCTCGAAATCCCGGACGTCACCCTGCTCGGCGACAATGCGACGCCCGGTCTTCTCCACCAAGTTCACCGTTTCATCCAGGTCTTCGCGAGTTGCCATCGGATACGCGACGCTGTCGATCTGATCGCACAGATCGAACGCGATGATGTCGGCGCCCTCTTCGGCGAACCGGACCGCGTGCGAGCGGCCCTGGCCCCGTGCGGCGCCGGTGATGAACACAACCTTGCCGTCGAATTGCGGCATCGTTCCTCCCCTAGACGACGGGCGGAACCGGACAGTGCAGCACACCACAGACGGTTCGCAGCAGCTCAGATTCCTCCAAAGTGATTACCCTGTCGGCCATTACGGTCGTGACCACGGCGGCGACGAGGGTGGCCTTGTCGTTGCCCTCGAGTCCGTCGATAACCGGCCACACTTGTTCGAGCTCGAATACGTTCTTGATCGGCACGAACGGAATCCGTGCCTGGGGGTAAGCGACCGAGATTCCCGCCTGAAATGCCGCTGCCGCGGCCCGCGGGTCGCTGTTACCGGTCTGCGCCAGCGACGCAATGAGACAGCAGACGGCGCTTTGGGCGCTGGCCAGGCTCTGACGCCTGCTCTTCCACGGCGATCCCGACGTCAACGCCTCGTTCAGGCCGACGAAAACCAGTGTGCCAAGGCAATATTCGAAGATATCGATCCGCCCGTCGGCGTTGATCAGTTCACCGACCACCGAAAGCACCTGTCGCAGCTCAGTCTCGGGGCGACCACGCAGCGCGGGAAACGCGATGGATGCCACGGGCAGGCGCAAGCTCGGGTCGACCTGCACCAGCTCGGCCGCGCATCGCCAGGCCTCATCGGCCATCTGCTTGCCGTGATGCCGCGCGACGATCTGGTATTGGGCCTGGCGGACATTCTCGTTGCGGTCGAAGATGAGCCCGTAGATCAACGGAACCGCGGTGGCGGCGTTGTGCGCAAGGTCGGCTACCTGCTGCGGAATCTCCGCGCGGATGCGCCTCCCCGCGTGGTATGACGCGGCAGTCGGATTCCCCACGGCCGCTGTGTATTCGCGGGGATTGAGCTGACGTCGGGGTGCTTGCTGAGCCGGAGCTTGCGCGAGGCCCATCCGGGAGTCCTCCGCCAAGCCGTCCGGCGGCCGATTGAACCAGCCTTGGCGCAGCTGCTCGAGGTTGGCGGGAGTGAAGTCAGGCTCGAGCACCTGGATGCGCTTGATGAGTGGTGGGTGGGTCGCGTAGAGCGCAGAGAAGTTCAATCCCGGCCCGAACAGCATGTGACTGACGTTCTCGGTCTTGGGGCTGTGCAGCTGGGAGCCCGCCTCCAGCCCACCGATCTTCTTCAGCGCGCCGGTCAATCCGCTGGTCTGCCTGGTGAATTGGACCGCTGAGGCGTCGGCGAGGTACTCCCGTTGACGGGAGACGGCGGCTTTGATCAGCCGTCCGAAGAAGACTCCGATCCACCCTGCCGCCAGCACGACCAACCCCACCGCCCACAGCGGGATGCTGTTATCGCGGTCGCGGCTGCGTCCGCCGCCCGTGTACCACAGCATCCGGCCGATCACCGACAACGCGGTGATTCCCGCCAGCACGCCGATGAGCCTGATCCCCAACCTCATATCGCCATTCACAACATGGCTGAACTCGTGTGCGATCACGCCCTGCAGTTCGTCGCGGTTGAGCCGGTCGAGTGAGCCTTGGGTCACGCACACGGCCGCATCGGCCGGTGTGTATCCGGCGGCGAACGCGTTGATACCCGGTTCGTGTGGCAGGTAATAGAGCACGGGCACAGGCGTGCTCGAAGCGATTGCGATTTCTTCGACGACGTTCCGGTACCGCTTGAGCTTCGGGTCCGTTGGCATCGGTGGTACGGGCACCCCGCCAAGGCTCTCGGCAACCTTGACCCCGCCACCATGGCGCAGCATCAGCGTCCTGACTATCGAGACTGCCGAAATCATCAGCAGCACTGCGCCACTCACGACAATCGATAGCGTGACCAGCTGCTGGGGCGTTACCGTCTCCCGGGTCGCGATCGCCGCGATGAACACGAAATTCACAATCGCGGTTATTGCGAGAACGGCCAAGACGAAAAGGATCACCAACCATTTCGATGTCGCGCGAACCTTGCGCTGACGCTCGAAGAAGTCCATGAACCAGGTCAGAACTGAACGCGCGGGGCTTCGCGCTCCGGCGGAGCGGCCTCCAGCGGTGCTGCCGGGGCGAAGCCGAACATGCCCGCGAACATGGAGGCCGGAAACACCTCGCGCTTGTTGTTGTAGGACATGACCGAGTCGTTGAAGGCCTGGCGGGCGAAAGCAACGCGGTTCTCCGTCGACGTCAGCTCCTCCGAGAGCTGCATCATGTTCTGATTCGCTTTGAGGTCCGGATATGCCTCGCGCAGCGCAAGCAACCGGCCGAGGGCGCCGCTCAGCGCGCCTTCCGAGGCTGACAGCTGACCCATGGCAGCGGGGTCCCCGGGGTCGGCGGCCGCCGCCGTCCGGGCGGTGACCGCGGCGTTTCGTGCCTGGATGACCGCTTCGAGGGTGCCGCGCTCGTGGGCCATGTAAGCCTTCGCGGTTTCGACGAGGTTCGGGATCAGGTCATGACGTCGGGTCAGTTGAACGTCGATCTGCGCGAAGGCGTTCTTGAAGGCGTTGCGCGCGCGGACGAGCCCGTTGTACACGCCGATCACGAAGAACACGAGGATCGCCAGGATTACCACGAGGACGACGACGACGATGATCGCGATGCTCACTTGTTCCGCCTTTGCTGCTGGTAGGGGACCGTGCTGGTCATGGTCCCATATGGTCGCAATTCGGGGGTGAGAATTCGGCGCCGGAATTCGGCCTCAGATTCAAACTGCCCGTTGCGCATTGCGGACCTCGTACTAACTGGTGTTCAGACCCATTGCCAGAAAGTCGAGGCGCCACAGCGACTGGAAGAGGGTGCGGCCAAACTCCTGCAAGTTGGACTTGCCGTCCTCGGTCACGTTGGCCTGCGTGGCCACACATTCGGCGATCTCGCGAATCGTGCGACGTCCGTCCGCGTGCTGGACGAAGGGCAGCTGATGGCGGTCGAGCTTCAATCTCATTCCGGGCGAGAGGATTTCGTCACCCTGTAGCAAGCACGCCGTACGTGCCACGGGAACGAAATCCAGTGCTCCGATCGACGAGAAATCGATCGTGTAATCCTCTTTCCGGCGTTCGGGGCGACAAGCGATGAAGAAGTGGGTGGCGTTAGATGTCTGCAGGCGCTCCATTACCGACCACAATTCGGCGTCGGGCAACCGATCCAGCATGGATTTGAACCCATTGGCCGGCATCAGAAGGTCGTTCGGATAGTACGGCGTTTTGTGAAACCAGCCCTGAAACGCGAGCCCCGCGGAGCTGACCAGGTCTAGGCACTCCCCGACGGTGTAGCTCCGCTGTCGGCTGTGTAGAAACGTGTCGACCAGGGCGCCGTCGGTCAGCAAGTCGCGCGCCCGTTTCAGATAGGTCAGGACCGGGTGTTCCCCCGGCAGGAGCGCCATCGCGTCTTTGACCAATTGGACTGAGGCTGCGTCCTGTGACAGGCCCAGATCGCGAAAGACTGATTCCAGAATCTCCACGCCCAGCCGGCCGTACCTCGCGTAGAGCATGACACCCAAAGCCCCTTCGGTGCGCAAACATTCGCCCAGCGCTTTGAGTCCGGCCAGCGGATCGACCAAGTGATGCAGGACCCCGCTCGAGACAATGAGGTCGAAGTCGCGTCCAAGCGATGACACCTCTTCGATCGGAAGCAGGTGCAGCTCCAAGTTCTCCAGCTCGTGCTTGTCCTTCAGATATTGCTGGTGGTCAAGGGCAGAACGGCTGACGTCGATCGCCACTACTTTCGCGCCGCGGTTCATGAACGCATAGACCGCCGCCTGGTAGGTTCCGCAACCCGCGATGAGGATGTCAAGGTCCGGCCGATATTCCCGGTTCGGCCACAAGACACGATGAGCCCAGAACGGATCGAACCAGTCCCAATGGTTCTTGGTCCACGACTCTAGGTCCATGACTGGAGGCGGATACTCCCACTGATCGTATTGGCGCGAGACACCGTCGACCCGCGGATCGTTAGTCACCTCGGCGCGGGGGCGCTGGCTGCGAGGCGCCGCGCGGGTGTGAACCGGACGGGCATCGACCGGATGCCGTTTATCAGGTTTGACCGCAACCGTTCCACCGGGCCGGCGAGTTCGAGGCCATCCATCCGGGACATCACCTCTGCGATGATTGCCGACGCCTCCGCGCGCGCGAGGTTCGCACCGAGACAGAAGTGGGTCCCGCCGCCACCGAAGGCGAGGTGGGGATTCGGCGCGCGGCCGATGTCGAAGCGGTCGGGATCGGCGAATCGGCTCTCGTCGCGGTTGGCAGACGGGTAGAACATCGCCGCGCGGTCGCCCGCCTTGACGCGTACTCCGCGCAATTCGGTGTCCTTCGTTGCGGTGCGCACGAACACTGTCACCGGAGAGGTATACCGCAGCATCTCCTCGATCGCGGTCGGCATCAGCGAAGGATCTGCGGCAAGACGTTGCCATTCAGCGGGATGCTGCATCAACGTGAGGATGCCGGCTGCGACCAGGTTGCGGGTCGTATCGCCCCCGGCATCGATCAACAGTAAGAAGAACAGGTCGAACTCCAGGTCGGTCAGGTGCTCGCCGTCGACTTCGGCTTGGAGTAAAGACGTCGCGATGTCGTCGCCGGGCTCTGCACGTTTGCGCGCAGCGAGTTCGGTTGCGTATTGGAACATCTGCATGAGCGCTCGCTCGTTGGCGCCGTCGCCGACGAAGCCGGTGTGCAGCATTTCGGTCAGTTCGTAGAGACGGCGACCGTCTTCGAGTGGGATGCCGAGCAGTTCTGCAATGACGTAGGACGGCAGGGCGCCCGCGACGTCGTCGACGAAATCGCATTCGCCCCGCTCGATCACTTCATCCACGATCTGCCGCGCCATGTCCGCGAGGTGACCGTTCAGCCGCGCCACCTGCCGGGGGGTGAAGCCCTTGTTGACCAACTTGCGCAAAGCGGTGTGCCGAGGCGGATCCATCTGCAACATGACCGGGGGCAGGTCGGTGCGCGGGATTTCGAACATCACGCCTGTTGCCTGCGACGACCACGTGGCAATGTCCCGCGAGACAGCCTGCACCTCGTCGTAGCCGGTCAGAGCCAGGAAACCGGGCCCGTCTTTGTACGGGTGCCAGGCAACGGGGGCTCGTCGACGAAGCTCACGGAATGCCTCGTAAGGCATGCCGCGCTGATACGTGCCCGGATCGGCAAGGTCGACACCGCCGACACTGATTGCATCTTTTATCAAGCCCCACCTCCTGCGGGCAGGCTTCGACCCAGAGGCTGGGACGGCGTTATCAGCAAACCATAGCGGGCAAATGCAAGCATCGGGACGCATTCAGCACGGGATCGTGCGTATGCCGTTGTCCCGCTTGCATAGCTACCGTGTAACCTTCAGCGAGCGCGATGGCCGATTGTGGTCCGTTAGTGGTGCGGGCCACAAAGCGCCCGCCACTGTCGCGGTGCTCGTTGGGTAGCCAAGGGTGGTACGCCCAGATCAGGCCGCGTTTGGCTTAAGCCGCACGCGGCTAAGCTCAACAGAAATCGAAGTCAGAAAGTAGCTGCGGTGCCCGAAAATCGAAGTGAATCCATCAGTCTTGAGCCGCATTTCACGGATGTGCAGGCGCATTACGACCTTTCCGACGACTTCTTCAGGCTCTTTCTGGATCCGACGCAGACCTATAGCTGCGCGTATTTCGAACGTGAAGATATGACACTCGAAGAAGCGCAGATTGCCAAAATCGACCTCTCACTTGGCAAGCTCGGGCTGCAACCCGGCATGACCCTGCTCGATATCGGATGCGGCTGGGGGGCCACCATCGGCCGGGCGCTCGAGCAATATGACGTCAACGTGGTCGGCTTGACGCTGAGCCGCAATCAGCAGGCGCATACCCAACGACGGCTCGACGATCACCCCAGCCCGCGACGCAAGCGTGTCTTGTTGCAGGGCTGGGAGCAGTTCGATGAGAAGGTGGACCGCATCGTCTCAATCGGGGCCTTCGAGCACTTTGGACGTGACCGCTACACCGACTTTTTTGCGATGGCCTACGCGGCGCTTCCCGCTGACGGCGTGATGCTGTTGCACACCATCATCAAGCCCAGCGAAGAGGAGTTCACCGAGCGAGGGCTGCCCATCACCATGGCCAAGCTGCGGTTCATGAAGTTCATCATGGACGAGATCTTCCCAGGTGGGGACCTTCCCAACGCCAAGGCGGTGGAGGAGCACGCGCAGCGAGCGGGGTTCGCCGTCAAGCGCGTCCAGCAGCTGCGCCTGCACTACGCACGCACCCTGGACACGTGGGCGGCCGCCCTTGAATCACGTCGCGACGAGGCGATCGCCGTTCAGTCCCAGGAGGTATACGACCGGTACATGAAGTACTTGACCGGTTGCGCCGACCTGTTCCGCGAGGGCTACACCGACGTCGCCCAATTCACGCTTGCCAAATCTTGATGGTCTGCCGTTTGCAGCGCCTCCATCGTCGACGTCAAGCAGCGAAGAGATCAGTCACCAAACATTGTCCATACTGGCCGAAAGTCCGTTGTCGCACGTCACGGTGTCGTGAAAGGTCGAGCCTGTCGCGGGTCCGCGATATTTGATCTTTGTCTCCTGCGAGCCGGTCACGGTGAAATTAACGGAGTCGTTCCATTTGATTGCCGCGGCGGTACCCGCCACCGCAACGGATCTGTATACGCAACCCACCGCAGGCTTGTCTGCGTTATTGGTAATCGACACAAAAGCCGCCGCCAACGAGTGGTCCTGCCGTAGCTGCACTTGGGAAGGTGGAGGAGGCGCCGGTACCGCCACCGGAGGTCCCGCCACTGGGGGTGCCGCGGGGCGGGGTGCCGCCGCCGGCGGTACCGCCAGTTGGGATGCCGCCGCCGGGGGCGCCGTCGGATCCGGTGTCCACCACCCAGTCGCGATCAGCGAGAATCGCGTCGACCACCGGGTGTTGGTGCCGGTCATGCCCCCAGGCACGTTGTCCGGCTCCCCTGGCCCCGACGAAGTTATTCCGGCAGCAGTGATTAACGCAGCAGCCGCAATGAGAGCACCCGGGCGCCGGTACCGCGGCGGGGGTGCTGCCTCATCGTGGCGGGTGGTGAACACCTTCATTGCGCACGTCTCCTCGGCCGAATTGATTCGGTGATCCATCCACGTATCAAGGCGTGATTGTGGTCTCCTGGTCGATCACACCGGTCACATCATTCAACGCGTTGGCTTCGGCCTGCGGACCCTCGGCATTGAGCTGCAGTACGTAGACTCCAGTCTTGCTTTCGATGACCACCACCTTCTGGGCAACCATTCGGGTGACGCCGTTCTTGGTGTAAGAGCCGGCAATCTGGTATGCGGGGTAGCCACTCAACGTGCTCCGTTGACCGTCGCCGCCGATATAGCCTGGCCAGTTTTTGACCGCACCGGATGCGACGGCAAGCAGCCTGTCCGTATCGACATAACCCGTCAACTTCGTGACGACCGCGATGATCTTGGGCGGGTCCTTGGGATCGCTCGGCGCGTTATAGACGATCCCGCCGTACGGGGCGTCGACGCCTTCGGGAATCCCCTTCCAGCCCAAGGGAATTGGGAGGTCGATTTTCGGCGTGCCCGGTGTGCCGTGCGTGACCACCGTCTCCTGGATGTTGTTTTTGTTGATGTAGTCGCCGATCGTCTCGTTCGGACCCGACGCCGGAGCGAACGCCGAGGGAGCCGAAGTGGTTGCCGTGGAAGTTGATGCCGAGGTCGACGTGGACGTGTTCGACGAATTCGAGCTTTGAACTACGGCCCAGACACCGAGGCCGCCAACGAGGGCCGTTCCAAAGATCACAACAACGGCGGCGACGAACCAGCTACTGGTTTGCCAGCGTCTTTGGGCGGCCGCGAAGTCCGGCGGTGTAGCCGTTCTCGGCGCCGCCGGAGTCGTCTGAGGCCGCGGCCATGGTGGCGTAACCCGTTGCGTAACGTCTGCCGTCTCGCGCAGTTTCTGCACGGCTGTCTCGAGCAGCGCGGCGGCGTCACGGTAGCCCGGCTGCTCATGCTCGATCGCGGCTAGCAGGCCGGCGGTTTGCTGCCACTGTTCTTGGTCTAAGTGGCTGACTGCCTGCGCGTAGCGGTCGGCAAGTTCGGTCTCGCGAATCTCGGCCCGCGCGTCGGAGACGATGCCATCCGGGTCAGAGTTGTCCGGGTCGATTAGAGCGAGCGCCCGGCCGGCGGCCACGACGGCATTCCATTGCCCCGCCTGATGCAGGGCCGTCATCTCATCCACCAGTGCTTTACGTCGCTGGGGGGCGGTCAGATTTCCCAACGCGGTGAGCACGATGTCCCAGTCACCCACAGTGGCGGAAGCCTCGACCTGCTGGACCGGACGCTGAACCAGGTAAACGTCGCCCGTCTCACCAGCGGCCGGGAATCGCTGAATAACGGAGTCGGCGAAAACATCACCGTTTTTCAACGGCATACGCGAAGCCTACTGGCGACCAGCGCTTAGCTTCTCCTTTTCGGACACCCGAGGGCGAGTCTGCGCAAACGACGGCCCGGGCCGGCTTCCTTCAGCGCACCGCTGTCGCACCAACAAGATTTCGGCAACCGCCTCAGCGGTCGCCAGCCGTCGATAGACCTGGCGGATGCGCTTCGAGAAAGGCTGCCGACCGGCATATTGCAGGGCAGTCGACCCATACCAAACCCACACAATCACCCGCTGGCGCCAGTAGCATTTTCCACCTGGGTGGATGGCGGAAGGCCCTGCCATGGACGAGGTGGAATTCGGACGCTACCGGCTGCTATCGCTGCTCGGCGAGGGCGGGATGGGCCAGGTATGGCGCGCCCACGACACCGTCACTGACCGGGTCGTCGCCATCAAACTCCTGCCCCCGAATCTGTCCAAGGACCAGGACTTTCAGCGGCGTTTTCGGCGCGAAGCCCACGCCGCGGCACGATTGGAAACACCCCACGTGGTCCCGATTCATGATTACGGCGAGATAGCGGGTCGGCTGTTCGTGTGCATGCGGCTGATCAAGGGCCGTGACCTCGCTGCGGTGTTGGCTGAAGGACCGCTGGAACCGGCGCGCGCGGTGCGCATCATTGGCCAGGTGGCAGAAGCTTTGCATGCCGCTCATGAGATTGGGCTGATCCACCGGGATATCAAGCCGTCCAACATCTTGCTCGATAACCGTGACTTCGCGTACTTGATTGATTTCGGCATAGCTCGCGCCGCGGATGACACGCGGCTGACGAAGACTGGTAACACCATTGGCACCTTTGCGTACATCGCGCCCGAACGTCTTGACGGCCGGCCCGAGGATGCCCGCGCCGACATCTACTCGCTGGCCTGCGTGCTGTATGAAGCCCTGACCGGCCACCCACCGTTTGCCGGCGACACCATGGGCCGACTGGTCGCCGCGCACCTCAGCGACCCGCCCCCTCGGCCATCGGCCGACCAACCCGATGTGCCGGCAGCCGTCGACCGCGTCATCGCCACCGGCATGGCTAAAGACCCGGACCAGCGGTATGCGACGACCGTCGAGTTGGCGGATGCCGCGCGCGACGCTATCGCCGTCCCCCTTGCCCGACCGGCGGCCAATCCCGCCTTCCTCGCCGCGACGGAGCCGGCACCCAATCGTTTCACCGCCGAGCCGACCCTCACCGCCACTCGGCAAGGCGGGCCTCCTCCCTCGCAACCCGAACCCGCCGACGAGCCACTCCCCGAGGCTCTTCCGGCCCCGCCGCGTCAACGCCGGCAAGCTCTGATCGGCGCTGCCCTCCTGGTCGCCGCCGTGATCGCGGGCATCATCATCACCAACGTCTCGCATCGGCCCTCCACCACTTCGCAGCCCTCCGCCACCAGCACCGCCGCCGCGCCGACTACCCCGGCCGGGCCCCCTCTGGTTGTCGAGGGTGCGCTGGAGGGGCTGCTGCTCAACCCCGAGCAAATCAACACCGCGATGGGCACCACCGGAATGACAGTGAATGGGGACTGGGTCCCGACGTCGATGACGGGCGACTACACCACTCGCGTAGCGGATAAGAACTGCTTACCTTTGTTTGGGCCCGCAGAGCAGGCGGCCTATGACGGCAGCGGCTGGACCAGTGTGCGCAACCAACAACTGCGGGACAGCAAGTATTACAAAATTAAGGCGGGACAGGCGGTGGTGTTGCTTCGCTCCGCGCATGATGCCAGCGCCTTCTTCACCGCGTCCGCCCAACAGTGGCCGACGTGCTCAAAATTCGCCGTCACCTGGGAGCATCACGCCGATCTCTACAGTGTGGGGCCGGTCTCCAATGCGAACGGAATGCTGAGCGCCAACGTAGACTTTGGCGATGGAGTAGGGCGTTGTCAACGAGCGCTGACCGTCGTCAATAACGTCGTCGTCGACGTCGAGAGTTGTATTGATAGTAACGACGTCAGGTTGCTGCCCGGTTCCGCCGTTGCCATCGCCCAGCAGATTGCCGCCAAAATACCCACTTAGGACTGTAAAGCGCCGTTTTCCGTCATCGGCTTGACCAGCCAACTTGTCGACCTGCTGTTTCAGGTGCCCCCAGTCGGACTCGAACCGACACTGGACGGATTTTAAGTCCGCTGCCTCTGCCAATTGGGCTATGGGGGCTCGGCGGCGAATCTAGCGCGCGGAGTCCAGCTCCGGGGCATCGCACCCCACCCCGAAACACGCCAAAATCGCGATGTGCGTCACGGTCGCCGGTCGACTAAGATGCGCGGGCCGCGCATCTGTTCCCTTGTTGCTGACCCAACTCAGGTGACATCTCTATGTCGTCCGGCAGGACCTTGTTAAAACTGCAAGCTTCCTCGTTAAGAAGCCGTAAACGGCTGTCACCCTGGCCCTTTCGATCCGGACTGTGGAGTCATGGGTCGTTAGCCTTACCGCCAACGCACAGGGTCCGTTACGCGAACACACAGGGTCGATTTACCGCTTGATATCGACATTTTCGAACAACTAGGAGCATAGATGGCGTTTCTGACAGCACTTCCTGAAGAGTTGCTCGCCGCACAGGCGCTGTTGAGCGGAATCACCAGTAACCTCACGGCGCAGAACGCGGGCGCTGCGGCCCCCACCACGACCATCCTGCCAGCAGCCTCCGACCCCGTGTCGATTCAGCAGGCGGGGATCTTCGCGGCATATGGCACCCAATACCAGACGATCGCCGCCGAAGCGCAGACTCTTCAAGAGCAGTACGTGAGCACCCTCGGGACCAGCTCGACCACCTATAGCGCAACGGAAGCCGCCAACGCGGCCCAGGCCGCTACCCCTAGCGGGAATATCATCGACGTTATATCCGGGCTCCTCGGCGGTCCCTCCAACAGCCTCAACGGCCAACCATTCAGCCTGTCCAGCAACCTGGCCAACTATTTCAACATCGGTGGCGGGAACTGGGCGTCCGCCGGGTCTGACCTGCTTGGTCTTGGTGGTCTGCTGAATGCACCCGAGGCCGACGCCGCCGCTGCCGCGGACCTCGCCGGTGCGACGGCGCCGGCGCCTGCGGTCGCGCCCGCCGGCGGCATGGCCGGCATGGGCGCGATGCCAATGGCCGCAGTGGGCCAGGCCACCATGGTGGGCAATAGGTTGTCGGTACCACCCAGTTGGGCCGGCACGGTCACTTCGGCGACTAGCTCTGCGACTGCTCTGGAGACTGTCGGCTGGACCGCCGCTGCGCCGCAGGCCGGCGCTGGGGCGATCGTCCCCGGAATGCCCGGAATGGTGACGGGCGCTCGTAGCAGCGCTGGCTTCGGCGCCCCGCGCTACGGCGTCAAGCCCATCGTCATGCCCAAGCCGACAGCAGTTTGAGAATCGGCCATCTGCACATAGTCCACAACTAGCCAGTCGAAAAGAATTGGATACAGAACAATGGTCTTGGATTTCGCAGCTATACCGCCTGAAATCACCTCCGCCCTCATGTACGCGGGCGCGGGCGCGGGACCGCTCATGGCCGCCGCGACGGCTTGGCACAACCTGGCCGCCGAGCTGAGCGCCACAGCGACGCAATGGGAATCGATAATCACGGCACTGACCACCGAGCAGTGGACAGGAGCCGGATCGACAGCGGCGGCAGCCGCCGCCCAGCCCGTTGTGAGCTGGCTGACCACCACGGCAGCGGCGGCGGAGCAAGCGGGCGTTCAGGCCACGGCATCGGCGGCAGCCTATGAAACGGCCTTTGCGGCTACGGTGCCACCGCCCGAGATCCTCGCCAACCGGACTTTGCTAGCGAACCTCATTGCGACGAACTTCCTGGGCATCAATACACCCGCGATCATGGCAACCGAGGCCCACTACGCCGAAATGTGGGTCCGCGACGCCACGATGATGTACGTCTACCAGGCTGCTTCGCTGGCGGCTGGGGTCCTTCAGCCGGTAACGCCAATGACGCCGGCCACCAATCCGGCCGGTCCCGGCCTGCAAGCCGCCTCGGTTGCCCAGTCCACCGTGTCCACGCCCGTCCAGGCATTGACGAACTCGGTGACGTCGCTTGCCGCGCCCGCCGCTACCGGTAGCGACCTCATCACCTCGCTCGACGGCTTGATCGGAACTCCGTTCATCTTCAATGGCGTCAACGGCGGAGTTAACACCGCGGCTTGGTTCACCATGAACGCCATCCCGAACGCGGCGTTGATGGGAAAAACCCTCGGCGCAGTTCCAGGTTTCACGCCCGCCGCCCTCGCCGACTCCGTTGCGCCCGTCGCCGGTGAGGCGGCCGTGGCGGAAGGGGCCATGGTGAGCTCGGTGATGCCGACCGGCGGCTTGGGCGCAGCGGCGTCGGCAAGCCTGGGCCAGGCGGGTGCGGTCGGCGGATTGTCGGTGCCGGCTGGCTGGTCGACCGCCGCACCGGCAACGACCGTCGGCGCGACGGTTGCCGAAGGCAGCGGCTGGACCGCAGCCGCCGAGGAAGCCGCGCCGGTCGCAGCCATGCCGGGCGGCCCGGGAATGGTCGCGGCCGGCAAGGGTGCCGGTGCCTACGCCGGACCGCGGTATGGCGTCAAGCCGATCGTCATGCCCAAACAGGTCGTCGTCTGATTCGAAAGCTGCCATCCGTTTGAGACCGCCGGTACAAGATTCCGCAATTTAGAGAGACAGGGAGATTCAATATGGCAACGCGCTTTATGACCGACCCGCATGCGATGCGGGCGATGGCGGGGCGTTTCGAGACCCACGCCCAGACAGTTGAGGACGAGGCCCGCCGGATGTGGGCGTCGTCGCAGAACATCTCGGGTGCGGGCTGGAGCGGTGCCGCCGAGGCGACCTCCTACGACACCATGGGTCAGATGAACACGGCCTTCCGCAACATCGTGAACATGCTGCACGGTGTGCGCGACGGCTTGATCCGCGACGCCAACAACTACGAGCAGCAAGAGCAGGCGTCGCAGCAGATCCTTAGCAGCTAGCGGCAAACCTGTTGCCGTTACCAGACTTTCGTTAGGAGAACATCGAGATGACTATCAACTACCAGTTCGGCGATGTGGATGCCCACGGCGCCTTGATCCGTGCCCAGGCTGCGTCGCTGGAAGCCGAGCACCAGGCCATCGTCCGCGATGTGCTTGCTGCCGGTGATTTCTGGGGTGGTGCCGGTTCGGTGGCCTGCCAGGAGTTCATCACCCAGTTGGGACGCAACTTCCAGGTGATCTACGAGCAGGCCAACGCCCACGGCCAAAAGGTCCAGGCGGCCGGCAGCAACATGGCCAGCACGGACAGTGCCGTCGGATCCAGCTGGGCCTAGCACTACCGCCAAAGCCCCTAAGTCCTAACGGATTTGGGGGCTTTCGCGTTTCCAGGCTTGTCGCACCATTGCCACACCGGCCACTTGAGTACCAAGAAAAGCGGGCCATATTGCGAGCTCGGATTCGCTATCACCGGTCGTATCGAATTGTGAAAGCATCGGCCGGCCCCCTAGAGACTGATGTGTCCGATGTGACTGGTGTGCTTGCCGTCGGGCGCGCCCTGATCAGCGATGAAATCTCGTGGCGTGAAACCGATTGTAAATCTTCGATATTCGCGCTCGCCCGAACCACCCCTCATCGCCGGACCCCGGCCGTGACACGCTGACATTTGAGTACTCTATGAACTCGGTGACAACCGTATATGGGCTTGGAAGAATGAAAGCGATGACCGCAATAACGGGTTACGCGAGCAACCAGCGGCCACGCCAGGCCATCCTCGGGCAGTTGCCACGCATCTATCGAGCCGACGGGTCGCCGATCCGTGTTTTGCTGGTGGACGACGAGCCGGCGCTGACAAACCTGGTCAAGATGGCGTTGCACTACGAAGGCTGGGATGTCGAGATCGCCCACAACGGGCGCGACGCCATCGCCAAGTTCGACAAAGTCGCCCCCGACGTGCTGGTGCTCGACATCATGCTGCCCGACGTGGATGGCCTGCACATTCTGCGGCGGGTGCGCGAATCCGACGCGTACACCCCCACCCTGTTCCTCACCGCCCGCGACTCCGTCATGGACCGCGTCACCGGACTGACCGCCGGCGCCGACGACTACATGACCAAGCCATTCAGCCTCGAGGAGTTGGTCGCCCGCCTGCGGGGTTTGCTGCGGCGGTCCAGCCAGCAGAGTCCGCCGGCTGGCGAGTCGCTCAAGGTCGGCGATCTGAAAGTCGACACCGCCAGCCGTGAAGTCACCCGCGGAGGCCAGCCGATATCGCTTTCCTCGACCGAGTTCGAGCTGCTTCGCTTCCTGATGCGCAATCCGCGCCGGGCGCTGAGCCGCACCGAGATCCTCGACCGGGTCTGGAACTACGACTTCGCCGGCCGCACCAGCATCGTCGATCTGTACATCTCGTACCTGAGGAAGAAGATCGACTCCGGCCGCGAGCCCATGATCCATACTGTGCGCGGTGTTGGATACATGCTGCGACCGCCCGAATAATCACTCGATGAGCGACGACCGGAACACCCCCCGGTGGCTTCCGCGTTCGCTGCGCCGCCAGTTGCTGCTGGGTGTCTTGCTGGTCGTAACCATCGTGCTGGTCGCCGTCGGCGTCGTCTCCGTGCTGACCCTCCGCGGCTACGTCACCACGATGAACGACGCGGAGGTCGCCAAATCGCTGCACGCCTTCACACACTCTTACGACCGCTATCGCAAAGGTGAACATTCCCCGGCCCACGCCACCACTCCCCCGGTGGCCGAGGCGCTGCTCGAGTTTCCGGGGCAAACACCGGGAAACCTGATCGCCGTCCTGCACGACGGCGTCGTAGTCGGCTCTGCCGTCTTCTCCGAGGACGGGTCACGGCCGGCGCCGCCCGACGTCGTCCGCGCCATCCAAGCCCAGAAGTGGACCGACGGGCCCCCGCATACCGAAAAGTTCGGCAGCCTGGGTTCCTACCGCGTCGACTGCAGCATCGAGGGTTCCGACGTGCTGGTGGTCGGGGTGTCCCTGAACCTGGCCAAGCAGATCATCGCCAAAAAGAACATCACCACCACCATCCTGGTGACGACGGCGCTGCTGATCACGGCGGGACTCACCATATGGGTGGTCGGGTTCACCCTGCGACCGCTGCAACGAGTCGCCGCGGCCGCCGCGGAGGTTGCCGTGATGCCGCTCACCGGCGACGATCACCGCATCAGCACCAGAGTGCCGCCGCAGGACACCGACCCCGACAACGAGGTGGGGATCGTCGGGCACACGCTAAATCGGCTGCTGGACAACGTGGATAGCGCCCTGGCGCATCGCGCCGATTCCGATCTGCGGATGCGGCAGTTCATCACCGACGCAAGTCACGAACTGCGGACGCCGCTCGCCTCGATTCAGGGGTACGCCGAACTCACCCGCCAAGACAGTTCGGCGCTACCACCGACCACCGAGTACGCGCTGGCGCGCATCGAGTCCGAGGCACGGCGCATGACGTCGCTCGTCGACCAACTGCTACTGCTCTCCCGGCTCAGCGAGGGCGAAGATCTGCAGACCGAAGACGTCGACTTGGCCGACCTCACCATCAACGCCGTGAACGATGCGGCGGTCACGGCGACCACCCACAATTGGGTCACCAACCTGCCCGACGCACCGGTCTGGGTGCGCGGTGATCAGGCCCGACTGCACCAACTCGTCAGCAACCTGCTCACCAATGCCCGGGTGCATACGCCGCCCGGCGTCACCGTGACCACCGGAATCACCCGCCACGACCACGGGTCCGAGGCGCCGTTCGCCGAGCTGACGGTCGAGGATAACGGGCCCGACATCGACGCCGAGATCCTCCCTCGGCTATTCCAGCGCTTCGTTCGCGCCGACAAGTCGCGAACGAACGGGTCCGGCAACGGACTCGGCCTGGCCATCGTCAGCTCGATTGTCAAGGCGCACCACGGCTCGGTGACCGCCGAGTCCGCCAATGGCCGCACCGTATTTCGGGTACGAATACCGATGATCGAGGATGCGATCACCGAGCCCGCATAACGCGCGGTGCGCCTCACTCGCCGAACGTGGGTGATATGGACGAAAAACGGTCAAAGCCCGTGCAGATCCCCCACGTTCGACGTGCCCGTAATGGCGTCCGATTCCCGCTAAAGCCGCGTGCGAAGCCGTAAAGAAACCGTTAAGGGAGACGGCAGACGGTCGCCGCCGCGCCTAGCCTCATGCGTGTCCTGCTCATAGGGTCAGTGTTGCCCGCAATCGATCGTCGATCGCACGAAAGACAGCTATGTCCGTGGTGGTTTATCTCCTGCTGACGGTGGCGGCCTTCGCCGCGCTCGGCACCGTGCTGAACCTGGGATTGAAGTGACGTGAGTGCTGCCAACTTGGTCGGCCTTATTTTGGCTGTCCTGATCGCTCTGCTGCTTGCCGCGGCCCTGGTCTTCCCGGAACGGTTCTAGTGAGCGCTACCGCGGCGGGTGTCGCGTTCCTTGCGCTGCTCGTTGTTGCGCTGGCGGCCGTGCATGTGCCGTTGGGCGACTACATGTATCGCGTCTACAGCTCCCAAAAGCATTCGCGTACCGAACGTTTCGTGTACCGCCTGATCGGCGCCAACCCGGAGTCCGAGCAGACGTGGACCACCTATGGCCGTAGCGTGCTGGCGTTTTCGGCCGTCAGCGTGATCGTCCTGTTTATCCTGCAGCTGGTACAAAGCAAACTGCCGCTGCATCTTTCGAACCCGGCCACCAAGCTGACACCGGCGCTGGCCTGGAACACCGCCGTCAGCTTCGTCACAAATACCAACTGGCAGGCCTATTCCGGCGAATCCACCCAAGGTCATCTGGTGCAGATGGCGGGCTTGGCGGTGCAGAACTTCGTGTCTGCGGCCGTCGGCATGGCCGTGGCCGTCGCACTGGTACGCGGGTTTGCCCGCCATCGCACCAACGAACTGGGCAACTTCTGGGTGGACCTGGTCCGCGGCACACTACGCATCCTGCTGCCGATGTCCATCCTCGCCGCCATTGTCTTGGTTGCCGGCGGCGCCGTCCAGAACTTCCACCTCAACGATCAGATCGTCACAACGCTGGCCGGTAGCCAACAGACCATTCCCGGCGGACCGGTCGCCAGCCAGGAAGCGATCAAGCTGCTGGGCACCAACGGCGGTGGTTTCTACAACGCGAACTCCTCGCACCCGTTCGAGAACCCGACCGCCTGGACGAATTGGCTGGAGATCGTCCTGTTGCTGGTGATCGCCTTCTCGTTGCCGCGCACCTTCGGGCGCATGGTGGGCAGCAAGAAGCAGGGCTATGCCATTGCCGCCGTTGTCAGCGTCATCGCGGCCATCAGCGTCACGTTCATGATGCTCTTCCAATTGCAGCACCATGGCACCGTCCCGACCGCTGCGGGAGCGAGCATGGAAGGTGTCGAGCAGCGTTTCGGCGTGGCCGAGTCCGCCGTCTTCGCCGACGCCACCACGTTGACGTCAACGGGCGCAATAGATTCGGTGCACGACTCGTACAGCAGTCTTGGCGGCATGATCACGATGTTCAACATGCAACTGGGCGAGGTCGCGCCGGGTGGCACCGGCTCCGGCCTGTACGGCATCCTGATCCTCGCGGTTATCACAGTTTTCGTCGCGGGCTTGATGGTAGGCCGGACACCGGAATACCTGGGCAAGAAGATCAACCCGCGCGAAATGAAGCTGGCCTCAGGCTATTTCCTGATCACACCGCTCATCGTGCTGGTCGGAACCGCCGCCGCGATGGCACTGCCAGGTGAGCGCGCAGGCATGGCCAATAGCGGGCCGCACGGGTTGTCCGAGGTGCTCTACGCATTCACGTCGGCGGCCAACAACAACGGGTCGGCGTTCGCCGGCCTCTCGGCCAATACCGTCTGGTACAACACGGCTTTGGGCTTGGCGATGCTGTTCGGCCGATTCCTGCCGATGATCTTGGTGCTGGCGCTGGCCGGTTCACTGGCGCGTCAGGGTGCGACTCCGGAGTCCAGTGGCACCCTGCCCACCCACCGGCCGCAATTCGTGGGTCTGCTGGTCGGCGTGACGGTCATCCTGGTTGCCCTGACGTTCCTGCCCGCGCTGGCGCTCGGGCCGCTCGCCGAAGGGATCCACTAAGTGACGGCCATTACCATGCGGCGTGGCGGCCACTCACCGGGCGAAAAGCTCCCGGGCGGGTTGCTCGACCCACACATATTGCTGAAGTCACTGCCCGACGCGCTGCGCAAGCTCGATCCGCGCACATTGTGGCGCAACCCGGTGATGTTCATCGTGGAGGTCGGCGCCGTGTGGTCGACGGTGCTCGCGTTCGGTGACGACACCTGGTTCAGCTGGCTGACGGTCTTCTGGCTATGGCTGACAGTGCTTTTCGCCAACTTGGCCGAGGCCGTCGCCGAAGGGCGCGGCAAGGCCCAGGCCGACACTCTGCGCAAGTCGAAGGCCGACACCATCGCGCACCGGGTCAAGGACTGGTCGCCCGGCTTTCTGGAAACAGCCCGCGGTGCAGCCGAAGACATCGCGGCGCCGCTGCTACAGCAGGGCGACATCGTGGTGGTGGCCGCGGGTGAGGTCATTCCCGGTGACGGCGATGTGGTGGAAGGCATTGCGTCAGTGGACGAATCGGCCATCACCGGCGAGTCGGCCCCGGTGATCCGCGAATCCGGCGGCGATCGCTCAGCGGTCACCGGCGGGACAACGGTGCTCTCGGATCGCATCGTGGTCAAGATCACTCAGAAGCCGGGCGAGAGCTTCGTCGACCGGATGATCGCCCTGGTCGAAGGCGCCAACCGGCAGAAGACGCCCAACGAGATTGCGCTCAACATCCTGCTCGCGGCCCTGACCATCATCTTCGTGTTCGCGGTGGCGACACTGCAGCCGCTGGCGATCTACTCCAAGGCCAATAACCCCGGAGTGCCCGACACCCAGGCCCTCGACGGCAACGGCATCAGCGGCATCGTGCTGGTGGCGCTGCTGGTGTGCCTGATCCCCACCACAATCGGCGCGCTGCTGTCGGCGATCGGCATCGCCGGCATGGATCGCCTGGTGCAACGCAACGTGCTGGCCATGTCTGGCCGCGCGGTCGAGGCAGCCGGCGATGTCAACACGTTGCTGCTGGACAAGACCGGAACCATCACGTTGGGCAATCGCCAAGCGTCGGAATTCATTCCGATGCCCGGCCGGACTCACGGTGAGCTGGCTGACGCCGCGCAACTGTCCAGCCTCGCCGACGAAACTCCCGAGGGCCGTTCGGTCGTCGTCTACGCCAAAGAGGTCTACGGGCTGCGGGGCCGCACCCCCGGTGAGCTCGCGAACGCGTCCTGGGTCGAATTCAGCGCAGCGACCCGGATGTCGGGGGTCGACCTGGATGGACGCGAGCTGCGTAAGGGTGCGGCCAATTCGGTTGCCGAGTGGGTCCGCGATCGCGGCAGCATCGTGCCGGTCGAGCTCGGTGAAATCGTTGACGGCATTGCGGCCGCCGGCGGCACGCCCCTCGTTGTCGGCCAGGCCATCTCGGTCGGCGTCGCCGACGGCGATACGGCCGGAACAGCCGAAGTGCTCGGCGTGATCCACCTCAAGGACGTGGTGAAGCAGGGCATGCGGGCCCGCTTCGACGCCATGCGTCTGATGGGCATCCGGACGGTGATGATCACCGGTGATAATCCGTTGACTGCCAAGGCAATCGCCGAAGAGGCCGGGGTGGACGACTTCCTCGCCGAGGCAACGCCCGAAGACAAGCTGATGCTGATCAAGCGTGAGCAGCAGGGTGGCCGTTTGGTCGCGATGACCGGTGACGGTACCAATGACGCCCCGGCGCTCGCTCAGGCCGACGTCGGCGTGGCGATGAATACCGGCACCTCCGCGGCCAAAGAGGCCGGCAACATGGTGGATTTGGACTCCGACCCGACCAAGCTCATCGAGATCGTGGAGATCGGCAAGCAGCTGTTGATCACCCGCGGGGCGTTGACCACGTTCTCCATTGCCAACGACATCGCCAAGTATTTCGCGATCATCCCGGCCATGTTCGTGGCCCTTTTCCCGGGACTCGACCTGATTAACGTCATGCGGTTGCACAGCCCGCAGTCGGCGATCTTGTCGGCGGTGATCTTCAACGCGATCGTCATCGTCGCGCTGATTCCGTTGGCGCTCAGGGGCGTTCGGTATACGCCCAGCCGGGCCTCAAAGCTGCTCAGCCGCAACCTTTACATCTACGGTCTCGGGGGCATCGTCGCCCCCTTCATCGGGATCAAGCTCATCGACTTACTGGTTCAGCTACTGCCGGGGATGGCCTGAAATGAACGTCACCAACCTGGTTCGTCAACACTGGGCCGCACTGCGCGCGCTCCTGGTGCTGACCGTGATCCTGGGTTTCGGCTACCCACTGCTTGTTTGGCTGGTGAGCCTGCTGCCAGGGCTGCACGGCAACGCCGAGGGCTCGATTGCGACCGCGGCGGGTAGACCCGTCGGCAGCAAGCTGATCGGCCAGTCGTTCACCGACAGGTCGGGCGACCCGCTACCGCAGTATTTCCAGAGCCGGCCGTCGGCGGCGGGCAATGGCTATGACCCATTGTCGAGCGGCGGCAGCAACCTCGGACCCGAAAGCATCGTCGACATCCCGGCGGATCCGGCCAAGGTGGCCGCCGGCGCCGGCGCTGCGGACGCCGGGTTCAAGCCCAGCCTGCTCACGCAGGTGTGTTCGCGCAGTGCGGCCGTCGCGAAACTCGAAGGCGTCCAGGCGGCGCGGCCGTTCTGTACCGGCGGCGGGGTGGGTGC
Source organism: Mycobacterium sp. 1164966.3 (assembly GCF_001665395.1). Lineage (GTDB taxonomy): Bacteria > Actinomycetota > Actinomycetes > Mycobacteriales > Mycobacteriaceae > Mycobacterium. The sequence goes on from NZ_LZSG01000041.1 coordinate 73,590, forward strand.
GGTGTTGTCGGTGATCGGGCCCCGTGATCCGCGCGGGTACGTGCTACGCCCCACCAGGGTGGTCAGCGTCAATGAACCGTGCGCAACGACACGGCAGACGTTCCTGGACATCTACGAAGGCGTCCGGATCGAATGCGCGGCTTACGGCGAGGACTACGCGAACGGCCGGCTGGTGCCGATTCGCGGGGCCGCGCCGGACAATCCGCGCGTTCCACCCGATGCGGTGACGGCCAGCGGAAGCGGCCTGGACCCGGACATCTCCCCGGCTTACGCCGAAATCCAGGTCGCCCGGGTGGCCAAGGCGCGGCATGTCACGCCACAGCAGATCCGTGATGTGGTTCAGGCCAACCTGAGTGGGCGGTTTTTCGGTGCGCCGGCGGTCAATGTCGTACAGCTCAATCTGCAGCTCGACCACCGGTATCCGGTCGCGAGCTAGCGCCGCGGAGGATGATGGTTGACGTGACCGACGACGTCAGCCTCCGCGAGCAGCATCCCAAGCGTGGAGAGCTTCGCATCTACCTGGGTGCGGCTCCGGGTGTCGGCAAGACGTACGCGATGCTCGGAGAGGCGCACCGGCGGTTGGAACGGGGCACTGACTTGGTGGCCGCCGTCGTAGAGACCCACGGCCGCCGCAAGACCGCTGAGCTGCTGGAAGGAATTGAGCTTATTCCGCCGCGCTACATCGAATACCGCGGCGGCAGCTTCCCCGAACTCGACGTTCCCGCGGTGCTGGCGCGTCATCCGCACGTCGTGCTGGTCGACGAACTTGCCCACACCAACACGCCGGGCAGCAAGAACCAGAAGCGCTGGCAAGATGTCGAGGAACTGCTCGACGCGGGGATTACGGTGATTTCCACGGTCAACATCCAGCACCTGGAGAGCCTCAACGATGTCGTCGCCCAGATCACCGGCATCGAACAGCAGGAGACGATGCCGGATTCGATCGTGCGCGAGGCCGCGCAGGTCGAACTCATCGACATCACGCCGGAGGCGTTGCGGCGCAGGCTTTCCCACGGCAACGTCTACGCTCCGGAGCGGATCGACGCGGCGCTGTCCAACTATTTCCGCCGGGGAAACCTCACTGCACTAAGGGAATTGGCGCTGCTGTGGCTAGCCGACCAGGTCGATACCGCGCTGGCCAAGTATCGCGCGGAGAACAAGATCACCGATACCTGGGAGGCGCGCGAACGGGTTGTGGTGGCGATCAGCGGGGGTCCGGAATCGGAGACGTTGGTACGCCGCGCATCCCGGATCGCGTCGAAGTCCAGTGCCGAGCTGATGGTGGTGCATGTGATCCGCGGCGACGGACTGGCCGGCCTTTCGGAGGCGCGGATGAGCAAGATCCGTGAGCTGGCGAACAGCCTGGACGCGTCGCTGCACACCGTCGTCGGTGACGACATACCCAGAGCCTTACTCGATTTCGCCCGTGAGATCAATGCCACCCAATTGGTGATCGGCACCTCTCGGCGGTCGCGGTGGCCGCGCCTGTTCGACGAGGCCATCGGCCCGACCATCGTTCAGCTGTCCGGCAAGATCGACGTGCACATCGTCACCCACGAGGAGTCGCGACGTGGGTTCCGGCTGGCGTCGCTCGCGCCGCGCGCGCGACGCGTCGCATCCTGGCTCGCGGCCTTTGCAGTCCCGTCGGCGATCTGCGCAGTCGGGGTAACGGTGCTGGACCCGTATTTGAACACCGGTGGCGAGAGCGCATTGTTCTTCGTCGGCGTGCTACTGGTGGGCCTGTTCGGAGGTGTTGCCCCGGCGGCACTTTCGGCGGTGCTGTCCGGGCTGCTGCTGAACTACTACTTGATTGCTCCGCGGCACAGCTTCACCATTGCCGAACCCAACAACGCCGTAACCGAATTGGTGTTGTTGCTGATCGCGGTTGCGGTCGCCGTCCTGGTCGACGGCGCGGCGAATCGCACCCGCGAAGCCCGTCGTGCTTCTCAGGAGGCCGAGTTGCTGACGCTATTCGCGGGTTCGGTGCTGCGCGGCGCCGATCTCGAGACGCTGCTGGAACGGGTGCGCGAGACGTATTCGCAGCGCGCGGTCAGCATGCTGCGGGAGCTTTCCGGGGATGCCGCCAGTAGAAAGCACAAGGGCTATCTGGTTGCGAGCGTAGGGAATGACCCCTGCGTCACCGTTGATTCCGCTGACGCCGCGATCGAAGTCGGTGATGACGAGTTCTGGATGCTTTTGGCCGGAAAGAAGTTGGCCGCACGCGACCGTCGGGTGCTTAGCGCGGTGGCCCGACAAGCGGCGGGCTTGGTTCGGCAGCGCGAATTGGCCGAAGAAGCCAGCCGCGCCGCGGCGATCGTGCAAGCCGACGAGCTGCGGCGCTCGCTGCTGTCGGCGGTCAGCCACGACCTGCGCACGCCGCTGGCGGCTGCCAAGGTCGCCGTGTCCAGCTTGCGGGCCGAGGACGTCGCCTTCTCCGCCGAAGACACCGCCGAATTGCTGGCTACCATCGAGCAATCCATCGACCAGCTCACCGCGCTGGTCGGCAATCTGCTCGACTCATCGCGCCTGGCCGCCGGTGTGATCCGTCCGGATCTGCAGCGGGTGTACCTGGAGGAAACGGTGCAGCGCGCGTTGGTCAGCATCGGTAAGGGAGCCACCGGTTTCTACCGATCCGCCATCGATCGCGTCAAGGTGGATGTCGGGGATGCAGTGGCGATGGCCGATGCCGGGCTGCTCGAGCGGGTCTTTGCCAACCTGATCGACAACGCGTTGCGGTACGCGCCCAATTGTGTGGTCCGGGTCAATGCGGGCCGAGTGGGTGATCGCGTCTTGATCAACGTCATCGACGAAGGTCCCGGCATCCCGCACGGGGCCGAGGATCAGATCTTCGAGGCCTTTCAGCGGCTCGGTGATCACGACAACACCATGGGTGTCGGGCTGGGAATGTCCGTCGCGCGTGGTTTCGTAGAGGCCATGGGCGGCACTATTCAGGCCGGCGATACGCCAGGCGGTGGACTGACCGTGGTGGTGGATCTGGCCGCGCCGCGTCGAGGCGGTGAACGATGACACGCGTTTTGGTGATCGACGACGAGCCGCATATCCTGCGTGCGCTCAAAATCAATCTGTCCGTGCGGGGTTACGAGGTCATCACCGCCTCGACGGGCGCGGGTGCCCTGCGGGCTGCTGCCGAGCACCGGCCCGATGTGGTGATCCTCGATCTCGGTCTGCCCGACATCTCGGGTATCGAGGTGCTAGGTGGGCTGCGCGGTTGGCTGACGGCACCGGTAATCGTTTTGTCAGCGCGCACCGATTCGTCGGACAAGGTCGTGGCGTTGGATGCCGGTGCCGACGACTACGTGACAAAACCCTTTGGCATGGACGAGTTTCTGGCCCGGCTGCGGGCCGCAGTCCGCCGCAACACCGCGGCGTCCGAACTGGAGCAGCCGATTGTCGAAACCGATGCGTTCACTGTGGATCTCGCAGCCAAGAAGGTCACCAAGAACGGTGCCGAGGTGCATCTCACGCCCACTGAATGGGGCATGCTCGAGGTGCTGGTGCGCAATCGGGGCAAGCTCGTCGGCCGCGAGGAGCTGCTCAAGGAGGTGTGGGGTCCAACGTATGCAACCGAGACCCATTACCTGCGAGTGTATTTGGCGCAGTTGCGGCGAAAGCTCGAGGATGATCCGTCGCAGCCCAAGCATCTGCTGACCGAATCGGGTATGGGCTATCGCTTCGAGGCCTAGGTGTGTGGGCTTGAGTCACATCCGTTACTTCAGTCCCGGCCGAGGACTCGTGTGTCTTTTTGCCCGTCTCGCAGCGACAAACTCGCTGTTGTGTTGTCGGCCCGCGACCGGGCTTCCTCGCGCAATGCTAGAACCCGTTGATGGATCCGGTGTTCGGTGCCGCGCGGGATGCTCGACGGACCGTACCTGCCGCGTCCGATCCGGCGCACTCGGCCTCGCCCGATTTCCCAACGTAGGGCATCCGAGATGGCCTTGGACTCCCGTCGACGCGAAAGCCATGCCAAGTCAGCGCATCGATCAGTTCGGTGATGGTCGCTGGTCCGTGCACCGCGAGGTGCATAGTGAGCACATAGCGTAGCTCGATCCCTTATAGATTCATGCACGAACTTTCGCACGCCGGTATGACATTCGCGGCCAGACGGGCATGTTGCGTCCAGTGTGAATCTACGGCTTTCCGTGTGAAACCAGGGCGCTCATCACCGGAAATCCCGCCCTCACTACACTCCGAAAGCCCCAGATTCACAACCAAATTCCGAAGTGTCGCGCCAGTCAGCGCCCACTGCGTAAAACAACTCAGGCTGTCGCTACGAGGCGGGCAAAAGGGCATGTCCCTTCTTCTAGATACGCATGACTCAGTCCGCGATCGAGAGCGCGATCCCGTCCAGAATGTCGTGTTCGCTCACCGTCAGCTCGTCGATACCCGCCCGGTCATGCAGTTCACGTGCCAGCTCTTGCACCACGATCGCACCCCCGCCGATCACGTCGGCCCGGCCCTCGTGCATCGGCGGCAGCGCGGCACGCCCAGACCGCGTCATGCCAATCAGCCGGTCGCAGACCGCCAGCAGGTCACCCATCGCGACCCGCGAAAGATGAATGGTTGCAGCATCATACGCATTCAACCCGTGGGCCAGCGCGGACAGCGTGGTCATGGTGCCGGCGAGCCCGACCCAAGTCCGGGCTTCTTCGACCGGCACCGCCCGCAGCGCGGTTTCAAGCCTTTCACGAACCAATCGTCGTGCCGCCTCGACCTCCTCCGGCGTCGGCGGGTCGGAGTGCAAACACCGCTCGGTCAGCCGCACACAGCCGATGTCGGCCGAATAGCTTGCCACCACGCCGGATTCGCCGAGGACGATCTCGGTGGAGCCGCCACCCAGGTCGACGACGACGAAAGGCGCGCCAGCGCTGTTCAATTCGTCGACCGCTCCGTGGAACGACAACGAGGCTTCCGCATCGCCACTGATTACTTCGGCAATTGCGCCAGGGATCACCGCACCCAGCACGTCGGCAGTCATCGCGAAGAACTCATCACGATTGCCCACGTCGCGAGCGGCCGACGTGGCGACCATCCGCACCTTCTCGACGCGGTGCACCTTGAGCAGCGCCGCGTAGTCGGTCAGGGCCGACCGGGTTCGGGCCAGCGCGTCCGGCGCGAACTGACCCGTCGCGTCGACGCCCTGCCCCAATCGCACGATCCGCGTTTCGCGATGCACTTCGCGCAAGGACCCGACCTTCAAGTCGGCGATCAGCAGACGAATTGAGTTGGTGCCGCAGTCAATTGCGGCGACCCGGCTCACGGCCAACGCAGCACCTCCGCAATGCCCGGCTCGCCGGACAATAGTGCCAGCGCCTCATCACCGAGCGGATTCATCCCCGGTCCTTTGGCCAGCGAATGCGCGATCAGCACGTGCAGGCACTTGACGCGATCGGGCATGCCACCGGCGGAATAGGTGGTGCCCAACGACTCGATCGCGTCGCGCTCGGCCAGGTACGACTCGTGGGCACGCCGATACTTCGCGGCCAGATCGGGGTCCTGACGCAGCCGCTCGGTCATCTCACGCATTACCCCGGTCGTCTCCAGCCGGCTCGCGGCCGCGGTGAGGACCGGATGCGTCAGGTAGTACAACGTCGGAAATGGCGTGCCGTCAGGAAGTTTCGGGGCGGTCTTCACCACGCCGGGCTGACCGTCGGCGCAACGGTAGGAGATCTCGAGCACGCCGCGAGGCTCGCGACCGAGCTGACGCGCAACCGCCTCCAGGTCTGCGCGATCAACCACCGGGCGACGTGGGCTTGGGTAGTCCCGGTGGCCCGGGCTCGGTGGAGGGGGCCGGCGGACCGACGCTGGGTGGCAAGTGGGGCGCATCGGCGATGGTATGCCACAGCGAGGTGTACCAGGGGTTGTTGCCGGCCGGCTTCGGTGCGTCGGAGCCCGGCTGCGGGGATACCGTTGCCGTCGCGGGTAGTTGCACCTGGAACGGGATGTCCCCGGGCTTCACGAAACCGAGGCGCTCACGGGCCTGCGCCGCGATGTACGCCGGGTCGGCGAGCTTGTCCTTGCGCTGCTGGAGCTCGCCGATCTGCTGGCGCAGTGCGGCTTCGGACGCGGCCAACTGATTCATCTCCGTCTGCTGCTGAAAGTACGTGCGTACCGGGCCGGCGATGGTCAGCGTCAGCACGCACACGACGATGGCCAGGATCGCGGCGCGCCGCGCGGTGAAACCCAGCCGCTGCTCGGACCGCTGCTCCACCGACTCGTTGATCGACTGCTTGATGGGTTCGATGACCTGCTCGCGCAGGCTTCGCGTCGCGCCGGCGTGCGGGGCCTGCGCGGCTTTGGCGGGCTTGGCAGACCGACGGGCCCGGGCCGAGTCGCCGGCCTTCCCCGGACGCGAGGCCGGAGAGCGACGTTTCCCGTTGGCTGCCAATGTAGTTCAGCTTATTTCGAGTCCAGAGCGAATCGTGGGAAAGCGAGGTCACCGGCGTAGCGGGCGGCATCACCGAGTGCCTCTTCGATCCGCAACAGCTGGTTGTATTTGGCGACGCGCTCGCTGCGGGCCGGCGCTCCGGTCTTGATCTGCCCGCTGCCGACCGCCACTGACAGGTCGGCGATCGTGGTGTCCTCCGTCTCGCCGCTGCGGTGACTCATCATCGTGCGGTACCCGCTGTGGTGGGCCAAGGCGACCGCGTCCAGCGTCTCGGTCAGCGTGCCGATCTGATTCACCTTGACCAGCAACGCGTTTGCCACACCCTTTTCGATGCCGTCTTCGAGGCGTTCGGGATTGGTGACGAAGATGTCGTCGCCGACGATTTGCACCCGGTCGCCGATCGCCGCCGTCAGAGCGGCCCAGCCGTCCCAATCATCTTCGGACAGTGGGTCTTCGATGGACACCAAGGGGTATTGCCCAAGCAGTCCGCCGTAGAACTCGGCCATCTGCTCGGCGGTGCGGGTCGCGCCCTCGAATTTGTAGCCGGTGCCTTCGGTGAAGAACTCGGTAGCCGCGGCGTCCAGGGCCAGCCCCACGTCGGTACCCAGCGTGAAGCCGGCCGACTCGATGGCCCGGCCGATCAAATCCAAAGCAGCGGTGGTGCCCGCGACATCCGGGGCGAAGCCGCCTTCGTCGCCCAAGCCGGTGGACAGCCCCTCCTTCTTCAGCACCGACTTGAGCGAGTGGTACACCTCGGCACCCCAGCGCAGCGCCTCCGCGAAGCTCGGCGCACCGATCGGGGCCACCATGAACTCCTGAATGTCGACGGCCGTGTCGGCGTGCGCACCGCCGTTGAGGATGTTCATCATCGGCACCGGCAGAATGTGCGCATTAGGCCCGCCGACGTAGCGGAACAGCGGCAGCTCGGCGGAATCCGCAGCAGCCTTGGCGACGGCCAGGGAGACCCCCAGAATCGCGTTGCCGCCCAACCGTGACTTGTCCGGGGTGCCGTCCAGATCCACCAGCGCCTGGTCGACGAGGCGCTGGTCGTCGGCGTTGAGTCCGATCACCGCCGGGGCGATCTCGTCGAGCACGGCCTGCACTGCTTTCTTCACGCCCTTGCCGCCGTACCGATCGCCGCCGTCGCGCAATTCGACCGCCTCGTGCTCCCCGGTCGACGCGCCGGACGGCACCGCAGCGCGGGCGAATGTTCCGTCGATCAGCGCGACCTCGACCTCGACCGTCGGGTTGCCACGGGAATCGAGGATCTCGCGGGCACCGACCTGCTCGATAATCGGCACTGGGTTCTCCTTTGCGCTCTCTGAAAGGTCCCGGCAGCCTTAGCGTAAGGCCTGGGTCAGCGCCCTATCCTGCTACAACGGGTGACCCGCCGCATAGGCGGTCGCCCAGTCCCGGACCGCACGCGCGTAAACGCCCGAATTGTTGTATGCCCGCAGCGCGGTTATCCATCCTCGTGGTGTCGCGAGATCCTTTCCGCGCCAACACAAATATCCTGCAGCCGAAAGGGCGGCATCGTCGATGTTATCCGCGCTCACCGCGCCGTCGTTGTTGGCGTCGACGCCGTACAACCGCCAGGTCTCCGGAATGAACTGCATCGGCCCCATCGCCCGCACCACCCCGCTCCCGTCCGAGGGGGCGCCGTCGTCGACGATGCGCAGCGTGCCGCCGGTTCCGTCGAGGTGAACACCCCGGATCGGCGGAGTCACATCCCCGTTGGGAGCCACCGCCGCACCCCGGTAGGTGCCGTGATGACTCTCCACTTGCCCGATTCCCGCCAGCGTGGTCCACGCGATGTGGCACTTGGGGTTCTCGACCTCGGCGCCCCGCGCGGCGTAGGCGTAGGCCTCGAGCGCGACGACCGGTATCTCCAGTGCGGGAGCGCGCTTCTCCGCCCACTCACGCAACTGATCCGCGGGCCGGCCACTGGCATAGGTATCCACCGGCGGCACCGGGTCACCCGACGGCGGCGGCACCCCGTCGGGGATGAAAAGGCTGAGCTGCCAGGTACAACTGGACGCCAAAAGCATGGCGGTCGCACCGATAACGGCGACCGCCCGCAACCAACGTCTCGGCGACACAGTGCTTACTTCGGCTTCCACGGCCCCGCGTGCATTTCCTCTTATTTCCGGCTAGCTAATCAACATCGTCCCATGGGATCGCCGGCAACCCTGTTTCCACTGGCCGGAATGGCGAACATTTCAGCGATTTTTCGGTTAGCTGCTAATGATTCTGGCTAGCAAATCGGACCCGACGACTTCGACGCCCAGCAGTCATAGCAAAGATTTAGCCGATCGCTCAAACGAAGTTGTGGGGGGACGACGCGCGTCGACCAGAAAAGCTGCTACCGACGGCCTTTGCGCTTCTTCGAGCCGCCGCTGGACGCCTTCGGCTTGTCGGCTTCGTCGGTTTCGTCGGCTTCCGGCACTTCCGGCGCTTCCGGCGCGAGGACGGCCGCTGCAGCAGGTGGCCAGTAGGCCCGCCACTCGTGCTCGGTGACCGCGCCCAGGGGAGCCACATCGAACTCCTCGGCAACGTCGTCTCCGCGACGCGCGGCGGCGATCGACCTCTCGACGCGGCGTACCGTGTCGGCGAATTCCAAAACGGCTGTGCGCAGCGCGTTTTCCGCATCGACATGGCTCAACAGCGAGATGGAGGTGATCTCGTCGGGGATCAGGTCGGCGGGCAACCCGGCGTTGCCGACTCGCTCAATCACCTTTTGCGCCAACGCCAGCGCCGGCTGGCCAGTATGCACGTCGTCCATCACCGATTGCCGTGGCTTTTCGGCGGCCTTGCGCTCTTCCCACTGAGCCAATTGATCTTCAAGCGAAATCGGGTTCCCGGCAAGCACTTCCGGCACCCGATTGCCGAGCTTCCGGATCAGGGCTGCGGCGACGTCGTCGATGGTGAAGGGCAGCTGCGGCGCATCCTCGGCGATACGCGCATGAAAGAGAACCTGCAGCAACACATCGCCCAGCTCTTCGCGCAGCTGGTCCGCGTTGCCGCTGCGGACCGCGTCCAACAGCTCGTAGGTCTCTTCCAGCAGGTACCTGCGCAACGAGTCGTGGGTCTGCTCGCTTTCCCACGGTCCGGCGACGCGCAGCTTGTCCATCATCGCGACCGCGTCGACCAGCCGTTCGCCGCGCGGTGTCGCCGGCGCCGCAATCAGCCGGGCGCCGGCGGCCAATCGCGCGGTGACGGCGGGGTGACTGGCATCCGACGACAACAACACCGGCGCTGGGGCGTCGGGGTCTCCGGAATGAACCGGGCGCGCAGCGGGCAGCGACCAGGGCACCGCGACGGGCATCTCCTCGGTGTACTGAACTTCACCGCTGAGGTATTCGATGGCTTCGACGGGCACCAGCGACGGGCGGCGTGGGTCGCACAAGATGACGATGGTCACGCTTGTTGCTCCTCACTCGAATTCGCTGCAGGGCCCGTTATACCAATTTCCTGCTGCGGTTTGCCCTGAAGGGCGGTGACCAAGTCGGCGACCATCTGGACCAGTTCGACATCGCGGATGCGAGGCGCGCCGACACCGCCGGCCCGCGGAATCGGAACCTGAACCGTTGACGTGGTGGCACGATAGCTCGCTCCCGGATGGATGCGCTTCAGGCGAACCTGGGCGGAATCCGGCAAATTCATCGGCGACAACCGCACCGTCGCCGCCGACGGCGCCGAAACCTCGGTGATGCCGGCGGCACGGCACAGCAGCCGCAAGCGCGCCACCGCGACCAGCCGCCGAGCCGGCTCGGGCAGCGGCCCGTAACGGTCGGTGAGCTCGTCTACGACCGCAGCGACGGCAGCGTCGTCACCCGCGGAGGCGAGACGACGGTAGCCCTCCAGCCGCAGCCGGTCGCTGGCGATGTAATCCGGCGGCAGGTGCGCCTCGCCCCGCCGGGGGCTGGGCCCCGGCGTGGCGCCCGGGCGGCGGGCCCCGCGTGCGGCGGGGGGCGCCCGGGGGG
>NZ_LZSG01000042.1 GCF_001665395.1 Mycobacterium sp. 1164966.3
CCCCAACTACGAGCCGGACCCCGCGGACAGCATCGGGGCCCGGGCCCGGCCGCGCGGCGTGAACCCGATGGAAGAGGCCTACGACCGGCTGCTGGACGACGACGGCCGGGCCATGCTGCTGGTGGCCACCAGCAACCTGGAGAACAACTCGCTGAACACCGTCGGCGAGCTGTTGCACCGCGACGACGTGGTGCTCGGTCTCGGCGACGGCGGCGCCCACTACGGGATGATCTGCGACGCCAGCTACTCGACGTTCTTCCTGGCGCACTGGGCGCGCGACCGCAAGGCCGGACGCTTCACGGTGCCCGAGGCCATCCGCGAGCTCACCTCCGTGCCGGCCCGCATCGCCGGGCTGGCCGATCGCGGACGCATCGCCGCCGGCTACAAGGCCGACCTCAACGTCATCGACCATGCCGCCCTGCGCCTGCACAAGCCGGTGATCAGTTACGACCTGCCGGCCGGCGGCCGGCGCCTGGACCAAACGGCAGAGGGCTACGTCGCGACCGTGGTGTCCGGTCAGGTGATCGCGGAGAACGGCGTGCCGACCGCTGCCCGTCCGGGCAGGCTGGTCCGCGGGCGTCAACCCAGCCCGGTGTCCGGCTGAAACGGCCACGGCCGAGAGGCTTCCCCGATAGTTTTAGTTGGTGACAAACCCGCATTATGCGTGGTTGCCGCCAGAGATTAATTCGGCACTCATGTTCACCGGCCCGGGCTCCGGGCCGTTGCTTGCCGCGGCCGCGGCGTGGAGCAGTTTGGCCGAGGAATTGTCCCAGTCCGCGGCGTCGTTTTGGGCTGTCACCTCCGAGCTGGTGAGTGGTTCCTGGCTGGGCGCTTCGTCGGCGGCGATGATGGCCGTCGCGTCGCAATACGCGGCGTGGCTGCGCACTGCAGCGGCACAGGCCGAAGGTGCGGCGGGACAGGCCACCGCCGTGGCGGGCGAGTTTGAGGCGGCGCTGACGGCGGCGGTGCAGCCGGCCGTGGTGGCGGCCAATCGTGGCCTGGTACGAGTGTTGGCCGCGACGAACTGGCTCGGCCAGAACGCTCCCGCGATCGCGGACGTCGAGGCCGCGTACGAGCAGATGTGGGCGATGGACGTGGCGGCGATGTCGGGTTACCACGCCAACGCGTCGGCGTTGCTCGCAGAACTGCCGTCGTGGGACGAGGTGCTGAAAGAACTCGACTTCGGGAAGGTCGGGCTTGGGAATGTCGGGCACCTCGGCGTCGCCAATACCTCCGGGTTCGGTCTCACCGGCGAGCATCCCGTCGGCACCGGCCTGTTAAACAGTGAAAGCATCGGCTTTGGGCACTCCGGCACCGGCGACACGGGCCTCTTGAGTGCCGTCAACCCAGGCGTGGGCAACACCGGCGCCACCAACCTCGGCTTCTGGAACGCCGGATTCGGACAAACCGGCTGGCTGAACCAGAGCACTCAACACGTGAGCAGCTTGCTCGGCTTCGACAATGTCACCGGCGCCTCGGGCGGCTTGGGTCAGAGCGTGGCCAGCTCGGGTCTGCTCAGCCCCAGCCTGATCAGCGCGGTCATTCCCGGCCCGGCAGCTACTTCCGTCGGCAGCCCGGCCTGATCCGCCTATCCTCGCCCAATCCGCCTATCCTCAAAAAGATGCGTACGAAAAAGAAGGTGGACTTCAAGCGGCTGGCCGCCGCGCTCACCGACTATCCGTTCGCCTACCTGATCACCGTCGATGACGGCTACCGCGTGCACACCGTCACGGTCGAGCCGACTCTGCGAGATCTGCCCGGTGGATCCGGGCCGTTCATCGATGTCGGGCTGATCGGGGGCCGCACCCGCGCCAACCTTGCTCGGCGCCGCGACGTGACGTTGCTGTGGCCTCCGCGCGAACCGGGTGGCTACTCGCTGATCGTCGACGGCCACGCGGAGGTTTCCGAGGACGGGGCCGATAGCGTGCGATGCGGCGTGGCGCCCACCCGCGCGCTGCTGCACCGCGAGGCCGACTCGCCCTCTGCCGCCAAGGGTTGCCTGCACGACTGCGTGGTGTTCAGCGAACCGGCCTGATGGCTGTACCTGCCGACGCCGAACGTGGGCGTTAGGTACGGAAATCGGCTCGATGTCATCCATAGGCCCCACGTTCGGCGAGCTTCGCCCTGACGCGCTCGACGATTACCCGCCGCCGCGACAGCATCGCCGCACTGATTCTGATCACACACCAGCCGGCCGCTTCCAGCAACACGATTCGCTCGATGTCCCAGGCTCGCTGATCTGGGTCATCCCAATGCTGAATCCCGTCGTATTCGACGGCGACCTTCCACTGGCGCCAGCCCATGTCAACCCGTATGCATCGCCTGTGCAGATTACGAAATTCGATCTGCGTCTCGGGCCTCGGAAGTCCAGCGCCGACCAGCAGTAGTCGCACTCTGGTCTCCTGCGGTGACTCCGCGCCGCCATCGGCCAAGTCCAGCGCAGCCCGCAGCCGCCGAATGCCGCGAGCGCCGGGGTACCGGTCGGCCACCGCGATAACGTCTGCAGGTTTGGCGCCTGTCGCATTGAACAGTGCGTCGAGAATCGGTACCGCCTTGGCAACCGGCAGGCCGCGGCCGATGTCGAATGCCGTTCGGGCCGCGGTGGTCACACGCATTCCGCGGATTGTGCGCACCTCGTCAGCGGCCAGCTGATAACTGTGCGCGACGATACCTCGCTGAATGTGCCGGCCAGGACGCACGATCTCGGCCGGCGCCGCGTCATCGAGCCATTTGGTCCCGAAGACCGCGGCGGCGGATAGGCCAGCCAATATCCCACCTGTCGACAGCCACGCCGCACGAGCTTTGGCCGCCGCTGTCAGCTTTGCGTCCCTGGCGATGTACACGTCGCGGAACACTGCCCGATACCGCGTGCGAAGGTCGTTGCGGGTGACAACGCCGCGTCTGAGCGCCTGACTACCGAGAAATGGTCCCACGCCGGCATATTCGCTGACATCACCCGGCTGGGTATGCGGCGAACGTGGGGTCTGTGGACGGATTTCGATGTGTGGACGTACTTATCCCCCACGCTCGCGGAGACACGACGACGGCGCGAAAAAGCCCGGCCTGCAATGCAGACCGGGCTTTTCCGTGCGTGGGACTAGAAGTCCATCCCGCCCATGCCGCCGGTCGGGTCGCCCGCGGGAGCGGCCGCCTTCTCCGGCTTGTCGGCGACGACGGCCTCGGTGGTGAGGAACAGGCCCGCGATGGACGCCGCATTCTGCAGCGCCGAACGGGTGACCTTCACCGGGTCGGCGACGCCGGCCTTGAGCAGGTCCTCGTACTCACCGGTGGCGGCGTTCAGGCCGGTGCCGGCGGGCGAGTTGCGGACCTTCTCGGCGACAACGCCGGGCTCCAGCCCGGAGTTGAACGCGATTTGCTTCAGCGGAGCCTCGAGCGCCACCTTGACGATGTTGGCGCCCGTCGCCTCGTCGCCCGACAGGTTCAGCTCGTCCAGCGCCGGGGCCGAGTGCAGCAGGGCGACACCACCACCGGCGACGATGCCCTCCTCGACGGCCGCTTTGGCGTTGCGGACCGCGTCTTCGATGCGGTGCTTGCGCTCCTTGAGCTCGACCTCGGTAGCGGCGCCGGCCTTGATCACCGCAACACCGCCGGCCAGCTTGGCCAGACGCTCCTGCAGCTTCTCGCGGTCGTAGTCGGAGTCGCTGTTCTCGATCTCGGCGCGGATCTGAGACACCCGTCCGGCGATGGCGTCCGGGTCACCGGCGCCCTCGACGATGGTGGTCTCGTCCTTGGTGATGACCACCTTGCGGGCCTTGCCCAGCAGCGAGGTGTCGGCGTTCTCCAGGGTCAGGCCGACCTCTTCGCTGATCACCTGACCACCGGTGAGGATGGCCATGTCCTGCAGCATCGCCTTGCGCCGGTCACCGAAGCCGGGGGCCTTGACCGCCACCGACTTGAAGGTGCCGCGGATCTTGTTGACGACCAGGGTGGACAGCGCTTCACCCTCGACGTCCTCGGCGATGATCAGCAGCGGCTTGCCGGCCTGGATGACCTTCTCCAGCAGCGGCAACAGGTCCTTGACCGTCGACACCTTGGAGCTGACCAACAGGATGAAGGGCTCCTCCAGGACCGCTTCCTGACGCTCGGCGTCGGTGACGAAGTAGCCCGAAATGTAGCCCTTGTCGAACCGCATGCCCTCGGTGAGCTCGAGCTGCAGGCCGAAGGTGTTGGACTCCTCGACGGTGATGACGCCCTCGTTGCCGACCTTGTCCATCGCCTCGGCGATCAGGTCGCCGATCGACTGGTCGCCCGCGGAGATCGCTGCCGTGGCTGCGATCTGGTCCTTGGTCTCGACCTCCTTGGCCGACTTGAGCAAGGTCTCGGTGACCTTCTCCACGGCCTTCTCGATGCCGCGCTTGAGGCCCAGCGGGTTGGCGCCGGCCGCGACGTTGCGCAGGCCCTCACGCACCAGCGCCTGCGCCAGCACCGTGGCCGTCGTCGTGCCGTCACCGGCGACGTCGTCGGTCTTCTTGGCGACTTCCTTGACCAGCTCAGCGCCGATCTTCTCGTACGGGTCCTCCAGCTCGATCTCCTTGGCGATGGACACACCATCGTTGGTGATCGTGGGGGCGCCCCACTTCTTCTCCAGGACGACGTTGCGGCCCTTGGGGCCTAACGTCACCTTTACCGCGTCGGCGAGGCTGTTCAGGCCCCGCTCGAGGCCCCGACGGGCCTCTTCGTCGTACGCAATTGTCTTGGCCATTGCGAAGTGATTCCTCCGGATTGGGAATGACGGGTCGCCAGGGCGACCTCTTTACTTACGCTGGCCGGGTGCAGTGCCCGCGACGGACGACCAGAGCTAGTCTCACCGTCCCGACCTAGCACTCACCGGTCGCGAGTGCCAACGTCATTCTTAGCACTCGCCTATGCCGAGTGCAAGAACACCCGGCTCCTCGATGCGGCTTCAGGGCACGTCGAGCAACTGTTCATAGAAACCGCCGAAGCCGCGGGCGCGGTCGACCAGGTGAATTTCCAGGATCCAGTGGCAGATTCGGCCGGCCGGGTCCGTACGCCGCATCGGCTTGTCCGATCCGCGCGTGATGTACCACTCGATCCCAGTGCCGGCGATCTTCTTGTGCGGGAACTCGCCGACCAGATGCCCGGCGATGGAACTGGCGAACTCGAAGCCCTCGGCGTGCGTCGCCCCGACGACGAAGTCGAACAATTCAGCGCCGGTGACGTCAGGGTGATCGTTGAAATACTGCCGACCGGCCTGCCACACCCGCGGCAGGGCGTCGCGGACGGCCACCTTGAAAGGGTCGTCGCTCAGCACGAATGTTCGGCCGAAGTCCGCCTCCCACTCCTCGAAAATCGGCCCCAGGTCGAGGAAGACGATGTCGCCGTCGGCAATCACCCGATCCGGCGGCCGCTCGTTGAAAGGCTGCAGGGTATTTTCACCAGCCCGCACGATCCGCCGATGCCAGTGGCGGGTCACTCCCAACATGTCCGCGGCGAGGTCGCGAATGTCGTCGGACAACTGCTGTTCCCCGACGCCGGCGCGAATCATGCCGCGCCGCTCGATTTCGCCGAAGAGCTGCGCCGCCTTCCGCTCGGCGTCGAGCAGCCGTTCCACTCGGACTTCTTCGGCGGTCGCCTTCTGCACCACCCTCGCGATGCTATCGCCGTCACACTAGAGGTATGTCGCTCGTAGCCCCTTCCTATCCACCGCCCCGCTACACCGGCGACGCCGGCGAAGTCACTGCCTGGCTCAAACGCGCGGACGAGCCGGCCGATTACGAGTTGGGTGGCTCCAAATACCACTACCTGGCCACTCAGCAATCCGCCGACGGCGACTTCGGTCTATATCGGGTCGATATCGCTCCGGGCGCCGGCGGACCGGGCCCGCACTTCCACAAGACGATGTCCGAGTCGTTCTTCGTGCTGTCCGGAACCATGCGCATGTACGACGGCCGGGACTGGGTCGACGCGTCCGCCGGTGACTACTTGTATGTGCCGCCAGGCGGCATCCACGGGTTCCGCAACGACGCCGACGAACCCGCATCGATCCTGATGCTGTTCGCTCCCGGCGGACCGCGCGAAGGCTATTTCGAGGGCATACCCACCCTGGCCGACATGACCGACAACGAGCGCCGCGAGTTCTTCATCCGTCACGACAACTACTGGGTGCCGTAACAGCCGGCCCCAGGTGAGTAGATTCACGACCATGACCTCAAACGTCGGCGTGGGCTTCTGACTCATGCGGTCAGTCACCGAACACCAGCGGGTCGTAGCCGAGATGATCCGCGCGCGCCCGGCCATCGCAACTCCCCTCGCCGAGGCGCAAGGACTGGTGCTGGCCGACGACGTGGTGGCGCCGCTTTCCCTGCCCGTCTTCGACAACTCCGCCATGGACGGATACGCCGTACGCGCCGAGGACATCTCGAGTGCGACGGCGGAACGGCCCGTGGTGCTGCCGGTCGCCGAGGACATACCGGCCGGGCGCACCGACGAGCTGACGTTGAAACCCGGCACCGCGCACCGGATCATGACCGGGGCGCCGGTACCGGCCGGGGCGACGGCCGTCGTGCCGGTCGAAGACACCGACGGCGGTGTCGAGTCGGTGGCGATCCGGCAGACCCGTCAGCCCGGCGCGCACATTCGGCGCGCGGGTGAAGACGTTGCCCCGGGCACCACCGTCCTGCGCGCGGGCCAGGTCGTGACGCCGGCGGTGCTCGGGCTGGCCGCGGCGCTGGGAATGGACCAGCTGACGGTGATCCCGCGCCAGCGCGTGCTGGTTATCTCCACCGGATCGGAGCTGGTGCCGCCGGGCACCCCGCTGCGGCCCGGGCAGATCTACGAGTCCAACTCGGTCATGCTGGCCGCGGCGGTCCGCGCCGCGGGTGCGGTCGTCGTCGGCACCCCGACAGCGGGTGATGACGTCGCGCAATTCAGCGCGGTGCTCAATGAGTACGCCGCGGAGGCAGACCTGATCATCACCAGCGGCGGTGTCAGCGCCGGCGCATACGAGGTGGTCAAGGATGCCTTCGGCCGGGACGGCGACCAAGGGGTCGAGTTCGTCAAGGTCGCGATGCAGCCGGGCATGCCGCAGGGCGTCGGACGGGTCGCCGGCACACCGATCGTCACCCTGCCCGGCAACCCGGTCAGCGCGCAGGTGTCCTTCGAGGTGTTCATCCGGCCCGCGCTGCGCAGGGCGGTGGCGCTACCGGACGCGGAGCGACCACACCGGCTCGCGCTGCTCACCGAGTCGTTGAAGTCGCCGCACGGCAAGCGGCAGTTCCGGCGCGCCGTGTTCGACCCGGCGGCCGGCACTGTCACCAGCTACGGCCCGCCCGCCTCGCATCATCTGCGCTGGCTGGCGTCGGCCAACGGCCTGCTCGACATCCCCGAGGACGTCGTCGAAGTGTCGGCCGGAACTCAGGTGCAGGTCTGGGACCTCAGCTGAGCGGGGACAGCCGCATCGCGGTGGAATTCGTCGGCGACATCGAATGCCGTCGTGCAGCGTATGACGATTCCGGCGATCGAGATCGTCACCGGAATGATGATCAGCGCCGCCGATAAGCCGACCCATCCGGCGAGGTGGCCGATCAGCGGCGGACCGAGCAGGTAGCCCATCCAGCCGGTGCCGGCCACGATCGCGATCGCCGACCCGGCGCTGCTGGCCGAGTACGCAGCACTGAACGCGGTGGGGACCAGCAGCGCTACGCCCGCTCCAAGAGTGGCGAACCCGATCACGCTGACCACCGGGTTGGCGGCTGCCAGCGTCACGCTCATGCCCGCCGCCGCGAGCAGCGACAGGGCTGGCAGCAACCGTCGGCTCGAAGCCCGGGAGTGCAGCCGGAGCGCGCCGAAGCGGGTCACCACCATGGTCAACGTGTATGCCGCGTAGCTCAGCCCGGATACGCCAGGACCGGCACCAACGACCTCGTGCAGGTAATTGGCCGACCAGTCGGTCGCCGCGCCCTCGCACAGGAAGGACGCGAACGACACTGCCGCGAGGACGGCGACCGTCGGCGTCATCCAGGTTCGCTTTCCGGTTTGCGACGGGCCGGCGGCCGGCACGGCTGTGTTTATCTCGGGCAGCAGGTCCCGGGTCAGCGCTCCCACCACAACGAGAACGACAGCGCCCAGCACCGCCAGTTGGGTGGTGAGACCAACGCCGGCGCCGGCCGACGCCGCACCGATGACGGCTCCCAGCAATGCACCCAGACTCCACATCCCGTGAAAGCGCGCCATCATCGGAGCTCGCGCGGCCCGCTCGATGGTGGCGGCCTGAGTGTTCATCGCGACGTCGAGCGCGCTTTGGAACATCCCCCACAACGCCAGCGCCAAAAACAGCTGCGGGCCCGATCTGGCCAAACCAACCGTCACCCCGACGCACGCATAGCCGGCGACCGTGACGCGAACCATCCGGCGGCTGCCCCACCGCGGAACAGCCCAGTGACACAAGACGGTGGCCACTACCGAACCGACCGGTGCGCCGAACAGCGCGGTTCCCAGCGCCGGGTCGGACAAACCGAGGTCGGCCTTCACGTGCGGGATATGGGCCGCCCATGACGAAAACACCACTGCGTGGGCGATGAAGGCAGCGGTAACCCCTACCTTCGCGCGACGCAGTTGCCCGGCGTCGCGACCGAGCCATCGCTGGAAAATACGTCAGTCCCCTCGAATGCGTCAGTTGGACCGCGGCGGCCAACCCCGATCATGCCAGTTCCCCACACGGGCGCAGATCAACCGTTGGCTCCGTAAGATGACCGCGTGGCAAGACGCCCCCGCCCTGAAGGCCCTGCGCACCTCGTGGACTTGGTGCGCTCCACCGTTCCGCCGGTACATCCCGCCGGGCGGCCGTTCATCGCGGCCGGTTTGGCCGCAGCCTTGGCCGGCCGCCGACACCCGTGGCTGCGCCGGAGCGGCCTGCTCGCTGCGGCGGCCTGTGCCGGGTTCTTCCGCCATCCGCCGCGGGTGCCGCCCGCCCGGCCCGGCGCCGTCGTCGCGCCCGCGGACGGCCTGGTCTGCCTGATCGACTCCGCCGCCCCGCCCGCCGAACTCAGCATGGGCGACGAGCCATTGCCGCGGGTCAGCATCTTCCTGTCGATATTGGACGCCCACGTGCAGCGCGCCCCGGTCAGCGGCGAGGTGATCGCGGTACAACACCGGCCGGGCCGCTTCGGATCTGCCGACCTGCCCGCGGCCAGCGCCGAGAACGAGCGCACCAGCATCCGGATCCGCACGGCCACCGGTGCGGAGGTCGTCGCTGTGCAGATTGCCGGACTGGTCGCGCGCCGCATCGTGTGCAACGCGCACCTCGGGGACAAACTGTCGATCGGCGACACCTACGGGCTGATCCGGTTCGGCTCCCGGCTGGACACCTACCTGCCGGCGGGTACCGAACCGCTGGTCCGGCTTAGGCAGCGCGCGATTGCCGGCGAAACCGTGCTGGCCGAGTTGCCATGATCGACAAGCCCCGCAGCAGACGGGCGGTAAACCTGCAGATCCTGCCCAGCGCCATGACGGTGCTGTCGATCTGTGCGGGGCTGACGTCGATCAGGTTCGCGCTCGAACACCAGCCGGTGCCCGCGATGGTGCTGATCACCGCCGCCGCCATCCTGGACGGACTCGACGGCCGGGTGGCCCGCATCCTGGATGCCCAATCGCGCATGGGTGCCGAAATCGACTCCCTCGCCGACGCGGTGAATTTCGGCGTGGCACCGGCGCTGGTGCTCTACGTGTCATCGCTGTCGAAGTGGCCCGTCGGCTGGGCGGTGGTACTGCTGTACGCGGTGTGCGTCGTACTACGGCTGGCCAGATTCAACGCATTACAGGACGACGGAACCCTGCCCCCCTACGCGCACGAATACTTCGTCGGGATGCCCGCCCCGGCAGGCGCCGTGTCGCTGATCGGCCTGATGGGGCTCAGGCTGGAGTTTCATGACGGCTGGTGGACCTCGGTGTGGTTCATGTGCATCTGGGTGACGGGGACGTCGATACTTCTGGTCAGCGGCATCCCGATGAGAAAGATGCACGCCGTGCGGGTACCACCCAACTACGCGGCCGCACTGTTGGCCGGGCTGGCGATCGTCGCGGCCGCCGCGGTATGGCAGCCCTTCATCACGATCTGGGTGATCATCATCGCCTACCTGTGCCACGTGCCGTTCGCGATCCGCACCAAGCGCTGGCTGGACCAACACCCTGAGGTCTGGGACGACAAACCCAAGGAACGACGCGCCGTGCGGCGCGCGGACCGCAGGGCCCAGCCGCACCGCCGGTCGATGGCGCGGTTGGGGATGCGTAAGCCGAGCGGACGCTCGATGGCGCGGCTGGGCCTGCGCAAGCCGGGTGGACGACCGCAGTGACTTCCCCGACCTCGTCCCGATCCGGGGACCCGGGCCGCCAGTTGACGCTCACCGCCAGGCTGAACACCTCCGCGGTCGACTCGCGTCGCGGCGTTGTCCGGTTGCACCCGAGTGCTGTTGCCGCCCTTGGCATTCGGGAGTGGGATGCGGTGTCGTTGACCGGGTCGCGGACCACTGCGGCGGTGGCCGGCATGTCCGAGCCGGATGTTCCGGTCGGCACGATGCTGCTCGACGACGTGACGCTGTCCAACGCTGGGCTGCGAGAGGGCACCGCGGTGATCGTCAGCCCGGTCGTGGTCTATGGCGCGCGGTCGGTGACGCTGAGCGGATCCGCGCTGGCCACCCAGTCGATCTCGTCGTTCACCCTGCGGCAGGCCCTGCTCGGCAAGGTGATGACCGTCGGCGACGCCGTGTCGCTGCTGCCGCGCGACCTCGGTCCGGGGACCTCGACGTCAGCGGCCACTCGTGCGCTGGCGGCGTCCGTCGGGATCAGCTGGACGTCCGAGCTGCTGACCGTCACCGGCGTCGACCCGGCCGGACCGGTCAGCGTGCAACCCAACACATTGGTCAGCTGGGGCATCGCTTTTCCGGGGGGGCCGGAGGGCTTACAAGCGGCCACCACCCAAATCGCCAGTCCCGAAATCCAGGTCGAGGAACTCAAGGGTGCTCAGCCGCAAGCCGCCAAGCTCACCGAATGGCTCAAGCTGGCGCTCGACGAGCCGCACCTGCTCAAGACGCTGGGTGCGGGCACCAACTTGGGCGTGCTGGTGTCGGGTCCGGCCGGCGTCGGTAAGGTGACACTGGTGCGTGCGGTATGCGCGGGCCGGCGGCTGGTGGAACTGGACGGCCCGGAGGCCGGCGCGCTGGCGGCTGAAGACCGGCTCAAAGCCGTGACGTCTGCTGTGAATGCGGTTTCTGACGGCGGCGGGGTATTGCTGATCACCGACGTCGACGCGCTGCTGCCGGCGACCGCCGAGCCGGTGGCCGCGCTGATCCTGGCCGAGCTTCGCACGGCGGTGGCCACCGACGGAGTCGCGCTGATCGCCACCTCAGCACGGCCGGACCAACTCGATCCGCGCCTGCGTTCGCCCGAGCTGTGCGACCGGGAGCTGGGCCTGCCGCTGCCCGACGCCGGAACCCGGAAGGCGTTGCTGGAGGCGCTGCTCAAGCCGGTACCCACCGGCGACTTGGATCTCGACGAGATTGCCAGTCGCACACCGGGTTTCGTGGTCGCCGATCTGGCCGCGCTGTTGCGTGAGGCGGCGTTGCGGGCGGCGGCGGGGGGGGGGGCCGACGGCCTGCCACCGGCCCTGATCCAGGCCGATCTGCTGGGCGCGCTGACCGTGATCCGGCCGCTGTCGCGTTCGGCCGGCGAAGAGATCAGCGTCGGAAACGTGACGCTCGACGACGTCGGCGACATGGCGGATGCCAAGCAAGCCCTGACCGAAGCGGTGCTGTGGCCGTTGCAACATCCCGACACCTTCGCCCGGTTGGGCGTCGACCCGCCGCGCGGCGTGTTGCTGTACGGGCCGCCCGGCTGCGGCAAGACGTTCGTGGTCCGCGCGCTGGCCAGCAGCGGGCAGCTGAGCGTGCATGCGGTCAAAGGCTCCGAGCTGATGGACAAGTGGGTGGGCTCCTCGGAGAAGGCGGTCCGGGAATTGTTCCGGCGGGCGCGCGATTCGGCGCCGTCGCTGGTGTTCCTCGACGAGGTGGACGCGCTGGCGCCGCGGCGCGGTCAGAGCTTCGACTCCGGCGTTTCCGACCGCGTGGTGGCGGCCCTGCTGACCGAGCTAGACGGCATCGACCCGTTGCGCGACGTCGTCGTGCTGGGCGCGACCAATCGGCCCGACCTGATCGATCCGGCGCTGCTGCGGCCGGGCCGCCTGGAGCGGCTGGTGTTCGTCGAGCCGCCCGACGCCGAGGCCCGGGGTGAAATCCTGCGGACCGCAGGCAAATCGATTCCGCTGAGCGCCGACGTCGACCTCGACGAGGTGGCCGCCGGGCTGGACGGCTACAGCGCCGCCGATTGCGTGGCCCTGCTGCGAGAGGCCGCTTTGACGGCGATGCGGCGGTCCATCGACGCCGCCGACGTGACCGCCGCCGACCTGCAAGCGGCCCGTCAGGCCGCGCGCCCGTCGTTGGATCCGCTGCAGGTGGATTCGCTACGCACGTTCGCCAAAGCTCTGTAATGCCCCGCGGACGGCGGCCGCGACGTCGGCCTCCAGCCACTCGGGCATCCGATCGTCGCGTGCATGACGCCGCACGACCGCGTAGGGCAGATCGGCCACGGCCCTGCTGACCGCGTCTACCGCCCGCGAATCGCTGCTGCCGTAAAGGTTTTCGGCCAACTCGCGCAGCCGCTCGATCAGCGGGGCGTTCATGGCGGCGATGGTCTTCTGGAACGCCGCGTCGGGTTGACCGTCGCGCAGGTCGCCGGGCCGGATGGTCAACAGCAGCCGCGCGTCGTCCGGGAGCTCGCGCGCGAAGCTGATCGCCGCGACGGCCATGGCCGTCGCGGTGTCCAGCGGGTCGTCGGCCCCGGCGGCGAGCGCGCGCGATTGGAAACGCTCGAGTGCGCGCAGCCAGGCGGCGGTCACCACGCCGTCACGATTGCCGAACCGGTGATACAGCGTGCCGGCCGGCGCGCCGCTGGCTTTCGCGATCGCCGCCACACTCGCCGCGCGCGGCCCGTGCGCCAGCACCAGGTCGCGCGTTGCGTCGAGGATCACATCGGTTTCATGCTTCCGCGGAGGTGCCACGATCTAGTACAGTCCTTTTATATGGAACGATTGCCCTATATCGATGAGCATGCTATCTCAATTGACGCATCGGCCGCGGAAGTGTGGTCGGCGCTGCTGCGCGTGATGTGCCGCGATCCGCAGGATCCGTCGACCGTGCCATTCGGCTTCGTGCTCGATGAGGCGACGGAGCCGCGACGGTTGGCCTTGAAGGGCCGGCATCCGTTCGCGATCTACCGGTGGGTGTTCGAGCTGGACGCCGAGGGGCCAGGTACCCGAGTGCGGGCGCTGACCTGGGCCGCCTTTCCCGGACTGCACGGCAAGATCTATCGCGCGCTCGTCATCGGCTCCGGCGGGCACCGTGTTGCCGTGCGCTGGACGCTGAAAAGGATTGCGGCACAGACCGGCGAGACCGAGGCCGACTACGTGGACGTCTTCGAAGTCCCGATCCTTCATGGCGACCTTCGGAGTGCCGAACAAGCGTTGCGCGACGCGCTGGGGCGCAATCCGGGCGCACTGGGGAGCATGGTCTTGTGGATTCACCGCCACGTGCTGAGATTTCGCCTGGGTCCTTTTTCCTCGCCCGAGTACGTAATCGGCTGGCCGATCATACTTTCGGATCACGATGAGATCGTGCTAGCGACGGCCGGGCCGCTCATGCGCGGCCAACTGACGCTGCGACGCCAGGAAGGGCGCGCCGTACTCACCACTCGCCTGCATTTCTGTCGCAAGATCGCCGCCCGAACGGTCTGGGCGATGATCGGGCCACTGCACCGGGCGGTGGCACCGCGGCTGATGGAGCGCAGCGCTCGTCTTGGCCTAAGTCGGATAGCTGCAAGTTAGGACGTGAGTTGCATGATTCCCGGTGCAACGTGGGGCGCAAGTGCGTCGGAACGAACCGTGGCGCTGCCCTGTGACGCACTATGCCCACTCGGCATCCAGGCAGATCGCGCGATCAGCATCGATGCTTCGCCGTCGATGGTGTTCGCCTGGCTATGCCAGCTGCGCGTGGCGCCGTACAGCTACGACCTCCTGGACAATTTCGGCCGACGCAGCCCTCGAAAGCGCGACCCCGAACTCGTCCGCCTCGAAGTCGGACAGCGCTTCATGACGTTGTTCGCGCTGCATTCGTTCGTCGACGACGAGCACATCACCCTGCGCGCCAAGGGAGTGGCCGTGACCTACGCCGTTCGACCCGAGGGCGCTAGCACGCGTTTGCACGCGCGGGTGTGGTTCGCCGGACCGTCACTGCTCGCTCGCCTTCTCGCGCTGGGCGACCTGGTGATGATGCGAAAGCAATTGCTGACGCTGAAGTCGCTGGCCGAGAACTATTCGGACAGCTGGAACTCGACCATCGCGGCCACCGAATCGACGGCCTCGGTCAGAGCGACCAACCGGTCGGCGGCAGACGGCGCCGATAGCACCGCGTAGCAGTCGGCCGCACCCATCGGGATACGGGACGCCAGCGCGAACAATCGCTCCCCCGCGTCGTCGCGGTCGACGTCGCCGTAGTCGAGCAGCACGTCGCGACCCGGCAGCCGCGCACCGCGGGCGGTCGCGATCCGCTCGAACAACGCCATCACCCGGTCTTCAAGCTCCACGATCTGGGCTTCGATCACCGGATCGCCGGGCTCGTCGGGCCAGGGTTCCACCGTCGCACGCGGGTAAGGATCGTCGGGCAGCCAGTCGAGCACCCGAATCCGCTCGCCGGTCCGGCAATCCAACGCGTACCGGCCAGCGCCATGGTCCACACATGCGGCGATGCGGGCCAGCACTCCGACGTCACAGCGCACGTCACCACCACCGACCTCACGGCCCGCCGAGATCAGCACCACACCGAACGGCTCTTCGGTCGCGAGGCACTGCTGGACCAACGCGCTGTAACGCGGCTCGAAGATTCGCAACGGCAGGTCCTGGTTCGGCAGCAACGCCGTTTCCAGTGGAAACATCGCGCACACGGAGGCCGGTTCAGCCGCCATCGGTCAGATCTCCAGCTCGGCAACCAGTGCGTCGACAACCGCGCGCAGGTCGCCGTCATGTTCCTCGGCCACCCGTCGCTGCCGCTGGTACGACGCGCCCCGACGGGAGATGTCGGCCACCGCCGCCAGTTCGTCGGCGCAGTGCAATGACGCGGCGATCGGCTCCAATTGGTTCAACACATCGGTGAGATCATCGGTGACCAGCCGCTCGTTGCTGTCGGCGTCCAGGATGATCACGGCGTCCAGTCCGTAGCGGGCCGCACGCCACTTGTTCTCCTGCACATGCCAGGGGGGCATGGTCGGCAGTTTCTCGCCGGCGTCGAGCCGTCGGTCCAGATCGACGATCAGGCAGTGCGTCAACGCAACCAGCGCGGCCAGCTCGCTCAGGTTCGACACGCCGTCGCAGATCCGCACCTCGAGGGTGCCTAGATGCGGCGAAGGCCTTATGTCCCAACGGATTTCGTCCATGTGGTCGATGATGCCGGTCTTCTTCTGGTCGTAGACAAAGCCTTCGAACTCCGCCCAAGTCTGAAAGTGAAACGGCAGTCCCGCGGTGGGCAGCTGCTGAAACATCATCGCCCGGTTGCTGGCGTAGCCGGTGTCTTCGCCGCCCCACCACGGTGACGAGGCGGACAGCGCCAACAGATGCGGGTAATAGTTGAGCAATGACGTCATGATCGGCATTACTTTTGCGGCCGAGGAGATTCCGACGTGTACATGGACTCCCCAGATCAGCATCTGGCGGCCCCACCACTGGGTGCGCTTGATCAGCTCGGCGTAACGGGGCGCGTCGGTGAGCTTCTGGCGCGACCACCGGGCAAACGGGTGAGTGCCCGCGCAGAACAGCTCCATGCCGCGATCCCGGACGATTCGCCTTGCGGGGCCCAATGTTTCGCGCAGGTCTTCCATCGCTTCGGCGGCACATTCGCAGACACCGCTGACGACTTCGACGGTGTTGCGCAGCAATTCCTTGTGTACGCGCGGGTTTTCGCCGATCTCGGCGATGACAGCGGTGGCTTCGTTGCTCAGGTCGCGAGTCTGAGCATCGACGAGTGCGAATTCCCATTCCACCCCGACCGTCGGCCGCGGCGAGCTGGCGAAATCGATATGGGCCTGACTCTTTTTGGGGCCCCTGTTGACAGGTGCGCTAGCCGGCACCGATGACACCGCACGCCACCCGCTTGCCGGCGTCACCTGTGGTCATCGTGATCTCGTCGGGACCTGGTGCCCCGCCTTTGATTTGGGTGTAGCGATCCGGCGGGATGTTGGCGAAGTTGTCGGAGCCGGCGTGAATGATGATCGAGGTCTTCTCGCCGGCCAGCAGATCGTTCATGGTGAAGGCGTCCGTGGTGGTCACCAGCAGCGCGTGGTGGTCCCCGCGCACCTGCAATGACGTCAGGTCTCCGCTGGAATGTCCGGTGTGACCGGGCAACTGGAAGTGGCCACCGGCGGACAGGAAGTCGCCGCGCGTGTCACCGCCCGTCGGGGCGACGGAGTTGGGCTCACACTTGCCCACCTTGTGAATATGGACCCCGTGGAAGCCGGGACTCAATTGAGTGCCGGTCGTGGTGATGGTGATGGTGACGTAGCCGTTGTTGAACTCGAACTTGGCCGTGGCCACCTCGCTGCCGTCGGGCGCCTTCAGCTGCGTGGTCAGGCTCTGCCCCGCCGGCGCACCCGGGCTGCTCGAGGGCCCCGGGCTCGCGGTGCCGGCGTGAGTCGACGGCCCCGACGATCCGGTCCACACCGACGGCGTGGTGCCCTGTGTCGTGGACGGTTGCTGAGGTGACGCGCAGGCGCTGAACAGCGCGACACAACTGACCGCGGACAGCGCGGACATGACGGCTTTGCGGTGACCGGCGAGCATACGCATAGCGAGCAGCCTAACCTGGCAACGATCCGCGCGAAGCGTTCTGCGCAGTGAGTCCACGGCTTTGGTTGTGAAACCACGGTTTTGCGGGTGAGCCCACGGCGAAAAATCGCCCAGATCCCGCCGTGCGTGCACACCCAACGCCGTCAGTTCACAGGCAACGCCATCAGCTCACCCGCAACCTCAGCCCGTCACCAGGACGATGACGCCGGGCGGCTGGTCGGCGAGCGCAGCGATCCGCCGCTCCACCGGTGCTCCCAAGTTCTTTCCCACCGCTTCCGCCGTGGCCTTCTCACCCTCAGCATCGCCGTAGTAAACGGTGGTGGCTGTAACCTCCGGCGGCGCCGGCTTCAGGTTGCCGGGCTCGGCGACGTTGAAACCGGCTGCCTTGAGTTGATCAGCGGTGCGCCTAGCGATGCCCTCTATCTCACTGATATTGAGCACCCTGACTGCGACCTGGCCGGCGGGTTTACCGCTGGTCGGGTTCGGCGCCGCCGTCGCTGAAGCGCTGGTGGCGGACGACGGAGACGAGTATTCGTCGGAGTTCCCCGACCCGCTCAGCGCCCGCAGCCCGAGCAGCAGGAAGATGACGCCGAGGAACAACAGGACCATCACCATGGCTCGCAGGGGCAGCCCCGAAGAGTCGGGCACGCGGGTATTCATCGCGTTTCACTGTAGCCAGCGGAAGGCCAGAACCTGCAAAAGCGCCTGCGGAAACGCGCGGGTGTCAGGTCACCTCGAAGCCCAGGCGGCGCGCGGCGCGTGCCTTCTGACGGCTGGCGCGCAGCCGTCGCAGCCGCTTGACCAACATCGGGTCGGCGGCCAGCGCTTCGGGCCGATCAACCAGCGCATTGAGCACCTGGTAATACCGCGTCGCCGACATCGAGAACAACTCTTTGATGGCTTCTTCCTTGACGCCGGCGAACTTCCACCATTGCCGTTCGAACGCCAAGATGTCGTGTTCGCGGCGAGTCAGCCCATCGGCGATTTCAGCGTCGTCCCCCGATCGATTTGCCCGCGCCATGGCGCTGTCCATATCGCTTCCCCTGGACCCTTCCGGCGAAATCTCTTGCACTATGAGTTGACTTACATACGGGCACGTTTCGGCGAATATTGAACCACGCCGGTAACTGTTGCGCCGGAATGCAGACCCGCGAGTCGGCATACTTGCTGGATTGCCCGCTGCGGTCCCAACGCCGCTCCCCGGCGCCGGTCCACGCTAGCGGCACGATTTAAGCTAGCCGACCATGGCAGTCGTTCCGATCCGCATTGTGGGAGATCCCGTCCTGCACACTCCCACGGCGCCGGTTCAGGTGGCCGCGGACGGATCGCTCCCTCCAGAGGTCGTCGAGCTGATCTCGACCATGTACGACACCATGGACGCCGCACACGGGGTCGGCCTGGCCGCCAACCAGATCGGGCACGGCCTGCGGTTGTTCGTCTACGACTGCGCCGAGGACCGCGGCATGACCGCCCGCCGCCGCGGCGTGGTCGTCAACCCGGTCCTGGAGACCTCCGAGGTGCCCGAGACCATGCCCGACCCGGACAACGACGACGAAGGTTGCCTGTCGGTTCCCGGTGAGGCATTCCCCACCGGGCGCGCGAAGTGGGCCCGGGTCACCGGCGTGGGCGCCGACGGCTCCCCGGTCACCATCGAGGGCACCGGCCTGTTCGCCCGCATGCTGCAGCACGAGACCGGGCACCTCGACGGGTTCCTGTACCTGGACCGCCTCATCGGCCGGCATGCCCGCGCCGCAAAGAGGGCCGTCAAGTCGCACGGGTGGGGCGTTCCCGGACTGTCTTGGACGCCGGGTGAAGGACCCGATCCGTTCGGTCACTGATGGTTTTGTGGCCGGACCTCGGCACGCGGGTGACTGTTCGCTACCGTCGGCCGGCGGGTTCGGTCCCGCCACTGACCGACGCGGTGGGCCACCTGCTGGCGATCGATCCCGTGGTGCGGGTGCGGACGAAGGCGGGTGCAGTGGTCGAGTTTGCGCCCGCCGACGCGGTGGCGCTGCGAGTCCTTCCGGACACCCCGGTGCGCACCTCGCAGATTCGTTCGCTCGAACACGCCGCGGCGACGGCCTGGCCCGCGGTGGACCATGCCTGGCTGGACGGCTGGCTGCTGCGCGCCGGCCGCGGGGCCGGCTTCGAAGCGAATTCAGCAGTGCCACTGGATGTTTCGGCAGATGCCAGCACGATCCCCGCAATCGCCGACTGGTACACCCGGCGCGGCCTGCCGCCGCTGCTCTTGATTCCCGATCGCTTGCTGCGGCCCCCGTCGGACCTCGTCCCCGAGAGCATGCACCGCATGCTGGTGTGCGACTTGCGCGGACCCGGCGGCTCGCTCGAGCGTCACGCAGGAGTGCAAGTCAACGACGAACGCCACGCCAGCGTGTCATTCGGCGCCGAGGCGGGCGTGGCAGCCACGCGCGCCGCGGTCACCGATGCGCCGGACGGCACCCGGTGGGTGGGCCTGTCGGCCGACGACCAGTGCTCCGAGCGAGTGTGCGAAGCACTGTTGGCGTGGGGCGCGAGTCGTGGGGCTACCCGCGGCTACCTGCGAGTGACCGGCCGCAATGCCCTCGCCGAATCACTGGGTTTCCGGCTGCACCACCACAGTCGCTGTTTCCGGCTGCCCGTTAGCCTCTAGCCATGTCCGACGGCGTGTTCGATGGCGGCGACCCGCTTCGCCCGGCTTCGCCGCGCTCGCGATCGCCGCGTCTCCGCTTGGCCACCTGGAACGTGAATTCGATTCGCACCCGCCTGGACCGCGTCGTCGATTGGCTGGCCCGCGCCGAGGTCGACGTACTGGCCATGCAGGAGACCAAGTGTGCCGACAGCCAGTTCCCCACCCTGCCGTTTTTCGAGATCGGCTATGAGGTCGCCCACGTCGGCTTCAATCAGTGGAACGGCGTCGCGATCGCGTCTCGCGTCGGACTCGACGACGTGCAGATCGGCTTCGAGGGCCAGCCGACGTGGAGCAGCAAACCCGAGATAGCCGCTACCGCGGAAGCCCGCGCGCTGGGCGCCACCTGCGGCGGCGTTCGGGTGTGGAGTCTGTACGTGCCCAACGGTCGCAGCCTGGCTGATCCGCACTACACCTACAAGCTGAATTGGCTTGCCGCGCTGCGTGATACGGCCGAAAGCTGGCTGCGTGACGATCCCGGCGCCCCGATCGCCCTGGTCGGCGATTGGAACATCGCGCCAACGGACGAAGATGTCTGGAGCACCGAGTACTACACCGGATGCACGCACGTCTCCGCGCCGGAGCGAAAGGCGTTCAACGCCATCGCCGACGCCCAATTCACGGATGTAGTAAGGCCTTTCACGCCCGGACCCGGTGTCTACACGTACTGGGATTACACCCAGCTGCGGTTCCCGAAGAATCGGGGCATGCGCATCGACTTCATCCTTGCCTCGCCTGCGTTGGCCGACCGGGTGTCCGACGCGCAAATCGTTCGCGAAGAGCGCAAAGGCAAGGCGCCCAGCGACCATGCGCCGGTGCTGATAGATGTGCGGTCCGGCTGACCGCGCACGCCCCTGAACGGCGTTCGTTGTCTGCAACTTTGTAACGTGGCAGGCTTTCATTTGAAACGTGCTAGGAACAACCGTTTGTTGCGGTGAGGGTTCGACACGCAGGTATATAAAGGGTTAAGGCCAGGGAGTGATTATGAGTGTCGTTGGCGGAGCAGTCCGCAATGTGGGTCGAACAGTCAATAGTGCAGCGTCGGCGACCACGGCCGCCGCGGGCGCTGTCGGTGGCGCCGCGATAAGTGGAGTCGTCGGAGGCGTAAAGGGAGCGGCTGAAGGCATCCAGCGCGGAATCGGCAGCGGCAGCAAGTCGACGCCGGCGGCCGCGTTGGCCATCGCTGCGCTCGGGGTCACCGGCCTCGTCGAGTGGCCCATCCTGTTGGCCGTCGGCGGCGGTGCGCTGGTGTTGCGCAAGCTGAGCGAGAAGCCCCAGGAGTCACAGCCCGCGCAGGCCCGACTCGCCCCGGTGCCGGACAAGCCCGCGGCGGAAAAAGCCGCACCGCGAAAGACAACCGCCAAGACGCCCGCCAAGGCCGGCAAGAAGAGCACCGGCCGGCGGGCAGGCGCCACCAACCTGCGCAGCACCAACTAACCGGCAGCGTAGACACGAATTGAGTATTGCCACCTCGATAGGCCGGTCTATGCCGCTGCGCCTGGTCGCCTCGGGCGTCCAGACAGCCACCGCCCTCACCACCGCATCCGTCACAACCGCAACTGCCGTCGCAGGCACCATCGCCGAGATCGCGGCGATCCCGCTGCGCGAAGGAGCCAAAGTACTTTCCGGCGAGCTCTCCCGCGAGACGCTGGGCCGGCACTGCTGGCGCGGCGAAGACCGCGCCTGGATCGAGGTGCGCGGGCTAGACACCGGTGACGACGAACTCGGGCCTGTCGTGCTCGACGCCGTCCGCGCCCATCACGGCGTCACCTCGGCCAGCTTGAACTACCCACTGTCGCGCGTCGTCGTCGGCATCAGCGGTTCGGACACGTCGCTGAGTGAACTGTGCCGAGTCGTGGACAATGCCGAAAGGCGTTGCCGTGTAGGCAAAGACGCGAGCACGACGGGAAACCTGCCGGGCGACGGCATCGTGCTGGCGACCAGAGCGTTGACCGTTGCCACCAACGCGGCCGGACTGGGCATCGCGCTCACCGGCCGCGCGCTGCGGCTCCCGCGTCTGCCGGTCGCGATCGCCGCCGGCGTGACGTTTTTCGACTACCAGCCGTGGTTACGCCGCCGGCTCGAGGACCGTATCGGCGGCCCGGCCACCGACACCGTGATGACGCTGGTCCAGGCAACCAGCCAAACGCTCTCCCAGTCGGCGACCTCGCTGTCGCTGGGGCTGACGCTGCAGTCGATGAAGGCCGCCGAGGTCCGAGCGGAGGCACGAGCCTGGGAGCAGCACGAACCCCGGCTTGCGCGGTACGCCGACCAACCGCCGACGCAGCTGTCGCCGCGGCCACAGCCGTCACGAGGAATGGAGCGTGTCGCCGGTCGTTTCGCGCTGCTCCAGTCGCTCAGCACAGGGCTGATCGGCGCGGGAGCCCGCAACGTGAACATGGCAGCCACCGCGGTGCAGGTGACCACACCCAAGGCCAACCGGACCACGCCGGAGGCGTTCGCCACCACCCTTGCCCGCGGACTGGCCGCGCAACATTCCGTCTTGCCGTTGCGGCCGGAAAGTCTGCGCAGACTGGACAAGGTCGACGCGATCGTCATCGACCCGCGGATTTTGTGTACCGACACCCTGCGGGTGGCGCGCATCCGCGGCGCCGCCGACAACGAGTTGTCCGCGGCGTGGAGCCGCGCCCAGCTCATGCTGGAAAAGAGCAGTCTGCGCCCCGGTTGGCGCGCGGTGCGCGGCATCTCGGGCAGCCGGGCGAATGCCGAAGTCGAGGCGCTTTTCTTGCCCGCCCGTGATCCGCTGGCCTCGGCCGTCGTCGCCGAGGCGCACCGCACCGGAGCGGAACTGATCTCGGTCGACGACGACTCACTGGACGAGTTACGGCCGGCGTTCGACGACATCCGGCCCGTGAAAAGCGGGACGCGCAAGTCCATCGACGACGCGCTCGCCGCCGTGGTCGCCAATCTGCAGCAGGACGGCCGAACCGTCGCCGTCCTGTCATCGACTGCTGCACAAGCGATTTCGTCCGCGAACTTGGCGCTCGGGATCATGCCCGAGCAAGGCGCACCCGCGTGGAAAGCCGACTTGCTGTTGCCGAATCTGGCCGCTGCCTGGCGGCTGCTGCGCGCGCTGCCAGCGGCCAAGACAGCAGTCCAGCGGGGCATCGGCATTTCGGCGGGTGCCACCGCGATGGGATCGCTCTTCATGATCCCGCGTGTCCGGGGCAATCTCGGGTCCGAGACCGTGAATGTCGGCGCCGCGGCCGGCCTGCTCTCGGGATACCTGCTGGCGCGCGGCATCCTGCACGCCGAAACTCCACGCCCCGCAGAGGTGCACGAATGGCATGCGATGTCGGTCGAGCAGGTCCGCCACACGCTGCCCGCTGCTCAGGCCGCTAGCGAGCCCTACCGCCGGGGCGGCACACAGCCATCGCAAACCCCGATGCAAGCGGTATGGCAGCTGGCCAAGGCCGTCCGAGCAGAGCTGTCTGACCCGCTGACGCCGGTGATGGCGCTCGGCTCGGCGGCCAGCGCGATACTCGGTTCGCCGGTCGACGCGGTGCTGGTCGGCACGGTACTCACCGGAAACTCGATCCTGGCCGCGGCACAGCGGCTGCGGGCCGAAAAGCGGTTGAGCCACCTACTGGCGCTGCAGATTCCGCCGGCACGCAAGGTGATCACCGACCCGGACGGCGCCCGGTCATACGTCGACGTCGACGCCGTCCACCTGCGACCGGGCGATGTGATCGAAGTGCGCACCCACGAAGTGGTGCCGGCCGACGCCCGGATCATCGAAGAGGTCGACGTCGAGGTCGACGAATCGACGCTCACCGGCGAGTCGCTGTCGGTGGACAAGCAGGTCGAGGCCACGCCCGGCGCCCCGCTCGCCGAGCGCCGCTGCATGCTGTTCGCCGGAACCACGGTGGTGGCCGGCACCGCGGTGGCGCTGGTGACCGCGGTCGGCGCCGACACCCAACAGCGCCGCGCCGCCGATCTGATATCCGGTGAGCTGTCGTCCGACATCGGCCTGCAACACCAGCTCGGCCAGCTGACCACCCAGGCACTTCCGGTCAGCATCACCGGCGGTGCTCTGGTTGGCGCGCTCGGGGTGGTGCGCCGCATCGGGTTGCAGCACGCGGTCTCCAGCGCCATCGCCATCGCCGTCGCCGCGGTCCCCGAAGGCATGCCGTTGGTGGCGACGCTGGCGCAAGCGGCGTCGGCCCGGCGCTTGACGAAGTTCGGTGCGCTGGTTCGAGTCCCGCGTTCGGTGGAGGCGCTGGGCCGGATCGAGGTGGTCTGCTTCGACAAGACCGGAACGCTCAGCGAG
The DNA here is from genome assembly GCF_001665395.1 of Mycobacterium sp. 1164966.3. Lineage (GTDB taxonomy): Bacteria > Actinomycetota > Actinomycetes > Mycobacteriales > Mycobacteriaceae > Mycobacterium. The sequence continues at coordinate 23,899 of NZ_LZSG01000042.1, forward strand.
AACCGGCTGCGGGTGTCGGAGGTCCGCCCGACCGCGGGCGATACGGACGCATTGAAAGAAGAAGAGGTATTGCGGTGTGCGGCGCACGCCGCGCCGGTAACCAGCGGTGGCCCGCAGGCGCACGCCACCGATGTCGCCATCGTCGAGGCAGCTGAGGCAGCGGGTGCTTTCCAACACGACGGCAGCCCTACGCCGGCGGCACACCTGCCGTTCCGGTCCGGCCGGGCGTTCTCCGCCTCGGCAACCGGCACCGAGCTGACCGTCAAAGGCGCGCCCGAAGTGGTGCTGGCCGCATGTGGCGATGACACCTCCATGGACAGCACCGTCGCCGAAATGGCCGCCCGCGGGTTGCGGGTCATCGCGGTGGCGCAACGCCGGCTGAGCCCGAAACAGGCCAAGGCGATTCAGGACAACCCCGACGACATCGCCGAGTACTGCAAAGACGGGTTGACTCTCGCCGGTTTCCTCGGACTGTCCGACACCCCGCGCCCGGAATCCGCCGGTCTGATCGGAACTCTGCGATCCCAGGGCGTGGGCATCAAGCTGATCACCGGGGATCACCCCATCACCGCGAAGGCAATTGCCGAGGAGCTCGGCCTGCCGGTGACCGCGGATCAGGTCATCAGCGGTGCGGAATGGGAGTCCCTGTCCCGTAAGGATCAAGAGCGGGTGGTCACCGAGCGAGTGATCTTCGCCCGCATGACGCCGGAGAACAAGGTCCAAGTGGTCCAGACGCTGGAAAATGCCGGCGTACGGACCGCAATGGTGGGCGACGGGGCCAACGACGCCGCGGCCATCCGGGCCGCCACCGTCGGCATCGGGGTAGTGGCGCACGGCAGCGACCCGGCCCACCTGGTGGCCGACGTGGTGCTGATCGACGGCCGGATCGACGCGCTTCTGGAAGCCATCGAAGAGGGACGCCAGCTCTGGCGACGGGTGCAAGCGGCCGTGTCGGTGCTGCTCGGCGGTAATGCCGGCGAGGTGATCTTCGCGATCATCGGCAGCGCGATCACCGGCACTTCGCCGCTGAACACCCGCCAATTGCTGCTGGTCAACACGCTGACCGACGCGTTGCCGGCCGCCGCCCTCGCAGTCAGCAAGCCGCGCGGCAGCGTGGACCCCAATTTGCGCGGCGCGGATCAGGCCGCATTGTGGAACGCCGTGGCCATCCGCGGCGTCACCACAGCGGCCGCGGCGACGGCGGCGTGGGCAATGGCGGGTTTGAACGGGCCGCCCGGTATGAACTGGCTGTCCTCGTTGACCGGGCTGCCGCAACGGGCTTCCACGGTGGCTCTGGTCGCGCTGATCGCGGCCGAATTGGGCCAGACCCTGCTGGAGTCCCAGGCCCCGATGGTGGTGCTCACCGCGCTGGGCTCACTCGGGTTCGTGGCCCTGTTGATCAGCATTCCCGGGGTAAGCCAGCTGCTCGGCTGCACTCCGCTCGGTCCGCTCGGCTGGGCCCAGGGGCTGGGCGCAGCCACCGCCGCGACTATCGCGGTCGCTATCCTCGGCCAGTTTTTCGACGATCGGGAGCTGCCATCGCGCGGCCCGCAGCCAGACCAGACGGATTCCGCTCCGGCACCCGACGAGGTGGATTTTCCCGCTGAGTCTCCACAATCTCGACCACCCCAGCGCGCCACAACAACGCATAAAGTTCCAGTAAAGGGGCATTCAGCAGCGAGGCGATCGGCGAAATCAGCGGATCGGCCAGTTGGTCGGTCCTCGACATATGTCCCACGGTGATTGCGGGATCGGGCTCGGTGGCAAACCCTTAGTTACCGAAAGGCAAATGATGGCGGAAAAGAAGACGCGGCGAGGAACGTCCCAGCGTGAGGCCGTGCAGCAGATCCGCGAGGGCGAAACGTTCGCCATGAAACTGCCGGTGCTGGGTCCGGTGGAGATACCGCGGCCCGAACAACTCGCCTACTACGCCGGCCTGGCCGCCCTGGCCGCGTTCGAGCTCATCGACTGGCCAGTCGCACTGGTGATCGCCGCCGGGCACGTCCTGGCGAGCAACCATCACAACAAGCTGCTGGAGGAACTCGGCGAGGCGATGGAAGAGGTCTGACCAGGTCAGCCGGCATAGCCGCGCTCGCCGCCGTCAGGATCCACGGAGGGTTTGACGTCCCGCATCGCGTCCGAGAACGTCGGATAGACGTCCAGGATTTGGTCCAGCTCCGTCACCTCGATCGGCTGCAGCACCTGACTGCGGCTGGCCACCAGTCGAACGGCGGTCCCGGCCCTCTTGCCTTGCTCGTGGCTGTCGAGCATCGCGTTCAATCCGGCGCTTCCGAAGAAGCTCACCTTCTCTAAGTCGACAACGAGCAGCCGAGCCGGTTGTGAGCCGGCCATGTCCAGCGCATCGATCAGGCTGCCGACCAGCTGGTCGACCGTGCTGGAGTCAACGTCGCCGCTTACCCGCAGCACAACCGCGTCGTCGTGCGCCTCGAGCTCGATCCCCAACGGTTCCATTGCGTTTCTCCGCCTCGGATGCGTGAAATTCCGCGGTAGACGATGCACGGCGCCCGACGCCACGCAACCGTCCAAACGGATAGAGCCTAACGAGCCTAATGCGCCGATCAGTCGGATTCAGCACCGATGCGCTCGTGCACCGTGAGCAACAGATGGTCGAAGCTGTTCTGGGTGGCAGCCGACATGACCGGTAGGGCCGGCACTTCGGCGACAATTTGGGCTGCCAGCGCGCGCAACTTGGTATTCGTCTCCTGCGAGCGCCACTGCAGAACACGGAAAGCCTGGTCGGGGCTGACGCGGTAGACGGCCATCAGCACACCTTTGGCCTGCTCGATCGCCGCCCGGCTCTCGAACAGGTCCGGCAGGGCCTCGTCGAGCACCTCCTGGCGCGTCTCGTCGAAGGTGTTGGTGAGGTCGATGTAATGACCGGCGGTGCCTACCACCGCTCCTGAGTCGTCCAGCATGCGGTCGGCCACCACGATCGCGTCATGCACACTGCCGGCGGTGTCGACGAACCGGTGTCGACTCGAAAACGACTCCCCGGACCTCAAGGCGTAGTCGAGCAGATCCTGCACATGCGCACGGTCCTCGGGATGCTTGTGCGAGAGCAGCAGCTTGGTCGTCGGAACTACCGACCCGGGCTCATACCCGTGCATCCGTGCCACCTCGTCGGACCACTCCCAGCGCTGGCCGACGAACCAGAAGCGGAAGCTGCCCACGTTCAAGTACGGACCGGGACCGGCGACCTTCGAGTTGTTGGGGTGGTCGCGCTTGTCAGGTGCACCTCTTCGGGCTGACTGCTGCACGTTTGTATCATTCCACTCCGTCGCGGCACCGGCTACCAAGAGGGCGAACATCCCGGGCGCGATCACCACGGGCCTGATGGTGGCGACCCCGTGTAGCGTGGACCACACCCCCCAACTAAATACGCGGGAGCGCACGCCGAGTGTGCTGAGAGGACGGCTCGGGGCCGTCGACCGTACGAACCTGACCGGGTAATGCCGGCGTAGGGAGATGACATGACCGATGTTTTGGCCAAGACAGTCGAGCCTTCGGTAACCACCGGACCCATCGCGGGAAGCAGCAAGTCCTACCGCGACGTGCGCGGCCCGGACGAAGTGCGGCTGCGCGTGCCGTTCCGGCGGGTGCACCTTTCCACCGGGGACCACTTTGATCTCTACGACACCTCCGGGCCCTACACCGACTCCGAAGCGGTGATCGACCTGGCGGCCGGGCTGCCGGCGCGGCCCGGCGTGGTACGTGACCGCGGCAGTCAGCTGCAGCGTGCCCGCGCCGGCGAAATCACCGCCGAGATGGCGTTCATTGCCGCCCGTGAAGACATGCCGGCGGAGCTGGTGCGTGACGAGGTTGCTCGCGGCCGCGCCGTGATTCCGGCCAACCACAACCACCCCGAAAGCGAGCCGATGATCATCGGCAAGGCGTTCGCGGTCAAGGTCAACGCGAACATCGGAAACTCGGCGGTGACGTCGTCGATCGCCGAGGAAGTCGACAAGATGGTGTGGGCCACCCGCTGGGGCGCCGACACCATCATGGACCTGTCCACCGGCAAGAACATCCACGAAACCCGCGAGTGGATCCTGCGCAACTCGCCGGTGCCGGTCGGCACCGTGCCGATCTACCAGGCGCTGGAAAAGGTGAAGGGCGACCCCACCGAGCTGACGTGGGAGATCTACCGCGACACCGTGATCGAGCAGTGCGAGCAGGGTGTGGACTACATGACCGTGCACGCCGGCGTGCTGCTGCGCTATGTGCCGCTGACCGCCAAGCGGGTGACCGGCATCGTCAGTCGCGGTGGCTCGATCATGGCGGCCTGGTGCCTGGCCCATCACCAGGAGTCGTTCCTCTACACCAACTTCGAAGAACTCTGCGACATCTTCGCGCGCTACGACGTCACCTTCTCACTCGGCGACGGGCTGCGGCCGGGATCGATCGCGGACGCGAACGATGCCGCGCAGTTCGCCGAACTGCGCACCTTGGGCGAACTGACCGGGATTGCGAAATCCCGTGGGGCGCAGGTAATGATCGAGGGCCCCGGGCACATCCCGATGCACAAGATCGTCGAGAATGTGCGGCTGGAAGAGGAGCTGTGTGAAGAAGCTCCGTTCTACACACTGGGTCCGCTGGCCACCGATATCGCGCCGGCGTATGACCACATCACCTCGGCTATCGGCGCGGCCATCATCGCGCAGGCGGGCACCGCCATGCTGTGCTACGTCACTCCGAAGGAGCACCTGGGACTGCCGGACCGCAAGGACGTCAAGGACGGGGTGATCGCGTACAAGATCGCCGCGCATTCCGCCGATTTGGCCAAGGGTCATCCTCGCGCGCAGGAGCGTGACGACGCGTTGAGCACGGCACGTTTCGAGTTCCGCTGGACCGACCAGTTCGCGCTGTCACTGGACCCGGACACCGCACGCGAATTCCACGACGAGACGCTTCCGGCCGAGCCCGCCAAGACGGCACACTTCTGCTCGATGTGTGGTCCGAAGTTCTGCTCGATGCGGATCACCCAGGATGTGCGTGACTACGCCGCGGCCCATGGACTCGACAGCGAGGAGGCGATCGAGGCGGCCATGAACGAAAAGTCACGCGAGTTCGCCGAACACGGCAACCGGGTGTATCTGCCGATCAACCAGCGGTGATCGGAAGCGCGGCGGAGCCGGGCGCACCGGGTCACCGCCCATCCGACCCAGCGAGTTTCCTGCCGCCGGCCCTGCCCGTGCCGCCCCCGGGCACCACACCGCTGCGGGTGCTGACCATCGCGGGATCGGACTCCGGCGGCGGCGCGGGAATCCAGGCCGACATGCGCACGATGTCGTTGCTCGGTGTACACGCGTGCTTCGCGGTCACCGCGGTTACCGTGCAGAACACATTGGGCGTCAGAGGCTTTCACGAAGTGCCCGACGAAGTGGTGGCCGGCCAGATGGAAGCCGTGGTCACCGATATCGGGATCCAGGCCGCCAAGACCGGGATGCTCGCGTCGTCCAGCATCATTACCACCGTGGCCGCCACCTGGCGCCGACTCGGGTTGACGGTCCCGCTCGTCGTCGACCCGGTGTGCGCATCCATGCATGGAGACGCGCTGTTGGCGCCGTCGGCTATGGATTCGCTTCGCGGCCAACTATTTCCGCTCGCCACGCTGGTGACGCCGAACCTGGACGAGGTGCGCCTCATCGTGGGTATCGACGTGGTAGACGCCGAGTCTCAGCGGGATGCGGCGAAAGCGCTGCATGCGCTGGGTCCGCAGTGGGCACTCGTCAAGGGTGGGCACCTGCGCTCGTCGCGGCAAAGCTGCGACCTGCTCTACGGACCGCGTGAACGGGCCGACTTCTACGAGTTCGACGCGCAACGGATAAGCACCGGCAACGACCATGGTGGCGGTGACACCCTGGCAAGCGCGGTGGCGTGTGCGCTTGCGCATGGACACACCGTTCCCGACGCTATCGCTTTCGGGAAGCAGTGGGTCACCGAGTCCTTGCGCGCCGCCTACCCACTAGGCCACGGCCATGGCCCGGTCTCCCCATTGTTCCGGCTCGGCTGATGGACCTCGAGCAGATCGCGGGTGTCGCGCACCGGCCCGACGAGGGTGCCCGTCAGGCACCAAAGGGAATAGTGGTGTTGACCCACGGCGCTGGTGGAAATCGGGATTCCAAACTGTTGCAACAGGTTTGCGACGAATGGGCGCGCCGCGGCTGGCTGGCGGTGCGCTACAACCTGCCCTACCGGCGGCGCCGTCCCAAAGGTCCGCCGTCCGGCTCGGCTGCCGCCGACCGGGCGGGCATCGTCGAGGCCATCGAGGTCTGTCGCGGGCTTGGCGACGGCCCGCTGATCGCGGGTGGACATTCTTACGGCGGCCGGTTGACCTCCATGGTCGTGGCTGCCCGCGAAACGACCGTGGAGGTCCTGACGCTGTTCTCCTATCCGGTCCACCCGCCGGGCAAGCCCGAACGTTCCCGGACCGAACACCTGCCGGACATCGGCGTGCCCACCGTGTTCACCCACGGCACGTCGGATCCGTTCGGGACGCCCGCGGAAGTGCGCGATGCCGCGGCGCTGATCTCCGCACCGACCGAGATCGTCGAGATCACCGGCGCGCGACACGATCTGGGGTCGAAGACTCTGAACGTCGCCGGTTTGGCCGTCGACGCGGCGCTGCGCCTTCTCTGACGGCTGACTCCTCATCGAACAGTGTGAGCTCCATCAACTTTCGCACACACGCCTGGGTATAGGGCGATTCGTCCGCTTTTCCGTCCGGGTTCACCATGCGACCCAGGTCGACCACCAGTGCCATCGCGGCGTGCACCAGGAAACGGGCCTGCATCGGCCCGAGCGACCGCCGCGCGGCCGTCAGCAGCCGCACCCACGAATCGATCGTCGACTGCTGAACATTGTGCAGCAGCCTCTGATCGGCTGGGGTCAGGTTGACTCGCTCGGTGTAGTAGACCGCAGCCAGTTCCGGATTGGCGAAAGATGTTGCCACGTAAGCATCGATCAGCAACACCAGCGCCTGGCGGGGCTCGGTGAGCGCTCCCAGGACCGGTGACAACTGACCCGAGACCCGGTCGGCCGCGCGGCGCAACCCGGTCGACAGGATCTCGCATTTGCCAGAGAAATAGCGGTAGATCCCGGATACCGGCACCCCGGCGGCCTTGGCGATCTCCGCCATGCTGGTCTCGGCGTAACCACGCTGCCTGAACAGGGCCATCGAGGCGTGCAGCAACGCTTCGTAGACGCCGGCGTCCTCGGCGAAGATCCGCCACGACACCGGACGTGGGATCACATCTCTTGGGTGGGGCAGCTCGGCGCCGAGGACCGCCGCGGCAGCCTCGGCCAGCAGCTCACGAATGTCGTCGGCGGGCAAGCGAGCGTTGTGGTCGACGATGCTGCCGATCACGCTGAGCACCCCGGCCGACAGGACCCACCGCTGCGTGGACACCAGGTCTGGCCGAATCTTCATGAGCGGCTTCTGAATTCGCCGATTCACCAACTTGAGTTGATCGGTCAGTGTGGTCTGGTCCTCGGCGCGCAGGTAGCGGGCCTGCCAGCGGTAGAGACCGCCGGAGTCGCGATTGTCCAGGGTGGCGTCGATCAGTGCGGCAATCAGTTGGTCCAGCGTCGCCGCCGGATCGTCGAGCTCCTCGATATCGGTGCAGTCGACGAGTTGCTGACTCAGGGCCAGCACCGCGCCGCGGAACAAGTCGTACTTGCCGTCATAGTGCCGGTACAGCGCGGCCGCCGAGATCCCGACTTTGGCGGCGATCGTTTCCATGCTGACCGCGTGATAGCCCTGCGCGCTGAATGCCTCCGCGGACGCGCGTGCGATCTGCGCCTTGCGGTCTTTGGGCCGCCGCCGGATGCTCGCTGCCTGTTCGCCGGACAAGCCGGTCGGGACTGGGGCCGTCGACACCGCTTCACGATAGCCCCGAAACGCGATTTCCAAACCCTCCGGCCTTTCGCCACACAAGAATCTCCATTAACATAACGGAAGCGCGGCGGGCGGGTCCGAGGAACCGCAGGGGTTCCGATGACCACCGGACAAACTGCACAACACTGCCGAGAGGACGCATATGTTGCAGAGGATTCGCCAGGCGCTTGACTTCGAGGTCACCATCGGCCAGCTCATCGTCCTCGGGTTGGTCCTCGGCACACCGTATCTGCTGATAGGCACCATCTGGTCGGCAACGCACACCCAGCATCTGAGCCAAATGCACGGTGCCGATCTGGCGGTGTCCTTCCTGGGTTCGATCGTGTCCTGGCCGGTCCTGCTGTTCGCGAACGTGTGCATGACGTGAGTGTCGAGCGGCCAAATCTGCAATTAACATCCAAGGAGAAGGCGTGACTCATCGTCTGATGTATATCGGGATCGCCGGAGTGCTGCTCGCGGCCTTCGGGCTGGGCGCGATGCTGTATCCGGTCCACCTCAGCGCATACGACATGTACGGCATCAAGGTCAGCTGCGGCAATGGATTCAATTCCAACCTCAGCCAGGCCGCCGAGACGCACGGTCACGACTTCGTCACGCAGTGCGGCAACTCGGTGCTGCTCCGCCGCATCTGGGCCATCCCCACCGTTGTCATCGGTTGGCTACTGGTCACCGGATTTCTGGTGAAGTGGGTGCACAATGACCAGCAGGCAAGAGAAGACGCGGAGCCGCCGCACTACGTCCCACACCCGGAGATCGCTCGACACTTCTAGCTCGTCACACTCGCCGAACGTGGGTGATATGGACGAAAAGCGATCGAAACTCGTGCATACGCCCCACGTTCGACGCGCCGACGATGACGTCAACTATCCCGGATAGCGCGAGTAACAGGCGTCCATATTGCCGATCACTCCCCCGCGGAACGCCGCTATGCGAGTGAATCCGGCCGGCACGGTGGAGCCGTCAGCGTCGCTGGCGACCAGACGGTTGGTCAGCAGCCCGGAGACCGCCTCGTCCAGGTCGCCCGCCGTCAGCAAAAGTGACTTCTGGGAAGGCAACTCGATCGGTTCGGCCATCTTGCGGTGCACGACGCCGGTCAGGCATGCGGTGCGTAGCGCCGTCCACGGACTCTGCATCGGTAGACCCCGTTCATGTTGCACCGCCAGCGCGTACCGCGACATCACGATGGACAGCGCGGTGTCGTCGCCTTGGGGCAGCGAGTGCTGCTTCATGCCGGCAACCTTCGACAATGCAGCCAGCGAGGGCAGGTCGACCACGATGGTGTTGGTGGCAGGGCAGTAGGACGCCGGCGGACTAGCTTTTGCGTCGGAGCAGTCGGCGGGCTTGTAAGACAACGTCGGTGCTTGCTTGGGGGAGAAGATCTTCCCCAACAGTTCCATGAGGGTCGACAGCGTGTCTTCGTTGATCGGGACCTCACCGGTCTCCGGGTCGCCATTGGGGTCTCGCCGCAGGGTCTTCGGCAGGTCGCCGCGGCGCTGCTCGATCTCCTTCAGGTCGATGGCGGCGCAGGCCGGAGTGCCGGTGATAAAGCCCATCTGAAAGGCGCTGACCCGGTCCAGAGCCGAGCCGTGTTCGTCGTCGTTAGGCGTATCGGAGTCCATTACCGGGTCGCGGGTGGTGATGATGCCCGCCAGCACATGGTCGAGCCCCTCGGCCGTGCTCAGCGTGAAGCGCTTCGACTTACCGTCTGCCACATTGAACAGGTAGACGCCCGCGAAACAGTCGGCTTGCTGCTCCTTGACGATGGTTTTGGTGCCCCTGGTCACCAACTTGGCCATGTTCTGCAGGGCATGCCCGAACTCGTGGGCCAACACCCCGTTGACGGACATGTCGCCGAAATACTTTTGCGCGGCAACCATGAAATCACCACGGTCCCAAGCGATCAGGTTGCAGCGGGAGGTGAAGAACGCGTTGGGCATCTTGTAGGTCTCGTTGCCGCAGATGATCGGGCTTCGCCGATCGGTGGAGTCGTACGAGACGTACTTGTCGAGTGGTTTGAAAGATCCTTTCAGCGATCCGGTGTAGTTCGCCTTCCAGTACTCCTCGATGTCGTTGAGCGAGAGCAGTGACAACTTGTCGATCGGCCCGTTGTTGGTGTTGACCACCGTGCCGGTCGGTGCGGGTGCGTTCGAGCGGGCGCCGCTGGGCCCGTTTGTCGCGGGCAGACCACCGACCCGGAACGGATCGTTGAGCATCGACAGTGCGCGGCCGTCGACGAACGTGGTGCATCCCGCAACCATGAGGGTGGCCGCGGCGCAAGCGAACGCCGCTCGTGTGCCCGCGATTGCTGCCCGAGAGCGACCGCCCCGCAGTCGACGTAGCTTCCGCACGTGGCTATTCATTGACCAACCCCGTCCCGACCGGCCTGCACAGCAAACTAAAGGAAACTCATCTTAGAACGCCTGGTTTACCATCGGGGCAAGAACCAAGGCCTCAGGGCCGTGAGGCCAACGAGCTCGTAGTGGCAAGCTAGCGGTCCGCTCGCAGGGCGTCAATCACCTCTGTGGCTCGCTGTTCGAAGCGTTCGCCCTCAGGCATAGCCACACCGTACTCGGAGAGCCTGACAGCGCAACCGATTCACGGCATCCGGGCCCGATGCCGCTTGTCGCGCGGCGGGACGCCGTTTACGCCCCCGATCGACTCGGCGTAGGTTCCCACGGCGAAAGCCGCGCCAGAACCCATGACCGCCAACGCTTCCCGATTGATGTTGTCGACCGTGTCGCGGGGGCTCTGGTAGTTCGGGTCGAGCCAGACGCCGGCCTGACCGCCCCAGAGGCGCGCCTGCACTGTGGTTTTCGGCTGCGAGGCGCCGGTGTTCATTCCCCCGATCGGAACACCCGCGACCAGGAACGGGTGGTAGTCGGTCCTCGTGTTCAACGGCATGTCGGCGGGTCGCTTCCCGGCCAGGTTCAAATAACCGGCCAGGGTGCGCTCGATGCCGGCGGAGCCTTCGGGGACATCCGAAGCCGCCACACCGGATCCGGGCGGCCCGGACTGGTCGCCGTCGTCGGTGAAGAATCCGGCATTGGCCGAACCCAGCATGTCGAAGTTCAGATATAGCGCGATGTCGTTGAGTCGATCACGGTCCAGGCCGAAGACATAGTCGGTGGCCCCGTTGAGCCCGTCCTCGGCGGCCCCCCAGAAGACGAAGCGCACCGCGTTGGTCACCGGCGCCAAGGGGCCCATCTGCAAAGCAGTTTCCAGCACCGCGGCCACTCCTGACCCACCGTTGTTGACGCCCGGACTGTCCCGCGCGCTGTCGAGATGTGTCCCGACCATTACCACCTCGTCTGGCTTGCCGGTTTTGGTCTGCGCCAGCACATTTCGCGAGGTGACCTTGCGGGTTTCAGCGTCCAGCACCAATCGCACCGGCGCGCTAGCACGTTCCAGCGCGGTGGCACCGGTGGCACCGACGACTGCGACGGGCAGGGTCAGCTCGTTGTAGTACCCGGCATTGAACAGCGTCGGCGGAGCTCCCGAACCAGTTGGCCGGCTGATCACGATGAGCGCTGCCGCGCCCCTGGCCTTCGCGCTCTCCTGTTTGACCACCACCGAGCAGCGGGTGTCGTCGACGACTGCGATAGCACCCTTCGGTACCTCGGCCGGGTAGGCGGTGGGCTCGCAGCCGGACGCTTGCGCGGGCCGGACCGGCTGGCCGGTCAGCCCGCCGGGCGGTGTCTGAACCAGCAACGACGCCTGGTCCACCGGGTAGCTGCGGCCGGCAACCGTCAGCGACGGCTTCCCGGGCGATACCGCGTACAACCGCTCGAATTGCGGCGTCGACACATCGAATCCCTTGGCGCGCAGGGTCCTCGCTACGTAGTCCACGCTGGCGTCGAAGCCCGGTGTGCCCTGGGCGCGGTTCCCTTTGTTGGCGTTGGCGATATCCTGCAGCGCGTGCAGGTGGGTGTACATCCGATCCGCGGTCACCTTCGCGGCCAACGCGCGACCGAAGTCCGGCGCGGCGGGCGGCGGTACCGGCCGCGGCGACGAACATCCCGCCAGCCCAGCTATCAGCAGCGCCGTACCCAGGCTCCGGACTATCGCCGGCATCATGGCTTGGCGAGCACGTGCCGCGTACGGTCCTCCATCACCGGAACGCCGTTGCGCCCACCAAGGTCCTGCGCATACAGCGCCACCGCGTAGGCCACCCCGCCACCTTGAATCCCCAGCGAGGTGCGATCGATGTGCTCGAGGGTGTCGCCCTTCTGGTGGTAATTGGGATCGAACGGCTCGCCGGCCTTCCCGCCCCACAGCTTGGCTTGCTCTTCGGACATCTTGTTCTCGGCGCCGGAGAACAGCCCACCCGACGGGATACCGGCGAGGGTGAATCCGTCGTAGTCGGAACGGCCGTCGAAAGACGTGTCTTGCGCGGTCTTGCCGGCCGCCTTCAGGTATGCGACCAGCGTCCGCTCTATCCCGGCAGAACCTTCCGGCACCACCGGCTGGCCGCGGTCCTTGGCCGGCATCGACTGATCGCCGTCATAGGTGAAATAACCCGGGTTCGGCGACGCCAGCATGTCGAAGTTCAGGTACAGCGCAATGTGTTTGAGTGCGTCGAGGTCCAGCGACTCGACGTAATTTCGCGACCCGATCAATCCGAGTTCCTCCGCGCCCCAGAAGCCGAACCGCACCGCGTTCCGCACGTGTGGCGAATTGCCCAGTTGCACAGCGGTTTCCAGAACCGCAGCGACACCCGAGCCGTTGTCGTTGATGCCCGGCCCCGCGGGCACGCTGTCCAGATGCGCCCCGGCCATCACCACGTCGTTGGTGGACCCGGTCTTGGTTTGCGCGATGATGTTGCGGGCCTTGAAACTCTGGGTGTTCGCATTGAGCTTGACGGTGGCCGGTCCGGTCAGGCCGTGCAGCAGTATGCCGTCTGACTTGGTGACCCCCACCACCGGGATTTTGACGTCGGTGTCGGCCCCGAGGGTGCCGCCCATGCGTTCTTCGTCGACGTTGTCGACGACGACCATGGCTACGGCTCCGCGCTGTACCGCGGCATCCTCTTTCTGCGCGAACGGACAGTTGCCGCGATTGACCAGCACCACCGCACCTTGTGACGGCAACCCGTCGTAGTCCGACGGCGTACAACCCGGACTGTCGTCGGCCGGCGCGGCCACCAGTGGCCCGGTCACTCCTTCCGGCGGGGTGGCCAGACTGTAGTCGAGCGCGCGCGCCTCCAAGGTCTTGCCACCGACGCTCAGTGACCCCTTTTCGGCATGAAAGACGCGGGCGGAAAACTCGGGCGTTTGCACGTCGAAACCGCTGTCGCGCAACACCTTAACCACATAATCGACGCTGGCTTCGTAGCCCGGGGTGCCCACCGCGCGGGTACCGTTGTTGGCGTTGGCGATGTCCTGCAGCTTGGACAGGTGCTTCATCATCGCGTCGGTGGTGACTTTGTTGCGCAAAGTGCTGGCGAACTCGGCCGCGGCTGGATCGCCGTTGGGCCCCGCGGCCTTATCCTTCCCATGGGTGCACCCGGTCAGCATCAAAGTGAGGGCGACCACGACGAGCAGCGCCGAAGTCCTAGATTTGTTGACCATCGCGCCCAAGGTTAGCCGTTCGGAACCCACGCTTGATAGCCCCGGCACAGACACAGTCAGACAAATAGTCCGGTGAATGGCGGAAACGGAATGTTGCGCACCACAAACCAAGCCACCGTCAACACCAGCGTCACCGTCGCCGCCCAGCGCTGATGTTGCCAGCTCCTGATCTGCCGGCCCGTGAGTCGGCCGTACGTCCAAGCCAGATACGCCCACGCCAAGAATGCCAGCGCCACCAGGCCCAGAGCGTTGAACCTGGCGGCCGCCAACAGATTGCCGTGCATCAGCGAATACAGCATCCGCAGGCTGCCGCAGCCGGGACAGTCAATACCCAGCAGAGCTTTGGTCGGGCATACCGGCAGCGGACCGTGCGGGGTTGTCGGGTCACCCACCCAGATGGCGGCACACACCACCGTCGTCGACGCGGCCACCAGCAGTGGCGCGGTCAGACTCCGCGGCACCGACCCTTGGCGGGTCACCATGATCGCGCCCGTTTAGAAGAACACGCCGAGCATCGCCGCGCTTTGGTTGGACGCGAGCATGCCGCCCGCGATCGCGATGATCGCGTAGATCACGCCCGCCACAACCCCGGCGATCGCCGCCCACATTGACCACTTCTTGGCGGCTTCCGAGGAAGCCTGCGCCTCGGCGTATTGGCCCTGCGCCCATAATCCGTTGACCTGGCTCGACTTGACAATGGCCACGACCCCGAACGGAAGGCAACAGAACAACGTCGTCAAAATGGCCCACACCAAGTAGTTGTTCGGCGCTTGCCCGGCCGGTTGCTGTGGCGGGTACCCGGGCGGAGGTGGTGGCTGTGTCATCGATTCTCCAGTCGCGAGAGGTTAGCTGGCGTGAAACGGTGCTTACCATACCCGAGCAGTGTCACGCTGGCATCCTTAATCGCAAATCCAGTCGCTGCCTTGCCATCGAGGCTGTCACGGGCGAACAACGTGTCTCCCGTGACATGAACATCCCCGAAACGAGACACGTTGAGCGCCTTAATTTCTCAGAAAAGCAACCCTACGTCGGATAGGCCGCGATCAATTCCCAGACAGACAATTTCTAGCGGAACATGTTGCGTGGCCGCGACGTAGCCCTACGATCCCTTGTGAGGGTCCCCGTTTCTGGGCGGCGACCAGTGCGGGTCCGTCAACCTAAGGAGTCAAAGATGTCTCACCACACCAACGCGCTGCGAGCCGCGACGGCTGCAACGCTCGTGAGCGGCTTTGCCTGCTTCGGTACCGGCGCCGCGAACGCCGACCCCAATGACACGCTCGCCGCCAACCTGTCCAAGGGCTACAGCTCCAGCAACTGCAGTCCCCAAACACCGCCCAGCGGTGTGCTCGCCGTGCTGCAGTGCGGACAGAACTCCGACCCCAGCGGGCCGGTCTTCGCCAAGTACTTGCTCTTCAACACCAGCAGCGACCTGAACAGTTCGTTCACCACCAGCATCGGCTCCGACACCCTGACCAATTGCGGAGACGCCAAGTCGCCCACGACATGGCACCAGGGCAGCTCCAACGACCCCGCCGGGCAGGTGGCATGTGGGACGTATCAGGGTCAAGCCGAAGTCATCTGGACCACCGACGGCAAGAACGTGATGAGCCTTATCCGCGCGGCCAACGGCGACACCGCCACGCTTTACCAGTGGTGGCGCACCAACGGCTGAGCTACATCTGCTCTAAAACCAGCGTCGCGACGGCCCGCATCCCGGCAGCGTTGGGATGCAGCGGCGCCGGCCGAAACGGAACGGGCACACCGGATCTCGTTGTCCAGGGCTCGGCGGACCACGCGTGGTGGGCTCTGCTGGCCGTCCCGGCACGGACGATCTCGCAGTTCGTTGCCGCGGCGGCTTCGGCTGTGAGCTGTTCCAAAGTGGCCGCCACGTACCGACCCAGATCGGCGTCGGCTCCCGAAAGCGGCGCGGCGGACTCGCCGGCAGGCGGCAGCACCGTCAGGTAGTCGACGAACATGATCCGTGCCGTGGGGGCGCGCTCGCGCAACGCGCGGCCGACCGCGCACAACGAATCGAACACCTGGGCCAGATCTCGATCCCGCTCGTCGCGGTCCAGCAGCTCAGCTACGCGTCCGCCGAGCAGCGGGAGTCTGCGCACCGCCGCCGGTAACGATGCGGCCATCAACAACGGAATGTAGCCAACGTCGTTGCCGCCGATGGTGACCGTGATCAGCGTCTTCGTACCGTCCAGCGCCGCGATTTGCGGCGGTGAGCCGTGCTGCCGCTCGGCAAGCACGTGTGCGGTGGTGGCACCGGAAAAGGTGACGTCGGTCAGATCGAGGTTCAGTTTTTCCGCGATCAGGTGGGGGTAGTTGCGTGCCGATCGGCCGGCCCGCCACGGCGCTCCGTCGGCGCGGGGCCTGATCCCCGGCCCGGCAGCCATCGAACTTCCAAGCGCTACATAGCGTTTCATCGCGCCGGGCTGGATGCCTGCGCCCAGAAACGTTTGGGGATCCGCCCGGCCCGACGCGCCAGATAGCCCGCGCTGACGGCGGCAGCCATGGCCGTGGCCATCGCCGGCGGGTCGGCGGCACGGGTCACCGCGCTGGCCAACAGTACAGCGTCGCAACCCAATTCCATCGCCAACGCGGCGTCGCTCGCCGTGCCGATCCCGGCATCGAGTACCACGGGAACGCCGGCCTGGGCAACGATCATCTCGATGTTGTGCGGGTTGGTGATGCCAAGGCCGGTGCCGATCGGCGCACCCAGCGGCATCACCGCGGCACAACCGGTGTCCTCCAGCCGACGCGCCAACGCCGGGTCGTCGTTGGTGTAAGGCAGCACTACGAATCCGTCATCCACCAATTGCTCTGCGGCTCTGACTAATTCGACACCATCGGGCAGCAAGGTGCGTTCGTCGGCGATGACTTCGAGCTTGACCCAGTTGGTGTTGAGCGCCTCGCGGGCCAGCTGGGCGGTGAGCACGGCCTCGGCGGCGCTGCGACATCCCGCGGTGTTGGGCAGCGGCGTGATGCCCAGCCGGTTGAGCAGCTCGAGCAGCCCGGTCCCCCCTTCGGCGTCGACGCGGCGGATTGCGACGGTGGTCAGCTCGGTTCCCGACGCCATCAGCGCCTCTTCCAGCACCGCAAGGTTGGTCGCTCCACCGGTTCCCATGATGAGCCGCGAGGCGAAGCTGCGGTCACCGATCGTCAGCTTGGAATCAGCCACCTTGCACCGCCGTCACCACCTCGAGTCGTATGGGCGCACTGAACTCGACAAGCCTTGTCGTCCAGTCGGATCGGGGTAAGACCGCCTGATCCAGCGCTACCGCGATACCCCGCTCCGGAAAGCCCAGTGACTCCAACAGCGATGCCACCGTGGCCTGGTCGTCGACCTCGACCTGCTGCTCGTTGACCATGACGATCATGCCCGGACCCCCACGGGAACCAGTTCGGACACAATCTGTTCGGCGGTCCACGGTGCCAACAGAAATCCCGACCGGCCGTGACCGGCGGCCACCAGGGTCCGTTCGTCCAGGCGCTGCACGATCGGCAGGTTGTCGGGGGTCATCGGGCGCAACCCGGCGGCACACTCGGCCAGCTCGTACTCACCGAGCGCCGGCAGCACCGCACACGCATCGTCGAGCAGGTCGCGCACACCAGAGACGACGGGTGCGGTGTCGCGGCCGTGCTCGTACTGGGTGGCGCCCACCACTACGCCGTCGGGCCGCGGCACCAGATATATCTGGCGTCCATGGACTCTAGCGCGAACTACCCTCCGCAGCAACGGCATACAGCCCTTGCGCCAACGCAGCCGTAACACCTCGCCCTTCACCGGACGTATCGGCAGACCTGGCCAAAGCGACGGTGCGTCAACGCCGTTGGCGATCACCACCGCGTCATCTCGGACGCGAGACAGGTCGTCCACCGGTTCCGCCCATCGGACGCCAAGGCGCCCGCAATCGGCGGACAACGCGTCGAGCACCGCACGGTTGTCCACCGCCAATTCGGTCGGCGCCCGAAAACCGTGCCGGATGCCCTGTGCCAGCAGCGGTTCGACGTCTCGCGCGGCCGACTCCCAGACGACCGGGTGACCCTGTTCGGACAGCCAGTCGGCGACCATGTGCAGGTCGGCCACGTCGGCCCGGTCCACGGCCACCACCAGCGACTCGCGTGCGGTGATCACTGCTGGCGGCAGACCGTCGGTGAAGCCGCCCTCGCGCCACAACCGCAAAGACTCCAGACCCAGCCTGAGCAACCGTTCCTCGCCGGGCCAGCCTTCGCTGTGCGGGGCCAGCATGCCGCCGGCAACCCACGACGCGCCCCGCTCGCCGGTGCGGTGTACCCGGACGGACCATCCCTCCCGCGCCATACGGCGGGCCACCGCCAGACCAATCACGCCGCCGCCTATGACGGCTAGAGACTGCATCCTCGCTCCCTTCGCCGGCATGACCCGGATCAGGTGTGACGGTAAGGGCGGGCGCGCCCACTCTCAGTCCCCGCTCTCCGGGACTCCCGTGCTTACAAGCTTCCACGCTAGCGCGCTACCGTCGCGATGTGCACGAACGTTTGCGGACGGCGAGGCTCTACCTGTGCACCGACGCCCGCCGCGAGCGCGGCGACCTGGCCGAGTTCGCCGATGCGGCCCTGGCCGGCGGCGTCGACATTATCCAGCTGCGGGACAAGGGTTCGATCGGTGAGCAGCGGTTCGGTCCACTGGAGGCGCGCGACGAGCTGGCCGCCTGCGAGGTCCTGGCCGACGCCGCCCGCCGGCACGGCGCTCTATTCGCGGTCAACGACCGCGCCGACATTGCCCGCGCCGCCCGGGCAGACGTGCTGCACCTCGGGCAGGGCGATCTGCCACCGGCGGTGGCACGCGAAATCGTCGGGCCGGACACGCTGATCGGCCTGTCCACCCACGACCCCGGCCAGGTCGCTGACGCCGTGCAGGCCGCCGACGGTGACTATTTCTGCGTCGGCCCGTGCTGGCCCACCCCAACCAAGCCAGGCCGCGCGGCGGCGGGATTGCCGCTGGTACGGGCCGCTGCGGGGATGCGGCCCGACAAACCCTGGTTCGCTATCGGCGGAATCGACGCACAGCGGCTGCCCGACGTGCTCGACGCCGGTGCCCGCCGGATCGTGGTGGTGCGCGCGATCACCGCGGCCGAGGATCCACGCGCGGCGGCCGAGCGGCTCAGTTCAGCGCTTGCAGCAGCGAGCTGATGCGGGGACTCAGCTGCACCGGTGCTTGATGTAGGTCGCCGGGCATACACCAGACGAAAACGCCGTCCTCGATCTCCACGGTGCGCGGCAGGAGCTGCCGCCGTTCGTCTCCGTTGTCCAGCGGCACGGTCGCCGGCGCCGTGCGCAGCTGCTGCCAGCTGTCGGCGAAGCCGGGGTGCAGCGGCAGGTCGGCCACCGCGTCCTCGGCAACCCAGCGCAACTCGGCGCTCTCCCGGTTAGGCACGGTGTGCAGCCGCTCGACGGCATCGGCGACGACAGTCGTGTAGCTCCAGTGAGTGCCGCGAATGCCGGAAACCTCCGCGGTGACCACCGTCGCCCGCACGGCGAGCTGCTCGGCAACCAACCCGGCCTCCTCATGGGCTTCGCGGACCGCGGTCTGTTCCGGAGATTCATGGCTGTCCCGCGCACCACCCGGCAATCCCCAGGTGCCGCCCTGATGACTCCACACCGCCCGGTGCTGCAACAGCACCGCGGGCGTGCCGTCGGGCTGCGGCGCCCGCAACAGCAAACCGGCCGCGCCATATCTTCCCCAGTAATGGACGCCGCTGTCGGAGACCACCCATCCGTCACCGTCGCCCCGCACGCGTTCAGGATATGCAGGCGCAGCGCGCAGGGCGGTCAGCAGATCGAGACGCAGGCTCAATTGCGTCGGCCTCCCCCCATCGGCGCGCACCTTCTCTTAGAATTCACTTATACGCCGAAGTCGCTTTATAGAGCGTCCTGGTATGACCGAAAGATGAGGTCCGAGCAGACGTGACGGTTGAGCTGGCGCACCCGTCGACTGAGCCGCTGGGATCGCGCTCGCCTGCCGAACCCGCTCACCCCCGCTGGTGGTTCATCTCAACGACGCCGGGGCGAATCTTGACCATCGGCATCGTGCTCGCGGCTCTGGGCGTGTCCAGCGCGTTCGCCACCTCCACCACCGTCAATCACCGCCAGCAAGTGCTGACCACCGTCCTCAACCACACCGAGCCGCTGTCGTTCGCCGCCGGACGGCTTTACACCACGCTGTCGGTGGCCGATGCCGCGGCGGCCACCGCGTTCATTGCCCAACCCGAACCGCGTTCGGTCCGGCAGCGCTACGAGCAGGCGATTACCGATGCCGCGGTGGCGGTGACCCGGGCATCCAGCGGGCTGACCGACGAACCGATGGTGCAACTGCTGGGGCGGATCAACGCCGAGCTGGCGGTTTACACCGGGCTGATCGAGATCGCGCGCACCAACAACCGCGCCGGCAACCCGGTCGGTTCGTCGTATCTGTCGGAGGCATCGGGGCTGATGCAGTCGAAGATCCTGCCCGACGCCCAGCAGCTCTACCAGGAGACGTCGCATCGCGTGGACAGCGAAACCACCGCGTCCACACATTTCCCGGCGCCGGTGATCCTCGTCGTGGCCACGACGGTGGTGTTCGGCCTGTTCTCCCATCGGTGGCTGGCCCGGCGTACCAGGCGCCGAATCAACCCCGGCCTGGTAGTGGGGGCGCTGGGTATCGTCGTCATGGTGGTGTGGGTCGGGACGGCATTGACCATTTCGACGACGGCCAGCCGCAGCGCCAAGGACACCGCCGCCGAGTCGCTCAAGACCGTCACCAACGTCGCCATCACCGCCCAGCAGGCGCGAGCCGACGAGACGTTGTCACTGATCCGCCGGGGCGACGAGGAGATCCGCAAGCAAGCCTTTTATCAGCGCATCGAAGCCATGCATCAACAGATCGACGCGTACATGTCGCGCAGCGACGCGATCGACAAGCCCGACCTGCAGGGCGCCGACCAGTTGTTGATCCGCTGGCAGCAGGCCAACGACCGGATCAACGCCTACATGTCGGTCGGCAACTACCGGGCCGCCACCCAGGTTGCGTTGGGCAAGGGCGAGGACGACTCCACCCCGGCTTTCGACCGGCTCGACGAATCGCTGACCAAAGCGATGGACGAAAGTCGCACCCAGTTGCGCAACGATGTGCTCAACGCCCGCAGTGGATTGTCCGGTGCCCAGGTTGGCGGCGTGGTGCTCAGCCTGGGCGCGGCCCTGGCGGTCGCTCTGGGTTTGTGGCCGCGGCTGAAAGAGTATCGATGATGACGCGCCTGCTTGGGGTCCGGCGGGCGGCTACCTCTCTCACGGTGTTCGCCGCGGCGGTCATGCTGGCGGGCTGCGCGCACCCGGCACCGCCCAAAGTGGCCCCGGTGCCGACGTTGCCGCGGCCGACACCGGTCGGTATGGAAGAAATGCCGCCCGAGTCGCCGCTGCCTCCGGACACGGCCAGCGAGGATTGCAATCCGACCGCCAGCCTGCGTCCCTTCCCCAACAAAGCCGAGGCCGACGCCGCGGTCGCCGACATCCGCGCGCGCGGCAGGCTGATCATCGGGCTGGACATCGGCAGCAACCTGTTCAGCTTCCGCGATCCGATCACCGGTGAGATCACCGGTTTCGACGTCGACATCGCCGGCGAGATAGCGCGCGATATCTTCGGTGCCCCGTCGCACGTCGAGTACCGCATCCTGTCGTCGGCCGAGCGGGTCACCGCACTGCAGAAGTCACAGGTCGACGTCGTCGTCAAGACCATGACCATCACCTGCGAACGGCGCAAGGTGGTCAACTTCTCCACCGTCTACCTCGACGCCAACCAGCGCATTCTGGCCCCGCGCGACTCGATGATCACCAAGGCGGCGGACCTGTCCGGCAAGCGGGTGTGCGTAGCCAGGGGCACCACGTCGCTGCGCCGGATCCGTGAGATCACCCCGCCGCCCACCATCGTGTCGGTGGTGAACTGGGCAGACTGCCTGGTGGCCATGCAGCAGCGGGAGATCGACGCCGTCAGCACCGACGACTCGATCCTGGCCGGGCTGGTCGAGGAAGACCCGTACCTGCACATCGTCGGACCCAACATGGCCACCCAGCCCTACGGCGTCGGAATCAACCTGGAGAACACCGGGCTGGTGCGCTTCGTCAACGGCACGCTGGAACGCATCCGCCGGGACGGGACGTGGAATACGTTGTACCGCAAGTGGTTGACGGTGCTCGGTCCGGCGCCGGTGCCGCCTACGCCAAGGTACGTGGACTGATGGCCGATCGCCCGGAGAACACCGCCCAAGAGGGCCCGGAAGTGGCCGACCAGGATTCCGGCAGCGCAGCCACCCAACCGGAAGAGCAATCGGCCACTCAAGCGACTACCGGATCTTCGCAGCGCCCGCAGGCCACGCAAGCGCTGTTCCGCCCCGATTTCGACGACGACGACGACGATTTCCCGCACATCACCGTCGGCACCAGAGACACCGAGCCGCAGGACCGGGTGACCAGTTCGACTCGGGTGGTACAGCCGGTGCGGCACCTGGGCGGCGGCTTGGTGGAGATCCCGCGGGTGTCGGATATCGATCCGCTCAAGGCGCTGATGACCAACCCGGTGGTCCCGGAGTCAAAGCGGTTCTGCTGGAACTGCGGGCGGCCGGTCGGGCGTTCTGGGCCCGAGGGCTCGGAAAGTCAAGGCGCGTCGGAGGGCTGGTGCCCTTACTGCGGCAGCCCGTATACCTTTCTGCCGCAACTGAATCCGGGCGACATCGTCGCGGGGCAGTACGAGATCAAGGGCTGCATCGCGCACGGTGGACTGGGCTGGGTATACCTCGCCGTCGACCACAACGTCAACGACCGTCCCGTGGTACTCAAGGGCCTGGTCCATTCCGGCGACGCCGAGGCACAGGCGATCGCGATGGCCGAACGGCAATTCCTGGCCGAGGTCGTGCACCCGTCGATCGTGCAGATCTTCAACTTCGTCGAGCACGTCGACCGGCACGGAGATCCCGTCGGCTACATCGTCATGGAGTACATCGGCGGGCAGTCGCTCAAGCAAGACAAGGGCGAGACGCTGCCCGTCGCCGAGGCGATCGCCTACCTGCTGGAAATCCTGCCGGCGTTGACCTATCTGCACTCGATCGGGCTGGTCTACAACGACTTGAAGCCGGAGAACATCATGCTCACCGAGGAGCAACTGAAGCTGATCGACCTAGGCGCGGTGTCGCGGATCAACTCGTTCGGCTACCTCTACGGCACGCCCGGTTTTCAGGCGCCGGAGATCGTGCGGACCGGCCCGACGGTGGCGACCGACATCTACACCGTGGGACGCACGCTGGCGGCTTTGACGCTGAATCTGCGCACCCGCAACGGCCGCTACGTCGACGGGCTGCCCGACGACGACCCGGTGTTAGCCCGCTACGACTCCTTCGGCCGGCTGCTGCGCCGCGCCATCGATCCCGACCCGCGGCGCCGGTTCAACACCGCCGAGGAGATGTCGGCGCAATTGATGGGGGTGCTGCGCGAGGTCGTCGCGAAGGACACCGGGGTGCCGCGCCCAGGGCTGTCGACGGTGTTCAGCCCGAGTCGGTCGACGTTCGGAGTGGACCTGCTGGTCGCGCACACCGACGTGTACCAGGACGGCCAGGTGCATTCGGAGAAGCTGACCGCCAAGGAAATCGTTACCGCTCTTCAGGTGCCGTTGGTCGACCCGACCGACGTCGCCGCTCCCGTGCTCCAGGCGACGGTGCTCTCTCAGCCGGTACAGACGCTGGACTCGTTGCGCGCGGCCCGGCACGGCGCCCTGGACGCCGAAGGCACCGACGTTTCCGAGTCGATCGAGCTGCCGCTGATGGAAGTTCGCGCGCTGCTGGACCTGGGCGACGTGGTCAAGGCCACGCGGAAGCTCGACGACCTGGCCGAGCGCGTGGGCTGGCGGTGGCGGCTGGTCTGGTATCGGGCCGTCGCGCAACTGCTCACCGGCGATTACGACTCGGCCATCAAGCATTTCACCGAGGTGCTCGACACCTTCCCGGGGGAGCTGGCACCCAAGCTGGCGTTGGCTGCCACCGCCGAACTGGCCGGCTACACCGACGAGCACAAGTTCTACCAGACGGTGTGGAGCACCGACGACGGCGTGATATCGGCGGCCTTCGGATTGGCGAGAACCCTTTCGGCGGAAGGGGATCGGGCCGGCGCAGTGCGTACCCTCGACGAAGTACCGGCTACCTCAAGGCATTTCACCACCGCACGGTTGACCAGTGCAGTGACCCTGCTGTCCGGACGATCGACTAACGAAATCACCGAGGAGCAGATCCGCGACGCCGCTCGACGCGTGGAGGCGCTGCCGCCGACCGAACCTCGCGTGCTGCAGATTCGCGCATTGGTGCTGGGCGGCGCGATGGACTGGCTGCAGGACAACGAGGCCAGCACCAACCACATCCTCGGCTTTCCGTTCACCGACCACGGGTTACGGTTGGGGGTCGAGGCGTCGCTGCGCAGCCTGGCCAGAGTGGCGCCGACACAGCGGCATCGCTACACACTGGTCGACATGGCTAACCGGGTGAGGCCGACGAGCACGTTCTAGGGTGTTGCGCCTTCGACCTTCGGCTTTGGTGTGAATCCGGGCTTTCGGTGTGAATCGTTGACGTTCGGCGTGAATCCTGGGCGGAAAATCGGCCAGATTCCCGCCCTATGCGCACACTCAAATCCCCAGGCTCACAACGAAAGCCGTCGCTTCACGCCAGAGCCATGAGCTCAGGCTCGACCCCTATGCTTTGCGGCCAATCGTCGGCTTGCGTGCGAATCGTTTGCTTTGCAGGTGGCGCGTGAAACGTCGGCTTTTAGTGTGAATCCTGGGCTTTCAGCGTGAATCCTGGGCGGAAAATCGGCCTGGTTTCCGCCCTATGTGCACACTCAAATCCCTAGGCTCACAACGAAAACCGTAGGCTCACGCTCGATCCCGTCAAAACCCACGCCAACCACGTTCTACCATCGCTACGCGGACTCGGCGAATGATATCGGCACGCCGATTCTCGGCAACGACCCGGACAATGAGCCAGCCCTTCTGTTCGATCAGCTCCAGCCGCTGGATGTCGTAGACGTACACACCCCGATCAGTCTGGTGTTGCTCACCTTCGTATTCGACGCCGACCAGGTACTCCTCCCAGCCCACGTCGATGTGCGCGACTGGAATACCGTCGGCGCCCAGTACCGGTATCTGGGTCTGCGGCCGGGGGAATCCCGCTTCGATGAGAAGCAATCGAAGGTAGCTCTCCCGGGGAGACTGCGCTCCCGCGTCGACGAGTTCGAGCGCGGTCTCCAATCGCCGCAGTCCCCGCGAGTGGGGGTGACGTCGTGAAAGACTCAGAACATCCTCCACCTTGAAACCCGTTGCAGCCGCGAGCGCATCCAGACGGGCAACAGCCGAGTGGATGGCTCCCCCTCGGCCGATGTCGAAGGCGGTGCGCTCCGGCGTGGTGACCGACCGGCCGCCCAGCAGCTGCGCTTCGCCATCCAATAGCAAGCAACGCCGCGTCACGACACCCCTCGGCGGCCGGGAGTTCGCGCATATCAGCTCGACTGGGACATCGTTGGGAATCCACTTGGTGCCATGCAGCGCCGCGGCGGCCGCACCTGCGACCGTCGCCCTGCCTCGCGACCACAACCACGCCGCGGCGATGCGCTGCTCCAGCGACGGATGGATGCCTCCCGGCAGATAAACGTTGGGCAGCAAAGGGCGATATCGCGTGCGCAACTGATGGCGGTCCAACGCGCCGCGCTGTAGGGCCTCACTGCCGATGAAGGGTTCCTGCACGCCAGGCAGAATCGCACGACCATCGCCCCCCGCGTTTTCGGCTATCCACAGCCAATTCAAAGCTAAATGTGCACACTCAAAGCATGAGCGGTCAGTCGGCGCGGTGGATTGCCACGGCCCGCGCGCTGCGACGAACGGGGTTCGGGGTGACCGGGCCCGAGGTCGACGCGGTGGTCGCCCGGGATTGGCCGTCGTACCTCGACACCCTGCTAAGCGCCGACCCCGACGCCGATCCGGGCGCGGTCGCCACCCCGATGCCCGCTCTGCAATCACTGCGCGCCCCCGGTAAACGCGCGACGCCAGCAGCCCGTAAGCAATACGTCCGCCAACTGTCCGAGCAGGACGCCATGTTGTCGGCCTGGTGGCTTCGCCGCATGGTCGCCGTGCGGCAGCCATTTCACGAGAAGTTAACGCTGTTGTGGCACAACCACTTTGCCACTTCGGCCCAGAAGGTACGGGTGGCGGCTTATATGGCCGCGCAGAATCAGAAGCTGCGCACCCTGTCGCTGGGCGACTTCCGCACCTTGGCGTACAGCATGCTGACCGACGCCGCGATGTTGCGCTGGCTGGATGGGCAAACCAATACCGCCAAGGCGCCTAACGAAAACCTGGCCCGGGAATTCATGGAGCTGTTCGCCCTGGGCCACGGCAACGGTTACACCGAGGACGACGTGCGCGCCGGCGCTCGAGCACTGACCGGATGGGTGATCGGCCCCGACGGTCGAACTTCGGTGCTGCCGAAACGCCATGACTTTACGGCCAAGACGCTTTTGGGCCGCAGCGGCAATTTCGATGCCGCGGGATTTTGCGACGCCGTCCTGGCTCAGCCGAAGTCGGCCGAATACATCGCCGGACGGCTTTGGCAACAGTTGGCTTCTGACGAACCGCCGTCAGCGCAGCTACTCGACCGCCTGGTCTCTGCCTACGGACCGGGCCGCAACCTGCGCGCGCTGACCCGGGCGATCCTCACCGACGACGAGTTCACCACTGGCCGGGCCACTGTCGTCAATACCCCGGTCGAATGGCTGGTCGGCGTGATCCGGACGCTCCGAATCCCG
Source organism: Mycobacterium sp. 1164966.3 (assembly GCF_001665395.1). Taxonomy (GTDB): domain Bacteria; phylum Actinomycetota; class Actinomycetes; order Mycobacteriales; family Mycobacteriaceae; genus Mycobacterium. The sequence goes on from NZ_LZSG01000042.1 coordinate 50,242, forward strand.
CTCGACAAACGTGCGCAGCTCAAGACTGTCGAGGCGACGCTGAAAGCGCTGGGGCAGCGACCGTTTCACCCGCCCAGCGTCGGCGGCTGGCCGCACGGTGAGGTCTGGCTGTCCACCGCGAGTGCCCAGGCGCGGTTGCGCATCGCGGGCCAGCTGGCTCGCGACGCCGACCTGTCGCGCATCGAGAGCGCTGCACCCGGCGATCGCATTGACGCTGTTGGCTATCTGATCGGCGTCGGGGCTTGGTCGGACCGGACCGTCGACGCGCTCAAACCCCTGGTGCGGCAACCGCAGCAGCTGATGGTGGCGGCCGTCAACACACCGGAGTACCTGACGTCATGATCACGCGTCGAAAATTCCTGATCGCAAGCGCCGGCGCAGGCGCGGCCGGTTTGCTGTCCGGAGCCGTGGCGGTCGATTGGGACGACCTGTTGCGAGCCGCCCAGGACCGGCCGTTGCCCGACAACGCCGGTGTGCTGGTGATCGTCACGCTATACGGCGGCAATGACGGCATCAACACGCTAATCCCCTACGCCGACAACGCTTATCACGACGCTCGCCCAGAGCTTGCCTACGCCCCGAGTGATGTTCTGCATCTCGATTCGGAGCTCGGATTGAACCCGGCGATGCGCGGGTTGGCTCAACTGTGGAACCAGCGCCAGCTCGCGATCGTCCGGGGCGTCGGGTATCCAAAGCCCGATCACAGCCACTTCCGCTCCATGGACATCTGGCAGACCGCGTCACCAGCCCAGCCCGTCTCCACCGGTTGGATCGGCCGTTGGCTCGACGCCACCGGCGAGGACCCGCTGCGCGCCGTTAACATCGGTCCCGTCCTGCCCGCGCTTGCGGTCGGCGAAAAGCACACCGCGGCGGCACTTTCGGCAACACACGTGCCGATGCGGAAGGCCGAGAGATTCGACACGATCATGGCAGCGCTTGGCGCCGACGACCCCGCCGATACTCCCGCGATGGCTGCCGTGCGCAAGGCCTACCGCGCCGCACGCACCACTAACAAGACTTTCGAGTCGATCAAACCCGCTGCCGCCGAGCATAATTCGCTGGCAGCTCAGCTCGGCATGGTGGCTGCGGCGGTGCGCGCCCGGGTGCCCACGCGGGTGTACATGGTGCAACTCGGCGGGTTCGACACGCACGCCAACGAGCGCGGAACCCAGCAGCGGCTGCTGCAGACCCTTGACGAAGCCATCACCGCCTTTTTGCGGGGAACGAGCAACCGGAACGTCGTCGTGATGGCGTATTCCGAATTCGGGCGCAGGGTTCGCGCCAATGCCTCGGAAGGCACCGACCACGGCACCGCCGGTCCCGTGTTCATCGCGGGCGCGCCCGTCCGGGGCGGCTTCTACGGCGACGAACCCAGCCTCACCAACCTCGATCATGGCGACCTGAAGTACACCAACGACTTTCGCGATTTGTACTACGAGCTCCTATCGCACACCGTCGGGACAGATCCGACACCGTCCGTCGGCACGGGTCGGACCGCGCTCGGCTTCCTCTAGGCCACCAGCAAAGCACACGGGAATCCGAAGAAACGCATATAAGATTCACAACCTGGGATAAAATCCGGGACACCTATCGATGCTCGTCCGAAAGGCTTGCCGTGGATGAGGTGGTGTTCGGCCGGTATCGGCTGCTATCGCTGATCGGCGAGGGCGGCATGGGCAAGGTGTACAGAGCTCACGACACCGAAATCGGCCGCGACGTAGCCATCAAAGTGCTGCCTCCTGAGCTGGGCGCCGAACCTGGGTATCGCGAACGCTTTCGTCGTGAAGCTCATATTGCGGCCCGGCTGAACGAACCGCACATCATTCCGATTCATGACACCGGCGAAATCGACGGTCGCCTCTACTTGGTGATGCCGATCATCGAAGGCGTTGACGTGCACGCGCTGCTGCAGCGTGACGGCGCCATGATCCCGGAGCGGGCCGTTCAGGTGATCGAGCAACTGGCCGCCGCACTGGACGCCGCGCACGAAGCCGGGCTGGTGCACCGCGATGTCAAACCCTCCAACGCATTAGTGACCCGCAAAGACTTCGTGTACCTGATCGATTTCGGCATCGCCCATGACGCCGCGGCCACCAAGCTGACGCAGACGGGCTCCATCGTGGGCACCTTTGCCTATATGTCCCCTGAGCGCTTGGAATCCGGCGGCGGTGACGCCCGCTCGGATGTCTACGCACTGGCGTGCGTCCTCTATGAATGCCTGACTGGCGCCCAACCTTTCGGTGGCGACAGCATGGAACAACAAGTCGTCGCTCACCTGACGATGGATCCGCCTAAACCCAGCGACGTGAATCCTGGGATCCCGCGCGGATTCGACGAGGTCATCGCGACAGGTATGGCCAAAAAGCCCGACCAACGCTATCAAAGCGCCGGTGAGCTAGCGGCTGCCGCGCGACGGGCGCTCAATCAAGCGTCCACTGCGGAAGCCACGCGCCCGCTCGGCGGGGTTCCCACTCGACCGAGCCCGCAGGTCCTAGCCGCGCCGACACCGAGATCGAGGCGCAAGTGGTTGATCGCGGCAGCGGTTGTCCTTGTCGTGGTGATCGCAGGCGCCGCCCTCCTACTGCGAAACGTGTTGTCGCCCAATGCGACGACGGAGCTGGTACTCACCGCGACCACCGATCCTGGGTCGAACGCATTCATGCCCCCCGCGGCGTCGGCGCCCCCGACCAATACCCAACCGCCGCCAACTCTGCAGCCACACGGCAACGGCCCGGTGGTCACCCAACCGCTGCCTGGCGATCGTCCCGGTCTCTACGGGGGCACCATGAACAACGCCGAATGCGACCGCGACAAGATGATCGACTTTCTCGGCAGCCACCCCGCGCAGGCCAGTGCATTCGCCGAAGCGCTCAACACAGATTCCTCGCTGACTTGGAGTGGCGGACACCCGCTTACCGCCGCCGACGTCCCCGCGTATTTACGTGAACTGACGCCGACTGTGCTTCGACTCGATACCCGGGTCACCAACCACGGATTCGACGGGACACACCCGACGACGTTGGAATCGGTCTTACAAACGGGCACAGCGGTTTTCGTCGATTCCCGCGGCGTACCGCGCGCCGGTTGTTATTGCGGGAATCCCCTCACTGAGCCCGCCGCGCTTACAGGTGAACCGAAACCCGTTGGCGCAGCGTGGACCGGCTACAACGCCTCAGCTCTGGCCGCAGTTCAGGCCGGGAAGGCGGCCATCACCAACTTCGTCCTCGTCGACATCGTCACTGGCAAGGCGTTCAACCGGCCTGCCGGAACCACTGGCGCGAGCGATACCCCAATTAACCTGCCCGTACCACCGCCCGGGCCGGCACCCACCGCGCCCACGACCGGGCAAGCGTCACAGCCGGATATCGACGGCACCTATGTGATCGATCAGGCCGCCTCGGGCTGCGTGCCGGCTGGTCATGGTACCGCCACTATCACCCATCAAGGCAACTCGCTGACAATGGTTATGCAAAACGGGGACAAGTACACCGGAACCGTGAACCCCGACTGGTCTTTCACGGTCAGCAACGGATACTCCACTAGAAAAGGTGTGTTCGCCAACGAAGGAGGCCGCATCGTCATCCGGGATGGCACATTGACCATGTCATGTGGCAGTCCCACCTTTACGGGCACTAAGCAGTAAATGCCCAGCGGCCTTTTGAGTCCCTATTGGGATAGCAGTTGTACGCAGTCGCGGGCGATCGCCAGTTCTTCATCGGTCGGGATCGCCAGCACGGCGATTCGTGAGTCGTCAGCAGAGATACGGCGAGCACCGCGCTCCGAACTCAGGTTGCGGTCGTCTTCGAGGACGATGCCGAGTTCTTCCATGCCGGCTAAGGCATCCCAACGCACCGCTGCATCGTTCTCGCCGATACCGGCGGTAAAGCTCACCACATCCGTATGCCCCAACACCGCAAGATAACCGCCGACGTACTTACGTAGCCGATGGATGAACACGTCATACGCCAATTGGGCTGCGCTGTCGCCGGATTCGATCATCTCGCCTATCCGACGAAAGTCACGCTCCCCGCACAGACCCAGCACGCCGGATCGCTTGTTCAGCATCGCCTCGATCTCGTCAACGCCCATCTTCGTCGTGCGCCACAGGTAGCTGTAAACGCCTGCGTCGATGTCGCCGCTGCGGGTACCCATCACGAGTCCTTCCAACGGCGTCAAGCCCATTGATGTGTCGACGGGCTGACCACCAGCGATCGCCGACGCCGAAGCGCCGTTGCCCAGATGCAGCACAATCTGATTCACGCTCTCCAGCGGTCTGCCGAGGAATGCGGCGGCCTGCTGGCTGACGTATTCGTGCGAGGTGCCGTGGAATCCGTATCGCCGGATCTCCCACCGCTCGGCCAACTTCCGGTCGATGGCATATGTGGCAGCGGCCGGGGGCAGGTCGTGGAAGAAAGCAGTGTCGAACACCGCGATGTGCGGCACGTCGGGCAGCAGCTTTCGTGCTACCTCGATCCCTTTGAGAGCAGGTGGATTATGCAGGGGCGCCAGTTCCGACAGCTCATCGAGATCGGCGACCACCGCGTCGTCCAGCAGCGTCGGCCGATAAAACCGCTGGCCGCCGTGCACCACCCGGTGCCCGACCGCTGCCAGGTCGACGGTTTTCAATTCATATCCGGCGTCTGCCAATTCGTCGAACGCACGGCGCAGGGCCGCGTCGTGGTCCGCGACCGGTGACGAATCCTCGCCGATACGCTCTACTAAGCCGCCGGCTCGCGATCGACGGGAAGCCGGTTCGACCAGTTGAAATTTGAGCGACGACGAGCCGGAGTTGATCACCAGCACCAGCGGGTCAGCCATGGACGCCCTGCGCCTGAATCGCAGTGATGGCAACCGTGTTGACGATGTCCTCGACGAGTGCACCTCGGGACAGATCGTTCACCGGCTTACGTAAGCCTTGCAGTACCGGACCGATGGCGATCGCTCCGGCCGTACGTTGTACCGCCTTGTAAGTGTTGTTGCCGGTGTTGAGGTCGGGAAAGATCAGCACCGTCGCGCGACCGGCCACTGGCGAGTCACGCAGCTTGGTGGCCGCGACCGACGGTTCCACCGCCGCATCGTATTGAATGGGCCCCTCGACCGGCAGCTGGGGATCCCGCGTCCGCACCAATTGTGTTGCTTCCCTGACCTTGTCGACGTCCGCACCGGTGCCGGACTCCCCGGTGGAGTACGACAGCATGGCGACCCGCGGCTCGATGCCGAACTGCGCGGCCGTGCGCGCAGACGAGATGGCGATGTCGGCAAGCTGTTGCGGTGTCGGGTTCGGGACGATCGCACAGTCACCATATGCCAGCACCCGATCGGGTAGACACATCAGAAAAATACTGGACACGGTGGAGACGTCCGGGACGGTCTTGATGATCTCGAATGCCGGGCGAACGGTGTGCGCGGTGGTGTGGGCGGCACCCGAGACCATGCCGTCGACCATGCCGTTGTGCACCAGCATGGTGCCGAAGTACGAGACGTCGCGCATGATCTCGCGGGCCTGTTCGACGGTGACACCCTTCGCCTTTCGTAATTCCGCGTACTGGTCGGCGAATTGGTCGCGCATCTGACTGGTGCGCGGGTTCACAACCCTGACACTGCCCAGGTCGACCCCGAGTTCTGCTGCGCGCAGGCGGATTTGGTCCTCGTCGCCAAGTATGGTCAGGTCGACGATGCAGCGTTGCAGCACCCTTCCGGCTGACCTGAGAATGCGGTCGTCGTCGCCTTCGGGGAGAACAATGTGCTTGCGGTCCGAACGCGCCTGCTGGGTCAGCTGATAGGTGAACATCTGCGGCGTAGTGACCGTCGGGATCGGAATAGCGAGTTGCGCCAACAAATCCGCGATATCGACGTGACGTTCCATCAATTCCAGCGCGGTGTCGATCTTGCGCTGCGAGGTTGCCGTGACCCGACCGCGAGCCGAGGCGGCGGCGCTCGCCGTGTCGTAGGTGCCCAGCGTGGTCGCGATGATCGGCAACCGCAGCCGCAGCCCGGACACCAGTGCCGCGATCGACGGGTGCAGTTCGAAACCGCCGTTGAGGACGATGCAGGACAGCGTCGGAAACCCTTGAGCCGCATGGGCGCTGGCAACGGCGAGCACAACGTCCGACCGGTCACCGGGGGTGATGACCGCCATGCCGTCACGGAGCCTTTCCAGCACATGGTCGGCGGTCATCCCGGCGACCATCACGCCCATCACCTCGCGTTCCCGCAGCTCGGTGTCACCGCTGACCGCGTTTCCGTTGACGGCTTTCTCCAGATCGGCCACCGTCGGTGCAGAGAGTAGCGGCTCTTCGGGCAGCACGTAACTGCGTGGGTCAAAGGCGTCCAATGCCTTTGCGACAGCGTCTAATTGCGTCGGATCGCACCGGTTGGCCACCACGGCCGCGGTATGGGCGCGCTGCGTAGCCAACTCGCTCAGACATACCCCGACGACACTCGCGACCTCATCGGGGGTGCGTTCTTTGCCGCTCACCGCCAGCAACACCGGCGCACCGAGGTTCACCGCGATGCGGGCATTGACCGAGAGCTCTGCCGGGCTGGTCACGTCCGTGTAGTCGCTGCCGACGATCACTACAGCGTCACAGTGCTGGGCAACAGTGTGATACGCGTCGACGATGCTGACGATCGCGGCGTCGCTGTCGGCATGCAGCTCTGCGTACGTCACACCAACGCATTGCTCGTAGGATAGGCCCGCGCTGGTGTGCTCGAGTAGCAGTTCCAGGATGTAGTCACGGCCTTCGCCTGACCGCGTAATCGGCCGGAACACACCGACTTTGGCCACCGTCGCAGTCAGTCGGTGCAGTATCCCCAGCGCGATGGTCGACTTGCCGGACGCCGGTTCGGGTGCGGCGATATAGATCCCAGAGCTGGGCACCTGTCGTTCAGCCCAGCCGTCGCAGCCTGGGTTCCAGGTCTTTCTGGAACAGCTCGAGGAATCGGCGCTGATCGTGACCGGGCGCGTGGAAGACCAAATGGTTAAGGCCCCATGTCACGTATTGGCCGACCTTTTCGACGGCCTCGTCCGGGTCCGACGACACGATCCAGCGCTTGGCAATCTGCTCGATCGGCAGTGCGTCGGCGGCCTTTTCCATCTCGATCGGGTCGTCGATGCTGTGCTTCTGCTCGGCCGTCAGCGACAACGGCGCCCAGAATCGGGTGTTGTTCAGGGCTAGCTCGGGGTCTGGGTCGTAGGAAATCTTGATCTCGATCATCTTGTCGATGTCGTCCACATTGCGCTCAGCGGCCGCGGCACCCTCTTTGACCGCAGGGATCAGCTTCTCCGTGTACAGCTCCTCGCCCTTGCCGGAGGTGCAGATGAACCCATCGCCGGCGCGTCCGGCGTATTTGGCGACGGCAGGCCCACCGGCGGCGATGTAGACCGGCACTCCGCCTTCGGGGACGTCGTAGATCGAGGCACCTTTGAGGCGGTAGTACTCGCCCTCGAAGTCGACGCGGTCGCCGCGCCACAACTCACGCATCAGCCGCACCGACTCGCGCAGCCGGGCGAACCGCTCCTTGAACTCCGGCCAGGCGCCCTCATACCCGGTGGCGATCTCGTTCAGCGCCTCCCCGGTTCCGACGCCGAGGAAGACGCGGTTCGGGTACAGGCAGCTCATCGTGGCGAAGGCCTGCGCGATGACGGCCGGGTTGTACCGAAAAGTGGGCGTGAGCACCGAGGTTCCCAGCTGAATCCGCTCGGTGCGCTCGCCGACGGCGGTCATCCACGCCAACGAGAACGGAGCATGGCCACCCTTGTGCCGCCACGGCTGGAAATGGTCGCTGACCGTCGCGCTGTCCATGCCATGCGCTTCGGCGCCCACCGCGAGTTCGACGAGCTCGCGCGGGGCGAATTGTTCGGCGGATGCTTTGTATCCCAGTTTGAGTTCAGCCACGCTGTCGTTTCTACTCCTCTGGCGATCGCGAGCGCGGCGCAGCCGGGCGAAGCGGGTCGCCACCATCAGACACTGTGGCGATCGCGAGCGCGGCGCAGCCGGGCGAAGCGGGTCGCCACCATCAGACACTGTGGCGATCGCGAGCGCGGCGCAGCCGGGCGCCGAGCGTGCAATCACTGCGAAAATCGGCCGAAAATTCGCAGTGAGCGCACGTTCGGCGCAACCAAATCATCGTGGGCGCAGCCGGGCGAAGGGGGTCGCAACTGGCGAACCTTAGACTCGCTGGCATGGCAGCGACGCCGACTCTTTCTCAGGTCACCGACAGCGTCCATTTCGTCCGGGGCAGTGCGGTCAATTGGGTGCTGGTCAGCGACGGCGACGGCGTGTTGATGATCGACGCTGGCTACCCCGGCGACCGGCAAGACGTGCTGGACTCGTTGCGCAAACTGGGCCGCGACGCCAGCGACGTGCGCGCCATCCTGCTGACCCATGCGCACATCGATCATCTGGGTTCGGCGATCTGGTTCGCCGACCAATACCGGACCCCCGTGTACTGCCATGCCGAGGAAGTGGGTCACGTCAAACGGGAGTACCTGGAGCAGGTGTCAGTTTTCGACATCGCGCTGCGCATTTGGCGACCCCGATGGGCGATATGGGGCATGCACGTAGTTCGCAACGGCGGACTCGTCCGCGATGGCATACCGAGCGCCCTGCCGCTCACCGCCGAGACGGCTGTCGGGCTTCCCGGCCGCCCGGTGCCCATTTTCACTCCGGGGCACACCAGCGGGCATTGCTCGTATCTCGTCGACGGCGTCCTTATCAGCGGCGACGCGCTGATCACCGGCCATCCATTGCTGAAGCGCACTGGACCCCAGTTACTGCCAGCGGTCTTCAGCCATAGCCAGCGGGACTGCATCCGTACCCTCGAGGCGCTGGCCCTGGTGGAAACCGAGGTTTTGCTGCCCGGTCACGGCGACGTGTGGCGTGGTCCGATCCGCGAGGCGACCGACGCCGCAATCGCACTAGCGAGCTGATATTGGCGCGCCGAACGTGGGTGGTAGGTACGAGATTTGATCGCTTTTCGTCCATAGCCCCCACGTTCGGCGAGCGAGGCTAGCACGATCCTTAGCTCGTCAGCCCCAGATGCTCGCGCAACGTCTCACCGGTGTACTCCGTGCGAAACGCCCCGCGTTCCTGCAGGAGCGGCACCACCTGGTCGACGAATTCGTCCAGGCCGTGCGGCGTGAGATGCGGCACCAGGATGAATCCGTCGCAGGCGTCGGCCTGGATGTAGTGGTCGATCTCGTCAGCGATCTGCGCGGCGGTCCCCACGAACTGCTGCCGACTGGTGACGGCGATGACCAACTCCCGGATCGACAGGTTCTCCGCTTGGGCGCGCTCCCGATAACGGCGGGCCACCGCAACGGGGTCACCGTGTCGGACGCGGCCCTGGGTGATGCTGCTGTTGACGACCGGGTCGACTTCGGGCAGCGGACCATCGGGGTCGTAGTCAGACAGGTCGCGGCCCCACACCTGCTCGAGCATCGCGATCGCGGTGGCACCGCTGACCTGCTGATGACGGATATGCTGCGCCCTGTCCTGAGCCTCATCTGCGTTGTCACCGATGACGAATGTTGCTGCGGGAAACACCTTGAGCTGATTGGGATCTCGGCCGTAAGACTGCGCCCGGCCCTTGACGTCGGCGTAGTAGCGCTGCCCGTCCTCGAGCGAACCATGCAGGGTGAACAAGGCGTCGGCATGCCGTGCACCGAAAGCGCGGCCCTCGGGGGAGTCGCCGGCTTGCAACAGCACCGGATGGCCCTGCGGCCCTGCGGGCAGCGTCGCAAACCCGCGCACGTCGAATTGAGGACCCGAATGCTCGACACTGCGAATCCGGTTCGGATCGACGTAAACCCCGTTGTCGACGTCGGCCAGCACGGCACCAGCTTGCCAGCTGTCCCAAAACGCCCGTGCCACGCTGAGAAACTCCTCGGCCCGCTGATAGCGGTCGGCGTGGTCGAGGAAGCCGCCGCGCCGAAAGTTAGCGCCGGTGAACGCATCCGACGAGGTGACGATGTTCCAGCCGGCACGGCCGGCGGACAAGTGGTCGAGTGTGGCGAATTGCCTTGCTACCTCGAAGGGTTCGTTGAACGTGGTGTTGATGGTTCCGGTGAGGCCGATCCGGTCGGTGATGCCGGCCAACGCGGCCAGCAGGGTGAAGGTGTCCGGCCGACCCACCACATCCAGGTCGTAGATCCGCCCGCGGTGCTCACGCAGCCGTAGCCCCTCGGCCAGAAAAAAGAAGTCGAACAATCCGCGTTCGGCGGTGCGGGCGAGATGCACGAACGAGTCGAACTCGATCTGACTGCCCGCCCTGGAATCAGTCCATACGGTGGTGTTGTTGACACCTGGAAAATGGGCTGCCAGGTGAATCGGCTTGCGGCTCATGACATCAGGCCCCATCGCTGCGCGATGAGCTCATGTGAGCGCAGCCGGTCCTCGTGCCGGTGGGTCACCGAGGTGACGACGAGCTCGTCGGCGCCGGTCAGGCGTTGCAATGCGGACAGCCGCTCGGCGACCTCATCCGGATTGCCGACGAATTGCGTTTCCAGCCTGTCCTTTACCACGCGCAGCTGCTCGTCGGTGAGCGGCGGGCAGTCGTCGGGATCCGGATAGGGCACGGCGCCGACTCCGGTCCGGATGGAATACACCCACTGCCCGTAGCCGGTGGCCAGATGCCTGGCGGTGGCACTGTCGTCGGCGACGACGATGTCGGCAGACACCACGACGTAGGGCCGCTCCAGCGTCGCCGACGGGACGAACGCACCACGGTATGCCTCGATGGCCTCCAGTGCGGTCGCCGGAGTGATGTGATAGCTGGCGACAAACGGCAACCCGCGCGCACCGGCTACCCGGGCGCTTTGCCCCCTGGCACTGCCAAAGATCCACGGTGTCAGTCCAGATCGCTCGCCCGGCACCGCGTGCACGTCGAAACCGTCGGCCTGGTAGGTACCCTCGAGCATCGCGATGATGTCGGCGAGCTGCTCGGCGAAGTCAGGCGACACCGCCTCGGGTTGCTGCAAGATCCCCATGGTCGCCTGCACCCGCTCCTTGTCGAGCAGGCCGCGCAGATCGAACGGCAGCGGAATCACCACACCGTCGACCTCTCGCCGCTGCCGTGGCGGACGGGATTTGGTCGACGGCTGCTTGGGCTTGAAGCCGGTGTCGCGTCGTTGCCCTCGGCCCACACCGAGGTCGATGCGTCCCGGGTAGAAGGCTTCCAGCATTCCGAAACTTTCGACCACCGCGGCGGCCGTGGTGTGACTCAGCTGGACCGCAGCCGCACCGACCCGAATGCTGTTGGTAGCGGCCGCGATCTGGCCGATCAGCACCGCCGGTGCTGAGCTGGCGACGCCGACGAAGTGATGCTCGGCGATCCAGAACCGACGGTAGCCCCACCGCTCGGCGCGCTGGGCCAGGTCGATGGTGTTACGGAGGGCCGTCGCGGCATCGCTGCCCGCGCTGATCGGTGCGAGGTCCAGAATCGACAGCGGGATCATTGGTGCACCGTCGCGTAGCGGTTGGGTGCTGTTGGTAGGTCGAGTCTTTCGCGCAGGGTTTCGCCGTCCCGGTAGGTGGTGCGGAACCGTCCAGCGCGCTGCAGCATCGGCACCACCTCGTCGACAATCACCGCTAGGTCAGCGGCATTGACGGCTGGGCGCAATCGCACACCGTCAACGCCGATCCGCTGCCAGTCCAATAGCATATCCACCAAATCTGTTGCACTGCCGCCGAACACCAGTGCATCAGAGCGGAATTCGTTATCGCCCGCGAACGAAACCACCACGTCGGCAAACACTTTCAAATGTCCACCGCCCGCAGCGCGCACCTCGTCGAGAATGTTGTCCAGCGAGTCGCCGTCGGTGGGCGTGATGAAGACGATATCCGCACTAGCGGCGGCGAATTCGTAGATCGGGCCGGCATGGGCGAGCGCCGCCACCACCGGCTGGCCCTGCGGCGGCCGCGGCGTGATCGACGGCCCCTTGACCGAGAAATACTTTCCGGTGAAGTCGATGTAATGCAGTTTCTCGCGGTCGACGTAACGCCCGCTTGCCACGTCACGGATCACCGCGTCGTCCTCCCAGCTGTCCCACAACCGGCGCACCACGTCGACAAAATCCAAAGCTTCGTCGAACAAGGCGATCTCGGATACGTCCCGGCGCCCGAACAAGTTGGCCTCATGCGCGGTGACGCTGACCCGAGGTTGCCAGCCGGCGCGGCCATGTGACACATAGTCAAGGGTGGCAATGGATTTGGAGATGTGGAACGGTTCGGTGTGGGTGACAGTGGCCACCGGGATCAGCCCGATATGGCGGGTCGCCGGTGCGACGCGGGCGGCCACCAGCACGGCGTCACCGCGGCCGGCCAGCCGGCCCGGATCGATCCGCTCGCGGCGCCCGGGTTGCGGCATCAGGGTGTCGTCGATGGTGAGAAAGTCGAGCAGTCCACGCTCGGCGGTGGCCGCGAGCCCCGCCCAGTAGTGACCGCTGAGCACCGACGCGGTGTCGCGGTCGGCCGTCGGCGTGGCCCGCCATGCCTGCGGGTTCCAGCCGTATCCGTCCAGCGCGACACCCAGATGCAGCTCCGCGGTCATGCCAAGCCCTTTTCGAACGCGACGGGAAGGACCGGTCCCCGGGAAGGCAACGGCTCGGGAAGCCGGGTATAGCCGAGGGACAGATACAGTTCCTCTGCCTCGGGCTGGCGATCGCCGGTGATCAGGTAGACCTTCCGGTAACCGCGTGCCGCGATCCGGGTCTCCAGTTCGCCCACCAGCGCCGCAGCGTAGCCGCGGCGCCGATGCTCGCGATGCGTCCAGATCCGCTTTAGTTCCGCGGTGTGGGCGTCGAACCGGCAGAACGCGCCCCCGGTCACCGCAAGGCCGTCCAGCAGACCGACCAGCATCCCGCCGTCGGGCGGTGCGAACTCATCGGCCGGGCCGTCGCGCATCCAGTCCAGATACGTTTGCGGCGCGCCCCCGTAGCGCTGCGCGTACTCGACGGCCAGCTCGGTGAACAAGGGCTGAGCCACCGGATCGCCGAGGCCGGCGGGCACGAAGCGTAGCTGACCGCACGGAGCTGAGTGTCTGGCTCGAGTCATTTGGCTGAACCCGGTCTAGACCCGTACTGCCGTGACATACCTCGGCATGACCGCCAAGTCGCTGGGCAGGGGAACCCGGCGCACCGGCCTGCCGATGGCGGCGCGAATCTCGACGATGGTCTTCTCAGCCGTCTGCCAGCCGTGGGACATCAGATAGTCAGGGACATAGCGATATTCGCCCGGATAGGTCAACATGGACAAATCGACATCGAGGCCATGTTCTCGCCAGTGTTTGATGAATGTATGCCCCTCTTTGATTTGCGTCGGGCTCCAAATGGTGTGATCTGCCGCGAACCGGCTGCCGGCGGCGCTCGCCGCGCTGACTTCGTGCAACACCGCATCTTGTCCATCGGGCGACAGATAGCCCACGAACAACTGCTCGGCAATCCACACGGTGGGTTGTGCACCGTCGAAACCGACCCGCCGAAGTGCCGCCAGCCAGTCTTGGCGAAGATCGACGCCGATGGCGCAACGATTCACGGTCACCTCGGCGCCCAGTCCACGTAGCACCTTGGTCTTGAACTCGATGACGTCCGGCTGGTCGACCTCATACACCGTTGTGCCCGGCGGCCACCACAGCCGATACGGCCGAGTGTCCAGACCGGACCCCAGGATGACCGCCTGACGAATTCCTGCCGCACCGGCATCGGCGAGGTATTGGTCCAAGAAGCGGGCGTGCGACGCCAGGATGTCGATGAGACCGGTCATTCGGGGGTTGTCGCCATCGTCATCTTCGTAAAGCTGGTTTGCGATCAGCTGCGTGAAGTACTTGACCCCGGCGGCGCGGACCAGCTGTTCCGCGAACGGATCCTGAAGTAGCCCTTTGTTGGTTGCGACTGCCCTCGCGGCCGCACCGAATGTCGCGGTCATTCCTACCCCGGTAGTCGCGTCCCAGGTGTCGTCGTCTGTCCGGACCATCTGTCAGCTGTCCGCCCGGCGTCGTAGCACGAGGTCAACGCCGCCTCGCCAACCAAGCAGCAGCACCGCGGTCACCGAGGAGGCCACCAGCACGAAGCTCACCGCCACCCCGGCAGAACTGGCCTTGCGCAACAACATGCCGAAAACAACAGTGCACAGCCACACGATCATTCCGGTCGGCACCACTTCAGTGGGTCGCCGCCAAGCACGCGAAGCCAACCACCCGATGACGGTCCCGGACAGGAATGGCCACGCGGTCGACGCGGTGCCGGAGATGTTGACTCCCTCGTCGTGGCTGCGGCGTCCCACCGCGCAGAACAGCAGCACCCCAAGGATGTCGGCGCTCAGCCACGCCGGCCCGCGCCGCGATGACATTCAGCGAGACTACCGCGACTCCTTGACCCGCCTGTTGGGCTGAACCTAGATTCAGCAGGAATGGATGCCAATTCAGCCCAAGCACCACCGACATTCGACCCTTACGACCCGCTTGGACTGGACGCGTCGCTGTCAAACGATGAAATCGCGGTGCGCGAAACCGTCAGAAAGTTCTGCGCCGAGCACGTGACGCCGTACGTGGCGGATTGGTTCGAGACCGGCGACCTTCCGGTGGTCCGCGAGCTCACAAAACAGTTCGGTGAACTCGGCCTGCTGGGTATGCACTTGGAAGGCTACGGCTGCGGAGGCTCTTCAGCCGTGCACTACGGCCTGGCCTGTGTCGAACTCGAGGCCGCCGACTCGGGCGTCCGGTCCATGGTGTCGGTGCAGGGCTCGCTGGCGATGTTCGCCATCTGGAACTTCGGTTCTGAGGAGCAGAAGCAGCAGTGGCTGCCCGGCATGGCCGCCGGGGACCTCATCGGGTGCTTCGGGCTGACCGAGCCCGACGCCGGCTCCGATCCGGCTGCGATGAAAACCCGCGCGCAACAAGATGGTTCGGATTGGATCCTCAACGGCCGCAAGATGTGGATCACCAACGGGTCGGTCGCCGACGTAGCGATCGTCTGGGCCAACACCGACGACGGGATCCGCGGATTCATCGTGCCCACCGATACCGCGGGGTTTGCCGCCAACACCATCCACCACAAGCTGTCACTGCGGGCGTCGATCACCAGCGAGCTGGTCCTCGACGACGTGCGACTCCCCACCGAGGCGATGTTGCCCGACGCGCTCGGCCTGAAAGGCCCGCTGTCCTGCCTGTCGGAGGCGCGCTACGGGATCATCTGGGGGTCGATGGGTGCGGCGCGGTCGGCGTGGCAATCCGCACTCGACTACGCGACGCAACGAACTCAATTCGGCCGTCCGATCGCTGGATTCCAGCTCACCCAGGCCAAACTCGTCGACATGGCGGTCGAGCTGCACAAGGGTCAGCTGCTGTCACTGCACCTGGGCAGGCTCAAAGACGGAGTGGGCCTGCGACCCGATCAGGTCAGCTTCGGCAAACTCAACAACACCCGAGAGGCGATCAAGATCTGCCGGACGGCGCGAACAATACTGGGCGGCAACGGAATATCGCTGGAATACCCAGTCATCCGGCACATGGTCAACCTCGAATCGGTACTGACCTATGAAGGCACGGCCGAGATGCACCAGCTCGTCCTCGGCCAGGCCTTCACCGATTTGGCCGCATTCCGCTGACGGGTTCCGATGCGGACTAGCCACACTCACTCGGCTGAGAGAGACTTACTCAATGCCGACACCGCGACGCGGGCAGGAGCGCATCGAAATCGCCGCCCCTCCGGAGGAGGTGTTCGACCTCGTGGCCGACATAACCCGGATGGGCGAGTGGAGTCCGGAATGCTACCGCTGCGAGTGGCTGAACGGAGCGACCGAAGCTGCGCCGGGAGCACGGTTTCGCGGCTACAACCGAATTCGTGGCTATCGCTGGCAACGTACCGTACAAGTCGACGTCGCAGACCGCGGCCGGGAATTCGCCTTCACCACTCTCGACGGCCGCACCGGACGGCACGAAACCCGTTGGCGTTACACGATGGAACCTTCGTCGAACGGTACGGCACTCACCGAGTCCTTCGAATTCCTCTGGTGTTCGGCTGCCAACCGAACGCTCGAAATGTTCCTGCCCCGCGGACGCCAGATGAATCGGGGTATCCACGAGACACTGGCACGAATCAAGCGCGCCGCCGAACGATGATCCGGAGATGCCTATGAGAGCTACGGCTTGTCGAATGGGTGCGTGGGTCGCGGCGAGCGTGTTTCTGGCCGCGGCGACCGGGATTCCCACAGCCGGCGCTGATCCCAGCGTCGCTCTTCCGCCAATGACTTCCAGCGGTGGCGGTCCGATCGTCGGTGGCGGCGACGAGGCCGCGCAGGGACGGATGTCGCTGCAACTCACCAGCCGTAACAATCCGGACATCCAAGAGGTAGACGGTTCGGATGCGGCCGCGTTCATCAACGCCGCGGCCGGCCTCACCGACCTCCGGCTCGCAGCCCCGTTCCAGTTGCTGCAACGGGCGCTGGGCTGCCAGAAGGACAACGCGGGATTCGGAGCGCGCGCCTACCGGCGGGCCGACGGGCAGTGGGGAGGCGCAGTGCTGGTCATCGCCAAGAGCGCCACCTCGGACGTCGACACGCTGACCAACTGCGTCAGCTCCAGCTGGCCCAAACCCACGGCCGGCGCGGCAACGTCGATGTGTAACAGCGGCTGGACCTACCCCACCTCCGGCGAAAACCACCGTCCGGAAACGTATTACATCTTGCTGGCCGGCACGGCTTCGGATTTCTGCAGTGTGCCGGACGCGAACTACCGGAACTACGCAACCGCCTGGCCGTGACCTGAGACCGTTATCCTTCCCGAATGGCAACGAGCGTGTCCGGGAAGATCGCATTCGTCACCGGCGGCGCGTCCGGCATCGGCGCAGCGCTGGCCGCCGAGTTGACCGAGGGCGGCGCCGAGGTCTGGATCGCGGATCGCCAACTCGACGCCGCGCAGGAGTTGGCGCAGCGTCTCAACAACGCCGGCGCGAAGACGCACGCCATCGAGCTCGACGTGCGCGACTATCCGTCGTTCGAGCGCGCCGCTGCCGAGGTGGTGCGGCAATCCGGCCGGATCGACTATCTGTTCAACAATGCCGGCATCGGGGTGGGCGGCGAGGTCGACTCATACACGCTCGACGACTGGAACGACGTCTTCGATGTGAACCTGCACGGTGTGGTGCACGACATCCAGGCGATCTACCCGATCATGATCGGGCAGCGCTCGGGCCACATCGTCAACACCGCGTCGGTGGCCGGCCTGCTCGCCTCCCCCGGTTCGGCGAGCTACACCGCGTCCAAGCATGCCGTCGTCGCACTGTCGAAGGCGCTCCGGCTGGAGGCCAAACGCCACGGCGTTCAGGTATCGGTGCTGTGTCCGGGCGCGATCCGGACCCCGATCCTCACCGGCGGCAAGTACGGACGCATGGCCATGACCGGCCTCAGCGACGAGCAACTACTCAAATTCTGGGAACCGGCGCGGCCGATGGCACCCGAGAAGTTCGCCGAACGGGCCCTTCGGGCGGTGCTGCGCGAAGACGCCATCATCGTGGTGCCTGCCTGGTGGAAGGCCGCGTGGTACCTGGACCGCTGGTTTCCGGCGGTGTCGACGCTGTTTGCCCGGCTCACGCTCAAACGTATCCGTGAAATGGATTCCGGCGCAGCGTGATTCGGATGTGGTGGCGAACAGACGCAAAAGCAACCCGACACACCGCGCGCGGAGGGGCTTTTCGTCTGCTCGCCGTCAGATAGGTGACGATGCCCTACGCGGCGTCGTACGGTGAGGAGGCGCTGTGAAGACTGGGAGGGACGAGTATGACGCAATCCAGCGAGCCGGCGGCTGCCGTCAGGCGCCATCAGGTCGTCGTCATCGGAAGCGGGTTCGGCGGACTGAACGCGGCCAGGTCGCTCAAACGGGCTGACGTCGACGTCACGCTGATCTCGAAGACGACGACGCACCTGTTCCAGCCGTTGCTCTACCAGGTAGCGACCGGAATCCTGTCCGAAGGCGATATCGCCCCTACCACCCGACTGGTGCTGCGCAAGCAGAAGAACGTGCGGGTTCTGCTCGGCGAGGTCAACGCCATCGACCTGAAGGCGAAGACGGTTACCTCGAAGCTGATGGCCATGGAGACGGTCACCCCTTATGACAGCCTGATCGTGGCCGCCGGGGCGCAGCAGTCCTATTTCGGCAACGACCATTTCGCCACCTTCGCGCCCGGCATGAAGAGCATCGACGACGCGCTGGAGTTGCGCGGCCGCATCCTCGGTGCGTTCGAGGCGGCCGAGGTGACCACCGACCCGGCCGAACGGGAACGGCGCCTGACGTTCGTCGTCGTCGGTGCCGGTCCGACGGGTGTCGAGATCGCGGGCCAGATCGTCGAACTGGCCGAGCGAACGCTGGCCGGGGCGTTCAGGACTATCACCCCCACGGAATGCCGGGTGATTCTGCTCGACGCGGCGCCGGCGGTATTGCCGCCGATGGGGCCGAAGTTGGGTCTCAAGGCGCAGCGGCGGCTGGAGAAGATGGATGTCGAAATTCAGCTGAACGCGATGGTGACCGCAGTCGACTACAAGGGCATCACCATCAAGGAGAAGGACGGTGACGAACGCCGCATCGAGTGTGCATGCAAGGTGTGGGCGGCCGGCGTCCAAGCCAGCCCGCTGGGCAAGATGATCGCCGAACAGTCCGACGGGACCGAGACCGACCGCGCCGGACGAGTGATCGTAGAACCGGACCTCACAGTCAAGGGACACCCGCACGTCTTCGTCGTCGGCGATCTGATGTCCGTGCCGGGAGTACCGGGGATGGCGCAGGGAGCGATCCAAGGAGCGCACTACGCCACCAAGACGATCAAGAACACCGTCAAAGGCAAAGACGATCCGGCCAACCGCGAGCCGTTCAAGTACTTCAATAAGGGCAGCATGGCGACGATCTCGCGGAACAGCGCCGTCGCGCAGGTCGGCAAGCTGGAGTTCGGAGGCTACTTCGCCTGGTTGGCTTGGCTGGTATTGCACCTGTATTACCTGGTAGGCCACCGCAACCGCATTGCCGCCTTGTTCTCCTGGTGGATCTCGTTCGTAGGGCGCAGCCGCGGCCAGATGGCCATCACCAGCCAGATGATCTACGCCCGATCGGTGATCAACTGGATGACGCAGACGCAGGGGCAGGGACCGCTGGCCGCCGCCGAGCAGGCCGAAGAGGCCGAACAACACGCGGGCTAGCTCAGCGCCTGATCGATATCGGCGATCAGATCGTCGGCGCTCTCCAGCCCGACCGAGATGCGGACCACGCCGTCACCGAGCCCGATCGCGGCGCGGCCCTCTGGGCCCATCGCCCGGTGAGTCGTCGTCGCCGGATGAGTGACAAGGGATTTGGCGTCGCCGAGATTGTTCGAGATATCGATCAGCCGCAGCTTGTCGAGCAATTCGAAGGCCCGTGCCTTTGCGGCGCTCTCAGGTACGTCGAGTTCGAAGGTAATTACCGTTCCGCCACCGGACATTTGGCGCTTGGCCAGGTCGTACTGCGGGTGTGACACCAGATACGGGTATCGCACCCAGCGCACCGCCGGGTGAGTCTCCAGGAACTCCGCGATCCGCTGCGCCGAGGAATTGCTCTGTTCCACCCGAATAGCCAGCGTCTCAAGGCCTTTCAGCAACACCCAGGCGTTGAACGCGCTCATCGCCGGACCGGTGTGGCGCATCAGCTTCTGCACCGGCCCGTCGATGTACTCCTTGTCGCCGAGGATGGCGCCGCCCAGCACCCGACCCTGACCGTCGATGTGCTTGGTGCCCGAGTACACCACCACGTCCGCGCCGAGTGGAAAGCCCTGCTGCAGCAACGGCGTGGCAAAGACGTTGTCCAACACCACCTTTGCGCCCGCGGCGTGAGCCATATCGCTCACCGCGGCGATGTCCACCAGCGATTGCATGGGATTCGACGGAGTTTCGAAGAACACCGCCTGCGTTGGTACCGACAGCGCCTGCTCCCACTGCGAAAGGTCATCGCCGTCGACGAATACAGTCTCCACTCCCCAGCGCGGCAGGATCTCGTTGCACACCACGAAGCACGAGCCGAAGAGGCTGCGGGCGGCCACCAGCCGATCACCGGCGCCCAGCAGCGCGCCGAGTGAGACGAACACCGCGGCCATGCCGCTCGCGGTGCCGAAAGCCGCCGGGGCGCCTTCGATCAGGCGCAGCCGCTCCTCGAACATCGTCACCGTCGGGTTGCCGTAGCGGGAGTACACGAAGTGGTCCGACTCGCCGGTGAACGACTCCTCCGCGACAGCCGCCGAGGGGTACACGTAGCCGGACGTCAGGTACATCGCTTCGGCGGTCTCGTCGAAGCCGGACCGCAAGATCCCGCCACGCACCCCGATGGTGGCTTGGCTCACGCCGTCGGGCAGCCCCTTCGGCGTCCGGACCGAGGGCCGATCGGTCATTGCTGCTTCATCCCTGCTTCCAGGGCAAACCGATTGCCCGCCAACCCGTTCCGCCGCGGTGACCATCGGCGTCGAGCTGCCCCTCGAAGCCGTCCAGCACGTTGTAGGCCGGCGTGAGGCCGGCCTCGGTGGCCAGCTCAGCGGCGCCGATGGAGCGGTTTCCCGAGCGGCACAGGAAGACCACCGGCCGCTCCTCCCCACTGGTTGCCGACGGAATCCGGTCCCGCAGTTCGGTCAAGAAGTTCTCGTTGCGCTGCCCGTTGGAACTGTTCCACTCGATGAAAACCACCTCACGGCCCAGGCTCGATAGGTCGGGCACGCCGACGAATCGCCATTCGGCGTCGGTGCGCACGTCGACCAGGACCGCGTCGGGGTTGTCGCTGAGCAGCTTCCAGGCCTGCTCGGGCGTGATATCTCCTGCGTAACTCATCCGCGTGAGTCTCGCATATTCAGCCGACTCGCCGACTCCCGGGCACGTTCGCGCGCCGTCGCCAGATCCGCTCCTGTGGCCAATGTCACTCCCGGCGGCCGCCCGTCGCGCTGGCCGAAGACGCGGACATCGCTTTCCGGCACGCCGAGCGCTGCGGTCAGCGCGGCGGACGTGAGGTCGGCGCTGCGGGCGTCCAGCACGTGGCAGGCGCCCGGCGAGATCATCATGGTGTCCACCGGAAGGCCGAGGATCACGCGCGCCTGCAGATCGAATGCCGAAAGCCGCTGACTGCACAGCGTTACCCAGACGCTCTGCCGCGGATAGGCGGTGATGTCGGCGAAGTACACCTCGTCGCCGTTGATCATCAACTCGACGCCGAAGACGCCCCGCCCGCCGAGTGCCTTGACGATTCGGGCTGCGACGGATTTGGCGGCGTCCATCGCGGCCGTGCTCACCTTCTGGGGTTGCCAAGACTCGGTGACCTCGGCGTGGACGTCGACATGGCCGATGGGTGAACAGAACTCGATCGCCGGACCATTGGGACCCTCGCTGCGCACAGCGAGCAGGGTGACCAGGACCTCGACCTCGACCACCGCTTCGGCCAGTACCCGATGGTGCGCTTTGTCATGGCCGACCGCATGCTGCCAGGCCGCCGCGATATCTTCTGGCCCACGCACCAGGGACTGGCCCGGCCCGAGTGGGCCCGCCACCGGCTTCACCAGCAACGGGTATCCCGCGTGTGCCGCCACCGCCTCAAGTTCGTCGATCGATCCGGCGAACCAGAAGGGCGCAGTGGGCAGGCCAAGCTCGTCGGCGGCCAGTCGGCGCAGTCTCTCCCGGTCGGAGGTGAGCCCGATGCTGCGGGCGCTGGGAACCAGCTCCGTGCGGCCGTCGAGGCCCTCGAGTCCGGCAAGGTCGGCGACGCTCACCAGGAAATCCGGTTTCAGCCGGCCGACTAGCGCTGACAGATCGTCCGTGCCGGTCGGTTGCTCAATCACCTCCGCGCCGAGCCGCCGCAACGCGATCGCGAGCTCCGGCGTGAACTCGTCGGAACCCAGCAACATGACCACAGGCCTGACGTGGGCAGTGATATTGGGGGCATCGGCTGGTTCGTCAGCAGGCTCCGGCGTCGCCGACTCGTGCTGTCCTTCGATCGAGGCCTCGGTCACGCTTTCCAGGATAAGGGCCACGCGGGCGGTATCACCTGGGCCGTTGTGTGCTCCCCTCTTGCCGAGCGACCGCGTTTGTACAGGAATACGACGTCATCGGCGTACATTTGCGGTCGCTCGCGAACCCTATGGCTGGCCGGGCAGCAACCGCACCATCAGGCCGTTACCCTCGACAAGCAGCGTCTCCTCGGCGTCGACCAACTCCGCCGACACGAAGGCCTTGCGGCCCTCGGTGCTGGTGACCCGGCCGCGAATGGCCAGCGGAACGTCGATCGGGGTGACCTTGCGGTAGTCCACATGCAGAAACGCGGTCCGGCTGATCGGCCGTCCTGCCGCGTGCGAAATCATGCCGAACATGTGGTCAAACAGCAGCGGCAGCACACCGCCGTGCACCGCCATGTTGCCGCCGACGTGAAACCGGCTGAAATATCCCGTCATTGCGACGCCGTCAGGGGCGTACCGCGTCAATGTCCACGGCGGCAGCAGCAGGCTGCCCATGCCCGGCAGGTCCGGCGTTCGCCCCGCCGGCGCCTTGCCCTCAGCGGCCTCGAACGGGCTTAACAAATCGACGAGCGCCTCGGCGCGGTCCGCCGCTTCGTCCCAGTTGTCCGAAGCCGCCGATACCGCCAGGTCCTGCAGCCGCCGCATCGCTGCCACGAATCGGCCGAAGCCCGGGCCGGGGGTGGCGGGCTCGTATTCGGGAAAGCCGCCGTGATGGTGATATTCGGGGTCGAGTTCTTCAGGATCCTGCACCGCATCCGTCACGGGCGGCCCTGCAGCACGTCACGGCGCACGATGGTCTGATCCCGCCCCGGGCCGACGCCGATACACGAAACCGATGCTCCGGCAAGCTCTTCCAGTCTCAGCACGTAATCCCGCGCCTTGGCGGGCAGGTCGTCGAAGTCGCGCGCCTGCGAAATGTCCTCCCACCAACCTGGCAACTCCTCGTAGACCGGTTCGGCGCGACACAGATCGCTTTGCGTCATCGGCATGTCGTGCGTGAGCGACCCGTCGATCCGGTACCCGATGCAGACCGGCACGGTCTCCAGGCTGGACAGCACGTCCAACTTGGTCAGGAAGTAGTCGGTGATGCCGTTGACCCGGGTCGCGTAGCGCGCGATGACCGCGTCGAACCAGCCGCAGCGGCGTCGCCGCCCGGTGGTCACACCGAACTCCCCACCGGTCTTGGACAGGTATTCGCCGTTCTCGTCGAACAGCTCGGTGGGGAACGGCCCCGAGCCCACCCGGGTGGTGTAGGCCTTGAGAATCCCCAGCACGGTACCGATCCGGGTCGGGCCGATGCCCGAACCCACAGCCGCACCGCCGGCCGTCGGGTTCGAGGACGTCACGTAGGGATAGGTGCCGTGGTCGACGTCGAGCAGCGTGCCCTGCGAACCTTCCAGCAACACCGTTTCGCCTGCTTCCAGTGCGTTGTTCAGCAACAGCCGGGTGTCGGCGATCCGATGCTGGAAGCCTTCGGCCTGCCGCAGCAACGTCTCCACCACTTGGTTCGGGTTCAGCGCTTTGCGGTTGTAGATCTTGACCAGCACCTGGTTCTTGAACTCGAGTGCGGCCTCGACCTTGTGCGCCAGCTGGTCGGGGTTCCGGACGTCCGCCACCCGGATTCCCATGCGGGCGATCTTGTCCTGGTAGCACGGACCGATGCCGCGGCCGGTGGTGCCGATCTTCTTACTGCCCATATAGCGCTCGGTCACCTTGTCGATCGCGACGTGGTAGGGCATCAGCAAGTGCGCGTCGGCGGAAATCAGCAGTTTGGAGGTGTCGACGCCGCGGTCCTCGAGGCCTTTGAGCTCGTCCAGCAGGACGCCGGGGTCGATCACCACGCCGTTGCCGATGACATTGGTGACGCCGGGGGTCAGCACCCCCGACGGGATCAGATGCAACGCGAAGTTCTCGCCGGTGGGTAGCACGACGGTGTGCCCGGCGTTGTTGCCACCCTGGTAGCGCACCACCCACTGAACGCGGCTACCGAGCAGGTCAGTGGCCTTACCTTTGCCCTCGTCGCCCCACTGGGCGCCGATCAGGACGATTGCCGGCATGACTTGCTCCCGCCTGCTCTGGCCTGGTTACGGATGCTTATTCGTGGTGATCGCAAGCGCGGCGCAGCCGGGCGCAGCGGGTCGCCACCATAATTGTGGTCCAGCCGGTGACCTACCCTACCCAGCAGGTTGCGAGGAACCATGAATATCGGGGTGAACACGGCAGTGCTGTTGTTCGGCGACCGATCGGCACCCCACCCGCTGGCCGGCCTGTCCACGCATCGGCTCGACTCGTTCGACATCGGCCTGCCGCCATGCCGACGACTGGTCGTCGTTGGCGACGACGCCGAGCTGGCCGCCGTGTTGACCCGACTGCTGCGCGCCGACCGGCTGGACGTCGAAGTGGCTTATGTGCCGCGCCGGCGCACCCGGGCGACCCGGGTCTACCGGCTGCCGGCCGGCCGCGGGGCGGCGCGCCGCGCGCGGCGAGGCTCAGCTAGGCGAGTGCCACTGATCCGCGACGAGACCGGTTCAGTGATCGTGGGCCGGGCCCGCTGGCTGCCGCCGCAGGACGCCCAGTCGGTACACGGCGAGGCGGTGGTGGACGACAAGGTGCTGTTCGACGGCGACGTCGCCGAGGTGTGGATCGAGCCGACGCTGGGCCTGCCGGGCCTGCGGGCAGCGTTGGCCGGTCCGTGGCGTCGCTGGATCAGTGGGCGCGCCGCTCAGTTGGGCACCACCGGGGTGATCGTGGTCCGTGACGGTGTCCCGGCTGCCCGCACGGCTCGCCGGTCGACGTTCTATCGGCACGTGGAGGGCTGGCTGCTGGTCCGGTAGTTTCGACCGGTGCGACCTAGCCCGATCTTTTTGGCCCTGGTCGGGCTGACGGCCGTCGGCGGCGTGTTGGCGTGGCTGGCCGGGGCGAGCGTACGACCGCTGTCCTACGCCGGGGTGTTCATCTTCGTGATCGCCGGGTGGCTGGTGTCCCTCTGCCTGCACGAATTCGGCCATGCCTATACGGCCTGGCGGTTCGGCGACCACGACGCCGCGGTGCGCGGCTACCTGACCCTGGATCCGCGCCGCTACAGCCATCCGGGCCTCTCCCTGGTGGTACCGATGATTTTCATCGCACTGGGCGGAATCGGTCTGCCGGGCGCCGCGGTGTATCTGCAGACATCGTTCATGACACCTACCCGTCGCTCGCTGGTCAGCCTGGCCGGGCCGGCGGCCAACGTGGTGCTCGCGGTCCTGCTGTTGACCGCCTGCGGGTTGCTCTACGACCCGAAGCACCCGGTGCTGTGGGCCGGAGTGGCGTTCCTGGGCTTTCTGCAAATCATGGCGGTGGTGATCAATCTGCTGCCCATTCCCGGGCTGGACGGCTACGACGCGCTGGAGCCGCACCTGAGTCCTCAGACGCAACGGGCGCTGGCGCCTGCGAAGCAATGGGGCGTGCTCATCCTGCTGGTGTTGCTCTTCACGCCGCTGCTCGGCCAGTGGCTCTTCGCGCCGGTGTCATGGCTCTTCGATCTTTCCGGCGTATCCGACGGCCTGTGGAAGGCGGGCTACCAGCTTACGCTGTTCTGGCGCCAATGGCTCTGAACCTTGCCATATATGCGTCAATGCGCATATATTTCTGGCCATGGGCGCCGGCCACAGTCATACCTCGACCGGCGATCGCGTAATTCCGCGCATGATCATGGCCGCTGCGATCCTGGCGGCGTTCTTCGTCGTGGAGCTGACCACCGCGGTGCTGATCAACTCGATCGCGCTGCTGGCCGACGCGGGCCACATGCTCACCGACGTGGTGGCGGTGTTCATGGGACTGGCCGCTGTGGTGCTGGCCCGGCGGGGCAGCTCGTCGCCCGCCCGCACCTACGGCTGGCATCGCGCCGAGGTGTTCACCGCGATGGCCAACGCCGCGCTGCTGATCGGGGTCGCGACCTTCATCCTCTACGAGGCCATCCGTCGACTCAGTGCGGCGCCGTCGGTCCCGGGTGTGCCGATGGTCGTGGTGGCGCTGGCCGGGCTGGCGGCCAACTTCGCCGTCGCCCTGCTGCTGCGTTCCCACGCGACCGACAGCCTGGCCGTCAAGGGCGCCTACATGGAAGTCGTGGCCGACACGGTGGGCAGCCTCGGCGTGCTGATCGCTGGCGTGGTCACGATCACGACGCACTGGCCGTACGCCGACGTGGTGGTTGCGGTGCTGGTCGCGCTGTGGGTGCTGCCGCGGGCGTTGTCGCTGGCCCGCGAGGCCCTGCGCATCCTCTCCGAGGCGTCGCCCACGCACATCGATGTCGAAGAGCTACGGGCAGCGCTGGGTACCGTCGACGGCGTCAGCGAGGTGCACGACTTGCACGTGTGGACGCTGTCGCCCGGGAAGGACATGTGCACCGTGCACCTGACCAGCAACGGGAACTCCGGGCGGATACTGCAGGACGCGCGTGCCGTGCTTTCGGCTCGCGGGTTGGATCACGCCACCGTGCAGGTCGAACGCCCGGACGGCGGCGGCTGCGCCGACAGTTTCTAGAGTCCCAGCGCGGAGCGGGCCGCGGGGTCGCAGTCGTCGAGCAGATCCAGGCATCGTGCGTACTCGTCGGTCTCGCCGATGGCGTCGGCGGCCCGCGCCAGCGCCGCCACACATCGCAGGAAGCCGCGGTTGGGCTCGTGCGAGTAGGGCACCGGGCCGAAACCCTTCCAGCCGTTGCGGCGCAGCTGGTCCAGGCCACGGTGGTAGCCGGTGCGGGCGTAGGCATAGGCGGTGATCGCCTTGTCGTCGGCCAGCGCCTCCTCGGCAAGAGCAGCCCAGGCCACGGATGCCGTCGGATGTGCGGCAGCGACGATGCCAGGGTTTTCGTTGGCGAGCAGTTCCGCCTCGGCCTCGCTGTCACCAGGTAGCAGGATCGGATCGGGTCCTAAAAGATCACCCATCGGCGTCATGCGTTCTATTTTGCCGCCGGGTTTGCCGACGCCCTAGCTCGCCATGCCCCCAACCGGCAATACGGTCGCTAAGCTATCGCCCATGGCTGACAAACCCCAGCCCGATCGCGGTGGCCCGCCGAACCCTGGCGACCCGGCCGGAGAGCGCGGCGCTGGTCGTGGAGCAGGACCTGGCGAAGACCAACCTTCGATGCCCAGTGACGCCGAAACCGTCGTCATCAACAAAGGCGAACCCGACCAGGATTCGGAGACCAACCCCGAACTGCTGCGCGAACGCCGCTTCACGGCCCCAGGCTTCGACGCCAACGAGACGGCGATCATTTTGACCGGCCCGGACGCCGAGACCGAGATCATCCCCAAGTCCCCGTCGGGCTCCCAGACCCCCGGACAGCCCGCGCCGCCGGTCCAGGGTCTCCCCCCGAAAACTGCGGTACCGCAGGCGATCCCGGCCCGCGACGGGGCAAAGTCACCGGCATCCAGGAATCAGAAGTTGGGTTGGGTGCTGGCGATAATCGTCGTCGTTTTGGCGTTGACGGCGATCGCGGTCCTGCTCACTGTTTTGCTGACCCGTATGCATCACCCGAAAGCCTCGCAGGAAGACCGGGTGCGGCAGACCATCCGGCAGTTGGATGCGGCGCTGCAATCCGGCGACCTGGCAACGCTGCGCAGCATCACCTGTGGCACCACCCGGGACAGCTACGTGGATTACGACGAGCGCGCATGGCAGGAGACCTATCACCGGGTGGCGGCGGCCAAACAGATTCCGGTCATCGACACCATCGACCAGGTCGCCGTCAACGGCCAGCATGCCGAGGCCAACGTCACCACCTTCATGGCCTACGACCCGCAGGTTCGCTCGACGCGCAGCATCGACCTGCAGTTCCGCGACGATCAGTGGAAGGTCTGCCAGTCCCCCAGCGGCTAGGGTTCAGACCTGCCAAGCTTCGCCGAACGTGTTCTGAGGGCGAGCTTTTCGCGATTTTTCCGCCCTGAGAGCACGTTCGGCGCGAGGGTTAGCCCGACAACGCCTTTCCGGCGCAGTGCAGGTCGTTGCAAGCCTCCATCACCCGCTCGACCATCCCGGCTTCAGCCTTCTTCAGGTAGCTGCGCGGGTCATACACCTTCTTGGCGCCCACTTCGCCGTCGACTTTGAGGACACCGTCGTAGTTGGTGAACATGTGATCGACGATCGGACGGGTGAACGCGTACTGCGTATCGGTGTCGACGTTCATCTTGACCACGCCGTAGCGCAGCGCCTCCTCGATCTCCGACTTCTCCGAGCCAGAACCGCCGTGGAAGACGAAATCGAAGGGCTTGGCGTCATCGGACAGTCCGAGTTTGGCCGCTGCCACCTGCTGCCCCTGGGCCAGGATGTCGGGGCGCAGCTTCACATTGCCGGGCTTGTAGACGCCGTGCACGTTGCCGAACGTCGCGGCCAGCAGATACTTGCCGTGCTCCCCATGGCCGAGCGCGTCGATGGTCTTCTCGAAGTCGTCCGGTGTGGTGTAGAGCTTCTCGTTGATCTCGTGCGCGACGCCGTCTTCTTCGCCGCCTACCACGCCGATCTCGATTTCGAGGATGATCTTGGCGGCCGCGGCTTCCTTGAGCAACTCCTGCGCGATCTCGAGGTTCTCGTCGATCGGCACCGCGGAGCCGTCCCACATGTGTGACTGGAACAGCGGGTTCTTGCCCGCTGAAACGCGCTCGGATGAGATCGCCAGCAGAGGACGGACGTAGCTGTCGAGCTTGTCCTTCGGGCAGTGGTCGGTGTGCAGCGCGACATTGACCGGGTATTTGGCCGCGACGATGTGGGCGAACTCGGCCAGCGCAAGCGCGCCGGTCACCATGTCCTTCACGCCCAGACCGGAGCCGAACTCCGCGCCCCCGGTCGAAAACTGGACGATGCCGTCGCTGCCGGCGTCGGCGAAGCCTTTGATTGCTGCGTTGATGGTCTCCGACGAGGTGCAGTTGATGGCCGGGAAGGCGTACGCATTCTCCTTTGCACGTTTCAGCATCTCGGCGTAGACCTCGGGCGTTGCGATGGGCATGGATCTTCCTCCTGAATGCTGGGTTTCATCAGTATCGCAACAGCCAGAGTTGTGTCGAGCCACGGTATGTTGTGAGGTCATGAGCACCGCCGTGGTGGCCTTGGGCAACATCCTCGACCCGATGTACTGGTTGGGCGCCCATGGTGTCTTCGGCTCGGCCGTGCTGCCCGGGATCCTGATCATTGTCTTCATCGAGACCGGTTTGCTGTTTCCATTTCTGCCGGGCGAGTCGCTGTTGTTCACCGGCGGACTGCTGGCCGCCCACCCAGACCCACCGGTCAGTATCTGGGTGCTGGCACCCGCCGTGGCGGCGACCGCGGTGCTGGGCGATCAGACCGGGTATTTCATCGGGCGCCGGATCGGCCCGGCGCTGTTCAAGAAGGAAGATTCCCGGTTCTTCAAAAAGCACTACGTGACCGAGTCGCACGCCTTCTTCGAGAAGTACGGCCCGTGGGCGATCATCCTGGCCCGGTTCGCGCCGTTCATCCGGACGTTTACGCCGGTGGTCGCCGGCGTGTCCTACATGCGCTATCCGGTGTTTCTGGGATTCGACATCGTCGGCGGCATCGCCTGGGGCGGGGGTGCGACGCTGGCCGGATACTTCCTGGGCAACGTGCCGTTCGTCCACCACAACCTGGAAAAGATCATCCTGGCCATCCTGTTCGTATCGCTGCTGCCGGCGTTCATTTCGGCGATTCGGATCTACCGGTCCCGGCACCGCGGGCCGAAGCCAGAGCCGACGGATGAGCCGGATCGGGCTGCGTTAACCGACTGACTCCGGTTCGTCGTCGAGCACCGCGACGCTGTGGGCTGCCTCCATCAACATCCACCCGGAAAGCTGCACCGAAAGGTCCCGCTCGGGAACCTCCGAAGCGTTGACCGCGCCCCCAACGAATTGCGCCCGCTTACCGCCAGCGCTGGGCAGCTCCGCGTCGCGATCCCAGAACGCCCCGAACACGGGCAACGCGTCGACCGTTTGCCGGTACTCCCACGCGGACTTCGCCGACGACAGCACCAGCGCGGCGGCGCTGCGCCGAGCCGACGCGTCGCCGGCGGAGTCCCCCGGCAGTGCGGTGGCCACGAGCGCGAGGTATCGGGCCGTGACGCCGGCGAACAACCCGCCGTCGCCGCCGCCGGCGCCTTGCAGCACACCCGACGGCGCCATGTGCTCGTTGACGGCGTTGACCAGCCGGTGCACCCGCTCCGCATGCCGCGGGTCGCCGGTGCGTGCGGCAAGCTCGGTTTCCAGCCCCAGCACCACACCCTGGCAGTAGGTGTACTGCGCGCGGACCAGCGAACCGCCCTTGATGCCGTCGAACACCAGGTGCGTCTCCGGATCGATCAGCGTGCGGTCGATCCAGTCGGCCATCTGCACGGCGCGCTGCAGCCGGTCGCCGAAGCGCGTCAGGAAGATGCCCGCCGGGCCGTTGGCCGGTGCGTTGAAGAACTGGTCCTGCTTACGCCACGGGATCCCGCCGCCGTCCTCGGGGACCCAAGCCTTGATGAACTGGTCTGCGAGTTTGGGGAGGGCACGCCGTCGCTCGACACCGGCCACCCGGGCGGCACGTTCCAGCGCCAAGGCCAGCCAAGCCATGTCGTCGTAGTAGTTGTTCGTCCAGGAGAAGTTGTTGCGCAGCCGGTGGGAACGCACCTGCCGATTGATCCTGACCCGTCGCTCCGGCTGCGGGTCACGCAACTGCGCGTCGATCAGGCAATCCAGCAGATGCGCCTGCCACCAGTAGTGCCAGGTGCCGAACAACCGGTCTCTCCGGTCCGACGGCCAGGCCACCACCCCGAGCTGGGTGCCAGGCATCGCCCATAGCCGTTTGAGGTGTCGTTGCGTGACGGCGGCTTCCGCACTCGCCGCCCGGTTCGCCCAAACCTGCTCCATGGGTTAAATCCTGCCTTAGTGGCGGGAGCAACCGGCGGCTAATGTTTGTGCCCATGAGCGTGTACAAGGTGATCGACATCATCGGGACCAGTCCGACGTCCTGGGAGCAGGCCGCGGCGGAGGCGGTGCAGCGGGCGCGGGAAAGCGTCGACGACATCCGCGTGGCCCGCGTGATCGAACAGGACATGTCGGTGGACAACGCCGGGAAGATCACCTTCCGCATCAAGTTGGAGGTCTCGTTCAAGATGCGGCCCGCGCGGCCTAGCTGACGCATGGGGTTGATCGGGAGCGTTGGCTGTGAATCGTAGGCTTTGCCGGTGAATCGTGGGCGTTGCCGGTGAAGGCAGGGTGGGAAAATCGCCAAATCCTCACCGCTGCTTCACAATCAACGCCCTAGCTTCACACGCAAGGCCCTAGCGTCACACGCAAAGCGGCCGCGAGGTTCACCAGGCGCGCGACATGTCCGCGTGCTGCCTGATCCAGGCATGCATCGCAATCCCGGCCGCGACGCCGGCGTTGATGCTGCGAGTCGAGCCGAACTGAGCGATCGACACCGTGACCGCCGCACCTGCGCGAATGTCGTCGGTGATGCCGGGGCCTTCCTGACCAAATACCAGCAGGCAATCCCGCGGCAGCTCAGTCTGCTCCAGGCGCGCAGCCCCCGGGACGTTGTCCACCGCGACGACGGTCAAACCGGCGCCGGCAGCGAAATCAAGCAGTTCGGCCGTGGTTTCGTGGTGGCACAAGCGTTGGTAGCGATCGGTCACCATGGCGCCGCGGCGATTCCACCGTCGGCGACCGACGATGTGCACGGTATGCACCGCGAAGGCATTGGCGGTGCGCACTACCGATCCGATGTTGGCGTCGTGGCCGAAGTTCTCGATCGCCACATGCAGCGCATGACGACGCCCGTCGATGTCGGCGACGATCGCCTCCCGCGTCCAGTACCGGTACGCGTCGACGACATTGCGAGTATCACCGTCCCGCAACAAGTTCGGGTCGTATCGCGGATCTTCGGGAAGGTCTCCCAGCCACGGCCCGACCCCGCCGGACGGTATCCCCCATTCGGTGGGGCCGGGCTCACTCACCGCAGCGTCCAGACGCCGGCGTGGGTGCCGACGATCGCCACCGTCGCATAGAGCAGCGCCTGGTTGATCTCGCCCTGAGTGCACAGCGACGCGTTGACGTGCACCGCGTTCAACGATGCGTCAGGCAGGATCAGCACCGCCGAACCGTACACGGCGCAGGCCTGGTTCACGCCCCGGCCGGGCAGCGTCGGCGAAGCCAGCAGCATCAGCGGGCCGCCACGCGTCGCGGACTCGTCGCGGTATCGGTCGGCGACGGCGTCGGTCTCCAGCCCGAGCAGCATGTAGCCATTGCCGGCGAACGCGGCCGGATCGCCGAGCTGCGCCTTGGTCACCGGGGTGCCGTCGGCGCGCCAGGCCGACAAACTGGTGCTCTTGACCACCAGGCCGGTGTCGTTCTCGTTGGTCGGCAGCAACCCCACGGGAAACGCCGCCGGATAGGCAGCCGACGTTTTCGGGATCCGGTCCTGCGGCGAGTAGCCGTACACGCCGCGGACCTGGCTTCGGTCTTTCAGCGGACCCAGGCAGACCGTGCCGGTAAGCCGGCCGGGAGGTGCCGACAGCGGCGTGGTGATGTCGTGCACCTTGGTCATCGCCTCGTTGCAGCTGGTCATCGCGTCGGACTCCATTGGGTGTGCCAACGCGCCGTAGAGCCCGAACCGAATGTCCTCGGGTTTGGCGTGCGGCGCCTTCGGGTCCGTTGGCGAGGCGTCGACGTCGATCAGCACGTAGTCGTCGTCCCAGCGCAGATTCGACACGGACATGTTCCAGCCCAGCAAACCCAGCGATTCACCGAGCCGCGCAGCCTGAGCACCGTAGGGCCGAGTGGCGTGGTTCGAACCCGAGCAACCCAGCAGACAGGCCGCCAGGCAGGCCAGAGCGATGAACATGCGCACCGGTAGCTACCTAGCTCAGCCCCAGATCGGCCAGACCCAGCACGCTGCGGTACGGCAGGCCTTCAGCTTCGATGGCCTGCGCGGCGCCGGTGTCGCGGTCCACGACGGTGGCCACGCCGACGACCTCCCCGCCCGCGTCTCGGACGGCACGCACCGCCGTCAGCGCCGAGCCTCCGGTGGTGCTGGTGTCCTCCACCACCAGCGCGCGCCGGCCGGACACCTCGGAGCCCTCGATAAGGCGTTGCAGGCCATGGGTTTTCACCGACTTCCGGACCACGAACGCGTCGACGGGGCGGCCGGGAGCGTGCATGATGGCCGTCGCCACCGGATCAGCGCCCAGAGTCAGGCCGCCGACGACGGCGTAGTCCCAGTCGTCGGTGAGTTCGCGCATCAGGCGGCCGATAAGTGCGGACGCCCGGTGATGCAGGGTGGCGCGGCGCAGGTCGACGTAATAGTCGGCCTCCTTGCCCGACGACAGCGTGACGCGACCGTGTACCAGCGAGAGTCGGCGCACCAGCTCGGCCAACTCCTCCCGGTCAGGTTCGGCCACGGCCGCCGCCGACTCGTCTGCCCGTGAGCCGCAACAGGTTTCGCGGCATGAGGCGCCCGGCGGTGACGATCGCCTTGTACTGCATGCTCGGGACGATGATCACCTTGCCGCGCGCGATCTCGGCCAGGCTTTCGCTGACCACGTCGTCGACCTCGAGCCACATGAACGACGGCACCTTGGGCTGATCGATCCCGGCCCGGGTGTGGAATTCGGTGTGCACGAAACCAGGACATACGGCGTGCACGCTCACGCCGGTGCCCTGTAATCCCCCGGCCAGGCCCTCGGAGAACGAGATCACCCAGGCTTTGGACGCCGAATAGGTCGACCCGCGGCCGGGCACCAAGCCGGCCACGCTGGCGATGTTGATGACGGTGCCGGCGCCGACGTCGAGCATGGCCGGCAAAGCGGCCCGGGTCAGGTGCATCACCGCGGTGACGTTCACGTCGAGCTGCTTTTGCAGCAGTGCGGGCTCGGCCGTCCAGAATTCGCCCGATGTGCCGAAACCGGCGTTGTTCACCAAGACCCGCACTCCGGCGGACAGCCGGTCGGCGACTTTGTCACGGTCGGTGGCGTCGGCCAGGTCCGCGGGCAGCACCTCGATGTGCCCGGCATCCGCCCGTAGCTCTTCGGCCAGCCGGGTCATCCGGTCGACGTCGCGGGCGACCAGCACCAGGTCATATCCGTCGCGGGCGTAGCGTCGCGCGTAGCCGGCGCCGATCCCGGAGGTAGGTCCGGTGATCAGGGCGACAGGGCGTGGCATGAGCGATAGTGTACTGAGCCGGCCCGCACCCGCCGGGAGCGCAATCAGTGCTGATAGTTGGTGGCCTGTTGGCCGTTGCGCCCGGTTGGCGGCTGGCGGCGGGAGCCCTGCGAATGACCCTCGTCGCGGTGGATCGGCTCGGGGCGGCGGCCCGACTCGGACAGCAACCCGGCCACGTCGGTCCCGGACCGCCGAGGCGGCAACTCTGCGCGTGCCGCCGGGGCCAGCGGCCGGCTCGGGGCCGCAACACGCGGCGCCGGCGCTGCTTCCTGCGGGGTGTCCTGGGGCAGCGGCGGCAGCACCCGCAACAAGTCGTTGAACTGACGCACGGTGCGCAGACCCTCGTCCCACTGGACGCGGGTGCTGCTGATCGGCATGCTGATCAACGTCCAGTTCTGCTCGTTCCACATGATCTCGGCGCAGTCGGGTGCGGTGTGCGCGAAGGTGACCATGCGCCGGTCGCAGGCGCGGCGGGCGGCATCCAGGTTGGTGGAATACACCATCCGCGGCCCGATCGCACCGAGCAGCCAAATGTCGCTCTCCCGTGGCTCTTTGAGTCCTTTGAGCCGCAGGTCCACCACGACGTTGGTGCCCACCTTGCGGTGCAGCGCGATCACCGTCGCGACCTCCTCGAGGTCGAAGATGTACACCGCCTCGCCGCGGATCTGGCCCAGCACGACGTTCTGGGCGACCACGTCGCCGACCGTCGACATCACGCCGCGCTTCCACCGCTGCAGGATCTCGGTCGACTCGCGTTCGTAGTCGAACCCGTGCGACCGCGCCCAGGATTTGCGGCGCCTACTTCGCCCGCGACGTCGATCGATGTCGACGTACAACAACACCGCCGCACCGACGAAGCACAGTGCGGACAGCGTGAACCAAAGCGGAACCATCCCACACAGGGTATCTGCTGTTGGCCCGGAACCGAGAATCCGACCAGGTCACAACCGAATTACAAGACGCCGAATGTGGACCTGTCAGCTTCGCCCCGCTCAGCAGCCGCTAGCCCAGATGGTGGCGACCCGCATCGCCCGGCTTCGCCGCGCTCGCGATCGCCACTAGCCGAGCACCAGTGAGTCGCCGTCGGCACTGACGTTGACCGGGACTATGTCGCCGTCGTGGACGTCGCCCGCCAGCAGCATCTTGGCCAGCTGGTCGCCGATCGCCTGCTGGACCAGCCGCCGCAACGGACGCGCCCCGTACACCGGGTCGAACCCGCGCTGCGCCAGCCAGCGCTTGGCCGGCAGCGACACCTCGAGCTGCAGCCGCCGCTGGGCGAGCCGCTTGTCCAGCTGCGCCAGCTGGATGTCGACGATCTGCACCAGTTCCTCGGGGTTGAGGCCGTCGAAGACCAGCACGTCGTCGAGCCGGTTGATGAACTCCGGCTTGAACGTCGCACGCACCGCCGCCATCACCTGTTCCTCGTTACCGCCCGACCCCAGGTTGGAGGTCAGGATGAGGATCGTGTTGCGGAAGTCGACCGTGCGGCCCTGACCGTCGGTCAGACGCCCCTCGTCGAGCACCTGCAGCAGCACGTCGAACACGTCCGGGTGGGCCTTCTCGACCTCGTCGAACAGCACGACGGTGTAGGGCCGGCGACGGACCGCTTCGGTCAGCTGACCGCCCTGGTCGTAGCCGATGTAGCCGGGCGGCGCACCGACCAGCCGGGCCACCGAGTGCTTCTCGCCGTACTCGCTCATGTCGATGCGGACCATGGCGCGCTCGTCGTCGAACAGGAAGTCGGCCAGCGCCTTGGCCAGCTCGGTCTTGCCGACGCCGGTGGGCCCGAGGAACAGGAACGCCCCGGTGGGCCGGTTCGGGTCGGACACGCCTGCCCGGGACCGTCGCACCGCGTCGGACACGGCCTGCACGGCCTTCTTCTGACCGACCACGCGCTTGCCGAGTTCGTCTTCCATCCGCAGCAGCTTGGCCGTCTCGCCTTCCAGCAGCCGTCCGGCCGGGATGCCGGTCCACGCCGACACCACGTCGGCGATGTCGTCGGGCCCGACCTCCTCTTTGAGCATCACGTTCTCGCGGGCCTCCGCCTGCGGCAGGGCGGCCTCCAGTTTCTTCTCGACCTCGGGGATACGGCCGTAGCGCAGCTCTGCGGCCTTGGCCAGGTCACCATCGCGCTCGGCCCGCTCGGACTCCCCGCGCAAGGTCTCCAGCTGTTCCTTGAGCTCGCGGACGATGTCGATCGCGTTTTTTTCGTTCTGCCACTTGGCGGTGAGTTCGGCGAGTTGTTCCTTCTTGTCGGCCAACTCGGCGCGCAGCTTCTCCAGCCGCTCCTTGGATGCCGCGTCCTCTTCCTTGGCCAGCGCCACCTCTTCGATTTCCAGCCGGCGGACCAGGCGCTCGACCTCGTCGATCTCGACGGGCCGCGAGTCGATCTCCATCCGCAACCGGCTGGCCGCCTCGTCGACCAGGTCGATGGCCTTGTCCGGCAAGAAGCGTGCGGTGATGTAGCGGTCGGACAGAGTGGCCGCGGCCACCAGTGCGGAGTCGGTGATGCGCACACCGTGGTGCACTTCATAGCGGTCCTTGAGCCCGCGCAGGATGCCGACGGTGTCCTCCACCGACGGCTCCCCGACGAACACCTGCTGGAAGCGCCGCTCCAGCGCGGCATCCTTCTCGATGTACTTGCGGTATTCGTCGAGCGTGGTGGCGCCGACCAGGCGCAGTTCACCACGCGCGAGCATCGGCTTGATCATGTTGCCGGCGTCCATCGCCGACTCGCCGGTCGCACCGGCGCCCACGATGGTGTGCAACTCGTCGATGAACGTGATGATCTGTCCGGCTGAGTTCTTGATGTCGTCGAGCACGGCCTTGAGCCGTTCCTCGAACTCGCCGCGGTACTTGGCGCCGGCCACCATCGACCCGAGGTCAAGGGCGATGACGGTCTTGTCGCGCAGGCTCTCCGGCACGTCGCCGGCCACGATGCGCTGGGCCAGGCCCTCTACGATCGCGGTCTTGCCGACGCCGGGCTCGCCGATCAGCACCGGGTTGTTCTTGGTGCGACGGGACAGCACCTGCACCACGCGGCGGATCTCGTTGTCCCGCCCGATCACCGGGTCGAGCTTGCCTTCGCGGGCGCGTCCGGTCAGGTCGGTGGAGTACTTCTCCAATGCCTGATAGGTGGACTCGGGGTCGGCGCTGGTGATCCTGGCGCTGCCGCGCACCTTGACGAACGCGTCCCGCAGGGCCTGCGGTGACGCGCCGTGGCCGGTCAGCAGCTTGGCGACGTCGGAGTCGCCGGTGGCCAGCCCGACCATCAGGTGCTCGGTGGAGACGTATTCGTCGTCCAGCTCGGTGGCCAGGTGCTGAGCAGTAGTGATGGCCGCCAGCGACTCCCGGGACAGCTGCGGCTGCGAGCTGGCGCCGCTGATCTGCGGCAGCCGCTCCAGCAGGCGCTCCGTTTCAGCGCGGACGGTCGCGGGTTCGACGCCGACAGCCTCCAGCAGTGGCGCGGCGATCCCGTCGTTCTGCGTCAGCAGGGCCATCAGCAGATGCGCGGGCCTGATCTCCGGGTTGCCGGCGGCGGTGGCCGCCTGCAGGGCCGACGTCAGGGCCGCCTGCGTTTTGGTGGTCGGGTTGAAAGAGTCCACGAACTACCTCCGTTCGGTAAGTCTGAAAAAATGCTTGTCGCGTTGTTCAACGCCGTCAAGGTTGAGTCTGTTCCGCTCAAGTTTATCTGAGCGCGCCACAGCGATCGTTCAAACTCTGCCCACGGCTTGGTGTCACACCGGTGTTACACTGTTCTCGTGCCTACTACACGCCGCCGACATGCCATCACGGAGACACCGCCCGTCGAAGCGGCCCTGGACGAGCTGCGCCGCGAGCTGGGCACGGATCGTGTCGAGCTCGGGGAGCTTGTCATCCTCGGCGCCGCTGCAAAACTCGCGTCAATCCGCGCAGAGCGTGATAGCGATGCGAGGCTCCGACGCCGGTTGGCGGACCGAGTGCGATCGCACAGCCTTCCGGTCGACGTGCATGCGGCAGAAATCGCGCGCCAGACTGGATGGGCGCGCGGGTGAGCGTTGAGCTGCTGCTTGACAATTCGGCGTTCGTTCGACTGGCCTCGCCAACACTGGACGAGCGACGGGCGCACGAGATCGCCGACGCGCTCGAGCAGCGCCGCGTGGGCGTCTGTCTGCCATTCCTGCTCGAGGCCGGATACTCGGCACGCAGCTCGAAAGATCACGATGAACTCCTGAGCGAGTTGATGGCATTGCCGATGCTGCACATCGACGCCGAGGTCGAGCGACGTGCGGTCGACGCGCGACGTCAACTCGCCCGCGCAGGGCACCATCGGCTTCCGCCGGTCGATCTCATCATGTCCGCGCTGGCGGATCGGCACGGCGTCGGAGTGCTGCACTACGACCGCGACTACGACACTCTCGCCACGAGGACGGACCTTCGTTTCGCGAGCGTCTGGCTGGCAACGCGCGGCAGCCTTTGATTACAGGTCATCAATCTGTGATGTATGTTGTGGTGTATGAAGCGCACGAACATTTACCTCGACGAAGAGCAGACGGCGGCGCTCGACCGGCTGGCAGTGCAAGAGGGCGTGTCCCGTGCCGAAATAATCCGCCAACTCCTGAACAGGGTGCTGGCGAGTTCCGAAGACAGTCTCGCCTCAGACCTGCACGCGATCGAGCGTTCGTTCGGCGCTCTGCGGGATGTTGACGTGCCGGTGCGCGGCCAAGGCGGGCGCGAAGAGCATTTGGCACGAATCTGGGGCCGCTCGTCGTGATCCTGGTCGACTCGGACGTGTTGATCGCGCATCTCCGCGGGTTCGGCGCTGCCCGAGACTGGCTCGTCGGCGCCCGAAAGAACGGGCCGCTCGCGGTCAGCGTGGTGTCGATAGCCGAGCTCGTCGGCGGCATGCGGTCAGTCGAGCGTCGCGAAGTATGGCAATTGCTTTCATCCTTTCGCGCAGAACCGGCCACCGAGATCGTCGCTCGTCGGGCCGGCGAGCTGATGCGCCGATATCGCCGCAGCCACACCGGCAT
Organism: Mycobacterium sp. 1164966.3; assembly: GCF_001665395.1. Lineage (GTDB taxonomy): Bacteria > Actinomycetota > Actinomycetes > Mycobacteriales > Mycobacteriaceae > Mycobacterium. The sequence goes on from NZ_LZSG01000042.1 coordinate 89,421, forward strand.
TGGGCTAGCCGACTACCTCATCGCAGCGACCGCGGATGTCAAGGGGATACAGCTGGCAACGCTCAACGTCCGACACTTTCCGATGTTCGAAGATCTGCGACCACCATTTGCGGCCCCGGCTGAGTAGCCTCTCAGCCTAGTGCGTGTCGATCAACTGGCTGCGGTCGAGTCTTGTGAGTAGTAGTGCGATTTGGCTGAGGTAGAGGAAGCCTTCGTGCGCGGCGAGGGTCGTTTCGTAGTGCCGGTCGATGCGGCGGCAGTGGTTGAGTCAGCCGTTGGTGGGTTCGACTACCCGCCGACCGCATATTCAGTTGTGGTGGCGGGCATATCGCCGACAGAGACACCAACGCCGCGGTGAATCTGGCCCGCTGGGGCCACACCCACCACGACCACCATCGACGCCCGGACCCCCAAGCAGGAGGCCGGGCCAACAATGCCCGCCGACGGGACGGCGCTGACCAACACCCCTGTTGGTGAAACCAGCCCGGATGACGCGGGAACCGACGTTCACACCGCACCTGCGGCCTGAACCGACGAACGCCCGAGAAGGGCGGTGCCGAACACTCAGTCGAGTTTTCGACACGCTTTAGAATCGAGGTCCGTGGGCTTAGAGGATCGAGACGCGTTGCAGGTTCTGCGTGACGCCTTCGACCAGCAGCCCAACGGCAACGAACTCGTCGGGCGCTTCTATGCCCATTGGTTCGACCTCGACGTATCGGTGCGCGACCTGTTCCCGCCCGACATGGAGCATCAGCGGGCCGCGTTCGCCCACGCACTGCACTGGGTGTACGGCGAGCTGGTGGCTCAGCGGGCCGACGAGCCGGTCGCGTTTCTGGCCCAGCTCGGCCGCGATCATCGCAAATACGGTGTGCTGCCGGCGCATTACGACACGCTGCGACGGGCGCTGTATGCCACGCTGCGCAGCCGGCTGGGCGACGTGTGGACCGATACCGTCGATGACGCCGCGACCCAATCGCTCAACCTGATCACCGGGGTGATGAGCGGCGCCGCCGACGCCGAGCAGGGACCGGCCTGGTGGGACGGCGAGGTAGCCGAGCACCTCCGCGTATCCAGGGATCTCGCGGTTGTCCGGCTGCTCCTGGACCGCCCGATGCCCTACCACGCAGGCCAATACGTCAACGTCCACGTCCCGCAGTGCCCGCGCCGCTGGCGATATCTCAGCCCCGCCATTCCGGCCAACCCGGACGGCGCGATCGAGTTTCATATCCGGGTCGTGCCCGGCGGCTTGGTCAGCACCGCCATCGTCAACGAAACTCGCCCCGGCGACCGGTGGCGATTGTCCAGCCCGCACGGCGCCATGCGAGTGAACCGCGACGGCGGCGACGTGCTGCTGGTGGCCGGCAGCACCGGGCTCGCGCCGTTGCGGGCGTTGATCATGGACCTCACCCGCTACGCAGAGAACCCGCGGGTGCATCTGTTCTTCGGCGCGCGCTACCGCTGCGAGCTCTACGACCTGCCCACGCTGTGGCAGATCGCGGCCCACAATCCGTGGCTGTCGGTCTCGCCGGTGTCGGAGTACAGCCGCGACCCGGCCTGGGCGGCCGACTACCCCGACGTGACGCCGCCACGCGGCCTGCACGTGCACCAAACCGGCCGGCTGCCCGAAGTGGTGACCAAGTACGGCGGCTGGGGTGACCGGCAGATCCTGATCTGCGGCGGACCGGCCATGGTCCGCGCCACCAAAGCCGCTCTGATTGCCAAAGGCGCTTCGCCGCAACGTATTCAGCACGATCCGCTATCCAGGTGAGTCGAGGTAAGCCATGCATGTCGTCACCCTGCGTGATCCGTTGTCGCCGGTGGCCGCGCAGTTCGTACCGGAGGCCGGCATGATCGGCGTCTCGCTCACTGACTCCGACGTGGAACTGCTCGGCCAGCGGCGCGGTCTGGACGCCTACCTCAACGAGGGCAAGACGATGGGCATCCCGATCCTCTACCCGTGGGCAAATCGGTTGGGCTCCAACAGCTATAAGGTCGACGGCGAGGTCGTCACCTTGGAGCCGGGCGCTCGCGGGGTGCGCACCGACCCCAACGGGCTGCCGATCCACGGCCTGCTCGCCGGCTACCGGGGCTGGCGAGTCATGAGCGAGACGGCCAACGAGCTGATCGCCGAAGTGGACTTCGGCGCCGACCCGGCGCTACTGGCCGGCTTCCCGTTCCCGCACCTGCTGGTGGTGCGGATGGAGCTGATCGACCGGACGTTGAGCGTGCACACCACCGTGGCGGCCACCACCGACAAGGCTGTGCCGCTGTGTTTCGGCTTTCACCCCTACCTTCGGTTGCCCGGAGTTCCGCGCAGCCAGTGGCGCATCGAAACGCCGGCAATGCGCCATCTACTCGTCGACGACCGCGGACTGCCGACCGGCGCGAGCGCCATGCAGCCGGCCAGCTCGGAAACGTTGGGGGACAAGGCTTTCGACGACGGCTACGACGAGGTCGCCGAGGGTGCGGTGTTCGCGGTGTCCGGCGATGACCGCCGCATCGAGGTCCGCTTCGATCACGGCTTCCCGGCGGCGCAGATCTTCGCACCGACCGCCGAGGACCTGGTGTGTTTCGAGCCGATGGCCGCACCGACCGACGCGTTGCGCCGCGGCGGGTATTGGCGGGCACATCCCGGCGAGCCGGCGGTCGCCCAGTTCTCGATTCGCGTCTAGCGCGCCCGGCGCGGTTTCCACACCACCAGAGCCGTGCTCTTCGGCACCACCGCGACCTCCCGGCGCTGGCGCTGGTTGGCCCGCAACGCGGCCAGTTCCTCGCTCATCTCCTGCAGCCTGGACTGCAGCGCCTCGACCTGGTTGGTGAGCTCGATGATCCGCTTGATGCCAGCCAGGTTGACGCCCTCGTCCTGCGAGAGCCGCTGGACCTCACGCAGCAGATCCACGTCATGCTCGGAATAGCGGCGCCCGCCACCTGAGGTGCGCTGCGGGCTGACCAGTCCGAGCCGGTCATAGGTGCGCAACGTCTGCGCATGCATGCCGGCCAGCTCGGCCGCCACCGAGATCAGAAAGGTCCGGGATTCCTCCTTGCGAGAGTTCCTCGAGTTTCCAGCCATCAGCGATTACCTGCCCATCCGGCCCGCGGGTCGAAACCACTGGCCCGCTCGGCTGCCGCATACGCCTCCAGCGCCTCCTGTGCGGCGCCCTCCAGATTCGGCGGGACGGCAACCTTGACGGTGACGAGCAAGTCCCCGCTGCCGCCACTGCGCTTGGGCACACCGCGTCCCCGCACCCGCAGGATGCGGCCGTCGGCGGTGCCCTTCGGCACCCGAACACCCACCGTGCCATCCAGCGTTGGCACCGAAAGCGTTGAACCCAAAGCCAATTCGGCGAAGCTGACCGGAATGGTCACGGTGAGGTCGTCACCGTCGCGGCCGAAGAGCTTGTCCGGACGGACATGCACCGTCACGTACAGGTCGCCCGACGGGGCGCCGCGCAACCCGGCCTCGCCCTGGCCGGCCAGCCGGATCCGCTGTCCGTCCTCGACGCCGGGCGGGATGCGTACGTTGATGGTTCGGGTGCGGGTCGTGACGCCGGTGCCTTTGCACTCGTCGCAGGGGTGCTCGATGATCGAGCCGCTGCCCCGGCAGTCGGTGCAGGGCTCAGAGAACCCGAACGCGCCCTGGTTGCGACTGATCACCCCGGAGCCGTTGCAGGTGGGACACACCTTCGGGCTGGTGCCCGGGCGCGCGCCGCTGCCGTGGCAGTTGGTGCACGGGGCCGGACTGGTCAGCCGCAACGGCATCGCGACGCCCTTGGCGGCCTCGACGAAGTCCAGCTCGGTTTCGGTCTCCAGGTCGTTGCCACGGCGCGGCCGGGTAGGACGGGGGCCGGCGCCGCGACCGAACAAGCCACCGAACAGGTCGCCGATGTTGGTGCCGCCGGACCGGCCCGCGGCGTCAAACAAGTCGTTCAGGTTGAATTCGGCGCCGTCACCGCCCATTCCGAAGCCGCCGAAGCCGCCGGTGTCGAACCGCCGGCCGCCGAAACCGCCGCCGGCGAACAGGCGGCGGGTTTCGTCGTACTCCTTGCGCTTGGCCTCGTCGGACAACACGCTGTACGCCTCGGAGACAGCCTTGAACCGATCCGCACCGGCGGGGTTCTTGTCCGGATGCAGATCGGAAGCCAGCTTGCGATAGGCCGTCTTGATCTCTTTGGCGCTGGCGTCGGAGGAGACGCCAAGCTCCTTGTAGAAGTCCTTTTCGACCCATTCACGCTGGGCCATTTTGCGTCACCCCCTCTCACCTTCTGGGATTGGTTGTCACTAACTTTCCGATGATTTCGATTCTGTGCCCTGCTCACCCGCGATGTCAGGGTTATCGCCCGTGTCGGCCCGCTCGGTTTCTCCGGCTGCCGACTCGACGGCGTCCGCCGCAATCGTGTCGCCCGACACCGTGTCCACGACACCGACCAGCGCGTGGCGCAAGACCTGGTCACCCAGCTTGTAGCCCTGTCGCATGACCGTCCCGATCACCGGCCTGGACCCTTCGCCGCCGTCGCCCTCGTGCTGCACGGCTTCGTGCAGGACGGGGTCGAAGTCCTCGCCCTCGGCGCCGAAAGCCGTCAGGCCGAACGTGGTCAGCGCACTCGCCAGTTTGTCGGCGACCGACTTCAGCGGACCCGATTCCAGATCGCCGTGCTTGCGGGCCCGGTCGAGATCGTCGAGCACGCCCAGCAATTGACTCACGACGCTGGCCTTGGCACGATCCGCCGCCGCTTGCTGGTCGCGCAGCGCCCGCTTGCGGTAGTTGGCGAAATCGGCCTGCACCCGCTGCAGGTCCGCGGTGAGCTCGGCGACCTTAGTTGCCGCCCCAGCCGGGGTCTCTCCGGTCGTCTGGCCCGCCGGCGCGCCCCCTCCCGGCCCGTCGCCGGGAGGGGTGTGCCGAACTTCGCCCGTTTCGGGATCGATCCGCCGTTTGTCGGTGACCGTTACCTGTTCCGGATTTGCTTCCGTCACTTCGACTCCCGGTCGTCGTCAACCACCTCCGCGTCCACGACGTCGTCGGATGAGCCACCGGCGGTGCCGGCGCCGGGCTGCGGGCCAGCACCATCAGCGGCGCCGCCCTGAGCGGCCTGGGTGGCTTCGTAGATCGCCTGTCCCAGGGCCTGCGACTCCTGGCCCAGCTTCTCCATCGCGGACTTGATCGCGGCGATGTCGCTGCCACCAAGGGCTGTCTTCGCCTCTGCCACTGCGGCATCGACCTTGTTCAGCGTGTCCTCGGGGACCTTCGAACCGCCTTCGGCTTCGCGTTGTTCCTTGACGAACTTCTCCGTCTGGTAGACCAGCGTTTCGGCCTGGTTGCGAACGTCGGCCTCTTCGCGACGCTTACGGTCCTCCTCGGCGTGCGCCTCGGCGTCCTTGATCATCCGGTCGATCTCTTCCTTGGACAGGCCAGAGCCTTCCTGGATCCGGATGGTGTTTTCCTTGCCGGTGCCCTTGTCCTTGGCCGTGACGTGCACGATGCCGTTGGCGTCGATGTCGAAAGTGACCTCGATCTGCGGGACCCCGCGCGGAGCCGGCGGGATACCGGTCAGCTCGAACGAGCCGAGCAGCTTGTTGTGTGCGGCGATCTCGCGCTCACCCTGGTAGACCTGGATCTGCACCGACGGCTGGTTGTCGTCGGCGGTGGTGAAGGTCTCCGACCGCTTGGTGGGGATCGTGGTGTTGCGCTCGATGAGCTTGGTCATCACGCCACCCTTGGTCTCGATACCCAGGCTCAGCGGCGTGACGTCCAGCAGCAGAACGTCTTTCACCTCACCCTTGAGGACACCCGCCTGCAGTGCGGCACCAACGGCCACCACCTCGTCGGGGTTGACGCCCTTGTTGGGCTCCTTGCCGCCAGTCATCTCCTTGACCAGGTCGCTGACCGCGGGCATCCGGGTCGAGCCGCCGACCAGCACCACGTGGTCGATGTCGGAAACCGAGATACCGGCGTCCTTGATGACCTGCTGGAAGGGCTGACGGGTGCGGTCCAGCAGATCCTGAGTGATGCGCTGGAACTCGGCACGGGTGAGCTGCTCGTCGAGGAACAACGGGTTCTTGTCCGCGTCGACGGTGATGTACGGCAGGTTGATCGACGTGCTGCCCGACGAGGACAGCTCGATCTTGGCCTTCTCGGCCGCTTCCCGCAGCCGCTGCATGGCCATCTTGTCCTTGGTCAGGTCGATGCCGCTGGTTCCCTTGAACTTGTCAACCAGCCAGTTGACGATCCGGTCGTCCCAGTCGTCGCCGCCCAGGTGGTTGTCACCGCTGGTGGCACGAACCTCCACCACGCCCTCGCCGATTTCCAGCAGCGAGACGTCGAAAGTGCCGCCACCGAGGTCGAAGACCAGAATGGTCTGTTCCTTCTCACCCTTGTCCAGGCCGTAGGCCAGCGCCGCCGCGGTGGGTTCGTTGACGATGCGCAGCACGTTGAGACCGGCGATCTGGCCGGACTCCTTGGTGGCCTGACGCTGGGCGTCGTTGAAGTAGGCGGGCACGGTGATGACCGCATCGGTGATGTCCTCACCGAGATAGGCCTCCGCGTCGCGCTTCAGCTTCATCAAGATCCGCGCGCTGATCTCCTGCGCGGTGTATTTCTTACCGTCGATCTCGATGGACCAGTCGGTGCCCATGTGCCGCTTGACCGAACGAACCGTGCGGTCGACGTTGGTCACCGCCTGGTTCTTGGCCGGCTGGCCGACGAGCACTTCGCCATTACGCGCGAAAGCGACGACCGACGGCGTGGTCCGGGAGCCTTCGGAGTTAGCGACTACGACTGGGTCGCCACCTTCCAGCACGGACACGACGGAGTTGGTGGTCCCGAGGTCGATACCGACCGCACGAGCCATAGTGATTCCTCCTGAGTAGTTAGCTTCTTTTCTTGCACTATGCTGAGTGAACCCCGCTCAAGACTGCTACCGCCGAACTCCGGCTGTCAACTCAGACTTGAGCCTAATTCACTCAACTTGTTGATCATCCTAACGGCAGTCGGCGACATCTTGTTCCCGGGGTCGCGAAGCCGTTGAGTGTGAAGCGGTGGCTTTGAGCGTGAAGTTACGGCTCTGCGGGTGTAACCAGGGCGAGGCTAAGGGCCAGATCCCGCCCTACGGGCACACCCAAAGCCATAACTTCACACTCAACGCCGTGACCTCACAATGAACGCCGAGCACCCGGGCCCAAGGTTATAGAGCAGTTGCTCTGTTACCATGACCGTCATGCCCCGCCCGCGCGTCCACGACCCCGACCGCGTCCTCGACGCCGCCGAGTCGCTGGCGGTGTCCGCCGGCCCCGCAGCGGTGACCGTCCGGGCGATCAGCGCGGCCGTCGGCGTTTCCAACGGCGCGCTGTATCACACCTTCGGATCGCGGACGGGACTGCTGGCCCGGGCGTGGCTGCGCGCCGGACAGCGATTTCTGGAAGCGCAGACCGCATCGGTGGACAAAGCGCCGACGGGAGTCCAGGCCGTGCTGGCCGTCGCGGACACGCCGGCAGTTTTCGCCGAGCAGTATCCGAACTCGGGTCCGCTGCTATTGACCGTGCCGAAAGACGAACTCCTGAACTCAGACCTTCCCGACGAGATCGCCACTGAGATAAGGGATCTCGAGAAGACCCTGGTCGGTTTGATGATTCGGCTCGCGGTCAGCGTCTGGGACCGCAAAGACGCCGCAGCCGTAGACACCATCACCATATGCGTCGTCGATCTGCCCACGGCAATCCTGTTGCGCCGTAACCGCCTGGGCAGCAAGACGGCGCGAAAGCAACTGCGCGCCGCCGTCACGGCCGTGCTCGACGTCGGCCCCCCACCGGAAAGGACAACACCATGACAATCACCCTCGACTACGACGAGAAGATCGCCATCCTGAACCTGGGCGACGACGAAAACCGCTTCTCCCCCGACTTTCTCGACGACATCAACACCCGGCTCGACGAGGTCGTCGCCAGCGGCGCAGACGGCCTGGTGACGACGGCCACCGGCAAGTTCTACACCAACGGGCTGGATCTGGACTGGCTCACGGCGCACGCCGACCAGACGCAGTGGTACGTCGGGCGGGTCCAGGGACTACTGGCCCGAGTTTTGACTCTGCCCATCCCCACCGCGGCGGCAGTCGTCGGCCACGCGTTCGGCGCCGGGGCGATGCTGGCCCTGGCGCACGATTTCCGGGTCATGCGCGCCGACCGCGGCTACTTCTGCTTCCCCGAAGTCGACATCAACATCCCGTTCACTGCCGGCATGGCGGCGCTGATCCAGGCCAAACTGGCGCCGCAGACTGCGGTCGCCTCGATGACGACCGGTCGCCGCTTCGGCGGCGACGAGGCCGCCAGCATCGGCATCGTCGACAGCGCCGCCGCCGAGGGCGCCGTGACCGACGCGGCGGTCGGCCTGCTGCGCCCGCTCGGCGGAAAGAACCAGGGCACGCTGGGCGCCATCAAACAGACCATGTTCGCCCCCGCGGTGGCTACGCTTACCGCGGAGGGAACCGCCACATGACCGAGCTCATCGACCGGACCAAGATGTTCGGGCTGATCGAGCAGCGGATCGCGAAGACGACGAACTCACGCCACCTCCTGATGCTCAACCGGCTGCTGCAGCAGGCCAGAGGCGAGGTCGATCTAAATCTCGACCTGGTGATGTCGACGCTCACCGCCGACCCGCGCTACATCGCCTGGGGTGCGCCCGCGGATATGAGTCCGGTGGGACGTCAAGCGGTGCGGACTTTCTACGAAGACACGATCGTGCGGGGTGGCCAGTTCTACCTCGAATTCGACATGGATCGCATCGTGGTCGACGACGACACGATCGTCACCGAGGGCAACTTCCGCTCGCTGTACTACGGCGCCGACGCGGTGAAACGAGGTTTTCCCGTTGACGATCCACAGGCGTTCTATCTGCTCACGCTCCGCATGCTGATCGTCTGGCCGTTCGATGCGGAGGGCTTGATCATCGGCGAGGAGACCTATTCCGCGGTCACCACGCCCGATTTCTTGAAGAAAATCGAGACATCTGAGGTGCCGCGGCAGTTCCGCGAGTTCATCGACGCCCGATAGTGGTTAATCTCCTCAGATGAGCGGCGCATCAATACCCGAGGAACTTCGCCACCGCGATCCCGAGTTCATCCGGGCCGTCCTGCCTCCATTGTGGTTGGCCTCGACGATATGGTTCCGGGCCGAGGTGAACGGGTTCGAGAACGTTCCCGACGAGCCCGTGCTGTTCGTCGGTAATCACAGCGGCGGCGGCTCGACACCGGACACGTTCATCTTCCTGCTCGCCTACAACACCTTCTTCACCGTCGAAGGCCGCCCGCTGTACGGACTGGCGCACGACACCGTCACGGCCGCACCGGTTGTCGGCGGATGGACACGCAAACTCGGCGTGGTTCCCGCCGCCAACTCCTTCGCCGAGCGCATCTTCGAAACCGGCGCTTCCGCGCTCGTCTATCCCGGCGGCGACGTGGAGGCGCTGCGGCCGTGGCGCGACAAGAACAAGATCGTCTTCTCCGGCCGCAAAGGCTTTTTGCGCCTGGCCCATCGATGCAACGTCAAGATCGTGCCCGTGGTCGCCACCGGCGGTCACGACACGTTGGTCATCCTCAACGACGGCCGTCGCACCGCCAAGCTGCTGCGACTGGACAAACTTGCCCGGGTGAAGAGCATGCCGATGACGCTCAGCATCCCCTGGGGGCTGTCGCCGCTACCGCTGCCGCATCTCCCGCTGCCGGCCAAGATCCGCATGCAGGTGCTCGACCCGATCGATCTGCGCGACAGGTTCGGCCAGAAACCGGATTGGGATCACGCGTACGACTATGTCACCAGCGTGATGCAGGTCGGACTTTCCAAGCTGGCCAGCAGAACCGTCGTCCCAATGGTCCGATGACATGACCCAGAAGGTGACCGTTTCCCGCCACGTCCGCCGTCCTATCGACGAAATCAGAGGCTTCGTCACCGACCCGCACAAACTGCTTTCCAAGACGTCCACGCTCAGCCGGTGCCGGTTTGTAGAGTCACGTGACGACGGCGAACTGTGGGATGTCTACCTGGACAGCGGCACAGTGCATTTGGGCGGACGGGTACTCATCGCACCGCCCGACGGCAATCGGCTGCACTGGCAGTCGGTACGGGGAACGCGGCACTCGTTCGACGCACTCGTCGAGCCCGACGGTGAAGGCAGCCGCCTCACAATGGCTTTGGCGTTTTCGGTCACCGGATACGGTATTGCGTGGATCAGCGAGATGATCGGGCGTGGCCTGGTCGCCCGCAATCTGGAAGCCATCGCCGAAGAAGTCCGGCACCACCTCGAATTCGGCGACTAGCGCCGAGGCTTCACGTTGGCGATCATGTGTTGCGTGTTGTACGGCGCCCCGACTAACGTATTCCATTGGCTGCCAAAGACATTGAGTAATTCCAGAGTGGAACCCGGAAGGATGTAGCCGCCGTAATTCTGTGGCACGAAGTTGGCCGCGTCCGGGTCACTCTGCTGCATGACCACCGTCATAACGCCGGTGCTGAATATTTCGGTGGGGCTTTCGGATACCCAGATCTCCACCGCGCCATCGGGGCCGTTTCTGACGTTGAATCCAGAAAGCACTGCGGCGCCGTCGACTTCGCGGAAGCTGAGTTCGCCGAAGTTGGTGTCACTGATCGGGACGGCTTGCTGTCGAGGCGTGCCCCAGCCGGTGCTGCCGTCGCGCAGTCGGACGAAGGGCCGCCACGCGGAGCGGTCGCTGCACGTGTGAGGGTCGGCCTGATAGAGGGTTACTCGGCGGGTGCGGTCGAAAGAGTCGGCGACGATATACACCTTGCCGTCCCGGCTTTGGTACCCGCTGATCTGGGACTGCCCGCCCTTTGCATAGCGCGCGGGACGCCACGAACGTGCGACCGGTTTCCAACCCTTCGACGGATCATCCGTGACCTCCACCAGCCACGAACCTCCCTCGGGCCGCAGCTGATTGGTGCCGACCACCAGCATGTAGGTCTTGCCGTCGACCTGAAAGCTGCCCGCCGGCAACGTGTTCATGCCGCGTGCGCGGCGTGGCGGGACGAACAACGGATTCGAGCTTCCGCTGGGTCCGGTCAGGGGCGCATCGAAATGGGGGCAGCCTGCGTCGTCGAATGTCACCGGCACCGCCACCGAGGGATAGTGCGGGTGGGTGCCTACTTTGCTACCGCCGAACGCGTCGCCGAATACTGCTACATACGACCCGCTGGGTAGCTGAACGATCTCGCCCAGGTCTGCGGCGCCGATGCCCGGGATCCCTTTGCGCGCACCGGTCCCGGCGATCGGCCCGAGGTTGCGAACCTCGCCGCGCCGCAGCGCCGGTCGGGCGGGGTCATGCTCCACCGGGTCATTATCGCCGTTATTCGCTGGTGCAGCCGGAATCGCTGGTCGCGGTAACGCTTTGCCATCGGGGCGGTTTCAAAGGCGCGTCGCAGCTGTAACTCGCCTTACCTCGGCCGTAATCTGACTCCAATATCTCTGATTTCCCAGGAGTAGCGCGTGCTCTTATCGCGAAAAGCACGGTGCGGCGCCGCTTTAGGGTCGCTGCTGTTGACGGGTAGCGCTCTTGTTGCCGGCTGCAGCACCCTCATCGAGGGCAAGCCAGTCGCGGTGCCGGGCACGGGGCCAACCGAGCCGTCGTTCCCCACGCCGCGGGAGACCGCCACAGCGATGCCGACCGCGGCCCCGCTCCCGCCTCCGGCGCCGACGAGCCCCAACCCACCGGGCGGCACCATCCCACTGAAGCCCGACCAGAATGGCTACGTCTTCATCGAGACCAAATCCGGTCTGACGCGCTGCCAGATCAACGCCAACAGCGTCGGGTGTGAAGCCGCGTTCACCAACTCGCCGTTGCAGGACGGCGAGCACGCCAACGGGGTCAACATCAACGCCAACGGCTCCGTGCAGTGGGTCCTGGGCAACCTCGGGGCCATCCCGGCCGTCACCATCGACTACAAGACCTACGACGCCCAGGGCTGGACAATCGACGCCACCGCTGAGGGCACCCGTTTCACGAACAACAACACCCGCCACGGCATGTTCGTCAGCATCCAAAAGGTCGACACGTTCTGAGCGCCTGAAAAGCGAGCTCAGCGCATCATCGGACTGACTTCCGCAGCTGATTTGATCGCCCCATCCAGGCTGTCCGCGACGCTGCCAAGACCGTCATCAAGCGACCGGATCTCGGTGTCGTTGTCCCGCCAGACCTCGCGCATCCCGCGACGGCCTAGTAGCTCGATACCAAAATCGAGACAGAGAAGTCGACGGGTGTGATTCCTGCAGCGGATATGGTGAAGCCTTTGCCTGAGGGAACGGTACAGGTAACGCCACTGGGTGCCGACTTACAGGTGAATGGGCCGGTTGTGACGGTTTGGCCGTCTTCGATGTTCGGCATACCAGGCGGTGGGTTGCCGTTCAGGCCGCCCATGGGCCCACGCCACCGACCTTGTCGATCGTGATGTGAGTCAGGTATCCGGGAGGTGCGTCGGGCGGGGGGAATCCCGTGCCGGGGCCGAAGATAGTCGTGGCGATCTCGTCGAGCAGTGCGGGAGCACCGCCCTCCTCGACACGCGCCCTGCCCCTGATCGACAGATAGGGTGTCTGTGGCCCGCTGCGGTTGGTGGACACGATGGTCACCGCCACTCGGGGATCACGCCGGATGTTGCGGATCTTCTGATGCTCCTGCAGATGAGCGGTGACCAACTCATCACCGCCATCAGCGGTGCTCTGCACCGTCACCCAGACCAGGCTGACTTGCGGGCTGCCGTCGCGATTGATCGTGACCAGCGTTGCGGGGTCGGAACCGATCAGTTGGCGTGCGACGTCGTTGAGTCTCACGATGTTCATTGCGTTCTCCTGAGTCGTCATTTCGGATGTCTTATCCATACGACGAACAAGCTGTGCGTAGACCGACAGCCCGCGACAAACCAACCGAGGCGGGCCTACCGACTCGGTTTCGCCGGTGCCGGACCAGCGGCGCGCAGAGGGGTCGGCAGTGCAAGCATCCCCGGCTGACCTACCAAGGTCGATGAAGCTTACGGCGGCCAACAGGTGAGGTCAGTACCATCGGTGCCGTGGCAAACTATGGCCCACCCGATGACTTCAACCGGCAGTCGACCCAACGGGTGCCGTGGGACCAATTTCAACCCGGCCAGCAACCGCCGCCGCCGAACGTTCCGCCGCCCACCCAGGAGGCGTACCAACCGCCACAACCGCAAGTTCCGTACGAGGGGTACCAGGCGCCAGAACCGGCCGACCCGGACGCCCAACCCTCACCGTGGTACCGCAGGCCGCTGGGGCTGGCGCTGTGGGTTCTGCTTGTCCTGGTCCTGATTGCGCTGATCGTGTACGGCATCACCCAGCTGACGGAAGGGGGCGAAGGCACCCCCAGCACCTCGACGACGAGCACGACGACCACCACCGAGTCGACCACGGCCACCCCAACCACCACGACGCCCTCGGAGTCCACCACGCCACCGGAGTCGACGACCACCCCGCCTGCGGCACCGCCGCCACCGTCGGGAGCCCCGCCGCCCCCGCGCCGGCCCACCCAGCAACCGCCGCAGCAGCCGTCACAGCAACCTTCGCCGGCGCCGTCGAAGCAACCACACAAACACCTGCCGCCGCTGCCGTCGGTGATAACGATTCCGGGGGTGCCGACCCCGATTACGCTGCCGCCTGCCCCCTAACAACCCGGTCGCGGCGAGGTCGCGTTTTGACGATCGACCGGTGCGCAATCACATCGCCACATTCCCAGGCGATACGCTCAGCGGCCGTGGCAAGGAACGACCCGTCGGACTACGGCGCCAACGACCCCGCGGCCCACGGCAACCTCGGCTATGCCGGCAACAGCGGCGCAGAGTTCGAGCCGGAACCCGTCCCCGCCTGGCGCAAACCCGTAGGGTTGCTCGGAATCGGCCTACTCATCGCGGTGCTGATCGGGCTGATCATCTTCGGCGTCCTCGAGCTCATGCATGGCCCGGGGTCGACGCCGGCGCCTACTACGTCGAGGCCCACGACCGCGACGACGACCGCCCACACCACCTCGTCGCCGACGACCACCACAACGACCCCAACGACGACGGCGACCACCACCACACCGCCGCCGGCGATAACCACCATCCCCACCGGCGTGGAAACCGACACCCCCACCACCGGCTCCTCGCAGCCGCACCACCTGCCGCACCTACCGCACTTTTGACAGGGCCGGTACCGGACCGACTAAACACTATGGTGAGGACCGTGAGCCGAATGCCGGCACTGAGACAAGCACGGGAGTATGCGATATGAGCGAGCCACTCGGGTTGTCGATCGGGGTGGCCAACCTGGTCGCGGTCCGCGCGGGTGGCACTCCGGTGACGCGTAGTTCGGTGCTGACCCTGTACGACGATCAGCCAACCGAAGTCGGCCTGCCGGAAGAGAACCCGAACCTGACCAAGCCCGGCCTGGTGATGCGCGGCTTCGTTGAGCGGGTCGGCGACCGGAACCCATTGGTGGCGGCCGACGGCACGAAGTACCTGGGCGACGCCCTGATGGTGGAAGCGCTCGAAGCGCTGGCGCGCACGGTCGGCTATGGATCGCCGATCACCATCGCGGTCCCTGCGTATTGGTCCGAGGCCCAGTCCGCGGCAGTGCGCACTGAGTTCTTCGCCCAACCCGGACTGGCCGCCGAGGGCGTCACTCCGGTTTTGATCTCCGACGCCGCGGCCGGCCTCGCGGCGCTGCGGACCAAACCGGGATTTCCGAGGGACGGCGTTGTCGCACTGTGCGACTTCGGCGCCGGCGGCACCAGCGTCACCTTGATCAATGCCAGTTCGAATTTTCAGCAGATCGGCCCCTCCGTTCGATACAGCAACTTTTCCGGCGAGTCGATCGATCAGCTGATCGCCAACTACGTGCGGTCCGGCGGCCAGGACGCCGCCACCAGTACCAATGTCGCGGCCGCCGGCCGCCCGGCACCGCCCACCCTGCTCGGCGAATGCCGGCGCGCCAAGGAACAACTGTCGAGCGGCACGACGGCCACCATCGCGACGGGCCAGGGCGCGGATTTCCGGCTGTCCCGCACAGAACTCGAGCACCTGATCTCCGCCCCCCTGGACCAATTCCTGGCCACTCTCGCGGAGGTATTGCAGCGCAATGGAATTCCGCACGCCGGTCTGGCGGCTGTGGCAGTCCTCGGCGGCGGCGCCAGCATTCCGCTGATCACTGCCCGCCTCTCGGAACGCCTGCGGGTCCCAGTTCTCACCACCCTCGAACCCATGTTCAGCGCCGCCATCGGAGCGGCGGCACTCGGCTCGCAGCATTTGTCGGCGGGCGCGGCAACCGCAGCAGGCGCCGCCGTGGAACTTCCGACCGAGCTGGTCGGCACGCCGGAAACGACAGCATTGCGCAACCAGGACGCCGACACCGACAAGCCCACCTACGCCCTGGCCTGGTCACAGGACTCGGCCACCGGCGAAGAGCCGATCCCCTACACCGGTCCAGAACACTCCGGCGGCTACGGCGTGGAGCCAACCGCACAGGCCACCGGACCCGAGGACCGGCACACCGCCGAACCCGGACCGCTGCCGTGGTACAAGCGCACTGCGCTGGTCGTCAGCGTGGCCGCTGCTCTTGCGGCCGTGCTCCTGGCGGTCGTGCTGGCCCTCACCGTCGGTCACGGCAAGACCACGCCCAAAGAACCGGCGCCATCACAAACGCCGCAAACCGTGACCATCACCGGGCCGAACAACAGCCCCACCACGACGGTTATCCAGCCGCCGCCTGCAAGCAGTCAGCCACCGGCGACCACGACCGCCCAGCCCCCGCCCACGACCACCGCGGCGACCACCACAACGCAACCGCCCACCACCACGACCACTCAGCGCACGACGTCCTCTCAGGCGACGACCACGTCCTCTCAGGCCCCGTCCAGCAGCACGCAACGAACGACGACGGCACCCCCCACGCCGCCGACCCGTCGTCCGTTCGGGCCCGCGGGCTGAGGCGGCAGTCGCCACATCACCGGACCCGGAGAACTGAGGCCGGACCAGCGCGCTTACCGTGCATCCGTGGGAATTTCTCTGGATCCACGTGCATGGATGGGACTCGCGTCGGGCTTGGCGCAGTTCTGGCTTCGCACCAATATCAGGACCCAGCAACAGCTTCTGAACCTGCTGAAGGACCCGCCAGACGATTCGCCGCCCCCGCTGCCCGTCGCCCAAGAGGCCCCACGGTCGCAGTCGCTCGGCGACAAAATGCGCGGGTTGCTCGACCGTGCGCTGGACCAGAGCACCAAGGGCAGTCAGGTCGAGCTCTTCCACCACATCCTCGACCAGCTGGTCGCCGACGAGGCGCGAATCATCGGGGCCCTGTCCGACGGATCGGCATCGCCGGCGATGAACGTCTACGACTGGACGCGCCGCCGCACACCCGGGCGGGCTGTGCTGGAGAACGCCGCTCTCATCGGCCGCACGGCCAACGTCGCCCTGCCGGAAATGGTCCCCACGTACATCAGCCACCTGCTGTCGCTCGGCTTGGTGGAGATCGGCCCGGAGGACCCGGACCTGAAGGACGAGTACGAGATCCTGAGTGCCGAACCCACCGTTTTGCGGTCCATCGAGAGCGCCTCCCGCGGGCCGCTGCCCGCCAAGGTAGAGAAGCTGACGTTGACGTTGTCTCCGCTGGGCCAGTCGCTGTGGGCTGCGACGATGCAAGAGGACTGACCATGACGAGTGCTGTGGTCGCGTTGCAGACCTGGAACGAGATCAAGCACGACGTCGGCGCCAACTGGCTTATCTACCTGTCAATGCCGCTGGTGGCGGCATTCGTCGGGTGGAGCACGAAGATCGTGGCGCTGGAGATGGTCTATCGCCCGCTCGAGTTCAAGGGCATCGGGCCCTTCGGCTGGCAGGGCATCGTGCCCAGGCGCGCCGGAAAGGTCGGATCCAAGACCATCGACTTGCTGACGTCGAACCTGCTCAAACCCGAGGAGCTGCTGGACCGGATCGATGCCGGCGAAGCCGTGGACGCCTTGCGCGATCCGCTGGTGCAGTCGGTCGACGAGATCTCGCGCGACCTCGCCGAGGAGATCCGGCCCGGCTTGTGGGATTCGTTGCCCGAGGCCGCCCGCAAGGCCATCCAGGCCCGGATTCAGGCGCAAGCTCCGCGGTTGATCGAAAACCTGCTCACGGAGATGAAGGCCGATCTGACCCGCTACGTCGACCTGCAGTTCCTTGCCGTCACCACCTTGGTGCGCAACAAGGAGAAACTCGTCAAGCTGATGCGCGGCGTGACCGACGACGCGATGGCGTTCGTCCGGCGCAGCGGAATCTACTTCGGCCTGGGCATCGGCCTGGTCCAGATGGTCGCGTGGGCGCTGTTCAAGAACCCGTGGATCATGCCGGCATTCGGCTTCACGGTCGGCTTCATCAGCGACTACATCGCGTTGAACATGCTGTTCCGGCCGATACATCAGCGGAAGATCCTCGGCCTGTTCCCCTTCCAGGGTCTGCTCCACGCTCAGCGCGACAAGATCACCCGCGACTACGCCAAGATCTTGGCCGACGACCTGTTCGCGCCCGAGATCCTGTTCGACGGCGTGATCAAGGGTCCGGGCGCCGACAAGCTGTTTGCCCTGGTTGCCAAGGAAGTCGACGAGGCGATCGACGCGCAGACCGGTCCCGCGCGGCCGCTGATCACGCTGACCGTCGGCACCCAGCGCTATCGCGAACTCAAGGACAGGGTGGTGAACCTGGTTCTCGAGCGCCTGCCGTCGACACTGCTCGAAGCGCAGCACTACGCGACCACGGTGATCGATCTGGAGAAGACGATTGTCGAGAAGATGAGCGAGCTCACGCACGAGCAGTACGAATCGATCCTGCGTCCGGTGTTCAAAGACGACGAGCCGCTGATGATCGCGGTCGGGGCCGTCCTCGGTGGCGTCGTGGGCGAGATTCAAGTGCAACTGATCGAGCTGTTGGGCCGCTGACGGCTGCCGCCGCGGTCGGCAACTTAGGGCAGCCTTTCTCGCGTGGAAAACCCCACAGATGTCACTATTGGCAGGTTAAGCAGCCAGCTAGTACAGGCGTGTAACTAAAGCATTTGGGGAGATCTCCGTGGATCAGACGCTCATCAGATTGATCCTGGGCCTGGGCATGACCGCGCTGGTGGGCCTGTTGGCGCTGAAGCGCGTCTGGTGGTTGTACAAGCTCGTCACGGCGGGCCAGCCGGCACCGGGGCGCACCGACGATCTCGGCAGCCGGGTCTGGGCCGAGGTCTCCGAGGTGTTCGGCCAGCGCAAGCTGTTGAAGTGGTCGCTGCCGGGCCTGGCGCACTTCTTCACCATGTGGGGCTTCTTCATCCTGCTGACGGTCTACATCGAGGCATACGGCGTGGTGTTCCAGCCGAACTTCCATATCCCGATCATCGGCCGCTGGGACGCGCTGGGCTTCCTGCAGGACTTCTTCGCGCTGGCCGTGCTGACCGGCATCGTCACCTTCGCGATCATCCGGATGCGCAGCGAGCCAGAGGAATACGGCCGGCAGTCCCGGTTCTACGGTTCACACACCGGCGGCGCGTGGCTGATCCTGTTCATGATCTTCAACGTCATCTGGACCTACGCCATCTTCCGCGGGGCGTCGGTGAACGCCCTGAAGGACGAATTCCCTTACGGCAAAGGCGCATTCTTCAGCCACACGATGGGTCACCTGATGGCCGGTCTGGGTCAGCACACCAACGAGATCATCGAGACCGTAGCGCTGATGCTGCACATCGGCGTCATGCTGGCCTTCCTGCTGATCGTGTTGCACTCCAAGCACCTGCACATCTTCCTGGCGCCGATCAACGTCGTCTTCAAGCGCCTGCCCGACGGGCTGGGCCCGCTGCTTCCGGTCGAGGCGGACGGCAAGCCGATCGACTTCGAAAACCCGCCCGACGACGCCGAATTCGGGCGCGGCAAGATCGAGGACTTCACCTGGAAAGGCATGCTCGACTTCGCCACCTGCACCGAATGTGGCCGCTGCCAATCGCAATGCCCGGCGTGGAATACCGGCAAGCCGCTGTCGCCCAAGCTCGTCATCATGGACCTGCGCGACCACTGGATGGCCAAGGCGCCCTACATCCTCGGCGAGAAGGAAACTCCCCTCGAAAGCACTCCCGAAGGCGGACTCGGTGACGACCTGCGCGGCGAAAAGCACGCCGAGGAGCACCACGTCCCCGAGTCGGGCTTCGGCCGCGTACTCGGCTCCGGGCCGGAGCAGGCCAGCCGCCCGTTGGTCGGCACCGTCGAGCAGGGCGGCGTGATCGACCCCGACGTGTTGTGGTCATGCGTCACCTGCGGGGCGTGCGTGGAGCAGTGTCCCGTCGACATCGAGCACGTCGACCACATCGTCGATATGCGGCGCTATCAGGTGATGATGGAGTCCGAATTTCCCTCCGAGCTGTCGGTGCTGTTCAAGAACCTGGAGAACAAAGCCAACCCGTGGGGCCAGAACGCCTCCGACCGGACCAACTGGATCGACGAGGTCGACTTCGACGTCCCGGTCTACGGCGAAGACGTGGACAGCTTCGACGGCTACGAGTACCTGTTCTGGGTGGGTTGCGCGGGCGCCTACGACGACAAGGCCAAGAAGACCACCAAAGCTGTCGCGGAACTGCTTTCCATCGCCGGCGTCAAATACCTGGTGCTGGGCGCCGGGGAAACCTGCAACGGCGACTCGGCGCGTCGGTCCGGCAACGAATTCCTGTTCCAGCAACTCGCTCAGCAGGCGGTCGAGACCCTGGACGGGGTGTTCGAGGGCGTGGAAACCGTCGACCGCAAGATCGTCGTCACCTGCCCGCACTGCTTCAACACCATCGGCAAGGAATACCGCCAACTGGGCGCCAACTTCACTGTGCTGCACCACACGCAGCTGCTCAACCGGCTGATCCGGGACAAGCGGCTGGTCCCGGTTACCCCGGTCTCCCAGGACATCACCTACCACGACCCGTGCTACCTGGGCCGGCACAACAAGGTCTACGAGGCGCCGCGCGAGCTGATCGGAGCGGCCGGGGCGAACCTGACCGAAATGCCGCGCCACGCCGAACGCAGCTTCTGCTGCGGGGCCGGCGGCGCCCGGATGTGGATGGAAGAGCACATCGGCAAGCGGATCAACCACGAACGCGTGGACGAGGCGCTGGCCACCGGCGCTGCCACGATCGCCACCGGCTGCCCGTTCTGCCGGGTGATGGTCACCGACGGTGTGAACGACCGCGCCGAAGAGGCGGGCCGCAGCGGCGTCGAGGTGCTCGACGTGGCCCAGGTGCTGCTCGGGTCGCTGGACCGCGACCAGGTGAAGCTGCCGGAAAAGGGCACGGCCGCCAAGGAGGCCTCGGCGCGGGCCGCGACCGCCGAGAAGACCGAGAAGGCCGAGCCGAAGGCCGCCGCGCCGGCCGCACCGGCTGAGGCCGCCGAAGAGGCCAAAGCACCCGAAGCACCCGCCGCAAAGCCAGCCGCGGCCGCGCCGGTCAAGGGACTGGGCCTGGCCGGCGGGGCCAAGAAGCCCGGCGCCAAGAAGCCCGGCGCCAAGAAGGCCGCGGCTCCGGCAGCCGAGAAACCGGCCGCTGAGACCGCCGAAGAGACCAAAGCGCCCGAAGCCGCCGCTCCAGCGGCACCGGCTGCACCGGCTAAGGGGCTGGGCCTGGCCGCGGGCGCCAAGCGGCCCGGTACCAAGAAAGCCGGCGCCAAGCCCGCCGCAGCACCGGCGGCGGAAAAGCCGGCCGAGCCTGAGGCGACCGAGGCGCCAGCTGAATCGGCCAAACCCGCTGCGCCGGTCAAGGGTCTGGGCATCGCCGCCGGCGCCAAGCGGCCGGGCGCGAAGAAAGCCGCGCCCAAACCGCAAGCGACCCCAACGGCTGAGGCGCCGGCCAAGGCCGCCGAGCCGGAGGCTGAAGCGAAGCCGGAAGCAAAGCCGGAGCCCGAGCCGTCGTCGGAAACAGACGGTGAGTCGACACCTCCGGCCGCGCCGGTAAAGGGGCTGGGCATCGCCCGCGGAGCCCGTCCGCCAGGTAAACGCTGATCACGACTTAGCTGTGTTTCTTTAAGGTCAGCAAATATCAGTGGACAGCAATGGCACCATAGGTGACGTGAGTACTCACCAGCTGCCCTTGCATACCCCCGGGCATCATCGGCAGCGAGCCTTCGCGCAGTCGTCCAAGCTGCAGGATGTTCTCTACGAAATCCGCGGACCGGTGCACGCGCACGCCGCACGGCTGGAGGCTGAGGGGCACCGCATCCTCAAGCTCAACATCGGCAATCCGGCACCGTTCGGCTTCGAGGCACCCGATGTGATCATGCGCGACATGATCCAGGCACTGCCCTACGCGCAGGGGTATTCGGATTCCCAGGGCATCCTGCCGGCGCGGCGTGCGGTGGTCACCCGTTACGAACTCGTCGACGGCTTCCCCCGGTTCGACGTCGACGATGTCTACCTGGGCAACGGGGTCTCCGAACTGATCACGATGACGCTGCAAGCGCTGCTCGACAACGGCGACCAGGTGTTGATTCCCTCGCCGGACTACCCGCTGTGGACGGCGTCGACCTCACTCGCGGGCGGCACGCCCGTGCATTACCTGTGCGACGAGACCCAGGGCTGGCAGCCCGATATCGCCGACCTGGAATCGAAGATCACCGAGCGCACCACGGCGCTGGTCGTCATCAACCCGAACAACCCCACCGGCGCCGTATACAGCAGCGAAATCCTTTGCCAGATGGTCGATTTGGCACGCAAGCATCAACTGCTACTGCTGGCCGACGAGATCTACGACAAGATCCTCTACGACGACGCCAAGCACATCAGCGTGGCCACCGTGGCCCCAGACATGTTGTGCCTGACCTTCAACGGCCTGTCCAAGGCCTATCGGGTCGCCGGCTACCGGGCCGGCTGGCTGGCGATCACCGGTCCGCAGGACCACGCCAGCAGCTTCATCGAAGGCATCAACCTGTTGGCCAACATGCGCTTGTGCCCGAATGTCCCTGCGCAGCATGCCATTCAGGTAGCGCTCGGTGGCCACCAGAGCATCGAGGATCTGGTGCTTCCCGGTGGCCGGCTGCTCGAACAACGCGACGTGGCCTGGAGCAAGCTCAACGAGATTCCTGGAGTGTCGTGCGTCAAACCCGAGGGTGCGCTGTATGCGTTTCCTCGGCTGGACCCCGAGGTGTACGACATCGCCGACGACGAGCAGCTGGTACTCGACCTGCTGCTGTCGGAGAAGATCCTGGTCACTCAGGGCACCGGATTCAATTGGCCGGAACCCGATCACCTGCGCATCGTGACGCTGCCGTGGGCTCGCGACCTCGCGGCCGCCATCGAACGGCTGGGCAACTTCCTGGCCAGCTACCGACAGTAGGGAGAGCGCCGTGGCGGCGACAGACTGGAGCAAACCCGCTGCGATGGCCATCCCCAAGGACGGCTACTTTGAGCTCGAGCGCGGCAGGTACGGACCGGTTTTCCCGAGAACGCCTGCCTGCTACGGGTTTTCGATCATCGCCAAGGTCAAGGAAGGCCGCGAAGAGGCCATCCGCGCTTACGGCAAGCAGATAGAAGAGGCGATCGCGGCAAGCCCGGAGGTGCTCGCGCCGCTGCGGCTGCACTATCTGCGCTGGGTGCTGTTCGACGTCGGCTCAGGCCTGCATTTCCAGTATCAAGGCATTTTCGACACCGACTTCGACAAGTACACCGAGGATGCGGTGGCCTTGTTCAGCCAGACCGGCATCACGACTGTGTTCACCAACCTGGAGGGCTTCCCCGAGGACTGGAAGGAGAACCCTGCCGCGTTCGCGAAATTCGTACGCGAACACCAATTTCCAAGCTTTCTTGAGTACGGCGAGTACCCCTATGTCACGGCTGACGAGATCAAGAAAGCGTTACGGCTCAAGTCCGCGTTCTCGGACATGCTCGACCAGATGCAATGACTCAAGCGGGTACCGATGCTTGAACTCGACGACATCCAGCACATCCTGCTGACCCGCACGCCGGCGATGACCGGACGCTACGAATTCTTGTCCTTCGACGATCCCGCCGGTGGACGCGCCTGGTTGACGGAGCTGCTGGATCGGGTTTCCTCAGCCGCGGACGCACGGTCCACGATGGACAGCTCCGAACGCTGGATCACGCTGGCATTCACCTGGAACGGACTGAAAGCGCTTGGTGTGCCTGGCGACTCGCTGGCGAGCTTCCCTCAGGAATTCCGGGAGGGAATGGCCGCCAGGGCCGACATACTGGGCGACACCGGCGCCGGCCATCCCGACAACTGGGTAGGCGGCCTTGCCGGCGAGGATCTCCACGCGATCGCAATCCTGTTCGCCCGTACCGAGGCCGAGCACCGCCGGTGCACCAACGAACACGACAAGCTGGTGGCCCGGTGCACCGGCGTGCGCACCCTGTCATTTCTGGACCTGAACGCCACACCTCCGTTCAACTACGCGCACGACCATTTCGGCTACCGCGACCGAATGTCCCAACCGGTCATCGAGGGCTCCGGCGAACAACCCACACCCGGATCGGGCGAGCCACTCAAAGCTGGCGAATTCATCCTCGGCTATCCCGACGAGGACGGGTCGACCGCCAATTTGCCGCAGCCGGACGTGCTTTCACGCAATGGCAGTTTCCTCGCCTACCGGCGGCTGCAGGAGCATGTCGGCGTGTTCCGCGAGTATCTGCGCCAGCACGCCGATACGCCCGACGAAGAGGAGCTGCTGGCTGCCAAGATTATGGGGCGCTGGCGCAGCGGGGCCCCACTTGTGCTCAGCCCCAAGCAGGACGATCCGGAACTTGGCGCAGATGCCATGCGCAACAACGACTTCAACTACCAGCAGATGGACCCGCATGGCTACGCGGTGCCGTTGGGTTCGCACATCCGGCGTCTCAACCCTCGCGATACCGCGGTGAACATGAACCGGCGCAGGATGATCCGTCGCGGCGCCACCTACGGTCCGGCCTTGCCGGGGGGCGCACCAGACGACGGCGTGGACCGTGGCATTGCCGCGTTCATCATCTGCGCCAGCCTGGTGCGCCAGTTCGAGTTCGCTCAGAACGTGTGGATCAACGACCGCAACTTCCACGAACTCGGCAACGAGCGCGACCCTATCTGCGGCAACCAAGACGGCACACTCGAGTACAAGATCCCTAGCCGGCCCATCCGAAAGGTTCTCAAGGGGCTGCCCGCCTTCACCACGCTCAAGGGCGGTGCCTACTTCTTCTTGCCTGGGCTGAACGCGCTCCGCTACCTCGCCACACTCAGCTAAGGAAGTGCCATGAGCGCATTGCCGCCGGCCCGCACCTACAACCAAAACCATGTTGCGCGCAAGCACACTCCGGGTCGGCGGCGCATCAGCATCTACTGGACGTGGAGCTATCCCTGGGAGGCCCAGCGAGATCAGACGGAGCTGTACAACCGCTTCTCCACTCTGACCGAAGTTCGCAACGCGTTGTGGCCACAGTACGAAACACCCGAGTACGACGAAGCGCATTTCCTGCAGGGCATCGCCGGAACGCTGGAGCTGTTCCACCGTTCGGCGCTGGCGTTCCAGGGCCTGGCCGGCGAAGTGACCGGCCACCCGGTCGCGGTCTTCCAGCGCATCGACCAGGCCGGCTACCGGCTTCCGATCGACGAGCGGATCCTGGCTGACACCGACACTCTCATGGTGTTCGGGCTCGACCATCTGCTCTCTGAACAGGAAGCCGCTCCCGACGAAATCAGCGCCATCCGGCGATGGCTGCAACGGGAGGGCACCTGCCTGCTACTCGCTCCACACCACGACGTCGGCTGCACCGACGACCTTGCCCAGCGGCAAGTGGAATACCAGCACCACGGTGACCCGCTGGTGCCGCGCCAGCAGCGATTCGGCCGGTACACCCGCTCGTTGATGCGCGCCCTCGAGGTGCCCGTCGAAAACAAATGGGGACTGCGTCCCGCAGTCGACGAGGCCACCAAAGACATTGCGGCCTTGACTATGTCGCGCGACCTCGACGACCTCGGCTTACTCGCGAACGTCACCACCTTCAACTTCCACCCACACCTACCTCACTACGAACTCACGGCACCGGAAAGCGATGCCCTTCGCGTGCTTGGGCGGCAACGCATAGAGCCAAGCCGCCCCCATCCGTTCACCGCCGCCGGCGACACGGAGTTCAACGCGCTGATCTGGATGCCGCCGACGGGCAGCCGAGCCGGTGACATCCTCCTCGTCGATTCCACCCACTTCACCACGCTGTTCGGCGGCACCGACAGCCTCAAGAATTTCTGGCGCAACCTAGCGTCGATGAGGTAGCGACGAAATCAGTTGCGTTCCAGTAATTGCAACAGGTAGCGACCGTAGCCGGACTTGACCAAGCTGTTCGCACGTCGCGCCAGCTGTCCGTCGTCGATCCAGCCGTTGCGCCACGCCACCTCCTCGGGGACGCTGACCTTCAAGCCCTGCCGTCGTTCCAAAGTGCGGACGTAGTCGCTGGCATCAAGCAGTGAGTCGAAGGTGCCGGTGTCCAGCCATGCCGTCCCCCGGGCAAGCACCTCGACGGTCAGTCGTCCCTGGTTGAGGTAGCTCTGGTTGACCTCGGTGATCTCGTACTCGCCGCGCGCCGATTTGCTCAAACCGCGGGCAATCTCGATCACGTCGTTGTCATAGAAGTACAGGCCCGGCACTGCGTAGTTGGATTTCGGGGTGGCGGGTTTTTCCTCCAGCGAGAGCGCTGTGCCGTCGGAGCTGAATTCGACGACGCCATAGGCGGACGGGTCCGCCACCCAGTAGGCGAAAATTGCTCCGCCACAAACGGATTGAAAGCGGGCCAGACTGGTCCCCAGGCCGGGGCCGTAGAAAATGTTGTCGCCCAACACCAACGCCACCGAGTCGGTGCCAATATGGTTGGCGCCGAGGACAAAAGCCTGCGCCAGGCCTTCGGGGTGATCCTGCGTCGCATAGCTGATGTTCACTCCGAATTGCGCGCCGTCGCTCAAAAGCCGTTGAAAGCCGGGCGCGTCATGGACGGTGGTGATCACCAGAATGTCGCGGATGCCGGCCATCATCAGCGTGGACAACGGGTAGTAGACCATCGGCTTGTCGTAGACGGGCAGCAATTGCTTGCTGATTCCCATCGTGATCGGGTAAAGCCGGGTGCCCGAGCCGCCGGCCAAGATGATTCCGCGCATTTGATTCCTGACGCCTCAATCCACCGCGTCGGCTTCGGTGAGCTCGGTGGCCGCCAGCGCCGCCGACAAGTCCTCGTGACGGAACACCGCGGTGACGTGGTCATGCACCACCCGGAAAGCCGACGCCGCGGTCCTGACGGCACCGGGGTCGTCGCGGCTGGTGATCTTCTGCTCGACGACGACGACGCCGTCGTGCACGAACATCCGGCCCAGCTCCGCCGTTGTATCGAGCGAGGCGGCCCACTTGCGCAGCGCCTGATGTCCTTGCACGGCTCCGTGCGCATCGCCGATGTCGATGTCGTCACTGGACAGTGCCACCAAGGTGTCGAGGTCGGCGGAGTTGAGCGCGTCGTGCCACGCCAGCACGGTGGCGATCTCCGATGTGGTCATGGTGTGCAAATTACCGTGCGACGTCTACAGAGGCGTGCGGTCCAGCCACTTTTGCCAGACGGCGTCGTCGCCGAACATCTCGATGCCCGTGTCGGCGATCGAGATTCGGCGCAGCAGAGCCAACAGCAGCTCGGTGGCGCCGCCGCGCAGCGCAACGGTGGCTTTGCCGTGTTCGTGCGACCAGGTGATCGCGCCGTCGGAGACACCGATCGTCCATTCACCCGGCTCGGTCAAGCCGGGGTCGGTGGCGTGCAGGTGAATCGTCTCGCCGTCCTCGAGCGGCAACGACGCCCCGTCACTTCCGGCCTGAACCGCCACGCGCTCAAGCCATTCGGTGATCCCGTCAGCAGCAACGTCGGCGTCCAGCGTGAAGTCGCTGCCGACCGCGATCGCGGCGTCGGCTCGGTGTACGGCGGCCTCGTGCAGGCGGCGCCGGATCCACCAGTTCGCCGGGCGCGACCCGAGGAAGGTCCACACGGGCGTTTCCACGCCCACTTGCTCTACGGCGTCGACCAGCCGCTGCGCGCCGCCGTGCAGCCAGGAGATCGCGTCGGCGCGCTCCGGCGGTGGTTTGCCGCCTTCGACGCTGCGGAAATCGAGGAATTCGTCACGCCTTTCGCGGACGATCTGCGCCGCCCAGCGGTCTCCGCGTCCGACGTGACGGAACAATTGATCGAGGGTCCAGCCCGGGCATGTCGGCACCGGCGTCGAGGGATCGGCGTCGCGGATCAGGTCGCCGAAGGCGCGAGTCTGCTCGAGATAGGCCGACGCGAAGTCCACGCGGTCAGGTTACCCGCGGGATTGTCAACGATTGAAAGTCCGTCAACACACCGCGGCTGGCACCGCGCCAAGAATTTCTTGAGCAACTGACCAGTGCTGCCGTCGATCCTCTTCCCATGCACCCGGCCGCTACCGTGGCTGCCGACAACGAAAGTTTGGAACATGTCACCATTGACCATCTTCGGGCTTGTCTGGCTCGGATTCGGCCTTCTCAGCATCGCGATAGCGGTCCGGAAGAAACTGAACGTCTTGCCGTGGATACTGTTCGGCCCGGTATTCGGTTTCGTCGGCGTCATTATGGTGCTGCACGTGGCAGAGGCAAAAATGTTCGCCGGCAGCTGGTCAGCTGACGGGTCGACCTACTACGGGGCCGGTTTCGGCGGTTACGCCGACGGCGGCATCGGCTTCAGCGGCGGCCACCACGGCGGGGGCTGCGGTTTCGACAGCGGGAGCCACAGCGGCTTCTGCTGACCGATCGCAATGACGAGAATCACCCCAACTGGTACGACTCCCGCGACACCCGAAAGAAGTGCCCGGTGCTGGAGTCGGTGCACGTCATCCCCGCAGGCTCGCTGTCACACGTGATGGTGCCGAGCGATCGCGTCTGGCCATAGGCGAGCGGAGGCCAGCTGCCGAACCCGGAACCGATCGCCGAGTAGGTACACGTGACGTAGGCCGCCTGCCCCTGGTCGAGCCGAAAATCGCGACCCAAGTCCGATCCGGGCGGGCACGCTGCGCCGTTCTGATCCCTCGCCGCCCCGGGTTCGACCGCGTAGGTGTGATCCCCGATCTGACACAAAGCGATGGGCAGCTTGGCGTCTTGGCCGTTGAGGATGCACCGGATACTTCCCGACGGGGACGCGAACTGCTGGTAGGTGTCGTCGGCCCGGGCGGTCGTCGCACTCGCAACAACGACAGCCGATGCCGCAACGCCGACGGCCACGCCAATAGCCGACTCGATCAATTGGTCTGCGCTAATCCCCACGTCGACAATCATGCGCTGGCCCACATCGCCGACACGCAACTTTCAGCTAGTCATCTCGTCCCGCCCCGCGGATGATGGGTCCATGGCCGCTCCGCAGTTTGTCGTCACGTTCCGAGGTGGGGAGGTGGGTCGCTACGAGACAGCCGACCGGGCGATGGCCGCGGCGCGGTCGGTAATCGATGCCGAGGTGGCTTCCCGGATCGGCGCGGGCGACCGCGAGCCCGGTGAACTGCCGCGTATCGAATGGCAACCACCGCGTGTGCCCTTCCCGTTCGACGCGGTCGCCTATTGGCGCCAGCGCACTCAGTCCCAACCGCGCGATGTCGAGCCGGCCCCGTCTGCCCCACCGACAGCCGCGCAGACCTCCAAAATCTCTCTGCAGGATCTGGGCATCGCCGGCGAAGAGTCCCGGCCATTGCGGCGCCAGGACCGCTTGCAGAGCGACCGTCCCCCGGCTCCGGTGCAAAGTGGTCCCCCGCCGCAGCGACCGGTTCAGCAGCCACAACCAGTTCAGCAGGCACAGCCGGCGCCGCCGCGCCGGCCGGCCCAGCCGCAACAGCCGGTTCCGCCGCCACAGCCGGTCCCCATGCACGGCGACCCTCAGCGGGTGAGCCCGGCTCCGCCGCCGCTGCCACCCATGCCCGACGATCCTCACTGGGCGCCCCAAAATCCGCAGCCGGAGCAGGAGCCGCAGCACGGCAAGCGGCGCTGGTTCGGCAAGAAGCGTGACCGCTCCGAGTGAGCCCGCCCGATGCACGAAAGTCCGGTAACGCCGTAACGTCTCATCCATGCGCACCCACGGTTGGGGCGGCGCCACGCCCGCGAGCGATGACGAGGCGATCGAACGCATCCTCGATGCCGCGAGCGACGCCATCGACGAACGCGGCGCCGACATCCGGATAGCCGATGTGGCACGGACGCTGGGCGTATCCCGGCAGACGGTCTACAACTACTTTCCTGGAACCAGCAGTCTGCTCGAGGCCGCGGCCACCCGGTCGGCGATGCGGTTTGTGCAACGGCTGACCGAACACCTGGCGCATATCAGCGATCCGGTCGATGCGCTGGTGGAGTGTTTGGCGTACAGCCTGGAATGGCTGCCCGGCGACAAACACGTCCAGCTGATGCTGGTGCACGACTTCACCAAGGCGTCGACCGGGGTCACCTCGGAGATGGGCTTCAAATTCGGGCACGCGCTGCTGGCCGGGCTGGACGTCGACTGGGCGCAACTCGGCCTGCTGGCCAGCGACCTCGACGACCTCGTCGAGTACTTGTTGAGAATTCTGCAGTCCTTCATGATCGACCCCGGGCGGCCGCCGCGCACCGGCGAAGTGCTCCGCGCCTATTTACGCCGCTGGGTCACGCCCGTGCTGATCGCCGAGACCTCCGAACGACGGCTTGACGCTGTCGGCAGGCTGTCGAGCCGATTGAGGTGAACGCCCGTGTCACTGCATAGGCGGCCGCGCACCGAGGCGGAACACCCGCCAGCCGGCCCGCTGCCAACGCTGCACATCCAGGCAATTGCGACCGTCCACGATCACCCGCGCCCGCACCTGCTCGGCCAGGTCGTCGGGTTCCAGGTCGACGAATTCCTGCCATTCGGTTAGCACCAGCACCGCATCCGCGTCCTCACACGCCTCCCCGACCGACACCGCGTAGTTCAGGGTGGGAAACAGCCGGCAGGCGTTTTCCAAAGCTTTCGGGTCATAGACGTTGACCGTGGCACCGTTGAGTTGGAGCTGACCAGCCACGTTGAGCGCGGGTGAGTCGCGAACGTCGTCGGACTCGGGTTTGAATGCCGCGCCCAGCACGGCGATGTTTGCGCCCAGCAGCGCGCCGCCGCACGCGGTGGTGGCCAGTTCGACCATCCGGGTGCGCCGGCGCATGTTGATGCTGTCGACCTCACGCAGGAATGTCAGCGCCTGGTTGGCTCCCAACTCGCCGGCACGCGCCATGAACGCGCGGATGTCCTTTGGCAGGCAACCGCCACCGAAACCCAAACCCGCGTTGAGACATTGGCGTCCGATCCGTGGGTCGTACCCCAGCGCGTCAGCGAGCATGCTGACGTCGGCCCCGGCGGCTTCACACACTTCGGAGACCGCGTTGATGAACGAAATCTTGGTTGCCAGAAAGGCATTGGCGGAGACCTTGACCAGCTCGGCAGTCTGCAAATCGGTCACCAGGAACGGCACACCGGCATCGAGCAGTGGCCCGTACAGCTCCCGAACGGCCCCCTCGGCGCGCACCGAATTGGCTTGTATGCCAAGCACAATGCGATCCGGCAGCAAGGTGTCGCGCACGGCGAAACCTTCGCGCAGGAATTCTGGATTCCATGCGATTTCGACGTCAACTCCCGCGGGCGCCAACGCATCAGCGCGCTTGCCCAGCTCGGCTGCGGTGCCCACCGGAACTGTCGACTTGCCGACCAGAACCGCCGGCCTGCCCAGTCGGGGCACCAGCGCGTCGATCACGGCGTGGACATGATGCAAGTCCGCGCCGTATTGGCCCTTCTTCTGTGGCGTGCCGACGCCGAGGAAATGTACGTCGGCGAAGTCGGCGGCCAGGTCGTAGTCGGTGGTGAACCGTAGTCGACCCGCCGCCAAATTCTTGCTGAGCAGCTTGCGCAGGCCGGGCTCGTAGAACGGAATGTCGCCTGCGCCCAGCTTGGCGACCTTGCCGGGATCGATGTCGACGCCGACGACCTCATGTCCCAGTTCGGCCATGCCGACGGCGTGGGTCGCGCCCAGGTAGCCGGTGCCGAAGACGGTGCATCGCATACCACCGTGTCTAGGTGGCCGCAGTGAGCTAACTGCGTCGTGCCGCTGAGCGCCAGGCGAACGCCGAGTGACAGCTGGTCACCGGAGATTAGAGGCCAGGGATCCCGGGAACCCCGAAGAACCCGCGGCCGCCGCCGTGTCCACCACCATGGCCGCCGCCACCGCCGCCGCCGCCGTGACCTCCGCCACCGCCGCCGCCGGGGAAGCCTCCGCCGCCCAGCCCGGGGATCCCGCCGCCGCCACCACGGGGGCCGTCGCCGCCACCACGGCCTTCGCCGCCGCCGTGGCCATTGCCGGGGAACCCGCCGCCGCCCGGTCCCGGAGGATTGAAGATCGGCGGCAGTTCAGGTACCGGCACCGGGACCGGAACGGGTGCCGGGGCAGGAGCTTGGGGTACCGGGACAGGCGCAGGTGCTGGAGCTTGCGGCGCCGGCACCGGAGCCTGTGGTACGGGCGCAGGCGCTGGAGCCTTGGGCTCCGGGGCCGGCGATTGCGGCGCCGGGGCGGGAGCTGCCGGTACCGACTGTGTCGGCGGGGCGACGATGTTCTGGTCGGGCGCGGGCCGCACCCCGGCCGTCGGCCGGATGCTGAGCGCTAGCGAAACGACCAGCGCTGCGACTCCCACGACAAAGATCGCCGCCGCCGCACTCCCGATCAGCGCGAACTTCTTGCGTTCCGGGGGATCGACGACGCCGGTGAGCGGAGCGTGCTCGCCGGTGAACGGCTCGTCGGGCACAGCGCTGTAGGCCAGCGCATCCGCGCTTACAGTGCCTGCGGCCGGGGCGTCGAAGTAGGCGGCATCCAGCAAAAACGGATTTACGGCGCCGGTGCCGGGATCCTGCGCGTACGCCACCGCCGCGGTGGACGACGAGAACAATGGCGCGCTCGCCGATGCCAGCGCCGCCCCGCGGGCCAGCGCCGTCTCCGGCTCCTCGGGTGCACTCAAGGGGAGGGATGTCGCAGCTTCCAGGGCCGGCTTGATCAGCGGGATGTCGATGCCGGAGCCGACGACGAACACACCGTCGGGCCGGGTGCTCAGATTCTCGGCGCTGGACACCATGGAGGCCAGCTCGGCCACCGCTGCATCGTCGTCTTCGGGCAGCGCATGCCGCCGGATGTCGGCGATCGACCCGTCGGCGGTGTCGACGACCGCCAACGTCGCACTGCTGGGCTCGATGTACAAGAGCGCCGTATGCCCGTAGTTGGTTTCGTTGCCCACCGAGTGAGCAAGTGCCGCCGCGGCGAGAAACGACGACACCAACATGACGTTCTCGATCTTGTGAGCGGCCAAAGTGTCACGCAGAACTGCGGCTTCGGTGGGGTCGGTCCAAGTGACTCCGGTGGACGCCAGCTGGTAGCCGCCCTCGGCCGCGCCTTCGCG
>NZ_LZSG01000043.1 GCF_001665395.1 Mycobacterium sp. 1164966.3
CCGGGGATCGGGCCACCGTTGTGCAGGCGGCGTTGAGCCAGGTCGGATCGTCGTACGTGTGGGGCGGCGCCTCACCGGGCGGGTTCGACTGCTCCGGACTGGTGATGTGGGCCTTCCAGCAGGCCGGCATCTCACTGCCGCACTCCAGCCGTGCGCTGGCCTGGCGTCAGTGCGAGGTATTGCGACTTGACCACGGCGATCTGCACCTGCAGCTGGCTCTGCTTGGACTGCAGACTCGCCCGTACCGCGGCGGCCTGCTCGGCAGCGCTCTTGGCCTCGGCGGCGGACTTGGCGGAGGCTTGCTCGGCCTTGGCGGCCTGCTCGCCCGCAGCCCGGTAACTGACCATCTGCTGGGACATGTCAGCCGCAAGCACCCGCTGCACGGACAAACTGTCGATCAGCTGCTGCGGCGACTTGGCCGTCAAGATGGCGTGCATGCCGTCGGTGCGGCCACCTATGTAGGTGGCGGCGGCGAGCTTGTTGACAGCGCCCTGGAAGCTGGCCAGCCGATCCTTGGCGGCCTGTGCGGCGGCCTGGTCGTCCGCGTGCTTTCTCTCCGCGGCCTGCTGGACGGCCAGCTTCTTGATCAAGTCGAGCTGGGCGGTATGCATGGCTTCGGTTGTCTGCTCGGCCTGCCGGGATAGCTCTGTCAGCTTTGCTACCGCATCGCCCGCGGGGTCGGCGAAGGCGTTGGTGGCAACGACACCGGAGAAGACGGTGAAGCCCGCAAGCGTACCGACCATGCAACGCGCGATGGCACGCGCAATCGGAGGCTTACAGATGAGCTTCAAAGTGTTGTTTCCTTAAACTGCCGTCGACGCATGTCATCGAGCCGGTTTTAGGTCTCAAACAGGTTACGAAACGATATACGCGTTTGTCCAAAGCGGGGCATTAAGAAAATAGAAAGATTTCTGTCATTTCTTTGTGAAAGGCCTCGGGCACATCGTCGGTGTCCAGGAGTTACAGCGCCACAGGGCAATTAAGCGACACCTGATCCGCGATCGCGTCGAATCGGAACCAGGCGCAGCCTCGGAGCCAATCCGGCATCGGCGAGCACTTCTAAAGCGGCACGCTCGTCGGACAACAAAGTTTCCGGTACCCCGAGTATCACGCTGACGACGCAGTCGCGGCATCCCGCACCCCGCGCCGCGCAGTCGTCGCAGTCGATTACCACCGGCGCGCCGGTCGCGCCACCGTTGCTGTCGGATGCAGTGCTGTGGGCCATCAGGGTCCTCTCGGTCGGGCCTCCGTCGAGTTCCTTCGCACGCTAACCGCGACCACCGACATGTTTTGGCCGTTAGCTGTCGGTGGGTGTGCCTAACGTCACGGCTGTGCGAGTGAGCGGCGCGACCCAGCTGAGCTTCGCCGACCTGTGCCCAGGCGTCGCGGCCGATGAGATGCCCTTGCGTGAGACCACTTTCGTCGTGGTGGACCTGGAGACCACCGGGGGGCGCGCGACGGCCCGCGGAGAAGCCCCAGCCGACGCCATCACCGAAATCGGAGCGGTCAAGGTCCGCGGCGGCGTCGTGCTCGGCGAGTTCGCCACCCTGGTGGACCCCCAGCGCAGCATCCCGCCCCAGATCGTGCAGCTCACCGGCATCACGTCGGCGATGGTTTGCGACGCTCCGACCATCGACGGCGTGCTGCCGATGTTCTTGGAGTTCGCGGGCAGATCGGTGCTGGTCGCCCACAACGCCGGCTTCGACATCGGATTCCTGCGGGCCGCCGCGCAGCGCTGCGGCATCACCTGGCGCCGGCCGCAGGTGCTGTGCACGGTTCGGCTGGCCCGCCGGATACTCAGCCGCGAGGAGGCCCCCAGCGTGCGACTGGCCGCCTTGGCGCGGTTGTTCGCCGTCGCCGCCCAGCCCACTCACCGCGCCCTCGACGACGCGCGCGCCACCGTCGAGGTGCTGCACGCCCTCATCGAACGCGTAGGCAACCAGGGCGTGCACACCTACGCCGATCTGCGCTCGTATCTGCCCGACGTGACGACGGCGCAGCGCCGCAAGCGCGTGCTCGCCGAGGGGTTGCCGCACCGGCCGGGGGTCTACCTGTTCCGCGGACCGTCGGGCGAGGTGCTCTACGTCGGCACCGCCGTCGACTTGCGGCGCCGGGTAAGCCAGTACTTCAACGGCGCCGACCGGCGCGGCCGGATCAAGGAGATGGTGGGACTGGCCGGCCGCATCGACCACGTCGAGTGCGCGC
The DNA here is from genome assembly GCF_001665395.1 of Mycobacterium sp. 1164966.3. GTDB lineage: Bacteria > Actinomycetota > Actinomycetes > Mycobacteriales > Mycobacteriaceae > Mycobacterium. The sequence continues at coordinate 2,206 of NZ_LZSG01000043.1, forward strand.
ATGCGCTGGAGGCCGGCGTACGCGAGCTGCGGATGCTGGCCGCACACGCACCGCCGTACAACCGGCGGTCGAGGTTCCCGCACCGGTGGTGGTGGGTAGTGCTCAGCGACGAGGCATTTCCTCGTCTGTCGGTGGTCCGCTCCCCCCGACACGACCGCGCCGTCGGACCGTTCCGGTCCCGCACCGAGGCCGCGCAGACGGCGGCCCTGCTGGCGCGGTTCACCGGGGTCCGGACCTGCACCACCCGGCTGGGACGTGCGGCGCTGCACGGGCCTTCGTGCCCGGAGGTCGAGGTGTCGCCGTGCCCCGCCGCTCGCGGCGTGACAGCCACGCAATACGCGACGGCGGTGGCGCGGGCCGCGGCACTGATCGACGGGCAGGACAACAGCGCGCTGACCGGCGCCGTCCACGAGGTCACCCGGCTGGCCGGGCTGCACCGCTACGAGAGCGCCGCGCGGCTGCGCGACTTCACCGCCGCCGCCATCGAAACCCTGTGGCGCGGGCAGCGTTTGCGCGCACTGGCCGCGCTGCCCGAGCTGATCGCCGCCGCGCCGGATGGCCAGGGCGGCTACCACCTCTGCGTGATCCGCCACGGCCAGCTCGCCGCGGCCGGCGCGGCCCCACGTGGGGTGCCGCCGATGCCCGTCGTGGAGGCCATCCGGGCCGGTGCCCAGACCGTCATTCCGGCGCCGGCGCCGCTCGCGGGCGCGCTGGTCGAGGAGACCGCGCTCATCGCCCGCTGGCTGGCGGCCCCGGGGGTACGCATTGTCCGCGTCGCCGGCGTGGACGACGCCGGCTGGACCACCCCGTTGCGGGCGGCAGGTGCCTGGGCCCAGTGGGCCGCGACGGCTCGCTCCGCGCGGCTCGCAGCCGAGCAGGCTGATTCAGACCTGCTGGCTGAACCGCACCCATCGCGCGAGCAGCTTTTCGGCCGCGCCGGTGTCGATGGCGGCGCGGGCCCGCTGCAGCCCGTCCTCCCACGCCGGCAGCCACTCGGCGCGGCTGGATAACCCGGCATGAGCCACGATCGCGCCGGCGGCGTTGAGCACCACGGCATCCCGCACCGGGCCCTTGGCGCCGCCCAGCACCGAGCGCGCTTCGGCGGCGTTGGCCTGCGCGTCGCCGCCCAGCAGCTCGTCGAGTTCCGCGCGCGCGAACCCGAAACCCGCCGGATCGAAGGTCAGCTTGTCCACGGTGCCCGCCTGCACCCGCCAGATGGTGCTGGTGGTCGTAGTGGTCAGCTCGTCGAGCCCGTCGTCGCCGTGCACAACCAGCACGCTGGATCGACGCGCGGCGAACACCCCGGCCATCACCTCGGCGAGGTCGCCGAACGCGCAGCCGATCAGCCCGGCTCGCGGCCACGCCGGATTGGTAAGCGGCCCAAGGAGATTGAAGACTGTGGGCACGGCGATCTCGCGGCGCACCGAGGCCGCGTGCCGGTACGACGGATGGAATACCGGCGCGAAGCAAAAGCCGATCCCGACTTCGCCGAGGCTGCGCGCGACCTGCTCGGGACCGAGATCGATGCGAACTCCGAGTGCCTCCAGCGTGTCGGCGCCACCGGACAGCGACGACGCCGCCCGGTTGCCGTGTTTGACCACCGGCACGCCGGCGGCCGCGACCACGATCGCCGCCATGGTGGACAGGTTGACGGTGTTGACGCCGTCGCCGCCGGTGCCGACTATGTCGACGGTGTCTCCGATGTCTCGCCGCATCGCGTCCACCGGCATCTGACGCGCATGGCTGAGCATCACGTCGGCCAGCTCACTGACTTCGGCCGCGGTGGGACGCTTCATCTTCATGGCGACGGCGAAGGCGGCGATCTGGGTAGGCCTCGCGCTGCCCGTCATGATCTGGTCCATGGCCCAGGCCGCATGTCCCCGGGCCAAGTTCTGCCCGGCGGTCAATCGGCTCAGGACCTGCGGCCACGACGGCGCCGACCCGGCCGGAACCGCAGGAGACCCCCCGGGCAACGGCGTCTCGACTGGCGGCTCGGATGACGCCCCGGATGACACAGCCACGCGCCGATGGTCCCACGACGACCAGCCGCCGCCCAATCCCCGACGAGGTCAGGTGGTAGCTATTGAGTGCGACGCGCCACATTGATTTGCCGCCCCGGGTAGTGCTCAACAACTACAAAGCGTCATACTTGCGGATGTGACCAGCGCTGTGGGGACCTCGGGTACTGCGATCACGTCGCGCATTCATTCGCTGAATCGGCCGAACATGGTGAGTGTTGGCACCATAGTCTGGCTTTCCAGCGAGCTCATGTTCTTTGCTGGCCTGTTCGCCATGTATTTCACCGCCCGGGCCCAGGCCGGCGGCAAGTGGCCGCCGCCACCGACCGAGCTGAATCTCTACCAGGCCGTCCCGGTGACGTTGGTTCTGATCGCGTCGTCATTCACCTGCCAGATGGGCGTGTTCGCCGCCGAGCGCGGCGACGTCTTCGGGTTGCGCCGCTGGTATGTGATCACCTTCCTGATGGGCCTATTCTTCGTCCTCGGCCAGGGCTACGAGTACTTCCACCTGGTGACGCACGGCACCACGATCCCCAGCAGCGCTTACGGCAGCGTCTTCTACCTCGCCACCGGCTTCCACGGCCTACACGTCACCGGCGGCCTGATCGCATTCATCTTCCTGCTCGCGCGCACCGCGATGAGCAAGTTCACGCCGGCGCAGGCGACCGCCAGCATCGTCGTCTCCTACTACTGGCATTTCGTCGACATCGTGTGGATCGCGCTGTTCACCGTGATCTATTTCATCCGGTGAGGCCGGCAGAGTCCGGTACCGGCCCAGCAGCCCGAACAGGAATGGACAGGAGTTCTCGGTTGAAGAAACTGCGGTTCACCCGATCCGGAGATGACAAGCGCGACAACCGCTCCCGACGGCGGCTGCAGCGCCGATTGTCCGGAGGACTGCTGCTACTCATTGCGCTCACCGTCGCCGGCGGCCTGGCCGCCGTGCTGACCCCGACTCCGCAGGTTGCCGTCGCCGACGAGGACTCCTCGGCGCGGCTGCGCATGGGTAAGCAGCTCTTCGAAACCTCCTGCGTTTCCTGCCACGGCGCCAACCTGCAGGGCGTGCCCGACCACGGGCCGAGCCTCATCGGCGTCGGCGAGGCCGCCGTCTACTTCCAGGTGTCCACCGGCCGGATGCCCGCCATGCGCGGTGAGGCGCAAGCACAGCGCAAGGACCCGATCTTCGACGAGGCCCAGACCGACGCGCTCGGCGCCTACGTGCAGGCCAATGGCGGCGGCCCCAGGGTGGTGCGCGAGTCCGACGGCAAAACCATCGCGATGCGGTCACTGCGCGGCGAGGACCTCGGCCGCGGCGGCGACCTGTTCCGGCTGAACTGCGCGTCCTGCCATAACTTCACCGGCAAGGGTGGGGCGCTGTCCTCCGGCAAGTACGCGCCCGACCTGGGACCGGCCAACGAACAGCAAATTCTGACGGCGATGCTGACCGGCCCGCAGAACATGCCCAAGTTCTCCGAGCGTCAGCTCTCCATGGAGGCCAAGAAGGACATCATCGGTTACGTCAGGACGGTCGTCGAAGAACGTCAACCGGGTGGCTACGGTCTCGGCGGGTTCGGACCGGCACCTGAGGGTATGGCGATGTGGATCATCGGCATGGTCGCCGCCATCGGGTTGACGTTGTGGATTGGGGCGCGCTCGTGAGCGACGTTGATGAAGTGAAAGGTTCGGACACCGACAAGGAGGCCGGCTCGGCCCGGGAGCCCGACGAGGCCGCGCTGGCCACGATGTCCAACGAAGAGCTGCTGGCGTTGGGCGGCAAGCTCGACGGTGTCGAGACCGTCTACAAAGAGCCTCGCTGGCCGATCGAGGGCACCAAGGCCGAGAAGCGCGCCGAGCGCGGAGTGGCGTTGTGGCTTTTGCTGGGCGGCGCTTCCGGGCTGGCGCTGCTGCTGGTCTTCCTGTTCTGGCCGTGGGAGTACAAGCCGCGCGAGGAGCACGGCAGCATCCTCTACACGCTGGCCACCCCGCTGTACGGGCTGACCTTCGGGCTGTCCATTCTGGCGATCGGCATCGGCGCCGTGCTGTACCAGAAACGCTTTATCCCCGAAGAGATTTCGATCCAGGAACGGCACGACGGCGTATCGCGGGAGATCGACCGCAAGACGGTCGTCGCGAACCTGACCAACGCCCTCGAAGGCTCGACGATCAGACGGCGCAAGCTGGTCGGCCTGTCGCTGGGCATGGGCTTGGGCGCCTTCGGCCTCGGCACCCTGGTGGCCTTTGCCGGCGGCATGATCAAGAACCCGTGGAAGCCGGTCGTCGACACCGCCGAAGGCAAGAAAGCCGTGTTGTGGACGTCGGGCTGGACGCCGCGCTACAAGGGCGAAACCATCTATCTGGCGCGGGCCACCGGCTCGCACGATTCCGCGCCGTTCGTTCGGATGCGGCCGGAAGACATCGACGCCGGCGGGATGGAGACGGTGTTCCCCTGGCGGCAGTCCGACGGCGACGGCACCACCGCGGAATCCCATGAAAAGCTGATCGACATCAAGCTGGGTATCCGTAACCCCGTGATGCTCATCCGGATTCGTCCCAGTGACATGCCGCGGGTCGTCAAGCGCAAGGGGCAGGAGAGCTTCAACTTCGGCGAGTTCTTCGCCTTCACCAAGGTCTGCTCGCACCTGGGCTGCCCGTCCTCGCTCTACGAGCAGCAGTCCTACCGGATCCTGTGCCCGTGTCACCAGTCGCAGTTCGACGCTCTGCACTTCGCCAAGCCGATATTCGGTCCCGCGGCCCGCGCACTGGCTCAACTGCCCATCACCATCGACGCCGAGGGGTATCTGGTCGCCAACGGTGACTTTGCCGAGCCCGTCGGACCGGCATTTTGGGAGCGAACTACATCATGAGTCCAAAACTGACTCCCCCGAACATCGGTGACGTCCTGACCCGCCAAGGCGAGGACATCGACACGCGCTATCACCCTTCGGCGGCCGTCCGCAGACAGCTGAACAAGGTGTTCCCGACCCACTGGTCGTTCCTGCTGGGCGAGATCGCGCTGTACAGCTTCATCGTGCTGCTGATCACGGGCGTGTATCTGACGCTGTTCTTCGACCCGTCCATGGTCGACGTCAACTATCACGGTGCCTATCAACCGCTGCGCGGCGTGGAGATGTCGCGGGCCTACGAGTCGGCGCTCAACATTTCCTTCGAAGTCCGCGGCGGGCTGTTCGTGCGTCAGATCCACCACTGGGCGGCGCTGATGTTCTCCGCGGCGATCATGGTGCACCTGGCCCGCATCTTCTTCACCGGCGCCTTCCGGCGCCCCCGCGAGATGAACTGGGTGCTCGGCTCACTGCTGCTGATCCTGTCCATGTTCGAGGGCTACTTCGGCTACTCCCTGCCCGACGACCTGCTCTCCGGCATCGGCCTGCGCGCCGCCCTCTCCTCGATCACCCTGGGTATGCCCGTGATCGGCACCTGGTTGCACTGGTTCCTGTTCGGCGGCGACTTCCCCGGCAACATCTTGATTCCGCGGCTGTACGCGCTGCACATTCTGCTGTTGCCGGCGATCATTCTGGCGCTGATCGGGGCGCACCTGGCGTTGGTGTGGTTCCAGAAGCACACCCAGTTCCCCGGCCCCGGCCGCACCGAACACAACGTCGTCGGCGTGCGGGTGATGCCGGTGTTCGCGGTCAAATCCGGCGCCTTCTTCGCCACCATCGTCGGTGTGCTGGGCCTGATGGGCGGCCTGCTGCAGATCAACCCGATCTGGAACCTGGGCCCCTACAAGCCATCCCAGGTCTCGGCGGGCTCCCAGCCCGACTTCTACATGATGTGGACCGAGGGTCTGGCCCGTATCTGGCCGCCCTGGGAGTTCTACTTCTGGCACCACACCATTCCCGCCCCGGTCTGGGTGGCGTTGATCATGGGTTTGGTTTTCGTCCTGCTGATCGTTTATCCGTTCTTGGAGAAGCGGTTCACCGGTGACTATGCCCACCACAATCTGCTGCAGCGCCCGCGCGACGCCCCGGTGCGCACGGCGGTGGGGGCCATGGCGATCAGCTTCTACATGGTGCTCACGCTGGCGGCGATGAACGACATCATCGCGTTCAAGTTCCACATCTCGCTGAACGCGACGACGTGGATCGGGCGTATCGGCATGGTGATCTTGCCGCCGTTCGTGTACTTCATCGCCTATCGGTGGTGCATCGGGCTGCAGCGCAGCGACCGCGCGGTGCTCGAGCACGGCGTGGAGACCGGCATCATCAAGCGACTCCCGCACGGCGCCTACATCGAATTGCACCAACCGCTGGGCCCCGTCGACGACCACGGCCACCCACTGGCGCTGGAATACCAGGGCGCACCCGTCCCCAAGCGCATGAACAAGCTGGGGTCGGCCGGCACGCCAGGTAGTGGCAGCTTCATGTTCGCCGACCCGGCGTCGGAGGATGCCGCACTACGCGAGGCGGCGCACGCCGCCGAGCACCGTGCCCTCACCGCCCTGCGCGAGCACCAGGAAGGCCGCAACGGCTCACCGAACGGGGAACGCCGCGAGCACTAGGCCCGCAGACGCATTGCATCTGTCCTGACGACTTTCGCTGTGCAGCCTGGGCTTTGAGCGTGCACTCATGGCATTTGGTGTGAACGTAGGGTGCCCCCAAGGCGCGGATTTCCGCCCTGGTTGCGCGGCCAAAGCCCAGGATTCACAGCAAATTCACGCTTGAACGCTCCCGGCAACGAACGTCGTCTCAGCTAGTGAACGGCGATGACCTCACGCAGCTGACGGACATGTATCCACTCGAGCGCGGGCATCGCCGCGGTGATCAGCCCGGCGAATGTATAGCCGACCCAGGACGCGCCGTCGTGGCCGACGGCCATCAAGTAGGTCGCCACCCCGACAGCAATAAGCGCTGCGCCCATCGTGCCGGTGAGGGCGACCGCCCCGCGCAACCAAATGCGGTCCACCGCCGCGCCTGACCACTCGTCGACGTGCCCGTACTCTTGTACCCGCTCCGCACGCGGCCGGGCCGCGCCGCGCGCCGCCGGGTACCCGGTGCCGGCCGACGGCCTGGTGGGCCGGCCTGCCAGCGCGCCTACCGGCCCGCCCGCCGGTTCGTCCTGTGCCATGCGGCGTGCGCGCAACAGCATCGGGATCGCGCCCGCGATGATCAGCGCGGAGACGACGATGACGACATACAGAATCCATGGCGTGTGGGGCGTCCTCGCCACCTTGTGGAAGCCACGACCCAGATCCGCCAGCGCGACGATAGCTGCCACGCTCACGCCCACCAGCAGCAGCCATACCGCCGCACACGCCCCGATGAGAATGCGATCGACCACGTCCGGAGGAACGGTGTCCGACCCCTGCCGGTATGCCGAGTACCTGCCGACCATCAGCAGCTCGTCTGCCATGCATCATTGGCGTTCGCCGACAACACCGTCCCGTCGCTGGTGGTGATGGAGCAGTTGAGCTTGCTGACCCGGAACAGACTGGACGCTTCGAGCGAGCCCACGTCGGATTGCGAGATCGGGGTCACGGTCATCGACCACGGGATGTACACGTTGTGCTGGGTCCGCCGCCGGCCAGACGCGTCCACGTAGGTCACGGTGATGATGTCGCCTGGCGCCTTGATACCGGTCACCGAATAGGTGACTTGCCGCGGACCGGCGGGCGTCGTGGTCGTGGGGGGCGGCGGCACCACCGCGGCCGGCGTGCTGCTCGCCGGCGGCGCCGCGCCGGTCGGCGGTGGCGGGGCCGCTGTCGGCGCAGGGGTCACGGTCACTGTCTGGGTCTCCGTTGATGTCGAGATTTCGGTGGAGGATGGCGTCGACGACGGCGGCGGCGGCGTGGTCGTGGTCATCTCGTCCTGGGAGGGCAACGCGGACGACGTCGTGCCGGGGGTGGCGACTTGGCTGGTGTCGCTGCGGGTGACCAATATCGACACCGACGTAACCAGCGCGATCGCAGCCAGGATGGCGGCGACGCCGACCACCCACGGCCAGCGCGGAGCGGCGCGTTCGTCGATCAGGTCCGACGAGCCGTCATAGTCGTCGTAGTCGTAGAGCCGCAGGTCCGCCGGCACGTAGGGGCCACTGATGAATTGCTCGGACTCGGGCGCCGAGTAGGCCCGCGAATAAATGTCGGTCTGGCCGGTATGGTCGCCGGCGTCGTCTGCGGCGGCGTCGAAGGGCTCCAGCTCGGCGTCAGGCTCGCTGCCAGAGTCGCTGTGTTCGCCGGCGGAATCGGGTCCCTCAAGATCCCGCCCGGGAGGATTCGGCCCGCTCATGTTCGTCTGCTTCGTCTGCCTTGTCCAACTGCATCGCCAGCGCGTGCGGTTCCGCAGCTGCATCGGTGCGCACGCGCTAGGGAGATTCTCATGGTCCTTCGGCAAACCCTACCGAACCGGTCAGGGCAAATAAGTCTGGGCGAACGGGCCACCGATGAAGTGATGTCCGGATTGTGACCTTCGGGCGTCGATCAGTGCTTCTCGGGCCCGACGTAGTACTCGAACACCAGCCCGGCCGCCGACGCGAGGATGAACACCACACCGGCAACGATGAGCCACGGCAGCCACAACGCGATGCCGGTCGCCGCTACCGACCCGGACAACGCAATCAGAATCGGCCACCAGCTGTGCGGGCTGAAGAACCCCAATTCCCCTGCGCCGTCGCTGATCTCAGCACCCTCGTAGTCCTCCGGCCGGGTGTCCAGCCGGCGCGCCACGAACCGGAAGAAGGTGGCCACGATCAACGCCATGCCGCCCGTGAGCGCCAGTGCGGTGGTGCCCGCCCACTCCACGCCGCCGGTGGCGAACAGCGAAGTAAGCACCCCGTACAGCACCGCGGAGAGGACGAAGAACGCGGCGATGAACTCGAACAGCCTCGCTTCGATATGCATTGGGTGTCCTTAACTACTGGCTTCGGGCCAGCTCGCCACGGCGAGTGTCGAACGGATGGGTGGTGGTCGCAAGAGGTTCTTCGCCGATCGCCTTCAGCGCCTCGGCGTTGGTCGTCTTGTTGTCCATCCGCTTCTGCAGGTACGCCTTGAACTTGTCGGGTGTAACGGCGCGCACCTCGAAGTTCATCATCGAGTGGTAGGTGCCGCACATCTCGGCGCAGTGACCGACATAGGCTCCCGGCTTGGTGATCCGTTCGATTTGGAAGCGGTTGATGGAGTTGTTCGCCTCGGGGTTTGGCATCACGTCACGCTTGAACAGGAACTCCGGTACCCAGAACGCGTGGATGACGTCTGCCGAATTCAGCTGAAATTCGATACGCGTATCGGTGGGCAGCACCAGGACCGGAATCTCGGTGCTGGTGCCCAGGGTTTCGATCCTGTCGAAGTTGAGGTAGGTCCGGTCCTCGGTGTTGAGCCCACGCACCGGTCCGACTCGCTCCTCACCGTGCTGGTCCTTGCCTTCCGGCTTGGAGACCATGGCCTTCTTCTTTGCCGCGTCGGCGCCGTCGTAGTCCTGGCCGTCCTTGAAATGCACCCGCTGGTAGCCGAACTTCCAGTTCCATTGGAAGGACGTGACGTCGATGACGACTTCGGGATCCTTGGCCAGGTGCAGCATCTTCTCCTGCACCACCACGGTGAAATAGAACAGCACCGAGATGATGATGAACGGGGCCACGGTGAGCACCAGCTCCAGCGGCATGTTGTAGCCGAACTGGCGCGGGAAGTCGGTGTCGCGAGCCCTCTTGCGGTGGAAGACGGCGGTCCAGAAGATCAGGCCCCACACGACGACGCCGACAACCAGGGAGGCGATCACCGCGCCAATCCACAGCTCCCGGTTCAGGTGAGCCTCCGGGGTGACGCCCTTCGGCCACCCCATCGCCATCGCGTCCTCCCAGCTGCACCCGCTCAGGACGATGGCCAGCACCCCAAGTGTCCCCACCAGCGCGAGCCGTCGGACTCTCATGACTGCCGCGCCCACGAAGAGGCGCTGAAACGTACCCTGCGACAAGCATTGCGAACGGCCTAGCTCGCGACGTGTCACGTTGGCGCCTCCTGTATCACAAGCTGGGTCGACGGAACCGTCGGCTAACTCGGATGCGAATACTACGCAGCGTAGACCACGCCGCCTAACAGGGCGACGATGTGTGCCATAACGACCCGTTGCAGCACTCTAAAGGCGATCGACGCCCCGGATGCGGCATACTGGGGCGCCGTGTGTGGACTGCTGGCGTTCGTAGCGGCTCCGGCTCCCCCTGACGGTCCTGCTGCCGGGACCGACGAGCTTGCCCAGGCCACCGCGGCTCGCGCCGACAATGCGATCGCCGGCGCCGCACACCTGATGCGCCACCGCGGGCCCGACGAGCCGGGCACCTGGGCGGACCCCGACGCCGACGGCTCGGTGGTGTTCGGCTTCAACCGGTTGTCCATCATCGACATCGCACATTCGCACCAGCCGCTGCGTTGGGGCCCACCGGAAACACCCGACCGCTACGTCCTGGTGTTCAACGGCGAGATCTACAACTACCTGGAGCTGCGCGACGAGCTGCGCACCCAGCATGGCGCCGATTTCGCGACCGACGGCGACGGCGAGACCATCGTCGCCGGCTACCACTACTGGGGCACCGATGTGCTGACGCGGCTGCGCGGCATGTTCGGGTTCGCGCTCTGGGACACCGTCAGCCGCGAATTGTTCTGTGCGCGTGACCCGTTCGGCATCAAGCCGCTGTTCATGGCGACCGGCACCGGGGGCACGGCGGTGGCCAGCGAGAAGAAATGCCTGCTGGACCTGGCCGAGTTGGTGGGATTCGACACCGAAATCGACCTGCGGGCGGTGCAGCACTACACCGTTCTGCAGTACGTGCCGGAGCCCGAGACGCTGCATCGCGGCGTACGCCGGCTGGAGTCGGGATGCTACGCGCGCATCCGGCCCGGGCTGACCCCCGAAATCACCCGTTACTTCGTGCCGCGGTTCGCCGCGGTGCCGATCACCCGCGACACCGAGCAGCCCCGCTACGACGAGATCACCGCGGTGCTGGAGGACTCGGTGGCCAAGCACATGCGTGCCGACGTCACCGTCGGCGCGTTCCTGTCCGGTGGCATCGACTCCACGGCCATCGCGGCGCTGGCCATCCGGCACAATCCCAGGCTGATCACCTTCACCACCGGTTTCGAGCGCGAGGGATTCTCCGAGATCGACGTCGCCGTGGCCTCGGCCGAGGCGATCGGCGCCCGCCACATCGCCAAGGTGGTGACGCCCGACGAGTTCGTCGCCGCCCTGCCCGAAATCGTCTGGTACCTCGACGAACCCGTCGCCGACCCGGCGCTGGTACCGCTGTTCTTCGTGGCCCGCGAGGCCCGCAAGCACGTCAAGGTGGTGCTTTCCGGCGAAGGCGCCGACGAGTTGTTCGGCGGTTACACGATCTACCGGGAGCCGCTGTCGCTGAAACCCTTCGACTACCTACCGGCGCGGTTGCGGCGCTCGATGGGCAAGGTGTCCAAGCCGCTGCCGGAGGGCATGCGCGGCAAGAGCCTGCTGCATCGCGGATCGCTGACGCTCGAGGAGCGCTACTACGGCAATGCCCGCAGCTTCTCGGACCTACAGCTGCGCGAGGTGCTGCCCGGATTCCGTTCGGACTGGACCCATACCGATGTGACGGCGCCGGTGTACGCGGAGTCCACCGGGTGGGACCCGGTGGCCCGCATGCAGCACATCGACCTATTCACCTGGCTGCGCGGCGACATTCTGGTCAAGGCCGACAAGATGACCATGGCCAACTCGCTGGAGCTGCGGGTGCCGTTCTTGGATCCCGAGGTGTTCGCGGTGGCCTCACGGTTACCGGTAGCCGCCAAGATCACCCGCACCACCACCAAGTACGCATTGCGACGGGCCCTCGAGCCCATCGTGCCCGCGCACGTGCTGAACCGGCCCAAGCTGGGTTTCCCGGTGCCGATCCGGCATTGGCTGCGCACCGGGGAGCTGCTGGAGTGGGCGTACTCGATGGTCGACGCGTCGCAGGCCGATCACTTGGTCGAAACAGCCGCTGTACGCCGGATGCTCGACGAGCACCGAAGCGGGAACGCCGACCACAGCCGTCGGCTATGGACGTTGCTGATTTTCATGCTGTGGCACGCGATCTTCGTCGAGGGCAGCGTGGTTCCGCAGATCAGCGAGCCGGAGTATCCCGTCGAGCTGTAGCTGTCCGGCGGCGAGCAGACGCGGCTAAGCCAGCACCGCGGCGATCTCGGCGGCGGCATCGTCACCGAAGGCGCCCGCCAACCGGGTGGTCGCGAGCTCGCGGTCCCAGCTCCACTCCTGGGTGCCGGTCGATTCCAGCACCAGCACAGCCACCAGTGAGCCCAGCTGTGCGGAACGCTCCAGGCTCAGCCCGGCGCTTCGTCCCGTCAGGAACCCGGCGCGGAATGCATCGCCCACGCCGGTGGGGTCGGTTTGGCTGGTCTCGGGCACCACGCCGACGTGAACGCTGGTGCCGTCGCGGTCGACGATGTCGACGCCCTTGGCGCCCAACGTCGTGACCCGCAGGTCGATCTGAGCCATCACGTCGGCTTCCGACCAGCCGGTCTTGGAGAGCAGCAAGTCCCATTCGTAGTCGTTGGTGAACAGGTAGGTGGCCCCGTCGATCAGCTTCCTGATCTCCTCGCCGGACAGCCGCGCCAGCTGCTGCGAGGGGTCGGCGGCGAACGCCAGCCCGAGCTTGCGGCACTCTTCGGTGTGCACCACCATCGCCGCCGGGTCGTTTGCCCCGATGATGACCAGCTCGGGCTTGCCGGTGGCGGACACCACGTCGGCCAGCGAGATGTCGCGGGCCTCCGACATGGCGCCCGGATAGAACGACGCGATCTGGGCCATGTCGAGGTCGGTGGTGCAGACGAAACGCGCCGTGTGCGCGGTCTTGGAGACCAGCACGTTGTCGCAATTGACGTTGTGGGCTTCCAGCCAGTTGCGGTAGTCGGCGAAGTCGTCGCCGGCCGCGCCCACCAGCGCCACGTCCCCGCCCAGCACGCCGATCGCGAAGGCGATGTTGCCACCCACGCCGCCCCGATGAATCACCAGGTCATCGACCAGAAAGCTGAGTGAGACCTTCTGCAGATGATCGGCCAGCAGCTGCTCGGAGAAGCGGCCGGGAAACCGCATCAGATGGTCGGTCGCAATCGAGCCAGTCACCGCGATCGTCACGGAAATCCACCCTTCGTCTTATCCGGCCGTCCAGCCTACCCAGGGCTCTCGACCGTGCGTTTCGCGCGGTTGCGACTCAGGCTCGTCCACGGTCTGCGACAGGCCGTGCGCTAGCCTGCCAAGAGAGCTCACTTCGTTGCCTGAAACTCCAATTGCGGGGAACTCCACCCATTGGGCGGCAACCGCTCATGCCCCATCCACCACCGTAGGAGAATCACGATGGCCGGTCCGCAATCGCCGAACCCGACCGGCACTGACGGACCCCACTACCCTGAGCCCGGATCCCCCGGTCCCGAGGGCCACGAGTTCGTCGCGAGCGAGCCGGCGTTCGCAACCAACCCGTCGGCGGCGCAATCGTCGGTTCCGTATCCCGAGCAGCTGCCACCTCCGCAGCCATATCCCAAGCGCAGGCCCAAGCGGCTGATCATCGGATTGTTGGTGGTCGCCGCGCTGGTGGCTGTCGTGACGGCGGCGATCGTGTACGGCGTTCGCACCAACGGCGCCAACACCGGCTCCACGTTGTCCGAGGGGGCGGTCAAAACCGCGATCCAGGGCTACCTGGACGCACTCGAGCACCGCGACATCGAGACCATCTCCCGCAACGCCCTGTGCGGCATGTACGACGGGGTGCGCGACCGCCGGCCCGACCAGGCCCTGGCCAAGGCGAGCAGCGACGCCTTCCGCAAGCAGTTCTCGCAGGTCGAGGTGACTTCGGTCGACAAGATCGTCTACCTGTCGCAGTACCAGTCCCAGGCGTTGTTCACCATGCGGGCGACGCCGGCGAGGGGCGGCCCGAAGCGCAGCGACATGCAGGCCGTCGCGCAGTTGCTCTTCCAGCGTGGCCAGATCTCGGTGTGCTCCTACATCCCGCGCGGCGCGGGCACCTACTAGGCCGCCTCAGACCCGGAAGGTCAGTTGAACGAGTCGCCGCACGCGCAGGAGCCGGTGGCGTTGGGGTTGTCGATGGTGAAGCCCTGCTTTTCGATGGTGTCCACGAAGTCGATGGACGCGCCTTCCACGTAGGGAGCGCTCATCCGGTCGACTGTAAGGGTCACCCCACCGAAGTCCGCCGTCAGATCCCCGTCCAGCGTCCGATCGTCGAAGAAGAGGTTGTAGCGCAGTCCTGCGCAACCGCCCGGCTGAACCGCGATACGCAGGGCCAGGTCGTCTCGGCCTTCCTGATCCAGCAGCGACTTCGCCTTGGCAGCGGCGGCCTCGGTCAGAATTACGCCGTGGGTCTTGGCGGTCGACTCGTTCTGCACCGTCATTGCTTCTCCTACGTGCTCTTGCGTGGGTCCGAGTTCAGGTGGGTCCGCCCGGCGACTCATGGTTTGCGCACTGGGAGCAGCCCACCTCATCAACGGTACCTTGCTGGGCCGCTATTCCCGAGTCGCGCCGCCACCTCGGACGCCAATCCGATCAGCTGATTGGCCGCATCAGCCTGCGCCAACCCCACCGAACCGGCGTATTCGGCGATCGAGAGGGCCGACATGATGCCCGCCGCTCGCGAGGTGGATTTGTCCAAACTCACTTGCCCGGCCAGCACGATCACCGGAATTCCGAGCGGAATGGCGGCGTCGGCCAGCGAGCCGACCACCTTGCCGTGCAGGGACTGCTCGTCGAACTTGCCCTCGCCGGTGACGATCATGTCCGCCTCGGCCAAGTCGTCAACTAGGTGGGTGTGCTCCGCGATAATTGCCGCCCCGGACTCACATCGACCGCCGAGCGCCAGCAGCCCGGCCCCGATGCCACCGGCGGCACCGGCGCCGTGCTCGGCGCTCACGTCGCGTCCGGCGGCGTCTTCCAGCTCCAGCGCCCACCCCTCGAGCCGGACTTCGAGCGCTGCCACGGCGGCGGTGTCGGCACCCTTTTGCGGCGCGAACACGCGCGCCGCGCCCCACGGTCCCAACAGCGGGTATTTCACGTCGGACGCGGCGATCAGCTCGACGGCGCTCAGCTTGGCGCGGGCAGCCTCCAGCCCGCCGAGCTCGGCGATCATTCCCCTGCCGCCATCGGTGCATGCGCTGCCCCCCAGCCCGACCACGATCCGGGTCGCCCGGGCGCGCAGCGCCTCGTCGATGAGCTGCCCGACTCCCCTGCTGTGGGCGGCCAACGAGGTCCTCGGCGTCGGCGGCCCGTCGAGCAAGGTCAGGCCGCAGGCCTGCGCACACTCCAAATATGCGGTCGACGAGCTTCGGTCGAACACCCACCTGGCGTCAACCGGCTTGCCCAGCGGCCCTGCCACCCGCAGTCGCCGCGCCTTCCCGAACCGGTTGGCCAGCACCTCGACGAAACCGGGTCCGCCGTCGGACTGCGGGGCGACGATGAAGCGGTCACGGGGCCGGGATCTGGTCCAGCCGGTCGCGATGGCCGCGGCGGCCTGCACCGCCGACAGGCTGTTGCCATAGCAGTCCGGAGCCACCAGGACGCACATCGCAGGCAGCTGGATACGGCCTGGCGCGAGGTCAGCACCGGCGGGATCCGACGCCGCAGAGTCGTCGTTCACGGGCAGCCGTTCATTACTCCGTAAGAGTAGGGCCAACTCGCGCGACGCACTGGCGATGCAGGATACGGGCCTTCTCGGATGGACCCTGGATCGACGAAGCCGATATTTGGGGCCTTGTCCAGCCGGGAAGTAACCTGTCGACTGTGAAGCTGCTGGGCCGCAAGAAGGGCCAAGAGGATGGCCGCGACGGTGGCCGAGAGACACCGTCCACATCCGAAGACGCCGTCGTCGCACCGGCGCGCGGGTCGCGCACCACGGGGCCCAAAGGTCGGCCCACCCCCAAGCGCGACGCCGCCAGGCGCGGCGTCCGGAAGGGCCCGGTCGCACCGGCACCCATGACTGCCGCCGAGGCGCGGGCCAGGCGCAAATCGCTGGCCGGTCCCAAGCTGAGCCGGGAGGAACGGCGTGCCGAAAGAGCCGCCAGCCGGGCGCGGATGACCGAACGCCGCGAGCGCATGATGGCCGGTGAAGAGGCCTATCTGCTGCCGCGCGATCAGGGTCCGATTCGCCGCTACGTGCGCGACGTCGTGGATGCCCGGCGCAATGTGCTCGGCCTATTCATGCCGTCGGCGTTGGCGCTGTTGTTCATCATGTTCGCGGTGCCGCCGCTGCAGCTCTACATCTCCCCGGCGATGCTGATTCTGATGGCCGTGATGGGTATCGACGCGTTCGTTCTGGGTCGCAAAGTCGGCAGGATGGTCGACGAGAAATTCCCGACCAACACTGAAAGCCATTGGAAGCTGGGTGTTTACGCCGCAGGCCGAGCCTCCCAGCTGCGCCGGACGCGCACGCCCAGGCCCCAAGTCAAACGTGGCGCCGATGTCGGCTAAAAGCGCGACGAAAGCCGTCTGACGCCGGTGCGCACGCTGGTGCTCGGCGGGATCCGGTCGGGCAAATCCCGCTGGGCGGAGGAAACCATCGCGGAGTTACTGGCACCTGATGAGCCGGTGTGTTACCTGGCCGCGGGCTCGGCCGCAGCAGCCGACGCGGAGTGGGCACAGCGGGTCGCCAAGCATCGCGACCGCCGGCCCGCGCATTGGTCGACCATCGAAACCGATGATGTCGCAACACAATTGCGGCGGTCCCCGGGTATGCCGACGCTGGTCGACGATCTCGGCGCGTGGCTGACCAACGTGCTGGACCGCTGCCAGGCGTGGGACGACGGTCCGGCGATGGTTTCGGTCCAGCAGATGATCGACGACATGATCGCCGCGGTCAGCACGTTCGGTTCGACGCTGATGCTCGTCAGCCCGGAGGTTGGGTTGACCGTCGTGCCAGCCACCGCGTCGGGGCGGCGGTTCGCCGACGAACTGGGGAGCCTCAACCAGCGGGTGGCGGCGTTGTGCGAACGGGTGGTGTTGGTAGTGGCGGGGCAGGCCGTGCCGATCAAGCCGTCGTGAACCTGATGGAATTCGCGCCCGTGGAGCCGCCGGACCGGGACGCCGCCGCAGCCGCCCGGGTCCGCCAGGACACGTTGACCAAGCCGAAGGGCGCGCTGGGCCGCATGGAGGAACTGTCGATCTGGGTAGCCGCGTGCCAGGGTCAGTGCCCGCCCCGAGATTTCCAGCGTGCGCGGGTGGTGGTGTTCGCCGGTGACCACGGTGTCGCCCGGTCCGGGGTGTCGGCTTATCCACCGGAAGTGACCGCTCAGATGGTCGCCAATATCGAGGCCGGCGGGGCCGCGATCAACGCACTGGCCGGTGTGGCCGGCGCGACGGTGCGCGTCGTCGACCTGTCCGTGGACGCCGACGCTTTGTCTGAACAGGTCGGCGCCCACAAGGTGCGGCGCAGCAGCGGCGATATCGCCGTCGAGGACGCGTTGACCGAAGACGAGGCGGTTGGTGCGATCGAGGCCGGCCGGCGCATCGCCGACGAGGAGGTCGACGGCGGGGCCGACTTGTTGATCGCCGGCGACATGGGAATCGGGAACACCACTCCCGCAGCGGTTCTGGTGGCAGCGCTGACCAACTCCGAGCCGGTGGCCGTGGTCGGCTTCGGGACCGGGATCGACGACGCCGGGTGGGCCCGCAAGACGGCGGCAGTGCGCGATGCGCTGTTCCGGGCGCGACCGGTGTTGCACGACCCGATCGGTTTGCTGCGCTGCTGTGGCGGCGCGGATTTGGCCGCCCTGGCGGGCTTCTGCGCGCAGGCCGCCGTACGGCGGACTCCGCTGGTGCTGGACGGCATGGCGGTGACGGCCGCCGCGCTGGTCTCCGAACGACTGGCGCCCGGCGCCCGGATGTGGTGGCAGGCCGGTCACCGGTCCACCGAGCCGGGTCACAGCCTGGCCCTGGCGTCGCTCATGCTGGACCCGATCCTGGACCTGGGCATGCGGCTGGGCGAGGGTACCGGTGCCGCAGTGGCATTGCCGGTGCTGCGCGGCGGGGTGGCGACACTGTCGGGCATGGCGACGTTTCAGGAAGCTGGTGTCACGTCCCCTGTACCCGGCCCCGCCACCTCGTGATGCGTTCGCTGGCAGCGGCTTTCGCGTTCGCAACGGTCATGCCGGTGCCGCGCGCCGAGGGGGTCGCGATGGGCCGTGGCGGCATGACCGCGCTGCCGGTGGTCGGCGCCGCGCTCGGTGGGCTGGCGGCCGCGGTGTCGTGGGCCGGCGCGCACATGTTCGGGCCGTCCAGCCCGCTGTCCGGCCTGCTGGCGGTGACGGCGCTGCTGCTCGCCACCCGGGGTCTGCACATCGACGGCGTCGCGGATACCGCCGACGGGCTGGGCTGCTACGGGCCGCCGCAGCGGGCGCTGGCCGTGATGCGCGAGGGGTCGACGGGACCGTTCGGGGTGGCCGCGGTGGTGCTGGTGATCCTGCTGCAGGGGCTGGCATTCTCCCGGCTGGGGCTCCCGGCGATTGCCGTGTCGGTGTTCGCCGGCCGGGTGGCCGCGGTGCTGGCTTGCCGGCGCTCGGTGCCCGCGGCCGACGGCAGCTCCCTCGGCGTGCGGGTCGCCGGCACCCAGTCCACGCCGGTGGTGGCGGCCTGGCTTGCGGTGCTGCTGGCCGTCGCGGTGCCCGCTGACGCACGACTCTGGCAGGGGCCGGTTGCGGTGCTGGTGGCGATTTGTTGCGGCGCGGGGTTGGTGGCGCACTGCGTGCGCCGGTTCGGCGGTATCACCGGCGACGTGCTGGGCGCCGCGATCGAGCTCACCACGACGGTGTGCGCCGTGGCATTGGCGGCTTTGGTGCGCACCTAATCGCCGAACGTCACGCTCGAGCGCGGGTCCTAACCCAGTCGCGTCATCCAGCCGTGGGTGTCGGCGAAGGTGCCGCGCTGGATGCCGGTCAGGGTGTCGCGCAGGGCCATCGTCACCTCACCGGATTTGCCGTCGGCGATGGTGAATTCGCTGTCCCCGTACTTGACCCGCCCGATCGGCGTGATGACCGCGGCGGTACCGCAGGCGAACACCTCGGTGATCTCCCCGGCGGCGGTTTTCTTCTGCCACTCGTCGATGTCGATCTTGCGTTCCTCGATGGCGAACCCGGCGTCAGTGGCCAACTGCAGCAACGAATCCCGGGTAATGCCGGGCAACAGCGAGCCGGACAGCTCGGGTGTGACCAGTCGTGCCGATCCGCCGCTTCCGAACACGAAGAAGATGTTCATCCCGCCCATCTCTTCGACGAAGCGACGTTCGACGGCATCCAGCCACACCACCTGGTCGCAGCCGTGCTCGGCGGCTTCGGCCTGGGCCAGCAGCGAGGCGGCATAGTTACCGCCGAACTTGGCCGCGCCGGTGCCCCCGGGGCTGGCCCGCACATACTCCGTCGACACCCAGACGGTGACAGGATTGATGCCGCCCTTGAAGTACGCCCCGGCCGGCGAGGCGATCAGCAGGTACCGGTACTCCTTGGCCGGCCGCACCCCGAGGCCCGGCTCGGTGGCGAAGACGAACGGTCGCAGATACAGCGCTTCCTCGCCGCCGGCCCGCGGCACCCAGGCGTTGTCGACGGCGATGAGCTGGCATAGCGATTCGATGAACACCCCGTCGGGCAGTTGGGGAATCGCCAGCCGCCGCGCCGACGAGTGCAACCGGGCGGCGTTGGCGTCCGGACGAAAGGACACGATCGACCCGTCCGCCCAGCGGTAGGCCTTGAGGCCCTCGAACACTTCCTGCGCGTAGTGCAGCACAATCGCCGACGGATCCAGCTCGATCGGGCCGTAGCCGATGACCCGCGCGTTGTGCCAGCCTTTTCCGTCCAGATAGTCGATCGACACCATGTGATCGGTGTGGTATTTGCCGAAGCCGGGGTCAGTCAGGATCGATTCACGTTCGGCGCGGGTGGCCGGATTTGTCGCGGGCGAAACCGTGAACTCGAGGGAGCCGCGGGTCATGGCGCTGATTGTATCCCCGGGTGCCAATTGATATTTGCCGTGCAAATGCTGGTCCGCTACCGGGTCTTGACGGCGACGAACGGCGGTCGCACCACTTCGCACTCCACGGGACGGCCCCGCACGTCGACGATGATTCGCTGGCCGTCCTCGACGCCGGCGTCGGTGTCGATGAGCGCCAACCCGATTCCGATCTGCAGGGTCGGCGAGAACGTACCCGAGGTGGTGACCCCCACCGGTGCGTCGCCGGCGAGCACCCTCAGCCCGGGACGTAGCACACCGCGACCGACCATGCGCAGTCCGCGCAGCAGCCGCGGTGGCCCGGCCTCCTTCTCGGCGAGCAGCGCGTCACGGCCGAAGAACGCCTCCTTCTTCCAGCCGACCGCCCACCCGCAGCGGGCCTGCAGCGGCGAGATATCCAGCGAAAGCTCGTGGCCGTGCAGCGGATAACCCATCTCGGTGCGCAGCGTGTCACGTGCCCCCAGTCCCGCGGGCTCACCGCCGGCATCCGCGACAGCCGCCACGAGGGCATCGAACACGACTCCCGCCGACTCCCACGGTGGCAGCAGTTCGTAACCGTGCTCGCCGGTGTAGCCCGTGCGGCAGACCCGCACCGGCACCCCGGAATAGGAGGCATCGGCATAGCCCATGTAATCCATGTCGGCGGGCAGCGCCAGCGCGGCCAGCACATCCGTCGAACGAGGACCTTGTACGGCCAGCACCGCATACGACCGATGCTGGTTGCTGATGTTCAGCCCAGTGGGCGCGGCGGCCTGCAGCGCGTCGACCACGGCGGCGGTGTTAGCGGCGTTGGGCACCAGAAAGATCTCGTCGTCGTCCACGTAGTAGGCGATCAGGTCGTCGATGACGCCGCCAGATTCGGTGCAGCACAACGTATATTGCGCTTTGCCCGGCCCGATGCGGCTCAGGTCGTTGGTGAGCGCGGAGTTGACGAACTGCGCCGCACCCGGCCCGCGGACCAATGCCTTGCCCAGATGACTGACGTCGAACAGGCCGACGGCGTTGCGGGTGGCGTTGTGTTCGCTGACCGTTCCGGCGTACGACACCGGCATCAGCCAGCCGCTGAACTCGGCGAAATTCGCACCCAGCTCACGATGACGGTCTTCCAGTGGTCCGTGCTGCAGGTCGGTCACGTCGTCTCACCCTAATGAGGGGTATTGCTGGCAGACTTGGGCAGGTGTCCGATGCTGCGACTGATGGTGGCGACCCGTCCCCCGGCTTCGCGGGGGTGCCCCCACGCCCGGCATCGCCGCGCTCGCGATCGCCACTGGACTTCGACGCACTCGAGGCGGCCGGAATCAAGAACGCGCGCGAGCGTGCCGACCTGATCAAGTACCTGGACGACCTTGGCTTCACCGTCGAAGAGATGGCCGAGGCAGAGCAGCGAGGCCGGCTGTTCGGGCTGGCCGGGGATGTGCTGTCGTGGTCGGGGCGGCCGATCTACACGTTTGAGACCGCGGCCGAACAACTCGGGGTGGCGCCCGAGGAGGTCGCGCACGCGTGGGCTCTGCTCGGTTTGACGGTGGCCAGTCCGGACATCCCGGCGCTGAGCCAGGCCGATGTCGACGCTCTGACGACGTGGGTGGCCATCAAATCGGTGCTGGGTGAGGACGGTGCATTCGGCATGCTGCGGGTGCTCGGCGCCACGATGTCGCGGCTCGCGGAGGCCGAGTCGACTGTGATCCGCGCCGGGACGCCGGACATCCAGATGACCCACACCCACGACGAGCTCGCCACGGCCCAGGCTTATCGCGCGGTCGCGGAGTTCGTCCCGCGGATTGGGGCATTGATCGACGTTGTCCATCGCCACCACCTGATCAGCGCACGCACCCACTTCGAGGGCGTTCTTCGCGACACGACGGCAAGCGTGGTGTGTGGCGTCGGTTTTGCGGATCTGTCCGGCTTCACTGCGCTCACTCAGGCGCTTGCACCCGCGGAATTGTCGTACCTACTCAACGAATTCGCCGGCACCGTCTCAGAGGTGGTGCATGCCGACGGTGGCCGGGTGGTGAAGTTCATCGGCGACGAGGTGATGTGGGTGTGCGGGTCGCCGGAGCGCCTTGCGCAAGCGGCGGTCGATCTCGTCGACCATCCGCGGGGACGCGAGGAGGGTCTGCAAGTCCGGGCGGGGCTTGCCTACGGCACGGTACTGGCCATCAATGGCGACTATTTCGGCAGTCCGGTCAACCTGGCGGCGCGTCTGGTGGCGGCGGCCGCGCCATGTCAGATTCTGGCGTCGGCAGAGCTGCACGATCAACTACCGGACTGGCCTGCCAAGGCGCATGGCCCATTGCAGCTCAAGGGTTTTGACGCCCCGGTGACCGCCTTCGAGCTGCATAGCGGGGACGCTGTCGACGCCAGGCCTGGCTGAGGTGGCTAGGGTGATTGCACGTGACCACCGAATCGGGCTACCAATCACCAACCGTCACCGTTGCCGGCTCGCTGCCCAAGCGCAGTGCGGGTTCCTCGGTCTTGCTGGTGCCGGTCGTCTCGACCGGCGAAGACGACAGGCCGGGGGCAGTCGTCGCGGCGGCCGAGCCATTCCTGTCCGCCGACGTGGTGGCGGAGATCGAGGACGGCCTGCACGCCCTGGATGCCACCGGCGCCAGTGAACAGGTACACCGTCTGGTGGTGCCGTCGCTGCCGGTGGGCAGTGTGCTGACGGTCGGCTTGGGCAAGCCCCGCCACGAGTGGGCGTCGGACACCATCCGGCGGGCCGCCGGTGTGGCCGCCCGATCACTGGGCAACGCCGAGACGGTCATCACCACCCTGGGCGAGTTGCCGGGCGATGGCATCGGCTCGGCCGCCGTCGAGGGGCTGGTCCTGGGCGCCTACCGATTCAGCGCGTTCCGCAGCGCCAAGACCGCGCCGAAGGACAGTGGGTTGCGCCGAATCACCGTGCTGAGTACCGCGAAGGACGCCAAGAAGCGGAGTGACCACGGCGCGGCCGTCGCGACCGCCGTCGCCACCGCCCGCGACTTGGTCAACACTCCGCCGAGCCATCTGTTTCCCGCCGAATTCGCAAAGCGAGCAAAGGCTTTGGGCGAAGCCGCCGGCCTCGAGGTGGAGGTGCTCGACGACAAGGCGCTGCGTAAGGCCGGCTACGGCGGAGTGATCGGCGTCGGGCAGGGCTCGTCGCGGCCGCCGCGGCTGGTGCGGCTGAGCCACCGCGGCTCGCGGCTGGCCAAGAATCCCAAGCAGGCTAAGAAGGTGGCCCTGGTCGGTAAGGGCATCACCTTTGACACCGGCGGGATCTCCATCAAGCCCGCCGCGTCGATGCACCACATGACCTCGGACATGGGCGGGGCCGCCGCGGTCATCGCCACCGTGACGCTGGCCGCGCAACTGGAGCTTCCGATCGACGTGATTGCCACCGTCCCGATGGCCGAAAATATGCCGTCGGCCACCGCGCAACGTCCCGGTGACGTGCTGACGCAGTACGGCGGCACTACCGTCGAGGTACTCAACACCGACGCGGAGGGCCGGCTGATCCTGGCCGACGCCATCGTTCGGGCCTGCGAAGACAATCCCGACTACCTGATCGAGACGTCCACCCTGACCGGCGCACAGACCGTCGCGCTGGGCGCCCGTATTCCCGGCGTGATGGGCAGTGACGAATTCCGCGACCGCGTCGCCGCGATCTCGCAACAGGTCGGCGAGAACGGCTGGCCGATGCCGCTGCCCGATGAACTCAAGGACGACCTGAAGTCCACCGTCGCCGACCTGGCCAATGTCAGCGGGCAGCGTTTCGCCGGCATGCTGGTGGCCGGGGTGTACCTGCGCGAATTCGTCGCCGACGGAGTGCAGTGGGCCCACATCGATGTCGCCGGCCCCGCATACAACACCGGCAGCGCGTGGGGCTATACCCCCAAGGGCGCCACCGGCGTGCCGACGCGCACCATGTTCGCGGTGCTGGACGACATCGTGCGGAACGGCTGAACCTCTTAGAGCCGAACTTCAGTGTGAGCCTATGGCTTTGGTTGTGTATCCACGGCTTTGATTGTGTAGGTAGGGCGGGGATCAGGCGATTTTCGCGCCCTGGTTTCACCGCCAAAGCCGTGGAATCACAACCAAAGCCGTGACTGCACAGCCAAGCCAACTTTCGGCCGGGCGCTATTTGGTCAGCAGCGAGATCGCCGCACGGCTCAGCTTGCGTCGGGGCCAGC
Source organism: Mycobacterium sp. 1164966.3 (assembly GCF_001665395.1). Lineage (GTDB taxonomy): Bacteria > Actinomycetota > Actinomycetes > Mycobacteriales > Mycobacteriaceae > Mycobacterium. The sequence goes on from NZ_LZSG01000043.1 coordinate 26,362, forward strand.
CGGTGAAGCCGTCGGCAGCAAGCGCCGCATTGGCCGCGTTACGTCCGCACGCGCCGTGCACGGAACCCCCGGGCGTGGCCGAGGCGCTACTCAAATACAGTCGCTCAACCGGGGTTTCGGCCCGCCCCATCCCCGGAGCGGGACGGAAGACCAGCATCTGCTGCAGTGAGGCGGTCCCGCCATTCAGAGCGCCCAAATGCAGATTGGCATCGCTGGCCTCCAAGTCCGACGGGCGCTGCACGAACCGCTCGATCACTCGCGAACCGAAGCCGGGCGCATGCTCTTCGATCACCTGGTCCATTGATTTGGCCAGTTGCTCCGCCGAGGCGTCGTCGGCCACGTTTCGGGGTAAATGCGTGTAAGCCCAGACACTTTCGGTGCCGGCAGGCGATCTGCTCGGGTCGGCCGTGGTGGTCTGTCCCAGCAGCATGAAGGGACGGTCGGGTATCACCCGGGTGTTCAGATCGGCCATCCAGCGCACCAGCCCGTGCCCGTCGGCTCCCAGATGAAGAGTGCCAGGGGCCTGCAGGCTCGCCGACCGCCACGGAATCGGACTGTCCAACGCATAGTTGACCTTGACCACCGGCGGATCCCACACGTAGTGCTCGAGCTCGCGGCGCAGGCCATCCGGAACAGCATCTGTCGGCAGCATGTCGCAGAACAATCGCGGCGCGGTCACGTCGGCCACGACCGCGCGGCGCGCGCGGACCGTCCGACCCTCGACTGTGCTTACCCCGACAGCCCTACGGCCGCGAACCTGGATGCGAGAAACGGTCTGGCTGCACTCAATTCGCACTCCTGCTGAGCATGCCCGCTTGACCAGAGCGGACGTCAATTGACCTGAACCGCCCACCGGCACCGGCCAGCCATAGTCCTGGCCGAGCATCGTCATCAAGAACCCGAAAGCACCGCTTCCCGGCGCATCCAGCGGGGCATCGGCGTGCATTGCATTGCCCAGCAATAAGACTCGCGGTGCCTCACCGTCGAAAAGGCGGTCCACCATGGTGTTCGCCGGCTGCACCAGCAGATGGGCCAGCCGAACCGCCTCGGACGTACCGAGTTTGAGCAGCAACCGCAGCATCGGAAAGACGGGTGGAAACGGCGCCAACATGGCGTCGAGCAGCGGCGCTTTGATCCTGTTCCACAATTCCACGACGCGCCACCAGTTGTCGCCATCGGCGCGTTCGCGACGCGCGAATTCCGATGCGGTGCGGGCCGGATCACGGTAGAGGACGGGCGGGTCGTCATCGGCCGGACTGCGCGGATGCCCTACCACCGCAGGCGCATGCGACCATTGCAGCCCGTGCTCCTCCAACCGCAGCGCTTCCATCGCGGGTGAGGCCACCGTCATCGGATAGAACGAGCTGAACAGGTCGGTGATGTAACCCGGCGTCAGCTCGGCGCTGCGTACCGCGCCGCCCGGTTCCGGCTGGGCTTCGAGAACCAGCACGTCCCAACCGGCGTCGGCCAGCATCGATGCGGCGACCAGGCCGTGGTGTCCGGCACCGATCACGACCGCGTCGACGACATCCGCCATCGTTATTTGACCTGCCTGGGTTCGAGACGTTCGGCCAGGGCCGTCAGCCGCAGCAAGCACTCCCGGTTACGCGGATAGATGGCTACCAGCGTCAGTCGATCGGGAACCATGTTGACCAGACCGGCCGCCGGCACCTCGATCATCTCGACCCGGCACCCGTCCGGAATCTCGGTGAGCCGCATCGTTATCCGCGCGGCGCCCAGCGAACCCAAGCCGGCGAGCAGCACGAGTTCCCGGCCAGGGGTGCAGCTTTCGACCGTGGTCTGGTCGTCGATCACCAACGGCCATACCCCGATAGAATGCCGGATCGCCGCCCCCGGCTGTGGCCAGTGCGAGTCGACCGCACGAGTCCGGCTGTTGCCCACGACCCATTGGCTATACGTCCATCCGTCGGCCAGCACGTCCCAGATCTGCTGGCAGGACGCGACCACATCGCGGGTCGCGGCCAATTCTCGGGTCGCTGTCATATGTTTTCCTCTCGCGTTGCGCAACAATCCGGCGGATACCCCCGGCGGGCGGAACTAATACCGGACCGACCACGTTTAACCCCGCCATCGACCGGCTAACCCTGTTACCAGGTGTTATTCGACGGGAGGCCAACAAATGACTGCGCGACGGGTGATCATGGCGGTGGGTGCGTTGCTGTTGCTCGCCGGCGTGATCGGACTCCTGGTGCCGGTGTCGGTGTCCGACGGCAACGGCGGTTCCGTGGCATGTGGCAGCGGGATCGCCTCCGACCTCTCCGCGGCCAAGAGCGCCAACGAAAGGAACGGGGCCAACATCCCGATCCTCAACCAAGTCATTCCGCACACCGACTTTGTGGCGCAATGCGAATCGTCGCTGTCCACCCGACGCAGCTGGTCCATTCCGCTGACGCTGGTCGGGGCGGTCGGGATCGGCGGTGCGCTGCTGGTGCGACGCTCCGAAGGGGCTCGTGTCTGAGTTTCCTCAGATCACCCGCATGCGGGCGGTGCTGCGCAGCGCCTGCGGCAAAAACCGCGAAAGTCCGTACAGCGCATAGGCTTCCGGGGAGACAGGGCGAATCGGTTTCTTCTTCTTGACCGACGACAAGATCGCGTCGGCCACCTTGTCCGGCCCGTAACGACGTACCCCGAACATGTTGTTCAGCTGCCCGCGCCGGTCGTCAACCCGGTCATCTCGGTCGACCGGCGCGTCGAACCGGGTGTTGCTGATGATGTTGGTGTTGATGACGCCCGGGCAGATCGTGGTCAGTCCTACTCCGGCGGCGTCCAGCTCGGCGCGCAGGCAATCGGAGAACATGAAGCTAGCCGCCTTGGCGGTGCAATAGGCGTTCAGCGATTGCAGCGGCGCGTACGCCGCCATCGACGAAACGTTGACGATGTACCCGCCGGTGCCGCGCTCGACCAGACGCCGGGCAAACGACCGGCAGCCGTTGACGACACCGCCGAGGTTGACCTCCAGCACGCGGTCGAATTGCTCGGCGGGGGTATCCAGGAACCGCCCAGCGTGCCCGATGCCGGCGTTGTTGACGACGATGTCGGGCAGGCCGTGCTCGGCAGTGACCCGCTCGGCGAAAGCCTCGACCGCATTGGCGTCGGACACGTCCAGCACATAGGGGTGTGCCACGCCGCCGCGTGCCGCGATCTCCGCGGCGGTTTCCTTGACGGCGGCCTGGTCGATGTCGCTGACCACTACCTCGGCGCCCTCACGTACAAAGGCGAACGCGGTCTCACGACCGATTCCGCTGCCGGCGCCGGTGATCGAGACCAGGGTGTCGCCGAAGTACCCGCGCGGCCGCCCGATTTGCGCGCGCAGCATTGCCCGGCTCGGCTGCTTGCCTTCGGCCAGATCGGCGAAGTCGTGCACGGCCGCCGCCATCACTTGCGGGTGCGACATGGGCGAAAAGTGTCCGGCCCTGATGTCACGCCGCCACAGCCGCGGCACCCAGCGTGCGGTCTCGTCGTACCCGTAGGGCCGCACACGCTTGTCTTGGGTGTTGACGATCAGCTGCACCGGCACGTCGATTACCGGAACCGGCCGCTTCCTGGAGAATGAGCGAAAGTAGTTGGCAGGATACGTTTTTATCGAATGCGCGGCGTCGCTGGCCAATTTCGGGGAGTGATGGATCTTTTCGTCAGGGATGTTGTCCACCATGTTGCGCCGCACCCGCGCGAACGACAGCGCCAGTCGCATCAGCAGCGGAGACAGCACCGGTATCGAGAAGTACAGCATGTACATGAAACGCAGCGCCTGGCTGATCGACCGCAGAAACCGGCGCGGGCGCCATGGTCGACGCAGGCCGCTGAAGACGTAGTGGACCACGTGGTCCTGGCTCGGGCCGGACACCGACGTGAACGACGCGACCCGGTCGCCGGCGCCCGGGCGGGTCAGGTACTCCCACATACCCGCCGAGCCCCAGTCATGGGCCAGCACATGCACCGGCCGGCCTGGGCTGAGTTCGCCGGTGACGGCCGCGAAGTCGTCGGCGAACCGCTCCATCGTGTAGGCCGATACCAGCTTGGGCGCTGAGGACATCCCGACGCCGCGGTTGTCGTAGCGGATGATCCGGAACCGGTCGGCCAGCAGCGGAACCACCCCGTCCCACAGGACATGCGAGTCGGGGAAGCCGTGCACCAGCACCACCGTCGGCCCCTCGGGGTTGCCTTCCTCGTAGACCGCGATGCGCACGCCGTCCGCGCTGTCCACGAACTGCTGGGGTGCTTGTGGTGTTACCGGCATCGGACCTCGCTACCTGGGGTTGATCTGTGGGCACACGGTAGCAAGCTGACCGGCGCGGCTCCCCGGACCACTGCGCCCTGAATGTGTGCCCACAAATAGGCGATGACAGGATAGTTTCGTTCTGGTAAGCCAGATGACCACCTGGGCCGACCCACGATCGAGGAGTCAAACGAATGGCGTTCTCCGTCCAGATGCCGGCACTTGGTGAGAGCGTCACCGAGGGAACGGTCACCCGCTGGCTCAAGCAAGAAGGCGACACCGTCGAACTCGACGAGCCTTTGGTTGAGGTGTCGACGGACAAGGTGGACACCGAGATCCCGTCGCCGGCCGCGGGTGTGCTGACCAAGATCATCGCCCAGGAGGACGACACCGTCGAGGTCGGCGGCGAGCTGGCCATCATCGGCGACGGAACCGAAGGCGCAGCTTCGGAATCAGACACCTCTGGAGGCGCCGCGGCGGCTCAACCGGAACCTGAACCGCAGCCCGAACCGGAACCGCAGGCGCAGGCCCCGTCCGAACCTGAGCCCGAGCCGGCGGCAGCGCCGCAGCAAGCCGCTGGTGGCGAGAGCACGCCGGTGCTGATGCCCGAACTCGGCGAGTCGGTGACCGAGGGCACCGTGACCCGCTGGTTAAAGAAGGTGGGCGACTCGGTTCAGGTCGACGAGCCGCTGGTGGAAGTGTCCACCGACAAAGTGGACACCGAGATTCCGTCACCGGTGGCCGGCGTCTTGGTCAGCATCACCGCCGAGGAGGACGTGACGGTCTCGGTCGGCGGCGAGTTGGCGCGCGTCGGCGTCGCTTCCGAGAGCGGTGCCGCGCCCGCTCCGGCCCCAGAGCCCAAACCCGAGCCGAAACCCGAGCCCAAGCCGGAACCCAAACCCGAACCCGCCCCCGAAGCGGCCAAACCGGCCCCACCGCCGGAACCCAAACCCGAACCGAATCCGGAACCCAAGCCAGAACCCAAGCCCGAGCCGATAGCCGAGCCGGCCGCGGCAGCCGAGGGAGACGGCGGGCCCTATGTGACCCCGCTGGTCCGAAAACTGGCTGCCGAGAACAACATCGACCTGGCAGAGGTGACCGGCACTGGAGTTGGCGGCCGGATCCGCAAGCAGGACGTGCTGGCCGCCGCAGAGCAAAAGCAACAGGCCAAGCAGGCACCCGCACCCCAAGCGCCCGCGGCTCAAGCGCCGGCGGCAGCCAAGGCGCCTGCCGCAGCGCCGGCGCTGGCCCACCTGCGCGGCACCACGCAGAAGGCCAGCCGGATCCGTCAGATCACCGCCACGAAGACCCGCGAGTCGCTGCAGGTGACCGCGCAGCTCACGCAGACGCACGAGGTCGACATGACCAAGATCGTGGCGTTGCGGGCCAGAGCCAAGGCCGCATTCGCCGAACGCGAGGGCGTGAACCTGACTTACCTGCCGTTCATCGCCCGCGCCGCGATCGACGCGCTGAAGATTCACCCCAATATCAACGCGAGCTATAACGAGGACACCAAGGAGATCACCTACTACGACGCCGAGCACCTCGGCTTCGCGGTCGACACCGAACAGGGGCTGCTCTCCCCCGTGATCCACAATGCCGGCGACCTGTCGCTGGCGGGGTTGGCCCGCGCCATCGTCGATATCGCCGCGCGGGCCCGCTCGGGCAATCTGAAGCCCGACGAATTGTCCGGCGGCACTTTCACTATCACCAACATCGGCAGCCAGGGCGCGCTGTTCGACACCCCGATCCTGGTTCCGCCTCAGGCCGCCATGCTGGGAACCGGGGCCATCGTCAAGCGCCCGCGAGTGGTCGTCGACGGATTGGGCAACGAGTCGGTCGGGATCCGCTCGATCTGTTACCTGCCGCTGACCTACGACCACCGGCTGATTGACGGTGCCGATGCCGGGCGTTTCCTCACCACCATCAAGAACCGGCTCGAAGAGGGAGCGTTCGAGGCCGATCTGGGGCTGTGACGACGTGGCTCGACTTGGTCGAAAAGCCGTTATCGCCATCGCGGGTTCGTCCGGCCTGATCGGTTCGGCACTGGCCGCGGCGCTGCGCGCCAACGACCACCCGGTGCTGCGTATCGTGCGCCGCACACCAACGAATTCCGAAGAGCTGCACTGGAACCCGGAAAGCGGCGAGTTCGACATCGACGCGCTGGCCGAGGTCGACGCCGTCGTCAACCTGTGCGGGGTCAACATCAGTCGGCGTCGCTGGTCGGGCGCATTCAAGCAGAGCCTGCGGGACAGCCGGATCGCGCCCACCGAGGTGCTGTCCGCCGCGGTTGCCGACGCCGGCGTCGAGACGTTGATCAACGCCAGCGCGGTGGGCTACTACGGGAACACCAAGGACCGTGTGGTCGACGAAAACGACAGGGCCGGAACGGGTTTCCTGGCACAGCTGTGTGAGGACTGGGAAGCCGCCACGTTGCCCGCGCAATACGCCGGTTGCCGGGTGGTGCTGGCACGCACCGGGGTGGTGCTGGCCCCCGCAGGCGGTGCACTGCGCAGGCTGCGGCCGCTGTTCTCGGCGGGTCTGGGCGCCCGGCTGGGCAGCGGCCGGCAGTACATGTCCTGGATCAGCCTGGAAGATGAGGTGCGCGCGCTGCTGTTCGCCATCTCGCACTCCACATTGTCCGGCCCGGTCAACATGACCGGGCCGGCTCCGGTTACCAACGCCGAGTTCACCACCGCCTTGGGCCGCGCGGTCAACCGGCCGACCCCGTTGACGCTGCCCGGTTTCGCGGTACGGGCGGCACTGGGCGAATTCGCCGACGAGGGACTGCTGACCGGCCAGCGCGCCATCCCCTCGGCACTCGAGGCCGCCGGTTTCCAGTTCCACCACAACACCATCGGCGAAGCGCTCGCCTACGCCACCGCGCGCCGCGACGCGGATTAAGCACCCGGTGCCGAGCATCACGCCGGCGTGGCCCTGAACACCGGACGCGAATGCCCCGGAGACGCATCCGAGTAACCTCACGGGCATGAGTTCCATCCGGTCGTCTCCGTCCGCGATCGACGTGCGCTGGCTGCAGACGATCGACTACCGCGCCGCGTGGCAGTTGCAGCGGGACTTGGCCGACGCCGGCGGCGGCGGCGGCCCGGACACCTTGCTGCTCCTGGAACACCCGCCGGTCTACACCGCCGGGCGGCGCACCGAGCCGCACGAGCGGCCGGTTGACGGAACTCCCGTTGTCTACACCGACCGTGGCGGCAAGATCACCTGGCATGGTCCAGGACAGCTGGTCGGCTATCCGATCATCGGCCTGGCTGAGCCGTTGGATGTGGTCAATTATGTTCGGCGCCTTGAGGAATCGCTGATCAAGGTATGCACCGATCTGGGTTTGGACGCGGGCCGGGTCGACGGCCGATCCGGGGTCTGGATCCCCGGCCGGCCCGCACGCAAGGTCGCCGCCATCGGTGTGCGGGTATCGCGCGCCACGACGCTGCACGGGTTCGCACTCAACTGCGACTGCGACTTGGCCGCGTTCACAGCCATCGTGCCGTGCGGCATCAGCGACGCCGGTGTGACGTCGTTGTCGGCCGAGCTCGGGCGCACCGTTACGGTCGAGCAGATCCGCGCGTCCGTCGCCGACGCCGTGTGCGACGCCCTCGATGGACGCCTCGCCCTGACCTGGCAACCGGGCGGGCCTGCCCGCGTAGCATCGATACCGTGACTTTGCCGGAAGGCCGCAAGCTTTTGCGCCTCGAGGTGCGCAACGCGCAGACCCCGATCGAGCGCAAGCCACCATGGATCAAGACCCGTGCGCGGATGGGACCGGAGTACACCGAGCTGAAGAGCCTGGTCCGCCGGGAGGGCCTGCACACGGTCTGCGAAGAGGCCGGCTGCCCCAACATCTTCGAATGCTGGGAGGATCGGGAAGCCACCTTTCTGATCGGCGGCGACCAGTGCACCCGTCGCTGCGACTTCTGCCAGATCGACACCGGCAAGCCGGCGGCCCTGGATCGCGACGAGCCCCGGCGGGTCGCCGAGAGCGTGCACACGATGGGCCTGCGCTACGCCACGGTCACCGGCGTCGCCCGTGACGACCTGCCCGACGGCGGCGCCTGGCTCTACGCGGAGACCGTACGTGCCATCAAAGAGCTCAATCCCGCCACCGGTGTCGAACTGTTGATCCCCGACTTCAACGGCGCGGCCGTGCGGCTCAACGAAGTCTTCGAGTCACGCCCAGAAGTGTTGGCGCACAACGTCGAAACCGTGCCCCGCATCTTCAGACGGATTCGGCCCGCGTTCAGCTATCAGCGCAGCCTGGACGTGCTGACCGCGGCGCGCGACTTCGGCCTGGTCACCAAGAGCAACCTGATCCTGGGCCTGGGCGAAACCCCAGACGAGGTGCGCACCGCCCTGGTCGATCTGCGCAATGCGGGCTGCGACATCCTCACCATCACCCAATATCTGCGGCCGTCGACGCGTCACCATCCGGTCGAGCGCTGGATACCGCCGGACGAATTTGTCGAGTACGCGTCGTACGCCGAAGGGCTCGGGTACGACGGGGTGCTGGCCGGGCCATTGGTGCGGTCGTCGTACCGCGCGGGCCGGCTGTACGCGCAAGCGGCGGCCCGCCACCGCGCCGCGGCGGCGCGCTGATCGCAACTATCCTTGGTGACTATGGCTAAACCCCGAACCGCCGCGGAAAACAAGGCTGTCCGAGCCGAGGCGAAGGCAGCTGCCAAGGCCGCCGGTCGTGAGCGACGCGCTCAGATGTGGCAGGTGTTCACCACGCAGCGCAAAGAGGACAAACGGCTGCTGCCGTACATGATCGGCGCCTTCGTGCTGGTCGCGGGGGTATCGGCGGCCGTCGGCGTGTTGTCCGGCGGGATCACCATGATCATGATGATCGTGCTCGGCGTGGTGCTGGGCGCGCTGGTGGCGTTCATCATCTTCACCCGCCGCGCCCAGCGCAGCATCTACCGCCAGGCCGAAGGCCAGACCGGCGCCGCGGGGTGGGTGCTCGACAACATGCGCGGCAAGTGGCGAGTAACCCCGGGCGTGGCCGGCACCGGTCACTTGGACGTGCTCCACCGGGTACTCGGCCGGCCCGGGGTCATCCTGGTCGGCGAGGGATCGCCGAGCCGGGTCAAACCGCTGCTGGCGCAGGAGAAGAAGCGCACCGCACGGCTGGTCGGCGACGTGCCGATCTACGACATCGTCGTCGGCAACGGCGACGGCGAGGTTCCGCTGGCCAAACTGGAGCGCCACCTGGCTCGTCTTCCGGTCAACATCAACGCCAAGCAAATCGACTCGCTCGAGTCGCGATTGTCCGCGCTGGGATCTCGGGCCGGTGCCGGCGCCCTGCCCAAGGGGCCGCTGCCCAATGCCGGCAAGATGCGCGGCATTCAGCGCACAGTGCGCCGGAAGTAAAGCGGCCGGATCAGGCCTAGCGTCGGATCACGGCGGTGCCGGTCAGCCGGTCCTGCAGCCCACGTCCGTCGTTGTCGGTGAACAGCGGCGGGACCACCAGCCCGATCAGCAGCCCGCGCGCGGCGAGCCGGCCGATGCCCACCGGGATCCGGCCGTCCACCGCCGCCACCTGCAGACCCGCTACCAATTGGCCCGGGGTGAATCCGAACAGGCGCACCGACACCACTCCCAGCACCAGCCAGACAACCAAAATCATTGTCGACAACATCGCCTTGGGGAATGCGCCGAACCCCATCGCCAGCAAGGCCAGGCCGTAGGCAATCAGCCAATCGATGATCAGCGCAACCAGCCGTCGCCCCATCGGAGCCAGTGAACCCGGGCCCGTCTGCGGTAGGCCGAGCGTCTCGCCGGGGTATCCGGGCTGCGATCCTGCAGTCATTGACATGGTCCTGGCGGCAGCTCAAACCACGAGGGTTACGATCTTGCGGGCCATGGCCTCACAATAGGGCGGGGGTTACCCGGATTCCGATGCGGGCGGCATGGTCGCGTAACGTCTGCGCAACACGGGGTTGACTGACGTGCAATAACAGCTTCATAGCGTCGGCCGCGAATCACCAAGTAAAGGAGCCTTCAGTGACGGAAATGACGCCCGACGACGTCTTCAAACTCGCGAAAGACGAAGACGTTGAGTTTGTCGACGTCCGGTTCTGTGACCTGCCCGGGATCATGCAGCACTTCACGATTCCGGCGACCGTGCTCGACGAGAGCCTGTTCGAAGAGGGCGTGGCTTTTGACGGCTCGTCGATTCGCGGGTTCCAGGCCATCCACGAATCCGACATGGTGCTGCTTCCCGATCCGGACACCGCGCAGATCGACCCGTTCCGTGAGGCGAAGACGCTGAACCTCAACTTCTTCGTGCACGACCCGTTCACGCTGGAGCCGTACTCGCGCGACCCGCGCAACATCGCCCGCAAGGCAGAGGCCTACCTGGCCAGCACCGGCATCGCCGACACCGCGTACTTCGGCGCCGAGGCCGAGTTCTACATCTTCGACTCGGTGAGCTTCGACTCGACCGCCAACGGCTCGTTCTACGAAGTGGACGCGATCTCGGGGTGGTGGAACACCGGTAACGCCAGCGAGAGCGACGGCAGCGCCAACCGCGGCTACAAGGTGCGCCACAAGGGCGGATATTTCCCGGTTGCCCCCAACGACCACTACGTCGACCTGCGCGACAAGATGCTGACCAACCTGATCAAGGCCGGCTTCATTCTGGAGAAGGGCCACCACGAGGTCGGTACCGGCGGGCAGGCCGAGATCAACTACCAGTTCAACTCGCTGCTGCACGCCGCCGACGACTTGCAGCTGTACAAGTACATCGTCAAGAACACCGCCTGGCAGCACGGCAAGACCGTCACGTTCATGCCCAAGCCGCTGTTCGGTGACAACGGCTCCGGTATGCACACGCATCAGTCGCTGTGGAAGGACGGCAGCCCGCTGATGTACGACGAGACCGGGTATGCGGGTCTGTCGGACACCGCACGCCACTACATCGGCGGCCTGCTGCACCACGCCCCGTCGCTGCTGGCGTTCACCAACCCGACCGTGAACTCCTACAAGCGATTGGTTCCCGGCTACGAGGCACCGATCAACCTGGTGTACAGCCAGCGCAACCGGTCGGCGTGTGTGCGGATCCCGATCACCGGCAACAACCCGAAGGCCAAGCGGCTGGAGTTCCGTTGCCCCGACTCGTCGGGTAACCCGTACCTGGCGTTCTCGGCGATGCTGATGGCCGGCCTGGACGGCATCAAGAACAAGATCGAGCCGCAGTCGCCGGTCGACAAGGACCTCTACGAGCTGCCGCCGGAGGAGGCCGCGAACATTCCGCAGGCCCCCACCCAGCTGGCGGACGTGATCGACCGGTTGGAGGCCGACCACGAATACCTCACCGAGGGAGGCGTTTTCACGCCTGACCTGATCGAGACGTGGATCACCTTCAAGCGCGAAAACGAGATCGATCCGGTCAACATCCGGCCGCACCCGTACGAATTCGCTTTGTACTACGACGTGTAAGTCGATCCCGCGCGAGCAGACGTAAAATCGCCCATTTCGCTATCGAAATGGGCGATTTTACGTCTGCTCGCCCTGTGGCCCGCACCGAACCGGATCCCGGCATGCTCGACGCCGTCGTCGGCGGTGCGCTCGCCGGCCAGGATTCTCCAGCAGCCTTGGGTGGGATCGGACAGGGTCCGAATCCGTTGACGACGGTTGCGGTGTGGGAGATGCTCCAGCGTGGGGTGTCGTCGCGGCGGTTGGTGGCTTTCGCCGCGGTCTTGGCGTGGCTCCTGCCGCCCACCCGAGCGCTGTGGTCACGATGGCGGAGGTTCTCAGATGACTGCGGTCGTTGGTGATATCAGGTGCCAGACGGATAGCGCCGTTGGTGTTGGGGGTGATCCGTGGCGGGTGACTCGGCGGCCGATCAAGTCGGCCGTGGAGGTGGTGCGGCGCCGGCGGGGTCTTGGAAAGATGCCTGGGCCGGTTGGGCTGCCAGTGGTCGGGGTGATGCCGCAGCTGATGCGGGATCCGTTCGGATACAACTATGAATGTGCAAAACGCTACGGCGATGTGTATCGGTTGCCGTTGCCGGTATACGACGTGGTGATGTTCAACAACCCGGATGACGTTCCGCGAGTTTTCAACACCAACGGCGGCGAATTTGCCTTCTCCTCTAAGGCAACTGCTTTCTTCTCAAAGGTGATGCTCGGCGGTGTCATGATGGGCGCATTGGATGGGGAGCCGCATGCGCAGCGGCGCAAGCTGATCAGTCCGATGTTCTCGCACCGGGGATTGGCATCGGTGTCGGATGTGATCGTCGACGAGTTCGATAGGCAGTTGGCGAAGTGGGATCAGTGGGCTGACAGTGGCCAGGAGTTCGATCTGCAGGAGGCGATTGCGGGGGTGACGCTGCCCGCGTTCTTGCGCGCGATGTTCTCCGCCACGATCACCAGCGCGCAGGAACAACGACTCAACAGCGACTCTGAGATCGTGAAGTCGCAAATGTCCGCGATGTTCCTTTTGCGGCCGCCGCCCAACCCATACAAACTATTCCGTGCCTCGCGCGACGCAATGGCGTTTACCCGCGAGTTGCTGGACGGCCGGATCGCGAGACCCGCCGACACGAAAGACTTGTTGAGCGTGCTGGTCGAACACCACCTCAATCGGCCCGACGAATACCCGTATGGCGATCTGTTGGCTGAGTCGATGCTGCTGATCGCAGCGGGGTACGAGACGGTGGTAGCCGCGCTGTCCTGGACGTATGCACTGATGAAGGACAATCTCGACACAGTGCGCAAGCTAGAGGACGAAGTAGCCACCCTCGGCGGAGCCAAGCCGCAAATGGCCGATCTGAAACGTCTGACCTGGGCGAAGGCGTGTTTCGATGAGGCTCAGCGGCTGAAGGGAAATCCGTTTAAGCCGCACATCGCTGTGAAGGACATCGAGTTGGGCGGCTATTCGATCCCGGCCGGCACGATGGTGGCCATCTCGCTGTATTCGCTGCACCGCGACGAACGCTGGTGGCCTGACCCCGACCGTTACGATCCGACGCGGTTTACCGATGAGGCGGTTGCTACGGCGCGGCCCCGCACCGCGTTCATCCCGTTCACCCACGGACCGCACCACTGTCCCGGCTTCTCGATGGCCTACATGAATGGTCAGTTCCTCATGGCGATGATCACCCAGCGATACCAGGTGACGGTCCGGCCCGGCTGGCAGCCCATCCACGACGCCACCGGGACCACCACCGTCAAAGGCGGTGTCCCCGTGACGATCACACGACGATAGAGCGACCGCACCCATCCGTGCATGGTTGTCCGACCACACACTGCCGGCGCACTGGGGGGACAGATCTCACCAGATAAGCACATTCACTGTCCTTTTGCCTCCGCGCGCATTTACGCACCGACCACTTTCCCCTCCAGGGGACGCACACCTCCTAGTGAATGCCCGTACTGGGCGTACCGCGAAATCACCCATTTCTGTAGGGAAATGGGCGATTTTGCGTCTGCTCGCCCTCACATCTTGGGGCGGTGACCGATGATTCCGCGCGACATCCGTACCGGCGTTCCGTCGACCATCTCGACCACCTCCAGCCACGCCCCCGGAGCCACATAGTGCCGGTTGATGTCCTCGCGCTTCATCTGAATGATCAGCACGCCGGCATCGGTGACCTCGAAGCTGTCGAAGGCACCGTAGTCACGCGTTTCGCCATTCGCGAATACCACCGTAAACACCATGCGTGCAGTATGCGTGCCTCGGCCAGCAGACGCAAAATCGCCCAAAACGGCCCCGTTTTGGGCGATTTTGCGTCTGCTCGCGCTACAGCGCGCGCCAGTGCTCGCCCTAATCCAGCGTCATGTCCTTACGGAAGCGCCGCATGCCGTCGATCTTGTCGGCCAACGACGCGTCCGGCCCGGCGTAGAACATCCACGGCATGGTGATGATGCCGGTGATACCGGCATCGGCGGCCCGCTGGTAGTCGGCCGGTGTGAAAGCATCGGTCAACGGCGTCAGAACCGTGAAATCGTCCATGGTCAAACCGTTTTCGGCCCGCACCTCGCGCAGCCGGCGAACGGCCTCGATGGCCCGGTCGGTCTTGATCAAGTCGCCGATCCAGCCGTCGTTGCGGGCGGCGCGGCGCAGCGCGACCTCGCTGAGGCCGCCGACGTAGACCGGGATCGGCGGCGGGGTTGGCTGCATCTCCAGCCGCGGAGCCTGAAAGAACTCACCGTCGAACTCCGTCCAGCCCGGTTCCCACAGCGCCCGCATCAAGTCGATGATCTCGTCGGTGCGTCTGCCGCGGGCGGCGAACTGCTCACCCATCAAGGCGAACTCCTCGCGGCACCAGCCCACACCGATGCCGAGTTCCACCCGCCCGGCTGCCAAAACAGCAGCGGTGCCAATGGCTTTCGCAGCCGAATAGGGATTGCGCATGGCGGGGATGTAGACGGTGGTGACGAATCGCAGCCGCTCGGTGACCTGCGCCAGCGCGCCGACGAGCACCCAGGGATCCGCCCAGTCGGTGAAGGGCTGCCAGCGTCGTTGCCCGTCTTTGGTATACGGGTACGGGGTCTGCAAGGTCTCCAGGTTGACGACGTGGTCGGGGATTCCGATACCGTCGTATCCGAGTTCATCTGCGGCCCTGGCGATCTCGACAATCTCCCGGGTATTCAGAAAGGCACTGCTGACATAGAACCTCATTGCCCGCGTTGCCCGTCGCGCGCCCACGCCGGCTCGATGAAGACACCGTCGGCCTCGACGGTGGTCCCCGCGGCGTCTGAAATAGTCCCGCGCGCAAAAACTTTCACGCCTTCCTTGCGGTCGATCCACGCGTCGCAACGAAGGGGGCCCAGCGGCGTGCCGCGCAGGTATTTGACGGTGATGGTTCCGGTGAACCGCGGCTTGGACAGCCCTTCGCTGGCCGCCTCGCCGAGCATGTGGTCGAGCATCAGCGCGCTGACCCCGCCGTGTACCAGCTTGGGAGGACCCTCGTAAGCCGAACCCAGGACGAACTCGCTCCAGCAGCGCCCGCCGCCCACATGATTGACGACGATCGGCGGCGCGACCGGGTTGCACACGCCTACGACCGCGTTGCCCAGTGGCAGCGGGCGATCGTCGACGCGATAGCTCACCCCGACCGGCCGGGCACGTTGCCGGAGCGATTGGGTGACGGCCTCGATCGCGGTGCGCGCCTGCGCGACGACGTCGTCGTCGGTCTCGGTGCGAATGGTGGCGTCGATGAGGTCCCGGACCGCGTCGGCCAGCGGAGCATACAGTGTCGTCACCCGCTCGGCCTCGGCTGCGCTCAACACCTCGAATAGTGCGTCCAGCGCTCCGGCGTCCTGACTCAACTTCCGAACACCTTGCGTACCACGGCTTTTGCCCGCCGGGTCACCCGCAGGTAGTTGTCCAAGAACTCGCTCCCGTCGTCGTTGGGCCAGCCCGCGGCGACCGCGACCGCGTTGAGCTGGCGGCCGGGCCCAGGCAGCTGGTCGGTGGGCTTGCCACGCACCAGCACCAGCGCGTTGCGGGCCCGGGTGGCCGTCAGCCAGGCTTGCCGCAGCAGGTCCACTTCCTCGGCCGGGGCCAGCCCCGCGTCGGCGATCACGTCCAGCGACTGCAGCGTCGAGGTGTTGTGCAGGGCCGGGATTTCGTGAGCGTGCCGCAACTGCAGTAGTTGCACGGTCCATTCGATATCGGCCAGTCCCCCGCGGCCCAGCTTGGTGTGGGTGTTGGGGTCCGCCCCGCGCGGCAGCCGCTCGGATTCCACCCGGGCCTTCATCCGGCGAATCTCCCGCACCGCCTCGGCTGACACACCGTCGGGCGGGTAACGCGTCTGGTCGGCCATCCGCAGGAACCGTTGGCCCAGATCGGCATCGCCGGCAACCGAGTGGGCGCGCAGCAACGCCTGAATCTCCCACGGCTGTGCCCATTGTGCGTAGTAGGCCGCGTACGACGCCAGCGTGCGGACCAGCGGACCACTGCGGCCCTCCGGCCGCAGATTCGCGTCGACCTCCAGGGGCGGGTCCACGCTGGGGGTCCCCAGCAGTGTCCGAACCTGCTCGGCGATCGTCGTCGACCAGCGGACCGCCTGGGAGTCCTCGACGCCGGAAACCGGCTCACAGACGAACATCACGTCGGCATCCGACCCGTAGCCCAGCTCGGCGCCACCGAGCCGGCCCATGCCGATCACCGCGATCGCGGCCGGCGGCTTGCCGTCCTCAGGCAGATTGGTGCGGATGATCGCGTCCAGGGCGGCCTGTAGCACCGCCACCCACACCGACGTGAGCGCCTGGCATACCTCGGTGACCTCGAGCAGGCCGAGCAAATCGGCCGAACCGATGCGGGCCAGCTCGCGACGGCGCAGCGAGCGGGCGGCGGCGATGGCCCTTATCGGGTCGCTGTGCCGGGCAGCCGAGGTGATCAGGCCGCGGGCCACCGTGGCGGGATCGGCTTCGAGCAGCTTCGGGCCGGCCGGCCCGTCGCCGTACTGCTGGATGACCTCGGGAGCGCGCATCAGCAGGTCCGGCAGATACGTCGAGGTTCCCAGCACGTGCATGAGCCGCTTGGCGACCGCCGGCTTGTCGCGCAGTGTCGACAGATACCAGGTCTGGGTCGACAGCGCTTCGCTCAGCCGGCGGTAGGCCAGTAGCCCGGCGTCGGGGTCGGGGGCATACGACATCCAGTCCAGCAGTCTGGGCAGCAGTACCGACTGCACCCGTCCACGCCGTCCGCTTTGGTTGACCAGCGCGGACATGTGCTTGAGCGCGGTCTTGGGGCCTTCATAGCCCAGCGCGGCAAGCTGGCGCTCCGCGGCCTCCGGCGTCATGCCACCGCCGGCGATTTCCAGGCCCGCCGGCCCGATCGACTCCAGCAGTGGCTGATAGAAGAGCTTGGCGTGCAGCCGCGACACCCGCACGTTCTGGTTCTTGAGCTCTTCGCGCAGCACGCCCGCCGCGTCGTGGCGGCCGTCGGGCCTGATGTGGGCCGCCCGCGCCAGCCAGCGCACCGCTTCGTCGTCGTCGAATTCCGGCAGCAGGTGAGTCCGTTTGAGCCGCTGCAGCTGCAGCCGGTGTTCGAGCAGCCGGAGGAATTCGTACGACGCGGTCAGGTTGGCCGCGTCCTCGCGCCCGATGTAGCCGCCCTCGCTCAACGCCTTGAGCGCGTCGACCGTGGAAGCCACATGAAGCGACTCGTCGCCGCGCCCGTGAACCAGTTGCAGCAGCTGCACGGCGAATTCCACGTCCCGCAACCCGCCGGTGCCGAGCTTGAGTTCGCGGCCCCGGACGTCGGCGGGCACCAGCTGCTCGACCCGCCGGCGCATGGCCTGCACCTCGACCACGAAGTCCTCGCGCTCGCAGGCCACCCACACCATCGGCGTCAGCGCATCCAGGTAGCGCTGGCCCAGTTCAGGGTCGCCGGCCGCGGCCCGGGCCTTCAGCAACGCCTGGAACTCCCAGGTTTTCGCCCAGCGCTGGTAGTAGGCGACGTGTGACTCGAGTGTGCGGACCAGCTCGCCGCTGCGCCCTTCCGGCCGCAGCCCGGCATCGACTTCGAAGAACGCGGATGAGGCCACCCGCATCATCTCGCTGGCCACCCGGGCGCTGAGCGCGTCGGCACGCTCGGCGACGAAGATGACGTCGACATCGCTGACGTAATTCAGTTCGCGGGCACCGCATTTGCCCATCGCGATGACGGCGAGCCGGGGCGGCGTGTTGTCACCACACATGGTCGCCTCGGCGACCCGCAGCGCGGCCGCCAGCGCCGCATCCGCGGTGTCCGACAACTGCGCGGCCACCAGTGTGAACGGCAGCACCGGTTCGTCCTCGACCGTCGCGGCCAGGTCGAGCGCGGCCAGCACCAGCAGCTGATCGCGGTACAGCGCGCTCAACCGGGGCACGGCCGAGCCGGGCGCGGCCGACGCGTCGTCTTGTAATTCGTCACAGCACTGCTTGAACGCCGCGGCCAGCTGCTCGCGGCTTGGCAGTATGCCCTTGCCGCGCAGCAGTTTCCAGGACTGCGGATGGGCAACCAGGTGATCGCCCAGAGCCAGCGACGAGCCGAGCACGGCGAACAACCGCCCCCGCAGGCTCCGGTCGGTGAGCAAAGCAGCGTTGAGCTCGTCCCACCCGGTGTCGGGGTTCTCGAAAAGCCTTATCAGGGTTCGCAGGGCGGCGTCGGCGTCGGGTGCGCGCGACAACGACCACAACAGCTCGATGTGTGCCTGTTCGTCTTTCTGGTCGGTTACGTCGTACCAGCCGAGCTGCGTCAGACGTTCGCCGGCGCGGGGGTCGACCAATCCGAGTCGCCCGGCGCTGGGCAGCCTGGGTCGCTCCGTCGCGGGCTTGGTCACGAATCGACGTTAGCGCAACCGCTACAGCGAGAGGTAAGTCCTCAGCTCGTAGGGGGTGACATGGCTGCGGTAATTGGCCCACTCCCGGCGCTTGTTGCGCAAGAAGAAGTCAAAGACGTGCTCTCCCAACGCTTCCGCCACAAGCTCGGAGGGCTCCATCGAGCGCAGCGCGCTGTCCAGGCTGGACGGCAGCTCGCGGTAGCCCATCGCGCGGCGTTCCTCGGGCGTGAGGTCCCACACGTTGTCCTCGGCCTGCGGCCCCAGCACGTAGCCCTTTTCCACGCCGCGCAATCCGGCGGCCAGCAGTACGGCGAACGCCAGGTACGGGTTGCACGCCGAGTCGGGGCTGCGCACCTCGACCCGCCGCGACGACGTCTTGTGCGGCGTGTACATGGGGACCCGCACCAGAGCTGACCGGTTGGCCGCGCCCCAGGAGGCCGCGGTGGGCGCCTCGCCGCCGACCACCAGCCGCTTGTAGGAGTTGACCCATTGATTTGTAACCGCACTGATTTCAGAGGCGTGTTCCAGGATTCCGGCGATGAACGATTTGCCGACATCCGACAGTTGCAGCGGGTCGTCGTCGCTGTGGAAGGCGTTGACGTCGCCCTCGAACAGGCTCATGTGGGTGTGCATGGCCGAGCCGGGATGCTGGCCGAATGGCTTGGGCATGAACGTCGCCCGCACGCCTTCTTCCAGCGCGACTTCTTTGATGACGTAGCGGAACGTCATGACGTTGTCGGCCATCGACAGGGCGTCTGCGAAACGCAGGTCTATCTCCTGCTGGCCCGGGGCGCCTTCGTGGTGGCTGAATTCCACCGAGATGCCCATGAACTCGAGCGCCTCGATCGCGTGGCGGCGGAATGTCGATGCCGATTCGTGCACCGCTTGGTCGAAGTAGCCGGCGTTGTCGATCGGGACGGGCGACGAGCCGTCGTCGGGGCCGGGCTCGAGCAGGAAGAATTCGATCTCCGGATGCACGTAGCAGGAGAAGCCCAGGTCGTTGGCCTTGGCGAGCTGACGCCGCAGGACGTGCCGCGGGTCCGCCCACGACGGCGAGCCGTCCGGCATGGTGATGTCGCAGAACATTCGGGCCGAGTGGTGGTGGCCGGCGCTGGTGGTCCAGGGCAGCACCTGGAAGCTCGACGGGTCCGGGTGGGCGACGGTGTCGGACTCGGAAACCCGGGCGAATCCTTCGATCGACGACCCGTCGAAGCCGATGCCTTCCTCGAAGGCGCCTTCGAGTTCGGCCGGCGCGATTGCGACCGACTTGAGATAGCCGAGCACGTCGGTGAACCACAGCCGCACGAAGCGGATGTCTCGCTCTTCGAGGGTACGGAGGACGAATTCCTTCTGTCGGTCCATACCCGAACACTAGGCACCTTCTGTTAACAACGTGTTACAGCCGAAGCACCTATGTGGCGCGTCGAGGTGTGCCTGAACAGGCAAAACACGTAACAGCAGATCACTGGAATCGCCCGTGACTGAGGCCACAATGGCCACGGCATCCGAAAGCCGACGCGCTGGCCTACGTCGACTGCCGGGCCGAACCGACGGCCTCAACTTTCCAATAATAGTTTGAGTTGTTGGCCATACAGGTTGAGCGATTCGACGGTCAACATTTCTTCATGCGGGCAGTCAACCGGGTATTCGGTAATGTCGCCGGCGACGTGTGGCCGCCAAGCCTGAACAAGATATGAACCCCGATCGCTCTCATCCCGCGCAGCCGAAAAGACGGTGACATCACCATCGAAGATGCGGGGCTCGTGAGTTCGCTGCAACTCCATGTTCTTATTGAAGTTTTGAATTAGCCAATCCACGAGCCGTTTGTACCGGGGAAATTCTGTGACTCCCCGTTCGAGCATCACCTTTTCCAGCTGCTCGTAGGTCACTGGCTCGTCCTGCTCGGGTATATCGATCCCGCAGAACCGGAAGGCTTCTTCCAGCATCTGTTTGTCCTCGAACGGATGGTTCGGCACGGTCGCGCCCTCGAGACTGAATTGCGCATCGAGAATGATCAGGCGCCCGATTACATATCCGCGTTGCCGAAGCTCGACGGCGATTTCATGAGCGACGAGGCCGCCAAAAGACCAGCCGAGAAGATTGTAGGGCCCGCTGGGATTCACCTCTTGGATCCTGTCGGCATAGTTCCTCGCCATCTGGCGAATTGACCGAGGTTCGGTTTCATCGCCCTCAAGGAGTTGTTGAATTCCGATGATCGGGCAGTCCAAGTAATGGCTAAGACGCTGATACGGCCAACTCATCCCACCCCCGGGATGGATGCAGAACAGCGGCACACCGGTACCCTCTTTGAGGACCTCGACAGGGACGACTTCTAACTCACTGGCATCTGTGCCCAGCTGCCGGCTCAAGGTTCGAACGGACGGCGCGTGGAACAAGGTGCGCACCGCGACATGTGTTCCCAGGCGAGTGTTGATCTCCGCGATCACGCGCATCGCCGACAACGAATCCCCGCCCAGGTCGAAGAACGAGTCGTCGACCCCGACCCGCTCGAGCCCGAGTACCGCTGCGTAGATGTCGGCCAGCGTCTCCTCGGTGGGGGTGGCCGGGGCGCGGTACCGATCGGTGCCCTGATATTCCGGCGCCGGCAGGGCGCGTCTGTCAAGTTTCCCGTTGACCGTCATCGGCCATTCGTCAAGCGCCACCACCGCCGCGGGGATCATGTATGCGGGTAGGCGCGCGGCCAGCGCCGCACGGGTCTCGGCCGGGTCGGCCGTCCCGGTGATGTAACCCACCAGGCGTTTGTCGCCGGGCTGATCCTCGCGGGCGATCACCACTGCCTGCTCCACCCCGTTCAGCCCGGCCAGCGCCGCCTGAACTTCGCCCAACTCGATGCGATAGCCGCGGATCTTGACCTGCTCATCGACGCGGCCTAGATAATCCAGCTGCCCATCCGGGCGCCAACGCACCAAATCCCCAGTGCGATACATGCGTTGTCCAGGTTGTCCAGGTTGTGCTGGCACATCCGCACCGTCCACGAACGGACATGCCACGAACCGCGACGCGGTCAACCCGGCCCGGCGCCAGTACCCACACCCGACGCCGCGGCCGACGATATACAACTCGCCGACTACACCGGTCGGCACCGGGCGCAACCAGCCGTCCAGTACGAAGAAGGCTGCCCCCGGCACCGGCGAGCCGATCGGCGGTGACCCCGACCCCGCCGTCAACGGCGCGCTCTTGGCCGCCCACATCGTCGTCTCGGTCGGGCCGTAGACGTTGATCATCACCCGTCCCGGCGCCCACCGATCCACCAGCTCGGCCGGGCAGGGCTCAGCGCCGATGACCAACGCCGCCGCCTCCAACCCCGCAGGCGAGAGCATTGCCACAGCCGAGGGAGTCTGGGTCAACACGCTGACCCCTTCGGCGACCAGCAGGTCGTGGAAGTCCTGCGGTGAGCGCGTCACCTCGTCGGGTACCACCACCAACCGTCCGCCGTGCAACAGCGCACCCCAGATTTCCCACACCGAAAAGTCGAAGGCCAACGAGTGAAACTGTGTCCATACCTGCCCCGGCGCCAACTCCACGCCGGCATCCAGCGCGTCGAACAGCTGAATCACGTTGTGATGGTTGACCGCAACACCTTTGGGCACGCCGGTGGTGCCGGAGGTGTAAATGATGTGGGCGATGTCGTCAGGGGCCGGCGCCGGCAGTGGCGTGCTGGGTTGGTTGTGCACAGCGGGGTCAGCGAAGTCACTGACATCGACAACCAGCAAATCGTGCCCGTCCAGCCGCGATCGCAGTGCCGCGGTGGTGACCGCGGCGATCGGTGTGGCATCGCCGAGGATGAATCCGATCCGGGATTCCGGCAGCGCCGGGTCGACGGGGACGTAGGCCGCCCCGGTTTTGAGTATCGCCAAGATCGCCACGATGGCCTCGACGGACCGCGAAAACAGCAGTGCCACAGATTGTCCCGGCCGCGCACCGTGGTCGGCCAGCAGGTGCGCCAAGCGGTTAGCGGTGTCCTCCAGCTCGCGATAGGTCAACGAACAGTCGCCGCACACCAGGGCCACCGCATCCGGCGCACGCTCCACCTGGGCGGCGAACAACACCGGAATGGACACCGGCGCCGACGGTGCGGGCCGGGTCAACACCGCCCGATTACCGATTTCGTCGAGGCGGGCGTGGTCAGCCTCATCGAGGAGATCTATCGACGACAGCCGCCGGCTGGTGTCGGCGGTGATCGCCATCAATACCCGCTCCAGCCGTTTGATGAGCGCCTCGATGGTTTCCGGGTCGAACACGTCGGTGCGGAATTCCACCGCGCCACCGATCCCGGCGGGTTCGGCGGCCTCGGTCCAGCGTTCGGCCAGCGAAAAGGTCAGGTCCATGCGAGCGGTGTGGGTGTCCGCCGGCAGCGACGTGATCTGCAGGTCACCCGAGGCCAAACCGGCGGCGAGCTTCGTCGTGTCCTGCCCGGCGAAGTTCTGCCAAGCCAACGCGACCTGCACCAGGGGGTGATGAGTCAGGCTGCGGGTCGGGTTGAGCCGCTCAACGAGCAGCTCAAAGGGCACGTCTTGGTGCTCGTAGGCGGCCAGGCTGCGCCCTCGCACTTGGGCCAGCAGCTCGGCCAAGCCGGGATCTCCGGTCAAATCGACCCGCAGCACCAACGTGTTGACGAAGAATCCGACCAGCTCATCGAGCGCTGGGTCGCGCCGCCCGGCGATCGGGAAACCCACCGCCACATCTGTGCTGGCGCTGAGCTTGGCCAAAAGCACCGCCAGGGCGGTCTGAATAACCATGAAACTGGACGCGTTGTGCTCATGTGCCACCAGCGCCACCTGCTGCTGTAGCCCCGCCGGCCAGTCCACCGTCACACTGGCGCCGCGGAAATCAGCCGCCGGTGGGTAGGGCCGGTCGGTGGGCAGCTGCAGGCGGTCGGGCATGCCGGCCAGGGCGTTCTCCCAGTAGGCGACCTGCGCGGCGATAGCACTGTGCGGATCGTGCAGCTCGCCCAATTGCGCGCGTTGCCACAGCGCGTAATCGACATATTGCACCGCCAATGGCGTCCAGCCCGGGGCTTGCCCCGCGCGCCGGCTGGCGTAGGCCGTCTTTAGGTCACGCACCAGCGGCACGATGGACCAGCCGTCGGCGGCAATGTGGTGCACCACGGCTACCAGCACGTGCTCGTCTTGGCCAAGACGGAAAAGCCTGGCGTGCAGCGGGATTTGGGTGGACAGGTCAAACTTGTACCGCACCACCGCATCGAGGGCCTCACCCAGCCGGGCGGGTGGCCAATCGCCGGCATCGATGATCTGCCAGCCGAAGTCGGCCCGCTCAACCGGCACCACCTGCTGGCGGGGTATCCCCTCGGCGGCCGGGAACAGCGTGCGCAGACTCTCATGGCGACCCACCACATCGGCCAGCGCCGCACCCAACGCCTCGGTGTCAAGCGGCCCTCGCAGGCGCAACGACATCGGCAGGTTGTAGATCGGTGAAGGGCCCTGTAACTGGTCGATGAACCATAACCGGTTTTGGGCAAACGACAACGGCACCACCGCGGGGCGCTCTACGGGCACCAGCGGCGCATACCGACCTGCCTCGGCCCCGACCCGCGGCGCCAGGCGGGCAACCGTGGGCGCCTCGAACACCGCGCGGACGGAAAGATCTGCATCCAGTGCGGCCTTGACCGCGGCGACCAGGCGCATCGCCGACAGCGAATCCCCACCCAAATCGAAGAACGAGTCGTCGACCCCGACGCGTTCAACACTCAACACTTGCGCGTAAATACCGGCCAGAATTTCTTCGGTGGGGGTGCTCGGGGCGCGGTAACGATCAAGCTCGCGATACTCCGGAGCCGGCAGGGCACGCCGGTCGAGTTTGCCGTTGGGTGTTACTGGCAGCGCGTCGATCACCACCACCGCCGCCGGAACCATGTAGGCCGGCAGCCGCTCGCTCAGCACGCGGCGCGCCTCGGCTGGGTCGGCGGTGCCGGTCACATAGCCGACCAGGCGCTTATCCCCGGGGCGGTCCTCACGGGCAACCACCACCGCCTGCTCCACTCCGGCCAAACTTGCCAGCGCCGTTTGGATTTCGCCGAGTTCGATGCGATACCCGCGGATCTTGACCTGCTCATCGGTGCGG